>NZ_JBYFBY010000050.1:0-228 GCF_057652195.1 Pedobacter sp. T50_32 | reverse complement strand
AAAGCTCATTTGTCCCCCAACGAACACCTCAAGGTAATCTATCAGACGCAGAATGGACGATTCTACGCTGGCACTGACAATGAGGACCAGGAATGGGTGCTTCTCTAAAATATACAAAGTAGCGTCTTAGAGATCCTAAACCACTACCGCATAAAATCACTATGGATCTTAAAATCTGGTAGATGGAGCAGGTATTGGGGCAGATAGTGATGCAGGATCTGTCCGACC
>NZ_JBYFBY010000049.1:0-228 GCF_057652195.1 Pedobacter sp. T50_32 | reverse complement strand
CTGCGTTTTCGGGCAACCAGTCCTAACTGTCATTTTCAAATTTACTTGCTTCGGCTTTCCAGTTCGTACCTGCCCAACGGTTGATACTGTTGATAATGGCAACGGACTTGTACAACCCGACCTCACATTCAGCGAAACGCTGACTGCCTAAATTGGCTAGGGTAATACCATCGTCAAACCAAAGACGTACAAATAAACCTGCGTGTCATAACTCGAGTAGGCTAAGGT
>NZ_JBYFBY010000048.1:0-229 GCF_057652195.1 Pedobacter sp. T50_32 | reverse complement strand
CAGATGGCGGTGGTTTGAACTATTATAACCCGATAACAGACAAGTTTATCGCACTAAACGAACAAGAAAATCTAACCGATGAAGTTATCCATGCGATAGTAGAAGATGAACTAGGCAATATTTGTTTAAGTACTGATAATGGATTGTACAAACTGCACTTCAATAATTTTAGTTTGCCATTTTCTTCTAAAAATGTAGAAATAACTCATAATAATTATGAATATTTTTT
>NZ_JBYFBY010000047.1:0-229 GCF_057652195.1 Pedobacter sp. T50_32 | reverse complement strand
AAAAAAAGAAACGCTCAAAGATCTCTACGCTACGGTCGAGATGACGCCACAAAACAAAAAAAAACCAGCTGATTGCTCAACTTGCCTTTTTATAAGATATATCTTTCCGGCTTGCGGAAAAAACTTTCTTACTATTTAGCTAAAACTTCTTAAACTAAATCTGCAGCTTCTTTCAACAAAAATGCTGAGTAAAATTTCAATCCAGACTCGTCGATTAATTTTTTTGCAT
>NZ_JBYFBY010000046.1:0-230 GCF_057652195.1 Pedobacter sp. T50_32 | reverse complement strand
ATTTGCATTTGTGATGTTATTATTTGCCAAATTGACTTTGCCCAAAATTACAAGTTCAAAAATGTTATTATGGATATTATTAACCTTTTGAGATATCACTATATCCTTTTCTAATAATTCAATGGCTGAATAATATTGCTTTTGCTTTAATTCTAGCATTGCCATCTTGCCATGCACTTTCGCATATCGCTATTCATCTTCGGCTTTTTCGGCGATCTGCTAGGCTTGGT
>NZ_JBYFBY010000045.1:0-231 GCF_057652195.1 Pedobacter sp. T50_32 | reverse complement strand
AGAATTAATCGCTCAGCGCTGAGGTCACCGCCAAAAGCAAGCAAACCAACTTCGTCGGCTAATTCCGGGGTAGGGAATACAATATCAACATCAGGCAACCAAAAAACCAAGCTCAAAAATACAGAACAGATATTTAGGTTGCAATAAAAATTAATCTTTACGCTTTAGCACAAAATATATTAAAATGTTATCAACTCGAAGCGTAAAACCATAGGCCGAAAATAATTCATA
>NZ_JBYFBY010000044.1:0-232 GCF_057652195.1 Pedobacter sp. T50_32 | reverse complement strand
AGGATAGGAGTGTGGTTAAAGTTCCAGCGCCAGCAATTATAGGAAAAGCTAGGGGTACAATAGAAACTGTTTAGGGTTCTTCGTCTCTAAAAAAATGGATACCTAAAACCAATTCCATCGCAATAATGAAGATTACTAATGAACATGCAATTGCAAAAGACTGCACATCTACACCAATGACACTTAATACAGCTTTTACACCAAAAATAAATAAAATAATTATAGATGTTGC
>NZ_JBYFBY010000043.1:0-232 GCF_057652195.1 Pedobacter sp. T50_32 | reverse complement strand
CAATGCAACTAAATTCGGTACTGGTTTTAACATCAACCACAATGGTAAATTAGACGTTGATGATTTTGATATTATCTTAATTAAAGAATATGCAGTAATGTAAATTCTTAAAATTTGGGTGAGTAAACTTCCTTGGAACCCCAAAAAAATAGAAAGTTTTCAAGCATCTTAAGTACAAATAACCACCAAACACAAAGCCCATTTTCAAGAAGATGGCGAATATTTAGGCAAA
>NZ_JBYFBY010000042.1:0-232 GCF_057652195.1 Pedobacter sp. T50_32 | reverse complement strand
AGGCGAGCTCTAACCTTCTTTCATTTAGGATAAAGTCACTTAACGTTATTTTATCTGTTGTTTTAATCCCTCCGAGATATACACGATTACGAACCATGTTTAACGGAGCCAATGCTTCAGGGATTCTATCTAGTTCATTCAATGCCTCGGCCTTAAGCAATAAGATATCATCAAATATCAACAGATAAACATTGTCACCACTATCCCAAGCACTTGCATGTCTAAATATGTA
>NZ_JBYFBY010000041.1:0-233 GCF_057652195.1 Pedobacter sp. T50_32 | reverse complement strand
AGGGGTTAACGAGTACAATGCTCAACAAGATCGTTTTGAACCCTCAAGCCTTTTAAATCCAATTTTTGGGAATAAAGATATACGCTATTTAAAGTACGATGCAGAAGGTAACATTTGGTTTATCGAAGAAATGAAATTAGGTGTTGCACAGCGTAAGGGCAATGCTGATGAACTGGTCTACCTCACCGCGCTTAACGGACAACCTTTGGGGGGTTGTGAGCAGATCGGGAGCG
>NZ_JBYFBY010000040.1:0-234 GCF_057652195.1 Pedobacter sp. T50_32 | reverse complement strand
CTTCTGGCTCAAAATAAACTTTGCGGTAATAACGTTGTCTATCAGAATCGTGAATACCAAATTCGGTTTTTTGATCACACTTGTACAAACTGAAAAAATGACTTTTATCTACACGTAAATAACTATCGCCAACAAAAAAGCCAGAGCCCACAAATTGTTTATTGATTGAAATTTTAGGCTCAAAAATATTTTTGCCAACCCAACCTCCATCGTGTACATTCGGAAGACTTTCGC
>NZ_JBYFBY010000039.1:0-234 GCF_057652195.1 Pedobacter sp. T50_32 | reverse complement strand
CGTTCGTTAGATCACACCCAGTCGGTCGAGATTATCGATGAAAACACAGTGACGTGTTATTTTATCCTGTCCAGATCGACGTACTCTACTGGAGTGTTCCTGTAGCGCTGTCCTTCACGGAATACTAGGCTTTTCATATCTTCCAGATGAAATACATCCATTATAATCTCTCTATGCGTATGATGATGGATTTCGTTTGAAAGCACCTTTCGCTCCTCGATACTGTATTTGAGA
>NZ_JBYFBY010000038.1:0-236 GCF_057652195.1 Pedobacter sp. T50_32 | reverse complement strand
ACTAAAAACATCGCCATTGGCTTTTAATACTATCGTTTTAACATTTTCATCACCATCTGCTCTTAATAAATTGGCAGTTAGCAGCTCAATTAAAATTGGATCTAGGGCATTTCTTTTATCGGGTCTATTAATAATAATTTCAGAAATGCGATTTTCAACTTGATAAATAACTAATGTTTCCATTTTTAATTAAGTTTCAGTGTTACGGCTTTCTGCTTATTCAATATATAGGTATT
>NZ_JBYFBY010000037.1:0-236 GCF_057652195.1 Pedobacter sp. T50_32 | reverse complement strand
TACAAGTATTATATCGAAGTAACGTTTTTTCAAGTTATTATAAATGATGTTCTTGCTATACAAAAGTATAATCTTTAGTCAAAAAAATAAACAATATCTTTGAATTTATGCAAAATATTCATATTAATGGTATTTCTGTAGCTGAGAGGTTTATGAATTACGTAAAAATAGATTCACAATCTGACGCTTAGTCACCAACTACTCCTTCAACATCTAAACAGAAAAATCTAGGAAAG
>NZ_JBYFBY010000036.1:0-237 GCF_057652195.1 Pedobacter sp. T50_32 | reverse complement strand
TAAAACAAATATAAAATCCAAACAACTATTCAAAAACAACACAAAAAACCACAATACAAATAAACCACTAAACCATTAAAAATAAGAATACATATAACAAGTAAAAAAAATAAAACAAAATGTTAATGTAGATAATAATGAAAATGAAGATTAAAAATGCAACTAAAAAATATTGTAACAGGATAAGCTTTCAAAATAAGACAAATACAAAGCACTAAACAAGTAACAAGAAAATTA
>NZ_JBYFBY010000035.1:0-237 GCF_057652195.1 Pedobacter sp. T50_32 | reverse complement strand
ACATAAATAAAAAAAAAGTTAGAAAAATCTCAAACGTAATCAATAATCTAAAAGTAAAATAAACAACATTTCTCAAATATAAGATAAGATGATTTTAAATAGATACAAACAAAAAAAAAAACATATGCTAAAATAAAAACAATAAAATCAAAAATAATCAAAAATTCAAGTCTAGACGTGAAGTCCGAAAAACAATATACAGGAAGGAAAATAGTCCAAAACCCAAATATAGAAAAA
>NZ_JBYFBY010000034.1:0-238 GCF_057652195.1 Pedobacter sp. T50_32 | reverse complement strand
CAGCAAACTACAGCAAATCATCAATTATTAAATAACATAGCTCAACAAACGCTGGGTAAAATGTAAATGCCAGCTAACTTATTAAGCATATCCTATGATTTGTAAAAGAGCGGTCAGGTAAAAACGATTACCTACGAATACAGACGGTACGAGGAAATGATTAATCTAAAATGTATTTTTGATGCTATCTTATTATTGATAAGTATCGAATGGTTCTTTAGAAAACGTAATGTCGAAG
>NZ_JBYFBY010000033.1:0-238 GCF_057652195.1 Pedobacter sp. T50_32 | reverse complement strand
ATGGGCGTTTTTGGTACAAAAATAAAAAATAAAAACCAGTCCGAAGATTTCAAAAATATGTCAAAGCAAAATACAGCTTGCCTGAGTTATATCCAAACAATTATTGACAATAGTAATTACAGTCCTACAGCTTATCAAGAGGTTAACCGTATCTATGGTATTATGCATGCGCTTGATCCTGCAATTACTACGCAATATAAAAAGGCGCCACTTTATCTGTTGTATTCTGCCACCTACG
>NZ_JBYFBY010000032.1:0-240 GCF_057652195.1 Pedobacter sp. T50_32 | reverse complement strand
AATACCCAATCAATAGACCAAAAATGTGGGAATAGCCATACAAACTGGATCAAAAACAAAATTAATGCGAATTGCAAAACTATCTCTGGACTATCCTTAGGTAATACGAAATGGATGCCTTCATTTCCCAAACCAGCAAAATAGCCAATTATAGGTGGCACTGCTCCAGGAATTGCGCCAACAAAAACTGCTATAGGCGATATTCTCTTCAGTGGTGTATAAGCAAATGCGTACAGCAAA
>NZ_JBYFBY010000031.1:0-244 GCF_057652195.1 Pedobacter sp. T50_32 | reverse complement strand
AAATCCAGATTTTACTGCAATAAAGATGATGAGTGGTGTAAAAACATCAGAATCATAGTTAGAAGTTTTACAATGTAACACACGTACCAAACGCACAAAACCCAATCCAGTATATAAGTGTATGTTTGGAAGCGGCTTTAACGAACCATCTTACAAACGGTTAAACTGAATAAATACGTTGTTCCAAATCTCAATTTCACAAAGAACTAAAGCAAAAATGCATTAACGAATTAATAGTCGAAAA
>NZ_JBYFBY010000030.1:0-244 GCF_057652195.1 Pedobacter sp. T50_32 | reverse complement strand
CAGCCATACAATTGACGGACTTTTTTGGTTCGACTTTCCGTTATGACTTTTGCTTGCATTCATTTTTCACAACATTGTTCGGTACAGTTTATTCTACAATCTGCCGACAATTTTAAAGACAAGATTTTTCGCATTTAAACAGTTTGATTGGAAAGAACAATTTAAAAGAAACTGGTTTGTAGTGACAATTTCAATTCTAATCGTTGCAGATTATCACATATTTTGGGACAGCTTCAAACACGAC
>NZ_JBYFBY010000029.1:0-245 GCF_057652195.1 Pedobacter sp. T50_32 | reverse complement strand
CGGAGTGTTCGTCATCCGTAATTTGGGTAACTTGTTTAGTATCGAATTTATAAGAAAATATATCACTTTGACCTTCTAACATTCCCGAAAAAGAAATGTCTTTTCCATTAGGTGACCAAGTTAAATTTCCGAACTGCTAAACCTTACCCATATCGGTTTTAAGCGCCGAACTTCCATTATTTATATTTATGACCAACAATTGGTTTATACCTCTACTGACAATACTGAAAGAAAATTGTTTACTA
>NZ_JBYFBY010000028.1:0-245 GCF_057652195.1 Pedobacter sp. T50_32 | reverse complement strand
AATTTTATTGTACGACCTGAACCATCAACTACAGCACCTGTAGCTTAATTATGCTCTTTGTCAAACATATCAGCAACACCATCTCCATCGCTATCTTTTTTCAAATAATCAACTGATTTTTCAACGTTAGCAACACGGTTTTTCAAAGCCTCAACTTCTTTACGTAATGAAGGATCTTTCAATTCATCATACATCATAGCTAATTGGTTAACCCAATACAAGTTTGGTTTTGCTTTAGAACCTAA
>NZ_JBYFBY010000027.1:0-246 GCF_057652195.1 Pedobacter sp. T50_32 | reverse complement strand
ATACGATAACCATATTCGGTATAATGATCAGATCCTCAAACGGCACAACTGACAGAAAAGCAAAAATTTAAATCAGCAAAAACAACCTTTGCCAATTCATCATCTAAAAAACCAGCAAACCACCCTGAACCACTACAAAGCGTCAACCTCCAACATGTAATCCAATCAACATAAGCCAAAACTTCATCCAAACACAAAATTTATGGCAGTTATATCCACTGTCCGCCTTAAACACCAGGCAAAAAC
>NZ_JBYFBY010000026.1:0-253 GCF_057652195.1 Pedobacter sp. T50_32 | reverse complement strand
GCTCTCTAAATGTTTCCTCGGCTGACTTACCGAACCCATATTTAACCGAGCCGAACTTAAGAATAACAGCTTGGTAGAAAATGCTGTACAACATTCAGCATTCTAAAATTAACAAATTAGAATCATTAAAGGCTATGAAGAGGTTTCTACAAAGTTTTCAGCTATGCACAATTTTCAACCGTCCTACCACCTCAAATCGCTGGATGTTGCAGAGCTAAAAAAGGCTGTAGCATCTGCAAATGATCTCTATTTG
>NZ_JBYFBY010000025.1:0-257 GCF_057652195.1 Pedobacter sp. T50_32 | reverse complement strand
AAATTTTCTCATATAGCTGCAATAATATTAAACAGCCAGCTATCAATAGTTTCTGTCTTTAAATTATAGTTTGTTTTATTTTATTTCCGTAAATAGATTTTACCGTAAGTAGATTTAAGAACAATCTTTTCTCCCCCGCCGTTTAGTTTTCCATTTACGGTAGTTCCGCCAAAGGCGTAAGAAAAAACAGAAGGACTTGCAGCAACATTGAATTCACCATCGCCTTCTATGGTAGCCGTTTTTTTAGGGGCTGCTGG
>NZ_JBYFBY010000024.1:0-259 GCF_057652195.1 Pedobacter sp. T50_32 | reverse complement strand
CAGAGATCATTACTGTTCCATGTTTTATCAACGTCGATTTTAAAGATGTGAAAACTGTAATGAACGAAAGTGGTGTTTGTATCTTGGGTAGTTATGCTGCCGATGGCGATAACCGTGCTTTAGCTGCAGTAGAAGGTGCATTAGCATATCCATTATTAAAAGATAATGAGATTGAAGGTGCAAGATATATCCTTTTAAACATCAGTTATGGTGTTAAAGAGTTAACTATGGATGAGGTGTCGATCATTACAGATTATAT
>NZ_JBYFBY010000023.1:0-279 GCF_057652195.1 Pedobacter sp. T50_32 | reverse complement strand
AGCGAGGCCGCCATGATCACCTTCCTCAACCTCGTCGCCGCCGAGCCGGATATCGCCAAGGTGCCGGTGATGGTCGACAGTTCCAAGTGGGAGATCATCGAGCAGGGGCTGAAGCGCCTGCAGGGCAAGGGCATCGTCAATTCCATCTCCCTCAAGGAGGGCGAGGCGGCCTTCATCGAGAAGGCGCGACTGGTGCGCGCCTATGGCGCCGCGGTGGTGGTGATGGCCTTCGACGAGGAGGGGCAGGCCGACAGCTATGCCCGCAAGACCTCCATCTGC
>NZ_JBYFBY010000022.1:0-324 GCF_057652195.1 Pedobacter sp. T50_32 | reverse complement strand
TCGATCCCCACGCTTTCGTGCCTCAGCGTCAATAGGACCATAGTAAGCTGCCTTCGCAATCGGTGTTCTGGGACATATCTATGCATTTCACCGCTACTTGTCACATTCCGCCTACCTCTAGTCCATTCAAGCCCCTCAGTATCAAGGGCACTGCGATAGTTGAGCTACCGTCTTTCACCCCTGACTTAACAGGCCGCCTACGCACCCTTTAAACCCACGAAATCCGGATAACGCTTGGATCCTCCGTAGTACCGCGGCTGCTGGCACGGAGTTAGCCGATCCGTATTCCTTCGGTACATTCAGCTAGATACACGTATCTAGGTT
>NZ_JBYFBY010000021.1:0-333 GCF_057652195.1 Pedobacter sp. T50_32 | reverse complement strand
AAATTGAAACAAACTATCCCAAGCACAATTCTCTCCCGCCAACTGGCGGGGAGAGATGCCAAATGCAGAGAGGGGTTGATTAAAGCATACGTCATTTATCGCCTTGCTCCTTTAGAATCTAGAGGCTAATTTGGATAATAGATCCTTCGACCAGCTCTGGATGACAGGATGCTTAGAATGACGATGCAGGAAAGCAGGTAAACACTGGAACAAACCTCACCCTAACCCTCCCGAATAGTCGGGACAAGTCCTCCTTAAAAAGGAGAGGGAATACATTATGCATAACTAACCACTCGCTTCGTACAACAAGTCCCAAGCACGACGACCGGCCTA
>NZ_JBYFBY010000020.1:0-346 GCF_057652195.1 Pedobacter sp. T50_32 | reverse complement strand
AAGCAAGTTTTAATGCTGGCAAAAGAACTAGTTCGTTCAATATTTGCTGAATCTCTTTCCAAGTGATGGAATCCAACCTAGAATCTATCGATCGGATTACCTTTGCAATTTTCGCAGCAGACATATTATCATCTTTTGCAAGATTGTGGATTAATTTCAGGTGACTGAGGACAAGAGTTGCCAAGGCAAAATCTTAGAACGGATTTTTTACAAGTGCTTGGTGTATGCCAAAATACCGATCTGCGATAAGCTGCCCATTTTTCTCATCTGAATTGATCTGTATCAGTTTGATGGAATTAGTCATCAATCTGTCTATTTTACCTTCTTGTGTCCATATTTCATATTG
>NZ_JBYFBY010000019.1:0-408 GCF_057652195.1 Pedobacter sp. T50_32 | reverse complement strand
TATCGAAACGGGCAAAAAGGAGAAGCATGTGCGTTATTTCAAGGCCAGGGTACTGGATAGCCATCAAAGTGAAGGAATCAACGGCGTGGTCAGGGACTGCATGGAGGATGATGCCATCGTATTTTCGGACAAAAGCACTTCTTACGTTGACATCTCCGATCTGGTGGAATTGCACGTCACCGAGAAATCAGACGCCAAAACCACCAAGGAAACACTCAAATGGGTGCATATCGCAATCAGTAATGCAAAACGGACATTGCTGGGCAACTACCATAAAATCAAAAGGAAATACTTACAGTTGTATCTCAACGAGTTTATTTACAAATTAAACAGACGGTATTTTGGAGACAAACTCTTTGACAGACTAGTAATTGCGAATATAACAGGTGCATAAACGGATAATCAGAA
>NZ_JBYFBY010000018.1:0-440 GCF_057652195.1 Pedobacter sp. T50_32 | reverse complement strand
TGTAGATTTCGGTAAAAGTAACCACTCTATTTCGTTCCAAACTGACCAGCTCAACTAGTACTCAACTTTTTTTAGCACACCTTACAAATAATTCAAGGCATCTACTTTCCGTGCTACGGACCTTCCGATAATAAACGTCTCAAAACTGCTTTTGCTACGCAAAAGACATGATTGATTACGATAAATCACAAAATCTTAGGGAAAAACCTAATGGCATCCAGACAGGCCACAATCTTTTGATTTCAGAGAGTTTTAAGGCACCGTAAGGCATCAAAACCATGTAAGCAAGCTATCAATCCAGAACACTATTTCTAACAATCAAAAGCCCTTAAAATCAGCCAAATGGTCACTTTCAAGCGAAATCAGGTGACCATTTTGGAGCGTAACAGGTGGCCACTTTGATGTAAAAAAAGGTGGCCACTTTCAGTATAACCCCCAAC
>NZ_JBYFBY010000017.1:0-485 GCF_057652195.1 Pedobacter sp. T50_32 | reverse complement strand
CTGTTGCACAGGTTCGCCAGCAGTTTGGGTGGTCAGTTTGACACGGAATCCCATGGTCAGTTTCTCCGAAATATACACTAGCCACTCTGCAAATAAATGGTAGCCTTTTCAATCTTTTATTTAATGAGGTTAAGTTGAATACACCGCAAGAGCAACAGAGACTTAGGGAGATAGAAAAAGCTAAGAGTGCAAAAAAGAAATAAAATTATACCTGCCAGTGCTTTCAGGATACCGGGCGTGTTCACGGTTCCGGGCAGGTCGAAGAACAGAACATCAAGCGGAACGGGAGAAGTGTTTACAAATTCGTGCGCCGCATCGAGTACGCTATCCGCTTTGTGCTGCATAATTGGATAGGCTTTTTTGTTGATGGTGGTAAACTGCTTATATGCCAGTTTTTTCAACGCCTCATTTTCCATTACCATTGCCAAATCACGGGTTTTCATTTTCATCAGGCTGTGCTGCGGAAAATCCGCATCAAATACGGC
>NZ_JBYFBY010000016.1:0-871 GCF_057652195.1 Pedobacter sp. T50_32 | reverse complement strand
TAGGTCGGTGCCTAAACCTACAGCCCCCCTTCAGAAATGATCGGGGGCTTTTTTGTGCCCGGAAATCCCATCTGTAACGAAGGGGGACAACACGGGAATGTGGTGTCCTTACCGGCCATTGCTAGGAAGATATGAACCAAAAAAAATTGGGGAACAGCATGGCCGCTGTGCCGGGCAGGTGGGATCCTGTAGCCGGTGTAGCTGGAGATCTCCAGGCTATAGCATAAGCAACGTCAAATGCAGTGAATATTATCATATGCTTGCCCGACAATAATTACTACGAAACAAAGCTCTTTTTTATTAAAGAAAAGTTTCCATACTTTAATGTTTCGGTTAAAAGAATGGATAGAAGCATTTTAAATTATCCTGCTTTTCCAATCTGTCTTTAAGCTTAAAAGGTTGTAGATTTACTTCCTCATATATGTTTAGCTCTACTTCCACTGATGCTTCTCGTATACTAGTCCTACTATCATTAATACTTTTAGTTTAAACGAAAAATATTTATTAGTCATTATTTGAAGAAACAATTTCTAGTTTTGAGCGTGAAGTTTTGTTGATTTTTGCTATATGAAAGACTAAGTTAATTCTTGATGACTTATCAAAATAATGATGACTGGTGATTTAAAATTAAAATCCTTTTACATCTAAAGGGCGTAAATTTTGAGATATGTACTAATAACTCATCTGCTGTCCTCACTGTTTACATAACCAAAACTATAAATAAGGTATAACTAGTTAATTTCATATTTGAAACAACTACGTCAAATTTGCACACTATAAGATATATGGATTAAATCATTTTTTCTCATTGTATTCCAGCTGGTTGTGCCTTGTGTCAAATAAAAAACGCTTCTTGTGTTGTGTGTGGATA
>NZ_JBYFBY010000015.1:0-1026 GCF_057652195.1 Pedobacter sp. T50_32 | reverse complement strand
AGACGGTATTTTGGAGACAAACTCTTTGACAGACTAGTAATTGCGAATATAACAGGTGCATAAACGGATAATCAGAATCTTTAAACATCCTAATTAACTACCTGCGGATTTTAGGTATTATTATAGAAGCCCCCATGAATAAATCGCTCATCATTTTCGGCATCGTCAACATAACCTCGGACAGTTTCTCCGATGGAGGCCGGTATCTGGCGCCAGACGCAGCCATTGCGCAGGCGCGTAAGCTGATGGCCGAGGGGGCAGATGTGATCGACCTCGGTCCGGCATCCAGCAATCCCGACGCCGCGCCTGTTTCGTCCGACACAGAAATCGCGCGTATCGCGCCGGTGCTGGACGCGCTCAAGGCAGATGGCATTCCCGTCTCGCTCGACAGTTATCAACCCGCGACGCAAGCCTATGCCTTGTCGCGTGGTGTGGCCTATCTCAATGATATTCGCGGTTTTCCAGACGCTGCGTTCTATCCGCAATTGGCGAAATCATCTGCCAAACTCGTCGTTATGCATTCGGTGCAAGACGGGCAGGCAGATCGGCGCGAGGCACCCGCTGGCGACATCATGGATCACATTGCGGCGTTCTTTGACGCGCGCATCGCGGCGCTGACGGGTGCCGGTATCAAACGCAACCGCCTTGTCCTTGATCCCGGCATGGGGTTTTTTCTGGGGGCTGCTCCCGAAACCTCGCTCTCGGTGCTGGCGCGGTTCGATGAATTGCGGCTGCGCTTCGATTTGCCGGTGCTTCTGTCTGTTTCGCGCAAATCCTTTCTGCGCGCGCTCACAGGCCGTGGTCCGGGGGATGTCGGGGCCGCGACACTCGCTGCAGAGCTTGCCGCCGCCGCAGGTGGAGCTGACTTCATCCGCACACACGAGCCGCGCCCCTTGCGCGACGGGCTGGCGGTATTGGCGGCGCTGAAAGAAACCGCAAGAATTCGTTAACTTTTCGGTGGCCAGTAAGGAAATCGAGCGAGGCAAGGGTACACGTGGCCGGGGAGCCGAGGGAAAGCAGAACGTT
>NZ_JBYFBY010000014.1:0-2600 GCF_057652195.1 Pedobacter sp. T50_32 | reverse complement strand
TGTATATTTCGGAGAAACTGACCATGGGATTCCGTGTCAAACTGACCACCCAAACTGCTGGCGAACCTGTGCAACAGGTGCTATAGATTCGGTGTCAAAAGTAGTGATTTAAAAGTAATTTTATTGAAAACTGTTTTCTGGGGCCTGGTTCCTTTTCTTTCTCATGGATTCTCCCTGCAGTTCTATCCTGTGCGCATCATGTACAATCCTGTCCAATATTGCGTCTGCAATTGTCTTTTCTCCAATTACCTCGTGCCATTTGCTTACCGGAAGCTGTGAGGTGATGATAAGGGAAGTCTTTCCGTGCCTATCTTCTATTATCTCCATCAGAGCGGCCCTGCTCTGTGCATCAAATGGCTGTATGCCGAAATCGTCCAGGATGAGCAGTTGCTGCTTTTCTATCCTTGAGACCTCTTTTATATAGGAACCGTCGGCCTTTGCCATCTTCAGTTTGGCGAACAGCTTTGGTGTACTGCCATAGAGAACTTTGTAACCCATCATGCAGGCCTGATAGCCGATTGCCGAGGCAAGGTAGCTTTTCCCTATCCCTGTGCTCCCGGTTATCAGCAGGTTCTCGAACCTTTCGATAAAAGTGCAGTCGGCCAGCCTCATTATCTGGTTCCTGTCTATGCTTCTTTCAACATGGTAATGGAGGTCCTCTATGGAGGCCTTGTAGCGGAATCTGGCATAAAGGATCTGTCTCTCTATCTTTCTGTTCTGACGGTCATCCCATTCGGCCTCTATCAGCTGTGCCAACAGCTCATCTGCGGTGTACCCGGTCGTCTGGCCGGTCTCTATGCTGCTCTTGAAGGCATGGAACATTCCATAGAACTTCAGCCTGCGCATCTTGTCGAGTGTGTTCGTGTTCATATTCTACGATGGTTTAAGGGTTATTTATAATAGTCTCCACCACGGATATTGTCATGTGATGGCATTGGCAGTTCATCTGCGAACAGGCTTTCGCCATATTGGTCCAGGTTTCGCTCAAGTATGGTCTGGATTGTCTTATAGCTGTATATGCCAAAGCCAAGGGCCCTTCTACAGGCATTGACCAGGCGCTGTTCGCCAGCCTTCTTGGCAAAGCCCAGTATGCCCATGCACGATTTGTATGCCTGCTCGGGATGTTGCCTCCTGTCAAGTACCTTGAGGATATAGAGCCTTACATCCTCGTCAATGCTGGAGGCCCATTCCAAGAACCTATCCGGCGTCCATTCGGTAACAAACCGATGTGAGGTGGCCATATGGTCCCTGTCAGTTGTATAGCTGTAGGGGGCCTTGGCACGTCTGTGCATCGCTATGCGTTCGTAGTGGTAGAATATCTCCACACTTGACCTGGAGTAAAGCATCTTCACCTTCTTGCCTATGAAGCGGAAGGGGACACTATAATAGTGCTTATCCGGGCCAAGATTGACATGCCCATTCTTCATAACGGTGGCATGGTGCTGCTTCTTGAACTCGTACCTGAGCACGGGAAGGGGGCTGAGCGCCTCCCTTTCGATCTCCTCGAACTGTAGCCGCCTGCTGTAGTTGCGCCCCTTCAGAAGTTGGGCATTATGTGATTCCAGGGCAACAAGGATAGCCTCGTTAAGTTCCTTCAGCGAGTGGAAGATATGCTTCCGCAAAGGGGCATAGATGCGGCTATATACAATCTTCACGGCCCCCTCTACAAGCGCCTTGTCCCTGGGACGGTATGCCCTTGCCGGCAGTATGGCTGTTCCATAATGGTCGGCAAAATCGGCAAAGGTCTCGTTGAGCGTAGGTTCGTACCTGTTGCTCTTTGTCACTGCCGCCTTAAGGTTGTCTGGCACTATTGCGGCCGGAACGCCACCAATATAGTGTAGGGTATTCTCACAGGCGGAGATGAAATCCTCTTTCTGCTGGCTGGCAACAGCCTCTACATAGGTAAGCTGGCTGGCCCCGAGAATGGAGACAAATACCTCGACCTGGATCTCTTCGCCAGTCTGGGGATCTACAATGGAGAGTTTCTGGCCGGCAAAGTCTACGAATAGCTTGTCGCCCGCCTTATGGTCAAGGTGCATTACAGGGTTTACCCGTGACTTCCACTGGTTGTAATAGAAGCAGAACTGTGTGTACTGGAACCCCTTCGGGAACTCCCTCAGATATGATTCCCATAGCATCAGGCGGGTAACGCCCGTACGCTTGAGCTCCTTGTCCATGTTTGGAAAGCAGCGCTGAAGGGCCTGCAGTCGGCTATCTGGCCGACGCTCCCGGCTCTTTCCGAAGAAATCTTCTAGTTCCTTGTCGTTTAGGGCGTTAATCTGTTCGAATGTACATCCGCTGGCATCAAATGCGCTGAAGTAGCGCTTTGCCGTATTCCTGGAAACATCAACCTGAACAGCTATGGATAGCTTGCTGCGCCCTTGGCTGTACATCCTGAGGATCTGTCTTATCTTGCTCATGCTAATAGTGTTGTTGGCCATCTTGGAAGGGTTATATATCCTCCAAAAATAGCGTGTAACTATAGCATCTGTTGCCAGATCGGACTGGTCAGTTTAGTCCGAAATGAGGTGGTCAGTTTGCCGCGGAATAGGTGGTCAGCTTAAACCGAAATCAGATGGTCAATTTCAGCGAAATCTCCA
>NZ_JBYFBY010000013.1:0-5794 GCF_057652195.1 Pedobacter sp. T50_32 | reverse complement strand
CACAAAAAAGCCCCCGATCATTTCTGAAGGGGGGCTGTAGGTTTAGGCACCGACCTACTCTCCCACGTGTTACCGCAGTACCATCGGCTCGGATGGGCTTAACTTCTCTGTTCGGAATGGGAAGAGGTGGACACCATCGATATAGGCACCTGAATATCTTTATAGATTATCAGTTGATAATAAATGACATATTATTGAAAGAAGTTATTTCCGAAGAGCAAACAACGTCTGCTTTGATGAAAGCCTCGGGCTATTAGTACTACTCGACTGTGGTGTCGCCACCTTTACATCTGTAGCCTATCAACGTAGTAGTCTGCTACGACCCTATATGGAATCCTCATCTCGTGGCTAGTTTCGCACTTAGATGCTTTCAGCGCTTATCTATTCCCAGCGTAGCTACTCTGCAATGCCCCTGGCGGAACAACAGATTCACTAGAGGCTAGTCCAACCCGGTCCTCTCGTACTAAGGTCAGCCCCACTCAAGATTCCAACGCCCACAACAGATAGGGACCGAACTGTCTCGCGACGTTCTGAACCCAGCTCGCGTGCCACTTTAATCGGCGAACAGCCGAACCCTTGGGACCTTCTCCAGCCCCAGGATGTGACGAGCCGACATCGAGGTGCCAAACCTCCCCGTCGATATGAGCTCTTGGGGGAGATCAGCCTGTTATCCCCAGCGTACCTTTTATCCTTTGAGCGATGGCCCTTCCATGCAGAACCACCGGATCACTATATCCGTCTTTCGACCCTGATCGGCCTGTATGCCTCACAGTCAAGCAAGCTTATGCTATTGCACTCCCCGTACGGTTACCAAGCGTACTGAGCTTACCTTTGAAAGCCTCCGTTACCTTTTTGGAGGCGACCACCCCAGTCAAACTACCCATCAAACAATGTCCCCCGCTTGGCGGGGTTAGACACCGAATACAGAAAGGGTGGTATTTCAACGTTGGCTCCACGACGCCTAGCGACGCCGCTTCAAAGCCTCCCACCTATCCTACACATCCTGTACCCAATGTCAATGTTAAACTGTAGTGAAGGTGCATGGGGTCTTTCCGTCCCGTTGCGGGTACCCGGCGTCTTCACCGGGACCACAATTTCACCGAGCTCATGGCTGAGACAGCGCCCAGATCGT
The DNA here is from genome assembly GCF_057652195.1 of Pedobacter sp. T50_32. Classification (NCBI taxonomy): domain Bacteria; kingdom Pseudomonadati; phylum Bacteroidota; class Sphingobacteriia; order Sphingobacteriales; family Sphingobacteriaceae; genus Pedobacter; species Pedobacter sp. T50_32. Next base: position 4,662 of record NZ_JBYFBY010000013.1, on the reverse strand, counting down.
TACACCATTCGTGCAGGTCGGAACTTACCCGACAAGGAATTTCGCTACCTTAGGACCGTTATAGTTACGGCCGCCGTTTACTGGGGCTTCGATTCAATGCTTCGCCTTGCGGCTGACATCCCCTCTTAACCTTCCAGCACCGGGCAGGTGTCAGGCCTTATACCTCATCTTTCGATTTTGCAAAGCCATGTGTTTTTGTTAAACAGTCGCCTGGGCCTTTTCACTGCGGCTCACATTGCTGTGAGCGCCCCTTCTCCCGAAGTTACAGGGCCATTTTGCCGAGTTCCTTAGCCATGATTCACTCGAGCACCTTAGAATTCTCATCCCGGATACCTGTGTCGGTTTGCGGTACGAGCTTTTATAGACTGGAGCTTAGCGGTTTTTCTTGGAAGTCTGATTACCTGCGCTATCCACTTGCCCGAAGGCTCGCGGTACTATCGACATTCAGCACACCCGGCGGATTTGCCTACCGGGCGTATACCTACTGTCTTCAACGATCTATTCCGTCAGATCGCGGCAGTTCCACTACTCCGTCCCCACATCGCATCTATAAAAGGTACGGGAATATTAACCCGTTGTCCATCGACTACCCCCTTCGGGTTCGCCTTAGGCCTCGACTAACCCTGATCCGATTAGCGTTGATCAGGAAACCTTATCCTTTCGGTGGGCGGGTTTCTCTCCCGCCTTATCGTTACTTATGCCTACATTTGCTTTTCTAGAAGCTCCACCATAGCTCACGCTACAACTTCACTGCCGCTAGAATGCTCCCCTACCGATATATTTCAATCCCATAGCTTCGGTATATAGTTTGATGCCCGTTTATTATCCATGCACGATCGCTCGACTAGTGAGCTGTTACGCACTCTTTAAATGAATGGCTGCTTCCAAGCCAACATCCTAGCTGTCTATGCAATCGCACCTCGTTAGTTCAACTTAACTATAATTTAGGGACCTTAGCTGATGGTCTGGGTTCTTTCCCTCTCGGCCCAGGACCTTAGCACCCTGAGCCTCACTGCCGGTTATATTATATAGCATTCGGAGTTTGTCTGGATTTGGTAGGATTTGACTCCCCCGCACCCAATCAGTAGCTCTACCTCTATATAACTCAACACCGACGCTGTTCCTAAAAACATTTCGGGGAGTACGAGCTATTTCCCAGTTTGATTAGCCTTTCACCCCTACCCTCAGGTCATCCGGAAACTTTTCAACGTTTATCGGTTCGGTCCTCCATTACGTGTTACCGCAACTTCAACCTGCCCAAGGGTAGATCACAAGGTTTCGCGTCTACCTCCACTGACTATGCGCCCTGTTCAGACTCGCTTTCGCTTCGGATCCGTGCCTAAAGCACTTAACCTTGCCAGTGAAGAGTAACTCGTAGGCTCATTATGCAAAAGGCACGCCGTCACGCCACCTGGACGCTCCGACCGCTTGTAAGTACACGGTTTCAGGTTCTATTTCACTCCCCTGTTCGGGGTTCTTTTCACCTTTCCCTCACGGTACTGGTTCACTATCGGTCTCTCGGGAGTATTTAGCCTTACCGGATGGTGCCGGCAGATTCCCACAAGGCGTCTCCGACCTCGCGGTACTCAGGATACTGTTAGGCCATTATTGCTTACGTGTACGAGGCTATCACTCTATATTGCCGGGCTTCCCATCCCGTTCCACTTCACGTTAATGTAACCACATCACAGTCCTACAACCCCAAATATGCCGTAACATAAGTGGTTTGGGCTCTTTCCCTTTCGCTCGCCACTACTCAGGAAATCATTGTTATTTTCTCTTCCTCTGCTTACTTAGATGTTTCAGTTCGGCAGGTTCGCTCTTATTGTGGCTGGTCTTCAACCAGCCGGGTTTCCCCATTCGGAAATCACCGGATCAATTCTCATTTGCAGATCCCCGGTGCTTATCGCAGCTTATCACGTCCTTCATCGCCTCCGAGAGCCAAGGCATCCCCCGTGTACTCTTTATTACTTTCTTCTACTCTTGCGCCTTTTGCGCCGCAAGGTATGCTTTTTTTGCTCTTGTCATGATGTCTCATACTTATCTATCATTTACATGTTAGCTAAGTGAGCACAAACACAACAGTCGCCTATTGTTGTTTGCTCTTCTTTTTTAACTTCTTCCAATATGTCAAAGAACTTTCTATCCCGGATGCTTGCGCACCTATTATAAACATGCCTTTTGTATCAGGCACCGGTGATGGTGGAGAATAACGGAGTCGAACCGTTGACCTCCTGCGTGCAAGGCAGGCGCTCTAGCCAGCTGAGCTAATCCCCCAAAAAAACTTATCCGTAGTCCCGTCCAGATTTGAACTGGAGACCCCTACATTATCAGTGTAGTGCTCTAACCAGGCTGAGCTACGGGACTATATCGATGTGCCATCTCTATCCCCCTGCCCAGTGGCCGGTTAAGACCTGCGGCTTCATCTTCTTGGTGTTTCTTTTTTTCTTCTTGAGATATGTATCATTTACAGCGTATACCATATTATATAGTATCATTTGTGCGCAGCGAGTGGTTGGTCCCACTCCAGAAAGGAGGTATTCCAGCCGCACCTTCCGGTACGGCTACCTTGTTACGACTTAGCCCCAGTTATCGGTTTTACCCTAGGACGCTCCTTGCGGTTACGTACTTTAGGTACCCCCAACTTCCATGGCTTGACGGGCGGTGTGTACAAGGCCCGGGAACGTATTCACCGCGTCATTGCTGATACGCGATTACTAGCGAATCCAACTTCACGGGGTCGAGTTGCAGACCCCGATCCGAACTGTGAACGGCTTTTTGAGATTGGCATTACATTGCTGTATAGCTGCCCTCTGTACCGTCCATTGTAGCACGTGTGTAGCCCCGGACGTAAGGGCCATGATGACTTGACGTCGTCCCCTCCTTCCTCTCTGTTTGCACAGGCAGTCTGTCTAGAGTCCCCACCATGACGTGCTGGCAACTAAACATAGGGGTTGCGCTCGTTGCGGGACTTAACCCAACACCTCACGGCACGAGCTGACGACAGCCATGCAGCACCTAGTTTCGTGTCCCGAAGGACGCTACCATCTCTGGTAACTTCACTAACTTTCAAGCCCGGGTAAGGTTCCTCGCGTATCATCGAATTAAACCACATGCTCCTCCGCTTGTGCGGGCCCCCGTCAATTCCTTTGAGTTTCACCCTTGCGGGCGTACTCCCCAGGTGGAATACTTAACGCTTTCGCTTAGCCGCTGACTGTGTATCGCCAACAGCGAGTATTCATCGTTTAGGGCGTGGACTACCAGGGTATCTAATCCTGTTCGATCCCCACGCTTTCGTGCCTCAGCGTCAATAGGACCATAGTAAGCTGCCTTCGCAATCGGTGTTCTGTGACATATCTATGCATTTCACCGCTACTTGTCACATTCCGCCTACCTCTAGTCCATTCAAGCCCATCAGTATCAAGGGCACTGCGATAGTTGAGCTACCGTCTTTCACCCCTGACTTAACAGGCCGCCTACGCACCCTTTAAACCCAATAAATCCGGATAACGCTTGGATCCTCCGTATTACCGCGGCTGCTGGCACGGAGTTAGCCGATCCTTATTCCTTCGGTACATTCAGCTAGATACACGTATCTAGGTTTATTCCCGAATAAAAGCAGTTTACAACCCAGAGGGCCGTCTTCCTGCACGCGGCATGGCTGGTTCAGAGTTGCCTCCATTGACCAATATTCCTTACTGCTGCCTCCCGTAGGAGTCTGGTCCGTGTCTCAGTACCAGTGTGGGGGGCCATCCTCTCAGATCCCCTAGCCATCGTCGCCTTGGTGGGCCGTTACCCCGCCAACTAGCTAATGGCACGCATGCCCATCCTTCTCCCATAAATGTTTGACCCCTCGATGATGCCATCATGTGGTCTTATGCGGTATTAATCCGAATTTCTTCGGGCTATCCCCCAGAAAAGGGTAGGTTGCATACGCGTTACGCACCCGTGCGCCGGTCTCAAGCAGTGCAAGCACCGCTCTACCCCTCGACTTGCATGTATTAGGCCTGCCGCTAGCGTTCATCCTGAGCCAGGATCAAACTCTCCATTGTAAAATGTTGTAGTTCGAACACTGACTATCTATTAATTAAAATTGATTGTCTGTTCTTAATTGTATTGTCTGTAAGAACCGACCTAAAGAAAACAGTTTGGCTGTATGTACTTTACAGTAAACATCTTCGCCTCGCTGCGCTTTTGTAAATGATATCTCTTTAATGAACTTTCCGATCCGACCTCGCGGCGATCTTCTATATGTTGCAATTCCCTACTGTGTTTCGGCGGTCTTAATGTTCCGCCTCTGTTTTGTAGCTCATTGTTTCAATCTTTTGTTATTCGCTTTCGAACTCCGTTCGCCAGCTCCCGTTTCGTTTGGGACTGCAAAGGTAGGAAACTTTTTCTCTTCCGCAAATAAAAAATGAAATATTTTTTTTTATTTGCCTCTCTCCGCCACATCAACCTCTCTTTCCCTCTTTCAAACCTTAACCCCTTCCTCCGAAGCGGAGTGCAAAGGTAGAAAAACTTTTCCCTTTTCCAAAAGAAAAATAAAACTTTTTTCTTTCCGGTTTGTTCTAGCTTTTCATCCAGCCCCCTCTTCCTCCGAAGCGGAGTGCAAAGGTAGAAAAAATATATCCACACACAACACAAGAAGCGTTTTTTATTTGA
>NZ_JBYFBY010000012.1:0-41137 GCF_057652195.1 Pedobacter sp. T50_32 | reverse complement strand
TGCTAAAAAAAGTTGAGTACTAGTTGAGCTGGTCAGTTTGGAACGAAATAGAGTGGTTACTTTTACCGAAATCTACAGCTTGCAAGGCTAAACCCCGAAGGGCTCTACAACGTAAATCCCGACGCTTCGGGAACTAAACCCACCATCATAGTACGTCATCCTCAACTCGATTGGGGGGTCTTAAAGTGGTAGTAATCAAACCGTACCCATCGCACTTCCGAAAATTTATCCCAACTATTCCCGATAACCTATTCCGTATTTTCGGAAGTTAGGGCAAGGACTTATATCACACTATCAAATAAACCAATGAACTAATGAACCAACCATAATCCCAATAGACCTGTAAGGCCAATTAATCCCATACATGCAAATTTTGGCAGGCGATTTGCATTCTTATTAGTTGTAGCTCACTAAAACATCTATTTTATGCCCACATCTAAGCCGATCTATATACTTCGCTATCCTGCTTTATCCATTTCTTTCCTTTTAATGTTGTTTTTTGCTTGCCGTAATCACGACAGCGAAATGGCAAGCAGATCTTCCGTCTCGGACACTATTCTGGACAGCGCCAATGCTTACCTCAATGCTGGCGAACTTTCTAAATCGCTTTCCTATTTAGACTCTGCTTATGGGCGCATGTCCAATCAGGGAAGTATAGATCGTTGGAAAAGACTAAACTTCCTAAATAATTTCTATTTGCACTATCGAGTAGATTTAGATCGTGCAGGCCGCTATGCCGATAGTATGGCGCTCATGCTAGAAGATTACAAAGATCGTTACCCGGAAGCCTATTCTAATACCTTGTTCGCTCAGGGAGATGTACTGCGTGGACGTAAACAATGGAGCGCTGCTTTTGAACATTATTACCGCGGACGAACTTTAGCAAAAGAGCGGCTAGACACTTGTTTATGGACAGTTTTTACCAACAGACTAGGTTTAATCCGTTACGGGCAAAAGCAATACCTGCAGGCTGTGGGGTATTTTAAACAGGCGCTTGCAGAGCAACGTACTTGCTCCGAGTTGGTAGATTTCGAGCTTGGTTTTGTTTTACCTCAATCTATCTACAACAATATTGCGCTAAGCTATGAGAAAGCTGGTAGGGTGGATAGTGCCCTTTATTTTTATCGCCAAGGAATTAACTATGTTGAAAAGGGTCGGTTGCGCTTTCCAGATCGAGCTGCTTATATCGAAACTGCACTTGGAGTGTTTAATGGTAACCTTGGGGGAACCTATTTAAAGATGGGCAACCTCATTTCGGCAGAGCCCTACCTACTACAGAGCGTAGCTTTAAACGATCGCAAGGGATATGCTAGAGAAGATGCCCTAACGGCCAGAAAGAAATTGGTACAACTTTATCTCGCAAGCGGACGCTTAAACCTGGCCGAGGAGCATTTGAACCAAATAACCAAAAGACTTACTCAAGTTGAGTCGGAGAATGGAGCCAAAAGAAAACTAGAATTAGAATTGTTGCGACTTAAGGCAGAATTGGCAGAGCGGCAAGGAAATCCAGCTTTGGGGCTTGGCTTGTGGAAGCGGTACCAATTGCAGGCCGATTCACTAGCCATAACAGAAGGCCAATCGCTTGGATCGGATATGGAGGCTTCATTCCGTTTGGCGGCACAGTCAAATACTTTGGAGCTCAGCAAACGGGACAGTCAGTTAAGGTTATTCTATCTGCTGGCGGCAGTGCTGCTATTGATATTAGTCGGAATCATCTTATGGATGGTGTGGAAAAACTTGAAACGTAGCAACATACAGGTGAACAGATTAGAACAGGCGCTACGTGTGTTAGAGCAAAGCAGGCTAGAAAATAAGCGGATGGTGCGCATTGCCGCACACGACCTACGTAATCCTCTTTCGGCCATACAATTGCTTTCGCAGATGACACTAGAACAAGAAGACTTGTCAGAAGAGATGAGAAAAATGCTCCAGATCGTATCTCGTTCTTCCCAGCAAAGCTTAGCATTGGTTGGAAACATGCTCGATGCCGGTGCTAAACAGGAGGTAGAGCGTAAGGAAGAAGATCTACTGCAAGTGTTGCAATTTTGTGTAGAGCAGTTGCGCCCGCGTGCTAAAGAAAAGCAAGTGTCATTGGTGTTAAAAGGATCGGCGCTAAAAGCATTGATAAATGCCGAACACCTTTGGCGGGTAGTGGGCAATCTGTTAGATAATGCCATTAAATTTAGTCCTATTGGAGGGATGGTTACTGTACAGCTACAAGCCAAAGAAAACACCGCTTTAATTAGCGTTGCAGATCAGGGCATTGGCATTCCTCCAGAAATTGCAGAGAAATTGTTTATCCTTCAAGAAACTACTGGACGTACTGGTACGGCGGGAGAGGCCAGCCATGGTATTGGCCTAACCGTTGCCAAACAACTCATCGAGGCACACGGAGGTAAGATATGGCATGAACCTAATCACATTATAGGCACCATCTTTTTGGTAGAACTTCCAGTGTTGAGCTAACCACCCATTAGCCCCGGTTTAAAACCGCAGGGCTGAATGTTGAGTTTGCAAAGCTAAACCCCGAAGGGCTCTACAACGTAAATCCCGACACTTCGGGAAATAAACCGATCATCTGCTCATCGTTCATCATCTGTCCTCATGATGTTATCGTCATCCTTTCCTATTGCCGTCATCCCAGATTTAGTCTGGGATCTTAATGCGGTAGTATTTAATTATACGCTCTACGCCCTGTCATCCAGAGTGCAGCGAAGGATCTATTAACCCACCCATTAGCCCCGGGTTAAAACCGCCGGGCAGAATGTTGAGTTTGCAAAACTAATCCCGACACTTCGGGAAGCAAATCATCGAGTAAACAACGCTCAAATACCCCAACTAAACATATTTACTGCTCATTTGTTAAGCAGATAGCTAAAACATAAAGTATGGAAAATACAACTCATAAAATTACCGGACAACCTTCTCCTCAAGACGGGTTAGACAATACAGGTACTCAAGGTTATGATTCATTAAGCGACGATGCTTACAAAGGTTCTGTGATAAAAACGGAGCAAAGCAGTAACGAGCCTAGTCAACAGGCTCCAATTTCCATTAGCTCGCCACCTAATAAAGGTGAAAAAATCATCGTTGATGTGCTGATTAACGAGAAATTAGCGCATGTGATTGTCACAAAGAGCGGATTGCACTTTCATATCAACCTAGATGGTAAAGATATAGGGAGGTTTGAGCTAAATGACGAGGGTAAAATTAAACGTTTCCCGCAACCCAGCAGTGCCCATATAGACCACGATGTTTATTTTGCCCCTATTGAGGAAAAACTGAAGGAGCTAAATAAATTAAACTAACTTACTGTATCAGGTAAAATTATCATTTCTTCAATTTATCTAAGGATAGTGTTGCGCCCAGATACATCGCTAAGTACGTATCATAATTTATCACCTTTCTCAACTCCCAACCCAATGCAAGATCAACGGGAGCAACTTTGGTGAGTAGCTGACCCTTAAAAAGAAAAAATGGTGTGGTTTTCCTCTTCGTAGTGAAAAGCTGCCTGATTATCCCATTTTCAACTACTGTTTTGCTGAATGTGTTGTCAAAAAATGCGGCGCCCAAGGTCGGGTCCGCGTTAAAGGCAAATTTTTTTTCCTTTACATTTAACCTAAGCGGAAGCCCCAAACCTAAATAACTTTCATAGCTTACGTTTTTACTATATTGACGCTGTTGGATGGGTATTCTGTTAAGTGTAATGTTCTGTGTAATATCAGCTTGGGTTACCGTCAACGTATCAATCCTACGGTTCGCTTTGGTAGGCTTAACTGTTGTGGTTCTTACCATACCTTCCAGATGTAGGTTGAGGTAAACTGAGAACCAATTTGACTCATCTATCGCAATCATCGGGTTTAAATACCATCCCCATAAATTCTGATCGGTCTTCGTGTCCAAGGCGTATGTTTCCTCTATATATTTAGACCCTACTTCTAAACTACTTATATTAGGTTTTTCAAGATACCTCTCTCTTCTTGTATAGCCTTTACTACTATCTGCCTCGAAATATCTAAAATTATAAATTCCAAATTGGAAGCCCAATTTTGTTTTTGATTTAAAAAGTTTAAGATCGTTCCAAATGTTAGGAACGAAAAGATTAATCTGGCCAGCAAAATTTTTAAACGTAGGTGCTTCAAAAAAATCAAAGTTACTACCTGTTACAATTCTAAGTTCCCATTTGGCTGTATCTGCTTTAGCTTTAGATGGGTCGGTAGCGTCACTAATCACAAGCTTTATTGGGTAGGTAATGATCTCCCCATCAATTTCCTGAAATACGCTCAAGTTAATATATTCGTCAACTTCTGGAATGATGTCTGCCAATAATCTTACGCTTATGGTAAAGGCAGCAGAAATATTCTTATCAATGGTTTTAGTAGTTAAGGAATTGTCTGTATAAACATAATCTTTGTTTATACTTGCTGTGCCATCGTTCCTGTCCTGAAATTTATAGACAATTTTCTTTTGATCATTATTATCCTCCACTTTAAAATTTAAAAAGAATGTTTGGTCTGCGCTAGTCGGCTCACTCACTTTTAATTCCGTTGCTTTGCCATTTTCTAATTTGAAGGTTTTTCCATTGAAATTCAGCTCTAGTTTTTGAGCTGCGCAAATCAATGGGAAATAAAAAATTATCGCTAATAACTTTTTCATATCATTCTGTTATAACTAATTTACATATGCTTAACTACTCAAAATTATAGTAATTGAATTGTTGATGAAATACTTGAAAACCAGTATTTTATTAGCTAATTACTATAGGTTGTCTTCACAACTTGACATGTTTTATACTTTTGTTTTTGTCGTACGCAGGTTGTATATTAGTTTTTGCTAACAAAAATTAACTTGCTCAACCCAACGCTTTCCACATACGCTAAAGCTTTTGCCAAACTCAAACGAGGTGGTACCAAATACGGTGCGGCACCGCATAAACCTATTTTGCTGTTAACCCTCATCGAACTTATCGAAAAAGGCATCGTAACCGATAACCGAGTATTGGTAGATGCCCAACTGGTAGGCACTTTCAAAGAGAACTGGTTGTTGTTGGTTAACACCGCACTCCAAGAAGATTTTACCCAACCATTCTACTACCTACAAAACGAAAGGGTAGAAGGCCAAGGCTATTGGTTTTTACAGCCTATGCCCGGCTGCCAAATCAATGCCCACATCAAATCTGTAAGTGTATTGGCCAGCGTTTGCGAATATGGCTACCTCGCTACCGAGCTATGGCTCTTGTTAAATGATGCCGTAAGCCGAACCTATTTAAGGCAAGTTCTGCTAGATACCTATTTCGCAGCAACCAAAAATAACCTGCTCAATGCCAAGCAGCAGGGACAGGGCTACCTTAACGATCAAACTTCCGATTTGCTCGAAGAACCTCAAGCCAAATTAAAGCACATTAGTAAATACACCGAAGAAGATGTTTTTGTGCGCAATGGACTGTTTAAACGCCTAGTGCCCAAACTCTACCAACAACAATGCAGCTTCACAGGCATGAGCCTCAGCAGTATGTACAAACATAGCTTTACAGATGCCTGCCACATTGTGCCTTTTAGCCGCACGCAAAACGATAGCGTTACCAATGGCATTGCCCTTTGCCCCAACATGCACCGTGCTTTTGATCGTGGCTTGCTCAGTATAGATGATAATTACCGCATCTTAGTATCTGAACATTTAACAGAAGATAAAGACCATCCTTATGCGCTTGTATCGCTGAAAGGAAAAAAAAATCATATTACCTCAACAACAAAACCACTACCCAGCACGGGAAGCTTTGGAGTGGCATAGGGGAGAGGTGTTTAAATATTAGTCTATGCTAGTTACAGATTCAAAAACTTCTCAAGATTTATTAGGTAGAAAGAGGTTCGCAAAGCAAATAGTCTATAGTCTACAACAGTCTTTTCACGATAAACACGACGGAATAGTTGTGGGAATATCTGGTAGTTGGGGGTGCGGGAAATCTACGCTTTTAGAGTATATTAATAATGAAATAATTGAACAGTACAGTAAAAATAATAGTAAGTTCAAAGTTCTTAGATTTAATTCTTGGGGCAACTCTGGAGAAGACGATATAGAACGAAAATTTCTTGAAAAAATATTACAAACAGTAAGTGAGTTTGGCTTTAAAAGTGAAGTTCGAAAAGCTGATTCAAAGATTAAAGAATATTTAAAATATCTCAAAAAAACACAATTCTTAAAGAATATACACCCAGTAGTAAAAAATTTGTATGAAGGGCTTGATGAGTATTTAAACACAGAAATCACCTTAGAGGATATTAAGAAAGAAGTTAATGCTTTACTTGATGAAAATTCCGTCAAGTTATTTATATTAATTGATGACTTAGATAGGCTAACTCCAAAGGAAATAACGACTTTGTTTAAAGTCTTGAAAGTTAATTTTAATCTATTAAATACTGTTTTTGTTATTGCATATGACAAGGAAGTGGTTATAAATGCGCTAGCAAATGAATATAATTTTGATGGAGAGAAATATTTAGAAAAAATTATACAAATTGATTTTGCTATCCCGGCGATTTTAAAAGACCAATTGCGTGATATATTCTTTGAGAGACTAGAAATAATTACTGCTCAGTTGAATATAGATATTAACCTGCCCGAGTTAATGTCAATTTGGAAACTGTACGGATTTAACGAATATTTTAAATCCATTCGAAGTATAAACAGATACTTTAATAATCTCGTATTCAGCTTGCCAAATATCGGTGCAGATATTGATCTAAAAGATTTTCTATTGGTCGAAGCAATTAGAACTTTCGACAATAAGGCATATAATGATCTTTATGTCGACGTGCCACTTATCAATAGAAAGCAAATATGGATGTCTATCGACATTGATGAAAGCTTCCTAAGTAAATATAGGAATGAAACCACTAACGCTATATTGAACTTTTTATTTTTAGCACAAAAAAACAAAGCCGAGTCAATTTCAGACAAAAGACTTCGGAATAGATCATATTTTGAGAGATACTTTTCCTTGAGTATACCGCATTCTGATATTTCTGAAGAAACCTTTTCCAGTTTCTTTGCTGAGGAATCGGATAAGCAGTCTATTATGAGGCAAATTTATCGTGAAGGTAAAATGATGAACTTCTTGCAGAAAGTTAAGAGTATGAATGAGGAGCAAAAGTTATTGTTAAATGATCTAGGTATTTTTCGTAAATACACTGGTTTTTGGGAAAGCCTCGCCTATAAAATACCAGCTGATTTTAAAGCTTTAATCATTGATGTGTATTTCAAGTTTATAAATTTGTTTTCAGATACTTATGAGAGCTCAAGGGAGGCTGTCAGAAATCTAATGATGACGTCTAGTGACTCTAATAAAATAAAAATGATTATCACCCATTTTATTTTATTAAAACAAATACCATCACCTAACCATGATGATAAAGGTCAAATTATGCTCCATTTAACTCCTCTGACTAAATATTTCATAGATTATTTGAACAGCCAACATGGCTTTTATTTTTTGAAGATCAGAGAAGGAATGGCAGATTGGATTGAGCAACATTTCATTCATTCACTTGCTTGTCATCTTCCTGATTTATATTTGGAGCAGCTAAATAATAATATCTCTAATCCTCAAGTTTTAAGTTTTATAGCTAGCAACTTTTATATGTATGAAACAGAAGATAAAGTTGGGGCTTTGAGTGGTCGAAGTACTGAAATGCTATTTCCTAGCAATACTTTAGACAAGGCCATTGTTAATATCAAAGAGATGTCAGGCACGGTGCTGCCAGAAAATCAATATAGGGCGCTGAAATTTTTTGCTGAAAACATTAAAACTAAAATTATGTTATGAGTGAATTTATTAACTGGCTATCCAAATACCTAGGAATTGAAAAGACACCTACCGCAACTATTATTGTATCGTTGACTGTTTTTTGCCTAGGTATTGTAATTAATGAAACAATTAAAGGGGTAGCGAGATATAGGGAAAGAAAAGCCGTAAGAGAAATTGTTCGAAGAAATTACTTTATTTTCCAAGGCTATTTGATTGAGCAAGCTGAAAGTTTAAGAAATTTTGAGAGACTAGTTACAACCAAAGGTAGTCCAAATTTCAATGCGCATGTGCAACCATGTTCTGCGTTAGGTCATTTTAATGATATCTCCTACAACAATAGTTTTAAAGCTTTTTTTGTCGGTTTCGAAAATATTAGGCTTTGGGGAAGAAACAAGCGAATAGGGGCTTTTGATAAATTGTATCATTCCTTATCAACCATTAAAATTGAGCAAGAAAAAATGTTTCCGATTGTGGCAAGCTTTCCAGTTGAAGCCATGAGAATAATGGATAAATTAAATCTTAGCTTAAACGAAGCATTCGAAGCAACAGGTGACGTAGATATGAAGTTACGAAAGCAACCGCCTAATCGCGAATTAACGACTTGGCTTAACGTAAGAAGAAAGTTTTATGAAAATTGTTTTGCAAAAGGCGATCCTGATGATTTGAATGAAATAATAACATATTTCTTATCCGTATTAGAATTTGAAACTCGACATAGAAGTTCATTAGATTTAATAATGGATGAGAAAGAGTTTTTTTATTATCATAAGAAAATTCATAAAGCAATAAGTGATATTGAGTCTTTAAATAAGCTTGTTAAAAACACTAAGACTTATTGTATGGCCATAATTGAGAAATTTGAAGCCACTGCGCAAAAGTTAATGATAGCTTATGAAGATTTATTTGATAAAAAGTTACGAGATAGGCAATGATTGCCTCTGAAGCTCTACGGGATATATGTTGGCTTCTTTAATTTTTATCAATACCATTTATTTTTTAAAAGATAGATATTCATGGAACTATACGATTGGAGAAACATTAACAATAAATATAGCTTTCTTATTAAGCAACTATCCAAAGATTGGCAGTACCTTTTGGATAAAAACAAAGCAGAACGATTTTATCAGAGTTTCCTAGCTGAACATGCTGGTTTTTTCTTTAGCGATTATAATAAAAGTCTGGTTATCTCTAAACTAAAGATGGGATCAGAATTAGAGTGTGATTTTGTTGTTATTAAAGACGGTTACAGTAGCGGGACTATTTATGAGTTTACGATGTCACTCATGGACGAAAACCGCTAAACTTTCCACATGAGATGATCGTGAGTTCGCCGTATCTATTGAGTTTTGCTATCTTCGCATACTCTGTGAAAACCGTCTTCTCTTAAAATTTTATATGCTCTAAAGTCTATAAGCTGCAATTTCATTTAGGAAATATGCAAATGCTACTTCCATTGACATTTGTTGGCTAGAAGTATAGCTTGCTCCAGCATAACACGCGTTTTTATAAGGGATTTCATTGCATGATTCATAGGCTGCAAAGCCGGCTGGCACATTCATTACCATATTTGTAAATTTACTTGTCCCTAAAAACGAACTACAAAGATAACCAAATGTTGCGCTTACTAATTTGCGTCTTGAACCATAACCGTACATGTCCAAATCGGCCAATACGTAAGTTCCATCGTAATCATTTTCACTATAATTATTTACAGCGTCATAAAGTTGTCGAATAACCTCTCGTTGCGCAAAGCTAGTGTTAGGATTGTAGTGTATAATATTATTAACGTCAAAAGGTATTACGCTAGAGCAAATACCGTACATAGTAGAACCTGTTGGGGGCGGAGGAGTATCATTTGGATCTGGATCACCCTGCAATTCGGGCCAATCAATTGTCCTATCCTTTCCAAAGATCCAAATACCGTCACATTCATACGTTGTAAATAAAGTCGCCACAAATGGATCAAAGGTTATTAAAATATGGTCATAAACAGTTTCTGTGCCACTACAAGTGGTTGCCATTTTTTTAAGACCGAATGCATCTTTCGTTGAAATCTTCATTTCTTCCTGTTCCTCTATAACATCTTTCTTACAGGAAATTAGGAATAAAAACACAATTGGTATAATTAAGAATAATTTAATAGAAAGCGTTCTTTTTAGGTTCATTGAAATCTTAATTTGTTGTTTAGCTAAGTTAACAATTTAAGACATATCGAACAAATTATTTTATTCTGCTTTAAAGCTCTTCTATCAGTAGCACGCCTTTCGCCCTATCTTTAAGTTCTATAATTTCCTTAGAGGATATTTTTATAGGTGTATTAAGTATATCGACAGCTATTCTTTTTGCTTTGGATAAGTCTTTCTCGTCAAGGTAATATCTCAGTAGATAATATTTAGGTTTGAACATTCTTGGTAATATGGTATTGGCTTTTAACAAATGAATCTCTGTAAGATGTGTTTTTCCAATTTGCTGATAAGCAAAGGCTAACAGTAGGTTGGCGTCGATATCAAAATTGTCCATTCCCGAATTGTTTAACAAATCAATAGCTTTTGAATATGCTTTTTTATCAAAAGCTATAAACGCTTTATCATACAATAACTTACTGTCAAGCTTTTGATACGATAAAAGTAGCTCCGATTTGGTATTAGGATTTCGGTAACTAAGAAAAATTATACTCAACCAAATTAATGCACAAAAATTCAATAATATTGGTGCAAACTTTAAGCGCACGGGGCGGTTAGGTAGATTTTTGGTAAAGACGATAAAACTAAATGTAACTACAGCTAAGGTTGGAAATGTATGTAGTACATAGGAACTGGAACTCACTATAAAAACGAGAGCCGCAAAAGAGATCAATAAGCGATTTTTAGTTTTAAATAATAAATAGGCTAAATATAGTATCGGTAGTAGTATTATAACCCCACCTTCAATGGTGAATTGAAGTAAATCATTGAATGCATAATCATTCACGTCACTCAAAAGAAATGTTTCTTCAGTAGAGTTCTTAGCTAATAACTGTGATTGATACAACGTGTAATCAGATTTAAAATTTCCAATTCCAATTCCGAACACTTTTTCTTTAATGAGACCAATACAATTTTTCCATATATATAACCGTCCTTTTATTGAGCCTAGTTTAACAAAAAAACCATAGACGAAAACTGAAAGTGCGAACAAAGCAATAGGGAGGAAAAAAAACAAGTTCTTAACTCGTAGATAAGGAACGTGAAAGATAAAATATATAAAAATGGCACAAAGACTAGCTCTAGCATTATTCATAATGCATACTAACGTTATCAAAGCAATAAGCACCAATAGATAATTTTTTAAAAATGGATGGTTATGTTTGTTCTTGCTTACATAAAACAATAATGGAACAAAAAGTGCTAGGTAATTGGAAAAGTAAGTTGAATTAAAAAGCCCCCCAGTAATGTTATTCCAATCATTTAGAAATAAAAAGGCTTTAATTATGATTGCAGTTAAAAGAGAGATTATTAATAAAGCAAGCTGGTTTGAATTTAGTTGCTGTCCCAATTTTGCTATCGCTGATTTTAAGGGGAAGTAAAGAATACAACTATAGGCAATACCTTCTATCATATCGATATCACTTCCATTTTCATATCTTAGTATAGTGGACACTGCTAAGATATTTGCAGTAAGTATCAAGGTAGCCTCAAATTTATTAACTTTAAACTCAAATCCTAAAAACATACTGACTAGAAGCGTCGCCCAAAATAGGATGAAAGCTAACATCACTGCTTGCAAACGATATTGCTGATACACGGTAGGCTGCTGATATAACGCAATGGCTACTATTGAGATGAGTATTAATATTAGTGTTAATTTTGTATTACTAAATTGGATGTTTTTGAAGACAATGTTGTTCCACATATCAAAATGGCTTAAGCTTTACCGTTTTTTCAGATAATTTAGTTCTTAAATTCTCTCCTCTTACTATAAACAAAGATACCTTATCTTGGTAGGATGGTACTCTATTTTTTATCTTATCTAATAATTAGCGTATTGGCAACAATTTTAGTGCTTATTAAATAGGTTTCCTCTTACAAAGCTTAATGTAAATGCAACTGGTACAAGGATATAAAGTGGCTTAAGAATTTGCGCTTTCTAGCATTTTTACCGCTAAAATATGTTTGCATATCCCTCTTTTGCCTTGGTAAGTGGTAAACCATTCGCAAGTGCACTGCTGACTTTCGTTTGTAATTAAAACCTTATGGCTAACATTTGTACCTCTTACTTCGGCTTCTATTAAATTAATTTCTTTCCTCAACACTTTCACATCCTGATCTGCCAGTAGCTTTTTCGCATTTTTAAGTCTAGGGTTTAAACTTAAAATCCGTTCTGTTTTAAAAGGCAACTGTCTATAAAAATGTTGGCGATCCATCACATCGTAACCCAATAAACCAATGGATGATAAACTAGAGCTCAGTTGTTCCATGGTACCAAAGTCAATATCGTGATCTATCGACAATAGCGTAGGATCAAAGGTTTCGTTGGCTTTTAACAACCCGTTTAATCCATAAATCCACTCTACAGGTAATTTTTCGGTAAGTTGTTCCAACGCTTTTCCTTCGCCCGAAAATCCGCGATAGGCATCAGGAGAAAAAGCCATTAATAACTGCATTTTACCAAACTCACAAACAAAAGCTGCAGTTTGTTTATCAGCAGACTCGTAAATAAATAACTGATCAACCAATGGAAGGAGGCCCTCTAACAGACGTAGCCTGTGTATGCCGCCAATTCTAACCGCATCGGCAGTGGCCAATGTAGAAAAGGTAAACCTTCCAGCTCTGCTACTTACAAAGAAATCGCTTTTTACGTTTCCCTTTGGCAAGCCTTGAAATAATTGAATGGTTTGAATTTTACTCAGTTGAAACTTAAGATCCATATCGGCCAAATAAAGCTGCACACTGGTAAGTCCTTTGATCCAACGATTGGGTAAACTCACTTTTTTCTCTACCACTTTCGTTTTGCTGGTAATTACCTGCAAATCCTTTTGCCCAACAGACAAGGTTACTCTCTCGTTTTTTTGTATCGCGTTCAAGGCATTTAACATAGGCTCATTAAAATCTACATTGGTAGTGCCGTTAGCAATAAACTCGCCATCTATAGCTTCCGGTTTCATATCTAAACGCACATACACGCCATTGCACGAAGAAAAACCTTCGAACCTAATTTTTGCACTTCCAGCAGAAACAATGGGATCACGTAAACTTGGTGGAATAGGCCCGAAGCTGCTGCGTACCACTTTAGCAATTGTACCCCAGCATTTTGCGGTAAGGTAAGGATCGGTCAGGTTTCCCCAGAAAAAACAGGGAATGTTATTAACCGTTTCAATTTCGGTTTGGTGCGCTAACACTAAGCTATTAATGCCACTGTTTTTGGTATAGGTTGATATGCTTGGATAGCTATATTGTAGGTCTGTCATTTCTTTAGGCTAAAATTTGTTTAATGAGATTTTTTAACGAGCTGTTGTCTTTCCAATGTTCAAAAAAAGCAACGGTTTGCGCAGCCGGTTGTTGTTTGGTTTTATAAAGTACATCTACATAATGTTCTACCATTTTCTTAAAGTTAGTAGGTAGTTTATCGCCTACTTTAAGGTGTTCCAAAATTCCTTCTACCATTTGTAAATATGCCATTTGGTGCGAGCCAGAAAAATCTTTCAGGGCCTCGGTACTTTCAACCATACGAGAAAACGGCCCATACTTATGATACACCAAAAACGCAATTTTCTTGGCGAAAGCCGAGATGTCTATGTATTGTGCTTCAACCAAATTAATTAATATTTCCGAAGCCATTAGTCGTATTTCTTTCTTTTCCTGAAAGCAGATACAAGCAAAAGTAAGTAGCGATAATTCTGAGAACCTAAAATTAGGGCTGTTCACAATGTTTAGAAAACCTCTCATATCGTTGCCAGCACCGCCGCTTGCCGTAATGCACGACGAACGCAGTAGATACCAAGCTAATGGATCATTGTTTTGTGGCATTAAACTATGCCAATACGCTACGTTTCCTTCACTTTCTAAAAAATAGTTCCAAGTGTTTTTCTTCCCGGTAAGGTCGTGTCCATATAGAAAATAGTCGGGAGCGGCAACAAATGGAGTATCTTCATAGCTGAGTTCTTGCCAAGTATCACTACGTTCCATCTGTTTGGTCATATAGTTTTGATATTCGTTCCAGCGCTCAATTATTGTAATTTTTGGTCGGTGGGGTTTAATTACAAACGGAATATCTTTTAGGTAGCTATGATGAAATTCCTCAAAAGTTTCTTGAGGATAATATGTGCGTGCTGCTTGTGCCCAAATTCCATCTATATTTTCCTTATCCTGACCACTTACTTTGCCAAGTAGTTTTTTGAAAAGACTTTGGGGCTTTAGCTTAATTTCTTTGTTAGCTCCCAAACAAAATGCCATCAAATCTTTTAAGTCGCCTGTTAGTTGTTCTAGTAAGGGCAAAGCCTCTGCTGTTTGCTCCCTAGGCATGCGGCTAATGGCAATGCTGAGATCTAATTTATCTATTGCAATGCCTAATTTCACACGGTTAATTAAGCGTTCTAATAAAACTTTAGGCGCCACCCAATACGGTAAATGCGTAGGGAAACATAATAATGGCTGATTTAAATTATTATCGATTAAAATTTGCGCCGAATATAAAATAGGCCTAATTGTTAATAAGGTTTTGATTTTATGATAAGTACTCACGTTAACCCTAAATCGAGCATGGTAATCGGCAATCTTTTGTCTTAAGAAACTTGAGGTATATGCTTTGTGTATGCTGTCGAAATATTTTTTTTCTAGCTGTTGTAAATAAGGCGCTAATTGTTTTTCGTAATCTGCCGGAAATAAATCACGCTGTGTAATTAGGGTGTTGATTAACAGTTCTGTATCTGCAACTTCATCAGAGCTAATAAATTTTCCGAACAAGAACAAAACCTCATTCCAATTTTGAGGAGATGCTATTGGTTCGGTTAAAATATTTACGTTTTGTGGGTCGTACTGATATGGAACATTACTTTCTTGTGCTTCTTCTGTTAGCGTTACTGACTGTAAATAAGCTGCAAGAAGGTTTTGGTTATTTCCCAACATCAGCCCTGCGTAAGCCGAGAGTTTATCAGTCAATTCTTCATCCGCTGTTGATGCTATTTTTAATAAAGCTTTGGTGGCTCTTTCTTGTAGGTTTAAGTCGGGTATGGTGTATATATCTGCTATTAATGAAGCAATTTTTGGTGCCAATTCTGGATGTTTTTTTGCTAGTTTTTCTACGATAAGTATCAAGCTTTTAATACTGCTTTTATGGTCGCTACTCATCATCAAAGGACCTAACCAATCTAAAAATGAAGCCACATCAAAATCTGAATGCTCATACATTTTCTTCAAATAATCTGTAGCCCAGTTTACAACAGGAGGATAGGGGTATTGCAAGCAACTAAATAGTTGTTCTTGGTTGGGCAATAACTCTTCTGGTGTAATGGCTAAATCAGCTAGCCTCTTCCTGAAAAAAGACTTAAGGTTATTGTTCCATTCTTTGGTTTGTAGTAAAATGCTTTGTGTGATGAAATGTTCTCGAGATAGCTTTTTACTTTCCAGTAATTGCTTAAAGATCAAATCCCATGTGTAATATTGATCGTATGGTGCATTCTCGTCTACTCTAAAATGCTGATTGTGCAAATTAGTTTCGTAATCAAAAACCATGGGCACATCACGTTGGTAAGCTAGTTGGTCATTTACAATAAAGTCTATGTATGCGGGCATTTTCATGTTGCCAGACCAGTGGTTAAATTGGCTTATACTTCTAGCGTAAAGCTCAGGACTGTGTTCAATCAGTTGCTCATCTTCCAAAAAACGCAAGGTTAAATAAGGCATATTACGCCATTCGTTTTTCCTTAAACGATCTAATAAAAACTCTACAATCCAGGTTGGCTTTGCCCATTGCAAAATCTCAAGCACTTCGGGCTGCTTTGCTTTCGTCAGCTGGTCAAATACTTCTTCCCAAGTTAATAAATCAGTTTTGTTAAATATGGCTATTGCACTAAGTGTGAGAATGTCCTTTTGCTTATCGTCGCCACGGGTACCCCATTGGTATTGATTTTTTTGATATTCAGGCTCCTTGCTCAAATCTACATAAGTCATGTAAAAGCGCTTGCGAGCTTTGACGTGTTTTTTGAGCAGTTCTGCGTTTCCTTTAGCGTAAGTTTGTAGAAATGGTAAAAGCTTATTTATACTTCTGGCCTTTAAGATGTGGTCATAACCATCGAGTATCTCTTGTTTATTCGTAGCCTTTTCATTATTGTTTTTTTTCGAAACGGTTTCCGTAGTGACCACTTCGCCACTTTCAGAGTAACCCTTTTTTACCTTTTCGTTATATAGTTTTTCTGCTGCCTTTAGGCATTCTTCCTCATCAGCAAATTCTTTCGTTTGCGATGTGCCAGCCGTGCCGTTTTTACCATAGGTAACGGTAAAGCTTTTTCCTTGTACTGTTATTTGCCAAAATTTGTCAGAATTACCTTCAATGTATTTAAGGTGTTTTTTCATTTGCTTGAGCTAGCTGATAGTGAAGAGTTATTAATTTTTTCTGTAGACTATTATGTTATCGCGATACATCTGTTAAATATATGGAGTATCGCAAGTAAATCAAATATATACTTAGTTAATACTTGTTCTTTTGTTTGTTAGTCTAGATCAAATAGATTGGTGCCGCGATAACAGGGAAGCTTAACGCAGTGTAATAAAGTTTAAAAATTAGATAATTGGAATTTGCAGTCCTACAGTTATTTAACATTTTTTAACAAGCCTTTAACAACTTCGCCTAGCTCCAGAAATTAGCTTTGTCTTAAGCTAAAACAAACATGGAAAAATATAAACGCATCAACAACCTCACCGGATTTGTAATTTTTATCTTCGCTACGGCAGTATATTGGTTGTGCATGGAGCCAACAATGAGTTTTTGGGACTGTGGCGAATTTATTGCTGCTGCCTTTAAGATGGAGGTAGGGCATCAACCGGGTGCGCCACTATTTCTAATGATAGGAAAATTGTTCTCGCTGCTAGCGGGTACTGATTTGACTAAAGTTGCCTATTGGGTCAATTTTGTTTCGGTGATTGCTAGCGCAGCCACCATTATGTTCCTCTTTTGGACTATCAACGCGATAGCACTGAAGTTAATTAAGCTTGAAAATGGCAAAATGACCGGAATTCAGTTGTTCACCGTTATTGCCGCAGGTACAGTAGGTGCACTAGCTTATACTTTCTCTGATACTTTTTGGTTTTCGGCAGTAGAGGCAGAAGTTTATGCCATTTCTACCTTATGTACGGCTATTGTATTTTGGGCCGCTTTAAAGTGGGAAAGCCACATGAACGATAAATGGTTATTGTTCATTGCTTTTATGATAGGGCTTTCTATTGGAATGCACCTTTTAAGCCTTCTTATAATTCCTTCTATCAGTTTGTTGTACTACTTTAAGAAAGTTAAAGAAGCCACTTTTTTTGGGGCGGTTAAAGCATTTCTGATAGGCTGTTTGATATTAGGTGTTGTGCAAATTGGTATCATTCAGTATGTAGTGCTATTTGCCGCTAAGGTAGATTTATGGTCGGTAAATTCATTAAAAATGGGTTTTGGTAATGGGGCGCTTATATTTCTGCTTGTCGTGGTGGCTGCTTTGGCCTTTGCGGTGCATTACAGCATTAAAAAAGGATTATACAAGCTTAACTTGGCATTGCTATCCACCATCTTAGTTTTGTTTGGCTTTAGTTCATATTTCATGATCATCATTAGAGCTAACGCACAACCAAATATCAATCTTTCTAGTCCAGATACACCAATATCATTATATGCTTATTTAAGTAGAACGCAATATGAAGAAAAGCCTTTGTTGTATGGTCAGTTCTTCAATTCTAAACCAGTTGATGTTAAAGAAAAAGGCACTTCGTACCGACGTGAAGCCAATTCTTACGAAGTCTCAGGAAAGCAATACAGCTATGTTTACGATAAGAATACCTTTTTCCCAAGGATTTATAGCAACAAACCAAACCACGTTAAATTTTATCAAAATTGGATGGGTTTAGCACCAGATCAAACTCCAACTTTTTGGAATAACCTGAGTTTTTTCAATTCCTACCAGCTTGGTTTTATGTACTGGCGATATTTTTTGTGGAACTTCTCTGGCAGACAAAATGATACACAAGGGCAAGGTTCTATTACTGAAGGTAACTGGACTACCGGAATAAAACCGATTGATGCCTTACGATTGGGAAATCAGAACCAGTTGCCACCAAGTATCACCGAAAATGCTGGTCGTAATTCTTTTTACGGCTTACCTTTACTACTTGGTGTTTTAGGTTTGATTTACCTTTACCAAAGGGATAAAAAAGCTACTTTCATTTTAGGTTCACTTTTCTTCTTTACGGGTATTGCTATTATTCTATACATTAACCAAGACCCGCTGCAGGTAAGAGAAAGAGATTATGCTTATGTAGGTTCCTTTTATGTTTTTGCCATCTTTATCGGCATCAGCGTATTCGCTCTAAAACATTATTTGCAAAAGCTATTTGCAAGTAAAACAAGTCTGATCATGGCAACTGTTGTCACTTTATTAGCGGCTCCGGTTTTAATGGCTTTGCAAGGTTGGGATGACCACGATAGAACGGGAAAAACAACGGCCTTAGATATGGCGAAAAATTACCTCAATAGCTGCGAACCAAATGCAATTCTATTTACCAATGCCGATAATGATACTTATCCACTTTGGTATGTACAGGAAGTAGAGGGAATTAGAACAGATGTAAGGGTAGTGAACTTACAGTTTTTATCTACCGCTTCTTATATAGATCAGATGAAGCGAACGCAGTACAAATCTGATGCCTTACCCATTACCATTAATAAAGAAAAATATAAAGAGGGGGTGAGAGATTACCTTTCTTATTTTGATTATGGACTACAGGATAGCGTAGAACTCAAAGATTTGTTAGCTATTTTAACCTCAGATCATAACGATGATAAAATTCAAATGAATGATGGCAGTTATGAAAACTTTTTACCTTCTCAAAACCTAAAGTTAAGCATTAATGCTGATGAGGTAATTGCCTCGAATACTGTTTCGGCAAATGAAAGACAATTCATTGCAGATAAATTGGAATGGAAATTTAACAAGAACCATATCTTTAAAGGGGAGTTAATGATGTTGGATATCATAGCCAACAACCAATGGAAAAGACCAATTTACTTCGCTGCAAATCTATCGGAAGATACCTACATAGGTCTTGATAAATACTTATATCAAGAAGGGTTCGCTTACCGACTTTTGCCTTTAACATCAAAATTGGATGTAAACACCGATAAATCGGAACGAACAAATGACGCTTTGGCCTATCAGCATTACCAAAAATTTGAGTTAGATGGCTTTAAAAATGCGAAGTATTTAGATCCGGAAAGTAGGAGAGTATTATATGCTACTTGGGGCTTTGCAAATACCTTGAGTACAAATTTGATCCAGAAAAATCAGATGCAACAGGCAGCCAAAGTAATTAAAATGAGCATAAATAAGTTGCCACTTACTAATAGTTCAATTTCCGATACCCTCAACAAAATCTCATTGGTTCAAAATTTATATGCCATCAAAAATCATCATGAGGCTAACCGCATTATAGAAGACACAACACGTTTTATTGACCAAGAATTGGACTACATACTTTCTCTTCATAACGAACAACGTGATAACCTCATTTTTGAGGTAAGGCAGGGGATGTATGTGCTACAGGCTTTTAGCGAAATCGCAAAAATCTATCAGCAAGAAAAGATGGCAAATCAGCTAAAACGAAAAGTTGAAACCTTTACAACGCGATTTTCCGAGAGTTAGGTTGCTTTTTCGAAGCTGCTTGCACTTTCTATAGTTGGCGCAAATAGCAGTTTTTAGGAAGATTTTATGCAGCCTTGATTTTTTGGTGCCTTTTGTATCAACACAAACTGCGAAGTATTCTTGAATACAATTGAAAACATCAACTTAGAATGAAAAAAGGTACTAGCCATATCGGCGATGAGTTGGAAATACCCATACCGCATTAGATTCAGAACTAGCAAGATAGATGCAGAACTAGTATAAAAAACTACGCTGGAACTTCTAAAATAAGTTTCTCGTTAGCAATAATACGTTGTGCAATACGGTCTAGCCAAGTACACGTTGCCTCGTTATCGGTAACAGACTGCTTGGCTAATGTACCGCTATTTTCCAAACCAAGTTGCGTGGCAATTCGTGTTAACAGCCGGTAATAGACGTTTTTGGAAAGGATGACCTGTTGGACGCTAGAAATCATCAGGAGATCCCTTACGGCTGTCTTTTTTCTACCATAACTACTTAAGGATGGTAATTTTTGAGCTGATTTTGTTTTAGGACTACCATCACTTTTACCAAGCTCAAGATCAATGAGATCCAATCGTTTGAGATGATCGTTTATGCCTGTTTGCTCTTCGTGTAGTGCCTTTGCCAATTCAGGTGTAAACGCAGCCTTTCTTATCTTTCGGAAATATTTGTGCGATTGTTCTTCTAAAATACCGAGCTCGTTTAATAGTGTGCGGAAGACTTCTATATTTTCTTTAACCAGCGTTTCATTTGTATCCATGTAGCTTTTAACAGCCGATAGCGCAAATGGTTTACGTTAGTAGTGAATTGCTTCGGAGCGCCTAAAAATGGAAGATTTTAACCAATAGAGGTATATCTTTCAATAAAATCCTTTCTGGGGATCATGTGAAGATAGGCATAAGCGCCAGATGCTTGTTGCCTTTGTTTAAGTTGATACACAAAATAACCACCCAAATCAAAGATCATTGGATATTTAGCTTCGTACCAAACACGGTGTGGATGTTTCCATACAAACGAAAAATAATGGGCCGTAAGCTTGATACCAAAAAGTTCAGGATGCGCAAGCGTAAGTAACTTTGGTTTTATAATTCCCAAATCGCTTTTCTCGTAAAGGGTAAGGTTTTGGCTATGTGAAAACTCGTAACCCTCCAACCTCGGATCATCAACATCGGGCAGGTGCTTTAAAATTTTGAAGCCTTTGAATTTGCTGCCATCAACTACCCAAATAAGGTTGGGGTAAAACTCTTCTCTACTGCGTAGTTCGTTTAAAGAAATAGGAGAGTGCTGAAACTCAATAGTGATGCCACATGGTGTGTGTATATCAGCACGATGTTGACAATTTTGAGCTTCACTGAAAAAGGTTCTCTCTTAATGTTGAAGGAAAAGCCATTTTCCAGTTGCGGTGCCAGGCACTTTCGGATAAGTAGATGGGAAGATCTTTGGGAGAAACTTCCCTGATTTCTTTTGCTCCTATCTCTTTCTTCGCCATACGCAAAGTTAAAGATATATTCTAAAAGGGAGTATGATGTTGAAATCTACAAGGGGCAATTATTTATTGCTTAAACCACAATCCATACAGAAACAGATCCTGCCTCACATGAAAAATCTGCCCAACCATCATCGCCTACTGTAATTTCTTGATCTATATGCCCTAAGGCATCAACCATTTTTCTTCCTGCAAATTGACTACCCATTTCCATTCTTTTATAGCCTTGTTCTCCGTTAGAAAGTACAACAGCTAGGCCCGAGTTTTCTCGCTCTTCGATGCCCTCTCTCGTCCAACCTATACAGTTGGGATGATCGAAATAATCTCTTTGTAAGCCGTAAGCTTGGTGCTTGCGTAGCTGAAGTAAGGTTTCCAGCTGCGGTAGGTGTCCAATGGTAACCTCGTGGTCTTGTCCATCCTGACCCTTGTCCGTATAGGCAGATCCATATAAATCTGCATAAAATACACATGGATATCCAGCCTCTCTTAAAAGAATCAAGGCGTAAGCGTGTGCCCTAAACCAAGGCTCTACCACCTGTTCCAAAGATTGTAAGGGTTGGGTATCATGATTTTCTACAAAGGTAACGGCCAATTCTGGCTTGGTACTTACCAATGTATTTTCAAAAATGCTCGCTAAGTTATAGTCGCTTCCAGTTTTTGAGGCGTTCGAAAAATTAGCTTGTAAGCAGGTGTCAAACAATGACATTCTTCCCTCGGTAGCATCAATATAAGCTAAAAGACCTCCTAAATCTTCTGGAGCCCAGTATTCGCCAACGGTAAAAAAATCTTGCTGCAAATCTCCTCTTAAAAAGTCTAGCCATTCATTATAGAAATCTGCAGGCATGTGTTTAATGGCATCTAACCTAAAACCATCAAAGCCCAAAGTTTCATAAAACCACTTGCCCCATGCTTTCAGCTCTTCCCTCACAGCTGGGTTACGAAAGTCGATATCAGAAAGCATGAGGTAATCATAGTTGCCATTTTCCTTGTCCAAAACATCTTCCCAGCCCTCGCCATATTGGTTTAAGATGCTATAAAGTGCTGTTTCGCCACTGCGATGATCGTAATCTACGCCACTAAAACATTGGAAATCCCATTGAAACTTAGAATATTTTCCTGCACGGGCAGGATAGTGAAATTTAGTAAATGCTTCAATTTCGAAGGGTTCAGATATAAACTCATTACGGTTGGCAGGGTCCACCTTGCGAACAGTGATCGTTTCCGTTTCGTCTCCTCCACCTAAATGGTTCAACACAATATCAACATATACTTTTAACCCTGCATTTTGTGCTGCTTTTACAGCTTCAATAAGTTCTTCTTTAGTACCGTATTTGGTGCGTACGCTTCCTTTTTGGTCAAACTCTCCCAAATCGTAAAGATCATAAGAATCATAGCCTATTGCATTTGCCCCAGCCATACCTTTGTGTGCTGGAGGCAGCCAAATGGTGTCAAAGCCTTTTTCTTTTAGTGTATTTGCGTCTTGAGTTAGTTTTTTCCATAAGCTGCCATCGGCAGGGTAGTACCATTCAAAGTACTGTAGCATGGTATAGTTTTCCATTGATATTTTGAGGAAGCTTTGATTTTGGTAAGCTCCGCCCGATTAAACACCAATTTGCAAGGGATTGTTTTACACAAAATCACAGGATATAATAATACACTTTAAACTTTGCTATCTCTGA
Organism: Pedobacter sp. T50_32; assembly: GCF_057652195.1. Classification (NCBI taxonomy): domain Bacteria; kingdom Pseudomonadati; phylum Bacteroidota; class Sphingobacteriia; order Sphingobacteriales; family Sphingobacteriaceae; genus Pedobacter; species Pedobacter sp. T50_32. The sequence goes on along the minus strand of NZ_JBYFBY010000012.1, from coordinate 18,299 downwards.
TTTGGAATATATAGGAAACTGCTAAAAATTGGACTTTCCTAGAATATCGTTTAAACTAACTAAACGGTGTTTAAGGGCAAAAACCAATAATCCAATTACATTTTTGCTATTTGTTTTATTGATGAGGTTGTTTCGATGCCCCTCTACTGTGCGCTCGCTGATGGATAGTTTTTCGGCAATCTGTGCATTCGTATATTGCTGACAAATCAATAACAAGGTCTCCCGTTCTCTCTTGCTCAGAAGTTTACCTGCATCGATATGATTTAAATCGATGTTCATTTTTAAATGACCAAGATCTGGGCTAGGAAGCTGTAGATAAAAGCCATCTCTACAGATATCGCTAATGGCTTGTTGTAGTTCTTCTGCCGAGGCATTTTTTGATAGATAGCCATTGGCACCGGCTCTTAACGCTGCAAACACAGCATCTTGATCTTCATACGAGGACAGCACAAGCACAGGTAACGTTGGCGAAATCTTTCTGATCATTTTTAGCGTAGCGATACCGTCAGGTTCTGGCATTATCAAATCCAAAATAACTAAATCTGGAGTTTCATTTGCCTTTGCAAGTTCATCAACCAATGTTCGGCCATCAGCACATTCAAGAATAACTTTAATGTTTTCTAAAGAATTCAAGATGGCGGCCATTCCCGTTCTAAAAAGGTATTGATCGTCTGTAAGTGCAATTTTGATCTGCATAATGTAAATTCGGATAGGGCTAAAATATAAATACAAATATAAATCATTGTTTTTAGGCTTAAGGTAAGCTTTGCCAAATTTTACATATTGTAGATTTTACACTTTCTTAGCGCCCAAAGATGTTAACTTTGCGATATTAGTATTAGCTAAATTCTTAAGGCAGATAAAATGTCTATAATCGCTCGCACAATTACTCAAGTAAGAAACATTTGGGAATATCTTAAAGGCTCCGACCAAACGTTCTCCCTGCAACATCGTATTTATCATTCTATTTGCGTAGCCACTATGGTGGTTATTTTTTATAATATTCCATTTTCCTTAGTAGTTGGGTTATATCAAATGACAATTTTGTCTACGTTGCTTTTCCTGCTGCAACTGTTCTTTTATTATCTTTCTAGGTTTAAAAATCAATTGTATACCAGCATGATCATCTATTCGGTGATCATTCATTTCTTTTTTGCCATTAATTTCTACCTGTCTTCGGGTATACAGGGTACGGCGCTACATTCATTTACAATCAGTTATTTTTTAATTATTGCAATTGCGAAAAGACAACATTACTGGTTTTGGACGCTGGGTAATCTTGCCGTTGTAGGAGCACTTATTGCATATGAATATTTTCATCCCGAACTTATTTTTAATCGATATAACAGCAGACGTAGTCAGTTCATTGATGTGGCTTCTACGTACACGGTAGATTTGCTGCTTATTTTTGGAGGCCTAACTTATATCATCAACAATTACGATCGGGAGAAGAAAGTAGCCAGCGCAAATGAAATGGCTATGAAGCGCCTAAGTGAGGAGAAAAGTAAGTTGATATCCATGATTTCTCATGATTTTCGTACGCCACTGCGCAACATTCAGGGTTATTTAAATATCCTTAAAAGAACAGATTTGGACAGTGATGAAAGAGCTAGGTTAAAAATGGAACTGGAAAAGAGCACAACAGAGACACAGCAATTGTTAGATAACCTACTGTCGTGGACGATGAACCATTTGGAAGATGGAAAAGTTGAGCTACTTTCGGTTAATTTAACAGAGTGTTTAAGAGGTACACTATCTAATTTTGCCCGTGCAGCCAATTTTAAAATGATTAATTTTGAAAATAAACTGCCAAGCGAAACTGAGGTGAAGGTTAATCCGGCTATGTTGCAGCTCATGGTTCGTAACCTGATGGACAATGCTTTAAAGTTTACGCCGAGTGGCGGAAACGTTTCGCTTACTGCCGGCCTTGATGCAGATGTTTGTCTGTTACATATCTGTGATACTGGTGCCGGTATTACAGCAGAAGCTCAACAAGATATCTATTCGCTAAATATCAAATCGAGTTTTGGTACTGACGGAGAAAAGGGGGTAGGCTTAGGACTTGCACTTTGTAAGGAATTTGCCGATTTGCAAGGCATTGAAATGAGTTTTCAAAGTCGAGTTGGAGAAGGAACGGTATTTACGTTGGCTATACCTTTACGCTAATTTGTTGTAAAAATGTCAAATTCGGTGTAAGTGCCGATGTAGATTCTGAAAAACGCTATGCTGTTTCGCCTCAGTGAGCAAAATCGGGGTGAAGTTTACCCCTTTAAGGCAACAAGTGTTGACTTTGATTTTCTACAGCAGTGTTTTTAATGCTGCTATTTATACGTCTTACTTTGAAATAAAAAGGTAGCATAACTATCGATGAAACCATTACAGTTGCCATTGTTTTGGGCCAAAATTCGTTTCCCATTAAGTATAAAACTGTACCTAAAACACTTATCCAGATAAAACCTATAGCCATAATGATGGCAATTAATCGGTTTTTCTTCCTTATTAATACTTGTTGATTTTCATTGTTGTTTTTTTGTTCGTGGAGCGTTGCAATTGGTTTTTTAACTACTTGCATTATATGGTTTTTGTCGGCAATAACTCACTGCATCTTCACGTGTACCGCAATTTTAGTACCCATGATATTTATTTACGTAAAAAGATACTTTGATGGTTCTTCAAAAGGCTCATAAACAAAAAAAGCAGCTCTTTTCAGAACTGCTTTAAAACTGTAATAGATGCTTACTTATCTTTTTGAAATGTATTGTAATATTAATGATATATTCTACATTTATATACGTACAACTAATTGTTTAGTTATATATTTAATTTATGAAAATCTTAATTTACGTTCTCCTGTTTGTGTATTCGCAAACATTATTTGCACAGCAAAAATCGCTATTTAATTATGATTATAAAGTATTCTATAATTATACTTTTAAGCCTAATAGATCTGATACAGCTAAAATATTAGAGAAAGTGATTTTGTTCTGCTCGGACAAGGATTTTTATTTTACTAGTCTGAAAAATTTTGAGATGAACAGCGAAATAGCGGCTGGTAAGGGGATACAGCTAGTCGCTCAGACGCAAGCAGGCGCTTATAAGCGTTCCGCAGTAAAACATTACGTTTTTACGGTGGGGAAAAGCGTGACTGTTCTGGAAAGGCCTAGTACTAGGTCGTTCTCATATAAAGAAAAGCCTGATTTGAAGTGGCAGGTTTTGTCGGATATACAAACTATTAACGGATATACTTGCCAAAAGGCTGTTTCAGGTTACGGAGGTAGAACGTGGACAGCATGGTTTACGCTCGATATCCCACTTTCTATGGGGCCTTACAAATTCAATGGCTTACCAGGGCTTGTAGTAAAGATTGCTGATGAGAAAGGCGAATTCATGTGGGTAATGACCGGTTTCGAAGAGGTAAAAACTTCCATAACCTGGGCATATTTCTATAACACCAAAAACCATAGCCCCATGTCCAAGAAAGATTATTTTAAATACCGTGAGAAACGAACAGCCGACCCCTATACCTATGATCTTGTGCTGAACCCGATGGTCAGAGAGGTGAAAACACCTAATCCAGAAGCTGCCAGAAAAGCATATAATTCGAAAGCTAGGAGCGGGCTTTTCGAAAATAATTGGATTGAGATTATACCATAGGCAATGCTAAAATACATTCTCTTTCTATTGCTTGCACAGCCTTTCTTAGCACTTTCCCAGACAGTTATCTCGGGAAGGGTGGTGGATGCCTGGAAAGTGCCTATATCCAACGCGACGATAACCTATAAGAGGATCGGTACCGAGAGTGTGATCGGCTTTGCCAGAAGCGGAAAAGATGGATTGTTCTCCCTAGAGCTAAAATTAGAAGGTGCGGACAGTTTGCAGGTCGACTTCAACCACATGAGCTATTTGAAAAAGTCCATTATTACAGCCAACAAGACCTCTAGCCATATGGTAGTCCTTGCCGTTAAGGTTCGCCAATTAGATGAAGTGAAGGTCAAGGAGAATCCGATTACCAAGAGAAAGGATACGATCAACTATAGAGTAGAAGCTTTTGTCTCGCCCCAAGATCGTGTCATTGCGGATGTAATTAAAAAACTTCCGGGAATAGAGATGGACGGGAACAAAATTCTATATCAGGGAAAGCCGATCCAGAAATATATGGTCAACAATTTAGACCTCATGGAAGGACGTTATGGTCTGATCAACAATAATATGCCAGCCGATGCGGTAAGGTCGGTACAGGTCATCGAGAATGATCAGCCGATCAAGATTCTTGATTCGGTCGTGTTTTCTGATAGGGCTTCCCTTAACCTTGTACTAAAGAAATTTATGACAACGGGTACGGGAAACATTGGTGCGGGTGTAAGCCCAGCACTCTGGGAAGTTAAATTGACACCCATGAGCTTTGGAAGAACATTCCAGGTGGTTAACTCATTACAGAGCAACAATACTGGCAATGATGTATCCCGGGATTTGCGGGGATTGACCGCAAACAGTCTATCATTGGGCGGCACCACCTCGCTCACCGATGGGACAAGCTTTCTTTCGTTACGTGACGTAACCAGCCCTAATTTCGAAGAGCGTAAATGGTTGCAGAACAAGATATTTGTGGGCAGCACAAATGCCCTTCAAAAGCTAAAGGATGGCTTGGAGTTAAAGGCCAATGCCTCCTACTATAACGATACACGTTTCCGGCAAGGATTTACGGCTACGCAGTATCTTGCCAATGACCAGGTCATTTTTACCTCAGAAGCAATTAATAACCGTTATCGTGTTAATGTATTTGATGGAGGTCTAATCCTAGAAAAAAACGACAAAAAAATATATCTCCGCAACAACCTAAAGTTACACAAACGTTGGAACAGGGACATAGGCACTATCGATTTCAACAATGGTGATAGCATAGCTCAACAACGAAAATACACCGATGAAGCGCTGCTGAATTCACTGTCATTTGCAAAATTCATTGGCAAACAGCTGGTAAATGTCCAGTCTACAATAGAATACCACCACACCCCTCAGCGCCTATTGGTATCTCCAGGCCAGTTCCAAGACCTCCTTAACAATGGTAACCCATACGGGGGACTTATCCAAAACGTCATTTTCAAGAGCATTCGCCTAAATAATGGACTTGGCTTCATCAGGACTTATAGGGCTTGGAAGTTTACACCGTATATCGGCGTCAACTATGACAGGAGTCATCTCGGAAGTGATATCGCACTTCTGGACAATGGATCCGCAAACAAGCTGGGGGAAGGTTACATCAATGATATGACGAGCACTAGGTTCAACCTCAACCTTAAATTGGATGCTGCCATTGACCTTAACAAGTGGAATCTGGGTTTTTCCACTCCATATGACCTATATCGCTTCAATGTTAGACAAGGCGACGCCAAGAACGTTGATGGTGCGCTGCGCCAAACCTTTAATCCTTCATTTAGGGTGGCATTCAGCCCAGCATCAAAGAGCAGTTTCAATTCATCCGTCTCCGTTGGGAATGCCTTTGGGGAGCTGGACGATTTCTATAATGGGTTCATCGTCAACCAGTACCGGACCATCAACCGTTACGAATCAAGGCTATTGCGCACCGATAGGGTCAATGCCAATCTTGGCTATGCTTATAAGAATACGAACAAGGCCAGGTTTGGCAATGTTAGGTACAACTATTCCTTTAACAAGAGAGATTATATTTTTACCACTGGGATTGATGGGCAGGGAAGGATAACCACAGGGATTTCAGATTTACATAGTGAGGGTAGTAGCCACAGCCTTCTGGGGGATATTTCGCAATACTTAGTGGCGATTAAGACGATGCTAAGGTTCAACGCTAATCTCGGCTGGGCGGAAAATGATGTGCTGATAAATGGGGTTATGGATAGGCGCAATACTTCAAGGTATAGCGGCGGTTTTGAGGTAGTATCCAATACTTCCAAATACGTGACTGGGGAGGTCAAGGGTACATATGGGAGATATATCAATAGAATATCTGGCCAGAGACCAAGCGGGATATGGTTCAATAGTTATTTTGTGACGCTGAACCTAAATGTAATCAAGGGCCAAAGCCTGCACGTGCACCAGTCCTATTACATCAATGATATAGAAGGGCAGGTTAACCAGCATTTTTTGGATCTGAACTATCGCATTCGGGTAAAGCAGCTCAATACTACACTTGACTTCAGCATTTATAATTTACTGGGAAATGAAGGTTATGCACAACAGACGCTGAACAGCGCTCAGTTAGTCCAGACTATCTTCGGCCTACGCCCCAGACAATTTATGCTTTCGGCTTTTTTTAAGTTTTAGGAATGCAAAAAAGAATATGAATTAAGGGGAGCAAACCAAGCTGCTAAACAAAAAAAGCAGCTCTTTTCAGAACTGCTTTAAAACGATGGGTGGAAGGACATGTTATTATCCTCGGATTTTTTGTACGATTTGGGCATGTTGGCTCAACTAAGGCAGAGGATGATGGAGATTGATCCTCAATTAGCCAGTATGAATTTGCAGAAATAACGCATTTTTTCCGCATGCATTAATTTCGGGGGAATTCAATCAAGTTTATCACTAATAGTGAACTTTGAAATTCACTATTAGTGATTTTAAATCTTATAGTTCGATATTCCTAATCCTAATTCCTTTCTTGTCTTCCTTTGGCTTATATATGTAACCTTTCGTGTAGATAGTTTTTGCAAATTGCCAGAAGAGTTCCGTGTCAGGAATTACGGCTTGCTTTCCGTTTGGTTTAATATCTTCAAAACCATCTCCAAAGTATTGCACTAATTCAAAGAACTCACTTTTATCATATAACCCATCTTTTTCAGATATAAAGAAACTTTTGAATTGACTGGAATTTCAGTTTTTAGTGCTGCTGTGGAAAAACCAATTAAGTTGACCCCGTGCGGACAAATCTATAATCTCAAGATAATTAATGATTTAATTTAAATTTAAATTCCGGCGAGATGGGGTCAATGGTTTGCGGTTTGTTCACAAAGCTTGAATTATATGTTGTATTACCAAATCCCCTAAAAATTATAAGCTTGAATGATAACGTAGACCGCCATTTTTAGGATGATTATTATGTTTGAATTGTCCATAAGCATCGCTGATTGACTCTTTTTAACGAATATGTATTGTGCTTGTTTGCGATTTTCGATCCTAAGTTTGAGTGGGAGGCCAGGTATCTGATAGTGCTCGCAGTTTACGAATAGCAATTTGTTATTTATGATGTCATCATTCGAATGTAGTGTCGAACTTCTTCCAAGAACATTATTAGCATTATAGCGCCGTCACAAAATCTTTGGCTGTCGGGTAAATTTACGTGATTATATAATTACGTAAAGCTCCTTGTGTATCACATCGCCTTTTATTTGAAATTTGGATAGTGGCTAAAATAAGTTCCATTCGCTTCAAATAGAAGCAACAATATCAAATCAATTTAAGTTATGGGTTGTGCAACTTACGTTAACATAAAAAATGGGTTATCAATGGATGTTGCTAATATGACAATGTCTGAAACTTACGATTGCCACCAGTCTCTTTTAAACAAAATTTTGCAGGAAGGAATGTATTTTGAATAATCAGTCACCTTACTTCATTTCGTATGCACAACTTAGATGTGATATTGATATCCAGTCGTTAAAATTTGAAATTAATAGCTTGTTGGAAAGTCCAAACTGGATTGCACACTATAGTACATACGACTATGAAGGTGATTGGACTGTGTTATCACTAAGGTCAATTGATGGCGATCTAACAAAGCCATATGCACAAGCGGTCGATTCAGCAATGTTTAAAGATACTTCATTATTAGAGTCATTGCCTCACACCAAGAGATTGCTCGAACAGTTCCGATGTGAAAAGATGTCTGTGAGATTATTGAAACTGGGCGCAGGAGCGTTCATCAAGCCGCATTCCGATATTGAGCTTAATTTTGAAAAAGGGGAAGCCAGGATACATATTCCCATATTCACCAATGAACAAGTTGAATTTTATTTGCTGAACGAAAGAGTTCGGATGGCTGAGGGAGAGTGCTGGTACATCAATGCAAATTTAGAACATCATGTAGCCAATAATGGAAAATCAGACAGAATACATTTGGTCGTTGATTGCCTCGTGAATCAATGGTTAAAAGATTTGTTCAGCGTTTCCAAAAAGAAAATAAGCTTCAACAGAATTAATGTGACTGAAAGCCAAAAAATTATTGACTCATTGCGGCTCCAGTCTAATCAAGTCGCTACAACTTTGGCCGATCAATTAACTGAAGAGCTTAAGTATAATGAGGCTGTCGATAAAATGTTGAATTTTCTTTCCTTGATTGGTATTTCATACCATTTAGAACCGGTGTCAGAAAAGACGTTTCTGCCTGGTTTACTATTGAGACAGGGGACCCTCGTTATTGATCTTGACCAACTAAAATACCCAGGTGATATTCTTCATGAAGCCGGTCATTTGGCCTGCATGACACCTGAAGAAAGAATCGGTATGGATGGAGAACTGCCGTCGACCGATTTACATCAGGGGGGCGAACTTGCCGCTATCGCTTGGTCGTATGCGGCGAGTCTCCACATAGGGTTAGATCCAACTATTGTATTTCATGCAGATGGTTACAAAAATGGATCACAAAACCTTTTAGACAACTTCAATTCAGGTCAATATTTCGGTGTTCCTCTATTGGTTTGGAAAGGAATGACGGAAGATAAAAGAGGCGGGATGCAAGATCATGTGTTTCCCAAAATGAAAAAATGGCTTTGTGGGAACTCATCTAATTAAAATTAACTGTAATGATACAAACTAAAATATTAGAAAATCCGGTGAGTACCTATGATTTGGGAAGATTGGGAATCATGCAATTAAAGAAATTCTGGAGCGTCTCCATGGAGCGGTTAGATGGGGGCAAGAATCCAGAGTGGACAAGAGAATGGCAGCTCAACCACACATTGCTTAATGTCCTTGGCCTAGGTCTGGAACAGACTATTAACTATCTTTTTCAGACTTCACCAGATTTTGAAACCTTTGAAGATTGGATACTCAGAACAGCTGGCACTCCTGCTGTTGAAAACGTCCAACGCTTCAATGAAATGATTAAAGGTAAACTCGTTGTGGAACAACCTGATAAAAATCTCACAAAAGAGCAGGTGGAATTTTGGGAGCAAAACGGATATTTGATACTTAAAAATGCTGTATCTAAGGACGACTGCAGAACTTCAGTTGACATCATTTGTGATTTTATTGGCGTCGAAGTAGATAATCCAAATACTTGGTATGGCCACCATGAGGCAAAGCAGGGGATTATGGTTCAACTATTCCAACATCCCATACTTCAAAAAAATAGAAATGCATCCGTCATTCGTAATGCTTACGAATCGCTATGGAAAAGAAAAGATATATGGGTGACTACCGATAGGGTAGGGTTTAATCCACCGGAAACTCCCAATTGGAAATTTCCGGGTCCAGATTTGCATTGGGACTGCAGCCTGGATACTCCAATACCATTTGGTCTTCAGGGTATCCTCTATTTAGCGGATACCACAGTGGACCAGGGAGCATTTACCCTTGTGCCCGGATTTCACCATCGTATCGATAGGTGGTTGAAAAATATTGGTGAAGATGTCAATCCCCGAAACCTCGATCTTCACCAACTCGGAAGCCATTCTATTGCAGGAGAAGCGGGCGATTTTATCATATGGCATCAAGCCTTACCACACGGAAGCAAGGCGAACACCTCCGAGAAACCACGGTTCGTCCAATATATCAACTATCAGCCAGCAGACGTGAAAGTTAGCTCCACTTGGATCTAACCTACTTCAGAAAAAATGTCGGGATGTTGGTACCCTTAAACAAAATAAATTAATAATCACATATCTATTAGATCATGATCCAGGGAAGTTTCCTACATATAAAAGAATTGCTCACTTCAGAAGAAACTAAACAGATTAAAGTCCTGATGGCAACTGCAAGCTATGATAACGGTAAGCTGACGGCTTCAAGCTCGGCAAAAGCGGTAAAAGAAAACCTTCAGGTTGAGAATCAAAGTCAGGAACATTTTACCATCCAACAGATCATCCTTGCAGCATTGAACCGTAACCAAATTTTTCGCAATGCCATTCTGCCGAAACAGATTCATCCCTTTTTGATCAGCAAATATCAAAAGGATATGCAGTATGGTTGGCATGTGGATAGTCCAATCATGGGTAATATGTTGAGAACTGATATCGCAATGACTATCTTTTTGAACGAACCGGACGAATATGATGGAGGGGAATTGGAATTACGTACCGATTTGGGCGATGTTAGGTATAAATTGCCTAAGGGCGACGCCATCTGCTATCCCTGCACTTTCTTGCATCGTGTTAAAAAAGTTGAAAACGGTACACGTCAGGTAGCCGTAACGTGGATTGAATCCATCGTAAAAAGTCAGGAACACAGAAAGATTCTTTTTGACCTTTACCAAATCAATGAAAAAATTAATGAAACCAACAACCTTGGAGAGGAGCACGGTTTGCTACAACAAAATTATAGTAACCTGATGCGAATGTGGGCAAATTAAAACGTTTAAAATGGAAAAATTAACTATAGGAGTAATATTGACGAATTCAACTATCATCCCGATGGCCAAAAGCTTTAATACGGGTTTAAATCAAGGGTTGGAAAAGATAAGGCAAACAGGAGTAGCGTTGGAGGTAGTTACTGAATTTATAGGTCAGGGCTCTATCGAGCAGGCTGAACAAGCAATTAATAAACTAATAGGATTTGATGATTCCGATATTATTACCGGCATCTTATCAAGCAAGGTTGCCATGGACTTGGCGGATAAAATGGATGAGAGTGAGCGGCCTATGCTCATTAACAATATTGGGGAACATCTCCCGGACATGAACAAATTTGGACAACATGTTTTTCTCAATTCAACACACACCTGGCAACAGCTTTGGTCTATGGGGAAATGGGCAGTAAAAAGGTTTGGGAAACGCGGAATGTATGTTTCCTCACTTTACGATTGTGGCTATTCCTTTCAGGGAATGTTGAGCGCCGGCATGGTTTCTGCCGCCAATGATGCAACTATGCCATTTGCAATAGCCCAATCGGAAAACCTCAAAGGTTTGGCGGACATAAGTTCGGTTTTCGAACATATCCATAAATATCAGCCAGATTTCGTCATGGCAACCTTCTGCGGAAAAGAAGCAAGAATTTTTTTGGAAGAGTATATCCATCAGGGTTTAAATGGAAAGATTCCGTTGCTCGGACTTCCATCACTTATGGAATCTTATAGTGGAACAGAAGCAATCGAAATTTATACATCTCTAGCAGCTAACCACCGACTAGAGGTTGAAGAGATGGACTCTTTATGCAAACAGATGATGAATCCATATACTCAGTTCGGCTACGAAAGTGGTTTGCTCATAGGGGAGGCACTACAGCAAACTGGTGGTCGGTCATTCAAACACGGCTTAGCACAAGCTAAAATAAGATCAGATCGAGGTCTGATCAGCATTGAGCCAAAGACCAGTGGCAATGACAATAAGGTGTACGTCTTAAAAAACATTTATATGGGAAACAATAATGCCGTGAGACGGACATTTATTGATGAAGTTCCGACAGTAAATATCGATGATAAAGTAGTTACAGAACTTGCGAGCCAACCCTCATCGTTTTGGATGAACCCCTATTTAGGAATTTAAAATGAAGATTGCCATTATAGCTAACTCGGACACACTTGTTTTTCCGACAATACAGTCTTTGCAAAAAAGGCATCTTTTAGCGGGCGTAGCTATGCTGGACCGTCATAAAGAACAGTTCTCTGGATTCTTGTCAACATTGGGCATCGGTACAAAAAACATAATCGCTTTGAAAAAGGATGGCTGGCAAGTTCAACTAGAGGAATGGTTATTTCAGATAAAGGCAGAGCAGGTTTGGGTATTTGGCTTCCCTTGGATGATACCTGGTAAGTTGATTTCAACGTTGCCGAAAGGTTTTTTGAATTTTCATTTCGGAGAGCTGCCGAGATATCGTGGAGCTGATCCTATCTTCTGGCAGATGGTTAATGGGGAGAAGCAATTTACAGTTACCGTACATGTAATGACAGATGAGCTGGACAGCGGCCCGATGGTGTTAAGCAAACAAGTTCCCGCAATACAGGGCGAAAATTATGGGATGGCATGTCAAAGACTTGGCTTATCAATTGAAGAATCTTTACCAGATTTATTACATGAGGAACAAAAGATTATAACGGAACAGTTTGGTAATCATGGTGACGCCAGTTGGTCCAAACGACCTCGAACAGACAAACTGACAATTGAATGGTCTACCGCTTCGGCCAAGCAGATAGAATCGTTGGTAAATGCAACCAACCCAAAATACGGTGGTGCAACAACTTGGTATCGGCAAACGGAGTTGAGAATCTTGGAGGTTTCGCCTATCGAATTGAAGTTGTCAGAAGGAGTCGTGGCAACGCCCGGCACAATAGCCTATGCCGATGCAATCTATGGGATTATCGTTGCTTGCAAAGATAATCAATTTTTAAGGATCAATCTAGTTCATATGCGAGAGGGCTATTTCTCTGGGATAAAACTATTCAGTATGGGCGTACAATTAAATGAAAAATTTTTTTAACGTAAATTAATATAAACTATGGAAGGAACAGTTTCAGAAATCAGGCTCTTCGCCGGCCCGTTCGAGCCAAAAAACTGGGCTTACTGCGCAGGTCAGCTAATGCCAATCAGCACTAATCAAGCCTTGTACTCATTATTAGGTACTTATTATGGTGGCAATGGTGTAACAACTTTTAATCTTCCTGACTTAAGGAGCAAAACGGTAATCGGAGCTGGTCAGGGAGCTGGTTTATCTGCTTACAGTATTGGTCAATTTGTTGGGACAGAAGGGGTGACGTTGACCATGAACCAAATTCCGGCACATACTCACCAAACGACTTTGACTCCAAACTCTGCAAGTGGCACTGGTAATGCCACTCTGAACGGTTTACCAATTGGGGGTGATAGTGGGAACGGACAGAACGCATTTATCAGCGAGGACGATACCCAACAGACTCAACATTTTGTGTCGGCTGGTACCCCAGTAGCCATGAGCAATAAGTCGGTAGAAGTGAGTAATTTAAGTATGGCTAATCCCACAGTGGTGGTAGGGAATAGTGGAGGGAATGTACCCCATAATAACATCATGCCTACCATTGCACTGAACTATATTATCTGTTTAAGGGGTATTTATCCATCGAGAAATTAATCAATCAAAATCTAAAAAAAACATGGAAGGTTATATAGGAGAAATCCGCGGTTTTGCGGGTACATTTGCACCTCAGAGTTGGATGTTCTGCCAAGGGCAGTTATTATCAATCGCCGAATACACGCCATTATATGCCATCATCGGCAATTACTATGGTGGAGACGGACAAACTACATTTGCACTGCCCAATACCGCAAGTAGAATTGTAGTTGGTACTGGACAAGGACCTGGTTTGAGTAATTATGTTCTAGGTGAAATGATTGGTACGGAATCAGTAAGTCTGATGAGCTCACAAATGCCTGCGCATACACACATGCCAAATGCAACTTTCAATAATACAGTGCCAGCCGCAACTATTTCACTAAATGGTGTCAATGCAGCTGCAGATCAACCTTCACCAGCTGGTAATTATTTGGCGCAAGAACAAAATGGTGAAAGTATATATGCAGATCCGTCAACATCGACAAATTTGGTAACATTGAATAGTGGTTCGGCGAAATTGAATAGTTTGACTGTGCCACAGCCTATGGTTCAGGTTGGAGTAGCAGGAGGGAGCCAAGCGCACGAAAATAGGCAACCTTATTTGGCTCTTAATTACATCATTTGTTTAGAAGGGATTTTTCCTTCTAGAAACTAATTATTTACTAACGATTAAACTAATAACATATGGAAGGTACAATAGGCGAAATCAGAATTTTCGCTGCAAATTTTGCACCCATGTACTGGGCATATTGCAATGGAGCAACTTTGCCGATCAGTTCAAATACTACACTATTTTCTATTTTGGGAAATAACTTTGGCGGTGATGGTAGGACTACGTTTGGACTACCGGATTTGCAAGGACGTGCCATGATAGGAACGGGCCAAGGTGCGGGCCTGACTGCACAAGCATTAGGGAGTAAGGGCGGTGTTGAAACTGTAACGATCGATAACTCCACGATGCCCGCTCACATTCACCCAGTTACGGTCGTGCCTGGTGCAGTTACTGCAGATATCAGCATCAAGGCGTCAGCAGACCAGAGTGGCGTTCAGGGTCCTGGAGGAAATCTCATGGGGGCGCCAAATGGGTTGGGTCAGTCCATCTATAATGTTAATGGCAGTGCTTTGCAACCAGTTTCTATGGCCGGTGGTTCGCTAGTTGTCAACAATGTCGCAGGGCCACAATTGACAGGCTTGCAATTGGGTATCGCAGGCAGCGGACCTTCGCCCCACGATAACAGGCAGCCGTCCCTTGTACTCAATTACATCATTTGTATGAGAGGGGTTTTTCCTACTAGGAATTAATGAAAAGTTGATCAGCCCATTAATTCTATTGGGCTGATCACTATCACAACAAAAAATAAAATTCACCTTTACCCGATAAATACGGTATTATGAAATAATTTGTTGCGTATTAGATTATTTGGTTAGGTTTGAAGCTGGAACCAAAAAACTAAACAAACATGCCGATGTTAAGGACTTCCACAAGAAGTTTCGACGATTGGCACCACTCTGTTGATTCCTTGATATATGGGTTCCAAGTACCAGTCTACCTATACTGCATACTTCCGAACTTTAAATGGTATTGCGGGCAAATCGTGTGCCCAATTTAATTGATCTTGAAATTACACTTTTTATAAATTATAGTCATCAATGACGAACGCTCTATTTCCTCTCATCCACTTATTTCAATTCTTGAAAAGTATTTATCGTCAATTTTTTAAACGAGTTTCTATGAAGCAATTTTACACTAATTTTTTAATGATCGCCTTTCTGGCCCTAATTGGTTTGTCGACCAAAGCGCAGTTGGCCAAGGGTGATCTCGCTGTAATCGGCATGAATGGTGACCCGGACCAAGGTACTACGGACAGACAGTTCGCCATCTTGGCGCTCGCTAATATTGCTGCCGGGGAAGTTATCTATATCACAGATCGTGGTTGGGTCCAGGCAGACCCCAACGCAACACCTGCACGGCCGACTGATGCTTTCAATACACAAGCGCTTGACGGTGTGATTACATTCGTGCCTACCAATACCATTACCGCCGGAACGGTTATGATTTTCAAGCTGAGCACGCCGACTACTGCTGTTAAGAATGTAACGGTAACCAAAGGTGATGGGAGCCCATTGGCAACAACCACGCTGACCGCCGTAGGCTGGGGTAATGGAGGTATTGCCGCCCCCTGGAATCCTTCCTCCGGTGATCAATTGATCATCTACCAGGGCAGCGCTAGTGCACCTAGCTTCATATTCGCATTTAATAATGTGAGGTCTACAGCAACATCTAATGCGGTGAATGGATGGTATACCCCTACGCCAGGCCCATCCGGAGTCATGCAGATGGTAGGTAATGTTTTGTACAGCTTATTGCCACCAGGGCTAGAAAATTATTCGATTGGTTTTATAACCAATCCTAATGACCCGGATCCAGTAATTGCCAATACTTATCCAAATAGGATATATGTACCTAACATTACTTCCGGTACTAAATCAGATTGGTTAGCAAATATCCTCAATCCTTCAAGATGGAAGGCGACCACCGGAATGAGCAGTGGCGCTGAACGCTATAATTTTGTAGACGGTTTTGGTTCCCCTACGAGCCCAATGCAGGGTTTTACAATCGGTTCACCACCCGCTACACCAACACCATCAAGCAATAGTCCTGTATGTAGCGGTAATACAATTAATTTATCTACTGCTGCAGTAGCTGGTGCTACCTACGCCTGGACTGGTCCCGATAGTTTTACTTCTGCCTTACAAAACCCAACAATAACCAATGCCACTTCGGCTAATGCTGGTAGCTACAGTGTAACAGTGACGGTTGCTGGTCTTACGAGCGCTGCAGGATCGGTCAACGTGGTGGTAAACGCCACGCCTGCAACACCTTCGCCGAGCAGCAACAGTCCGGTGTGCAGTGGTAATACCATTAACCTGAGCACGGCTGCTGTAGCGGGTGCAACCTATAGCTGGACGGGTCCGAATGGCTTTACGTCGAGTGTCCAGAACCCTACGATAACGAATGCGGCACTTGCCGCTGGCGGAACCTACAGTGTTACGGTAACGACCAACGGCTGTACAAGTGCTGCCGGCTCAACCTCTGTGGTGGTGAACGCCACGCCTGCAACACCTTCACCGAGCAGTAATAGTCCGGTGTGTACTGGCAATACCATTAACCTGAGTACGGCTGCGGTAGCTGGTGCTACCTATAGCTGGACAGGGCCGAACGGCTTCACGTCGAGTGTTCAAAATCCTACGATAACGAATGTGGCACTGGCTGCTGGCGGAACCTATAGTGTCACGGTAACGACCAACGGCTGTACAAGTGCTGCCGGCTCAACCTCTGTGGTGGTGAACGCCACGCCTGCAACACCTTCACCGAGCAGTAATAGTCCGGTGTGTACTGGCAATACCATTAACCTGAGTACGGCTGCGGTAGCTGGTGCTACCTATAGCTGGACAGGGCCGAACGGCTTCACGTCGAGTGTTCAAAATCCTACGATAACGAATGTGGCACTGGCTGCTGGCGGAACCTACAGTGTTACGGTAACGACCAATGGCTGTACAAGTGCTGTTGGCTCAACGTCGGTGACGGTGAATGCCACGCCTGCGACACCTGCGCCGAGCAGTAATAGTCCTGTATGTGCTGGCAATACGATTAACCTGAGCACCGCTTCGGTAGCGGGAGCTACCTATAGCTGGACGGGTCCGAACGGCTTCACCTCGAGTGTCCAGAACCCGACGATCACGAATGCGGCACTTGCTGCTGGCGGAACCTACAGTGTTACGATAACGACCAATGGCTGTACAAGTGCTGCCGGCTCAACGTCGGTGACGGTAAACGCCACGCCTGCGACACCTGCGCCTAGCAGTAATAGTCCGGTGTGTGCTGGCAATACCATTAACCTGAGTACGGCTTCAGTAGCGGGGGCTACCTATAGCTGGACGGGGCCGAACGGCTTTACGTCGAGTGTCCAGAACCCGACGATCACGAATGTGGCACTTGCCGCTGGCGGAACCTACAGTGTTACGGTAACGACCAATGGCTGTACAAGTGCTGCTGGCTCAACCTCGGTGACGGTGAACGCCACGCCTGCTACACCTGCGCCCGGCAGCAACAGTCCGGTATGCAGTGGGAATACCATTAACCTGAGCACTGCTTCAGTAGCGGGCGCTACCTATAGCTGGACAGGCCCGAACGGCTTCACGTCGAGTGTCCAGAACCCTACGATAACGAATGCACCATTGGCTGCTGGCGGAACCTACAGTGTTACGGTAACGACCAACGGCTGTACAAGTGCTGCTGGCTCAACCTCGGTGACGGTGAACGCCACGCCTGCTACACCTGCGCCCGGCAGCAACAGTCCGGTATGCAGTGGGAATACCATTAACCTGAGCACCGCTTCAGTAGCGGGCGCTACCTATAGCTGGACGGGGCCGAACGGCTTCACGTCGAGTCTTCAGAACCCTACGATAACGAATGCACCATTGGCTGCTGGCGGAACCTACAGTGTTACGATAACGACCAACGGCTGTACAAGTGCTGCTGGCTCAACCTCGGTGACGGTGAACGCCACGCCTGCTACACCTGCGCCCGGCAGCAACAGTCCGGTATGCAGTGGGAATACCATTAACCTGAGCACCGCTTCAGTAGCGGGCGCTACCTATAGCTGGACAGGCCCGAACGGCTTCACGTCGAATGTCCAGAACCCTACGATAACGAATGCACCATTGGCTGCTGGCGGCACCTACAGTGTTACGGTGACAGTTAATGGCTGTACAAGTGCTGCTGGCTCAACCTCGGTGACGGTGAACGCCACGCCTGCTACACCTGCGCCCGGCAGCAACAGTCCGGTATGCAGTGGGAATACCATTAACCTGAGCACCGCTTCAGTAGCGGGCGCTACCTATAGCTGGACAGGCCCGAACGGCTTCACGTCTAGTGTCCAGAACCCTACGATAACGAATGCACCATTGGCTGCTGGCGGCACCTACAGTGTTACGGTGACAGTTAATGGCTGTACAAGTGCTGCTGGCTCAACCTCGGTGACGGTGAACGCCACGCCTGCTACACCTGCGCCCGGCAGCAACAG
>NZ_JBYFBY010000011.1:0-91717 GCF_057652195.1 Pedobacter sp. T50_32 | reverse complement strand
CAGGTGACCATTTTGGAGCGTAACAGGTGGCCACTTTGATGTAAAAAAAGGTGGCCACTTTCAGTATAACCCCCAACCTTGCTACTAACTTGTATATATGCGTTACTTTATTACACCAATCCCTACAGAACAGTAGATATTTACGACGTCGAGTAGCGTTTTATTTGAATATAAATATAGAAAAATTTCATTAAGCAAAAAGGCCGAAGTTCGCACCTCGGTCTTGCTATTTCCTGACTTTTTAGCATCTACTAACCTAGGTTTACATAATCTTTAATGATTGAATTAATCCATCCTCAAATTCATAGTAATAAGTCAAGGTAATTGGGCTTCCAGGAAACGTTCCTGAAACTTCAGTTCTTAGCGTTTGTTCCGTTTCCGAATATTCTAGAGGTTTCATGGTGGCTTGGTATGCCTTATTGGCTTTTGCTATCCAATTTTCTATTTCTTTTCTGCCCTTGTGGGTTTTCCCCTCGTCAAAAACTACGGCTGTTGCTGTAAAACAATTTGCATAAGCAGCGCTATCAAAGTTGTTTTGTGTTTTTACTAATTCTACTATTACTTTCGGTAAGTTCATTGTTTTAAATTTTAAGGTGATTAAACTGTGGGCACGGTGCCACCATCTATTACAAAATTTGTCCCTGTTAAATAATTAGCTCTTGGCGAAACCAAAAAACCAACTAATTCTGCTACTTCTTCTGGTTCGGCAGGTCTGCCAAAAGGTATTCCTCCCAAAGCATCCATTACACCTTGTTGCGCCTCTTCTACAGTACTATTTGCATTTCTAGCAATTTCGCCCAGCCAAGCTTTCGATGCGGTAGTATTGATCCATCCCGGCGAAACCGTAAGTACACGCACACCTTTTGGTGCAACCTCGTTAGATAGACTTTTACTGTAATTGATCAATCCTGCTTTTGCAGCCGCATAAGGCAAGGTAGAATCATAAAGTGGTAGTTTACCTTGAATGGAAGCAATGTGAATGATCACACCAGTTTTTCGCTCAATCATTTGCGGTAAAAATCCCCTATCCAGTCTTACAGGAGCAAGCAGATTAGCTTGTAGGGTGCTTACCCAATCTTCATCGCTTAAGGCGGCAAAACCACCAGCAGGAGTAACTGAAGAACCAAGATTATTTACCAAAACATCTAGCCTTCCATAAGTTGATAGCACCTCCTTCACTACTTTTTGTGCATCTGCAGCTTGGCTTAAATCGGCAGAAATGAAATGCAAGTTGCTGTTCTCTTTTTCAGGCGCATTTCGTGCAGTAATAATAACTGTTGCGCCAGCTTGTAAAAGCCTTTCTGCAATGGCGCTTCCGGCTCCCTTGGTGCCGCCCGTTACTAAGGCAATTTTGCCCGATAACTCATTATTGAAATTAAAATCTTGTTTCATCGTCTAATTGTTTAGGACAAAATTCAGACTTATGTATACTTCTCACAAGTACGGAGTTACGATTCGGATAGAGATAAATTTCTCCCCTATTGCACAATTTGGAACATAGTTTTAATTTTGTTTGATGTACGAAAGAAAGGTAATGCCAAACCTCAATTGTGGTTTAGATTTGATTGGAGAAGTGCTCTACGGAAAATGGAAAATTCGTTTGTTATGGTTTATCAACCAAGGCCATCAACGTCCGAGTGAACTGCAACGAAAAATTCCAGATGCTACAAGACGGGTGCTTAATATTCAGTTAAAGGAACTGGAAGACCATGATTTGATTACCAAGAAAATCTATCCTGTAGTACCGCCAAAAGTAGAGTATAGTTTAACGGAGTTTGGCCAAACGCTAATTCCTGTAATTGCTACGCTAGGAAATTGGGGCGACACACATGAAGCGCATTTACGTTCAGTGATTTTAAAACGTTTGAAATCGGAATGTTAATTTATTGATATAGAAATTTCATCGAAAATCAAGTCTTCTCTTAATTATCGTTCGAACGGTTATTTATTAACTAAAATATCTCCAAACCAGCAACCTCCCCTACTCCCTGCTGGCGCACGCGTGCCGCGTGTGCATTTAGAAATCATCATAAATAAGTAATATCTATTAAACCCTTGGAATTTGTATTTACGGCTCATTAATTGAAATTATTAACTTTTTGTCACACGCCAAAGGCGTGCGCTAGCGAGGGAAATGTTCAATTGAAATACTTAAATCCACTGTTGCAAAGCCCTTGTTAGCAGTAGTTTTTATATATCTTTAATTGTTTTGATTACTTAAATTCCAATAAATCATATCGTCTTCTGTTTTCAATTTTATAAAATTAAATTTATTCAATAGATTTATAGAACTCACATTTTCTGTTAAACAATTTGCGGTTATTTCTTTTACAATTTTGTTTGAGAAAGCCCATTTTATTATTTTACTTACTGCTTCTTCCGCATAACCTTTTCGTCTTTCTTCTTTAATTATACCATATCCTAAATCAATGTTTTCTTCTTCACTATTAAATCCTTTAAAGCCCAAATCACCAATTATTTCAGAAGTTTCCTTTTTAATAATCATCCAAGATTCATAACCCGTTGGATATTCTACTTTATTTAAATTGTTAATTATTCTCGGTAGTGTGTCCAAAACGTCTGCGTCTGGCCAACTTTTACCTTTTTTCAACTTCAAGACTTCTAAATCTCTATAATCATTGTTTAAAATATTTCTACAAATGTCAATTGTGAATGGAATGAGTATTAATCTTTCAGTTATAAGATTATCAATTTCTAATTTTTTGACTTTCATTATTTGTCAGTTTCATTATTTTTCTTTGTTAGTTGCACGGTCTGGGAAAATTACCGCTAACGTTTTCGGGCTTTGCATTTTCAAAGCACAAAGTTCAATTTTTCACTAAAAGCTCAAAGTTTGCACGTCACCCCGCCTAACGCAAAAGCCATGTTAGCGGTAGCTTATATTTCAATTCCTCTATGCTTTAATTTTTCAATTTGTCGTTTATGCCGAAGAATGTGGACAATAGCGTGTTCTATTAATTGTTCTATATCATACAACTGTCCCCACGCTGTCTTGATCTTTAGTGAATTGTCGAATTGTTCTAACTCACTGTCTTTAATCTCTGCAAAAATGTTTTGGGTGTATGTGAAAACATTGGTCAAGTCTTTCATATATTCCTCAATGGTTAGATGAAAAACCTTATCCGGTCTTTTAACATTGTGTCCTTTCAAGTTATAAATACTGGTAGTATAGCCATAACCACAACTTACAACATGAGATAGAATTGTTTGTATAGACTTACAGTTTCCGTCACTTGTTTCTGGGTCTATGATGGTCGTCAAAACATTGTTTGGAATATCCCCAATACTCTTCTTAAAGTCTGAAATTGCCTGTTCATATATGTCAAGCAATGCTCCCACTGCGCCACGTCTATTCATTTTTGTTATCATTGTTAGGTGATCAGAATATGGTTTTCTCAAAATTACCGCTAACCTATACGCCATCTTATGGCGCCAATCATTACAGAACAGTAGATATTTACGACGTCGAGTAGCGTTTATTTGATTTATAAATATAGAAAATTTCAGTAAGTAAAAAGGCTGAAGTTATACCTCGGCCCCGTGTTCTTAAATACGTTGTTAACTACCACCCCTTTGGCTTAAGTGTTCAAAAGGATCAATAAATCTACTTAAAGAAACAAGGTCTGCAAACCGAATACTAGGCTTAACCATTTCTAATTTATCAGCGATATCTTTTTAGCTCGTTTCTTAAAATTAACTTCAGAAACAATGGTTGCCAAGAAGATAAGTCCGCCACCTAAAAGTAATCGCCATGAGAGGCTTTCGTTGAGAATAAAGAAAGCCGCCAATGCGCCAAATACTGGCTCAAAAAGATAGATGACCGCTACTCGCTCTGCACTGATGTATTTTTGGGCAATATTGGAGATAGAGTACATATAAGCCGTTGAGAAAATGGCGCAATATAAAATACCAATCCAAAAAGTATTGGCTTCAGGCCGCCAATTCGCTTGATCATCACCTAGGGCTAAACCAAAAGTGAGCAATGCACAAGTGGCAAACATAGGAATAATGGTTGGCACTAGGTTTTTGATCGCTGCTTGCCTTTCTACCGCAATTAAATAAATAGCAAATCCAAATGCGCCAGTTAACGTATAGATATCTCCAGTACTAATTCTCAATTGGTTATTGATAGATATGATGAACAAACCTGTTAAAGCAATAACTGCGGCTATCCAAATTTTAAAAGGAGCTGCTTTACGATAAAACAACAGCTTAAGCATAGGTACAATAACAACTGTCATACCCGCAATGAAAGCACATTGAGATGCATTTGTTTCTTTAATGCCTAAGGTTTGCAAATGAATACCTAAGAACAATGGCACAGCCAATAAGGCGCCTGTTTTAATATCCGCCAATGTCGTTTTAACCAAATGTTTCCAAAAGATGAAACAGAGTACCAACGTAGCCAATAGAAAACGATAAAAAAGGAAAGTAGATGTAGAGCCTTCCCCCATAGCCAACTTGGTTACAGAAAAAGAAATACCCCAAAATGCAGTTCCAAATATCAATAAAATTAGTAAAAGGTTTTTCTTTTCCATCTACAATCAAGAATACTATAAGTTCATTTCATAGTTTAACCAATCATTGTTCTCTTTGGCACCCAATCTTTCATAAAACCGCTGACCTGCTTCGTTCCACGTTGCAACTGTCCATTTGATTTGTACGCAGTTATGCGTTAAAGCTTCTGCTTTCAAAGCTTGCATTAATTGTTCTCCAATCTTTTGTCCTCTATATTTTTCATCTACATAAAGTTCTTTCATATAAATTGCTGGCCTATTTTGAGCGGTATAAGGCAAAAAATAATAAACCAAAATTCCAGCAACAGCACTGCTATCTTCTGCTAACAAGCAATAAAAATCTGGCGGATTTTTATGGAAACCACTTTCTTTTACAATTTCTGGTGTAATGGCAAAACCGTCAATATATCTTTCGAAGACAGCTAATTGTTTCATCAGCACCCAAATTTTTTCACTGTCTGCCTCAACCGCTTTACGTATATTAATGTTCATTTGTAGAGTATTATTTATCCAATTCTAGTTTCATCAAAAGGTCAATTTGTTTATCATCCCCCAACACAAATTCATGTTGACCAAATTTCACAAAACCATTTTTAGTGTAAAAGGCAATTGCTCTAAAATTTTCTTCCCAAACGCCTAACCAAACATAATCTACCGCTATTTCGTTGGCAACTTCAATGGCTTTATTGTAAAGTAACTGACCTACCTTTTTTCCATGAAATTCTTTCAATACATAAATCCGCTCTATCTCAAGCGCATTTTCATTTGGATTTTCTTTCTGTGCCTCTCCTATGTTCAGTTTCATATAACCTACAACCTGCTCGTCAGCCTTTGCAAAATAAAACTGCGATAAAGAATTGTTTAACTCAGTTTGCATTTGTTTCTCAGAAAAACTTTCACTTAAATATTTTGTCATGTTTTCCGCTGTATTGATAGCTGAGAAAGTTTGCGAGAAAGTTTCTCTTCCAATATCCTGAAGCTGTAACACATCGGCCGTTGTTGCACGAACTATTGCTATATTTTTCATGATGCAAATCTACCTTCTAAACAAATGCAGTAAAATGCTATTTTATCATTTATTAATGCTTAAATTGCATTAATGGATTTACAACAGATCAAATATTTTTTAACGTTAGCAGACGAACTCCATTATTGGAATACTGCGGGGAAAATGAATATAACGCAATCTGCATTAACCAGGCAAATTCAATCTTTAGAAAACGAGCTAGGCCTAATGTTATTTGAGCGCAACAAAAGAAATGTGAAACTAACTCCTGCTGGGCGCTTTTTAAAAGATAAATGGGAAGTAGAGCTAAACGAGATAGAATACATACATCAATTTGCAAAACAAATCCATTTGGGAGAAATCGGCACTATCAAAATTGCCCATCCCGATTCTATCTCTGCTTCTATTATGCCCGATATTTTGGCTAGCATTGCAAAAGATTACCCCAAATTACAAATCGAACTGGTTCAAGTATTATACGAAAATCAGCGGGAGTTTTTAAGGAATTACAAGATCGATTTAGCAATTACCCGAGATATCAACAACGCATCTGGTATCAAATCTAAAAAGATCTACACTGATCATCTAGCATTAGTAATACCCGAAAATCATCCCTTTCAAACACTAGATGATTTAACAAAAGAAACACTCACTCAACAAAAGTTCATTTTGCCAACCATTGATGAAGGAAGTAGTTACGGTCATATCATTCAGGAGTTATTTAGTGCTTTTGATTTTGTGCCAGATGTATACCTACATTCGGAATTTGGCTCCACTATTATCGCTTTAGTTAGAAAAGGTCTTGGAATAGCTGTATTGCCCGACTCTTACTCTTACCACGAAAGCCCTGGCTTAAGATTTATTAAACTGCCAGTTAAAACAGATCTGTACCTTAATTGGCGAGCAGACGACCATAATCCAATTCTATCTAATGTCTTGAAGCTGATTTTGAAATAGATTATTTACGTAGCCCCCTTTTTCCGGCTTAGGTTCAGCAATGTGGATACTTGCAAGCGTATCGCAACTAACGCATCACATTCACCTCAAAAACGGCAGCAACTTATCTAAGGAAATCCCTAAATAATCGCTCACATGAAAAACAGTAATAGGTTGGTGCTTCCGCAGTCCGTTGCAATCCCTAATCAACTGCAAAACACGCTGGCAGGTTCGTTCGCTCTTGCCTGTAAGCAGTTTAAGATCGGCAGTATAAAAAAATAAACGATGTAATGGCCCGCTCATAAATTAGATTTTCATTGGTAAAATGATATTCACTAGTAATTCAACAAAAACAAATTTACCTCATCTTCAAAATGTGAGCAAGCATTCTTAAACTTTTAGCAGATTGACAAACACCATCCGAACAGCCATTATCAACTCCGCAATAGCATCCAAAACCCCATTTACATTTCTGCAATAAACGCATCAAAATATTACAAATATGCTAGCTCAAACTTTAGGAGTTATTCATAACATTAATGTGAATTATGGTTGTTAATCTAGCCTAACTGACCCTGAAATGAATTTGTTTCGCAGCTACTGCGTGATCAGCATCAGCTTTTATTGAACTCTTTCCGCGGACAAAACAAATAAAACTCTGATAGACAACTAAAAACACACAAACTCACGTTAAAATAAGTACAAAATGTAAACCTTATGCTCACATGACATAAATAGTAGGTTAGGCAAGATCTCAAGCCCAAGCAAAACCTCTTCGTTCTACTAAAATCGGCTAATCTTCCTAACACTAGATAGGCTAGGCATCTTGCTTCAATCACATCTAGAGCCCAAGCAAAACATCTCCGTTCTACTTTTTTTCGGTCTCTTATTTTTCGGATCGCACCAATAAGCCGAAGTACTAACTTTGAAAGAAAAAATAAGCAACCGAGAGTTTTTGTTACTTTTTGCGGTCAAACCTGAGCGAAGCGAAAGCTTGAGTACCAATGAAAACAAAATAACAAATATGAAAAAAGTAAGACACAAAGCTAACACTAATGAAAAAAGTTAAAACCTAAAACATTCCAAACGTATCACCAACGGTAGACCGAGCCTAGACCGACGGTAAACCACAACACCCAAACGACAAAACCACACAAATAACGCATAACACACCCATACCCGCCAAAACCGACAAGCCCTATTTTTTCCATCCCCAACTTTACATCAAGCACTCGGCAAGAAGTGTAAATTTTAATTATTCATCACAATTTAAAAACAGAAAAAATGGCAAAGTCAGAAAACAATGAAGTAATGTTTGGTGCCCGCGGCAAAGTGGGCAATCTAGTGGTATTCAAAAATTTCGGTAATAACCAAACGGTGATCGCCAAAAGACCGAGAAGACCAGAAAACCCAGTGTATACCGAAAAACAAATTGAGGTAAAGCAAAAATTTAGGGAGGCGGTTGTTTATGCAAAGGGTGTCATCAGCAACCCAAATTTAGCAGCCGATTATCAAGCTTTTGCAAAACCGGGCACATCAGTCTACAACCTAGCCCTGGCAGATTACTGTAAAGCACCAGAAATCACTTTAATAGAAACCACCTACTATCAAGGTCAAATCGGCGACCAGCTCAAGGTAAGAGCCATAGACAATTTTAGGGTTACAGAAGTAAAGCTTAGCATTTATGATGCTGCCGATACATTGCTAGAAAGCGGTATGGCTATACTAAGTGAAACCAACATCTATTGGATTTACAATGCTACTACGCTAAACAATAGCTTGGCAGGCACTAAAATTACCGCCGAAGCGAAAGACACGCCAGGTAATAGCACCTTTGAAACAGTTATGATTTAGAAACTAAACAACTCCGAACTTTAGTATCGGGGTTGTTTTCATTTTTATTGTAGAAATTCAGCAAACCTTTTAAGATCCTGACTAAACCTCTGCTAACCAACGTTTGGCCTCTTCCATATCGTAAAAAAAGCGAACATTAGCCTTACCATCCGATACGTCAACACTTTTCTGAGCGGCAAGCTGCGCAAAGATACTTGGCGAAAAAACCCAGGCAAAATCTCGAAGACCAGCTTCAATCATCATCGGAAACCAAACCTTCCCTGCCCAGTCCGAGGCCTCCGACCAGTTACCCAGCACCTCCCTATTATCATTCAGCACTTTGGTAAGTCCCGATGACTTGAGTATCTCTACCATCTGCAATCCACCGTTTTGTACACTTTCAAAATGCTGATGACCAGTCCAGTTCACTTCCATCCATCCCTGCTCGTCATTACAATCAATGCTAAGGTATTCGTTACGGTAGCTCCTTCCTTTCGCGATGGTAGTAGTTGCAGGTCCTGTTTCTCCTAATGGAATACGAAGATAAACCGTAGTGCCTACCCCAAGCTCACTTTCAATCCAAAACGTACCCTGATGCGCCTTAATAATCTCCGAGGAGATAAAAAGCCCCAAACCAAGGCCGCCAAAGCGCTCAGCAGCATTATCAGATCGGTAATATCTATCAAAAAGTTTTTCAAGTTCTTGGCTATCTATACCTATGCCATGATCTTCTACAGCAACAATAACGCCCTCCTGCTCTACTCTCATCGAAACAGACACTATAGCTGCCTGCGGCGAATATTTAACGGCATTACTGAGCAAATTGCTAATCACCTGTTCCATCCTAAAACGATCTGCAAATACTTGAACAGTTTCGCTTTCCTTCAACATAATCCGATGGCTAGTTACGCTTAACTGAAGATTTTCACAGCATTCTTGCAACAGCTCATTAAGATTAAAAACAGACTTATCAAACTGTAGCCTACCAGCATTAATCCTGCTCACATCTAGCATATCATTAATTAACCGTTCCAATTTCGTAGTAGCTTTATCTACTCTTTGCAGAAAAGATTTTGCTTTAGACAGATCATCCGTCTTGGCCAAAAGTTGGTTAAATGCTTTAATACTCGTTAACGGTGTTTTTAGCTCGTGCGAAGCGATAGAAATAAACTCATCACGCTGTTCCTGCCCTTTCTTTTGCAGGTCGATATTGGTATTGGTACCTATCCATAGGCTTACCTCGCCGTTTTCCATAATAGGCACGGCACGGCCCAAATGCCAAAGGTACTGACCATCTGCCATCTTCAATCTATACTGCACATTAAATTCAGAAGCAGTTCTAAACGAATATGTCCATGTCCTAAAAGTTTCTTCCAAGTCATCGGGATGAACAAAGGGCTGCCATCCTCCAGTAAAAGGCGAATTTGGGTCTACAGCAAAATCTCGGATAATAACGCCATTAACATAATCAATCGTACCGTCGGCCTTGGCCGTCCACACCTGCTGCGGAATGGTATCCAATAAGCTAGAAAGAAAAAGTTTCTCCTGTCTACTAACGGTAATATCTCTAAAAATCACCAGAAGTCTACGTTCAGAATCTTCATCAAAAATCTCCGGAATAATCTGATAAGCATAATAAGATCGGGCGTCTTCGCTACCCATTTCCAATTCGCCTGCAATAGGCTTTCTTTCCACTAGCGCATGCTGCAGCTCATTCCAAATCCTTTTGTTCAGTGCGTCTACATCAGTACCGGCAAATGTCGGTGTCTTACGGATATCCTGGTTAATATAGGTGCAATTGAGATTTTCGTCAAAACGCATAATCAGACCAGGCAGGTTCTCCGCCAATGTCTTGTATTCAGTTTCACTGGCTTTAAGGTCGCGGAAAATACTTCCCATAGGCTTCTCAAAAGCCATCTGCACATTTGCCTTGTAAATGAGAAAAAAGGAAATCAATTTACCATAATGCCCCCATTCGTTTAGCGCACCCCAGTTTGATGTATAAGACGCAAAGCAACTTTCACTTAAAATGGCAAATACAATGGAACCAGAAAGAAGCTGATAAACTTTGCGATCGAAATTGCTGCGTCTTCGATAAAGCATAAATAAACTGACCAGCAGCAACGCAATAATAATGTACTCGCCTATCACCTTAAAGTGCGTTTGACCCTCTCCTTCAACAAAGCAGACCGGAAAAATCTGCCATACCAGAATACTCATCGCAATTAGCGATGCAACCACAAAATATAAAAGAAAAAGCAGCTCTGTATTAATTTTTTGCTTGCGCCCCATCATTAAAAAACCGCCCAGAAAAATCAGCGCCTCCATGCCACGCGTAGCTACCCAAAATTGGTTGGCAGGATACCCCGGCACCGAAATTATATTCATCCCCGAAAAAGTCAGGGTATGCAGCAGGTCTAATGCGCCAATAAACAGATAGGCAATACCAATCACATGCAGGTATTTGTTATCCTGCATTTTTCTAGAATTCCAGGCCACAATAAAAACGGCGAAAGCAATAACAATAGAAAAAAGCTCTACAAGCGTATGGAAAAGGATGTAGCTATGCTGCTTGCTATAAATAAAAATCAGCACCAGGCAAATGATGCTAAATGCGGTACGGTAGTAGCGGCCAAATAAAGAATTGAAACTTCGCAAGGATATCATTGATCTAATCACAAATATATACTTTTCGGCAGGCATAGGAAATTTTTATGCCTGTTAGGAAAAATCGCGTAGTTTCCCCATTGCCTTCCCAAATTTTCGGAGTTCAATAAATTTAGGCAATAGGCTACTCCCTATTATTTTTTTTTGCAAAGCAATACTAACAATCCTTAGGCTGTGCCAGTCCCGTTTTACGCTCATACACCTGCGAGGCCTTATGCGCAGGGCCGGTATCCGCTGCAACCGGGTTTATCTAACATAAATAAATGCTGCTATCTCAGGCAACCTACATGGCGCAGGAAATAGCATATCAAACACCTTTTCATCGATACATTTGGTAAAATTACCGATACTCTTTTGCAAACTCAATCAGGTTGATTACCTTTGTTGTGAGAGCGTTAATTTAGATGATGGGGATATGACTTCGGTTGTATCTCCATTTCTTTTTTCTACCCATATCTCTCCAGGCTTAAGTGTTCTAAACCACCACTTAAATTCTTTTCCAAAACAAAGCTTTCCAAACGCTAATACCATCCGCTGCTAGCGCATGCGTGACACCTGTGCTCCTAGTAACATCAAACTGATAATGATCGTAATGCGACATGACCTTCATCATTCTCAAATTGTTAAATCAACCCTACTTTTGAGAAAAAAGATCCAAATGAACGAAGTAACTGGAAAAAAACATGCGAAGCTATGTTACGAGCATGTTGGTGGAAAACTGGGCGAGTTGCTATTGCAAAACTTTGTAGCCAAAGGCTGGCTCCTTAAAGACGAAATGAACAAAAAAGAGCTCTTCATTACAGAAAAGGGAACAAAGGGTTTCTCCGAACTCGGTATAGACCTATCGCAACTCAAGCACTAAAACCGCACAACTAGAAGCTTTTCTAGTTCCTTCATAACACCAC
Organism: Pedobacter sp. T50_32; assembly: GCF_057652195.1. Taxonomy (NCBI): domain Bacteria; kingdom Pseudomonadati; phylum Bacteroidota; class Sphingobacteriia; order Sphingobacteriales; family Sphingobacteriaceae; genus Pedobacter; species Pedobacter sp. T50_32. The sequence continues at coordinate 79,832 of NZ_JBYFBY010000011.1, read as the reverse complement.
CCTTGGTGGTATTTCTCTACGCTATAGTGAGGTTAAAATACAAGCTATTTTCTTTATTTTGCCTGCTATATGACACTCTATGTGCTTTTCTTGGTATTAAGTGCTGCCGTTTTACATGCCATTTGGAATTTAATTTCTAAAAAAGCCAATGGGAAGGTACCTTTCGTTTGGCTAATGTACATTGGCAGTACCGTAGTTTACCTACCATTCCTGATGCACCACATTGCTACTAACGAGAAGTTCCAATTTTCTGAGCCTATGCTTTGGTTCTCGCTCAGCAGCGCCATTCTTCACATCGCCTACTTCCTAATCTTACAGAAAGGTTACCGAAAAGCCGACCTTTCCGTAGTCTATCCCCTTGCTCGTGGCTCTGGCCCGTTGCTCTCGTCAATAGCAGCTATCTTCGTGTTAAGGGAAACATTTCGATATAATGTAGCTTTAGGTTTAATACTCATCCTTGCCGGCGTACTCGTAATCACCGGACTAAAATTTAAAAAGGGAGATCAAAAGATACAAGCTGGCGTATTCTGGGGAACCTTAACAGGATTATTCATTGCATTATATACGCTTAACGATGCAATTGCCATTAAGAGTTATCAGCTATCGCCACTACAACTTACATTTTCTTCCAATGCCTTTAGCATAATATTGCTCATCCCTTTTATTATGGGTAAAGCAGGAGAAATAAAGAGAGAATTTCATGACCACAAGTGGAGTATCTTAGCCATAGCTGTACTTAGCCCTGCCGCCTATATCTTAGTGTTAGAGGCATTAAAATTAGCACCACTTACCATTATTGCCCCAGCAAGGGAAACCAGCATACTCATTGGGGTGTTCATGGGGTCGAAGGCACTCAATGAAAAAGACGGAAAACGAAGGATCATTGCCAGTGCGCTTATACTTTGCGGCATTGTCGCATTAAGCCTTACCTAAATAACAGCTTGCAATTATGACAAGGCATTTTTAGCTGTTCATCATTATAACAACCAGAATTTAACCAAATAAAAAAAGCCCTGCATTTCTGCAAGGCTTTAGGAAGTGGGCTTAAGCGTACGTTTCACGAACCATTTCCTAGCTGACGTACGTAGAATTGCCGATTTGGATTTGGAGCCGAATTCAGTAGAATCTTAAGTATATCCAAAACCTTAAACAATATTTACTTGAAATTTAACCTTAACCACTCTTCGGCATAATCTACATTTTCACCAGCCATATCTTCCCATAAGGCCAAAGGTTTTTCTGTAGCTTTATCTTTATAATGAAGTCTTAGATGGGCCCTGAAAATATCTTCTGCTGCCGATACGCCACCCCTGGAAGAAACAAGGGCGTAATTAAGCACCCTTGTTTATCTTTGTATGTTACCTTTTTTGGTGGATAATAAATTTCTATGACGCTTTTTTCACTTTACCTACACTTTCAAGCTCCAGAAATTTCGTGTTAAAAGACTTGGATGGCATTTTTTTCTTTAATAAATTAAAAAATGTAGTGTCACGAGTAGATAGAATTATCTGTGTGTTATAATTCAGTACTATGCTCCGCAATAAATCAATAGTCGATAGAATATTTACACTGTCCATAGACTGTATGGGATCATCGATAAATATACAATTGTAACCAGGTATATTCAGTGCAGTAGTGTAGATTTCGGCAAAACTAGCCAACGCATTCCGTTCCCAAACTATCCACACTGTCTGATATTTTTGCTTTTCATTCCGATAGCAATCTTCCTGAATTTCAATTTTCCTGGTCCAATACTTAAAACGGCTTTCCCCTCAGAAGCATCTTTTGCGAAGCAAAAGCATAGTTCGACACCTTTAGAGCAGTTAAATAAGTCTTTAGAATTTCAGCCAACAACCTTTACTGGAATTGCAATAGAAAAGTAGAGACCTTTTATGCAGCTTGTGTTTTTTTCCTAGCCATGTTCTGCTCGACTTGTTGCGGAGTGTTGTAATCCAATGCTGAATGCCTTCTTTTTCTATTGTACCAAACCTCGATGTAATCGAATATTTCGAGTTTGGCCTGAGCCTTGGTTTCAAATCTGGTATGGTATACCAGCTCTGTCTTCAAAGTCTTAAAAAAGCTTTCGTCAATTGCATTGTCCCAGCAATTTCCTTTTCTGCTCATACTTTGCAATACCGGCATCCCTTTTAGGCATCTACGGAATTCATGGCTTGCATATTGTATGCCCCGGTCACTATGGAATATCAGTTCGCCATCCAAAGGCCTGTTGCGTATAGCCATTTTCCATGCCGCTACGATCGTAGAGGTAGCGGTCGTACTGCTGTCCATGCTCCAGCCCACAATCTTACGGTCTGCCAGGTCCATGATCGCCGTAAGGTATAGCCAGCCTTCACCTGTACGGATATAGGTGATATCGCTGACCCATTTCTCTCCTATACCCTTGGTGCTGAAGTCCCGCATTAACAGGTTTTCGCTTACCGGGTAGAGATGGTCGGAATTGGTGGTCACACGGTACTTACGCTTCATAATACTCTTTATCCCATTTCTCTGCATTAGTCTGGCGATGCGTGGACGTGAAGCTCTGATCCTGATGCCTGAAGCTCCCTGGCGATACGTGGGCTACCATAACGTCCCTTGCTCATCGAATGGACTTCTTTGAGCCGTGCCAACAGTTCAGAATTCTGGCCCTGCCAAAATCCTATCGGATCTTTTGACCATTTGTAATAGGCACTGCTGCTGATCCCAAATATCTCCGACATCTTCCCAACGGGATAGACCGCCCTGTTCTGGGCTATAAATCCGTATATCCCCCGTCTCCCTTGGAGAAGATGCCCACTGCCTTTTTTAGGATGTCACGTTCCAGCTCTGCATTCTTGAGCGCCTTTTTTAACCTTCGTATCTCCTGTTGTTCTTCGCTCAGACCAGGTTTGTCCATCATTATCTTACCTCCATTGAATGCAGGATTGTTGCGCCATTTGCTCAACCTGGAGGCATCCAAACCTAGTTCATGTGCGGCTTCCTTTACAGATCCCTTTACCTTGGACAGCTCAACGGCCATCTTTTTGAACTCATCATCAAATACTCTGTGTTTCATATAAGTCAAATTTAAAATTACATTTCAAATCTGCTACATAAAGGTCTCTACTCAAAGGTAGCAACTCCACTATCAATAGCTAACTTTCCTAGAGTGTACATTCATCAGCTAACTTTAGTATAGACTGATAATTTTCGCCTATTGCTTCTGAAAGTGCCATTTCGCAGGTTTTAGAAGAGGAATAGTAACCTTCATACACTTTTGACGAACAGACTTCGTCCTTCTCCAAAAGCATTGCCGACTTCGTTAATTCGGGATAGATAAAGCCCCGGTCACCTGCCATTCCACAGCAGCCAGCGAACAAAGGCAGCATTACTTCGTCCGCAAAATGTTTCGCAATTGCCGTAAATCTTCTATCCAATCCATCCATTTTTTGTAATGAACATACAGGATGTAAAACGATACGGGATTTTTTCTTTGATATCCTGACTTTGGGCATGATATAATCATGTAAATAAGCTAAACTATCTATAATCTTTAGCGCATCAAACTTCTTCTTGTTTACTAATGATAATGCAGGGCGACAATTGGTCAGCGTTTGGGTACAGGAAGTAATGTCCAGCACTACAGGATATCTTCCCCCTTGTGTCGTTTCCCACAATTCACTGATGGTTTTATTGACGGTGTATGTGTAAGCGTCTTTAAACCCTTTTGACGAATAGATCTGCCCACAGCATTGTGTCTGTATACTCATTGGAATAATCACTGCGATATCTGCCTTTTTTGAAACATCCAAAAATAACTGCATCACTCCTTTTTCATCTCTGTCCACATCGCCCATTATCCTGGAAATACATGTCGGAAAGTACACAACCTTAGCCATTAGGCCTTGTTTTTCGTTTGTCTGTGGAATGGCCTTTGCCAACGCTAGCTGGCTTGACCATAACGGAAAGGATGGCACTATTTTCCTTATGCCCTTGGTAAAACGGAACATGGTTTTTCCCCCAATTATTTTATTGGCAAGTATACCAGAGGCCAATGCGAACCTTATGATTCCTGATACCGCCTTGAAATGTTTCGCTGTTTGCAATGCGATCTTATTTGCTATTACCGAGTGATTTTCCCTACGTAGACGTTTTACCAGATCGCCGGTATCTATATCTACCGGACATGCCGTTGCACAAAGTCCATCTACAGCGCAGGTATCAAGTCCATGATACTGGTACTCGTTTAACAATGTCTTATAATCCTTTCTATTATTTTGGCGCTTAAACTTCTGTAGTTCTCGTCTTATCACAATTCTTCTTCTAGGCGTTAGGGTAAGGTTTCTGCTGGGACATTTATGTTCACAAAAACCACACTCCATGCAACGGTCTACTTCTTCCTCTACTTTTGGGAGCTCTTTAAGGTTTGAAATATGAGCTTTTTTGTCTGGATTGATGATCACACCAGGATTTAAAAAATTTTCTGGGTCTATTAACTCTTTTAAAGATCTCATGATCTGATAAATCTCGCCGCCCCATTCAGTTTCTACAAATGGTGCCATATTGCGCCCTGTTCCGTGTTCAGCTTTTAGAGCCCCGTCATATTTCTTTACAACCAGTTCCACCACTTCATCTAAAAAATCGGCATATCTTTGCACTTCCTCTTTGGTGTCAAAAGATTGAGTAACGACGAAATGAATATTTCCATCTTTGGCATGGCCGAAGATAATCGCCTTTTGATAATCATATTTTCCAAACAGCCCCTGTAAATCTATTATTGCATCCCCTAATTTTTCTACGGGAAACGCTACGTCTTCCAGTATCACCGTTGTTCCGCTTGCTCTCACCGCCCCAACAGCAGGGAACATTCCTTTCCGTACTTTCCATAGTAATGCTTGCTCGTGGGGGATCGAAGTAAACGAAGCTTCGTTTAACAGTTCCAACTGGGCAACTATCGAAAGGAAGCTATCAATCTTTGTTTGTGTTTCTAAAGAATTTTCCCCCTGATACTCTATGAGCAATGCGGCCGCTGTTTCTGGAAGTGTTTTGATAATGGCCGGTATCCCCGAAATATCTTCGATAGACCGAAGCGATGCCCTATCCATTAATTCAACAGCAGCCGCACCTGATCTAGTCAATGGGACTATAGCTTTGCAGGCCGAACAAATATCTGTAAAATATAATAACGCCGTAGATTTTGTTGGATGATCTGGAATTGTTTCCATCACCGCTTCGGCTATAAATCCTAGCGTTCCCTCCGCCCCTATCAATAAATGGGCAAGAATATCTAATGGTTCCGTAAAATCTATAAAAGCATTTATCGAATACCCTAAAGTATTTTTTGTACGATATTTGCTCCTTATCCTTTCGAATATTTCGGTCCTTTTTATGAGTTGAAATCTTAACGCTAATAATTGATGATAGAGGATAGAACATTCCTGTTTAAAACGCTCATAATCGATACCAATTTCGGTGCTATAGCTTTTACCATTAGGCAAGACGAAACGAATGTATTTTATGGTATGATAGGAATTATTACTCACCCCACAGCACATTCCACTGGCATTGTTTGACAAAATACCTCCCATCATCGCAGAATTTATACTAGCGGGATCGGGTCCTATTTTTCTGCCATATTTGTTCAAATGGGCATTGACTACGGATCCGATCGCTCCGGGCTGAACCCTTACAAATGCCCCATTGCCTTCTACCTGTATTTTATCCCAGTGCTGGCTAAGGTCAACAAGTATTCCATCTGTAATGGCCTGGCCGGACAGACTGGTACCGGCAGCCCGGAATACCAAGGGTATTTGATGTTCTCTAGAAAAATCAAATAACTTGATTATCTCTTCTTCCGATTTTGGCAATACCACTGCTTTAGGACGTAAGCAATAAAAGCCTGCATCTGATGCATAAGATACCAAATCTATTAGGTTGGTCTTTATCTGATCTTTTGGAAGTATTAAACTTAAAAACTTTGCAATATTTGCCATGACCTAGTTATTATTCGGCATTTTCGTGGTTTAGATTCCCCTCCTATTTCCAGGCTTTTCCTTACTGTCTCGTCCTAGAATTACTTGTCAGTAATAGTTTTCGTTTTCAAACTTTCCGATTTGTAAGACCAGAAACCTGTTGACAGCAAACTTGCTCCATTACCTGTTTTAATTGACTTTTTAGAATTGCCATGGCATGTTGCCCTCCTTGATTACCAAGTGCAGCAACACTATACATAAATGTCCTTCCTAAGAAAGTGAAATCTGCTCCAGCAGCCAATGCTCTACCAATGTCTGCTCCAGAACGAATCCCGCTGTCCATCATCATAGTTATCTTGTCCTTAAATGGCAATAAATCCGTTAACGATTTTATAGCCGATTCCGCCGCGTCTAATTGCCTCCCACCGTGGTTGGAAACAATAATACCATCTAGCCCTAAATCAATAGCAAGCTGTGCATCTTCAGCACTGGCAATTCCTTTAATAACTAATTTACCCTCCCATTGGTCTCTAATGGCAGCTATTCTCTCTCTATTTAATCTCCCAGAAAATGTTCTATCCATAAAAGCCCCTAGTTGTTTCATATCTAAGCCCTTTGGCATATAAGGTTTCATGGTAGCAAAAGAAGGTGTGCCGTGTATTAAAGTCTGCAAGGCCCAATGCGGTCGACCCATAATCTGAACAATATTGTTTAAAGTCATACGCGGTGGCATAGCCAATCCATTACGGATATCTCGTGGTCTGAAACCAAATGTTGGCACATCAGATAGAATAACTAAAACATCGCATTCTACTTCTTTTAGCCTTCGGATAATATCATCTCTCAGTTTTTCTTCTGCCGGATGGTAAAGCTGATACCAAAAATTGCCTTCGGTAATTTTTGCAATATCTTCAATAGCACTGGTGGTTACCGTACTGAGTATAAAGGGGACATTATGCTTATGTGCGGCCTTTGCCAAAATATTTGGTGAATTAGGCCAAATCAGGCCCTGCAATCCAACTGGAGCCACCCCAAATGGAGCAGAATAAGTCTTGCCAAACAAAGTTGTACTCATATCTACCCCGGTATACTCATTAAGATAAATAGGATTTAGCTGAATATTACGCAACTCTGCGGTATTGCGATATAAATTCACATCTTCATTACAGCCGCCATCTAGATATTCGAAGGCAAAACGAGGAATCTTACTTTTGGCTCTGTTTCTTAGGTCATCTATACCGGGATAAGATTGGTTATAATCTAAATTCATGAATTTACTTTTATTTGAACTGGAGTGTATAGCTTAAGGTCTATGATATTATTTGGCAATGGCTGGGTATTCCAGCTTTTGTGTATGGCTAAAGCAGCACCCATAGCTGTAGCTTGAGGCATGTAAGCTGCATATACTTCCACCTTTGGAAAAGTGATGGCTAATAAATTCATAAATACCACGTTTCGGCTAAAACCGCCGTCGACAAAAATACGTTTAGCATTGGTGCCAACTACCACCAATTGGGTAGAGTGGTATTGTTGACTTACTAAATCCATCATTAGATGATGATAGGCAAGCCATACATTTTCATAAGCACTTAGGTCCCTGCTGGCGAATTGAAGCTCCTTCCAGTTAATATTAACTTTATTCCCGTATTTTTCCAATAACAAAGCAACATAATCTGGACGAAAAACAACATTCCTAAATGCTGTAATATCGGTTTTAAAATGCAAAGCAATACGCTTGATCTGTTGTTCATAATTATATCCCGAGAACAATCTTGATGCTTTCACAGGAATGCCCTGATATTGCATGTAACAAAGAACATCATTAGACAGCTCATCCGTGGTGAGAGGTTGTTGATTAAATGGGTTCAAACTAATACACCAAGTTCCGGTAGAAAGCAGTACAAAAGGTTCTTTAAACGACACCAAGTAAGGTATTAAAGCCGAGGAACTATCGTGCAGCCCCACTCCAACGGCATGTTTGCTTCCCGTAAAAATAACCGAAGTAACATGATCTGATGAAACTATTGGAGCCATTTTTTCCAATATTCCTTCTTCAGTTACCCAAGCATGATAATCTTGTTTATCAAAATTCCATAGATTGGTATGGCAACCTAAACTCGTTTTATCGGTATAGGCTACGCCACTAATCAGATAGCTAAGGTACTGAGGCAGGTGCAAGGCATATTGTACCTGTGCATAAATCTCTGGCTTTTCCATTTTGAGACGATAGAACTGCATCCCAGAGTTAAGGCTGCCCAACACCGGAGAGGCCGTAAGTGATGCGAATTCTATTTCTCCACCATATTTTTGATAAAATTCCTGTTTAAGTTTCTCTGGATAGGGTTTTAAGTAGTTATATAACGGCGCTAAGGGTTCACCCTCCTCATTAATATACACCAGACTGGCACCATAGGAAGCAAAATTGATTGCTTTCACATCAAACAAGGGATGACTGAATATCTCCTTAAGGGATTCAAAGACCGAAAGCCTTAAACTTTCGAGGTTTTCACAGGGTTCTCCATCTTCATCTACCGTTTCTATAAAGCGTGCTGAACGTTCAAAAACTACTCGGTAGTGCTCATCAAATAAAAACAGTTTTTTGTTGGTCTTACCTACATCGAAAACAGCCACTACAGGTATTTTCCTTTTGTTCGCCATGCGCTAAAGTCCTGTAGAGGTTGTATTCTTACCTCTTTTTCGAATCAATTGATTGCGATAATCCAAATCTCTATAAAGTGCCAATGGCGACAAAGCGGCATTCGCTCGCAATCTTGCCTCGGCAACTAAGGGTCTAAAGTCTGTTCTGAAAGTATGCTGAAGTATCTCCTGTGCCCGTACCACATCGTTCCGTTGCTGGGCACTATTTAAAGCTGGTCTATCCACCATTAGTGCCTGCGCATAAGCAAGCATTATTGCCTCTACCGATTGTAGTAAGTCTTCTAAAGGGTCTTTTACATTATGGGAGGCATCAATCATCCATCCCAAGTCTTTAGCGTGGTTCATTTCTCTTGCATCCATTCCTTCTACCAATTCATTAAAGATTAAGAAAAGCTGATAAGGCTTAATGCTGCCCGTGGTCAAATCATCATCTCCATATTTAGAGTCGTTAAAGTGGAAGCCTCCCAGTTTACCGTCCATTAGCAATAAGGAAACGATTTGCTCGATGTTTGCATTGGGCAAATGATGACCTAAATCAACCAAAGTATATGCCTGATTACCCAATTTACTGGCTAATAATAAGGATTGTCCCCAATCTCCAATAGTGGTGGAATAAAAGTTGGGTTCGAAGGCCTTATATTCTACAAACATTTTCCAGTCTGGCGGCAATTGTACATATATTTCTTCCAAGCTCTGTAAGGTGTTTTCAAAGGCTCTTCTAAAATTAAGCTGTCCTGGAAAACAAGAACCATCTGCCAGCCATACCGTCAACGCTTTTGACCCTAATTTATCGCCCTGCTTAATTACCTCTATGTTGTGGGCTATAGCTTGTTGCCTTACCGCTTTGTCTACATGTTGCAGCGAACCAAATTTATAGCTGTGGGCAGCATCTCGCTGATCTTGGAACGTATTTGAGTTCACGGCATCAAAGGCAAGACCAAACCGACCAGCGATCTCCTTTATCTTTGCCACATCCTGTGGAATGTCCCAAGGGATATGAAGTGATATTGCACCACTAGAAGCATTCAACTGGTGCAGCAATCCAACATCTTCAATTTTCTCTTCGATGTTTCTTGGCTCGCCGCCGATGATGGAAAATCTCCCAAAACGCGTTCCCCCCGTCCCAAGAGCCCAACTTGGAATAGCAATTTGAAAATCCACCAGTTTCTGTATTGCTCTTTCTAAATCATGCTGGGGAAAATCTTCCTTTAGATACGCTAGCTTTCGATTATGGGCAGATATTAACGAATCGTTATGTTGTGCAATATGTTTTTGTTCAATATTCATGTGGTTTTGATTGATTAAGGTAATATCCACGAAATTGTGTACTTGTTTGCTTTGAAGAAACCAACAAACCATGTAGATATGTTGGCAGGCTCACAGAATAATTCTTAGAATTATCTTACAAAAGCCATGGCCACACCACCATCTACATTTAGCATATTCCCAGTAGATTTGTTCATTAGCCCCCCAACAAATGCAAAACAAGCATTGGCTATATCTTCTGGCAATATGATTTGGTTAAGCAATGTACGCTTAGCGTAATATGCTGGCAGTTCCTCCACTGTAACCCCGTAGGCTTTCGCCCTCCCTTCTGCCCAGCCACCTGCCCAAATGTTGCTGTCGCTAATCACCGCATCTGGATTTACCGCGTTCACTCTGATACCATCGGCACCCAGTTCTGCAGCGTTCAACCTGCTCAAGTGTAACTGTGCAGCCTTTGCACTACCATAGCCAGCATTATTTGGACCACTTACCAAGGCATTCTTGCTCACCACATTAATTATGTCGCCACCTGTACCTTGCTTTTTCATCATATTAGATGCTGCCTGAGTAATAAAAAATTGTCCCTTTACCAATACATCATACAGTAAATCCCAATCTTTTTCGGTATGGTCTGCAATGGTTTTGGATATGGAAATACCAGCATTGTTAACCACGATATCAATACCGCCAAAAGCAAGTGCAGCCTTTGTAAAAGCCAGTTCAATATCAGCAGAGTGGGTTACATTCAATGTTACAGAAGCCACTGTATCTTTCCCGAACTGTGTTTCAAATTCACTTACTGTTCCTTCCAATCGGTCGGCATTCATATCGTTTAATACTACAACAGCACCTTCTGAGGCAAACTTCTTCGCAATTGCCTTCCCAATACCACCGGCGCTTCCGGTAACCAATGCGATTTTGCCTGTTAATGGTTTTGGCTTTGGCATACGTTGTAGTTTGGCTTCTTCCAACAACCAATACTCTATATTAAAAGCTTCTTGATGAGGTAGTGAAGTATATTCTGAAACTGCCTCCGCACCTTTCATCACATTAATGGCATTGATATAAAATTCTGCTGCTACCCTAGCCGTTTGCTTATCTTTGGCAAAAGTGAACATTCCAATTCCAGGGTATAGAATTACTACCGGATTGGTATCTCGAATAGTTGGACTGTCCGGATGCTTACATGTTTCATAGTAATTTGTATACATTTGCCTATAAGCTTCAAAGGAAGGAGTTAACGAGGCTCTGATGGAAGCTGCGTCAGACAAATCTGCATCCGAATCCAGTTCTAGCACCAAAGGACTGATTTTAGTACGCAAAAAATGGTCTGGACAGCTTGTACCCATTGGAGCCAAACGTGAAAGGTCATTTGAGTTGATAAATTCCAATACCCTAACATCATCAGTAAAATGACCAATCATCTGCTGTTTTGTAGAACATAGCCCTCTTAAGGTTGGAGCAATTGCCGCAGCTTGTTTTTTTCTAATTTCTTCTGATTGGCTTTCTATTTTCTGACCACCAAATATTGGACCTTTCCTGCCATAGTTTTGGTTTAGATATTCAGAACATTTTTCAATTACATCAAGAGTGCTTACATAGCTTTCGTAGGCCGTATCGCCCCAAGTAAAAAGTCCATGGGAACCCAACATGATACCTCGAATACCCGGATTTGCGTCTAGACAAGCCTTTAGTTGCAATCCTAGCTCAAAACCTGGTTTTTTCCATTCTACCCAACCCACAGTGCCCCCAAACAATTCTTCGGTAATTTTTTTTCCGTCCTTTGCTGCTGCAATGGCAATAGCCGCATCTGGGTGTAGATGGTCAATATGTTTAAACGGCAGGAAACCGTGCAATGGCGTATCGATAGAAGGGGCCTTTGAATCAAGATCATAGATGCAATGGTTGAACAGCGCCACCATTTCGTCTTCATGCTCCACTCCTCTGTATATATTTTTTAGGCTGCGCAGCCTATCCACGTACAACGCTGCCAGACCGCTTTTCTTAAGAGTGCCAAGGTCACCTCCGGAGCCTTTTACCCACATTACTTCCGTTTCCAGCCCAGTAAGTGGGTCAATTTGGTTAACCTTGCAGGAGGTATTTCCCCCACCGTAATTGGTCAGGCGCAAATCAGCACCTAATAGGTTTGAACGATAAATCAATAATGCCACCTCATCGCCAGCCATATTCGCTGCTTCTTCTTCATCCCATAAATAACTTACGTAATTGTAATTCGTTTCTTTAACAGCCATTGCAGTATATTTTAATTTTCTTTATTTCATTAATTCCCTCGGCTAGAAGGAAAACTTCTGTCAATAAATGACATATCATAGCTAGATACCTTAAATATTAAGCACCTATAAAACTTAAGCAAGCCTATGTTTACTGTTGAATGTTAACATTAGCGTTATTCGACACTATTTTAGAAATTGTTTTTACTGATTCAGCGGATCGTAAACCATCTTCAGGCGTATTGGTTACATAATCTAATAACCTTTCTATAGAGCTTGTGGCTACGTGCATTCTGGTATCTGATGATGCATAATAGATGTAGACGTTGTTTTGTTCGTCCACTATCCAGCCGTTGCTGAACAATACATTAGAAACATCCCCTATGCGCTCTTCACCTTCTGGTGCCATAAAGTATCCAGCAGGTTTATAAATCACTTTTTTAATGTCGTGTAAATCTGTCATAAACATATATAGCACATAACGCAAACCAGCCGCGGTATTGCGCACACCATGAGCCAAATGTAGCCAGCCTTTCTCCGTTTTTATTGGTGCTGGGCCTAACCCATTTTTTCCTTCGTAAACAGTATGATAAACCTTTTTATCTATTACCTTTTCTACGGATATTACTGGATTCTCTATATCATCACACACACCAAATCCTATTCCCCCTCCCTTGCCAGCTTCGATAAAACTATCTTGCGGACGGGTATAAAATGCATATTTTCCATCTACAAATTCTGGATGCAATACAACATTACGCTGTTGAGGAGATGGTGTTTTCAAATCTGGCAGTCTATCCCAGTGTTTAAGGTCTTTTGTTCTTACTATGCCACATTGTGCAACTGCGGCAGACTGGTCACCTTCTGGAGCTGATTTATCTCTTCTTTCGGTACAAAACAGACCGTAAATCCAGCCGTCTTCGTGCCTAACCAACCGCATATCATATACGTTGGTATCGGGTTCATCTGTTTCGGGGATAATTATTGGGTATTCCCAAAATTTAAAATTATCAATACCGTTGTAACTCTCGGCCACTGCAAAAAACGATTTGCGGTCGTGGCCCTCTACTCTTACTACCAAAACAAAGTTACCATTGAACAAGATGGCTCCGGCATTAAAGGTAGCGTTGATACCAAACCTCTCCATTAAGAAAGGATTAGTTTCGGCATTTAAATCATAGCGCCAACTTAAAGGGGTATGAGCTGCTGTAAGAATAGGATTTTGATAGCGTTCAAATACACCATTACCCAATTTCTCTACCTGATTTTGTGCTGTTATTCTTTCAAAATAAGATTGCCTTAATTCATTCAGCCGCTTATCAAAATACAAATTCATAATATTATCTAATTGTGTCTTTATCTTACTAATCTTCTAATTTATTCCACCATGTTCTTTTTAAGATGATAATGATTACTGCTAATATGAGCAGCACTATAAGTAATGGAAGTTTCATCCACATCACCAGATACATAGGTACCAACGTTAAACAGCACTGCGCTATAATACCCAGCGATACATTGAACATATCTAGCTTGAAGCGTTTGTTTGGCTTAAAAAACGGATTTTCTTTGATTACCAAATCATGCACTGGTTTCCAAAAACCCCATGGTTTTACATTTGAATAAAAAGCTTTTAATATTTCTACATCTGTTGCTGGAGCGGCATAGGTACCCACAATAGAGCCTATTAAAGAGATTACAAATAATAAAGGCCATACGTACAATGGTAAAATACCATCGAATATAAAGGGAAATATTAATGCTGCAGCGATTCCCGAGGCCATTCCCCAGAAAAAGCCATTAGCGTTAAAGCGCCACCAGTACCACTTTAACATGTTAGAAGCAATGTAGCCACCGTATAGTGCGCCAACTATCCATTGCAGAATGCTGTTTACATCTTTAGCGAAAAAGCCAAGCACAACACCTACAATAACGACCAGTACACCTACAATGTAGTTCATACTGATAATTTTCTTAGTCGAAGCCTTAGGGTTTACATATTTTAGGTATACATCATTAACAATGTATGCCTGTGCAGCATTTAAAGTACCCGAAAAGGTTCCCATAAAGGCACCTAATAACCCCGTAAGAACCAGACCTAAAATCCCAACAGGCAAAAAGTTATTGATAGCCGCAGGCAATATACGTTCAAAATCGGTTCCTTGAGGTGTGCTGATGCCCATTTCATTAAAGTATAACAAGGCCAATACAGTTAAGCCAATAATCATGGAATATCTAACCGGTAGCAGAACAAGTGATACAAAGCCCGTCATTTTAGATGCCTCTTTGGGCGACTTTGTAGACAATACCTTCTGCATATCGTAACTTGGCGAAGGCCCAGCCAAGCTCGCAAAAAAACCTTTGAAGAGCATCATCATAAAGAATATGCCAAACAATCCAAATCCGTCATCTTCTATTTTCTTGTTGGCTGACGGGAGGATATTAGACCAGTCCAAGTCCAGTTTCCACCCAAAAAATGGATCGAACCAACCCTTCGGTACATTAAGGGTTTTGTCTTGCAGATGTAAATAAGCAATTACGGCAATAGCTATACAACCTATCGTCATAATCATATATTTGATAAAATCACCTACCACAATACTATGCATACCCCCCAATATGGAGTAGAACATGGCAAAAAGGGTAAATATGATACCATAAAAATGTGCAACATATTGCGGTGGAATATCAAAAGGGATGTAACCACTGACCAAATCCCATGGCACAAAAACCTCTATAAACTTACCTAATCCAATAAAACCATAAGCTAAGAAACCCAGACAGCTGATAATGGCAAATGCTACTACGATATTATGTGAAGCTTTAACTCCCGTTCCTGTAAGTCCGAAACGGGTAGCCAACCACTCTGCTCCGGTATTGGCATTAGAACGACGTAGCCACTTGGAAAGAAACATCATATTGAATACTTGGTTAAAAACTGGCCATAACCAAGGTATCCAAATACTCTTCATTCCATAAACAAAACAAAGTGATATCATCCACATCGTTCCACTGATATCAAACATATCACTGGCATCACTTAAACCCAACATATACCAGGGCAGTTTCTTACCCCCCATCAAGTAACTTTCTTTATTTTGCCTGGCTTTATTTTTGTAGTACCATCCTATCAATACCATCATTACTAGGTAAGAGATAACGATCGCAATATCTATTAGTTGTAGTTTCAATTGTGTAGGTTTTTATCCGGTTAAACAATAATTATACGGCATATAGCAACTAGAAGCGGCTTTACATGTGTAATTTCAATGGGGTAAATTTCATTAATAAAATGGGCATAAGACAAATACTTTTTTACCCAAATAACATATAATTCCTATCTCTCTTGCTGAAAAGCTTATTAAGATCTATTTCTACCGATGATTTAGAGGATCTGCACTCATTTGGCTTTAGAGATGTCACGATAGTATCAATTATGATAAAAAAAAACCATATAACTTAGTGCGTTAAGTTAATAAATTAGCTTACCTTTAACCAAACGTTAAAGTCCATTTATTTATAAAAGAGCAGTTTCATTCTGTTTTTCTTTAATGCTTTACACTGTCTAGAAAACTACTAATATCATATACAATTATTCTATGGCATCGATTAATAATATTATTAAAGAAATTACCCCACTTACTCCAAACGATTGTTTTACAATTTTTTCGAGGGTAAAGAAAGAATTTAATTTTCCGATACATTTCCATGAGGAATACGAGTTGAACCTAATTTTGAATGCTAAGGGAGCGAAAAGAATTGTTGGTGACAATATTGATGTCATTGGCGATTTAGAACTTGTTTTGATCGGACCCAATCTCCCTCATGTATGGCTTACGCACGAATGTAATTCCGAAATAACTGAGATTACGATGCAGTGGCATAAAGACCTCTTCGAGGAAAAGTTCTTGAAAAGGAATCAGATGACTCTTATCAAAAATATGCTGGAAAAAAGTTTACGTGGAATTTCCTTCAGTCCGGAAATGATAAATACTATACAGCCTAGGCTCATTGCACTGAAAGACTCTAACGGTTTTAACTCTGTTCTGGAACTGTTGAGTATTCTTCATGAACTTTCAATGTCTAAAAGTATGGTTCTTCTATCTAACTCTAGCTTTATGAATGCTGCCAACCTTAAACATAACAGTAGAAGACTGGAAAAAGCATTCGAATTCATGAATAATAACTATGATAAAGAAATATCACTAAAAGATTTAGCCAAGCTGACCAATATGACCGAAGAATCGTTCAGTAGGTTTATAAAGAAACGTACGGGTAACACATTCATTAATTCTTTAAATGAAATCAGACTTGGCCATGCTTCTAGAATGTTAATTGATACGACCCATACCATTACAGAAATATCTTATTTATGTGGTTTCAATAATATATCAAATTTCAACCGATTGTTTAAAAAGAAAAAACACTGCACACCCAAAGAACTTCGGGAAAACTATTCTGGACATAGAATATTCATATAAGCCAGCTCGTATTTGCAGGAAAATATATCAGAGCTAAATCAATATCATATATGGATAAAAATAAGCTACTATTTAAATATTGCTAAGCTTATTTTTCGGGCTAAAAAAAATGTATTGATATGAAAAATTTTAATTTAATCTCCTTGCTACTCTTCACTGTATTTTGGACTGTTGGTTTGACGTTAAAAGCGCAGCCTGGCTTAGCCAGCAACGAAACAAAAAAAGAATGGTGGTATATTAACAGAATTACACCTTTTATTAAACAATATCCTAATATCACTAGGTTAAATCTCATAAAGGTAAAAGAAAATTCTTTTATAGACGAAACTGGAAAAGTTATTGTATTTAAAGGTCTTTCGATTTCAGATCCAGACAAATTAGTTAAGGATGGCTATTGGAACAGAAAACATTTTGAAGTGATTAAAAGTTGGGGCACCAATGTTATCCGTATCCCAGTGCATCCCATTGCGTTTCATCAACGAGGCGTTGAGGCGTATATCAAACTCTTAGATGAAGCTGTAAAATGGTGTTCTGAACTGGGCATGTATGTGATTATAGATTGGCATTCTATTGGAAATCTACATACAGAACTTTTGGCGCACGACATGCACAATACCACGAAAAGGGAAACATTCAATTTCTGGAGAACTATTGCTGCCCATTATAAAGATGTGCCAACAGTAGCTTTTTATGAACTCTTTAATGAACCTACCACATACAATGGGCAATATGGCAGAGTTACTTGGGACGAATGGAAGAACCTGATGGAGCAGTTGATAGATGTAGTCTACTCCCTTAACGATAAGGCCATACCGTTGGTTGCAGGCTTTAACTGGGCCTATGATCTTACTCCTGTAAAATTCAAACCAATCGAAAGACCCGGAATAGCCTATGTAACCCATCCCTATCCAGGAAAAAGAAAATATCCTTGGGTTGACGAGTGGGAAAAAGATTTTGGTTACGTTGCCGATAACTATCCTGTTTTTGCCACAGAAATTGGCTATATGAAAGATAATGACGAAGACAAAAATCTGAACGATGATGGCAAATACGGTCCTGCTATTATGAATTATTTTAACAAGAAGGGTATCTCATTTACTGTATGGGTTTTCGACCCGGTATGGGTACCACAAATGATTAAAAACTGGAATTACGAGCCCACGGATCAAGGTGCATTTTTTAGGGATGTGATGCAGGGTAAGTTCAAATTTAACAATAGTAAAAAATAATTTTTTGATTGTATTAATATAAGGTTGCTGTGCACTTTAGATTATCTTATGTATAATATGATATTTAAAGGCAGCAACCTTTAAATAATAAGCCATAAAACCATCTGAGGATAAAAAACTTAGTATTTTTACAGTATATTTATCCTAACTAAAACCAATTCTTCATTACTTCAACGAATGAAACCTAAGTTTATAACTATAAGCGATTCTATTATTGAAAAGATAAAATCGGGGGAATTAATTCCCGGAGACAAAATCCCTTCTGAAAATGAACTGATTAAAAACTATAAAATTAGTAATACCACAGCGAGGAAAACATTGTTAGAGATAGAATCGAAAGGTTGGGTAAGGAGAATAAAAGGCAAAGGTACTTTTGTACTAAATAGAACAGCGACACACCAGCTGGTACGCACTTTAGGATCCATTGATTCGACGCGTAAAGGGTTTAACGAAAGCTTAAAGGCCGAAGGCCTTACGCCAAAAAATATTATTTTAGAGAAAACTATCTTGAATGAGGGCGTTTCTGCCGCTATTGTGGGAACGCACGTAATTATTGAAGGGCCTGTTCTAAAAGTACACCAGCTTCGCTACGCCGATGATGAATTAATGAAAGATGAAACAAGATATATCTCGTTAACTCTATGTCCAAAAATAGACGCCTTATCCACAGAAATATCTTATTTTAAAGCTTATGAGCAACAATATAATCTCAAAATAAACGACATAAGGCAAACGCTCAGCGCAGATATATTAGAAGCCAATAGCAATAAGAACCATTTTGGCACAACCAGCAACATCGCTATTTTTGTTCTTGACAGTGCTGTTTTTGCCGATGATGGAAAGGTGATAGAAATTGAGTACTCTTACTACCGGGGTGATAAGTATAAATTCGCCATTAGTGCACACCCTGAATATGGGCACAAAAGTGACGATTAGGCTGCTAAATTGTGTTCATATTTAGTCTTGTACAAAAAATTTGGCACTTAACCTCTCGGTAGCTGTTGTCAAGGTTGCCACATAAACTCCGTACGCCAGTTTGTCTTTAATCTCAAGTATATTCTTGCCACTTTGTAACCAGTAGTCTTGAGTTATTAATCTCCTTCCTGCTAAATCAGTTATCGTAAGCTTGGCGTTGGTGTCGTTAGTAACCTCAAACATGAAATTCATTGCCTTATTAATGTCCTGATAAACTTTTAACGATGGCTTTTCCAATTGAAAATTTACCGATATTATTGTTGGGCCAGACGTATTACCATCGAAATCAAATTGTTTAAGCTGATAATAATTTGTACCCAATATGGGATATTGATGTTTGAAATTATAGCTAAAAACCTTGTCTGGCTCGTTGTTCGCCTTAACAGTGGCTAATTTTCCAAACAACTTTCCATCTGCAGAATGCAAAATATCAAAATGCGAGTTATTAAGTTCGGTAGCTGTTTTCCAGTTTAATAGAATGCTGTTAAACTGTGTTTTTCCTGTAAAAGAAAGCAGAGAAACTGGCAGCGTAGAATCGGTTGCCACCTTGTACTTCTCTAACACGGATATTTGCGGTCTATCCTGTCCATTTCTCGGCTCTACAGAAAGTGTATAAGTTCCCCATCTTGGTCCTGCTGCCCAATAGGTACCATTAATATTTTTACTTTGTAGGTGGACCAGCATATTATCTAAAACCGTTAGCCAACGTGGATCATTATCTGGCACACCATATTCGCCTATAAAACCTTTGAGATTGTTGGCCGTTAGCCAATTTATAAAAGGTGTTACCCTGTTGATTCCTGTATTTGGTGTAGCTTCTTCTACTTCATAACTGTTTTGGTATTTACCACTGGCATCTTTATCAAAGTATACATGCGCTTCAAATATCAGTTTGTTAGCTGGGTCTATTAAATCTTTTAAGTTGTTACTAGCAGTAGGCCAACGTTGTGCAGAGCTCCAACTGTCTCCGCCCACTAAAATACTGGTTTCTGTATCTATACTTCTAATAGCTGTAATAATGGTTTGCGCTATACTTGCCCATGGTGTTGAAGCTAACATATCGTGCGGTTCATTCATGATGCCATATCCCCATATATTTTTATAAGATTTAAACTCATTGGCTAGTCGGGTCCAAACATCGGCTACGTGTGCAGTAGATAGCTGGGCAGAGCCGATAATATATTCCGTGCCGCTTATTTTTCTACGGCCATAATTATGCAAATCTAGTATAACTAACAGCCCTCTCGCCTGTGCGGCACTCACGAAAGTTTTCATTTTAGTTAACTCCTCATTATCTAAATTGCCATTTAGAATAGGCTGTATACGCTCCCATTTAAAGGGAAGGCGAAATAACTTTAATCCCTTCTGTTTAAAATAATCGAGCTCTGTTGTGGTTGGATAGCTGTAATGAGGTTCTCCTATTTCTCCAAACTCTGCCCCGGCCAAATTTACACCAAATGGTGCTGGTGTTTTTGGTGTCATCTCGTGCTGTATGGTACTTAATGCAACGTAATCAATCTCAACATTTTTATTGAGGTTGTCGGCAGTGACAGGGCTGGGCACATCAAATCTGATGATATTTATATCTCCGCTCCATCTAGAATCATCGCTTAAATAAACGGTGTATTCCTTAAAATCGGTATCGTTGGCAGAAATAGGAAATTCTAAATAGGCTGCACTTACGGTACCCGTCCACCAATAAAATCTAGCTAAAGTATTTGATGTTCCATTTTTAAGCTTGATGATTGCTGCATTACTGACTTGTGGATTTATGTACCCATCGGGAGAATCAAACTTGATAAGACAATTGGTTTTCGACGCGGTAAGTTTCAATATTCCATTGTTAGTTTGGGCATTAATGTAATTGATAATGGTCCATCCTTCTACCCTATCGTTAGCTACGCTTTCATTAAATTCCCAAATATGGCTTTGTGTGGTTTGCTTAATTTCTATAGTACGTTCTACGGGTTTATTTATAGCAAAAATCTCATCGGCTAGCGCATTAAGCTGCTGCTCAATAGCAGCTTCATTTGGTTTGTTAATTAAATAGGCATCAAATCTGTTTTTTTGATTGGTATAGGTACTGCTATTGGTAGCAATTAAATTTTGGATATGAACCTGAGCCGCAGCAAAATCTGTCCACAATGTCTGTGGCAAATAATTTATTTCAATAAACTTTATATCCCTTATTAAAACATATTGATCTCTATACGCATCTGTTTTTGCCTTAACCTGCAATGCCTGTAAATATTGTGGCGTGTTTTTTAGCTGCGCTAGATTTATACCTTGCCTTAGTTCATTCGCCGTAAAAGAACCTATAAATGAGCCATCGATATTTAGTGCATATTTACCCTCAGCAAGCGTTGTAATTTTAAGTGTTTCTTTATTCAAATCATTATTAAAGGGAACAAGTGCTAAAGCTGGTTCGGCATCTACCGCAACGGGAAAAGGCAAACTTTCTGCCTTATATTTAAAGGTAAGGCTATTGCCGGTAGCATTTAAATTTGTAATGGTACAAAATTCGCTTTTGATGACTGAATTGTTCTCTATTTCAATATTAGCCACGTATTTTGGTGCATTAGTAGATTTTAAGAACTGATAGGCCATTACAAAATTGCCCGGAGCAGCCGGATGGATACGATCGTTACTAACAATGGTAGACTTGATATTGGTTTGCTGCAACTCCTGATTAATGGTGTTCATTATGGTCCAATAATCGATAGTTTTAAGGTTAAACTCAGTGGCCAGTTCATCGATAATAATTGTGCATTTCTGTAGTGCTGCATTAACACCGGGCCTGTTTGCTCCCGTCAAATCGCCAGTTTCGTCATAGATACTTGGTTTTTGTAAAATGACCTTGGTATTCGCCTCTAGTAATTTAACGATAACATTTCTGAGATACCCTTTGTAACTATTTAAGGCATTCTGTTTTAGCGTTTCGATATTTGCCTCTCCCTGTCTTTCGGGCGCATATAATTCGCGGTTTACATCGTTCATGCCAGCCATTACTACAGACCAATTAGCCCCCTTGTTCAATATATCGTTATTTATTCTTTGTAAAAAGCTGTTGGCATTATCGCCCCATTTACCAGAATTGTAGAAAACAACCTTACTATTGGGAAAACGAGTAGCATAGTATAGCAGTATAAAATTATGGAACCTTCCGGTACCAGAAGTACCATGTGTAATACTATTACCAATGAAATTGATACGGTCGCCATCTTTAAAAAAAGAATCGTCCCTATGTTGTGAAAAAACTGCATTTTGAAAAAACAACACAAAAAAAATGGCGCAAAACATTAGCTTTCTCATGATATTTGATAATGAGTTTTGGGGTTAACAATAATTTTATCTGGAAGCATAGCTGTTAACCCTGCTTTTTGACAGACAGGATTAACAGCTGTTAATTTGAGATAATGGAATTATTTTCGGTGCTGCTCCGTATAGTTGTATTTTTCTAAGATTACCATTTGCGGCCTATCTGTATCATTTTTAGGCTCTATGGCCAAGCGATATTTGTTCCACCATGGGCCAGCTGCCCAATAGGTTCCGTTTAAGTTGTTTTTGGTTAAATAAGTCAAGAAATTATCTAGTGCTACTAGCCATCTAGGGTCGTCATCTGGCACACCGTATTCGCCAACAAAGCCTCTAAAATTATTTTCCTTTAACCATTTCACAAAAGGGGTTGCTCTTTTAATACCAATATTTGGATCAGCCTTTTCTTCATCATAAGACCGTTTGTAAGTTCCAGAAGCATCTTCATCGAAATAAATATGCACTTCGAAAATCAAGTCTTTTGATGGGTCTACCAAGTTCTTAAGATTGGCACTAAATTCCATCCATCGTTCTGCCGAACTCCAGCTATCGCCTCCTACCATAATTGGCGTTTTTTGATCTACTTCTCTAATTTTATTGATACAGACTTGCGCAATATTAAACCAAGAGTTAGGTTTAAGCATGTCATGTGGCTCGTTCATTAAACCATAGCCCCAAATATTATCTTTTCCCTTAAATTCTGTTGCAATTTTCCTCCAAGCATCGGCTACGTGCGCTATAGGCAGGTTTTCAGAATCAATAATTTCTCTAGTTCCATTTACATATCTACGACCGTAATTGTGCATATCTAAAATTACCCATAGCTTTCTTTCTCTAGCGGCGTCTACTATAGTCATCAGGCGTTGTAGTTCCAATTGATCTAATTCGCCACCCAACTCGTGCTGCAATCTTTCCCATAAAAATGGAATTCTTATGAGGGTCATTCCTTTAGATTTGAAGTAATCCAATTCGTCTATAGTTGGGTAAATATAATCTTTGGCATAAATGCCGGGTATTTTGTTATGGGCAAATTCTGCACCAGCCAAGTTTACGCCAAAAGGAGCTTTGCTTCTATCTGGCATATTTAAATCAGATTTACTAATTTGAAAAGTATGTTCTTTTGGTCTATTTGTAGTATAAATAACACCAGCAAGACTGTCAATCTGCTTTTCAAACATTCTTTGTGAAGGTTTATCTTTCAGATAATCATCAAATACCTTCTTAAAATTAGGATATCTGGCGTCATTGGAAGTTTGCATAAAGCTAAGGTAGTTATCCATAAATGCTTTAATGCCATTAAAGTCGCCATTCCATAAATTTTCTGGCAAATAGCTAAACTCTACAAACTTCAGGTCTCTTACTTTACGTTGAGTATTGCGGTACAAAATTGCCTGTTGTAATACCTTAACCGCTTGTTTATATTGTGGTGTATTTTTAAAGTTGGATAGATTAATTCCATTTTCTAAGTTTTGTGCGGTAAAGTTTCCAATAAAAGTACCATCAATGGTTAGTGTATAGCTTCCTTCGGTTAGCCCTCCTATTTTTAGAGATTGTTTGCTTAACTCTTCGGTAAAAGGAACCAATGCCAAAGCTGGCTCGGCCTCTTGTGGCATAGGAAAAGGCAAGCTTTCTTCTTTTGCTTTAAATGTTATTGTTCCATCTTTTACCGATAAGTCTTTTACTACAACATAACTTGAGTTTTTAACGGCTCCGTTTTCTATTTCTATAGCAGATACTGATGTAGGTGCACTGGTAGATTTTAGAAACTGATGTGCCATTACAAAATTTCCGACTGGACCAGGGTGAACCCTGTCGTTACCTACTATAGTAGCTTTCGGATCTTTTTGTTGCAACTGTTTGTTGAGTTGCGCCATAATAGTCCAATAATCAATAACTTGGAGCTTATATTTTTTGGCAAGTTCGTCTATAATGCCTGTACATTTTTTAAGAGCATCGTTAACACCCATTAAATTAGGTACGGGCAAATCGCCTGTTTGATCGTAGATACTTGGCTTTTGAAGAATAATTTTGGTCTTGGTCTTCAATAACCGCTGGATAACCGTTTCATAGTAGTTCCTATAATCGCTCAGAGCTCGTTCCTTTCTGCTCTGGATATCTGTATCTCCCTGTCTTTCGGCCGCATAAAGACTACGGTTTACATCGTTCATACCAGCCATAATGATAGACCAGTTTGCTTTTTTGGGGATAATATCTGCATCCATACGGCGCAAAAAACTATTTGCATTATCGCCTTTGATACCTAAATTGTAAACGCTGATATTTAGTTCTGGAAATCTAGTGGCATAATACACTAAAATATAGTGATGGAAATCGCCACTGTGGGTGATACTGTTGCCAATAAAACTAATCTTGTCGCCAGTTTTAAAAAAGGAATCGGTTCTGCTTTGGGCATAGGCTCCATTCATTATCATTCCTACCAGTAGAAGGCAGATTAAGGCAATTCTTTTTTTCATTCTTTTGTGTGTTATACTAAGTATTCTCTAAAAACTATTTATTCATCTATATTAGATATGACATCTTTATTGTCATAACATAAAACTACTTCTTAACTAACTTTTGGCTGTAGAAGATACCGTTATCTTCAACATTTACCAGATAAGTACCCGAATTAAAAGTTGAAACTTTTAAACCAAATTGCTCGTTTATTTTATCTAAAGTTCCTCTTGTTTCAAAAAGCAATCGACCATCTAAGGTTAATAATTTCACTTTTAGTATGCCTTTACCATTATTCAACACCAGTTCTACATGGCTATCCACTGGGTTTGGCACTATCTTCAGTGTCTTTCCTTTTGTTAAATTAGCATTAATGGGCACCAGTTTCTGCAGATGCGTAAATTCTACGTTTGCCGAACCTGATGTTACTATCGGTGCTGATGTTGCTAGTTTAACATAATCGATATGCACAGTTTTATTTATCGAACCTGTAATACCGCCAAAAGGCACATCGAAACGGATAATCTTTATACTGTTCTTACTTGTCCAACTGCTAATTTGGCTAAGGTCAACAACATATTCTTTATATTGGGTATCGTTGGCCGTAATGCTAAAATCGGCATAGCTATAAGCAATATGGTCATGCCAATAAAATCTTGCCTGTGTTTGGTTGGTTGTATTTTTAAGTCTGACAATAGCATATTTGTGCAGTGTAGTTTGAATGGGATCGAGTGGTGTTACATCATATTTAATGTGATTATTGGCTACTACAGTCTGTAAGTTTAATATACCTGCGGAAGTAGCTGGATTGGCATAATTGATAATAGTCCATCCTTCTACTGCATTGGTTACAACCGGGCGGTTAAATTCCCAATTGTGCATCATACTTCTACTATCAACAACTGCTGAAGTGCTTGATATATTTGCCGTAGTATAATTTTGCAAAACCGACATTTGCACCCTATCATTACCATTTTGTGGTTCTACAGATAGGAAATAGTCATTCCACCTTGGCCCTGCCGCCCAATAGGTTCCATTTATGCCGTTTTCCTTCAAATAATTGAGCATATTATCCAAGGTAACCAACCAACGGCTGTCGTTATTGGGCACACCATATTCGCCAACAAAGCCCCTAAGATTATTTGTATTTAACCATTTTACAAATGGCGCAACCCTTACTACACCGATGTTGTGCGTAGCCTCCTCCAAATCGTAACTTTGTGTATACAGTCCCCCTGCGTTTTTATCGAAATAAATATGGGCTTCATAAATTAGGTTGTTGGATGCATCTATCAGATCTTTAAGGTTATCGCTAGCTGTAGGCCATTTACTGGCAGAACTCCAGTCATCCCCCCCAACCATAATTGCCGTACCAGCATCAACCGTCCTTATCTTTGTGATAATGCCCTGTGCAATATTAAACCATGGAGTTGCGGTCAACATGCCATGGGGCTCATTCATTATTCCATAGCCATATATATTTTCATAGTCTCTAAATACTAGTGCCAATTTTTCCCATACATCAGCTACGTGTGCAACAGAAAGCGTAGGCGAACCGATAATAATGGTATTTCCACCCATCTTCCTTCTTCCATAATTGTGCATGTCCAATATCACCCACAAACCACGTGCTCGAGCCGCATCTACAAAAGTTGTCATTTTCGCCAATTCGGCAACATCTAAATTTCCATTTAGCGCAGGCTGGATGCGCTCCCATTTAAAGGGTAGCCTAAATAGTTTCAAGCCTTTTGATTTGAAATAATCCAACTCGGCAATAGTTGGATAGCTATAGTCATTCCCGGGAATATCTCCAAATTCTGCACCCGCTAGGTTTACGCCAAAAGGTTGTGCCAATGGAAACTGCAGAGGCGGCGAGGCCGCCAATCTAATATGGTCTACACTAATAGTCTTACCCAAGGATGCAGCTTGTACATTGCTAGGTAAATCAAACCTAATGATACGGATACCGGCAGTTTGAGCTGTCCAGTTACTATTGGCGCCTAAATTAATTAAGTATTCTTTAAAGGTATTATCATTTGAACTGATAGCAAATTCTATATAATAGGCTGTACTATTATTTACACCCCACCAATAAAATCTAGCTGTGGTTTGCGAGGTGGTGTTTTTAAGTTTTATGGCTACATATTTATATACCGATGGGTTGTATGGATTGGTATACTCATCAAACCTAATGTTTGAGTTAGACTGTACGCTAAGATTTAGGGTACTGCTAGTTGTGGCAGCGTTGGTAT
The DNA here is from genome assembly GCF_057652195.1 of Pedobacter sp. T50_32. Lineage (NCBI taxonomy): Bacteria > Pseudomonadati > Bacteroidota > Sphingobacteriia > Sphingobacteriales > Sphingobacteriaceae > Pedobacter > Pedobacter sp. T50_32. The sequence continues at coordinate 53,020 of NZ_JBYFBY010000011.1, read as the reverse complement.
AGCCAACAATATTCCATCCATCGGCCTTATTGGCCAAAACTGGAGCATTAAAACTCCATAAAACCGTATTGGCAAATAGCCCGTTATAAGCTACACAAAATAAAAATATCCCGATAAAACAGATTTTTTTAATCATTTTAGGTTTAATTTAATATTTGGTTTGTTTAACAGAGCGTATAATTATTGGCTATGCTTGCTGCATGTAATATCTTAATATGAATCAGCTAATATATTTCATAAACAAGGCTTAACGCCATTACTTTCGTTAAGCCTTTCCCTTGTTCTATTCTTATTTTTTCGTAAAAGAATTGTTCTTTTTATTATCTCTTAGTTGTTATTCTCAATGATTGATTACTTCGACGCAAATTTTACGCTTGTAGCTTCCATTTTTCCAGCTAAAGTAACCACATATACACCAGCAGTTAACTTTACAGAAGAAAGTTCCACCACATTTTGTCCTTTAGTAAAAGCATAAGGACTCTCTATAATTTTCCTTCCAGAAATATCTGTAATGAGCAATTTGCCTTTATCATCGTTAGAAGCAAAAGCAGAAATCTTGATAGCACCATTGCCTGAATAAACTTTAAAATCAACATTCTTAAGGCCAGAATTTACCGCCACTACTTCAGATTTTTTTGTTTTACCATCAAAATCTACCTGATTTAAGTGGTAATAGTTAGTTCCCGGCAATGCTTTTGTATCTGTATATTGATAGTTAATTGCGCTATTTGAATTGCCTTTTCCCTCTTCACGAGCAATTTTTTCAAAATTAACTGCGTCTGGTGAACGTAATATATCGAAATGCGAATTATTTTCTTCCGATGCTGTACTCCAGTTTAGCTGGATGCCGTTGGCTTGCTTTTTAGCAGTAAACCTAGCTAAATTCACTGGAAGTGTTTGTAAATCGCTGCCAAACCTAATGTATTCTATACTAATTGTTTTATTTGCATAATCTGCTGGCAATGAACCACTACCTGGATGTCCGCTGGGTAGGTCAAACCTAATTATCGGCATATTTCTATGGGTACCATCTCCTGCAGGTGAAGCATCTGCATCCCCTCCTGTAAATTCCCATTTATTTGTACCAAAAGAGACACCATTACCTGAAAAAGCCTCACTTGCTAAATCTATGGTATAATCTTTATAACCAGAATTAGCGTCAATATTAAAAGGTATATATATCCAAGCGTTAGCATTTCTAAAATAAAATCTCGCAACTGTTCCGTCAGTTTCGTTTGCTAAACGTACCCTTAATAATTTATAGGTTTTTGTAGCAATGGTGGAAGCACCTCCAGGATTATATTGCAGATAAGACGTTCCGGCAGCATTTATTTTAAGATTTAATGCCGTGCCCGAATAAGTGAAAGTATAATTAACTGCAGCCCAAGAAGATGGCAAACTTGGCGTTGCAGGAGGTTGATTAAACTTAAATTCCCATAGCTGTGCTTTTGCACCCAACATAAAGCACAATAAAAATGATAAAAATAAAGTAGCTGTTTTTTTCATACAAAAAGATTTTAATACTTGGTTAAACCGAAGAGTTGTACACTCTGTTAATTGTTAGCTAATTTACCAAGTTAACGCACTAAGTTTTGCATATTTTTTTTGCCATAGTTAATACTTTTCCGACCATACACTTAAACCACTACATTACAAACTGGTAATTAATATCTCTGTGCTATTTAAACCATCTAAACAGTTCTTCGGCAATAAGATTGTGTCCATTTTCGTTGGGGTGGTTCACATGCGACATCAGTTCCTTTATAGAACCTTTCTCTTTGGCTATTTTTTGAAACTGAGCAAACGGGTCGGCCAAGCCAACTTGATACTTTACCGCCAGTTCCCTAATCTGTGTCGCATGTAGAGCCAGCTTATTATTAGAATCGGTAATATCTTCGCGTTGATCGGGGGATGGCGTAACCAAAATTACCTTGATATTTTTGGACAGGGCTTCTTCTATCATTTTGCTCCATGCAATTTTGGAGCGTTCTAGACCGATGCCCAAATCATTCAGTGCATAATCTATAATTACCACATCCGGTTTATGCGATAGCACATCGTTGGTAAAACGTGTCTGTCCTTTTTCGGCCCACTCGCCCCCAATGGAGGTTAAAATTACATTGATAACCGCATAAGGGTAAATGGTTTTTAACTTACCCAACAAAAGGTGCGGGTAAGATTCTAAAGTGTGCACTTTAGAGCCTGTCCAATATCCCGATGGTACGGAATGACCATGAAAAACCAAGTTTATAGTACGGTTTTTGGGGAACTTGGTTTCCAATTGCTTTTTTATTGGAGCAAGGTAATTAACCGTATCCGACAGTTTACCAATTTGTGCATTAACCGTAAGGGTAAATAGCATACCCAATACCATACCGCTAAATTTCTTCATTATTCTATTCATTATCTACCAAGAAACCACTAATTCGCCAGTAACATTTTTTACGACATAGTTATTTCCATATTCTTTTTCGCCCTTGGCAAATTTAAGATGCCCTTCTTTCCACGGGTAGGTGCTATTCAGATAAAAATGGATGGTCTGCTCGGTCGTTTCATCATTTGGAAAAACCCGCACTGTAGCATTTTTAAGTCCATATACCTGCAGCCTTCTGCTAATACCTAGTTCTCCAGAGTGCATTTCTTTACAAGAAACAATACCGTCGTTCTGCTCTACAAACACTCTTGCCTCTCTATGCCAAGCCGTAGGAAAAGAATAGTTGGCCTTTCCGTTTTCCATTACGGCATCATAGCCTACCAAAATGGGTGCACCCTGCGCAAATTTAAAACCATGCCTTACTGATGTATTGGGCACATATCCCGAAAAGAAATAGCCGTTGTTGTTACGGGCAATGCCTAATACCGGATTTTTAACATCAGAATTTTGCTTATCTACAGTGTATTCCAGCCCAAATTCTTTAAGAATGTAACGCAGGTAGAGCGGTCCAACAAAATATTCATTCGGATCATCTGGCTTTAACAACCTGCCGCCTTCAAAATGACTAGAATTTGTTCCCCTTACGTAGGCTATCTTGCCACCGTTCCATTCTGGTAATTCCCTAAACCAAAGCACATCTCTTATTTGACCGTCCTTAGAGAATTTTACGAGAGATTTAGTGCTTTTATCATTTTTATTGTTGATAACAGTGCTTATTCCACCGCCAGAGAATAGAGATTGATGAGTGATTTTATCGCGATAGCTTCTATTAAGGTTATCTAACAGGTAGTTATTTACGATTTTAAATTCCCCGATTAGGCTTGTCGAATTTTCTAAGTTCAACAATTCTTTAAAAGCAGCGCTAGCATAATCCGCTGGACCGTAGACTACTAATTTTCCTCCATTTTTAACAAAGTTGATTAGCGTTTTTTCGTAAACCGAATTAGCATCGGGCACAACGGCCAATAAAATAGATTGGCTAAACAAATTTGGTTTTTCTTGTATTGCCGTGGGAAATGATTTAGTTGATATTACCGTATTCAAAGGTAATCCGTTGTTAATGGCCTGTCTAATGAACCAATCACCATAGTAAATTTCATTTAGCCTGTTGGGTTGGTTAGACGCCCAGTTATGGTATTCATCGAAAGGGTAGACCCATACCAGTGGTGCAGCAGCGGTTGGGCTGTTATATCGTGCTTTTAAAATATGCGGGATAACTTCGTTTGGCACTTGTGTTGGCATGTTGCCGAAACTATCATCTATGGTTAAAAAATTAAGATGTGTAGGCAGTTTGATTTCGCCTTTGGCATTAATGCGTGACGCCGACATAGGCAGATAAATATCATGTGGCTCGCTGCCATACCTGTCTAACCATGGACTATTTAACCACCAAGGGTCATGTGTATAATAACGGTAGATGTATTTGTCATCGGGCAGTTCGGCCATTCGAGAGAGGTAGCCAATCATTTCCAATCCAAAATCTCCATCTAGTGCAGCCCAAGGCGAATTTGGCGGTGGCAATAGGTTAAAGCCACCATTGTATATCGCTCTCAAATCAACACCATCCTTAGCTAAATCAATACCAGTAGATAGATTGGTGCCCCGGGTTTCTATCCTGAATGTTGGACATTCTGCCCTGAACAGTTTCCAGAAGTTGATGATTTTTTCCTTGGTTTCGGCTAGACGGTGGAAATTGAAACCTGTTCCTGTAAAAATAACACCAGTTGATGCCCAAGGCTCCATACCAAAGCCAAAACCGTTGCTAAACCAGATATAATCGAAATTAAGATCTTTTAAAAAATGTTGGCTTTGACGGCCAAAAAAAGTACCGAATGGGGTGTTTGCCGGAATACCATTAGGAAAGCCTGCATACTTGGTTTTATCTTCATTTAAGGCAGCATAACTGAACACAAAGCTCTTTTCGCCCATGGCACTGCCTTCTAGTATTTCGGGATGCTTTTTATATTTAAATTCAGATTTTGCAAACTCCGGACCTGGATCAAAAGTAGCTCCTATTCTTATGGGTCTGCCCGTAATTGCTGCGCCTACTTCTTTTAAAGTGTTAACGATAAACCTTAAATCCTTAAAAGTATAATTTGGGGGATTTTCCATGTAAAAGTAAGCCCGCTCATGCAATGAAAGTTCTTTTGGACCCGAGCCTATGGCGTGTTCGGTATTTGGGTTTCCGATATACTTAGACCACTCCAAAGGTTGGTTTAAATTGCCTGTGTAATCTAAAATTTCAGAACCGTCAGAAGTCCAAAGCATGATAGAAATAGTATCGGCATGGCGCAACAGAGAACTCCACTGTGTAAAAATCTCCTCTGCCACCCTTCTAATATCTTCCTTGTCATTTTTTTTAAACGGTTTTAAAGAAGCTTCTAAAGTTATATTCTGAAAGGGAACGCCTCTAAGATTACTACTACCTAACGAGGTTAATGGCCTTTGCTTTAGATGACTGCAACCATATATTAATAGGCTTGCAGCAATTAAGTATAAAAGATATTTTAATTTCATTTGTGTGCGATTTGTTTAGAAAAATAGCGATATTATTTAATAAATGGCTTATTTTTTCATGAAAGTGACAAGTTGTAAGCCAATTTGTAACTGCTTTTAGAAACAAGCTTAACTTCTTAAAAAATTAATGACCAATAATGTTTTTCGAAGCTTTCCTAACCAGCTTATTGTTTTATTGCGACTAAACCTTATTCTACAATTACAGCTTCTACGTTTAAATATTCACCTATTTTTTTAATGGTTTGCGCATGATGGCCAATACCTAAAGCAAAGTGGTGTGTTGGACCTTCTTTAACCCATTTTTTAAGGAATGTACGTACATCTGGTTTAAAATACCCCCGAGTATTGGTATTTCCTGTTGGTGGTATCGGGCCTTCTACCGATGTTCCTTCGGCAATTACAAATTTGAATTTGCCCTCGTAGTTAGAACTGATGCTCAGCATGGTAATTGGACCTTCTTTAATCTTAAACTCTACCCCTGCACCAAAACCAGGCTTACCATGATACTTTTTTAAACTTCTTAATACGGGTTTGCCCTGTGCAATGGTAATGTTATGCGGGCCATCGTGCCCTACCAAAATAAAGTTTTCGGCAAAATCTACTGGATGAAATTCGGCAAAGCTACCACCAATACCCAATCTTTCCATAATGAGCATGGCGATGCAGCACTTCAGATCAGATTCGCCACACATCGGGAAGCCAGCACCAGTTAGCAACGAATTGCCAACAATGAGATTGGTCATCACTCTGCGGGTTTCGCTATTATCTTCTCCTTCGTAATAATAGGCCAATCCTGTTAATTTTTTTTGTTCTACAAATGCCTCTAAAGCTACCGAAACTCTTGCCGCAACTTCTAAATCATCTACTTTTAATTTCTCCGAAATTGGGTCAGAAACTGGATCTGGCGTATCAAAAAAATCTAGGATACGTTCTTTTTCTGATTCTATCGCACTTCTTTCCGCTCGTTCATATTGGGTTACAATTTCATTTGCTTCGCATTGTACAATGTGCACTCCAAAATGTGCCGTAAGCATAGTAGAGTCAGAGTGCATATCTAACATAGCTTCTATCGGATGACCGATATGCCCTATCCTTGCTGTTTTTAAATCGTGCAGAACCCTAGCAATATTGCAATACTCTGCTATCTCCTCTTCTGCTTTCGGATCATCATGTAGTGTGCCGATAATTACATCGGGTGCCTTTTTTCCCATGCGTACCGCCACACCTGTAAATTCTGGCAACGAACATACATCATCATTGTATAATTGTTGGTAAGTTGACGCCTGTTTATAGTTTAATGCCTTATCTGGCTGTAATGCCACCAATACAATAGGTACGTCTATACTCTTAATGATGATACCAAATGTACTTGAGGTTGCATAGGTAAGCATATCGCAAAATATAAGATCGAGATTTGCCGACTTTAATTTTGGAAGAATATCGTAGGCTCCAGTCACATCGTCAACCATTCCAAAATCAATCACTTCTACATGGTTCTTTTTTACCTTATCAATAAAGATTTCCTGCTTTTCGAGCATTTGCTCGTACAAACCCTCAAATTGTGGCCAGTATTTAGCGTAGCCCACACCAAATACACCTATACGTGGACTGGTTTGGTTTCGTTTTTTAATCTTATTACTTATTGTTGTTTGGTTATCAAAACCCGCTTTAACTTTTGCTGCTAATTCACTCATTATCTATCTTAATTAATTAATATCATCTTAACGCGTTAACCTATTTTGTATATAAAAATTTAGCTCATTTTGTAAGCATATAGCCTATTCTGTTGTGATAGGTCTTATTTTGGGGATAAATACCATTAGAATAAGAAATGCCAAAGGATACATTAATCCGCAAATTATCCAAAGTGGATTGTAGGAATAATTTTGTACCACAAGCCCTATCAATGGGTTTAAAATAATTCCAGCAATTGCGCCAGCAGTACCGCTAAGTCCCACTACTGTTGACGTGGCGGTGTTTCCAAAAACATCTGATATGGAGGTAATGTAATTGGTAATCCAGAACCCGTGGGCAAACATGAGCAACGACATTAGACCTATTGCCCAAGTTACCGATGATACGCCCTGTACAAACATTGCCCCCAAGGTTAAAAATGCAGCTATGCCCATTACTGTTTTTCTCGCCTTATTAATTGAGAAACCTACTTTCAATAATTTATCTGAAAAGTAGCCACCAATCATGTTAGATAATCCCAATGCCAAAAACGGTATCCATAACAAGCGTCCAACTTCATCAAAAGAGACATTTCTTTCTTCGTTAAGATATTTAGGAATCCAGAACATAATGAAATAAAAAACTGGATCGAGCAAGAACCTGATGACCAAGAATACAATTGCATACTTGTTGGTAAGAATCTTTAAAAATGGAATTGGCTTGCTAGGCACTAAAGCCGTCTGTTGTAGCAATGCTTCTTGTTGTCGGGCTATTCTTTTTTTGTTCCATGGTATAATTACCCATACCACTAACCAAACAAGTCCCACAATACCCGGAATAATGAAGCTCCAACGCCACCCCATCTGATTTGCTATCCAGATGGTTAAGGGTGGCGCCAATACTGCTCCCATTGCCGAACCACCAATGGCAATACCGTTAGCAAATCCACGTTCTTTTTTCTCAAATAGTTCATTTACAGTTTTAGCTGCTGCTGGAAAACACCCGCCCTCGCCAACGCCCAACAAAAACCTGAACAATATCAATTGGTAAAAAGTATCCATAAAGCCATGCAAACAACTGGCAATAGACCACACACCCACCGAAAAAGCCAAACCGAGTTTTGCTCCGAACTTATCCGTTAAACGGCCACCAATGGTAAACATCAACGCATAGCTGATAAGAAAACTGGTATTTACCATTCCATATTGTACATCGGTAAGATGAAATTCCTTTTGTATCTTGATGATCGTAATGGAAAGCACTTGGCGATCTAAAAAATTAAGGCCTGTGGCTATAAAAACCAATATGAGTATTATCCAGCGTATTTTATTTGAACCCATTTTATTTTTGTGTAGGCGAGGTAGTCTGATAGTTTTGAAGTATTTGCATTTGTGGTCTGTCTATGCCATTACGCGGTTGGATAGCTAGTCTGTAAGTTCCCCATCTAGGCCCGGCAGACCAATAAGTTCCGTTGATATTGTTTTCTTTCATGTATTTCAACATATTATCCAAAACTACCAGCCAACGCGGGTCATCGTCTGGAATACCATATTCTCCTATAAAACCTCTTTTTTTATTGGTTTTTAGCCATTCCACAAAAGGGCGCAATCTGTTTACACCAGTTTGTGGTGTTGCTTTTTCTTGGTCGTACGTACCATCGTAAGTCCCAGCAGAAGTGTCGTCAAAATATACGTGTGCCTCAAAAATAAGGTTATCTGTATCATCACGTAATGTTTTTAAATTTTCGCTTACCTGAGGCCATCTTTCGGCAGAACTGTAACTATCGCCACCAACTAAAATAGCTGTCTTTTGATCTATTTCACGAATTTTGTTGATAGTTGCCTGTGCAATGCTAAACCACGCAATGTTAGAGGGCATATTGAAAGGTTCGTTCATAACGCCATAGGCCCAAATGTTTTTCTTTGTTTTCAGCACTTCGGCAAGTTTCCCCCAAAAATCGGTAAAAGCCGTTGTTGGGACCAGGCTAGTGCCTATTATTTCCCTATTTCCGTTAACTACCCTACGTGCAAAATTATGTACATCTGGTATGATGAGTATATCGCGAACAGCCGCAGCATCTATAAAATCGGTAAGTCTTTTAAGTTCTACTGGATCTAACGGCCCATATAAGACTGGCTGTACTCGTTCCCATTTAAACGGCAAGCGTACCAACATCATGTTTTTTGATTTAAAATAATCCAAATCTGTTACTAGCGGATAACTATAATCTTGTTGATGCTGCCCTGGTACGTTTGCGCCAAACTCGGCTCCAGATAAGTTGGTACCAAAAGGTTGTGGTTGAAGCTGTACACCGTCTGGCGCAACTGTCTCGACTACTGTATTTTCCTTTTTTTTGCCACAAGAGGTTACAATTAAAAAGAAAACCAATAATAATTTACCAAACATATTTACATACATAAACGTCATACCTTCTTAATTAGAATACCTATTTCTTCTTTGCTCCATTATTACTTTTAGCTATGGCGTTACTGTAATTTCTATTTGCCTCACAATCGATTTCTGACCATCGGCATTTGCATTTGATGCCACAAAAGCTACTTTATATTTTCCAGGCTGTGTATATCCTGCAAACTTGTAGCTGCTTAGCGTGTTACTGCTAATATATTGGATTGCTAAACCTTTATCTGGGGCAACCTTTGTAAAGAAAAGTGGTTTCGTAATAAACCAATCTTCACTTTCTGGCGCATTTGGACCACCTCCTATAACTACTAAATCCGCAATAGGGTTACCTCTTGCAGTCCAGCTATTGGCATCGTTTTTAATAGAAAAAGCTAACCAGCCAGCATTTTGTAGGTTGGCGATAGGCAAAATTGTTCCATCGGTTAACAGAGTGGATGCATTAAATGCAGGAATAATCCAATTACCTGCTGCTTTTGTAGGGTCTTGTGCTCCTACAAATTTTAAGGCAAAATATAAGGGCTTACCAGGCTTGGCAATATCTGATAAATTCATAGTTCCCGATGGCACCACAGTAGTATTTGTAGTAATTGTAGCTCTAGATGTGATATCAGTCCAGTCGGCGGCTATTACAGCTTCTTTAGTTAGTGCCGTAAGTTCTGTTGTAACCATCAGCTTTAGAGAGTTGATTTGTGTTCCTCCTCCACCATATTGGGTGTTTAAACTGATTTGGGGTGTACCTCCTTCCAATTCGGTCCTATCTTTAAAGGTATAATCGGCCCCGGGCAAACCAGAATAAAATGTAATATTCTCTACCGTTCCGGTAAAATTGAAATTTATAGGCTCTCCTACTTTATAGGTAAGTTTTTCAGTTGTTACCTCAAATTTAGGCTCATTTACTTCCATTTCTTTACTGCATGATAATACAATACATGCCAGTAAAATGATATATAATTTCTTCATTGGAATATAATTATTTAGTTGATTAATATCCTGGGTTTTGTACCAATGCTTTGTTCAACGTGATATCATAGATAGGAATAGGAAACAAAACTGACCTTGCTGTAACATTATTGGTCCAAGCTACCATTCCATCAATTGCGCCAATAGCTCTAGCATCTATTGCATACTGTTTGATATCATTTACAAAATTACCCCACCTAATTAAATCGGATCTCCGCAAGCTTTCAAAACATAACTCTTTAGCACGCTCATTTTTTATGGCTATTAACATGGCCCCGGGAGAAGCAATGTCTCCAGCAGTTAAATCTGCATCTGCATTTTGTGTTAAAACTGCTGCCGCAACTGCACCAGTGCCGCCACCTCCTGTAATGGTTATAGTTGGGGGTGCAGCATAACCATTTGTTTTGGTTATCTGCCCATAATCAGTAATATTTATAGCTGTAACAGCACCAGCTGCTATTGTAGCCGTAGCTGTTATTTGCGTACCGCCCACCGTTACTGTTGGAACCGAAGTATAGCCTGTTCCTCCATTTGTAACTGTAATAGATTTAACGGTATTACCATATAGAATCCCAAATCCTCTTCTTCTTACCTCGTTAACATACTGAGCCGCATTTGCTGGACCATTTACTGCATTTTCAGCTTCTGCTATCATCAACAATACGTCCGAATATCTTAACAACGGAAAATTCTCACCAGTAACATTATTTCCTTTGGGAGTGAGAGTTTCATATTCGCGTCTCCATTTGCCTGCATATCTTCTGTGAAGGTCGGAATTGGCGGTATAAACGGCTGTGGTTCCCGAACCCCAATGATAGGGAGCAATGTTCCAATCACGTCTAATGTCATAAGAAGATTTGATAGGAAGTGTACTTTCTGCACTTTCTTTGTACAGGTTATAGAGTTTTCTCGTAGCAAAAATTAGCCCTGAACTATTGCCTTTGCTTTGATCTACACAAAGAATGCCAAAACGACCTCCTGTTACATAACTATATTCTTGCAACCCTCCTGTACCGTTACCATAGTATTCTACTTCCCAGATACTTTCCTTAATATCATATTGATCTCTAGCATAGCGTTTAAATACTTCACGATAGTCTGCTTCCAGCTCATGACTTCCCGAGCTTTTCACTTTTAAGCCCCAATTTAATGCTTCTTTATACATTGGTATTCCTCCATTTAAGGGATAGCCCGCCATTTTAAGATATACACGTGCTAAGATACCCTGTACTGCAGATTTCGATACTCTACCACCAAATGTTGCTACACCTGTTCCTGCGGCATCTACATAACCCTCAGCTGTAATCATATCTTTTACAATCGCATCATAAACATCTTTTTGGGGAGTTTGGGGTGTATTTAGCTCTGTAATTGATGGATTTGATGTTAACAATAGTGGTATATCACCATAATTACTTACCAACAAAAAGTTGAAATATGCTCTTAAAAACAGCGTTTCACCTTTTATTCTGTTTCTAGATTTTTCGTCAAGTGCCGGATTATCTACCACAGCAAGAATATTATTGGCTCTATATATACCTTGATATAATTGCCTCCATAGATCAGTTATCCTTATATCAGCTGGACTATAAACATAAACTGTACTATTAGAAGATCCAGATCTTTCTAAACTTAAGTCTGAAGTAGCATTTAGCCAATAAGGATATACATCTTGATAAACAGTTCCCAATACATCATAAACACCCGCTAAACCCGTTTCCAATTGGGCTATAGTGTTGTATTCTGGGGTGATAAAATCTGTGGGTTTGGTATCTAAAAATTTCTTGCAAGATGTACTACATAGTAACACAACTGCTAATAATATTAAGTTCTTTTTCATTGTATACTATTTATAATGAGGTGCTTAATCCGAAAATTATTGTTCTTGCCAATGGATATGATGCAAAATCAAATCCTGGCGTAAGTACAGAATGTCTGGTCGAAACATCTGGATTTGAGCCAGAGTACTTGGTCCAAGTAAAGATGTTCTGTGCCGAAAAATGGGCCCTTAAGGTTTTTAGTTTTAGCCTTTTAACCAAATCTTGTTCAAAATTATAGCCCAATGCTACAGTCTTTAATCTTAAGAACGAACCATCTTCAACCACCCTACTAGAAAAGTATGCATCTCTTTGCCCTCCGGTAGCGAAAAGTGTATTACTAGGATTATCGGGCTGCCATCTATCTGCATAAGTTGCATATTGGTTCAAGGCCCTTAATCTCTTAGCATTACCTTCAAACAATAAACGATTTGCATTTATAATATCATTACCATAAGACCATTGAAACAATATGTTTAAATCGAATCCTTTGTAAGAGAAATTATTGGTAAAACCACCTGTATGAATTGGCAAACCACGTCCTATTACGGTAAAATCTGCAATATCAATCTTGAGGTCGCCATTTAAATCTTTATATTTAATATCTCCAGGCCGTACATTTGTTTGCCCGTTGGTGGTTATGTGGCTTTTTAATTGCCATACACCTGCAATGTTGTCAAAATCAGAATATTGATAAACACCATCCCAAACTAGGCCATACATGTTACCCGCAGATTTGCCCACAGGTGAAATATATGAAGGGACACTGCTAAAATCGCTATCAAAAGCAACCTGACTAGTGATAGATGAAATATCTTCATATAGTTCCAGTATCTTATTCTGGTTAAAGCTGATATTAAAATTGGATGTCCATTTGAAATTTGGCTTATCGATATTCACTGTGTTAATGGTCAATTCTAGACCTTGGTTTCTCAACTTACCAATATTCTTAAAAGCGGTAGCTCTGTTGTATATATTGTACAATCCGGTGGAATATGGCAAGTTTGCTTCTATCAATAGGTCTTTTGTTGTTTTTCTATATACATCTGCAGTAATGTTCAATCTAGACTTGAATAAGGATAGGTCATAACCAATATTTGCCTGTACAGTAGTTTCCCATCTCAAATCTGGATTACCATAAGCTGTTAACAATGCGCCACGTGTAGGGGCGGCATTATTGAAAGAATAACCACCAAAACGCGGAAGCGACAACTGAGTGATGTATGGAAAATCTGACACCCTATTGTTTCCTGATGCCCCATAGCTCACACGAAGCTTGGCATCCGATATGACATTAATATTTTTAAAAAAGTCTTCTTCCTTCATTCTCCAAGAGGCATCTGCCGAAGGAAAAAATGCCCAACGTTTTCCAGGAGCAAATTTGGAAGAACCATCGTTACGGAACGAAGCGGTAAAATAGTACTTGGATTTATAGTTGTACCTCACACGCCCAAGAAAAGATGCCATGGACCAAAGTGAGCCATTTGAGAAATTGATATTGGTTAATGCCTCGTCTAATCCATCTAGTCCTAGCTGTTCGTTAATTACCTGTTGTGCTTCTAAACCATAATATTTATTGGTTTGGTGCTGCATGGTAAACCCGCCAACAATATTTACATTGTGTGCTTTATTAAATATTTTTTGATAGGTTAAGATATTTTCGTTTGACCATGTATTGATAGGATTAAATACAACAGAGCCATTTACCCCTTCTACCCTGCGAAAATTTCCTTGGGCTGTTAACGAATTGAAAAAAATGTTTCTATTTACCATCGTACTAGCAACTCCGCCAGATACTCTGAAAGTTAATTCTGGTAAAATTTTAAACTGTGCCCATGCATTTGCATTCAAACTGTTCACCTTAGTTTCTCTTAGTTCATTTTTTGCCGAAATGATAGGGTTTACGCGAAAGTCTCCGGCAACAGCTAATGGATCAAACAGTTCTTCTATTATTTGCTCTCCAGCACCTGCTACAGGTCTAAAGCCCCAAACATTATACATTAAAGCTAAACTACTATAAGTGTATTTATAAGCTGTTTCTGTAGCAATGGTTCCAAAGGTTTTTGTTGCTGCGTAATTTAAGTTTGTACCTACCTGCACCCATTTGTTCACTTTGTGGTCTAAACTGATCCTACCTTGATAACGTCTAAATCCAGAATTGATAATAATACCATCTTGATCTAGCACATTTCCAGAAACTGCATAGGTTGTAGTTGTGTTTCCACCTCTCAATGAAAATTCATGATTTTGGGTTGCTGCGCTTTTGTAAATCTGGTCTTGGATATCAATGGTGGGCACATTGCGGTAGTCTTCCAATGGCATTGCATTCAGATAAGCATTCTGTGCATATACAGGCTCTAATTCGGCCTGATATTTTACAAACTCATAGGCGTTCATTAGGGCTATTGGTTTTGGATTTTCCGAAAATCCGGCGTAGCCGTTATAGGTAATTACCGGCGCTCCGGCCTTACCTTTTTTAGTGGTGATGATAATCACACCATTTGCTCCTCTGGCACCATAGATAGCTGTTGCAGACGCATCTTTTAATACCTCCATAGATTCTATGTCTGAAGGATTAATAGAATTACTATTAGCATCTTCGGTTGGGAAACCATCAATTACATATAAAGGTGTTGGATTTTGGGTTAATGTTCCGGTTCCTCTTATTACAATGTTGGTGTTTGAGCCAGGCTGGCCATCATTAGTACCTACAGATACACCTGCAACACGTCCTGCAAGTGCCTCATCAAATGATTTAACAGGTGCTTTTTGTAAATCGGTAATGTTAACTTGACCAATGGCGCCCGTTAAATCCTTTCTGGTTGTTTCTCCATAACCTATAACCACGACCTGGTTTAATAAAGATCTTGATTCATTCAGAGATACATTGATAACTTTATTACTACCGACCTTAACTTCTTTTGGATCCATTCCAAGAAAAGCGAATATTAGAATACTCTCAGAGTCTTTAGCTTGAATTTGATATGCTCCTTTTGTATCGGTAACTGTGGCAGTACTAGTGCCCTTTATCTTGACACTAACACCAGGCAACACATGATTATTGAAATCTTTAACTGTTCCTGTTATTGAAATCCCTGTTTGTGCATTAACGCCGAGAAAACAAAAAGATAAGGCCACAATTAAAAGATGAATTTTCCTTGATAGATATGGAGGCTTTCTACAATTCCTTCTCCATATAGAAAATTTCGATTTTTCACCACTTTCTAATGAACGAAAAGGGTAAAAAAAGTTACGACATACTTTCATTTAAATTTGGTTTAATATATTGGTTAGTATACTTAATTTTTTATTCGATGAGAAAACTAATCCTACTTTCACGAATAAATTTCTAATTCGTTTACAATATCTCCTGCCCTTTTCTTTACCTGTAGAATAATGCAGAAACAATTTCAAACTTAGTGCGTTAAGACATTGTGTATCAAAATTGGGAATTTGTTAGTATAAGCGATAATACTTTTTTGTCCAAAACACGTACAAAAACGTAAATTAAATATTTAGATATGTATAGTATTGAAGTTTTTCCCGTACTTAAAAAATAAGTAGTTTTTTTAGACCGTAATTTTCAACATATAGATAGTCTATATTTAATTAGGCTGTAAACATATTATTGTTATTATAAAAACTATTTGATAGAGTACTTCACATGTCGTGTAGTCACTTCCCAATCATCCGTACGGAAGGGAACTGCTGGAAAACCTTCCTTATTAAATACGTTTGCATCGTTAGGGTTGTCGGCCCATGCATATCTTATGGCTATTGGTTTTTTAACCTTTTTACTAGATAATATAATTTTGTTGTGGGTTACATTGGCCATCGCGTAATGAAACTTTTTATCGGCCCCTGCTAACTCAAATCCTTTAACATATCCATACTTATCTTTTATTAGTAGGCCATTTTCAACATTTTTATAGGCAATAATTACACTATCTGCTTTAATAGTATAGTTATCCAGTACAGGTCCAGAGAAAACATTTTTCTTGTCGTATGTTTTGTTTAGCGCAATAGCCGCCAAACGTTTTCCTACGTCTTGCTTATTTTTAGGGTGGATATCATTTGTTTCCCCAATATCAATGGTTATTGCCATTCCGGTATTTGTCGTGGATTGTGTAAGCGATTGTGCCTCACGCAGCTCTGCCCACGAGCTACCGGCATTGCTATTTCCGTTAGCACCTCTCCAGCTGGCCAACTGTACATAGTAGAAAGGAAATATTCCAAGATTCCAGTGTGTACGCCAATCGTTAATGAGCAAAGGGAAAGTTGTACGATATTGATAGGCCCGATTTGCATTGTTTTCTCCCTGATACCAGATGACGCCTTTTATAGCAAACTTAGTTAGGGGATAAATCATTGCATTAAACAAAAGTGTAGGATAATCGTTAGGGTTGCCTATATTTCCTGTATTAGAAGACGAATTTTCGAAGACACTTTCTACTTGATATTTCCAGTTGCCGGCAAGTGATATCATATTATCTCCGATGGTAAGTTTTATCTCATCTGGCGTTCCGTATATACCACCGCCACCACCTGTATCTTCTACCCTAATGGCTATCACATTTTCGCCCTGTTTTAAAATACCTGCCGATATGGGATAGGTACGCTTATCGCTATATTTATCCTTAAGGCCACCTACTTTAATACCATTTACATAGGTTTCGTCAGAATCGTCTATCCTAGCCAATTCTAACAAACCTGCCCCACTCACGTAATCTGCCGATAAGATTATTGTTTTACGGAACCACACCACACCATCAAAATTTTCTATAGATTGTTCCCACAACCCTGGCAATTTAATGAGTGGCCATTTAGAATCATCAAAAGCAGTGTTTTGAAATGTTTTTACAAGTGCATCCTTAGGAAAGCCGTCTTGTTTTTTTTGCATACTTCCGATAATATCAATTTTCCGTTGCTTAATCAGTTGCTCTAGGTCTACATTTTTGCGAGCCATATTATCGGCTGTAAAAAGATTGCTTGTTTCCAATGCGCTTCTGCTTATCCAAGTTTCTATATCTGTACCTCCCCATGAAGTATGGATAAGCCCAATGGGGATATTTAGTTTTTCTTGCAAGGCTTTCGCGTAAAAATAGCCCACTGCGGTAAACCTACCCACATTTTCCGAATTGGCCTGTTTCCATTGTACTGTCCTATCCAAATCATCTTTTGGATGATAGGCCATTGCTTTAGGAATTTCTATATGTCTTATTAAAGGAAAACTGGCATTTTCAATTTCCTCTTTTGCATTTAAAGAGCTGCTTACGGCAAATTCCATGTTAGATTGACCAGAGCATACCCAAACATCACCCAAAAGCACATCATCTATGCTAATGCCTTCCTTACCTCCTCTTATTATTAATTGATAGGGGCCACCGGCAGGTTCTTTAGCCAGAAATAATTGCCATGTACCGTTTATAGCGGCTTTAACAGTTTTCTGCTGAAACTTAAAACTTACCGTTACTTTTTCGTTAGGGTTTGCCCAGCCCCAAATTTTTATAGGCTCGTCTCTCTGTAACACCATCCCATTACCAAACAGCTTGGGAAGTCTAATACCTGCTGAACTATCATTAACACAAACAAAAACAAGAAAGAATAGTATATATCTCATCTGATACAGTTATTTCAATTTAAAAGAAGTTTGATAATATCAAATTTATTAGAAACCACATTAAGCTGCTCATACTTTTTTAACCAAAGTGTGGAGATAATTATCCCTGAACGCCACTCAATCTATACTTTTATAGCCCAAGCTTATGTTTACTTGTCTATTTTGCATATAAACTAAAAAAGTATTATAAATTGATGCTTAAATTACATCATCATAAAAATGAAATATATTCTTTTTGTATTGGTTTCTCTCGTTTTATCCAATGTATTATATGCTCAAAATCTAAAAATCAGCAGTAATCAAAGGTATTTAACCGATGAAAATGGCAAGCCTTTTTTTTGGCTAGGTGATACTGCTTGGGAACTGTTCCATAAATTAAATATAAATGATTCGGATTATTATCTAAGAACAAGGGCAGCACAGGGCTTTTCGGTAATACAGGCCACCTTATTGGCGGAAGACGATGGTCTTAAAAAACCTAATGCCAATGGCGATGTACCTTTTATTAATTTAGATCCAAACAAACCCAACGAGCCCTATTTTAGACATGTAGATGAGGTAATTAGAAAAGCTAACAAGCTCAATTTGGTAATGGCCATCTTGCCTACCTGGGGCGATAAGGTTATTTCGGATCGTTTAGGAAACGGACCTATTATATTTAACAAGACCAATGCCTATTTCTATGGAAGATTTCTCGGTAAACGATATAAGAACGACAATGTGGTGTGGATTTTAGGTGGCGATAGAAACCCTATTGAAGAATCGATAGAAATATGGAGGGCAATGGCGAAAGGTTTAACGGAGGGAGACGGAGGTAGGCACCTTATTACCTATCACCCTGCTGGCGAACAATCATCTTCTGATTTCTTTCATAACGAACCTTGGCTAGATTTTAATATTTACCAAACAGGACATGCAAAAAAACACATGGAAGTTTACCATTTTGCGAAAAAAGATTATGATAAGACACCCACAAAACCCTTTTTAGATGCAGAACCCTGCTATGAAGACATTCCCGTGGCGTTTTGGAATTATATGAATTTCGATACAGAATTCAAAGTTCACAAAACTATATTGAATAATGACAACTCCCTAAAAGATACTGCACATTTTAAACTGGGCTTTTTCGGAGATTATGATGTAAGGTTAGCCGCCTACAGAAATATATTGGCTGGTGCCTGTGGATTTACCTACGGACATAATGCTGTTTGGCAGATGTTCGAAAAAAACTCATCATTTGTTATTCCCTGTATAACGGATTGGAAAGAAAGCCTACAAAGACCCGGAGCCGTACAGCTACAGCATCTTATCAAGTTATTTAAAACTATACCTTTTAATGAACTAAAACCCGACAATTATATTTTGGCAGAGAACAGTGCAATCGACAGTCTGCATATAGTGGCTTCTTCTACGATGAAACACTCGCTTATTTATTTGCCCAAAGGCGGAACTATTACTCTAAAGGCACATCAGTTCAAAAAATTACGCTGGTATAATCCTCGTAATGGAGAATTCACCAAATGGCAAGCTTATTCCAAGTTTCAATCAACAAGCTTAACCAGCCCTACAAAAGGAGATAAAAATGATTGGGTTTTGATTTTAAAAGACAAGGATAAACTGAAATAATTTTGGTTAGACCGTAGTGAAAAGTAGATTTAACATCCCAAGAATAATAACTGGATGAATACAAAAAAATAAAATCTACCATAAAATGGAAAATCCAATTCTACTGACCCCTACTCACTATTGACGGAATCCAAAATTTAGTGGTACTAAATACCTCTTGTTTCTAAAGTACATAATTTCCTATGCCACTTTCATTAGCTAAAGTTCTTGCGATACCATTTAAAATTCTGATAGCATCCATCTAACAAGGACTTTATATAAGTCTCATCTGAATTAACACGGACATGCAAATTATCGTTAACAGATAAAAACAAATTTTGGCTAGTACAATAAAATTATTTGCGGGCTATTCTATAAAGAAAAAGCATCCATACCCCAAAACCTACCAGAAATGCAGGCAAAGGGTTTTTCATCGATAGACCACCTAGAAAGGTCATTGTCGCAATGAAGCAGGTCAGGAAAAACAAAATTAGATTTTTCATGATAAAACAAATTTAAGCTATTCGATTGATTATGAACCTGCAGTTTGCAATTTTCCTGCAGATTTAGGTTTCAACCAAGACTATTTCTAACATCTAGGTTTTCAAAACCACTCCCCGTAAGAGACTTCTCTCGCTAAGATTGAAACTAATTTGGGTGCAGAATAACCAGCCTAATACTAAAAACTAATAGAAAAATGTTATCTTGATATAATCTAAACACCATAGACATGAAAAAACCTTTCGAGATTGAATTTTATTACAAAGGAGATGTAATAGATACCAAGGAATACGATGTACTACCCCATATACCGTCAATCGACGAAATAATATATCTTCAGTGCGAAAATCCGAACATGAACGATATTGGGTTTTATTTTAAGGTCATTGAAATTAGGAGCCTGTTTTTCAACGTCCCAATTTTAAAACAAAAGGTGCTAATAAAACTAAAGTTATCTGAAGAGACAGACTGGTAGGCATATCGCCTCACCAATGATCCCTCTTTTTGCCAAAGCCTATAAATGTTGGTAATTGGATAATTTTTTTTAATGAAAATCCTATCCTATTATCCGCATTTTTATCATGTATCATAACAAGGGGCGTTACGACAACTCAAGTGGTCTTTGGTAATTATTTTTGGCAACTAATTTAAATCGGAATGACAATTACTATTGCCGGGGACTTGCCCCCAATGACCTACAATCATGCAATTAACTGATAATCAGACGGGGGTTTGAAAAATCTTCGAACGCTATTTACCAAGAACATCTATCCTACGCTGATGAAGCGAGGCTGGGAGAGGTGGTATGGGATTTCATCATTTTAAGATACCTTACCGTTGGCGGTAATGGACATGACGAATGGCCCAACTTTACGATTACGGAAAGAGGTGAGAAATATTTCGCATCTATCAACCATTAGTGTCTGAATTCATTATAGCTGTCTTCATCTACAATAATGACTTAAAACTCCAGCCGAGCGGACGATAGTACGCGAGGCTTCGGGCGACAGCTCCGCTGTCGCCGACCGACTATCAAATAAATACCGCAAGGGTACAGCATAAACCACTGTACCCTTTACGGCAGGTAGACCTAGGGTCTTACTTTTCGGTATCAGGCATAAATCAGCTGGTACAGTTCGTCGTCGCCGAGCTTCATTTCCGCTTCGGTTGCGTAGTACGCAATACCATCGTCGAGCGATTGCGCTGTACCATCTGTATCCCCTCTCTTCATCTGCCCTTCAAGTTCAGTGGGGGCGACCAGCAGTTCCTTACCTCCGTTTGCGATATCGGGAATGACCCTGCACAGAAACTCAATGCCCGCAAACCTGAGGGTACGCCATTGCAAGCCATCATCCTCCAAGGAATCGGGAACGATATAGCTTAGGTAATCGTCTATGGTATCCCAAGTGATGCC
Organism: Pedobacter sp. T50_32; assembly: GCF_057652195.1. Classification (NCBI taxonomy): domain Bacteria; kingdom Pseudomonadati; phylum Bacteroidota; class Sphingobacteriia; order Sphingobacteriales; family Sphingobacteriaceae; genus Pedobacter; species Pedobacter sp. T50_32. The sequence continues at coordinate 32,057 of NZ_JBYFBY010000011.1, read as the reverse complement.
GATATTGCAATCATGCCTTTCCTTCAGCAGTTCCAGCACCTTCAGCGCCTCGCCAGCCTTTAGCCGATAGCCATTTTCCTTTGCACGCTCTTCCACGTCCTTCACGCTCCAACGGATCGAAATGGTCTCAGCTTCATCTTCCACATAGCCGAGGATTGCCCGTTCATAGACTTCCCTGCACGACCTGTTGTAGGCGGCAAGCACTTTGCCCAGATCACCGCCATACGTTCCCCAAAAGAGCACGGCGGCATCCCCTGTAAGTTCCCCGCTGAGCATCTTGCTCAGATCGTCGTTTTCGGCGATCTCGCCGCTGCTGTGATAGGCGGGATAATACGCCTCTACAAACTGCCAGACCGCTGAGCCGCAGGGACGTGACGAAAAATAGATATCCCCCTCCTCCAATATCCTGTGGATTTTGTGGTACATCAGTGAAAAGCCCTCCGACTCGAACTCCTTGGGGATGAGCATCCCTATAAACTGGCTGATTTCGCACCTGTCGCGCGCTGCGTCGCCCTCGATTGTAAGGGTGACGTTTACTTCTATTTCCTGTTTCATAAACAACTGTTTTTTATAACCTATCAACTAACTATTTTTCGCCGTCGCTTTTCATCTTTCTTATCCGTGTGCCCATCTCCTTGGAATAGATCACTTCATAATTATTGGATTCGATGATGCCCCTGAGCAGGTTTTTGGCGAGCTGCGCCTCGAAGGCATCGTCACTGCCCATCAAAAGATGGTCGAGATTTTCAAGATAGCGGACACTTTTCGCTATTTCCAAGATCGCCCTCCGTTCGGTATGTTCTGATAAAACGCTCATACTTTTATATTTTAAAAAGGGGCGGCTTCCCGCCCCGTAAATGATCACCTTAATTTTAGTTCGCCATCGGCAGCGAAGCCGTGGCACAGATCAAAGGCTGCCTGTCCGCGCTGCTTGGCGGTGCCCTCTATGATCGACCTGAACTTCGACTCCCCGTCCCTGAACCTGCGGACATTCTGGAAATAGCCCGTCACGGCATTATACGCACCGAACACCGTGCCCGCGGTAGTCTCGAGCTGCTGGGCGGGGTCGCCCATGGCATAGGTATAAACCTCCTCGACCATGTTGCGGTAGACGCTCGACTGCTCGTCATCAGCACCCTTCTCCAATTTCTGCAGCACCTCTTTATTGGGTGCCATGGCCAGCTGCACCAGTTTTTTCACTTCCTTGTCGGTGATCCTGACCTTCGACCAATGGTTGAAGATAGATTCCATCTCCCCTGCAAGGTCATTGGAGATGCCCATGAGCGTGTGCGCCACCTTCAGGCGCTCGCCCGCACCCGAGGAATGTCGGATGCGCACCACATTCCGCTGGCTGCGCATTGCAGCATTAAGCGTATTGTTGCACACTATCCTTACGGGCGTAAACGCCGCCGTAATGCTCCCGCCCCCGTCGTGCGATGTGGTCAGAAAGATATATTGTTCGATCAGGTCTTCATTTCCCACACGGATATAGGAAGGGAGTTTCGCAGTGATGAAGATCCTTTCTCCCCTGCCCAGTGCCCCAGCCGTCTCGTACTGGATGCCCTCTCCACCGCCAACAATGCTATCGAAAAATGAAAACGCCTCTATGTTCTGCACCACGCCATAATCTTTCCCCACTACACCCAATACCTGCTCGGTGTCTGTACGTACGGTCGCATAAAAATTCGGCACCTCCACCTCAGCATACGCACGCATGAGCTCGCCCTGCCTGAACTCCTCGTTCAGGTTATCCATCGTAAACAGTGGGCGCTTTACCACCGTGTAGTCCAGCCCAGCAAACCTTAGCGCCTCCGCCGAAGTCGGATAACTATCCACCACCGTGCCCAGCCCATGCCAAGCCTTCTCTTTCACGGAAAAGAAACTATGCTTTTTTGTCTCCTCGTTGTAATTCAAATTGTGTCCCATGACCATTAAGATTTAAGTTAAAAATGAGACCATTAAAAAGGCAGGTCGCCCGTTCCACCTTCGCCCCTTGCCTGTTCCATTGCCGAAGGCACCTGCTCGGGCAGTACCTCCACGCCCTTGGCATGCTTCTGCGAGGCTCCGAACAATTTCACCTCCGACACACGGAACGTCAGCGCCGCCGCCGCCTCGCCATCCTTGGTCACATAGGCACGCACCCCCACACGTCCGAACACCTGCACTACGTCGCCTTTTTTAAGGTACTCCGCAACCCCCGAATTCCTCCAGTAACTGCATTCAAAGAACGTCGCAATCTCCCTGCGCTCGTCCCCGCTCCTGTAGCTGTCGTTCACAGCCACCGTAAAACCTACTACCTTAGTATCCCCCGATACATTTCTCACAACCGCATCAGCGGTCAATCTTCCCGTAATTTCCATTACATTAAACTTTTAATTAAAAAATTGGTTAATTGGCTTCCTTTCAGTCGTGAATTCTTTTCAAAAGAAAAAACGGAAAAAAAGAAAGCAAAGAAGTCCGTGACCTTATAAGCTAGCGGAGTACTATAAGTCCCGAAGGGTGGTCCCGATGCAATCGGGACCATTATGCGTACGCAGCTAGCGGAGGTCACGACATTCGCCGCCTTTTTGTCCGTTTCTTTGGAAAGAAATTACCGCATACACTTCCCTGGCACATAGGGAAATCCTACTGTTTAAAGGCTCCAAGAAACCCGGTCGCAGAGACCAGCTGATGCTCCACCAGCCTGCGGGATAGCTCCATGGCGGCAATGATGGCACTGCACTTGGCTAGTCCCATGCCCGCAAACCTGCCGAGCGCCCCGTAATTGCAGCTGGACAATTTCTCCAGGCTGCCTTCCACGCTATCCAATATGCGTGCGGCCAGATCGACCGCTGTCTCGCGCACCGTCCCCGAACCGATCAATAGTGCCAACAGCTCCGCATCCGATAGTACTGCCGCCCCACCGGCCAGCATCTTTTCCCTTGGCCTCATGTCCGGCTCCCAGGACTTGATCCCGCGGACACGCTTCTGCCGCAACATCTCGCACTGCGCGCTGAAGTCCAGCTGCTGCAGGTCCAAATGGGCGGCATGGTGCAGCAGCGAGGATAGTCCCTGGAAAAACAGGTGGAAGTCGCTCTCGTAGATGATCACCTGTGAACGCCTGTAACCGCCACCCTGTTGCTCCTCGCTACGGGTGATCTGTATGAAATTCCTTTGGTTGGCGGCCAGCTTGAAGTCCAGGAAATAATGGCGCTTGGCCGAGGAGGAAAAACTCTCCGTTGCCAGAACATTGTTTTGCATATCCTTTTCGTTTTGGTACAGTGCAAACCTCCGAAGACCATAAAGAATTAGTCGGTCGAAAAACAAGACAAACGGTTTAAACGTTTATTACATCGGATATCATACTGTACAACAAGAAGATATATGGCAACCCTCAGATACGACGTTCAGCCCATCTGCCTGAATTGCGGAAAGGACCTCTTCGGCAGGGCCGATAAAAAATACTGCAACGACACCTGCCGTAACCAGGCCAACGGCACCAAGCGGAAAAAACTCAAAAAGGAACAGCCCAGGCACGTCTACCAGATCTCGCGGGATCTCCTGCGCAACCGCAACATCATCGCAAAGATGCGGGTCTACGAGTACGAGCCAAGGGTCGTTACCCGGAGCGAGCTGATGGACCAGGGATTCAACTTCGAATACTACACCAACATCCTGGAGACCAAAAAGGGCCGCTACCACTACTGCTACGAGTATGGCTGGCTGGAAATGGAGAACGGAAAAATCCTATTGGTGATGACCGACAGGTATATCGAGAACGTCATCAGGATCAAGCGGGATTGGGAATACTGACATGAACAGACATCGCATTGGGCACCAGGCAAAAACATATGGACCAATGAAGAAAGACACCAGCCCTTCCCACCTAGAAAAGCAAATAAAATTTCTTACTGTCAAAAGCAGACCAAAATCATTATCTTAGCTTTCGGCCATCATCACGGCCCTACAGAATTTGGTCACTTAGCATATTTTATGGCAGCAATAACTTCCCCGATACCACACAATGAGCCAGAGAGGCTCATGCACCTGGCCTCCCTCGATGTTGACTATACCAGCCTAAACGAAAGCCTGAAGGACCTCAACCTCTTGGCCGCCAAGGTGGCCGGCACAGAAATCTCCCTGATCAACCTTATCGATGCCTACACACAGTGGACCGTAGGTTCGCACGGACTGGACCTGCAGCAGATGAACAGGGAGGAATCCGTATGCCAGTATACCATCATGGGGGACCAGTCCTTCGAAGTCCCCGACCTTTCGGCAGATGAACGCTTCAGCGACAAGTTCTATGTTGGCGACCCGCTTTCCCTGCGCTACTACTTCGGTATACCGCTGCAGGACCAGGGCATCAACATCGGCGCCCTATGCGTATTGGATACGGGACTGAAAAACCTGAGCCCCGAAAAGGTAGAGCTGCTCAAGATCATCGCCGATGAGATCGTCAACCGTATCAAATGCTACCAGACCCTGGAGCATATGCAGCACCGATTGAACCACGCCGGACAGGCCAGCAAGAAGGTGGCCCATGATATCCGTGGACCACTGGCAGGCATCATCGGCCTATCGGAGATGATCAGCCAACAGGGCCGATCGGCAGACCTGGCAGAAGTGCTTGAATTCATCAAAATGATCCATACAGGCAGCAGGTCACTGCTGGACCTGGCCGACGAGATCCTCAGCCAGAACGAACAACATGCCCCCATCAGTGAAAATGAACTTAACCTTGACGCCCTAAGGGACAAGCTGCTACAGCTCTACCTGCCACAGGCGACCTATAAGGACATCGCACTTGAGGTCAACATCAACGAACAGGCCAAGCATATCATCTTTTCCAAGCAGAAGATCCTACAGGTCATCGGCAACCTGATCTCCAACGCCATCAAGTTCACACCCGCAAAGGGAAAGATCAGTGTCGGGCTCGACCTTATCGAAACTCCCGACAGGAACCTGTTGGACATGACCGTTACGGACACCGGGGTCGGCATTGACCAGCAGCGCCTGGAGCAGCTCCGTTCTGGGATTTCTGACAGTACGCTCGGCACGGTGGAGGAAAAGGGCTATGGATTCGGTCTTCCGCTGGTGGGCCACCTGGTCGAAAAGCTCGGCGGAACGCTCAAGATAGAATCACAGCCCGGAAAGGGAAGCAGTTTCCATGTACAGCTGCCCCAACGGCCAAGCGCAAGATAAAAAAAAGCCCGACCAAATGGCCGGGCTTCCCTAATTCTCAGGTTAGGCAATATTATTTTTCGTTTTTCTTTGCGGTCACCTCGTTACGGATATCCTGCGCCAAAGTTTTCAGTTCTTGAAAACCTTTTCTTACACGTGTACCAGCGGCACTGTTGCCATTATTGTAGAACTTCTCTGCATCCTGTTCGATCGATGCCACCAACTCCTTAACTTTTTGGAACTTTTCCATTTTCTTTTGGTTTTAAACGTTGATAATTAAATGATTGATAAAATTATGCTGCGAATATAAAGCTTAGTCGCACAATCCCAAATAATTCGGGCGACGAAAAATCACTTTTCGTCGCCCGAATACGTCCTATACGCCCATTCCCTGCGCCTGTTCCTCCACTTTCCCCTTGGCTTTGGCCTTGCCGCTTTCCAATTGTTCTGTTTTATCAAAGCCTGTTTGCTTCAAAAACTGTTCGCGTTTTTCTGGCCTACCATTTTCCGAATAGAAATTCAGCTTGCCATAGCGCACCGAAGTTTCCAGATAAAGTTTCGTGGGCTTGCCGTCCTTCTCCACTGTAATCAACGGCCTTCCCCCATTCTTTAGTACCTGTTCCAACTGTGCGGCCTTTTTCGGATCTTCCATCTCAGCAATCTTGTATTCCCCCAGCTGTGCCTTAACGTCATAGCCATAGGCGTCAGTGAACTGACGATAACCAAGGTTATTGTGGTTATCCCTCACCTTGTCCGTATCCAACTGCATCCAAGCCTGATAAGGCTTGCCCTCCCTGCTCAACAGGTCATCACGGTAGACCGCGCGGCCCTGCACCAAATTCGCAGCCTGCTCGCGGTTAAAGCCCTTTCCGTGATCCAACCAGAAAGTCTGCGACAAGGGCGGCGCAAAGTAATCACGCTTGATAGCATTATCGATATGGGTGACTTTACCGGCCACCATCGTTGCAAGTTCGGCAACCACTTCCCTGTCCTTGATCACGCCCAAGGCAAAATCACCATCCTGTTTCCTGAACATCTCCACCGCCTCGGCGAAAGTATCCATCGGTGTTGCTGCACTGATCTTTCCCTCGGCATCCATGACCAACACCGCATACTTTTCACCATTCTCCAACACCTTGCCCTGATTGTTCAGGGCCTCCAGTCGGTTCAGATAATAAAAATCCGACTGTCCCGATTGTTTGAAATGTAGGGTTAGGTCGACCACCCCCTTGGCGGCATCAACCCTGTCCAGCAATTTGAAAGCAGGTTCGTTCGCCTTCATGCGCTCCTCCATCTGCTCGATCAGCGGTTCGGCAAAACCGAGTGTCTTCATCTCTTCTTTGAGATTTTCTAAATTTTTTAAATTCATATAACTGTTATTAAGTTGATTATGGTAATATCCCGCATCGACGATATCGGGAAGATTTTCATTTTGTAGTACCGCCACCAATGCCTTCAGACAGGGACCAAGGGGCAACACCCGCCAAGCTAGGTTAGCCTCCGCAAATTCGCTGGCCTCCTTTTGCCCCCTTATCGCAATGACATCATCGAAACCCAGCAGCTGATCGGTCCTCAGATAGGCCACGTGATCAAACCCTGCTTTATTGGCTTCCCTCAAATGATCCACTGTCGCTATAAAGGTCTGCCGCTCAAAGCGCATTTTCCGCTGATACAAGCGCTCCTCAAACCTATCCCCATGCGCATAGCCCGTGTCTACCAGTGGCGGCAAATTGCGCAGGTCGAGGTCCCTTACCATTCTCTCCAGAAAAGGTTCCAAAGGGACATAGCTGAGCTGATACCTGTTCGCATAAAGTTCTGCCCAGCTTTCGCCCCTCACAGTATTGATGTCCTCGAATCCATAAAGCTTGAGCTCCTCGGGATAGAGTACAAAATCAGCATTGCGCACCAATGCCACCGACAGCTGTTGGACAGCAATCAAAAAGTCCTGACGTTTGAACAACATGGCTAACGCTTTAGCTTGTTGTCCCTCAATAGCACCACCGTTCCCGCTTTCAATTTAACCTTGACCTTTCTGACCTTCCTCGATACCAATTGCCTGGCAGCATCAATCCCGGCGGTAGCCATTTGCATCTCTATGGAACTGTCAAAACCACCCATCCCAATACCTCGTACTGCATTATCGGTCCCTGCATTCAACGTTCCAGTAAATACCGCTTCGGGAGCTGCAATACCTGCCATCCCATCCAAACTGAATACGGTAAGGTCTACGGGTACAATTGCATTTCCCAAACGCACGTTTTTGATATCCAAGAGCAATCGCTGATTAGATAACCTGCACAGCCCAAATAATTGTTGCCCCTTTGGTAAGGTCAGACCAGAGATCACTACGGTATCTATCAGCTTCAGCCTTACAGCGGCACCATCCACCACTTTTTGGTTTCCGTCGATATAGGCAGGCAAAGCCTTGAACTGGCTATCAGGATAAAGTGATTTCTCCATCGCATGGCGCTGGAGAACCCTTTCGGGATGTTGTACATCCAAGATCCCCTGCATCAACTGGTTGAGCTGCAGCATCTCCTGGTCTTCCCCTTTGCCCTGTTGCATGGTGGACATCAATTTTTCCAATCGATCCACGTCATCTTTGATACCGCCCGCTGCTTCCCTTCGAACCGTATTACTTCGCTGCATGACCGGTGCAGGCTCCGGCCTGGTAATTTCCCTTTGGATAGCGGCAATCCTCTTATCTATTTCCTCGGTCTGACTAACCGCGCCCGTTTCTTGATGAGCGGAATTAGACATGCCGCTGAAACCCAATTTTTCGGCAATGTCCTTTATGCCATTGCTATCCGTTTTTGATAATCTGCGCTCGGCCTGGTCATAGTATTCCGTCTTGTTCTTTAGCGTATCCTTCGAGAAGGTTGCATCTGGCAAGTTGGCGTTGATCCCGCTAGCGGTCTGCGTCCGCGATTTGTTTCCATTACCGCCACCAAGTGCATAGAAGCCCAGTGCCAAAAACGGCAATAATAGCAATGGCAGAAAAAGCCAGAACCTGGTTTTGTTCTTTTCTTTTTGTTGATCCATGATCTAAAATTTATGAATGAATATTTAGTTAAAGGCCATGATGACGACATAGGCCAGGTACATCGAGACCAAGGCAGCAATTAAAATGAGATAGCATTTCATTTTCCAAATTGGAACATCCCTACATCTATCATTTAACCAGTCTGCAAGTTTCCGTTTCCTCGAACTAGTAGCCACATCTAACCTTTCAGCAATCGTAGCTAACCATTGCCGAGCTGATTTATTTCTTTGCCAGCTCATCGCGCCACCTGTTGGTCTACATTTTCCAAAGTCTCCCAGCGCTGTATCAGAAATCCGTGCGGATTGTTATCCGATCTGGAAACGTTCCTGATTTCCCCCTGCGTGACTAGTTTCCTTTTCAGGGTGGAACTTGACCGCAACAGTTGCTGGGTCGCATAGCAGCGGAATAGATAGGGATATACATTGAGATCAAGCCTGATACTATCCACCTCGATCGATTGGGAAATATTGGCCGAGATCACATTGTTGTAGTAGCCTTTTTCTTTCAGGTTATTGTCCGCTTTCCGGGCACTTTCATCGGCCAAATTCAAAGCCCTACCGATATTGGAACGAATGACCTTGTCATCTGGATCGAGCGTGAAGAACCAGTGATGGAAGGTCTTGATATGATCCCGCAATTCTACAGGAAGGTTATCCTTTCTGGTCGTACTAAAGGCCTCTATTGCCTTACTACCTGCGAGTATATAAATTCTTTCCTGCGTTTCCCGTACCATTCCGAAGCACTTCCAAACCACCATCCCACAGATGGCTACACAGGCGACAATCAGAAATAGGCTAAACCGTTTAATGTGGCTGAACGCCGTATCTATATTTTTAAAATGTGCAAACATGATCTTACTTTTTGTTATCCCCACTAATTTTTTCCTTGAAGTAGTCCTGGCCCGAAGTTTCCGCCATCCCCCCCATCTGCCTACTGCCGTCGCCAAAGGTGTCGGCCAACATTCCGCCCGCGGACTTCGTACCTTCCCAGCCAGCTGCACCAGCCCTTTTGGCACCACTGGCCATCAGTCCCCCGGTCATGCCACTGGCAGCACTTCCCCATTTCCCGCCGCCAGCAGTCATACTGTTTACTTTCATCAGGATTGAGTTTCCGCCGCCAGCATGCACCACATAATTGGCCACCGTCGGTACACAGAAATACCCGACGATCCCAATGACCAAAAAAATCATGTAGGCCATGTCCGTCGCCGAAAAGAAAGTATCCCCACCAGAGGCCACCTCGGAAATATCCAGCTTGATCATATTCTGCTGGATCTTGCCCAAGATCGCCCCAAAAATGTTGGCGATCGGCAGCCACAAAAAGATATTGATGTAGCGGGCGATCCAGACCGAAAGCGTATGCTGCAGGCCATCGAATACCGCAAACCCTAAGACCAATGGCCCCAGAATGGCCATCACGATCAGAAAGAAGGTGCGAAGCGTGTTGATACAGAGCGCCGCCGCCTGATAGACCAGTTCCAATAGCTCCGACATGAACTGCTTAAAACTATGCCTTACCTTATAGTCCGTACGGTCCGCCCAAAACCTGATGTCGTTGCCGATCGATTCTATCCAGCCCTCCCCGGTCCCATCGGCATCCTTCGGATAGGTGTACTTGTACCATTCGGCACGATTGCCCACCCCGTCCTCTCCGACATAGAGTTTCCATTTCGTCGATTTTTTCAGTTCCGCTTCCTTACGCTGCAACAAAGCCCTGATCGTCCTGTCACTATCGGCTACCATACCACGCGTGGCCAGTACCGTGGGCTGTAGGATGCCATTGAATACCGAGAGCACCATCGGAAACAGTACGATCGCAAGACCGAGAGCAAATGGGCGCAACAATGGATAGAAATCGATCGGTTCGGCGGCGGCAATCTGGCGCCAGACACGGCTGGCGATATACCACAGTGCCGCAAAGCCAGCGATCCCCCTTGCCACATCGATCAGTCCCGCACACAAGGGGACCATCTCCTTGTACACCTGGTCAAGTACCTGATGCAGCCCACCGATATTTTCCGCAAGCCCGCCCGCCCAAAGCAAATTTGGCAGACATACCAATGTTACCATACCAATAGCTGTGATGATTATTCCTTTCATGATAAAAAATTTAAAGGTTCGAGTGAAGACTGCCCACGGACTTCAGATCCCGTTGCTGCTGCTCCCTGAGCATTCCCAACGCAGTCGTTTTTTCGTTAAAATCGCGAAGGAACAGCACCTTTTGCTGCATGTCCCCAAAAATCCGATCAATTGCGCTGAGCCTTTCCTCGTCGTTCATCCTCAGTTTGGATGAGGTAATGACCATCGCCAGTTCCTCCAGATTATCCAGGCTACGGGAGAAAAGCTGACCATAGACCCACTCGATATAGGCCATCTCCGCCACACTGAAAATCGACGCGGCCCCAAAACGACTAAAGGCCGACTTGTAGGCCCTCACCATGTACTGCTGCTGTTCCACGATCTCGGCCACCCTGCGGTATTTCCTTACTTCGGGACTGACCACCATCAGCCCGTCCAAAAAAACCTCATGCAGTGAAAAATTGCCCTGTGCGATATTTTTGACCGTGTTGTAGCCACCGCTGAGCACCTGATAGCCCCGTTTCATATCCCGAAGGATATTTTTCAGCTGGCCAAGCTTCTCCACATTCAGCAATAACTGTTGTACCTCGTGCGACTGCGCATTTGCTTTTACAAAACCTAGCACACACATCGCCAACACCCAAAGCTTCCTGATCCAGACCGACCTAACTCCACTACCTAATGCCATGGAGATCCCATAGCGATTTGATCGTTCTCTGTTCATCTTCTCTCCTATTAATTAATCCCAAAACCTGTTGCTGAAAATGCTGGGCGAAAGCAAGCTTTTCCCGCATCGAAAAATAGACCCTGTCCAAGCGCTCCAACCGCTGCCGATCATCCATTTCGACCCTGCCAGCCGTGACGACCAATAACAGCTCTTCTAGGTCATCTAGACATAATTGCCAAATATTTTCCCGTACCTGATGCACATACTCCTGGTTTGAAAAACTTAACAGTCCATGATCGCTGACCCCCTTAAATCCCCTGGAAATCATCAGCTGCATCTCTATGATCCCCGCAGCCTTTGCACTGTTCCGGATACTGGGGTTGACCTGCTTCAAATCAGAAATAAATGCATTGTGCAGACTGAACTCCCCTTTAGAAAGGTCCGAGATTGTATTCAGTCCCGAACTTGCCAGGCGATATCCCTTCTGTGCCATATCAGCATAAATTCTCAATGCCGCAATTTGCTCAAACAGGTACCTTGTCTGCGTTTTCTTCTGCCGAAACCATTCCGAGCCCTTCTGCGCCAGCAAGGGCTGAAGATTTAAAATCATCAGCAGTAAGCCATACAGCAGACCTTTCAACATCTTAGACCTCCCCCCTAAAACGCTGCATCTCTTTTTAATCCACCCCATAGATCTCCTTCAATTTTGCCGTCTCCTCCAATGAGACCGACCGGCTGATGCTCAAACTGATGTTGCCCGAGTTAAATTTCTTGATCGCCGAATAATTCGCGTCCATCTCGTCTGCCGCCTTTGCGATCAGTTCCAGCCTCGATGCATCCGACATCTGGGTCTTGAAGGAATTGATCACCAAAAAGAGCTGGTCAAGGTTCTTGATGCTCTCGTCCAAGATGCCCGAATAGACCTTTCCCATATATTCCAGCTCCTCGGACTTGAACCGGACATCCTTCTGGAAAAGTCCCCAGGCCCACTTGTACTCATCCACAATAGCGATCTGCGTTTGCGTCAGGTCCCTGATCCGCTTGTAATAGGCAATCGTCGACTTGATTTTCCAGAGTTCCTCATAGTATTTCGCATATTGCTCCCGCTGTTTATCCGTCCAATCTGCGATCTCCGTCAATTTGAGTTTCGACAACTGGTTCTCCAAGACCTTCTGCGCATTCTGCAGCCAGATCGTCTCGTTCTGCAGGCGCTGCACCCTAAGGTCCACCGCCTTGATGACTTTCTTTACACCCGCCCTGATCACTTCCACCACCGCAAGCTGGGCATTGGCCCCCTTGGGCAGCCCCACAAACAGTGTCATCGTACTCAAGGGCAGGATGATCATGTATTTTTTCATAACCTGTTTAATTTGTTTTTTAACTGTATTCAAGCTTCCTTCGAAGGTTTTCACAATTCTTCTTATTAGAATTTTAGCACTATCCGTCCACCATACGGCAGATTGAATCTGCCGTATGGAATATTTTATTGTTTCCATCCGATAAATTTTAAGGTTTGATTTTGCGGTATTCCCTATGACCGATGACCAGCATTCCACTATCAGGAACGACCCTGATCAGCTTACCGCGCACTTGCTCGCGCAGCAGCTGTTGAGTAGCTTCATAGCTCACTCTCCAGTTTTCGGTTTCATGTTGCCGACTCCCGACTTTGCCCTTCCTGATCAGGTTAAACCCTGTTCTTCGAACAATCTGATACTCAACATCCGAAAGCTGGACCAGCTCCAATGTATCGTCGGCAATACTATACTCACCTTCGGAATGGTTGGCATAAATGCCGGCAAACTGATTATTAGGATTGGTATTGCAGGCTGCCATTAGCATGGCTACGGCAGCAAAAACTAGCATTGTTCTCATAGGACTATGGCTTTAAGTTTTTCATATTCCGTGCGAGCATCTGGATGCCCTTTTGGATGCTCCCGAAACGGACGGCGTATTCCTGTACCTTGATCTTCTCCGTTTCTTCGGTCGTGTAGCATAGGTATTCTTCCAGGCTTACTTCCGTCCGGTACACCTTACTGTACTGCCCACCCAGGGAGATAAATACCTCTTTGTATTTCCGCTTAGGGTCATTGGCCCTGTTCATCGAAAGGATCAACGCCCTCTCCTTATCCGTCAGCCCCAACAATGCTTGGATGGAATCAAACTTGTTCTGGTACTTGCTCTGGTCGAGCAATATCTTGCAGTCCGCATTATTGATGATGGCCTGTTTGACGATGGGCGAGGAAATGATATCCTCCACGTCCTGGGTCACGACGATCGCCTCCCCGAAATATTTCCTGACCGTCTTGAACAGGTATTTGATATACTCCGCCATCCCCTCCTTGGCAATGGCCTTCCAGCACTCCTCAATCAGCAGCACTTTACGTATACCCTTCAGCTTGCGCATCTTGGAAATGAACATCTCCATCAAAATCAGCGTCACTACCGGAAACAGGATCGGATGGTCCTTGATGTTATCCAGTTCAAAGACGATAAAAGGCTGATGTAACAGGTCCAGGTTTTCCGTTGCATTCAACAGGTAATCAAACTCCCCGCCCCTGTAATAGGGCTGCAGCACATACAGAAAACTCGACACGTCAAAATCCTTGTCCTTCACCTTGCCCTTCTCCAAAATCTGTGTATAGTCCGAAAGCAGCCACTCATAAAAAGTATTGAAGCAGGGAAAGATATCCCTATTCTCCCCGAGATATTGATAGAACAAGGTCAGGGCATTGGACAGCGCCACATATTCCGAGCGCTTGAAATGCTCATCATCCTTTTTCCAGAGCGCCAGCAAAAGCGTCTTTATGCTTTCCTTCTTTTCGGTATCCAATATCTCCCCCTCCGCAATGAAAAACGGATTGAACCTGATTGGGTCATGCGCTGCATAAGTGAAATAGTAGCCGCCCACCAGATCACAGAGCCCTCGATAACTATGGCCTACATCCACCAGCACCACATGTGCCCCCTGCTCGAAGTAGCTTCGTACCATATGGTTGGTGAAAAAAGATTTACCAGAACCCGATGGACCAAGGATGAACTTGTTCCGATTGGTCACATGGCCCAAACGCATCGGCTCATCCGAAATATCCACATGTACCGGACGTCCCTTCAGGCGGTCGCCAAAGCGAAGCCCAAAGGGAGAAAGGCTGTCCCTGTAACTGCTTTCCATGTTAAAGAAACAGGTCGCCTGCTCGACAAAGGTATCAAAGGTATCGTTCATTGGAAAGTCGCCCGCATTCCCAGGCATTCCCGCAAACCAGATCTGCGCCGCACCTTCCGTTTCCAGTTTGGCCACCGCGTCCAGCTGTGCCATCGCCGAGCCCACCTTGTTCTTCAAATCCCTCATCTCCATCGGATCGTCCGACCAGGCCAGCACATTGAAATGCGCCTTGATCGGCAGCCGTTGATGCACTACCGCTTCATTCAGGAAATCATTGACCGCATCACGCGATACCGCATTCTCCCTGGAGTAACCCGACAGCGACTGCAAGCGCAATTTTTTCGCCTCCAGCCGTTTGATCGTATCCCTGTCATCTCCGATAAAAATGTATTGGTTATAGATATGGTTACAGTCCAGGATCTGTCCCAATGGACTTGCAAAACCGATCGAAAACTTCGATCGATCGGTACTGTACCGATCATAATTGATCCTACTGCCGCAAAGTGCCGGCAGGTCCTCCATCTCCGAAAGGCAATAGAGCTCGACCTCCTTTTCCCCCACCTTCAGCCCATCACTGACACTGATGTCCCGCAAGAGCGACGGTTCATGCTCCCCCAAAAGAAAGGTAAACCTTTCGATCAGTCCAGCATTGTTCGCCGTACCCGCAAGTTCATCATCACCCAACCTTGACAAAGCCACAAAACCACTGTCCTTCAAGATCCTTTCCAACTGTCCACAACTATCCAGGAAGTCAAGCTGCAGTTTTTCCTCCATCAGCTGCGCCGGAACGATGCTCCTGCGCAGCACATTGCTGTAGACCGAACTTGACAGTTTCCTTCCCTCGGGCTTTTTGGTGAGGATAATATAACAGCTATGCTCCAAGCGCTCCCTTTCATTGAAAAAGGTCTCGCTGCTCCGGGCCAGAAAACTATCCCCGGCCCGAACGTAATCCGCCTGGTAACCATCCCTGACAAACCAGTCCATCTTATGGAACACGCTGTGTTTTGGCAAGACCTTGATCGCCTTCACCAAGACCTGGTGATAGGCCTCGTAGTCCCCGTCCGACAGCGTAAAGATCTCCGGCAAGGTCGCCCTATACACCACCGAAAAATCCCCCTGCATTGAAACTATACAACCCTTTTCTACCTTCAAAATCGGAAACATCTTATTTGCACTGACCATGAGCTTTATTTTTAAGTGAAAGGAATAACTGCCTCGACTGGAACTGGATATAGCGCGGATAATTCCGACGGGCAAAGAATTTCATCAGCCCGTGCTCGCCAAAGCGCGCGGATAGCTTGCCCACCACCACAAACAGCGCAGCACCCAGGCCGAAAATGATCGGCAGTACCAAAAACAGACTGACGCCTGAGATATACAATACCGCAAAAGCAACCAACAAAAACACCATTCCAACTGCCAAATAAGCAATGTACTGCGCCTTCAATCCCTTGAACATGATGGGCTTGCCCACCCCCTTATTGATCTGATATACCGAAGCCATAAAAAAGTTTAAAGTGAAAATTATATCCCAAAGAAGGATTTGAGTACCGTGGCCACCACTACCAAAAAAATACAGGAACCGAACCAGGCGGCAGCGACCTTATTGGTATCCGGTTCGCCCGCATTCCACTTGTTGAACACCTTGATGGCACCGATGATCCCAACCACTGCACCGATGGCATACATCAGGTCGCAGCCCGTATCGAAATAGCTCCTTACCCGGTTGGTCGCCTCTGCAATCCCCGCGTTCCCATCCTGGGCAAACAGGGGACCTGCAGACAGCAACACCAGCCCAACCACCAAAAACAGCCAGTAGGCCACACCTGTAAAATTCAAAAGGCCAATAAAAAATCGATGAAATACTTTCATAAAAAAGGTTTGAATGGTAAACTAATCCCAGAGGTCCGCAATTTCCCCTGGCGTTAAATGGAAAGGGGCATGGTCGATGATGAATTCATTGAGCGCATGCATCTGTGGATGGCCGCCCATCTTGGGAAACCCCGACTTCAGCGCTTCCAGCAACCGAAAAAAATCACTCTTTTTCCCATCTTCTTCGGCAAGCCGCTGAAACAAAAGCTTCAGTTCCTGCAACAGATCAGGGACCAGGCCCAACTGGTCGGAACGGTCCGCCGTCCCCTCCTTCCCCGCAAAACGCAGCTCGCTGCCAGACAACAGTTCCATCCCCTCCGGCAATCGACTTTTACCCATCAGCTCATCCGCAGGTGACAGCACTTCCACATCCCCTTCCCAACGGTGCGGCAGTTTACCGGCACCCGGACCACTACGATCCGAACCAATCCCAGCACTGCTCCCCTTCCATCCCAAACCGCCAAGCTTCCTATGCCTCAACCAAAAAAACCACATCCCCCCATACCACAAAAGGGAAAAGACCAATGCAGCAACCAAAAACTGTTGCCATGTAAAATTCTGTAACATATAAAATCCGTTAACCCGCCACTCCATTGCAGCGGAACATGACACAAAGGTTCACACATTGGGAAAACCGGATTGACAACTCGTTGGGGAGGTGGTCAAATTTAATTGCAAAAACATTTTAAAGTGGTTTAATTCCCTACCTTAGGCCCATGAAAAAACTAATTATCGCATGCATGCTCTTCCTCGCATTTACGAGTTCCGTTCATGCCTTCTTGTTGAATAAAAGATGTTTGTACTTGAAACAGGAGCCTATCCAGGCCAATGCGGAAAATCTTGCTTCCCACAATGGCAAGCTTGTCCAATTTGCCACAACTATCCTAAGCTCAAAAAAGGTTGGCAAAGAAATCTACCTTTACAATCACGCAGATGGAAAATTGGCCACAGTAACCATTGTATTAAAAAAGGGCGCAAGGTCAAAAGCAGATAGTTCGAACTATGGCTTGAGTACAGTTACAGGAAAGGTGGCCCTAAAAAAAGATGGAAAAGTCATCATTGAAGTCACCGACCCAGCTAATTTCAACACCCGAAAGCTTGTTGTAGGTTCTCGGGGCGGGGCAGCCGGATAGACAAGTCCACTTGCCCTAACATAAAGCCGAACACTATTGGATTAGCGTTCGGCTCGCACTAACTATTTTTTAACCGAAACTTGAAATAGTTTTTTTTTGCGATATACAGGTAATACTTTTTGTATGTGCGATAGCATTAAATTTTAATATGGCTGTGCAAGATGCAGAAATGATCAAGGCCTATACTCATCCTCATCATCCAATTTCTTTAAGATCGCCGATCCCATCTCATCAATAAACTTCGTCCTGCTCAACCTTTTTCGCTGCCTAATCTCGGCAAGCCTCCGGTATGGCCTTCCCAAACTCACCCCAAATATGTCCTCTAGCTCCTTCACGATATCGATGATATTCGCCCTACCTTCATTCAACTGACCCGTATAATATAGACCATAGGCAATCTCCAAGAGATTGATACTTTCCCCCGTCCATTTCAGTTTCTTAGGCCTAGGTTGACCCATATCAACTGGAGAAAGCCCATCCAAACCCAAAATAGCCTGCTGGATCCAAGCCGCCAATTTCTCCAAAGCCATGAACTTGGCAAAAAGATAATCTCCCCTCGTTGCAAAACTAGGATCCGGATCCGCCACATTCGGGACCAAAATACTTCCCTCCTCCATCTGCTTGCGAAGGAAGAAAAGCCCGTCCAACTCACCTGCACCCATCCTATAATACTGGTAATGGAAATCATGCAGTCGAAAGAACCTTTCAATTGATCTTAATTCTCCCAACAGGAAATTCCGTTTACTTTCGTCTTTATCGCTAGGCATCCAGGACTCTACACTGTAACGTTCAAAAGCATAAATTTTCCAACAATAGAACTGCGGTTTAACGCGCTTGAAAAATTCGATCTCATCGGCTTCATCCACAAACGGATTTTCGACAACGAATGCCCTCAAGTTATTCAGCTGTACTTCTGTGACAGCCACTGTTCTTTTAAGTTTTTCGATAGGGTTCAATTCTTCAAGAGCAATCTCACCCAATTCGGCCTCAAATTCCTTCAGCCAAACTTCTAACACCTCATCTAACATAAACAATAAACTAAATGATCAGCTCCCTAGCCGGTATACTGGCGTCAACTTTCACTCGGGTTGCTATAAGGTATCATTTCTCCATAAGCCATTGCGTTGATTAACATTCACAAAGTTCCTCCAAGCTTCCAAAAATGTCATTGATATTTGTTACAACTTTCAGGCTCCCAATAACGCCGCCAAATGCGCGTGATAAAGCAATAAATGAGAAAGACTGTGATAATTCTCACAAAAACCTTTGCTAAAGCCATGAAAGTAATCCGTAGTAATCCAGAAAAAGGGAGCAAATGTCCCAAAATGTTAGCCCAAAAAACATCTTCAAATTTGGTACGTTTCCAAAATAGTCACAGCTCACTCTAACCTAGTTTACGCGACATCATGGAAACAAACGACATAGAAACCCTCTCCCTGCTCCAACTGCTGGGCAGCGTGGCGCCTACCTCGGCAGAATACCAACAACGCCTTGCCGAACAATTATTGACCGAAACACTTCCAGCCAAACACCATCTGTTACGTGAGGGAGAAATCTGCCGAAGGCTCTACTTCGTCGAGACCGGACTTGTCAGGTCCTACCACATCGATGACGACGGCAACCAGTGCACGAACTGGTTCATGAAAGCCGGAGACCTGGCCTGCGCCGTCACGAGCTTCTTCGAACAAAAACCTTCCATGGAAAATATCGAACTCCTACAGGATAGCGTCCTCGTTTCCATCACCTGGAACCAATTGAACGCCCTCTATGCCGACTTCCAGGAAGCCAACCTCATCGGTAGGATCATGACCCAGAAATACCTCATGGTCGTCATGGACATCCACATGCAGCGACATATACCCAAAGCCATGACGAGATACCTGAACCTGCTCAAACAACATCCGGATATCGAACAGCTCACCACCCAGGCGAATATCGCTTCCTATCTGGGGATCACAAGGGAAACCCTGTCAAGGTTAAAAGCGGAGCTCCTCAAACACAGGTAATAAATTAGCCAAAACGATCGTCTAACGGCCTAGCTGCCTCACCGAACCAAGCCCTAAAGATTGAAGACCGTCTGCGCGAAACAATCATTTCATGTTTGAATTCAAAGGCTAAAATGAGCTTCACACGCTTTCCCGGAATGGATTCCAAATCAGCGATCGCCAAACGGTGAACGAGCCAGTGCCGCTGTCCACTATAGTAATCTCTAGTACCTAACAGTTCAATAGACTGTCTGATCGAGTGTGTCCAAATCATTGGATTTCCAGAAAAACCATAGGCCATAACTCCTGATTCGCCAGCATAAACCAAGGCAGGTAAATCAGTGGATACTTTAATTTGCGGCTTTGGCTTCGGTTTCTTAGGTATCAGATACTTAACGAGCTTCTGCGCCCTAGGGTATTTATTCATGTAGTAAATGACATAACAGAGATTGACTATCAGTACAAACAGTACAATGGGTAGAAACAGCTTTTTAAAAAATGACGTTTCCGGCAACCATAAGCCATGTAGGCCGAACAGCGCAGCGGCCAATAACAACTCAAGCATGAGGATCGTTACAACACCATACAGCAATTGTTCCAATGCCCAAGGAATGGTCAATCCTTTGCCCCGATGTTTCCTGGATAGCTTGTAGCTTACCAAATAGATGCCCAGTTGTAATACCATTGCTATGATTGCACTATAGGCAACGGAATAATAGTATGCGGACATCTGCCTAAGTTCTGCCCATGTTTCGTCACGGCCGTGCACGACAATGTAGTGTCCTGCGAATATTGATACAATCAGTATCAACAAAAGATTGATGATAAAAAATCTTGAGCAGAGATGTTGTAGAATCCGTTTCAGCATAATGGGAAGCGTTAGGTAAACTAGGTAGCTGAAGTGCCGAAATTACCAAAATTTTCCTAAAATTTCCGAAATAGACCACTCACAACACTTTTCAGGGTGCCACTCAGAAAATATCACCGCGAAAAGCTTTTCCACTTCAAAAAGTGCCACTAAATTGCCTCAAACAATAAATGGTCTCACATAAATTTTTACGAAAATGCAAAAACAACCCTTTGATGAAGTTGGTCTTCAGTCCCTTTTACAAGCACTTTATGCACTAAATGACCAACAATTAACCGCAGAGGCGGCCGCCCTTAAACTGCAGCCCAAACTATGGATCAACGGTCATTTCGACCTGACTACCGACCAGCTCAGTTATCTTGATGAAATGCCGCCAGCAATTGCCAATTTCCTTGGCGACCAAGGGAGCTTTGCCATTCAACACCGCCTACCGGTAACCTTGACCAAAGATGGCGACGGCTCCGGAGATGAGGACAAACTCTTTAAGCCTAAAAGCGATTTGATGATCGAGACAGCTAACGATGGCCATATCACCGCTTCGGGAAGTATGACAATCGAAATCACCTATGTAAACTCGAAATTATAAGCTCAAACCATGATCGATATCAGTCAAGTCACAGCTGCGCTGGCACCGGTTTCTAGCTTTCAAACAACGCTCAACGCGTTGTTTGAAAGCACTTTTCGACTGATCACATTAAAAAAGGGCGAACAACTCGAACTGCCCGCACAACGCACACTTTATTTCTTGGCCACAGGCTTACTTCATGAATACATTGAAACTCCTAAAGTAACTTCGCCAATCGATGCAACCGATCCTGGCCAAACCAAAACCATCAGATTCCATCACGCCGGAGCATTTTTTCCAATGTCCGGTCAGCAGAGTGACGCGAACTCCCATCCAAGTCCAAGAATAAGTGCGCTCATCTCCAGCCGGCTTTATTACTGCGGATACAAAGTCCTTCTCGAGAATCATCATATGGCATCTGGTATCGATGAAATAATCCTCCACCTTGAAGACCAATGGCAAAGGCGTATCACTGAAGAAAAGCTCCTGCTTCACGAAGAACCGGCAAACAAGCGTTACCGCAAATTTCGCAACAAAAATCCCGAACCAAACCTAATCCCCCAAAAATATTTGGCCAGTTATTTACACATCAGCCGCAAGCACCTTTCCAGAATACATAGACAATGGTTAAAAGATAAATAATCAAATGAACCCTAGCGCGCAACAGCTCAAAGAGCTTCTGAGCATCCTTTCTGCAAATGTCCGGCTCTCACCCAAATTCGAAAGAGCCTTGGTCAGAGCTGTAGACATCCAGCGCATCAGGACAAAAAGCGTTATCAGCAATGAAGAAAAAGACCTACACTATGCCTGGTACAGTATTGATGCCTGGGTCGCCGAATACAGAAACCTCCAAAGCGGCAAATCAGAAGTCTACGCCATCTATGGTCCAGAACAGATCTTTACCGACATCAACAGCTTTCTCAAACAGACCATCTCCACCCATAAATTTATTGCCATAAGCGGCACCAACCTCTTGCGCATTGAACGGAACAATTTTAACCAGCTTCGGAAATTTCCAGAAACCTCCCTTCTCCTCGAACATTTCATGCTCCAACAATGGGAACTCGATGTATGGCGTTCGGAGCTGATGACCTATTCAGATCGAGAAAAGGTCTATCATTACGCCCAAAAATACCCCATCAACCTGCTTCCCAATGTTATCAGCGCATCCTTTTTGAGGATGACCCCTTCCCGGTTCAGCGCCGCCAAGGCTGCCTTCAACCGGACTAACTAATTGATCGGCAAACGCATTTCTATCCCGCGGGATATTTTTTTAACAAAAAAACGTACTGAAATTTACATCAACGAATTCATCAAAAAAGAAAGGAGGTCCGTGACAACGATCAACAAAACAGAGAAATTGGGGCAAGTACCCAAGGTGGCGGATACCACCACATCGAAGCACAACCAAAAGATAAGACCATGAACAGTACCAGTATTACAGGCAAACCACCATTTTACCAAAGGCACCAGACCAAGCAGCTCCTGATCAACGGCATCACAGGACTTTGTATCTTCCTCTTAGTCTACACCGCACAGGCAAAAATTGTAGAACATGACCAATTCTACAAAGGACTATCGAAGATCCAATACCTTAAGAACTATGCCCTCACCATCAGTTGGCTGGTACCCATCAGTGAACTGGCCATTGCCCTAGCACTGATCATCCCTCAGACCCAAAAATTAGGATTATACTTCTTCACCATCATGATGAGTATCTTTACGCTATACATCGCGTCGATGTTACTTTGGGCAGAAAAGAAACCCTGTCATTGCGGGGGAGCGATAGCATCGCTCACTTGGGAACAGCACCTGTTGTTCAATATCGGTTTTATCCTCTTGGCCATCTTCGCCATCTACCTCCATAAAAACATAAACCGGAAGACATTAATTTAAAATTAAAATCAATTAAAATGAAAAATTTAAAAAATTTCGCATTCGGACTGCTGGTTGCAGTTCTTGCAGTAGGATTTAGCGCATTTACCAACGCAAAAAGAACAAAAGCGCCACTTTGGGTTTATGTACAAGTTGACGAAAACCAGTATGAAAAGATTCCAGCCGGAACCTATGATCCTATCAACTGCGATGATGATTCAGACAGAGAATGTTCGTTCACACAACCTGAAAACGATACACAGGATCACGGACAAACTTTAAACTATTCTGAAGTCAGCTCTAAAGGAATGACCCCTTCAAGTCTTGATGGGAATTATAACCTATAGATTATTTCCAAAACTACTAGTGGTGGATTCTTTACACCACTAGTAGATAATTCTTTCTCATTTGAGTGCGGAATCCAAAAGAGAAATAAATGTCTTAGTATTATCTGTTAGCGTCCCATCCATTGCTGGAGACGAGATTGGTATAGTTGGTTTGGCCTCAAACATATTACCGTTCTTAATGATAAAAAGTGTCGGGTAGCTCTTAATTTTATAATGTTCTATCAGTGGATGTCTTGCATTATTACCCTTACCTACACCCGCATACAGATTAATGCTCTCGGGGTGGGTATAATTCCCGGTCGCAACACTTTTTAACCAAGCAGACCGCTCCTTATCTATGGAAACTGAAACAAACGCTAATTTCGGGTTGTCTCGATATTTCTTTACGATTGGCACCATGGCTTCATTTAACATTTTACAACCTGTGCAGCCAGTAAACCAGAAATCCATCACTACCACCTTATCCTTGAAATGATCTAGCGTGATCCAATTTCCCTTGTCGTCCTTAAGCTTAAAATTATAAAATGGTTTATCGTTCCGGTAAGTCTCCTTTAGATCCAATAAAATTTTTCTGTAGTCTTTCGATTGTACGATTTGAAGTCCTTCGTCCAAGAATTTCGACGATATTTTATTATGCAGAAAAAATATAACCAAAAGTTTTTCCCTTATAAGGCCATTATAGTTGTTCAAAATCCTATTATAGACAAAGTTTGCACCAGCATCTGCCCTAGAACTTTTCCAATCATTGACAATATTACTTTCTAAGACAATTTTACAATAAAGATAATCCACATAGATTGGAGCTTGTACAAGATGCTCGATTTGTATGCTGTTTAAATTTTTATGTTCAAGTTTTTTGAATCTTTCTGAGTTTATTGCGTAATCATAGTCACTTCTATTAACTTTTGCTTTAATTGCGTATTCCCTCAGCCATAAGAAATCTCGCAGTCCATAACAATTGGCAATCATGATATTTGTAAGTTCTAGACCCAATTCTTTTGAATAATCCTCTATGATCTTAAGCCTAATATTAAGTAAGGAATCAGCGTCCTGAGTACTTTGCGACTTATGTGGGAGTTTCTGACTATAAATATCACTCTGGCATTGGAGCCTTGTTGCCCCCTTTCCCGTGAACTTATAGTATCGTGAGGAAAGCTCGCAGTTGAGACGATCTCCTTTTTCAAGTATGTAGACGTTGGGAATAAACGTCCAATTCTCAGTTCCTACCGGTGTAAAATAGATGTACATATAAAACCTATCACTTATAGCTGGTATTACCTGTCTGAACTTGCCAGTTTTCTGGTCAACCTCTGGCAGAAATTTCCTTCCACGAAAGTTCATACCACTAGTTGCAAATTCCGAAATAAGTATAGTGACTTCAATAACTTTATGTTTCGAAGTCTTTGTGAAGTTATCAAGTACCCGTCCCTCTATAACAACATCATCTGGATTGTTAGACTTTGCATCCACCCTCCCCAAAGCTATGATTGACAAACATAGCAGCAACATATATATCTTAATATTCATTTCTTATTTTTTAAAGTTGCCCTGATAATTATCGTTCGTTTTGTTTGATCCCACTGAACATGATCTCTTCATTCGGGATTGGAAATATATACAATGGACTATTTGGTTGAAGTGTAAATTCCTGCACGCCCAAATTCCGCTTCAACACAATGTTGGCACCATCCCTGTTCAGCCTTTTGATATCCTCCCATCGTATTCCACGCCAAACTAGTTCCTTTCTACGTTCCAGCAGAATCTTCCCTAATGCCTCTGAAGCAGAACTGGCCTCTATATTCTGGTATGGATTGGGTACGCTATTCGCATTCGGATTCCAACGCTTTATTAACAGTTTGTTCAACCAATTCATACTCTCGATATATTGGCCTCGCCGAGCAAGACATTCTGCTTTGATCAAATAGAGTTCGTTTGTCGCAAGACCCATAAAAGGCTGGTTTCCAACCCCTTGATACCCCCTTTTTGGCACAAAGCTTCCATCGCCTTGCTTGGCAAAGAACACTGAAGGTCTTAGATCATTGGGAGTGTACAAACCAATTAATTCAGGGCTAATTTGGCTATATCTTCCAGAAGCGGCATAAGCCGCCTTAGTTGTTGCATATCTCCAGTAGATAAGCTCGACATTTGTTGTAGAGAAAGGTGTAACACTTGTTTTATCCAAGGTATTGTAATCGATTAACCTATCATACAGCGTTAGGGCACTATCAGCATGTAGTTCGGCATTTCCATATTCCCCTCTAAACAGATAGACCCTTGAAAGCAGTGCATGGGAAGCGACATTGGATGGTCTATTCCTGTTGAGAGTAGGAAATGTCTGCGGTAGCAGTTGGCTCGAGTATTTCAGATCATTCAATATCTGTTTGTAGTTTTCCGAGACAGTCGCCCTAGGTAGCACTTCATCTACAGAAGGATTCAATCTTAGAGGCACACCTAAATCACTTTCGGCAGTAGCTGGAGTATAAAAACGTCCGAAACTATTGACCAAATCGAAATAGGCAAAGCCGCGTACAAATAGCGCCCAACCCTTAACAAGATTAAACTGTGCCCTGTTCCTTTCCGTCACCGTAATATTTTTTAATCCATCGAGTACACAGTTGGCGTAGAAGATCGTTGTGTACGGCATACTCCAATCGTCAGATGGCTCGCCCTCGTAAAGGTCCTTTGCCCATATAAATGAATTTCTTTCTGTGGCCGTCCTGTTGGACAGCCAAATCTCCCTGGAGGCATATGTGTAGTCTTCACCGGCGAGTACTCCAAGGCCCGAAGTGCCATTTATTACCAGATGATTTTCCAACAGACTCTGAAACTCCTCCAATGTGGTCGGATGTAAGATATTCGTACTGGGCTTTCTTTCCAAGAAATCCTTTTTGCAGGAGATCAAAAAAAATGAAAGTATAGCAATGATGTTAATAGAGATTTTAATTGCTTTCATAACAATGATTTAAAAGGTTGTTTTTAAGCCTATAGCTACTGTCCTTGGATTTGGAAAACCTGAGCGGACATCGGGATCTATCCCATGTTTATTAGCTTTCCAGAGTATTGCCAAGTTATTAGCATAGAAATAGACATTCATATTTTTCAAGAAAGAGGCCTCTCCTTTAAAATTTGAAAAGGTATAATTGAGCTGGATATCCTGTAGACGGATATGATCTCCTTTTTCTACAAGTACCGAAGCATAATTATAAAAATCGCTGCGGTTTGGTAGATTTGGATATACCATAGCAGGTACTTCCGTACTAACTTCATCTCCCGCAAACTGCCATCTCTTCCCGTAATCCCGCTGCATGTAAGCACCCGAAAACAGAGAAGCGTAGCTTAATGAAGGACGTCTGAAAAAATAATTAAACTTGTAAAGGATATTGAATGATAGTTCAAGCCTGCCGTAGCCGATGGTGTTTCTGAAACTTCCAAAGACCGTGGGTGTTGCCGATCCGAAGAATTGTAACTGAGAACGATCATTGGAATTCAAAATGGCGGCATAATCTGAGCTTAATTGGTCATTGATAAAACCTCGCGGATTTCCAAGTTCATTCAATCCTCCCCATCTGTAACCAAACACGGCATTGATCGGATAATCGGGCAGTGGGGAAAGGTTCCCTGTATATCCTGTTACTACATTTGAATTGCTCCCGGTCCCTACCTTGTAGTCGGTGATCCTGTCCCTAACAAAATTCAAAATGATATAATTTGTCCACCTCAATCCCCCGTTCAGAATTCTAGATCTTAGCTGAACATCCATCCCATTTGTTCGTGTGTCAGCAACATTACCAGTGAATAGTGAGACCCCCGTCTGTGGAGCAATTGGACTACTGGCAATCAGATCAACACCGTTTTTCAAGTAATACTCGACGCTTCCAGAAATACGGCTCTCTAGAAGTGAAAAATGAATACCCGTGTTGAAGTTTTTAACACGTTCCCATCTTAGATCATCATTGGGTGGATTAACTATAGTAAAATACTGTACGCCATAAGAATTAAATAGTGATGGTGAAGCGGTCAGATATGCGGTAATAGAATTATTCACATTTCCATTGTATCCAAAGGTGGATTTTAGCTGAAGATTGTCGATCCAATTCACATTAAAAAAATCTTCCTTATGAATATTCCAAGATAAGCCGACAGACCATAAAGGAACACCTTTCTGATTTGCTTTTACACCAAATAGGTTTGACTCATCTTTCCTAAAGCTTCCCGAAATAACATATCGACTGTCATATGCATAGGAAGCATTGGCATACCAAGAAATATATCTGTTTATATTCGAGCTCTGGTTCATTGGAGCTGGAATTCTTGACGCCGAAACGGGATTAAAAAAGGACGGAAACAACGTAATCGGATCTATAATTGCACTGCTTCCCGTCTCGGGATTGTAGCCATAGGCAAAATAGGTATTTTGATTACCAGCGTCCTGCCTAACTTCATAGCCGGCAATTGCTGACAATTCATGTAGATTACCTAATACTTTATTATAGTCTAATTGGCTTCTTCCATAGTGAGACTCTCTGGATGCAAATATTGGATTATAGATTGATCCAAGCGGAACTGGCCTAGTTACCGCACCTGAAGTGGAATTTATATTCGTAAAGGTGTTGACCATATTTCTTGTATAAAAAGAATTTTGGTCATTAAGGCTTTCCGTCTTTGTACTTGCATTATAATACTGATAGGATAGTCCAAAAGACAATCCATCCAATATTTTATAGTTAGCACCTACACTTAACCTGTAATCTAACAAGCCAGATAGGTTGGTCGAACCCTGGTTTCTTAATTCCTCCAAAGGCCTGTATGACCAGTCTAAAAGCTTACCAGCTCCGGCTGTCTCTATGTAAGATGCTCGCAATCCGCCACGTCGAAGAACGGGCAAAGGATTTCCCACGGCGTCCGCAATCTGCTCATAGGGTAAAAAAGGCACATAACCGCTGGCGAACATATTCCTATTGTTGGATTTTGAAAACATCAAATCCGTATTCAGCCTTAACCTGCCTTTTAATAAATTATAATAATTGCTACCCTTAAGTGTAATCCTATCATTGGAGCGAGATACCAAATTGGGTACATTTCTGTCATAGCCTACAGAGAAATAATAGGATTGCATATTTCCCCCTCCAGTGACATCAGCGGCATAGTGCTGGACATTGCTATTCCTAAAAAAGTATTGACTTCTCTGCTCTCTATTATCAATATTTCTGAAAGCATCAATCTGTGCATTCCCGACCGCGGCGTAGCTCGGATCAAGCTTAATCTTTTGCAGGATTTCAACCACAGGAGAAATCACGCCAAATCCACCATTAATTGTAGCAGTGTAGGCCCCTTTGTCAAAAAGAAATTTTTCTACATCAATAAATTCGCTCGAAGAAAGCTGAGGTTCATAGTAAAGGTCAGGTTTCTCACCAACGGTTACATTTCCATTAACCGAAATTTTCGGCGCTGCATTCAACCTCCCCGTTTTGGTAGTAATCACAACAACACCATTCCCAGCTCTAACACCCCAAATGGACGCAGCAGCAGCGTCTTTCAACAAGGTCACACTCTCAATCACATCAGGATTAATAGTGTTTAGATCGCCTTCAAACGGGAAGTTGTCAATTACAATCAAAGGTGTCGTATTGGAAAAAATTGTACTCCGTCCCCTAACACTTATACCTGTTGAGTTACCTACCGTACTATCGAAAAGCAATCCATTTGAAACGCCATTCAGCCTACTCAATAAATCAGGTGAAACTGAACGGGAAATCGTTTTTTCATCTATATAAGAAAATGACCCTGTTGCTCTTTCTTTAGGGAGACTTTGATACCCTGTATTTACAATCTCAACTTGGCTTAGGATACTTTCGTTAGCAGTTAATTCAAGAGACAGTAATTCAGTTGTGGGAACAGTGACACTAAATTCACGGATATTGTAGCTAAGGTATTGAACCAACAACTCATATTTTCCATTCGGCAAATTCAGCTCAAATTCCCCTTTATCATTGGTAACAACAGATATTTCCGGAGATTTCACCTTAACAAGTACACCTGCAAGTGGCTCTTTAGATTCCGCATCCACCACCTTTCCTCGCACCTTATCCTGCGCACTTCTCTTAGACGGAACAACAGCAGGCGTAACACTTTTCCTTTTCAGCACCACCGTCTTATCAAAGATCTCATAAGATAAGGGCTGACCTTTCAGACAAGCCTCCAAGGCAGCACGCAATTCCACGTTCCGCACACTGACCGACACCTTCGGCAGATCCATTAAGTCCTTCTTTTCGTACCAAAAGCCATAGCCCGTTTGTTTCTTGATCTCCGCAAAGGCAAGCTCCAGAGATACCGATCTAAGATTCAAGGTCACCTGTGACGCACTCGCAACAACAGACATCAAAAAGCAACAGGAAAAGACCAGTGAAAAGCCCCAACGGGCTGACGGCCTCCACCAAAGGATCAACCGACATAAAATAGATAGATACTGCCCGACCCAAAGAAAGGGACGACAGTTTTCAAAAAAAATCATAAGTTTGTAGTTTAGGGTTTGATAAAAATTCGTGCGTGAATCGGATGTCCCAGACATCCATCCCCCTAAAGCCGCCGGAAGTGCTCGAACACCTCCGGCTTTTTTATGAATGGGGAATTAATTAACTAATACTAAATCTTTAAAATTTACTTCATCGGCAAAACATTATTTAAGGTTCAACAATCAGTTTTTTGATCCCCCTTCCACTAGTCTCAAGACGAAACCGAACATCTGAAAAGGACAATATCTTCAACAGCACCGACAAATTAGATTTACGGGAAACACTTCCAGTGAATACACGGTCCGAAATCCCACCCTCATACACGATCTCCAGGTCATACCAACGTGCCACCTCCGCAAGGATGTCCGAAAGCGGTGCATCCTTGAATTCCAACTTCCCATTTTTCCAGGCCATCACAAGCTCAGCATCGGCAGCGCGAAGCAAACTCCCACCCCTGCCCATTACCAACTGCTGCATCGGCTTCAACACCTCACCAACACCATGCGAATCCCTCACCAACACACTTCCTTCCAATAAAGTCGTCGCCGTCACCCCATTATCACCATAAGCATTCACATTAAAATTTGTCCCCAGCACCTTGATCTCCTGGCCGGCAGAAGCCACCACAAAAGGCTTTGACCTGTCATGGGCCACTTCAAAATACACCTCACCCGTAACCGACACCCGACGTTCTTTCGCCCCATCAAAGGAAGACGGGTAGCTGATCGACGAAGCCGCATTTAACCAAACCCGACTTCCGTCCGACAACACCACCTGATACTGTCCCCCCTTGGGGGTCGAAAGGGTCTGCGACAACTGTGTTTTTAAATTCTTACCGACAATAGATCCATCCAAATAAGCAACCCCATCAGCCCCTAACCTTAATCCACCCTTGACACCATCGAGGTTTATCAACTCATCACCAACCGACAACACCGCCCTATTTCCGATAGGTGCCACATCCGGTATAGCAACATTCTGATCAAACAAGCGCAAGTTTTCCTCCAGCTTCCAATGTACTATCGCCAATATCAATAGCGCCACCGCAGCAGCAGCGGCAATCCAGATATAAATATTAAGCTTATGGGACCGATGAACAGGGAGCCCCGTAAATACCTCTCTTTTAATTTCATCGATACGCTCCTGCGACAATTCCAGCTCATGCCCCTCGTTGAAGTCCAACAAAGCAGATTCTACCAAAGCTTTCTCCGCTTCGTTACAAAGGCCCGCGTTATATTTTTCTAGGAGTTGTTTTGCTTCTTTTGCATCCATACCTTTCAAAGGTTATTTACAGGTTGTAAAAGAACCATGCAGCAATCTTGAAGACAAAAATGAAAAAAAAGAAAATTAGGAGAATTAAAAGAGGAAAATTCAGACCAACAGCAGACCAATTAGCAAATGGAGCTTAGATTTTAGTATCTTCAACGCATTGGAGATCTGGTGAGAAACATTGCTCTCCGAAGTATTCAGCGAATCGGCAATCTCCTTATTGGACAGCCCATCCTTCCTGCTCAGCTCAAACACCGCCCTCATCTTCGCAGGCAATTTCTGCATCTGCACTTCAATATAATCCGAGAGCTGCTTCTCCCTGATCGAAAAATCAGACTCTTCAGCAGCAAAACCATCCGCATACACCCCAAGGAAATCAATATATTTAGACTGCACCTTCTGGTGCGCAAAATAATTGAACAGCTGACTTCGCAAACTGATGTAAAGGTACTGCGCTAAATTCCCCTCCACCAGCAACCGATCACGTTTCACCCAAAGCGAGACAAACAACTCCTGTACAAAATCCTTTGCCAATTCCTCATCCCGCAACTTCCTAAAAGCAAACACAAACATCAACTGAAAATACCGATCATAGACTTCCTTATACGCAGCAGCATCCCCCCCCCTTAAAAAGGCAATCAAATCGTTATTCGAAAGGTTCTGATATACAGGCATGCTCGTATCTGGTTAAGATGAGCCCTGCATTGGAAGAGACTTGATAAATTTGGGGTCTGCAAACCAAGCACACAATAAAGTTTCTGAGGCCTTAAGTCAACGTGGCATTACAGCAGACCCCAAATCTATCTGGACGCGCAAATATAGCACATCTATAAATAGATATTGGGATTATTCTGCTGTCCTGCGATGACGGCCTCAGATTGTGTCCGCAAGACTCTTATAATCAATAGGATTATTAAATTCTTATTCAAAATTAATAATACTTTCATTAAAAGCAAATATTTAAAATAAAAAGAAAGTAAAACACACGAAATTGCCATTAAATAGCATGTTGGTTACTTTTAGAGGATAATGGCCTCACGTATTCCCCACAATAACTTAAATTCTTTTCTAACAAAGCGAAATATTGCAAATGTTGATATACATGCTAAGACTGGAATTCCAACCGTCGAAATTAGCAAACTTCGAAATGGGTTAATCAAGAAGATTGGTGCTAAGAAATTGTTTCTGATCATTTTAAGTATTGGAGAGGATATAGGGAATGTCATTGAGGAAATTTATCCAAATCTATCATTAGTTAATATTGAGCCTGAGGTAAAGATTTCTAAACAGACTGTATTAGGGAAGTTTTTTGATACTGTAGAGGACAATACCATCAAAATCATTTCGTATAAAACTGGGATTACAATTGAACGATTGAAAGCGCTAAAATCTAAATCAAATGCTGTACCGCTTGCTCATGAATTATTTCTAATAGAACTAGCCTGGAGATTTCGCTGAAATTGACCATCTGATTTCGGTTTAAGCTGACCACCTATTCCGCGGCAAACTGACCACCTCAT
>NZ_JBYFBY010000010.1:0-106301 GCF_057652195.1 Pedobacter sp. T50_32 | reverse complement strand
CCCCTCTTCCTCCGAAGCGGAGTGCAAAGGTAGAAAAAATATATCCACACACAACACAAGAAGCGTTTTTTATTTGATACAAGGCACAACCAGCTGGAATACAATGAGAAAAAATGACATGCTATTATCGGAATGATGACGCACGGCCAGATATGTGGTGCGGATTGCAGACTTTAAACAATCATTAAAGGTATTTGGATTGGGATATAAAATTTAAAAAAGATGCCAAGTAAGAATATCGATACCCTTTATATAGCAGAAAAACATAGAAAGGTTAGCTCGGAAGTGGAAATTCCATCTAATTGGGCTTATGTATGTATGTATGTATGTTAGTATACTTAATACGACTATTATATATAGGAGGTGGAGTTTATGAAGCAGTTCTTAATCAAAACTATTTTTTAAATGTCTATTAGTTCAAACTTTGTCACACGCCACAGGCGTGCGCTAGCGAGGGCCGCAAAGGAGCTTTAATACTATATTTATTATAAAATCCGGGACATTCCGCATTACATTATATTATCGCAAAGAAAGTAAGAGCTCCGCAAAGGGCGCAAAGATTGACCTATTGGCACCATGCAGGTAAGCGGAATACCAATGGCAATGCCTTTGAAGAGTAAACCTGATGGAAATGAAAAGCCCGCAGGTGTAGCATAGCGAAACCGAGGACTTGTAATGAACAGCAGGGCTAGCGGACGACAGCAGCAGGGCAGTACATTTTCTAATTATCTTATTGTTAAAATTTGTTAAGTATTTTACAGCTTTGTTGGCTTTAAGTAGCTTAGCCTTTATTATTTAATTGACGTTATCGTATTATTACCTTATCTTTGCAAAATGTTTAAAATTAAACACCTTATTATTTCTTGTTTTGCCATTGCAATTTTGAGCTTTGGTGCGTGCAAAAGTCGTTTCGAAAAGTTGCGTTTAAGTAATGACGTTGCCAAAAAATACCAAGAGGGGATTAGATTATACAATAAGAAGGATTATAATAGGGCGTTGATCTTGTTTGAAGGCTTAGTACAAAAGTATAGAGGAACAGCAGAGGCAGAGGATTTGAACTATTATTATGCTTATACGTTATATCGCTTGAAGGATTACACCACGGCTCGTTACAAGTTTAAGGAGTTTGCTGATACTTACCCTGCAAGTAAAAACGCTGAAGAGTGTAGATATATGGGGGCTTATTGCTATTATTTGGATTCACCAAAATCTTCTTTAGACCAAGAGAATACTTATAAAGCGATTGATGCGCTTCAATTGTTTATTAACCTTTACCCTAAAAGTGATAGAGCTACGCAGGCGGCGCAATATATTGCTAACTTAAGAGATAAATTGGAGACCAAAGCTTTTGATAATGCAAAACTTTACTACACTTTAGGTGGCTACGATATTAGTAATTACAAGTCTGCGGTGGTGGCTTTGAAGAATGCGCAAGTAGAGTTTCCGGACATTAAGTATGCTGAGGAAATGAATTTACTAATTGTAAAGGCACAGTATATGTATGCTAAAAACAGTTATCCTTTGAGACAAGAAGATCGTTTTAACGAAGCTATTGAATATTATAATGAGTTTATAGAAGCGTATCCAACCAGCAAGTTTGCCAAAGAGGCAAAACAATTAAAAGCGGATAGCGATGCGGGAATTGTAAGCGCTAAAAAAATATTAGCAGAAGAAGCTGCTATGATTGCTAAATATAAGGCCCTTGAAGAGGCTGATAAAAAAGGCGACAAACAAAAAGATACTACTACTAATAACAAGAATTTAGATAATAAAACACAAAAATAAAATGAGTACTCCAAAACCAGCGATCCCAAATACTACGGTTACTAGAAATGTTCATGATTTGGATAGATCTACTGATAACATTTACGAGTCATTAGTGATTATTGCTAAAAGAGCTAATCAGATCTCTAACAACATGAAAGAGGAGCTTCACGGTAAATTAGCTGAATTTGCTTCGTCTAATGATAACTTGGAAGAGGTTTTCGAAAACAGAGAGCAAATTGAAATTAGCAAGCATTATGAGCGCTTACCTAAGCCTAGCTTAATTGCGATGGATGAGTTCTTAAACGACAAGGTTTATCACAGAAACCCAAGCAAAGAGCAAAAATAATTAGTTGGGCGTAATGCGTTAAAGCATTTACGTGTAAACAACATATGATAGCCACAGCTGCACAAATTTGAATTTGTGTGCCTGTGGCTTAAGTGCTTTATGAGCTTTGGGTTTTCTATTTCATCTTCTATCAAAATTCTTCATTGATTGAATAGAGATTGATAAATACTTTTTTATTCGAATACAGACATATTAAAATCTATACAAAATTACGTTTTTTGAGCTCACCGCCGCTGGGCTCTTACTTTTTGACCGCAAAAAGTAACAAAAACTCTCGGTTGCTTATTTTTCTTTCAAAGTAAATGCTTTGGCTTATTGGTGCAGCCCGAAAAATAAGAGACCGAAATTTAGTTGAACGGTTGATTGAGCGGCTATCGCTTGCGAATAGATTAAAATTTATTCAACTCACATTAATTATATTGTGCATAAAAGGAATTTATCTAAGTTTGTTTTTAAATGCTGAATAATAAAAATATTCTTTTGGGTGTTTGCGGTAGTATTGCTGCATATAAATCGGCTTTGCTAGTTAGGTTATTGGTTAAAGCTGGAGCTAACGTTAAGGTAATTCTTACTGCTGATGCTAGTAACTTTATTACCCCACTCACTTTGGCTACGCTTTCTAAAAACCCTGTGTATACCCAATATTTTGAGGAAGAAACCGGCGTATGGAGTAACCATGTTGAATTAGGCTTGTGGGCAGATTACATGATTGTAGCTCCGGCAAGTGCTAACACTCTTGGTAAAATGGCCAATGGACTTTGCGATAATTTATTGACTGCCGCTTATCTTTCTGCCAAATGTCCTGTGCTTTTTGCACCAGCAATGGATTTGGACATGTGGAAGCACGAAAGTACGCAAGAAAATGTAGCGAGGCTGCAAGGCTTTAGCAATATTTTGATTGCACCCGGAAGTGGCGAACTAGCTAGCGGATTACATGGTGAAGGCAGAATGGCCGAACCAGAAGAAATTGTTGCTTTTTTGGAGAACTACATTAAGAAAGATCTTCCACTTTTGGGAAAACAAGTGATGGTTACCGCTGGCCCAACCTACGAAGCGATAGATCCGGTCCGCTTTATCGGAAACCATTCGTCGGGTAAGATGGGATTTGCTATTGCTGAAGAGTTGTACCATCTTGGTGCCGAAGTAACTTTAATTTCTGGCCCAAGCTCTTTGACCACCCCCACCGGTGTTAAGAGAATTGACGTAGTAAGCGCCAAAGAAATGCTAGATGCTTGCCTCGCTCACTTTGAGCGTAGTGCAATTACGGTGATGAGTGCTGCCGTTGCCGACTACACCCCTATTGCTGTTGCTCCACAAAAAATCAAGAAAAAAGAGGATCAGTTTAGTATTGAACTGAAGAAGACCACAGATATTTTAGCGACTTTAGGTCAACAAAAAACAAACGGGCAGCTGCTGGTAGGTTTTGCTTTAGAAACTATCGACGAGGAAAACTATGCCAAAGAAAAGCTTAAAAAGAAGAATTTAGATTTAATTGTTCTTAATTCTTTGAATGATAAAGGTGCTGGTTTTAAAACTGAGACTAACAAAATCACTATCTTTAACAAAGCTTTGGACAAAACTATTTTTGAAACTAAATCGAAAGCGGCAGTTGCCGAAGATATTGCTGCCGAAATACTAAAACTTCTGAATAGAAGTTAATACCAATAATTGAAAAACCTAATGAAGAAAACTACCATTCTGTTACTCTTGTTTTTGGCAAGCTTTATGGCTTATGCCCAAGAATTGAATACACGTGTACAAATACTGGCCCCTACAGTTAACAATGCCAATCGCAGAAATTTGGACGTGTTACAGAATACCATTAGAGATTTCATGAACAATAACAAGTGGACTGATGAAACTTATTTACCCCAAGAGAAAATAGATTGTAACTTGGTAATTAACGTAACCGCCTGGGACGGCAATGCTGGCTACACTGCCGAGGCTCAGATCCAATCGAGCAGACCTGTATTTGGAAGTTCGTATTCTACTACTTTACTAAACATGAGTGATAAGGATTTTGCTTTTAGTTTTAACGAAGGACAAGCGCTAGATTTTTCTGATCAGAACTTTATTACCAATTTGAGTTCTTTGTTAGGTTTTTACGCTTATACCATTATCGGATTAGATAAAGATAGTTTTGGAAAACTAGGTGGTACCCCTTTTTATCAGAAGGCATTGAATTTGATTAACCTCGCACAAACTGGCGGTGGCAAAGGTTGGAGACCTGTAGATGGCTTAAGAAATAGGTACTGGTTAAATGAAAATTTGCTTAACAATTCATTTAAAGGATTGAGAACCTTTATCTACGAATATCACTTAAATGGTTTAGATAAACTGCAAGCGAATGCCAATGGCGGTACAAAAAGTATCATGTCTTCCTTATCAGATTTAAAGCAATTTGATAAACAGAAATTAGGCTCTATTTTTCCTAATGTTTATTTTGCAGCAAAGGCTGATGAAATTACCAATGTTCTTTCTTTGGCAGATCCTCAAGACAAAATGAAAGCTTATAATCTTTTGGTAGAGATTGACGCACCGAATACACAGAAATACGAAGGGCTGAAGAAAAGAAATTAGTTTACTTAGTAATTTGCCATCCTAGTTTAATTCCCACCTGAAAAATTGGACCCTGGTAGTTGTAGCCGAACATTGCTTCATGATAGTTTCTTGTATTTAGAAGTTGACTATTTCGGTTAAGTACCTTATAACCTAATCCAACAAATGCGTCTAGTACCACAGAATTAACCTCAATGTAACGGCCAAAATTCCCATAGAATACCAATGGGTTTACTTTATGTGTTTGTTGCGTATTACCATAACTGTAATAAGTAATTCCATTTTCTTGGTAGCTATAAAAAGCTGGACCATCTAGGTTTAGTTCTAAACGTCTATACGTAACACCTGGTGAAAAATAATAGGAGTTTACTCCACCGGTTTCCTGAAATTTATATTTGATACCGAAATTAATCCCCAAACCTGAGATTTTATCATTTACAGATTCGCCGAAGCTATTTTCTTGTTTGTATAAACTATTTACTCGCCCACTGTAAAGCTCAGCACCAGCAACAAATGCCAACGGCTTCTTGGACTGTATTTCTGCATCTATCTTAATAGCTTTATTGAAAAGGTAAAGTGGATGTAAGGTAACACTGATTGCTCGTATGTTATCTGTACTTTCCTTTTTGTGCTTACTTTCTTGTGCGCATAATGTAGAAGAAACGACACAAAGTAGCCAAGAAAGAAATAGTGAGCGTTTCTTCATCTATAATTTACCGATATTAATCTGACTTAAGAATTTCGGTTGAGCTGTGCTAATATCGTACTGGGTCAACCCTTTTTCGCCAACCAACATGAGGGTATTTCCGTGCACAATAGCGTCACGAGCTTTAACGTTAATTGTACCTTTTGAGGTTAAGTTTGGACTATTACTTACATCAAACCATTTTACAACATCGTCACAAACGAATAAGTTGTTTCCGTCAAGTGCCATTCCCAAAGGTCTATTCATTACAAGCGCTTTAAGGAGTCTTGGGTTATTTTTATTCGCAATATCAATAACTTCCAATTGATTTACCCCTCTAGAGCATCTAGTAGCTGACGTACTTAACGTTACAAAAGCGTGCTTATCATTGGCTACTACCGGATCGCAGCTACGAATATGTTGATAAATGCTTAATCTTTTCGGGCTTAAAGGATCCGTTACATCGTACATATACATCCCTACTTCACTTCCCATAAATAAGGTATTACCCAAGGGAAAAATTGTTTCGATATCAATTCCAGCCTGCATATCTCCTTGGTAAACAGGATTGCTTTCGTCTTTGATATCGAATATTTTAAGTTCTGTAGTAGTAACCGTATAAAGATTATCACCAACTATTGCGAAGCGAGCTAAGGAACCAGCTTTGCCGCTAGCGCTGCCTGCAGGTGATGAATCGCCACTTTTGCTACAAGAAAAGAGGCATGCTATGATGAAAATATATAAAATTGATTTCATGTCTGTGCTATTTTTTCCAACCAACAATAATAGTTCCCTGCGGTCTGTTTCTCTCGCTAAATTTATTTGGAATTTCTCCTGCATCTGGTGGTGCTACCTCAGGAAACACATTCGAAATACGTTTCAATATCTTTAAGTTTCCATTCCTGATTTCATTTAAGTCTATAGAGATGAAATCGATGGCATTATCTAAATAAAGGACTTCATTTTTTATAGCCATATCTACGCAGCCTAGTGCCGAAATGAAATATTTGTTTACAGGTTTACTAGGGTCTGTATTATCTATAATATGTACACCTTTAAATTGTTCACTAATGAATATATAGTTGTCTTTATGATAAATCTTAGCAGCTTCCAGAATATCTGTAGCAGGCATTAACTTTACCGAGTTAACCAGATCTGTTTTAGAAACTAAAACCGGAGTGTATTCCGTAAAAACGATAGGTTCTGCTCTGCGCAGGCAGCCAGAAACAAATAGCACGGTAAGCAAAGCTGCTAACCAGAGCGACTTGGTAGATTTTTTCATGAACGTTAATAATTTAAAACCAATGCAAGATAATAGGTTCAATCATAAAAACGAAATAATCTGCTATCAGTCAGCAAAATAAGGATTAGATAAATACTAAATCCTACAAAATTTGTTAATTTTTTGTTAAATCATTTTGATTATACGAATATGTTCGTACATTTGAATACGAAAAAATTCGTAATCGTAACAAATGAGCAATAACAACATCAAACCTACTGAGGGAGAAATGGAGATTTTACAAGTGCTTTGGGAAAAGGGCAATTGTACGGTAAGGGAAGTTCACGAAGCCTTAAACAAGAAAGATTCAGGTTATACCACTACCCTGAAACTGATGCAAATTATGCATGAAAAAGGATTGGTTGATAGAGATACCAGTGCTAAAACTCATGTGTACCGAGCATTGATCAATAAAGAAACTACTCAACAACATTTGGTCAAAAAAATGATCGATAATGTTTTTAACGGATCGGCGGCAAGATTAGTGATGCAGGCTTTAGGCAACAAAAGTGCAAGCAAGGAGGAGATAGATTTAATTAAAGAATATCTAGACAAACTTGAAAACAAATAATCATGGAAGCCATTATCAACAACCTTATTAAAGCTATTGGATGGAGTATTTTACATTCGCTATGGCAAGGTGCAATCATTTTTGCGATTTTATTCATCGCCTTGCAAGTAAAATCGAACTTTAGCGCAAGGTTAAAGCACAATTTAGCTATGGGTGCATTAGTATTAACTTTTGTTAGCTTCTGTTTAACTTTTGCATCGCTGTTTAATATGCCGAAAACTGCGACTATAAATGGCACAGCAACAGATTTAAGTAACGTAGCTTTAGGGCAGTTGTATGGTTTTACAGAAAGCTGGAGCTTTAAGACAGAAAGTTATTTCCCTTTTATCGTAGCCTTGTATGCTATTGGAATTGGTTTCCAGCTTGTGGTATTGGTTTCTAGCTACATTAAACTTAAACAACTAAAGCAAACGCAAATTACGGCCATACCTGCAGAGTGGCTAGCGGTTGCAGAAAAAACCTTGTCAAAACTAGGTATTGCCAAGAAAGTTAAATTCTATTTGTCGGAAAAAGTTAATGTGCCTTTGGCCGTTGGCTTTTTAAAACCAGTGGTTCTTTTCCCAGTTGCATTGGTAGCGCAATTAGATATTAAGCAGGTTGAGGCAATATTGATCCATGAACTTTCTCACATTCGTAGAAATGATTATGTATTAAATCTGATTAAAACTGGCATCGAAACGGTGTTGTTCTTCAATCCATTTGTATGGCTAACCTCTAGATTTATCCATATTGAAAGAGAACACGCTTGCGACGACTTAGTGGTAAAGTTTACGGAAGCGCCTATCACATACGCTCATGCTTTGTTGAAATTAGAACTCATTAAAGACAAAACACAGCCTGCGCTTAGTTTAGCGGCTACGGGCAAAAATCAACACTTGTATCAACGTATTAAAAGAATTACCGATATGAAAACCAATTACATGAACGCAAAGCAAAAAATATTAGCACTTTGCTTAACACTTGCTACTGTAGTATCGTTAGCTTGGATTAATCCAACCGAAAAAGAACAAAAAACCAGTAAAAAGAAAACTACTACAGTCTCAGAAATAATTAACGCTACCGTTGGCAAAGAGGAATTATTTAGCTTACCAGCGGATACCGACACGGTTAAAAAGAAAGTTAAAAGAGAGATCATCATTAAGAGTAAGGACGGAAAAAAAACAGTTTACAACTCTATTGATGAATTGCCAGATAGTTTGAAGATCAAGTTAACTGATTTGGAAAAAACCATAAACTCGCCAGAATGGCACGAGCAATTAAGCAAAATTCAGCTTAATGGTCTAGAGATTTCTAAAATGTTTGAATCGAAGGATTGGAACGATAAGATGATGAAGATTGAGTTGAATGCGAAGGAAATGGAAAAGATGTTCAACTCGTCAGAGTGGAAAGACAAAATCGCAAAAATTGAATTTAACGGCAAAGAATTAGAGAAAAAGTTCAATTCTCCTGAGTGGAAGGAAAAGATGGCGAAAATAGAATTACACTCTAAAGCCTTAGCAGAAAAGTTTAACTCGCCCGAATGGAAAGAGAAAATGGCTAAAATTGAGTTGAATGGCAAAGAGCTAGAGAAGAAGTTCAACTCACCAGAGTGGAAAGCGAGAATGAAAGACATCGAAATTAAGGGCAAAGAATTAAGCGAGAAATTCAATTCGCCTGAGTGGAAGAAAAAGATGAAGGAAATGGAGGAGTTACAGAAATCGCCAGAGTATAAAAAGCTGCGTGAGCAATATGAAAAAGATGTAGAAGAACTGAAAAAGAAAAAAGGAATTTCTATTGAAAAAGCATTTTTAATTCACGATAGCGCTATGCCAATGCACATTGCTAACTTACCACACACAACAGCAAGCAATATCAAAAGAGTATTTGTTAACGCTCCTAAAATTAAAACCGAAGTTTGTGCAGAAACAGCGGTTAAGGCTTTAACAGATATGACTGAAGTAAATTAATTACACAACAAATGATATAAAGGGCAAGGGTTTTTACTCCTGCCCTTTTTTGTTTCTTTACTGCTATATTTCACCACCAAGGACACAAAGAACACGAAGTTGGTTGATATTTAAGTTGATGATTTTCTTTGATGGGATTTAAAAATCTATTGGTTGTTGTGAATTTTCGGGACAGCTTGTGCACGTTGGCGGGGACGCCAACTTGGAAACTGCACTTGTTGGCATCCCTACTTTCCTTGTTGGCGTCCCCGCCAACATACATTTTGTTTCCCTCTCTAGTTACAAGTTCTAAGAAAACCAATGTTGATGAATATTAAATTAACCACAAAGGCACAAAGAACGCTAAGGTTTGAGTACTTGAGGCAATTTGCATTTGTTGATACATACCACTGTTGCATTTGCGCCCAGCACTTGGTGATTAGAATTGGTGGTTGTTAAATAGCCCGGATTGAAGCGGAAATATCCCGATTTTATCGGGAATTGGAGCGGAAAGCCGGATTGACATTGATAGCAGCAATTGCCTTGCGCTTCGAAAAATATGGAAACAAAAAAGCCGAACTATAATTAAACAGTTCGGCTTGAGTATTAAAACAATAACAATTAATTGCTAGATTTCTTGGTATCGTCGTTATTGATACTGCGTTCGTTCTTTTTGATAGAACCTTCTAATTTCCCGAATTTCCAGTTTAAACTGCAGAAAACTCTACGGAAGTAATTTTCGCGGATACGTTCTTGCGTAAAATTAATTCCTTCGGTATAGCTTCTAAATGCCCTAAACTTTTGGAAAGGGTTGGCAACAGAGGCAGAGAATGTCAATTTATCTTTGATGATATCCTTGCTGCCACCAAAACCTATGTAATAGTAATCGTTAGATTTTCCTTGCAACATTACGTCTGGCGCACCATAGTTCCCAGAAATGGTGGCTTTCCAAGTTTTCTCGAATTTATAGCTAGAATTAAAGCTGGCATAACCAGTAATACCACTATTTTTTGCCAGCACGCCGTCAATCATCCCCTCTAACCAAAGGTGATTAAGGTTTCCGCTTAGGCTTAAATTCCACTTTGGTGTGATTGGATAGTTGAAATTAACGTTGGTTCCAAGTAATCTGTCTTTACCAATGTTTAGCGAGGTAATTCTTGTTATATTCTCTGTTTCTAGAAATTGAAAAACCCTATGTTGGGTGTTGTTTGCGAAGTTGTAGCTTAAGCTTACGTTTAACGAGCCTTTCTTAAAGTTGCTATATGTAAGTTCGAAATTGTTGCTCAAAACAGCTTCCAAATCTGGATTACCCACATATTCGAAACCTGGCGTGGCTTTATCTACAAATGGATTTAAATCCCAAATACCTGGGCGTTGAATACGCTGTGTGAAACCTAAACTTACACTTTGGCTATTCTTTAAAGTTCTGTTAAAAGACACCGACGGAATAAGATTGAAATAATTAGTTTTTACCGACGAATTACTGGTTTCGAACAATCCGGTAACATAAGTAGCCTCTAAACGTGCGCCTGCCTTGAAAGTCCAATCTTTCATTTTCAAAGTATAAGTATTGTAAACGCCGTATATATTTTGATCGTTGCTGTACACATTGCTTTGATCAGAATCTGTGATGTATCTATTTTGTGCAGCGTCGAAATTTAAAAACTGGAAATTACTTTCGCCGCTTCTTAAAATGGCCTTAACGCCCGCTTCTACTGTTATTTTTTCAAATGGGTTGATATAATCTAACTGCGCCGTTTGTTCTTTTGACTTACTGATGTTGTCTTGTTTGTAATTCGTGTTTGGAAAATTTACGGTATTTAGAAAACGGACATCGTTGATTTGTGGTTCTTTATTATCGAAAAACTTGTAGGAAAACGTTAACAAGTGTTCCTTTTTATTTTTAAAGCCTTTTTGATAATTAAGTGTGTAATCTGTACCAGTCCATTCGTAACGGGTGCTATTGGCGATATTGTATGAAGAAGGAATTGAGCCATTTTGTATGTCGAAATGTTGGTTGAGATCTTGTTGGTTGTGACCGCCATAAGGATTGATTTCGGCAGTAATAAGGTTTAATGAATCTATCTCGTAGCTTAACTCGCCACCACCCCAAGCCCAAAAATTATCTGTTTTTTGAAAGCCAACAGAATAAAGGCTTGAAAATGGAGTAGGAGCTACACTTTTTCTGATGTTAGTGGTTTTGATACCATCTACTCGCCATACACCAGTACCTCCATATAAATTGGCGCCAAAATTACCTTGCTTAATGGTTAAATTTGCATTAACACCCGGACTAAATGGCTCTTGCATACGAGCATTGACATTACCGTTGTAGCCATTTGCCACCTTTTTTGAAGTAATGATGTTGATGATACCTGACAAGCCCTCACTTTCGTATTTTGATGGCGGTGTGGTAATCACCTCAATTTTTTGTACACCATTTGCTGGCATACTCCTCAGATATTCCTTTGGATCTCTAGTTAAAACGCCCGATGGCTTTCCATTGATAAGGATACGATAATTACCCGTTCCTTTTAGCTTCACGTTGTCATCTGCATCTACAGAAAGCAGCGGAACTTTACGCATCATATCTAACACAGACAGTACTTTACTTTCCGGGTCGGCCTGAGTATCGTAAACAATTCTATCTGGCTCTTGCTTAATGATAGGTTTGCTGGCCACAATTGAAACTTCGTTTAAGTCGTTACCTTGAGGTTTCATTAAAATTCTTCCTAAATCCGTTTCTTTTGATATGGTTATTGGCCATTGTTTAGATTGATATCCTATAGAGCCTATGATTAACTGATATTGACCAGACTTAATAGATGTTAAGGAAAACTTTCCTTGCTCGTCTGAAACTACTGTTTTTAAAACTGCGGAATCTTTTTTCAAGGCTATAGTGAAATATTCTCCAGGTTTTTGGGTAAGGCTGTCGATGAGTACACCTTTGATTGAAAATGTTTTGTCTTGCGCTTTTAAGTTTATTGAAGTGAATGCGAATAGCATTACAATTGAAAAAACTAGATTGGATCTGCTCATTATAATAAGTTAAGTTTGGTATGCGATTTTACAATCGTCTACCCATCAGACGGGAAATTTTCAAGAACGTTGCATGGTTTCATAAATAAAAATGCTTCCAAAACCAGTAGAAATCACAAGTGTCTGATTTTTAAACACTAAATCGTTAAAATTTTATAATTTAGAATCATGAAGTATTTTCTCTATATACTTGTCTGTTGTAGTACAATAGCATTGGGCTGTAAAAAGAAAACAGAAAATTTACCCGAAACCCTGTTGGGAAATTGGCAAACAACACAGGAAACTTGGCACAAAGTATATCCTGAAAACAGGAGTTTTTCTAAAAAACATGATGTAAACAAAGAATTTTACTCTTTTAAAGCACTAGAAATTAGCGACAAAAGAATAAAAATTATCGACCCTGATGGTGATCATGCCCATCCTAATTATACAACAGAATATAATACCTCAACAAAATCAAATTATATCAAGATAGGTAATGGCTCTACAGCTATATACGAATATATTCTTTCGGATAATTCTTTAACACTTAAATCATATTCTTCTGGCAGACCAGACGACATTGGACCAAACTATTCATATAGAGAAATTAAGTTAAGCAAGGATAATTAAATGTTTCTATTATAATTTCTTTAGTTTTTCTTAAAGCCTTTGGTTTTGTTAATTTA
Organism: Pedobacter sp. T50_32; assembly: GCF_057652195.1. Lineage (NCBI taxonomy): Bacteria > Pseudomonadati > Bacteroidota > Sphingobacteriia > Sphingobacteriales > Sphingobacteriaceae > Pedobacter > Pedobacter sp. T50_32. The sequence goes on along the minus strand of NZ_JBYFBY010000010.1, from coordinate 93,459 downwards.
GCGGTAGATATGCTACAAAAACTTTCTATACGCAACTACGCTTTAATTGATACACTAGAAATCGATTTTAACAAAGGATTGAATATCATTACTGGTGAAACCGGTGCTGGTAAATCTATCATTTTAGGTGCGCTGTCGCTAATTTTAGGTCAACGGGCAGAAAGTAAATACTTTTTTAACCAAGAGAAAAAGTGCGTGATAGAAGGTAGTTTTTTGCTGGTGGATGAACTGTTGAAACCTTTATTTGAAAGCAACGACTTGGATTTTCAGCAGGAAACTTTATTGCGTAGAGAAATTGCGATAGATGGAAAATCGAGAGCTTTTGTAAATGATACCCCTGTAAATTTAGGCACTTTAAAATCAGTTGGCGAGCAGTTAATTGCCATCCACTCGCAGCATGCCACGCAAGAAATTAGCAATGCCGATTTTCAAATGCTAATTTTAGACGCGTTGGCAAATCATCAGCCTTTGCTTAAAAATTATAAAACAGATTTTAAGCAGCTGAAACAAATTGAACAGCAGTTAAAAGATTTGCAACAAAAAACTACTGAAGCCAAAAACAAGCAAGATTACGAGCAGTTTTTGTTTAGCGAATTAGAGCAAGCTGCATTAAAAGATGGTGAGCAGGAAGATTTAGAGAAAGAACTAGAGAAACTCACACATGCCGAAAGTATCAAGCGTTCGTTGTTGGCTAGCGCAAGTTTAATTAGCGACAATGAAACCGCAGCCATTAATTTAGTAAAAGAAGCTAGTTCGCAGTTAAACACTGTAGAAAAATTTGATGCTGCTATTGCCGAATTGAACGAAAGATTAAAATCATCATTAATAGAACTAAAGGATATTGCCAGTGAAATTAGTGCAATTGAAGAAGGAACTGAGCATAATGCACAGCGCCTAGAAACCATTCAAGAAAGGTTAGATCTTTTTTATAGTTTACAACAAAAACATCGTGTAAGTAGTAATGCCGAATTATTGGCGATACAAGAACAACTTTCGGAAAATTTAAATGCCATTTTAAATAGCGACGAACAATTGGCAAAACTTCAGAAAGAAATAGATACGCTAAACCAAAGTTTGTTTAAGCAAGCAGAACAGTTAGATAGCAACCGAAGAAAAGCAATTACTGTTGTTGAAAAAGAAGTTGGAAAAGCACTAAAGCAAATGAGTATGCCTAATGCTGCCATCAGTTTTAATTTGTTGAAACAAGCTCAACTGAATATTAATGGCATCAATGAAGTTCAATTGTTGTTTACTGCAAATGCTGGTCAGCAGGCGGCACCAGTTGGTAAAGTTGCTTCGGGTGGTGAACTTTCTAGGTTGATGTTGGCGGTAAAAGCTTTGCTAGCAAAACACACCTCCCTTCCCACCCTAATTTTCGACGAAATTGATACGGGTATTTCTGGCGAAACTGCTTTACGTGTGGGCGAAGTAATTGATGCTTTAGCTGCTGATATGCAGATTTTAGCCATTACCCACTTGCCACAAATTGCAGCAAAAGGCAATTCACATTATTTCGTTTACAAGCATGAAAAAGCAGATAAAACCACTACTGGAATTAAGAAGTTAGCGACTGAAGAACGTGTTACCGCAATTGCGGAGATGTTGAGTGGTAAAAACCCTGGGGCATCGGCTTTAGAAAATGCAAAAGAGTTACTTAACGTATCTTAAATCCCAGAAACCTAAAAAAGAAAAAGCTGGGCTTAGAGGCCCAGCTAATCACAACCAAACAAAAATATTACGCTAAGTAATAAATCTTTAATATTCTTCTTGCGCCATTATCGCATAAAACTCGTGAATGGAATTGAACTGCGGATGCAATGAAACCACATTTCCAAACACCAATAAAGCTGGCGAACTTAATTTCTTTTCTTCTATTAACTCTTCAATCGTATCTACAATTCCCACTACCACGTTCTCTTCCGTAGACGATCCATTTTCGATTACCGCAACTGGCAAGCTTGCTTTACCTTCCAATTTGAAAATCTGAGCAATCTCTTTTATTTTCTCTATACCCATCAAAACCACAATAGTAGCGTTAGATTTTGCAGCAACGTACAAATCTGGAGAAATTTCTCCCTGTGCATTGGTTCCAGTTACTACCCAAAAACTCTCGCTCATATTGCCATAAACCATCGGGATTTTTTGCAGCCCTGGTACACCTAGCGCACTCGAAACCCCTGGCACAATTTCCGTTGGAATGCTGTACGATTCGGCAACGTTAATTTCCTCGTAGCCACGAGCAAAAACAAATGGATCTCCGCTTTTTAATCTTACCACGTGTCCATAGTTCAAAGCATAATCTATCATTAATTTGTTGACTAATTTTTGAGAGAAAGACTCATCATCAGAACGTTTGCCCACATAAACCTTAATCGCGTTTTCAGGTGCATGGTTCAACAAAGCTTCGTTTACCAAAGCATCGTACAAAACCACATCTGCACTTGCCAATGCCTTCACCCCTTTTAAGGTTAACAAATCTGGATCACCAGGACCAGCACCTACCAAAGTTATTTTAGGTTCAACAGTGTTTCTTTCTACTTTTTCTAAAATCATTGCGCTGTATTTTTAATCAACAGCACAAATGTATATAAATTCTACCTATTTAGTAGTGTTTATTTAAAATAAAATATAATACATTGATAATTAATCGAATAATTTTAATGTGCTATAATTTTAGAAGCGCAATTTCAGCTTTTCATAGCTGCCAACAGTCCTGCACTCCGTTACAAGTCCTCCCCAAGACAAGCTTGGGATGCGGGCTTTCCACTTCGTTCAGGGCTATTTTACTTTGGCGAATACTGCTATGTGCGTAAACCATACGACCTTCCATTAAGCGTATTTAGACTAGACGTCTTGCTTTAGGCAACCTGTCATGTCGAGTTTCGAGACATCTATTTTTACAGGCTTTCAAATAGATCCTTCGCTACGCTCTGGATGACAAGACCCGTTAGTTAATTTCGTCATACCTGCATAAGCGGGTATCGTAATGCAACAACCAAAGGCTGCATGAAATCCAGGCCTATAACGAAGTGAAAAGCTACGAAGTAAACTAAATTTGGGATGACGAACTATTAGCAGAACTTAAGTCAAATTCCTCTCTCTAAACCAAACTTCATCTGGTGCGGAAGAGAAACATTGCATCTTTTCTACTAAAATGCTTGCATCAGCTTCGTTAAATACCAAATCTCTATTGGTTTGCTTTAAGAATTGATGCTTTACCATCATGTCCATCTGAGCAAAAAGTGGATCGTAAAAACCACCAACATTTAAAACGCCGATAGGTTTAGCATGTAAGCCTAGCTGTAACCAAGTTAGCACCTCAAAAAATTCTTCCAGAGTTCCAAATCCGCCAGGTAAAATCACAAAACCATCAGATAAGTCTGCCATTTTTTGCTTACGCTGGTGCATATTTTCAGTAATAATCATTTGGGTAATGCCCTTGTGTCCTACTTCTTTATCCATCAAGAACTGCGGAATTACACCAGTCACGGTTCCGCCTAAAGCCATCACTTCATCCGCAATTACGCCCATTACGCCTACACTCCCGCCACCATAAACCAAGCTAATTTCTTGACTGACCATTGTTTTGGCCAAGTCTACAATAGCTTGTTTCAGGGTTTCATCGCCATTGAAATTTGCACCGCAATAAACACAAAGTGATTTTAGTTTCTCCATGCTTCGAAGATAAAACTCTTTTCGCAAAAAAATAGTCGGCAATTGCCGACCATTTTTACACAAAGACTTACGAATTTTAACTTTGACCTATCTTATTTTCCTTATGGAAAAGTTAAGGGCTTCGCCGTTTAAAAACTTCGTAAGTCTAATCTCCAAAACATGTCCTCTAGTCTTCGACAAGCTCAGACTGACAGAGAACAGAAATTTAATTAAAAACTGTACCTCAGGGTTGCACCGTAAGTTCTTGGATCACCAAGTACACCTGCAAACAAACCAGCATTACCAGCGGCAGCTTGTAGTTGTTCAAAGTATTTCGTATTTCCTAGGTTCCTAGACCATGCAAAGATCGAGAACTTCTCCGATCTGAAACCTAACCTTGCATTCAACAAGGTATAGCCATCAACCACTAAAACGCTAGATGGTGTAGGGTTCGATGAATATTCAGAGCGATAAGAAACATCGGCAGCAACAAAAAATCTACCTTCTCTTTCGGCAAGTTTACCAGCAGTACTTAATTCTGCACCACCAGACACATTCCACTTCGAAATACCAGGCAATCTACCGCCAGAAACATCCTTAAAAGCAACCTGTGTAGACACACCGTTAATGGTTTGTGTTCTTCCTGTTTCTTCCAATGGCAGCGGTGCGTTAGTAAATCTCACGTACTTACCATCCAAATAAGACGCTGCAGCGTTTAATGTCAGAAACCTTCCGGCTTGATAGCTACCATCCACTTCTAAACCTCTCACCCTAACTTTCTCGGCATTTGCCAAATATCCTCTATTTACCCCCAGCTGTGGCGACTGCACCTGCGTTTGATAGTCTTTAATATCGGTATTAAAAGCAGTGATATTCAATATCGCACCAGCTGTTGGTTTAGTTTTTACACCTAATTCATAATGCTGAACGTATTCTGGCTTAATTACCGCGACAGATAGATCTGCAGTTCCAGCTGATGTAGTAGGCAAACCGCCAACGTTAACACCTACTGGTTTGTAGCCAGTAGAGTAAGTAGCAAAAGTATTCAACTTATCATTTGGTCTGTAAGATACAGTAAGGTTACCCGATAAGTTATTGTTGTTTGTACTGGTATTAAACTCCTGATTTGAGTAAACCGCTGCTTTTAGCGCTAACAAAGCTGCATCTGAGGTTTGCAAACCTCCGTAAGTTCTTCTGTCATAATCCACATCTTTTTTATCGTAAGTAAATCTGATGCCTGGTAATACGTGCAACTTATCTAACACCTCCCAATCTACCTGCGCAAAAGCCGCAGCACTTAAAGATTTAATAGTAGAATTAGTAGTAATACCAAAGCCATCTAACAGCCCCGGCGTTGAATATTGTGCCTGAGCTCCTGTATTACTCGTTTGTACAAACCTCCATTGGTCTCTTCCTACTTCCTCGGTTTGTCCTAAACCTTGCAAATTCTGCCCTAGTACAAAAACACCAACAACTCCGCTCAATTTTTCGGTAATATCGCCCGCATATCTAATTTCTTGCGAATACTGATCGTGACGGGTATTTCCTTGCGATTTAGTCAATGCAGAAAACTCCGTAAAATCTCTATCGTTGGTCGGATCCCAATTCCAAAACCTCCAAGCCGTGGTAGAAGTTAACTTACCATTGCCAATTTTGTAATCAGCATTTAAAGAGATACCACCAATAGATTGATTATGTCTCCACGGCGTGTTTGTGTAAATTTCTCTCGAGAAAGGGTCTACTTTCGGTTGCGCATAACCTAAATCCGAAACAATTCGAGCATATTGTCTGTACGCACTTCTTTCTGTAGTGGTAACCCCGGCAACTACCAAAGGGTAACCAGCTGGATGTTGAATACTTACATCTCCGCTTAATAAAAGTTCCAGTTTGTCGTTAGGCGTGTAAAGAAATTGCCCTTTAGCGCCAACATTGTTCTGACCGCTGTATCTACGCTCTTCTAGAACATTCCAAATCGTTCCATCACGTTGTGTACCTGAAATAGAAATTTTTGCAGCTAAGTTTTTTGCTAATGGTCCAGTAGCAGTGGTTTTTGCCTGAATAAAATTATAATTACCGTAGCTAAGTTCTACTTTGGCACTCGGCACCAAACTCGGCTTTTTAGTAGTAATATTAAATGCACCTGCGGTAGTATTTTTACCAAACAAAGTTCCCTGCGGACCTCTAATTACCTCAATTTGGTCGATATCGATAAAATCTGTTGAAGTAGCCGCCGGACGAGCGTGGTAAACACCGTCTACGTAAAAACCAACACCTGGATCAATACCATCATTGGTTAAACCAAATGTAGAACCCAAACCACGAATATTTAAGGTGGTATTTCTAGCGTTCGAAGCATATAACTGAACGGAAGGCACCAATTCTTTCAAACGATTTACGTTAAATGCACCAGCATTTTCAGCTGCCTGCCCACCAATTACCGTAATTGGAATAGGTACTTCTTGCAAAACTTCTGAGCGGCGTCTCGAGGTCACCACAATTTGATCTAGCTGAGAAGCTTCCAATAAAACAAGCTCTACTGGCGTAGCAGCAATAGTTAAAATTTGGAAGTCTTGGGGTTTAAAACCTACCGAGCTTACTTGAATGTAAAAGGGTACATCTGGAACTGAGGCAATTCGGAACTCGCCTTTTTCGTTGGCGCTGGTAGAAATATTTGTTCCCCTCACCTTAACAGTAGCGTGTGGAACAGGCGAACCATTGCCCTGTTTAATGATGCCCGACAAGGCGGTTTGTGCAAAAGCGAAACCTGTAGATAAAGTGAGCGCTAAAGTAGTTAATATAGATAGGTAGAGATTTTTTCTAAATTGGTATAGGTTAATTTTCATTGTTGTTATTGGTTATTAAAATGTTTGCGGTATGGGTATTTTGAGCGCTTTCAATTCATTCATTGGGTTTTTCATCATACAGCAACACATGGGATTTAAGGTTCTTTTCATGTCAAAAAATTTTAAATTATATTAAATCTATAGAATTAGTAGACAAATATATTAAAGTTTTTACATTCGAAGATTTTATTTCAAAAAATTTTGCTCAGAAGGTTTTAGAAAAGCAATTGTTGTAATTCTATTTCAGTTTAGTCCCGCTTTCGCTCATAGTCCTCTCCCGATTTAACATCGGGATGCGGGTTAATCCGCTCAATCGGGTTTAAAACGCAAAGGCAGTGTGTTAAACTTTGCCAATCTTTATCGACATAAGGCTAATAAGATCGACAAAATTAGAAGGCTTTGTATTTAGAACTAGGTTTTTTGCATAAGTTTTAGTTCTCCAAACCCGATTGAAGCGGAAATACTTTTTGCGTGCTGTCTTCCTGATCCGCAGTTGGCGGAGAAGGATATTTAATGTGATAGATGCTTCGACAAGCTCAGGAAGACAATAGTAGGAGGCAACAGAATACAAAAAGATTATAGCGAAAAGCGGGACTATCGTAACCGATAAAACAGGTCCTAAGCTTTCCAAAAACAAACCTTTTGTCAAGCCAATTCAACATTTGTGACTAATGTCATTTTATACCAAAACTACCTACAAAGCAACCAATTCTCGAACCTTTTAATTCCTATATTTACCAAAACTAAATAGTGTTTTACCTGTTGCTATTGAAGTGAAATAGCACGCTATTTTAACTTTTTACTTTCAACTTAGTTTGATATGGAAAACAGAAAAAAAATTGTAATTATTGGTGGCGGTTTTGGTGGTATTGAACTAGCAAAAAAGCTAAAAAATAAAAACGTTGACATTGTTATTCTCGATAAGCATAACTACCATACTTTTCAGCCATTACTTTATCAAGTTGCTACTGGCGGTTTAGAGGCAGACTCTATTGCATTTCCTATTAGAAAGATTTTTAAAGGGCAGAAAAACCTAAAGTTTAGAGTTACGGAAGTAAAAAAGGTAATTCCAGAAGAGAACAGATTAGAAACTACTATTGGCGACTACCATTATGATTATCTGGTGATGGCCACGGGCTCTACCAGTAATTTCTTCGGACAAACAGAGATTTCGCAGAATGCTATGCCAATGAAATCAATCCCAGAAGCATTAAACCTACGCAGCTTGATTTTGCAAAATTTGGAAGCGGCTATTATAGCTAAAGATCCAGCTGAAGAAAACGAGTTGCTAAACTTTGTTGTGGTTGGCGGCGGGCCAACGGGTGTAGAAACGGCCGGAGCAATTGCCGAGCTTAAAGAACACGTATTAAAGAACGATTATCCTGAATTGGATTTAAATAAGGTTAACATCTATTTAATTGAAGGTTCGTCCGAATTATTGGGAGCCATGTCTGTACAAGCACAACAAAAATCTAAACAGTTTTTAGAAGAACTGGGCGTTACCGTTTATACAGAAGCTCGTGTGCAAGGCTACGACGGAAAAACTTTGTCGCTGGTAGACGGTAGAAATATCGGCTCTGCCACGGTAATTTGGAGCGCTGGTGTAAAAGGTGTGGTTTTAGACGGTTTAAATACAGAAACTTTAGTACGTGGTAACCGCTTAAAAGTAAACGAAATTAACCTGGTTGATGGCTATAAAAACATATTTGCCATTGGCGATGTTGCTGCCATGATTACTGAAGAAACTCCAAATGGGCATCCAGGAGTTGCACCTGCAGCCATACAACAAGGTAAATTATTAGCGAAAAACTTGGTTAATTTGATAGAGAACAAACCTACCGAACCATTCAAGTATTTCGATAAAGGCGCCATGGCTACCGTTGGAAGAAATAGAGCGGTTGTGGATATCAATAAAATAAGATTTCAAGGAATTTTTGCGTGGTTTACGTGGATGTTTGTACATTTAATGACCTTAGTAGGCTTTAGGAACAAACTGGTAGTTTTTGTAAACTGGGTTTGGAGCTACTTTAGCTACGACAGAGGTACTAGATTAATCATCAGGCGATTTAAACCTTACAAAGAATACAAGAAGCAACATGACCCAGAAACAGCTGAAAGCCAACAAAACCATAGCATTAGTAGCACACGACCATCGTAAAGACGATTTAATTAAATGGGCAATTACCAATAAGGAAGCGCTTAGTCAGCATAGTTTAGTAGCTACTGGCACAACTGGCAGGTTATTAGAAGAAAACTTAGGTTTACCTGTAAAGAAATTATTGAGTGGACCACTTGGCGGCGACCAACAAATTGGTGCTTTAATTGCGCAAAGTGAAATTGACGTTTTGATTTTCTTTTGGGATCCGATGGAAGCTCAGCCACACGATCCAGACGTGAAAGCTTTATTGCGTGTAGGCATTGTTTGGAACATCCCTATGGCTTGCGACGTAGCCACTGCCGATTTCTTGATTTCTTCGCCTTATATGAAAGGCACTTATACTGCGGCTTTAACTGATTACGATGACTACAAAAACAGAAAACTTTAGTTCTCCAATTAAGTTAGTTGAATGCCCTCGTGACGCCATGCAGGGTTTACATGATTTTGTACCAACAGCGTTGAAAATCGAATACCTCAATCTATTGCTTCAAGTTGGTTTCGACACTTTAGATTTTGGTAGTTTTGTTTCGCCAAAGGCTATTCCGCAAATGCGGGATACGGAAGAGGTTTTGGCTGGGCTAGAACTAACCGATACAAAGTTGTTGGCTATTGTAGCAAATCTAAAAGGTGTAGAAAATGCAGTAAAGCATCCTAAGATTAAATACTTGGGCTTTCCTTTTTCTATTTCAGAGACGTTTCAGCAACGTAACACAAACTCTAGCATTGCGCAATCTTTAAACACAGTGGAAGAAATGCTGAACCTTTGTGACAAGCACAATAAAGAAGCTGTAGTTTATCTATCGATGGGTTTTGGCAATCCTTATGGCGATGAATGGAATACAGATATTGTTTCGCATTGGGCCAACGAGTTGGTGCAGAAAGGTGTGAAAATCATTTCTGTTGCGGATACGGTTGGTGTTTCTACGTCCGAAAAAATTACGGCTATTCTTCCTCCCCTAGTTCAGCAGTTTCCAAACATAGAAATTGGATTACATTTACACAGTACACCACAGCAGCGTTTGGAAAAAATTGAAGCTGCTTTTGAAGCTGGTTGTACCCGTATGGATAGCGCTTTAAAAGGTTTCGGCGGTTGCCCAATGGCAGCAGATGATTTAACGGGCAATATCGCAACTGAAGATTTAATCAGTTATTTAAATTCAAAAGGTGTTCAATTAAATTTGAATATGGAAAAATGGGGCGAAGCGATGATGGTTTCTAGTAGGATTTTTAATTGATATTACAATCCCCTCAAAGCCCTGTTCAAACTTCGTAAAGTAATGCCCAAGTAAGCAGCCATATCTTCCTTACTGATTTCAATTCCCTGTTTTTTCTGTAAATCTAACAACTTTGCTAAACCATGTTCTACGGTGTACAATTGTTGGAACGAAGCACGACTACTGGTGTTGATGATACGTTCTGCCAATTCTTCCAACAAAATCTTGTTGAGTACTAAATCTTTTGCAAGCATCTGTTTAAAACTCGAAGCTGGAATTACGTAAACCTGCAAAGAAGTTAAAGCAGCAACATTGCACAGACAAGCAATCTGCCTAATCAATTCTATCTCTCCCAGAACCTGGCCTCTACTCATAAACTCCAAGATGTAATCCTTACCGTTTTCTTCTAGAAAAAAACATTTGGCTATCCCCTCCTTTATCACAAAAACACGATGGCTCGTTTCTCCCTGACGAAGCAATAAGCTATCTTTTTCAAAACTCTGCAAGCTTATTTCCGATTGGCCACTCTGATAAAGTTTATCGATATAAGTTAAAAATTCAGTATTCGTTCTCAGCATAAATCATTTGGGACATTTGTCCTTTTTTTGTGCAAGTTTTTCTCTCACCTTTGCAACATCAACAAAGATAAACGATGAAGAACCAAATCAAAACCATTGCCTTTGATGCCGATGACACTTTGTGGGAAAACGAACCCTATTTCCGTGAAGCAGAGCTTGAATTTGCAAAGTTATTTCCACATCTACCACAAGATGATGTGGTTAAAGATTTGTTTGATATCGAGATGAAAAACCTGAAAATGTACGGTTACGGCATTAAAGGTGTGATGTTATGCATGCTGGAAACAGCGGCGAAATTGAGCGATGATAAACTAGATAGTGGTTTAATCAACAAGATAATTGATATTGGTCATAGATTACTGCAAAAACCAATTGTACTTTTGGATGGCATAGCCGAAACCTTGCAACACCTGCACGGCAAATACAGGTTGGTAATGGCTACTAAAGGCGATTTATTAGATCAGGAACGAAAATTAGAAAAATCTGGATTGGCAAAGTACTTTCATCATATCGAAATTATGAGCGACAAACAACCTCGCCATTACGAAAAGTTGATCAAGCATTTAGATTGTAAGCCAGAGCACTTTTTAATGGTAGGCAATTCTCGTCGTTCGGATATTGTACCTGTGTTGGCGCTGAATGCCTTTGCAGTAGAAGTTCCGTACCACACCACTTGGATCCATGAATTGCATGAAGCGCCTATAGAGCATCCAAACTTTGTTTCGGTAACGAGTATTGATCAGATTATTCCTTTGTTATAACTTTTTTGCTACAGCACCTGTCCCGAGTTCGGGATGCACAGATTTGGATTTACAAACATCATATCTAAAAATAATAATCTGTGCATCTGTGGCCAACTTAAATAAGCATGAAAAAAATAAATATAGACGCTTGGAAACGCAGAGACCATTTTAAACTCTTCAGTCAGTTTGAAGAGCCATTTTTTGGAGTGGTAGTAAACATAGATTGTACCAAAGCTTACGCAGACGCCAAAGCAGCAAGCAAATCGTTCTTTTTGTATTATTTATACAGAGCGTTAAAAGCAGCCAATTCAGTAGAAGAATTTCGTTACCGAATATTAAATAATGATGTAATTCTTCACGACCAGGCCAGCGTATCCACTACCATTAACCGCCCAAATGGCACTTTTGGTTTTGGTTACTTCGATTACAATACCGACGAAAACATCTTCATCGCCAATGCTCAAAAAGCGATTGAATTAGTACAAAATACTGAAGGCTTAATTCCATCTGAAGCTGGAGGTAGCGAAATTCACTTTTCGGCTATTCCTTGGGTAGATTTTACTTCGCTATCGCATGCCCGTAGCTTTACCTTTCCAGATAGCTGCCCCAAAGTATCTTTTGGCAAAATAATTGAAAAAGACGGCGTGAAAAGCATGCCTATTTCTGTCCATGTGCATCATGGTTTAGCAGATGGCTACCATGTTGGGCAATTTGTAGATGCTTTCCAAAAGCTGATGAACGAAGAATAATTGTCATTATTTCGAAAGAATAAACGCAACATTATTGCAATTAAAAATTATATTGTACTTTCGTTAAACTCGATTGAACAGTATATGGCAAATCAACAAGAATACGATGTTATCATTATTGGTGGAAGTTACGCAGGACTATCCGCAGCAATGGCTTTAGGCAGAGCTTTAAAAAAAGTTCTGGTAATTGATGCTGGAAATCCTTGCAACAAACAAACACCTCATTCGCACAATTTCTTGACACAAGATGGTAAAACACCACAAGAAATCTCGGAATTGGCGAAATCGCAAGTTGCTAAATATGATACTATCAATTTTGTAAATGATACTGCTATCAAAGGTGAAAAAATTGAAAATGGCTTTGAAATTATCACACAAAGTGGAACAGTTTTCCAAGGTAGAAAGTTAGTTTTCGGTACTGGAGTTAAAGACTTCATGCCAAATATCGAAGGTTTTGCCGAATGTTGGGGCATTAGCGTTATTCACTGTCCCTATTGCCACGGCTACGAAGTTCGTAATCAAAAAACAGGTTTATTTGCCAACGGCGATATGGCTTACGAATTTGGTAAACTGCTTTGGAATTGGACGAAAGACCTTACCATATACACCAACGGAAAATCGACTTTAAGTACCGAACAAACGCAAACCTTAGCCGACAAAAACATCCACATTGTGGAAAAAGAAATTGTAAAAATCACTCATGAAAATGGTCAAATCCAAGAGTTGATTTTTGCAGATGAAAGTACGCATAGACTAGATGCGTTGTACGCGAAAATTCCATTTACGCAGCATAGCGGTATTCCGCAAAGTTTAGGTTGCGAAATCAATGAAATGGGAATGCTAAAAGTAGACATGATGCAAAAAACTTCTGTAGATGGTGTGTTTGCCGCTGGCGATAATACTAATATGATGCGTTCTGTAGCGAATGCTGTTTACGGTGGTAATATGGCGGGAGCAGCTGCTAGTAAGGAGTTAGTGGCAGAGGATTTTGATGCAGTTAATTAACGCCATTTAAACCAACATTCACAGTTGCGTCATACCCAACTCGATTGGGTATCGTAATGCGAAAAACATGTCTTTTATCGCTTTAAGATTAGCTGCGCTGAGCACTTCGTGGTTCCTGCCTACGCGGGAATGACGACCTGTCAACGCACGGCTAAAATTCAATCTGCCTTCCCATCACCCACCACCTCTTTGATCATTTTCACCATCTTTTGGTGATGCAACTTCTTCGCCACATCAATAGAATGAGATTTATGAATATCAGCATCATCTTCTGCCAGCTTAGCTAAAGTAGCGTAGAACTTGTGGAATTGGTCTAGCTCCTCTTCAGTCAAATCCTCTATATCCACCATTCGGTTACTCGCCTTTTCATGAGAAGCTATCAGCTCATTTAATTTTAACTGAATGGCCTTTCCATCTTTATTTTGTGCTTTTTGGATTAAGAAAACCATTAAAAAAGTGATAATGGTGGTTCCAGTATTGATGACCAATTGCCAAGTTTCAGAATAGTTAAATATCGGTCCTGATACCGCCCAAATAACCACAATAGCTACCGCAGCAATAAAAGCTGGTGAACTGCCTGTAAACTTGGTGGCAGCATTCGAGAAACGCTCAAATAAACTGATTTTATTTTTTTCGCTCATGTTTTAAGTTTTAGAATAGAAATTTACAAAACTATCATGAGCAATAAAAAACAGAATTACGTGAACAAGCTTTTACGGCTTTAATAAATTGCTATTCACACCAAAAATTAAATTGCAAAACTAAAAAATGGTACTAAAACCGCCATCTTTTCACCAATACATCTATTACAGACAGCTTCCCAACCCTATTAAAAGTATGGGTAGCAAGTAGTTTTGCTTCCCAATCTGGCTTAATATGCGCTACCTGTTGCTCTAGGTATTCATTTTCATTTAAGGTGATTATTTTATTGATAGACGTAGCCCAACCATATCTTTTAGAGCAATCTTGTGATGGTCTGTACAAAATACCACCATCTTCAAAAATATTACCTGCTGGTCTTGCGCTACTCACATTTCTTACTACCGGGTTGGCACTATGAGCAACCCAATTGCTAGACAATAAATCATCGCAATAAAAAATATGTAGGTCTTTATTAGCTTTAACTCCTTGTTCTGCTTCTATTAGGGTAAATATCCAGTACTTGCCATTATGGAATAGAATAGTAGCATCTGCTGCATTTATATTCTCCATTAAAGTACCCCAATAACGCCATTTAAATGGAAATTCTTCACATTCATAAAGTTCTATCGTATTGTTCTCTGTACTTTCAGGAAGCATGTAATAGGTATCTCTTAGTTTAAAAATAAAGGGATACGACAAATGATAAGGTTTCTCTAAAACTTTTCGACTTTCCATCTGATTACTACCATCCTCGTTAAGCTGAATTACAGCAATATACCCTTTGGGTTCATTGTATTTCAACTCTTCTACGAAGAGATAATAGGTACCATTCTCTTCAACAATAAAAGGGTCTGCCCAAAATCTATCTTTAGGAGGAATGATTTTCTGATAGTTATTAAACTTGTCATCAAATCCTTTTTCAGCACTTTTATTAAACTTATATCTTAATTGCCATTGCTCAATGAACAATAACTCATAAATAACCTTCTTTAAGTAGGTTAAAAATCTATAATAGGCAGACATTTAGTAGTAATTAAAAATTAGCGAGGTTAATAAAGATGAAGTAAAGCTAATTTCAATTTATGCACTAACGCAAGTAAGCAATTGAATACTGTAAACCTTACAATTAGCAGAAAATAACGGGATACTACCAGTTGTTTCAAAATAGAAAATGCCACATTTTATGCGGCATTTTCTAATCTATTAAAACTATCTAAAGTTTATCATTTGCGTTTACGCAGTTCAAATCTTCAAAAGCTACTTTTAAACGAGCAACAAAAGCTTCTTCCGATTTACGTAACCAAACACGTGGATCGTAGAATTTCTTGTTAGGTTTATCTTCGCCATCAGGATTACCAATTTGACCTTGTAAGAAAGCTTCGCTTGTTTTGTAGAAACCTAAAATTCCATCCCAGAAAGCCCATTGCAAATCTGTATCGATGTTCATTTTAATTGCTCCGTAAGAAATTGCTTCTCTAATTTCCTCTTGCGAAGAACCAGAACCACCGTGAAAAACAAAATTGATAGGTTTCTCAGCAGTTAAGCTATATTTCTCTTTGATAAAATCTTGAGAGTTTTTCAAAATGATTGGTTGCAATTTTACGTTACCTGGTTTATAAACACCATGTACGTTACCAAAAGCAGCCGCAACCGTAAACTGATCGCTCACTTTGCTCAATTCTTCATAAGCGTAAGCAACTTCACTTGGTTGTGTATATAATTTCGAGCTGTCTACATCGCTGTTGTCAACACCGTCTTCCTCGCCACCAGTAACACCTAATTCAATTTCGATAGTCATACCTAGCTTGCTCATGCGCTCTAAGTATTTAGCAGAAATTTCAATGTTTTCTTCAATTGGCTCTTCAGAAAGGTCCAACATGTGCGACGAGAATAAAGGTTTACCAGTTTCAGCAAAGAATTTTTCTCCGTGGTCTAACAAACCGTCAATCCAAGGTAATAACTTTTTAGCAGCGTGATCTGTGTGCAAAATTACTGCAACACCATAATGCTCTGCCAATAAATGTACGTGCTTAGCAGCAGAAACAGCACCTAAAACACAAGCTTGTAGGTTATCGTTGTTTAAGGTTTTACCAGCATAAAACTGTGCACCACCGTTAGATAATTGAATAATTACGGGCGAATTTACCGCCTTTGCCGCTTCCATTACCGCATTAATCGTATTGGTTCCTGTTACGTTTACTGCCGGAAGTGCAAATTGATGTTTTTTAGCCTGCTCAAACAATTCTTGTACAGCAGTACCGTGGATTACGCCTTTGTAGCCTTTTAAACTCATTTTATATTTAGTTTTATTATGTTTCGAAGTTAGGAAATTTTAGCTAACAAACCTCCCTGTTCACAAATGTAATGAAATTTTACTTATTGTCAATTATACACTAAGGTTGTTTTATGGTTAAGCGTTTAAACTGGTTAATTGTGTTTCCCGAAGTATCGGGATTTCTCGTTGCCCAACATTAGTTCATTGGTTCACTAGTTCATTTGTTTGGATGCGTCGTTAATTGAAATTTGGATTTTGGTTATTGGGGCTTGATTATTGATTACTTAGAAAGCATTTTCAGTATTTCAAACGTTCCGCTAGTCCCGCTTTTCGTTTCTGCCGATGAAAAATCGGCATCCACTGCAATCGGGTTTAGGAAACTTAAACCTGTTTTACAAAACCCAATCCCCTACAAGTTCAATAAAAATAAAATAGTCTTGTAGCGAAAAACACCCTATTTTCGTATAGGCAGATAAAAACACTTGATGAGAAACATCTTAAAAATTAGCAGCTTACTCCTTCTAACGTTAATTAGTTGTAAAAAACAATCTACTTCTAATTCAAAAATTGATTCCGATATAGTAATCAATTTCAGAGAACACTTAGAAAACGGCCAGCAAACACTTCTATTAACTTGCGTTACAGAAAAAATATATGGTTGTGGGAATTACGGTTTACATTATAAATTGAACAAAAGCAGCAATAAGATCGATATTGCTTTTGAAAGCATTATTAAACCTGATATTTGCCTAACATCTCTTGGTCCGGCGACTGCGTTTATTGATCTAGGAAAAATACCTGCTGGTGTATATCAACTAAATATAAAAACAAACGGAAAACTAAGTAGAGGCGAACTGGTGGTAACTCCAGATCGTTACACCATTTCAATACCTAACCAAACTCAAATTCAAGTACCTCAACCAATCCTCCCACGCATCCCTGCAAATACCATTTGGGGTAACATTGGCTATCATACGGCATCATCAGAAACAATAGCTCAATCCGTTTTTGATGCGTTTTTACAGGCCGGAGCTACAACACGTACGTATGCGCCGGGCAGCTATTGGTATTTCAATATCGGTACAAATGGAAAAATTTTACCGCCTCAGAACCATGGATACTGGTTTGTGAAGCCATTCATCCTGCAATACGGAGGCGATATTGATAAACTTAAAACACTTTTGCAGCAAATTAAAACCCAACATGGAAACAACCTCTATGTTACCGTAAATACGTCTAATGGAGAAGTACTTCGTAATTAATTTTACGAAATGCTGCCTCAAAGTATTTGCACTTTAATATGGTTTGTGACGCTTAAACCTGTGCACAGCAATTGCATTTTAAACCCGATGGTAGCGAGCACGCAGGGGCAAACCTGTGTGTTTGCCCCATAGTAAAGCGTACAGCGGGACTGAACTGAAATAGTAACACAATAATACCTTTTCAAATATTTAAAATATAAGACTGTGAATAGAAAACTGATTACTGTTAACTGAAAACTGCCCTTTGCGTTAATTTTTTTTTTCGTTTCTTTGTAGTCGCATTTTAAAAAATACACATGTCTTGGTTTAAAAGAGAGAATAAAGGGATTAGCACTAGTACAGATGAAAAGAAAGAGGCTCCTGATGGCTTATGGAACAAGTGTCCGAGCTGTAAAAAAGCCCTTCACAGTGCCGACCTTCAAGAAAGCAAGTGGGTTTGTCAATACTGTAACTACCACCTACGCGTAGGTTCAAAAGAATATTTTCACGTACTTTTCGATAATAACGATTTTACAGAACTGGATGCTAATTTAACTTCTGGCGATCCATTAAGTTTTGTAGATAGCAAACCTTATACCGATAGGATTGTAGAAACTACTAAAAAAACGGGCTTAAAAGATGCTATTCGTGCTGCTTATGGCAAAATAGATGGCGAAGACATCGTAATTGCTTGTATGGATTTCAATTTCATTGGTGGTTCTATGGGTTCGGTAGTGGGCGAAAAAATTGCTCGCTCTATCGATTATAGCTTGAAAAAGAAAATTCCTTTCTTAATGATTTCTAAATCTGGTGGTGCACGTATGATGGAAGCTGCATTTTCATTAATGCAAATGGCTAAAACATCGGCAAAATTGGCATTGTTAAGTCAGGCGAAAATACCTTACATTTCTTTGCTAACCGATCCTACTACCGGTGGTGTAACAGCATCTTATGCCATGTTAGGCGATATTAATATTGCAGAACCAGGAGCTTTAATCGGTTTCGCTGGTCCTCGTGTAATTAAAGAGACGATTAAAAAAGATTTACCGAAAGGTTTCCAAACTTCAGAATTTGTGCAAGAGCACGGTTTCCTAGATTTTATTGTAGATCGTAGAGAAATGAAAGCTAAATTGGCTACTTTCTTGAGAATGGTGAAGAACTAAAGGTTGTTTGTTGAATTGTTCGATGGTTGAACTGTTTAACTGAACATAGGAAAAGCAGGGTTTGCGCATTTGAAATGCCGGCCCTGCTTTTTTGGTTAGAGACTTACTTTCTCATATCTACCAAGACCAAATATTTATTTATATTTACTGTATGTAGAGTAGTTACGCCAATCCTGCCTAAAATGGTAGGATTGGCGTAATATAATGGCGCAGATATGCTGGTTATGGGCAAGCTTATGAGAATTCCTACATTACTAATAATCACTTTGCTCCTGTCTTCTTTCTTAGAGAAGAAGAATGGTACAGTCATCGACATTGCGGCAACTTTTACAAGCTGGAACAAGGCGACAATTGCTTCCCTGCGCCAACAATCTAAAACCAAAGAACAAACAAAAATTATTGGCTATTACAAGAACCGCCTTGACGCTTTCTATGCATACATAAACATTAAATCAGACAGTCAATTAAATAAAGGCTACATTCGATATAAGTTTTTAGATTTAGTAAAGGATAAACTAATGAAGAAAGATGTTTTCATTATCGAAGCAAATACGTCGGGTGAAAAAGTTGACATACGAACTATTTTACTATACCCAACTGCGATTAACAAAACGCATATTGAAGTCTATCGATACAGTCTTCAAGGTTGGAGATGGGATACAGCAATCGAAAACTACGATCTTTCAGCGGATATTGCACTTCTTAATGGTAGGGTGAAGTGGGCAAAAGGTTTTAATCATGATGACGTAACTATATCTCATTTCCGTAATGGGAAGGTGCAATCATCAGAATTTTTTCTTTTTGGCACACTGGCAAATGAAAAAATCAAGAAAGTCGTTTCACTTAGATAACAAAACCAGCCCATAACAGAGCGTTTGTAAAAGAGTGCTCGATTGAACAACAAAACATTATTCAACGATAAAGCAAACGTGAAGCTGAAGTTCTCGAAATGCCACTCCTTCACAAACGCTTTGAACGTCAATACATACCTTCAAAATCATGATAGCCAATCAATTAAACATAATGATCAGTTTATAAAACCAAACGCCCTTAAATTTATACAATCCAAGGGCGTTTTGCTATTAAAAGTCTCCTTTAGGGGATTTAAGGGTTACACGTTAAATCTAAAGTGCATAATATCACCATCTTCTACTACATAAGCTTTACCTTCTACACCTAATTTACCTGCTTCTTTACAAGCATTTTCAGAACCTAAGGTTACGAAATCGTTATACTTAATTACCTCTGCACGAATGAAACCTTTTTCAAAATCGGTATGGATTACACCTGCAGCTTGTGGCGCCGTGAAGCCTTTGGTAATTGTCCAAGCTCTTACTTCTTGTACACCAGCAGTGAAATAAGTATATAAATCTAACAAACGGTAAGCAGCTCTAATTAGTTTCGCTACACCAGACTCATCTAGACCTAAATCTTGCAAAAAGATCTGACGCTCTTCGTAATCTTCCAATTCGGCAATTTCCGATTCGATTTTAGCAGAGATAATCAATACTTCAGCATTCTCGTTAGCTACAGCAGCTTTAACTTTATCTACATAAGCGTTTCCAGTTACTACAGAAGCTTCATCTACATTACAAACGTACATTACTGGTTTTTGCGTCAACAAACCTAATCCACCAATAAATTCGAAATCTTCTACAATTAAGTTTGCAGAACGAACAGAATTACCAGTTTCTAAGTGGTCTTTCACTGCAGATAAGATATCAAATTCCTTCTTTGCATCTTTATCGTTCTTTGCTTGCTTTTCTATCTTTTGGATACGCTTAGTAACCGTATCCAAATCTTTTAACTGTAACTCGGTATCGATAATTTCTTTATCACGTATAGGATCTACAGAACCATCTACGTGGATGATATTTCCGTCATCAAAACAACGTAAAACGTGGATAATAGCATTGGTAGCTCTGATGTTACCCAAAAACTGGTTACCTAAACCCTCTCCTTTCGAAGCACCTTTCACTAAACCAGCGATATCAACAATTTCGATCGTATTAGGAACTACACGTTGTGGTTTAACCAGTTCTGTTAATTTGTTTAAACGCTCATCTGGAACGGTAATTACGCCAACATTTGGTTCTATTGTACAGAAAGGGAAGTTAGCAGATTGTGCCTTCGCGTTAGATAAACAGTTAAATAAAGTCGATTTACCTACGTTCGGTAAACCTACTATACCACATTGTAATGCCATTATATTTAAGATTTTAGATTTACGATTTTAGATTGTTGTTCGCAATCTAAAATCAAGGCGCAAAGATAGCAATAGATTTATGATTATTTCAATCCAAATGAACCAATGAGCAATTGAACTAATGAACATTTAAAATAAATCCCTAGCTTAGCACTTGAAATACAAAACAATGGAAGATCAAGAGCAGTTTCAAGACCTAGAAAATCAAAAACACCCTCAGCTAATCGTAACAGAAGATATGCGTAGTTACATCTACGATATGGCCAAATGGGCGAATTTCTTAGGAATTGTAGGCTTTGTAATTTCAGCGTTTTTATTACTTGCAGCATTAACCGTTGGACCAACCATCAATGCCAACCCTGAAATGGCTAAAATGTTGGGACAATTAGGCGCTATGGATGGCACTACCATTTCTATCGTATTTTTATTCTATGGTTTATTGATCTTCTATCCTAGTCTTTTAATGGTACGCTATGCGATGAAAGCCAAACAAGGTGTGCTATACGGAGAACAAGAAAATTTGAACGAAGCCATGAACAGATTAAAATCGCTTTTTAAATACTTTGGCGTATTAGCAATTGTATTTGTAGGCCTTTACGTTGTCACGTTATTCTCAGCAGTTTTAGGTGGAATTTAGATCTTAGTGATACTTTTCCATGCCTTTTGCTGGTTCCCACTTACTTTTAGGCTCGAAATAGTTCCAAAGCATTTTACTCAAATTGCGCACTAGCACTTCGCCTTCATTGTCGTATTGCCACCTAGTATCTTTCTGGTTTTTAGTAGTGATGCAGAAAACGTAGTCGCCGTGCGGTGCATTTACCAAAACAACTTCAGACCGAGATGCGTTAACAGCACCCGATTTAGAAGCTACTTGAACGTAAGGTGGAATTTCGGACAATGCTTCCTTATCATAATAAATACGGATCAGGTTTCTGTAAATACGCTCAGAAGCTGCCGGGCTAATCATCTTGCCGTCTCTAATTAAGGTCAGTAAAGTTGCCATTTCTCTTGGCGTGGTTTGCCCCCAGCCATATTTACGCTGATTAGCTTGGCGGTTCGGAGTTCTAGAATTTACTCGTGTATGTTGCAAGCCGTACTGTTCCATCAGTTGGTTGATAGCCACACCAGTTCCAGCTAAACTTTGGCACCATAAACTTGCCGTATTATCGCTCGTAGTAATCATCAGCATTAACACTTTAGTTAGCCAAATTTTCTCTCCATTTTTAAACGAACCAAGAATATCCTCACCAGCATAAAGCAAACTGTCTTTATAAGTTAACTGCGCTTTATAATCTAATTCGCCTTTCTCAATTTTATCAAAAACACCGCAAGTGATCGGCACTTTGATCATACTTGCCGTTGGAAAAATGGTATCAGCATTTAGCGCAGCTATTTTTCCCGTTTTTAAGGATTTCACATAGATCCCCACATCGCCATTAAAACCTTTGGCTAAATCGGCGATCATTTTATCGAGCTTGGCATCTACCTTTTCCGTTTGAGCAAAAGCAGTGAAGGATATTAAACAGGCTACAAAAAATACGGATAACTGTTTCATAATTTTTGGGAGTTTTCTTTGCCACAGAGACACAGATGAATTTATTTATATTTTAAAATAGGAATAAATTCATCAAAAAAATCAAGTCCTAATCTGTGTATCTGTGGCTAAAAATTTGGCGATTTGTTTAAACAAAAAATCCTTCCCAATTGGGAAGGATTATATGATTGGTAATCTTATTCTTAGAATGAAAAATCGTCATCAGCTTTTGCTGCATATTCTGGATTTTCAGAGAATTCGTAGCGTTTTTCTACAACTTCTTGGCGAGATTTGATATACTCTACTGTTTCAGTTAAACCTTCTGTAAATTTTTCGAAATCTTCTTTGTACAAGAAAATTTTGTGTTTTACAAAAACGCCATCTTCTAATCTTTTCTTACTCTCGGTTAACGTAAGGTAATAATCACCTGAACGTGTAGCTTTTACATCAAAAAAATAAGTACGCTTACCAGCTCTTACTTTCTTTGAAAAAACCTCTTCTCTCTCTTTGTTGTCGAAATCTCCCATTTTAATTATTGTGTGTAGTGGTTTTGGTTGCGGTAAATATAATGTAATAATTCCCAACTTTCAAAATAGAAATAACAGTAAATGTTGATTTATTTTGATATTTTATAAATTTTCTTCTTCTAAAAGCTGATTTTGATACAGCTCTGCATAAGCTTTGCCCAAGTTCAACAACTCTTGATGGGTACCCTCTTCAATAATTTCGCCATTATCTAGAACCAAAATCTTATCTGCATTTTTTATGGTAGAAATACGATGGGCAATTAAAATACTTGTCCTCTCTTTCATCAAACGACCTAAATTACTTAGAATTTCTTCTTCGGTTTTGGTATCCACAGCAGAAAGACAATCGTCGAAAATGAGCATTTGTGGTTCTTTAATCAGTGCCCTTGCTATAGAAACACGTTGTTTTTGTCCGCCAGAGAGCGTAATACCACGTTCGCCCAACATAGTTTCAAATTGCTGATCGAAACCTACGACATTATAATAAACAGCCGCATCTTTTGCAGCTCGCTCAACTTGTGTATCATCTACGGCATCTAAACCAAAGGCGATGTTATTCTTAATCGTATCAGAAAACAGGAAAACTTCTTGCGGCACAAAACCAATTTGCGAACGGTAGGCCTGCAAATCAATTTTCTCTAGCTGTTTTCCATCGACTAAAATTTCTCCCATACTTACGTCGTACATCCGCATCAACAGATTTGCCAAGGTAGATTTGCCCGAACCAGTTTTACCAATAATGGCCAAAAACTGTCCTTGTTTCACTTCGAAACTGATGTTTTTCAAAGCCTCAATACCAGTATCCTGATAAGTAAAACTCACATTTTTGAAAGCTATATTTCCTTTCAGTGAAATTGGCTCGTTGCCCGTTACAATATCTGGCTTCAATTGTAAAAATTCATTAATTCGTTTTTGCGAAGCTTCTGCCCGTTGAATGAGCGTAGTAACCCAACCCAACATGGTTACAGGAAAGGTAAGTTGGTTAACGTAAACGATAAACTCGGCGATATTACCTGGCGTAATTGCCCCTTTAATTACCTGCTGCCCGCCAATGTAAATGGTTAAAATAGTACTTATACCAACTAGCAATAACATTGTAGGGTAGAAAAATGCCTGAACTTTAACCAAGCCCATCGAGTTTCTCTTGTAGGCATTACTTTCCTCCGCAAAAACTTCTTGTGCTTGGGCTTCTCGTACGTAAGATTTCATCACCCTAACACCCGAAAACCGTTCTTGTACAAACGAAGATAAACGGGATAATTGCTCTTGAATTTTTTCGCTTTTATGATTTATAATCGTATTCACATAGTAAATAGCAACCACCAAAATTGGTAGCGGCAACAATGCGTAAATAGCTAAAGTGCTGTTTACCGAAAACATGAAGTAGATCACCAGACAGAAAAGCACTGTTGTATTGATGGCGTACATAATCGCCGGACCAACATACATCCGTACCCTATTTACATCTTCTGTAGCGCGGTTCATTAAGTCGCCGGTGTTATTTCTACGGTAAAAACCTAAACTAAGTTTCTGATAGTGCGCATAAATATCATTTTTCATGTCGAACTCTATATGACGCGACATAAGGATGATGGTTTGGCGCATGAAAAACAGGAATAACCCTCTTAGTAAATACAGAAATAAGATCAGTGCACCGAAAAACAGCAGGCTATATCCGAAAATATCATATACAATTGTTTGCCTATCAAAACCATTATACAGCCTGTAAATGGCAATATTTTCTGTGATTAGATTAAAAGCGTGACCAATTACCTGCGCTGGCACAACTCCAAAAATATTAGAAATTACTACGAACAAAACACCTGGTAAAATTCTCCATTTGTATTTAACAAAATATTTATTGAGGTAAAAGAGGTGTTTCATGCGTAGCAAAGTTAAGATAATTGCTTTATTGTCGAATTGTTTTATTGTTGGAAGGTTGTAAAGTTAAGATACTTGGTTAACTGTTTAAATTGGTTATTTGGTTTAACTGTGATTGTAAACTTTAAACTGACAACAGCAAACTTATAAACTGTGAATTGTAAACTGACAACTGTAAACTGAGATTTGAAAACTGATAACTGACTACTTATTTAAAATCTGCTTAGCTTTAATCGTTTTTTTGTATTAGTTTTGCAGCGTACGTTTCAACGTTATTTGTATGCCGGAAATAAGTTCTTCTAATCAATCTATCTTAGAGCAATTAAGCCAATCTGGCCACAAAAAAGTGGTATTTTGCAACGATCCTACTACAGGATTGAAGGCTATCATCGCTATACACGACACTACTTTAGGCCCTGCTTTGGGCGGTGTTAGAATGTGGAACTACAACTCGGAAGCCGAAGCCTTAGAAGATGTACTTCGTTTATCTAAAGGAATGACCTACAAAGCGGCCATTGCGGGTTTAAATGTTGGTGGTGGTACAGCGGTAATTATCGGCGACTCAAGAAGACAAAAAACTGAAGCTTTAATGCGCAGTTTTGGGCGTTTCGTAAAAAACTTAAACGGAGAATTTATTGCTGGTGAAGATGTAGGCACAACTGTACGTGATATGGAGTATATCCGTATGGAAACACAACATGTTACTGGTGTTCCCGAGTCATTAGGCGGTGCTGGAAATCCTGCTCCGTATACAGCAAAAGGCGTTTACTTAGGTATTAAAGCTTGCGTTAAGGAGGTTTTTGGTACAGATGAGTTAGCTGGTCGTTCGGTAGTGGTACAAGGTACTGGTAATGTTGGAGAGCATTTAGTAGAGTTACTAAGAAATGACAACGTAGAGGTTTATGTTACCGATATTAACGAAGAGCGAATGCGAGTTATTGCTCGCAAATATAAAGCAAAGGCTATCGAGGCTGATAAAATCTTCAACATTGGTGCTGATATTTATGCCCCTTGCGCTTTAGGTGCTACCGTTAACGATAGAACATTAAAAACCATGAAGTTTGCTATCATTGCTGGTTCGGCGAACAACCAACTGGCAGACGAAAAAGTTCATGGTCAAATCTTGCATGATAAAGGAATTTTGTATGCTCCAGATTATCTAATTAACGCAGGAGGCATCATCAGTTGCTATTCGGAATTAACTGGCTTTGGCAAGAAACGCACCATACAGCTTACCGAAAACATTTACGAAGCTACCAGAGAAGTAATCAAGTTATCAAAATCAGAAAATATACCAACAAATTTAGCCGCATCGCGTATCGCTGAAAAGCGCATCGAAGATATTAAGAAAATCAAATCGTCATATTAATTAATTTTATACAAACAATGCGGTTTAAACCGCACTCGTTCTTACATTCATGTTAAATAGAAGGCACTTAAGAATTAAAGCCCTGCAAAACATTTTCGCTTGGCACACTACTGAGAAGAGAGATACAGTTAGCGCTCAGAAAACGCTGATGAAAAGTATTGATGAAGTAAATCAGATGTACATTTCAATGCTGGCACTTATTGTAGATGTTACAGAGTACACTGCCAACGACGCTATCGAAAGAGCAAACAAACACTTGCCAAGCGCCGAAGATTTAAATCCAAATCAAAAATTACTTCACAACAAATTTGTTAATGTACTTAAGCATAACCCAGAGTATGTTGCTGCTGTAAATAAATATCAAATCAACTGGTTTTCTGACCCTGAGTTGGTGAAGGCTATCTTCAATAAATTAAAGGAGAGCAAAGAATACCAAGCTTATTTAGCGGAAGATTTTGAAGAAACCTTAGAAAGTTCAAAGGAAATCATCAAGTTCATTTTCCGTAAAATGTTGTTGAAAAACGTAAATGTTGTACAAGCTTTCGAAGATAAGTTTATCAATTGGCCAGTAGACCGTGAGGTCATGCAGGGAATGATTGCTAAAACTTTAAAGAATTTCGAGTCTGAAGATCCCCTGAAAAACAAACTAACCCCAATTAGTGCCGACTGGAGAGAAGATAGTACTTTTGTACAAGATCTTTTTGCTTATACGCTTAAAAACGATGACAAATATCAAGCATTAATTGCAGAAAGAACAAAGAACTGGGAATCGGAACGTATTGCATTAATGGATACTATTTTGATGAAAATGGCCATCTGTGAAATGATGAACTTCCCTTCTATCCCTGTTAAGGTAACGATTAACGAATACCTAGAATTATCAAAAGATTACAGTACTCCGAAAAGTAATACTTTTATAAATGGTATCTTGGACAAGATTTTAAACGATCTTAAGAAAAACAACAGTATTAAAAAATTAGGTAGAGGTTTAATAGAGGAATAGAAATTTTGAATGAGAAAATGGGTAATTAGGTTTGCAACTAAGCATCCTAAGCTACAACATTTCAACTTTCAAACTCCCTCAACAACAACGACAACACAATGAAAAAATTCTTTTTAATTGCTATTTGTGCAGTTGCGTTTAGCGCATGCCAAAACAAGACAACAGAAAGCGAAACAACTACTACAGACACTACATCTACAGGATCACCCGTAATTGCAGAGGCTGATGCACCAAAAGTACAAGTAGAAAAAGCGATATTTGAGTTTGGCGATATTAAACAAGGCGAAAAAGTAAGCTACGAATTCAAGTTTAAGAATGTCGGCAAAACACCTTTAATTATTACCAACGCATCTGCAACTTGCGGTTGTACCGTACCAGAGTATCCTTCGGCACCTGTTAAACCAGGAGAAGAAGGTATAATTAAGGTGGTATTTGATAGTGCTGGTAAGTTAGGTTTACAAGATAAAGTAGTAACTATTACATCTAATGCAAACCCAGCATTTGAGCAGTTACACTTAGTGGGCAATATCTTAGAGAAGTAGGCCAATTCTAACCTCACCAAGGGGAGGAACACTAAATGCAAACAACAAGACAATTAAAACAATTTAATCAGTTAAAACAATTAACCAAAAAATGATATCAACAGTAATTTTACAAGCAGGAGGTTCAGGAACACAAACATTAATTATGTTTGGTTTAATGGCAGTAGTGATGTATTTCTTCATGATCAGACCACAAATGAAAAAAGCAAAAGACCATAAAAAAATGGTTGAAGAGCTTAAAGTTGGCGATAAAATTGTGACGACTGCAGGTATTCACGGTAGAATTGTAGGTGCTGCAGAAACTACTTTCCTTATTGAAACAGAAGGTGGTGGTAAAATCCGTTTCGACAAATCTGCTATCTCTTTAGATGCTACAAAAGCTGCAGCTCCTAAAGCATAAAAACAAGCCACAGATACACAGCTTTTGTACTACATGATGTAACAAGATTTCTGTGCTATCATAAAATAGCGCCATTTCGATATATTCGGAGTGGCTTTTTTATTGTAATTTTACCATATGCCCTTTATTAAATTAACCAAGCTAGAGCAAAAGCGTTTCGGCGCTGTACTCATCTGCATGTTATGTGCGGTTGGCGCTTGGTTGTTTATGGCTTTAAACAAAAAATACCCGTATACCGTACAAACTGAACTTCTTTATAAAGATGAACCTCAGGGCAAGGCTTTTAAAGCGCTACAACCAGATACGGTTGACTTAAAAGTAGAAGGTACCGGTTGGCAATTACTTTTTGCGAGATTAAGGATTAAACCACCTTCCATTAATGTGAGTTTACAGAAGTTAAACAGTAGAAGCTATGTCGTCTTTTCAGAGCAATTAGATCAGATCAACAGACAACTTGAAACTTCTCAGCAAGTTATTTCGGTAAAGCCAGATACACTCTTTTTTGATTTCTCACGAAGAACGAATAAACGTGTTCCGTTAAAACTAATTTCGCAAATTGAATTTGCACCGCAACACGGAATTGCTAGAGAAATTAAGTTGACACCTTCTTACGTTAATATTTCTGGTCCACAGGAAGAATTAGAAAAGATACACATTTGGCATACAGACAGCTTAAAGCTTACTGATATCAAAGAAAGTGTTGAAACCAGGGTAAATGTGCTTAGAAATGCCATCAGTAATGTGAGCATTTACCCTAACAATGTTGGTGTAAAACTCACTGTAGATGAGTTTACGGAGAAAACAATTGAGGTACCTTTAACTATCCTTAATAACAAAGAATATTATGATGTAAAATTGTACCCTAAAAAAGTTAAGATTACATTATTAGTTGCCTTATCTAATTACGCAAAGGTCGATAATTCATTGAAAGCTGTCGTAGATTTAAATGAATGGAAAGTTTTAAAGCACACTAAACTTTCTGTAAAGGTGACTACCTTACCAGAGTTCTCAAAATTGGTAAGTATTTCTCCCAGTAATGTAGATTTTATCATCGAAAAATAATGCTAAAAATTGGAATAACTGGCGGAATTGGAAGTGGAAAAACAACTATCTGTAGAGTTTTTGAAACTTTAGGCATTCCTATTTTTTATGCTGATACCGTAGCAAAGCAAATTATGACCACCGACAATATTTTAATGGATGGTGTGAGAGATACTTTTGGATCGGAGAGCTATCTGGAAGGCAATATCTTAAACAATAAGTATATTGCCAACATCGTATTTAATAATGAGGCAGAATTAATGAAACTAAATGCTTTGGTACACCCTGCTGTATTTAGAGCTTTTGATAAATGGGACGCCAAACTACCTAAACACCTACCCTATTCTATTAAAGAAGCTGCGCTTTTGTTCGAAAGTGGTTCTTACGAAATGTGCGATAAAAACATCTTGGTGACATCGCCACACGCTTTAAAAATTGAAAGGGTTACCAAGAGAGATAAAGTAAGCGAAGAGCAAGTATTGGCCAGAATGGGCAAGCAATTTACCGACAAACAAAAGTTGAAATTAGCTGATTACTTTATTGAGAACAGTGAAAGTAAATCTATTATCCTCCAAGTTTTAGATTTGCACCAAGAGTTTTTAAAAATTAAATAGGCTTCGACACGCATCAAAACCTACCAATACAATCAATGACCAACCATATACTTCAAGATTTTATTACCCTAACCAAAACTGGACTATATTGCAGTTACGGCAACTTCTATTTAGATCCACAAGAACCTGTAGTCGATGCGGTTATTTCTCATGCTCATGGAGATCATGCAGTAAGCGGCAATCAAAACGTTTATTGTACCAAAGCCACTCAGCTTTTTATGCAGCATCGGTATAAGAAATTCGCCGCAGCAAATTTTGAGATCCAAGACTATCGTCAAAAATTTGATCTCAATGGTGTTAAGATTAGTTTCTACCCTGCTGGACATATTCTTGGCTCCGCAATGGTTTTAATGGAACATCAAGGTATCAGATATTTATACACTGGCGATTACAAAATTGAACCAGACAGCACTTGCGAACCTATTGAATTTGTGGAAGCAGATGTATTGATTACAGAAACAACATTTGCTGATCCGAATGTTACTCATCCAAATGCGGAAGACGAAATTAAGAAGCTAAATGCCGTGAATAGCAACATCATGTTGGGCGCTTATGCCCTCGGAAAAAGTCAGCGTTTAATTTCGCTAATCAATAAACATTGCCAAGACAAAAAAATACTTGTTCATCATAATGTGATGCCATTCGTAAATATTTACGAGGAATTAGGCATATCACTCGGCAATTATCAAGTTTACGACAGAAAAATAATGAAGCAAAACTTGGAAGGCAACATCTACCTAGTTCCACCAATGGTTTTTAACAGCTACATACGAGCCATTAACGTAGTTAGAGTTTTTGCCACAGGGTGGAAGTATTTACAACAAGGCAATGGCATACATCTTTATATTTCCGATCACGTAGACTGGAACGGTATTATCACAACCATCAACGAAGTTAAACCAAAAGAAGTGTGGACTTTACACGGCGACGGGAAACAGTTGAAAGACCATTTTAAAGACCAGCTTGCCGTAAAAATATTAAACTAAAATCCAGTAGATTGTTCTATTATTTAAACAATGAAAGAAGGCGAAGATTTCTATTTTAATGAAGACGGACTGATGGTGTTTACCGCAGCGTATCATTTAAAGCGAGGTTATTGCTGTAAAAATAAATGCAAACATTGCCCTTGGAATTACGGCAAAAAGAAAGACAAAAAAGGATAGTATAGCCTATCGAAGAGAACAATTAATAAAGACCACCCTCAGGGAAATCGCTCTTAATAACAATTTTGGCTAAAGCCTTGTTTGTTTGCCTAAATATCCGTCCCATAAATGGGACGGCAATGAACCGACATAAGACAATTAATTGCCGTTTGGCTTCAGCCAACGGACTATATAAAAGATTACAATATGGCTTTAGCCAAATCCTTTTTGATTTCTAAAAAGCGATTTCCCTGAAACCATCCCCAATTAAAATTAATTATCATCTAAAAATAGGTATATTTATGAAGCATGCTTTGTAAATACTTGTTTACCATATCGCTAATATTTATCTCTATAAAACTAAACGCACAAAAAGTTGGGTTGGTTTTTAGCGGCGGTGGTGCAAAGGGGCTTGCTCACATTGGCACACTAAAAGCACTTGAAGAAAACAACATCCCAATAGATTACATCACTGGAACATCTATGGGCGCTATCGTTGGCGCAATGTACGCTTCTGGCTATTCACCAGATCAAATTGAAAAAATAGCATTAAGTAATGATTTTCAAGACTGGGTAAGCGGTCGCTACCAAAGCGATTACAGCTATTACTTTCAGAAATCGACACCAAACCCTTCGATGCTAACTGCAAAAATGGCAATTGACACTAGTTTACGCCTGAGTTTCCGCCCTAATTTAGTTAACGACATTCCGCTTAATTTTGCTTTGTTAGAACTCTTTTCGCAGGCATCGGCTACTGCAAAAGATAATTTCGATAACTTATTTGTACCCTACCGCTGCATGGCTTCAGATATTTTATCTCAAAAAAGTATTACGGTAAGTAAAGGTAGTTTGGCAGAAGCTGTGAGGGCAAGTATGACTGTTCCTTTAATTTACAGACCAATAAAATTAGATGAGAAGTTTGTATTTGATGGCGGCATTTACAATAATTTCCCAGCAGATGTAATGCAGAAGGAATTTAAACCAGATTTCATTATTGGCGCAAATGTATCATCTAAAACCTTTAACGAATATCCGAAAGACGACGATCGGCTGATGAACAGATTTCTAGTTTATATGTTCCTCTCCAAATCGGATTCTACCTTAGTTGGAGAAAACGGAATTTATATAGAACCCAACCTATCCGATTTCAGTTCTACTAATTTTTTGCCTGTTGCCGAGTTAATTAAACAAGGCTATGATGCCACGATAGCCGAAATGGATAAAATAAAGGCTTCTATCAAACGTAGGGTTGACACCAAAGAATTGTTAAAAAAACGGATAAGCTTTAACCTTAAAAAATCTGAATTGGTATTTAGCAACGTTTTGGTACGAGGCGTAAATGCGCAACAGCGAAAATATGTTGAACGCCTATTTAAAAGCGACAATGAAAATTTTGATTTAAACGATATCAAAAGAGGTTATTACAAATTGGTAGCCGATGAAGTTTTTGAAGCGATTTATCCAAAGATTACCTACGACGCCCCTACCGATAGCTACAATTTTGAAATTATAGCACAACCTAAAAAAAGTTTAAAAATTGATTTTGGGGGAAACATCTCAACCCGACCTATTAGCAATGTATTTTTAGGGGTACAGTACAACTACCTTAACCGCAGGGCATATACATTTTCATCTAATTTCTATTCTGGTCGTTTTTACGAATCGGTGCAACTAGGCGGCAGAATAGATTTCCCTACTAAATTACCACTTTTTTTAGGTGGTGAGCTTACTTACAATAACTGGAATTACTACAATACAAGTAAGATTTTCGTAGAAAACCCTACACCAGTTTACATTGACCAGGCCGACCGTAAAATAGATTTGAAATTTGGGATGCCACTTAACCGTAATGCAAGAATTATCATTAACGCTGCATTCATCAACAATAGTGATAATTATAGTCCAACTGGGAATTTTAATGTTGGTGATGTTTTAGACAAGACCATTTTTAATGGGTTTAGAACTGGAATTACTTTTGAAAAGAATTCGCTAAACCGTAAGCAATATCCAACTGCGGGCAGAAACATTTCGGTTAACGTGAACTACACCACCGGAAGAGAGAATTACTACCCTGGCAATATTCAAGCGAATAGTTTTGGGCCAAGCATGGCGCCTAATATTAAACGAAACTTAAGACAATGGATACAGGCTAAATTTAGTTACGAAAACTATTTCTTACATACCAAAAATTATAGTTTAGGCTATTTAGCCGAAGTTGTGGCCTCAAATCAGTCTTTGTACAGCAATTATTACTCAACTTTATTAGCTGCGCCAGCATTTTACCCACTGCAAGATAGCAGATCATCGTTTTTGGAACATTTTAGAGCTTTCAATTACGGAGCCGCCGGCGTTAAAAATATTATCAACCTGCAAAGAAAATTTGATTTTCGTGTAGAAGGTTATGTATTTTTACCGTATCAAGAGTTTAAAAAAATTGGGCTGCAACAGATTGGTTTCGAAAAGGAATTAAGTAGATTGCGTTATGCGGGTACGGCAGGCTTGGTTTATCAATCGCCGTTGGGACCAGTTAGTTTAAGCTATAATTTGTACGACGAGCCGAAACGTAGGCACGGCGTACTGTTGCACATTGGATATTTAATTTACAATAAAAGATCTTTAGAATAGTATTTATGCGATTAGTTGTTTTATTCTGCCTGTTTTTATCATCAAGCCTAGCATTTGCGCAAACATCAGGTATTAATAATTTCATTGTAAAAGAAAGTCTGCTAAAGAACAGCAAAATAGCAATTATAGCTGCTGATAGTTTAGAAAATCCAATTGAGGAAGTTAACGGGAGTTACAGCTTTACGGTAAGCGGATTTGCGCAACAACTGACCTTTACCAATGGTATTGCAATCTTACCTTTAACGATAGAAAAATCGACCTTTGTTTACATTAAGCACCAAAATGATAATGGTACGCACAGCAAATTGCTTTACGTGTACAAAAAAGATGGCGATTTAAATCCAATTACCATTAGTAGGATGTTCTTCATCATTATTCCACTAGTAATCATCTTACTGGCCTTTGCGTTCAAGAAGTTCATTTACATGGCAGTGGTGCTGTTTCTAATCTTCTTTTTCTTTAGCTATAGCAACGGTCTAAACATTTCAACTTATTTCGAAACGATATTTGATTACCTAAAAAACCTCATATGAGGGTTAACTGATTAACTGAGAAAGAAAAAAATATTGATTAAAACGGCATACCGATACCAAAATTGTATTGCATAAAGCGATATCTATCTGGACTGTGCGTACTAAAGTAATTTGCTTTGAAAGCTTTACCGCCGTTAATGAATTTACCGATTACCCATTGTTCGTCACCATCAAACTGAGGATCTTTCAATTTCAAACCGATATCGAACCTGAATACGAAAAACTGAACGTCATATCTAAATCCTAAACCTGTACCCAGTGCTATTTGCTGCCCTAACTTGTCGAATTTGAAATTGGTTTCTGGCTGAGGGTTGTTAGGAGAAATATTCCAAATGTTACCTGCATCTAAAAAGGTTGCGCCGCTCAATTTTCCTCCAAAAAAGCGTCTAACCAATGGAAAGCGATATTCCAAGTTTCCTTCTAAACGCATTTGCCCTAATTGGTCTATGCCAAAAGTTGCAGCCCTACCTTCTGGAGTAGTAATTACTTCTCCTCTATTGTAGTTCCCTGGGCCTAGCGTTCTAGCCTGCCAAGCTCTTACGCCACTAGATCCACCAGCAAAAAATAACTTTTCAAAAGGCATATCTGTAGAATTGCCATAAGCATAGCCGATGCCCGTGTTGATTCTTGCCACCAACTGCGATTCGGCTCCCAAGCTCTTATACCAGCGTATGTCTAACTCCGGGCGCACATATTGATTGTACGGCAAACCTAGCACTCTTCCAAAATCGTCTTGAGCAGGATTATGCCTATTACCCATCAGCCTAGAAATACCCTGCAATAGGTTGCCTGCAATGTCTATGTTTCCTCTAAAATAAATGAAACTTCTATTTTGCAAGAGTTTGTCTGCATTTAGGGAGTAAGCATATTTCATACCTAAGGTGAAATCTTTACGCCCAAGCACTAAAAGGCTATAAAGATTGTTTAACGCCGTTACAATGTTGTCCACGTTGTTTGTATCCAAAAGAACACTACCAAAGCGATACTCAAAATTCAATGGCGTAAATGAGTGTAATTTAGATTTTGTTTCTACCCAATCATAAGTAATGGAGTTGATAAAAATTCTACGTACCGTGATATCCTTTTGTAATGCATATAAGTAGCTACTCGCAAATGTAGTGTACGGAACGCCATTTTTACCCATCAAAGGAATCCTGAAAGGCACCATTAAACGCGGAACGGTTAAACTTGCACTAACCGAAAAGTCCCTTTGGTAAATATCTGAGAATATAGAGCCAATACTGTTAAGCCTCGATTGCATCCCCCCTTTTACCTGTAGCTGAAAACGCTCACCACCTCTCAGAAAGTTATTATTGGTATAGGTATTACTCAGCGTAAACCCGACTGTCGCATCGTTAAAAGGTATTTCACCCTCAATCCTGTTACTCATACGCTTTTGCGGAATAAGCAAAATAACAGGATTAACTACACCAGCTGTATCCTTATTTTTTAGGTAATCGATTTTTACATTTTTAAAGATATTGAGGTCGTACAGTCTATCGTAAGTCAAAGTTTCATTATCGATATTGTAGTTTTCGCCATACCTTATAAAATTATAACGGGTGATAGGGTTTCGTCGAAACTTGCCCGATAGATCAGTATAACGTAGTCCATTAAAACTTCGCTTATTTAAGGTAAGTGAGTCTGTAAAACCATCGCTATTTGGTGCAACAATGATATTTGTTTCACCTATTTTATAAATCTGATGTTTGTTAATGGTACTATCTAAAGGCTCGTCGATGATCAATTTTACGCTTACCTTATTATTGTTCTGATTAGAATCTGGAGAAAATCTCACATAAGGCCTTACAAAATCATAGTAGCCATTTTGACGCATCAATTTATAAATTTCTTCCCTTTCAGTAGATAAAGAATCTTCATCATACTGCATTCCTTCCCGCAAATGCGAAAACTTATCTTTTGAACCAAAGTATAATGATTTAACAGCTTCATCGGGTATTTCATGGGTAATTTTATTAACCATAAAAGGCTCACCCGTATTGGCGGTAAAGGTTAAAGTAGCCTTTTTGTCCTTCACTTCAATTTCAGATTTTACCTTGGTGTTAAAGAAGCCCTTACTTTTAAAAAACTTTTCGATTTGAGTGCGAGAAATCTCTACCAGCGTGCTATCTAAAATTGGCGGCGGCGACCCTAAAGGTTTAATGTTCGTTTTGCGATACTTGCCATCTTTGGTATTGAAGACATTGTAAATGGCAACATTGATACCTAGCCCCTCCACAGGTTTGATATCTTTTTGTACATACATATACGCAGCCTCTTCATATTCCTTACCTACGCTATCTATATTTACCTTTTTAACAATGGCCTGATAGTCTTCAATATATTTTGTTGAAGCACACCCTGCTATAAAAACAAGAATAAATAGTAATATTGCAAGAAGTTGAATGTCCTGTTTATTGTAGTTTTTATATGCTTTCAAAATCTCAGATCAGTTTTATTAAATCGCTTCATCAAAAAAAGTACCGTAAAGAAAACGGAATTTTCATAATTGAAGGTATAAAATCTATTGTAGAATTTTTAAAATCTGATTATCAACTACATAGCATTTACTACACTCCAAAAATATCGGCTACTTTACCTAAAGTTAGTGCAAATATAAACTTATTTGAAGTAACAGAAACCGAGTTGCAAAAGATCAGTACACTACAAACGCCACAAAGTATATTGGCTTTAGTACACATTCCTCTTGTAAAGGAGATTAATTTTCAAGATCTTAAAAATCAATTCTCTTTAGTACTTGATGATGTGCAAGATCCGGGCAACTTTGGAACGATCATTAGAACCGCAGATTGGTTTGGCATTAAAAACATTATTTGTTCTGAAAATACGGTGGAAGCTTATAACCCAAAAACAGTTCAGTCTACCATGGGTTCGTTATGCCGAGTAACTGTACGTTATACCCAACTAAATGAGTTTTTGAAGGAAGCTAAATTACCTATTTATGGTGCACTTTTAGACGGACAGAACATCTATAAAACCCAATGGGAAAACGAAGGACTAATTTTATTGGGCAACGAAGGTCACGGTATTAGCAAAGAGTTGATAGCGAAAATCAGCGTTCCAATAACTATTCCTCGAATTGGAGCAGCTGAATCTTTAAATGTAGCGGTATCAGCAGCTATTTTCTGTAGCGAGATTAGTAGAGACCAGTAGCGGTTTCTAGTTCTCAGTTTGCAGTTTAATTAGGCTTAGCAAAATCTGTTGAGCTCGCTACCTATGAACAAATGAGTCATTGAACTAATGAACTACTGTACCATCGTCAAAAAATAATTGAACAATTTATCGCATATAGTTTGGAAGCTTATTTTTAATTGCTATTTTTGCAACCTTGAAAAGAAAGGTCGAGTGGCCGAGTGGCTAGGCAGAGGTCTGCAAAACCTTGTACAGCGGTTCGAATCCGCTCTCGACCTCAAGATTAAAATATTAATAAAGAAATAAAGCTTATTATCATGGCAGTTACCAGATTAAAAAGAAAAGACAGATACAATAAAACTGTTTCTCGTTTAGAAGTGAAAAATTTGAAATTGGCAACTAATCTAGAGTTAGGTAGCCGTTCTAAGCAATCTACAAAAGATCAATTAGCTAAAAACAATGCAGTATTAGCATCTTTAGCAAAATAATCTTTTCGAAAAGAAAAAAGGAAAGCCTCGATGTAAATCGGGGCTTTTTTCGTTTTACCATTCTGTGTTGGTTTCAAAAGCAATTATAAAATTGTAGTTTTAATTAACCAAATCAAAACCGAATGGAACAAAGTGCTTTATTAACGCTATTCTTGCCTATCGCCTTAGGTATCATTATGCTCGGCTTGGGATTGAGCCTCGTTATGAACGACTTTAAAAGAGTGGTACTTTATCCGAAAGCCGTTTTTATAGGATTGCTTTGCCAAATGGTGATATTACCCGTAGTATGCTTTAGCATTACCATTGCATTTAACTTGCCTCCAGCCCTTGCTGTTGGTTTAATGCTTTTGGCTGCATCACCAGGCGGAGCTACCGCAAATTTATTTAGTCATTTGGCCAAAGGCGATGTAGCACTAAACGTGACGCTAACCGCCGTAAACAGCGTACTTACCTTATTCACCTTACCTTTCATCGTGAATTTTGCTATTGCACATTTTATGCAAAGCGGACAGGTTGTACCAATGCAGTTTAGCAAGATTATTGAAGTCTTCGCTATTGTTTTAGTACCGGTTGGCATAGGAATGTTTATCAATCACAAAGCGCCTGCTTTTGCGAAAAGATTGGAAAAACCAGTTAAGATACTCTCAGCAATTTTTTTAGTGCTGATTATAGTTGGTGCCATTCTTAAAGAAAGGGCAAACTTTTTAGACTACTTTCAACAAGTGGGCCTGGCAAGTTTAGCTTTCAATGTGATTAGCATGGTGCTGGGTTATTTTATACCGATGCTATTTCAAATTGGCAAAAAACAGGCTATCGCAATTGGAATGGAGATCGGAATCCACAATGGTACTTTAGCTATTTACATCGCATTAAATGTACTTAACAATAGCGAGATGAGCATTCCGCCTGCTGTATATGGTTTGTTAATGTTTTTTACAGCGGCACTGTTTGGTTATATTGTTAGTAGAAATAACAAACAAAGCGTTTAAAGCGTTAGGCAAGCTGGTGGCTCACTTTTCCAATAAAGCTTTAGTTTTTCGAATGTAGCCATAGGCGATTTGAACCTTTTGCAGTCAACTTCCTTATTCGCTACACTGTCTGGATTTGGATTAACGCCTGCGTGCTTTCTAATTTCGTACTTCTTTTCGAGACACTTCACTACATTATTGTCAAGTAAATAACTGCGCTGTTCTGTGATCTGGTCACGTGTTGCACCGTCAGGCCCACTATCAAACGACCAACTCAAGGTTTTTTGATGTAAAAAGTAAAGGCTGCCGTCATTCAAAAAGTACTGATCTTCTGCTTCATGGTGGTCATACTCATGATATCGATGAACAACCATCATTAATTTTCCATTTTTTGTAAAATAATCTACAGTACCACCTTTTTCGCCATTACAATCATACTTAAACGAAGTTGAGTCTAAGGATCTATTCGCGTGCAGTTTGGTGACTTCCTGATAAGCATTTTGTATATCAGCTACGCTGTTAATTGTAGTCGTTACCTTAACGTCACTCGTATCAACCACTGTTTCACTTACTAAACTATCTTTTTGCTGCACTCGCTTTTCTTGATTTGAAGTACAAGATGCGAGCATAGCAATTGCTATCAAATATGGAATTACTTTCATTTTAGGTTCTAATGTTTGCTTTTACAAAACAGCACTCAGGGTGTTTTGTTCGATGTCTATGTGCAAACGAACCTAAGTAAACAGAATTTTAAATGTAGTACCTTCTCCCAAAGCACTTTCTACTTCTATGGTGTAGCCCATAGCTTCGATCTGATTTTTAGTGATGAAAAGCCCGAACCCTCTTGCATCGGCATTGCCATGAAAAGTCTGGTTTAAGCCAAACAGCTTGTCGCCATTCTTAGTTAAATCTATGCCTACACCATTATCTTTAATGCTAAAAATATAACCAGCACCAATAGGCTCACAACTAATTTCTATAATTGGTTTGCGCAGAGCGTGACTATACCTTAACGCGTTAGAAATTAAATTTAACAACACACTTTCTAAGTAAGCCTTGTTGAAATACACAAACACATCGTCTGCTAAACTAATAACCAATTCGGCATTTTTACTTAGTATTTGCGCCTCTTGAGTTTGTATAGCATTGTTCACATAAGCTAACAAATTCAAAGACTCTTTCACCATGTTGATACTAGTTTGAATATTGACAATGCTATTGAGGTTGTATAGTGTATCATTTAAATTAACCACAACTTTACGCATCAGCTTAATCATCTCATCTCGCTCTTCATGCGTATCTGCATTGCTAATTAAAGCACTAATACCATCAATGTTACTTGCATGAGAGCGCAAGTTGTGTGACACGATATATGAAAAATTGAGGAGTCGCTTATTTTGTTCATTCACAAGTTCGTATGATTTGTGCAGCGTCTCTTCCGCTTCCTT
Organism: Pedobacter sp. T50_32; assembly: GCF_057652195.1. Classification (NCBI taxonomy): domain Bacteria; kingdom Pseudomonadati; phylum Bacteroidota; class Sphingobacteriia; order Sphingobacteriales; family Sphingobacteriaceae; genus Pedobacter; species Pedobacter sp. T50_32. Next base: position 53,720 of record NZ_JBYFBY010000010.1, on the reverse strand, counting down.
CAAAACAGTAATATCCATCATGATACCTCTTAACTTTTCAGGAGCTTCTATTCTTGGTTCTAATGTCAAGGTGTCGCGTATCCAAACAACAGAACCATCTTTGGCGATCATTCTGTATTCATGCTCGTGATGTTTCCTAAGAAACAGTTCGTTCTCTAAATAAGTTATAACTCTATCTCGATCATCTGGGTGAAGCTTTTTAATAAAAAATCCTAGCTCAGAACTCCATTCATCAGGTGTGTAACCCAAAATATCAAACACTTTGCTGCTTACAAAAGTATTTGCGAAATTGTCTTGTATAGATGCTTCCCAAACAATACCTTCAATTGAGTTCACCAACTCTTCAATGTGCTTCTGCGATGCAATCAATTTCTCTTCATACGCCACTTGGCGGGTAATATCGTCTATAATAATGATATGGTTACTTGGAGGCTCCCCTTCATTCCACAACGGACTTATAATGGCATTAGCCCAAATCACTTCTCCCTTTTTATTGATGTACCTACGGATAGAAGAAAACTGCTTAATTTCGCCGCTTAGTAAACGTTTAAAACTATGAGCATCGCCAGCTAGGTCATTGCTATGTATAAGGGTTTTAATCTTTTTGTGCGTAAGCTCAGCACTCGAATACCCTAACAAATCGCACAAAAAAGCATTAGCTTCTAAAAACTCCCCAGTAATAGAATTTACCCTTCCAATGCCAATTGCAGCATGGTCAAAGATGGTTTTATATTTACTTTCGGCAGTAAATAACATATCAGCCTGCTTGTCTAAGGTTACATACAGCTGTGCTTGCTTTTTCAAAAGTCGCAGCAAAAGATAAGCAGCTAACACCGAAACAAGCACACCAAAAACAGCTAAAGAACCCAACTGGTAATCCGCATAAATTGGACGGATATCGGTAAGATAAATTTTCCAATCTCCTTCTTCAAAAACCTTGCTCTTATAAGCGTTAGCAATGTTTATTCCTCCAGGCAAGAAATATTCCTCGATACCCGTTAGCTGGTTTACTTTAGAAAATTGAAATTTATAATATTGCTGATTTGCATTATCAATTCCGGCAGCTTTTAGAAGCTCATCTAGTTTAATTACTACCGCCGAAAAACCCCAAAATTTAGTATCGATGTAAAGCGGTAACCTACCAATAACGCCCTCTCCCCCTTGCACTAGCGTTACCGGCCCTTGAAAGTAAATCTTCTTTGTTGTTATTGCCCTTTTTGCTGCTGCCGAGTTTACATCTTCCAGCTTAAACAAATCTAAACCTAAAGCTTGCTCATTTCCCTCCAGCGGGTAGGTATACTTAATTACCCCATTTGGCACTAACTGAACGGCTTGCAAATATGGATTTCCTTTTATAATCTCGGCTGCTACGGCATTAAAGTTTCGCGGCTTTCCAGATTGATCTAGTGTTAGCGCTAAGGTTAATGTAATATTCTGACTGTTTTTGAGCAATTGCTGTAACCTCAACTCAACACTTTCTAACATTATATCTATTCCCTTTTCACGATTTTCTTTAACAATAAGATAACGTTGCTGAGCAATTAGTGAAATAATAGAAATAAGTACTACGAAAAAAAGGGAAGCCGAAAGCTTTGGATGTAAAATGAACCAATTGGTCTTAATAGGCTGCTTAGCACTGATGGGCATTAGATATGCTATTTCTGGTTGTTATTAGTTTAGTTGATGCAAACTTAAATCTTTATCAGTCAATTTATTTGATGCAAACCAACAAAATAAAGTGACGATAATCATTAAGCCAAAATAAGATTAAGAAATGATTAACTGAAATAAAATAATAAAGACGTAATTATTACAGCATAATGAAATAAAAAACCCAAAGAAGGTCGCAACATCTTTGGGCTAATACGAGTTGTTTAAATAAATTTTGACTGAACTAACTTAACACAAAACGTAATACAAATGTATGACAAAAATTGAGAACAAAAACAAACTACAACTTCTTCAACAAACTTTGTGCTTTATCATACTGTACCGCTCCGTCAGGAATTTTCTCTAACCAAAACTTAACATCTGCTTTTTTATTCTCTTTCAAATAGCTCATAGCCATGGCGTAAGCAGCATCATATTTATAAACAGATTGTCCTTTAAATAAATCTTCTAGCATCACCCTACCCTTAGCAAGCTCATTGGTTTCTACTAAACTTACCCCATAATAATAGGCCACCATTGCATTCGCAGGATCAGCGGCGTTCAGTTTTGCTAAAGCAGCTTTGGCTTCATTATACTTTTGGGCATTAAAAAATGTTGCAGCTTTGTCCAACTCACTCACTTCTACCCCACGTTCGGTCACATTCATTTGTGATGTAGTATGAAATTGCTCATACAAATCACCTTTCCATGGCGACCAAATAAACAAACCAATGATTAAAACCGCAGCTGCCGAAGATATCCACTTCAAATGAGAGCTCAGCTTTAGCACTTTTGGTTGCTCTGCCTTAAAATGATCGTCGTTTAGCCTATCTAACGTTTCTTCCAAAGCTTTCCTGCCCTGGTCATCGGCCAGTTCCATTTGCAAGCTACTATGTATATCATAATAGTCGGCAAGATATTGCTTCAGTTCTTCATCCTGCGTTAAAAGGTTTTCGAACTCCAAGCGTTCAGCTTCGTCCAAATCTCCCTCCACGTACTGGGCTGTCCATAAAATTTTGTCCTCAGTCATTTTTTCTATCGATTAATTTAACCAAGCTCGCCATACATTCCGATTTCTTCTTTCTCAAGTAACCATAGGTTACGCCTAAAGCCTCTGCAACTTTTTCTTGCGCTTCGCCCTTCATGCTCCATCTAATGATTTCTTTGCAACGTTCGCCCAATTTCTCAAAAGCTTTTAGAAACAAAGCCGACTGTTCCTTTTGTGCTTCTAAAATTTCGGCCTGTTCAAATGTATCCTCGCCAATATGTAATAAATCGTCTTCGCCTTTTGTTACCGGGTTAATCGATCTTTTTTTCAGCTCGTTAAGCCACTTTCGCTTACATATCAATAGCAAAAATGGCTCAAAAGGGCACGTGAGTTCTAAATTCTTATATTTCGCCTGGTTGTAGATATCTACCAAAGCCTCCTGAAAAATATCCGCAGCATCGTCGGCACTGCCGTTATTAAACAGCACAAACGATTTCACTTTACCAGAACATTTCTTATAAATTTCGTTCACCAAAGCCACCTCATTGTTAAGCAGCGCAGTTACATAACGTTGGTCTTCATGTACTTTTTTGGTCATCGATCGTTGATTTACCTAAAAGTAGAATTTATTAGGGAAAATGAAAAAGTTTTGATTGATTATTAGAAAAGCACTGACAGAAACACGAGCAACCGATAGTCCCACTTTCGCTCATAGTCCTCTCCCGATAAAATCGGGATGCGGGCTAATCCGCTCAATTGGGTTTAGCTTACATAAACCTGTGCACAACACTTCCAAAATAAACCCGGTAGCAGCGAGCGGATACCGATTTTATCGGTAGTAGCGAATAACGGGGCTTTGATAACCTAACAGCAGCAAAACTGCTTTCCTAATTTCAATTAATCAGATTACAAGGCCGCTTTAACCAAATACGGTAAGATTTCTTTTTGAAAGGTTACAAAGTTCTTGCGCACATCGGCATCGCTTACAGAAGTAAACGCAAAAGAGAAAACGATACTTTTACTAGCTTTTAGCAAAAATGCCAATCCGCCACGTTTAGCAGGGTTATTTTTGAAATGATCTAGCTCAAGGTAGGCCGACAGTAAAAGTGCCTCTAGTTGATCTGATAAATGTTTTAAGAATTCTTGAGAGTTTGCGTTCTCACGTACAAAGTCCCAACCAATAAATTCATTGCAAACCGTGAAAGACAAACGGCAAGTCTTCATCACCAATGCCTTTAAATGCTCCTCTTCGTTGGTAAATTGTGCTTTATTAGACAAAATTCCATGAAGGTTCACATCTAGATAATCCATTAAAATAAAATCGAGTATCTGCTCTTTGCTTTCGAAATATTTATAGATCGTAGCTTTTGCAATGCGTGCTTTCTTAGCAATTTCGTTGACGCTGGTTTTGTGATAACCATACTTCCTAAACAGCTCTTTGGCAGCTCTGAGTATACTTTCTTTTATTTTTTCTGGTTCCATTAATTTCTAACTTGTATAGTACCACCAGCTACAGCAACGCTATATCTTTTCAGCGCTATTTTTGCAGGTGATTTTTGCGGACTGCCATCGAGCAATAAGAATTTAGCCCCAGTACATGGATCAATAGCCGTAATCCCATTATCCTCGGGTGTTACGGCACAGGCTTTTTCAGGATTAACCGTGCTACAACGGTCAAAAGCTACATATCCGTTAAAAGTTTTAACAATCATTAAACCGGCTACACCCTTATTTGGCACCAATAAAACGTTGTTAGTAGCCGTAATTCCAAATTCAACAATGGTTACGTTGTGAGTTACAGGATAATCGGGCACAAAGTTCTCTTCCTTTCCACAAGATGCAAAAAGCAGAAAAATCAATGCTATGCCCGATAATCTTTTCATTTATTAAATCGTAGCCGATTGATATTGTTTCAAGAAACGTACATCATTCTCAGAGAACAAACGCAAATCTTTAATTTCGAACTTAAGGTTGGCGATACGTTCAATACCCATTCCGAATGCGAAACCACTATATTTTTTACTGTCTATACCACAGTTTTCCAACACATTTGGATCTACCATTCCGCAACCTAAAATTTCTACCCAACCACTGCCTTTACACATTTGGCAACCAGCACCTTTACAGATACTGCAAGAAATGTCCATTTCGGCACTTGGCTCTGTAAACGGGAAATATGATGGGCGGAAACGTACTTTGGTACCTTCTCCATATAATTCTTGAACGAAATAGAACAAGGTTTGCTTCAAATCTGCAAATGAAACTTTCTCGTCTACGTATAAACCTTCTACTTGGTGGAAAAAACAGTGCGCTCTTGCAGAAATGGCTTCATTACGATAAACACGACCTGGCATTAACGCTCTGAAAGGTGGCTGACCAGCTTCCATCATTCGCACCTGTACCGACGAAGTGTGTGTACGCAAAGCGATATCGCCTTTCTCTCCACCTTTTTTGATGAAGAATGTATCCTGCATATCTCTTGCCGGATGTTCTTCCGGAAAGTTTAACGCAGAGAAGTTATGCCAATCGTCTTCAATTTCAGGGCCCTCGGCAACACTAAAACCTAATTTATTGAAGATTTCTATGATTTCTCTTCTTACAATTGCCAATGGATGACGCGTACCCAATTCAAAACCCTCCCCTGGAAGTGTCAAGTCTAACTGGTTACCTTCTGCAGTATCTTGCGAAGCAGAAATAGTTTCATTTAACGTTTGGTATTTAGCTTCTGCCAATTGTTTAAATTGGTTCAGCACTTTACCTAACGTTCTTTTCTCTTCTGGAGAAACGGCTTTAAATTCATCAAAAATATCTTTAATGATGCCTTTTGTGCCTAAGAAACGTATTCTAAATTGCTCCAGCTCTGCTGCATTGGTGGTAGAAAACGCATTGATTTCTTCTGTGTACTGCGTTATTTGGTCTTGTAACATGCGCCAAATATACACGAATTTATCTTATGTTTTTGTCAAATCGAGTTCAAAAACCAAGTTAGTCATAGAACAAATACATAAAATGAACCGAGAAGGGATTTTGGTTACGAAACTGTATTATAGATTCGCATTCAAGTAAGCCAGCAGCTCCACAAATACCAACTGGATACTTCCAGCGGAACTAAAACTATGATCGGCGCCTGGAATTTGCACAAATTTATTGGGCACACCAACTTGATTTAACCTATTTGTAAATGCATCAAAAGTTGCCCTGTCTTGCTTTGGTAAACCTGCAACTACGTTATTTTGAGGAAAAATATTTAACGTAGGGATTTTCTGATTGGCATTTACAACATATAATGGACTTATCTCCTTGTAATGCTGTTCGTTTGCAACAGTAACTTCATACCCAGTGTATCTGTAACCTAATTCGAAAACCTGTGCAGGTAAATTTTGGTAATTTGGAATATCGGTGAAGGTTTGATCTAAAGCTCCCGCTAAATTCACTGCCATTTTAACCTTACCCGTGTTTTTTGCGCCATAACTGTAAAGCAAACATAGCGTTGCCCCTGCGCTGTGCCCTACAACCGCTATTTTACTCGAACTTATTTGCCATTCGTTGGCGTTAGCAATCACATGATCTACTGCCGAACTCACATCGTCAACCTGATCCCGAACTACAACCGCACTTAGTTTACGAGTTTGCAAATCACTACCATCTACCAAACGATAATTAATGTTTACCACCGCAAAGTTTCTTTTAACCAGTTCCGTTACAATGTCGGTATAATCACTTTTATCGCCACCTGTAAAGCTGCCTCCATGTATAAATACTACTGTTTTAGTTTCCGTAGTTCTATTTGCGGGTAAATAGACATCCATACTTTGTAAGGCACTGGCTCCGTAGCTTACGTTCATCATTGTTTTAGCTTCCAACTGTTCTTTGTTAGATTTCTTACAAGAGGTAATTAATACCGATAAAACAACAACAAATGCACTTCGCAGGATAATTTTCATTTTAATTCCAGATAATCAATCAATTTTAACGTAGCAATAGGTAGGTTTATTTTTAATGTTTGCAAAAAAAAGCTGAGATTTCAAAACCTCAGCCATATATCAATTATTTAATTACGCCCAATTCCTTGCCTACTTTGGTAAAAGCTGCAATGGCTTTATCCAAATGATGTTGCTCATGAGCGGCAGAAAGTTGCACTCTAATTCGGGCTTTACCTTGTGCAACTACTGGATAGAAAAATCCAATTACATAAATACCCTCTTCCAACATTTTAGCTGCAAATTCTTGCGCTACCTTTGCATCGTACAACATTACCGGAACAATTGGATGAAAACCAGGTTTGATGTCAAAACCAGCTTCGGTCATTTTTTCACGGAAGTACTTCGTGTTATATTCTAACTTATCACGCAGCTCGGTAGTTTCGCTCAGCATATCTAATACTGCAACAGAAGCACCCGCAATTGACGGTGCCAAAGTGTTAGAGAATAAATACGGACGCGAACGTTGGCGCAACATATCCACAATTTCTTTACGTCCTGATGTAAATCCGCCAGATGCGCCACCCAAAGCCTTACCTAAAGTACCTGTAATGATATCAATACGACCCATCACATCGAAATACTCATGGGTTCCTCTTCCAGTTTTGCCAATAAAACCAGAACAGTGTGATTCATCAATCATCACTAAAGCTTCGTATTTATCTGCCAAATCACAGATTTTATCCAAAGGCGCTACAGAACCATCCATCGAAAAAGCACCATCGGTTACTATCATTCTATGACGACAATCTTTCGCAGCAATTAGTTGCTTCTCCAAATCTTCCATATCGCAATTCTTGTAGCGGAAACGTTGTGCCTTACACAAACGCACGCCATCAATAATAGAAGCATGGTTCAGTTCATCAGAGATAATCGCATCTTCTGCACCTAACAAAGGTTCAAAAACACCACCGTTGGCATCAAAAGCTGCAGCATACAAAATTGTATCTTCCGTACCCAAAAACTGAGAAATTTTAGCTTCCAATTCTTTGTGAATATCTTGTGTTCCGCAGATAAAACGCACTGAAGACATACCGTAGCCATAATGATCAATTGCTTTTTTAGCCGCTTCGATTACTTTTGGATGCGACGACAAACCTAGATAATTATTAGCACAGAAGTTAATTACTTCGGCGCCAGTACTCACTTTTATATCTGCTCCTTGCGGCGTAACGATAATTCTTTCTTTTTTATATAAACCAGCTTGTTGAATTTCTGCTAGCTCTTTTTGTAAAACGGGTTGTAGGGTTTTATACATGGCTTAAATATTTGATTGCATGAGCCACAAAGATAGTATTTTGGCACTTAACAAACTTTAACAACAGAAATATGTTTATGTAAGGCAATTTGCCCTATATTTAAACCAATGAAGAAAAACTATCTCTTGCTCTTATGTCTTCTGACATCGTCTTTTTTTGCGTTAGCACAACAATTTGAGGTAAAAGGAAAAGTTACCGACAACGACGGGCAACCTATTCCGTTTGTATCTGTTTTCATCAAAGGAACTACCAAAGGTGTTTCTGCGAATGTAGATGGTGTGTACAATATAAAAGTAGACAGAGGTTTGGTGACATTAACCTATACTGTGGTTGGTTTTAAAACTGCTAGTCACACCGTTGATGTTTTCGACAACGTAACCGTAAACAAAACCCTACAGCAAGAACAATATACCCTAAACAGTGTAACCATTACCGCTGGCGGAGAAGATCCTGCCTATAAAATTGTTAGAAATGCTATCAAAAACAGGAAAGCCTATTTAGAGGAAATTTTCGCTTACAATAGTGATGTTTATATCAAAGGGATGCAAAAACTGGTTGGTGCTCCAAAAAAATTCTTTGGTAGGGATATCCAAAAGACATTAAACCTAGATACCAACAGAAACGGAATTCTGTATTTGTCAGAATCACAATCTAAGTTTTCGTACATGAAGCCCGATAGAATTAAGGAAGAGATGATTTCTTCCAAAATTTCTGGCAGAAACAATGCCTTCAGTTTTAACAAGGCTTCCGACATGAGAATCAATTTCTATGAAAACCTGCTTTTGGCCAATACTGGTTTAAGCTCAAGAAGTTTTGTATCGCCAATTGCGGATAACGCACTTTTCTATTACAAATACAAATTATTGGGTAGAACAGAAGAAAATGGTTTAACGGTTAATAAAATTGAGATTATCCCTAAACGAAAAAATGATCCAGTTTTTAGGGGAGTGATTTACATTGCCGAAAATACTTGGCGTCTAATGGGCACCGATGTTAATTTAACCAAAGATGCTGGCATTAACTTAATAGACACTTTAAATATTGCCCAGCATTTTATCAAGGTCGATAAATATTACATGCCTGGAAATTTGAAATTCCAATTCAATGGCGATGTTTTCGGCTTTAAGTTCGAAGGTTATTTTATCAGTTTTTACAGCAACTACAACATCAACCCTAAATTTGAGAAAGGTTACTTTACACCAGAAATTCTAAAGATTACCAAGGCAGTAAACAAGAAAGACTCTGCCTATTGGGCAAACAACAGACCTATTCCCCTAACGGAAGAAGAACGCAGAGACTATATCAAAAAGGATAGTATCGCCCTGCGAATGCAAAGTAAGCAATATTTAGACTCTGTAGAAAAAGCTAATAACAACTTTACATTGGGCAAAATGCTGTTGACCAGCTATACACATAATGATAGATACCATAAACGCACTTACACTTTTGATCCTTTGCTACAATCTGTTTTTTATAATACAGTTGAAGGTTTCGCCATTAAATATGGTGTCGCCTATCGCAAAAGATTCGAAGAAAATAAATACCTAACTATTCGTCCGCAGGTAAGATATGGCTTTAAAAATAAGGTGTTCACCGCAAATTTGAACACCTATTATTATTACGATGCCACTAAAAGAGCGGGTGTTGGGTTTGGTTTCGGTAACGAAATAGCAGATTTGAATAATTATGGAACGATGAGTTTGCTATCTAACTCAATTAACACCTTACTTTTCGAAAGGAACTTTCCTAAATTTTACAAACGAGATTATGTAAACATCAATACACAAAGAGAATTAGCTACAGGCCTACAAGCATCGTTATCATTAGATTATTCTAAAAACCATGCCTTAACCAACAGCACACTTTACAAGTTTAAAGATTATGATGATAGAGCTTTTACATCAAACAATCCGTTAAATCCCGAAGATGATTCTCCATTTTTCCAAACCTACCAATCTACTTCAATTACCGCTGGATTAATTTATACGATAGGTCAGAAATACATTACCAGACCAGATGCAAAAGTGTACACCGAGTCTAAGTATCCTCGTTTAAGCTTGAGATATAAAAAAGGAATTAATGGACTTTTAGGTGGCGATACAGATTATGATCTTATTACCTTTGAAGCTTACCAAGAGCGAGTTGGGCTGGGCTTATTTGGCTATACCTCGTTTGTTATTGGCGCAGGTAAATTCCTCAATAACAACAAACTATTTTATCCAGAATTTAAACATTTTAGTGCCAATAGAGCTTTACTTTTCCCACCAAATCTTCGAAAATTTAGGTTTTTAGACTTCTACAGATACAGTGCCAACGAACATTACTTAGAGGCACATTTGGAGCATAACTTTGCTGGTTTCATCCTCAACAAAGTACCAATATTAAGAAAGTTAAAATTAGAAGAAGTTATTGGCGTGAATTACCTAACGCAACCGCAAAAAAGAGACTACACTGAGTTTTATTTTGGCGTACAACGTTTAGCTTTCGGCATTAGTTACGGTTTCGCTTACGACGGAAACAGAAAAGTTGATGAAGGTTTCAGGATTGCCTACAGTTTTTAATAATTAACTACCATAAACTTGGAGCATAATGCTAAACTTACAAGCTTTTTGCTATTTTAACGTTATTAACTAAACCCAAACTACTTTTAATGGCGTGCTACCTCCGATGTTGTTTACTGATATTGCTTTGCAGTAGCGCGTTTACAGCATTTGGTCAACAGTACGTACTAACGGGTAAAATTACCGAACCTAAGGGCACAAGTGTTCCGTTCGCTTCGGTATATGTAAATGCAACTACACAGGGCACTTCTTCTAATATAGATGGGCAATATAAACTTACTTTACCTGCCGGAAAAACTGAATTACTGATTACCGCTGTTGGATACGAAGACCGAAAAATAATAGTAACGATGACGGAGAATACAAAGTTAGACTTGGTATTAGCTTCGAAAATATTTACGCTGAATGATGTCATCATCAAATCGCCGAATGAAAATAGGGCCAACGAAATCATAAAAAAAGTAATTGCAAAGCGAAAAATCTACCTTAATGAAATAGATGCCTTTTCTTGCGAAGTTTACACTAAAGCAATGCAAAAATTACTGAACGCCCCAAAAAAATTCTTCGGACGTGATGTGGCTACCATATTGGATTTAGACAGTAACCGACAAGGCGTGATCTATCTTTCTGAAACGGAATCGAAACTTGATTTTAAGCAGAGAGACAAAATCAAAGAGGTAATGATCTCCTCTAAGATTGCTGGAGACGATAATGGATTTAGCTTTAACAAAGCTTCAGATTTGAGTGTAAATTTCTATAACAACATCTTATTTGAAGACAAACTTTGTGTACGTGGTTTTATTTCGCCAATTGCAGACAATGCCTTTACTTATTACAAGTACAAAATGATGGGTACTAGTACCGAAAACGGTAAAACCATCAGTAAAATACAGGTATTGCCTAAGCGAAAAAATTTACCTGCATTTTCTGGGGTAATTTATATCGTTAACGATTTATGGCGAATTAATGCAGTTGACTTGTTTGTAACCAAGGATAACGGCATAGAATTAATCGACACACTAAAGGTAAGCCAGCAGCTAGTGGAGGTAGGAAATGTGTACGTACCGAAATCTATTCAGTTTAATATTGTAGGCAAGTTATTAGGTTTCAAAGTTTCTGGATACGTAATGGGCGTTTACAAAAACTACGATGTACAACCACGGTTCAATAAGAACTTTTTTACTAACGAAATTTTACGAGTTGAACGATCATCTAACAAGAAAGATCCTTTTTACTGGGAAAAAAATAGATCTGTGCCTTTAACTCCAGAAGAGCGGGAAAATTACAGAAGAAAGGACAGTGTTAGTGCTTTAAAGGCCTCTCAGCAATATCTAGATTCGGTTGATCAGGTTAAAAACCGATTTAATCCAGTGCAGGTATTGGTAACGCCGTACATCCATTACCGAAGCTACAACAAGAAGAGCGTAACCTTCGACCCTGTAGCTACAAGTGTTTTTTACAACACAGTTGAAGGGCTTGGCTTAAAATACGCAGTTACCTGGCGCCAAGGCTTTGATGATGGCAAGTATTACACGATAAAACCGGAGGCACGCTACGGATTTGCCAATAACCATTTTAACGCAAACATCAAATCGAGATACCTTTTTGATCCTACCAGAAACGGAACCATTGCCTTAGGTTTTGGTTCGGAGGTTGCCAACCTGAACTCGCAGCAGCAAACTAATTTATTGCAAAACACCATCAATACTTTGGTTTTTGGTAAAAACGTAGCTAAGTTTTACGAGCGAAGATTTTTTAATGTAGAAGCTTCCAGGGAATTTGCCCCGAGTTTCGAGCTAAAAATCAGCGCAGATTATGCCCGTCGAAACGCACTGACCAATAGTAATTTCACCCATTTTCGGAACGACAATTTTACTTCTAACGATCCGTTTAAACCAGACGACGAACGAAGCTTACTATTTCCAAAACACAGAGCTTTAGTGCTCAGTGGAACTTTAGCATATACTGTTGCTCAAAAATACATCACCCGCCCCGATGGTCGTTTTTACATAGAAAGTGATTACCCTAGAATTGAGGTGAATTATAAACGAGGCTTAAAAGGTGTTTTCGGCTCAAGTGTAGATTATGATTTTATTTCCTTAGAAATCTATCAGAAAAAGTTGCATTTCGGGATGCTGGGCAAATCTTCCATTTTACTTGGCGCAGGCAAATTTCTTACCTCAAAAAGCTTAAACTATCCAGATTGGAAGCATTTTAGGGCAAATCAATCTATCGTTTTCGATCCAGATGAAAGAAACTTCCAATTCTTAGATTTCTATATATTCAACACTACCAGACAATATTTCGAAGCGCATTTCCAACATAACTTCGGTTCATTTTTTTTAAGTCAAATTCCTTTAATTAAAAAACTGAAACTGGAAGAGATTATCGGTAGCGCTTACCTCTCTTCCCCAGAAAAAAGAAATTATAATGAGTTTTATTTCGGCGTAAAACGATTGAATTTCCGAATTCACTATGGTTACGCTTATGATAGAGATGTTTTGATCAAAAAAGGCTTCAAGTTCTCTTACGGGTTTAATCTGTAGTTTTCTTTAAACCAATAGACAACTAGAAAAGCACGTTCATTACTAAAACCTATGTTTCTATGTGTTTACATAATGACGAAAATCATCTTGCTAAACCACAAATTAGCTTTATCTTTGCAGCGTTAAACGCCGTTTGCAGCGGTATCAATATATTATGACATACAATACCCTACTTTATTATTGCTATTCTCCAATAGCTGATGCAGAACAATTTGCTGCCGATCATTTAAAATTTTGTAAATCTTTAGGTTTAGTTGGCCGTATTATCGTTGCCGACGAAGGTTTAAACGGAACTGTTTCTGGAACCATTGAAGCTTGTAAAGCTTACATGGAACACATCCATGCTGATGAACGTTTTGTAAAAACAGAGTTCAAAATTGACGAGGTGGAAGAGCCTTCGTTTATCAAAATGCACTGCCGTTATAAAGCAGAAATTGTGCATTCTGGCTTACGCGATACTAGCATCATCGACCCAAATAAACAAACTGGCAAGCATTTAGAACCTCTAGAATTTAGGGAAATGCTTGATCAAGAAGATGTGATTGTATTAGACGTGAGATCAAATTACGAACATAACTTAGGCAGGTTTAAAAATGCCATTACTTTAGATATAGAAAATTTCAGGGATTTTCCTGAGCAGATTGAAGCTTTAGCCCAATACAAAGATAAAAAGGTGCTAACTTACTGTACCGGCGGTATCAAATGTGAAAAGGCTTCTGCCCTATTGTTACACCATGGTTTTAACGATGTTTATCAGTTACACGGCGGTATTATAAAATATGGCAAAGAAGCTGGCGGCAAAGATTTTGAAGGTAAATGCTACGTTTTCGACAATAGAATTGCAGTTGACGTAAATACCGTAAATCCGACAATTGCCAGCAAGTGTTTAAATTGTGGCACTACCACTCCAAAAATGATTAACTGTGCCAACCCAGAATGTAATGAGCATTTCACACAATGTGATGCTTGTGGCGAAGAATTGCAAGGTTGTTGCTCAGTTGAATGCACTACCCATCCTCGTAAACGTACTTATGATGGTACAGGTTATTACGTTAAAGTTCCGCAACCGGTAGCGATTAAAAGCTAACTATACACATCTTTTATCGTAACTGTCTTTCGTCATTTCGAAAGCAGATAGAACTGAGAGAAAGCGAAACTAAATCTAGCAAACGACTATTCTAAAAACAGATTTCTGTCTACGTTCGAAATGACGCTTAGATCAAAGCCACTGCAACTGTCCATTTATTTTTCTATTTTGCAGCTGTATCAATACCATAAGTTTGTAAATGAGGATTAACCTTCTACATTTTATCCTTTTATTAACGTCTCTTTCTTTTACCATTAGCAGTTCAAACGCTAACGATATACCGCGTATTGGCGTGCCCTACGTGCAGAATTTTCATAAATCTTTGTATGCCGCAGGAAACCAAAACTGGTCTATAGCGAAAGACAAAAAAGGAATAATGTATTTCGGAAATTCTGCTGGCCTGTTAAGTTTCAACGGAAAATATTGGGGCAAACACGAACTGCCGAATAAACAAATTGTACGCTCCGTAGCTATTGGAAATGATGGTTTAATTTATACTGGCGGCTTTGGAGAGTTTGGCTATTGGGCTTATCAAGATAAAAAATTACGTTACAATTCATTAACTCAACTCCTTCCTAAATCAGCTAAGCTAACGGGCGAAGTTTGGAAAATTTACGTTTTAGGAAAGAAGATCTATTTCCAATCCTTTTCACATATCTATATCTACGAAAACAAAAAGGTGTCTGTTGTAAAACCACTCAACAACTTATTGTTTTTACACAAAGTGGATAACAGACTTTTCGCCGAGGTGCTAGATCACGGACTGTTTGAACTTAAAGGAAACCAATTAGTAAAACTTGCAGGAAGTGAAATTTTAGGCAAGACCGGTGTATTGTCAATTCTGCCATTTAAAAACAACCAGTTGTTAATTGGCACGAGTAAAAATGGACTTTTTACTTTCGATGGAGGCAATTTCGCTCCATTTAACAACGAGGCTAATTGGTATTTAAAAACATTCCAGCTCAACAACGGAGCGAAAGTACTTGGTAAGTATTACGCCTTCGGAACTATTTTGAATGGTTTGGTAATCATAGACGAAAATGGAAGTGTTATACAAACCATCAATAAAACAAGCGGATTACAAAACAATACAGTACTTAGCGTTTTCAATGATAATGAAAACAATCTTTGGGCAGGTTTAGATAATGGTATAGATCGTATTGAGCTCAATTCTCCTCTATCATTCTATTTCGATAAAAGTGGAAAGTTCGGAACGGTTTATTCTAGTCTGATTTTTGGAAACAAAATTTATTTAGGAACCAACCAAGGTTTATTTTCTGGAAACTGGAGCAATAACGCTGCAAGTAATTTCGATTTTAAACTGATCCCTAACTCGCAGGGGCAGGTTTGGGATTTAACGAGAATAGATAATCAACTGATTTGCGGACATAACGATGGAACCTTTTCAGTAGTTGGTGATCAGATCCAAAAAATTTCAAATATCAACGGCGGCTGGACTTTAAAAAAGCTGCCGTCCAATCCAAATTATCTTATTCAGGGTACTTACACTGGTCTAGGCATTTACGTAAAGAATGGTCAAGGTGGTTGGAATTTTAGCCATAGAGTAGAAGGTTTTGGAGAACCATCTCGATATGTAGAGCAAGATCACAAAGGAAATATTTGGGTAAGTCACGCCTACAAAGGTCTTTATCGCATTACAGTAAGCGCTGATTTAAAAAAGGCTACAAACATTCAATATTATGATGAAAAGAATGGATTGCCTAGCAGTTTTAACATCAATGCTTTTAACCTAGATAATCGCGTTGTTTTTTCATCGGATTCTGGTTTTTACGTTTACGATGACATAAGTAATCGATTTAGCAAATATGATATTCTGAATAAAAAGCTGGGCAATTTCAGTTCATCAAACAAAATCATTAAGGCAGCTAATAAAAGATATTGGTTTATCAACGATGGTAGAATGAGCTTGGCTAACTTCAGTCAGCCTGGCAAAATAAGTATCGACTCCAACAGATTTAACATTCTGGATGGTAGAATGGTACAGTATTATGAAAACATTAGCCAAATTAGCAACAACCTTTATTTAATTAGTGTGGATGATGGTTTTGCAATCTACAATAATGCGCTGGCGAACAACATCAAATCGGCTACCAAGTTGCCAAAAGTACTTATCGGTAAAATAGACGACATTACAGATAAATATAGTTCTATCGCCGAAAACGGCGACAGCGAAGAAAAAATAGAAATACCCTACGCTAGAAACAGTATTAGAATTTCCTTCGCACTTCCCTATTATCGCTTGGCAAAAATTCAGTTTCAATATTTCTTAGAAGGATATTCTAAACAATGGTCTGAGTGGAACACAGCTACACAAAAAGATTTTACGAATCTTAGCAGTGGCACATATACCTTTAAAGTTAGAGCAAAAATTGACGAAAAAACGATCAGTGAAATCAGCAAGCTACAAATTACGATACTATCACCTTGGTATGCTAGTAACTGGGCCTGGGCATTTTATTTTATACTCATCATTGTTGGCTTAATTGTTGGAAAAAAAGTCTACGAAGCTAAACTGAAAAAAGATCAGCAGAAAATTGCGGGAAAGCTTCAGCAAGAGCAAGAAGAATATCTGAAAAAAGAATCAGAGGCAACAGAAAAGCAGATCAATAAACTGCAGACAGAAAAACTACAAACCGAACTAGCTGGTAAAAGCAGAGAGCTTGCCAATTCTGCCATGAGTTTGGTTTATAAGAACGAACTGCTCCAAAAAATCAGTCAGGAACTGAACAAACTGAAAGACAACCAAAAACCGCAGGAAGAACAATTACGTAAAATCCAGAAAATTATTGATGACGGAATGAACGATGAACGCGATTGGAATCTCTTCGAAAACAGTTTTAATGAGGCACACGAAAGTTTCTTCAAAAAGTTAAAAGCTAACCATCCAGATTTAGTGCCGAACGACCTCAAACTATGTGCTTATTTACGTATGAATATGAGCAGTAAAGAGATGGCATCGTTATTGAATATATCCGTTAGAGGTGTAGAAATTCGTCGGTATCGTTTGCGTAAAAAGCTAGCTGTGCCTCATGATAAAAACCTTACAGAGTTTCTAATTGAAATCTAACCACTACATCATTACCTCTCACAGCACAAAAACTAAGTAATTCTATTTAGACAACTAGACCATTATTGTAGTAGTACCATTTTCTTAGTTAAAAGCGAAAAAACTGCCATTTTGATAACAAAATCAATCATTACAAACTATACTGAGATAGCCAATTTAAGCTAGTTGATGTAGTAATGTGCAAGTAAATTCAGTTGTTCTTTTCAAACAAAAGTTCAACATTCGTGTATTCAATAATCAAATATTAAAATAACGGTATGAAAAAAATCTTTACAGAACTCTCTGTTATAGCCTGTTTTTTATTGCTTTTAATATCAGACGTTGCCTATGCCCAAAACGTTACAGTTAAGGGTGTGGTAAATGATGATCAGAACTTACCAATTCCTGGGGTAAGTATCGTAATTAAAGGCACTACAAACGGTGTACAAACAGATGCTACAGGAAATTATACAATTAGCGTGCCTTCAAATGGCACCTTGGTATTTTCTTCTATTGGTTTCAACAATCAAGAAGCACCTGTTAACAACAGAACAACTATTAACATTACCTTACTTTCATCTACCAACGACTTACAGCAAGTTGTTGTTGTCGGCTACGGAACGCAAAAGAAGCGAGACGTAACTGGATCGATCACTTCTATTAAAGGTGAAGATATTGCCAAACAACCAAATGTTAATCCTGTATCTTCTTTGCAAGGGCAAGTTGCAGGTTTAACAATCGTAAATAGTGGTAGTCCTGGTGCAGCTCCAACGGTAAGAATTAGAGGTATTGCCAGTACAAATTCTGGATCTGTTAATCCGCTATATGTAGTAGATGGTGTACATCAAAGCAATATAGATTACATTAACCCTGCTGACATTGAGAGCATCGAAGTACTAAAGGATGCTTCCTCGGCCGCTATTTTTGGTCTACAAGCTGCTAATGGTGTTATTGTTGTAACAACGAAAAGAGCAAAAACAGGAACAACAACAATTAACCTAGCAAGTTCAGCAGGTTTTCAAAAGGTACAAAATACAATTGACGTACTTAATGCGGCCGAATTCCGCACAGTATATGATAAAATTAGAGCCAATGCTAACTCTACACCATTTGATTATACAAATTATACAGCAGACACCGATTGGCAAAATGAAATGCTAAGAACAGCTTTTCAGACCAACCACGGTTTAACCATTTCTAATAGTGGCGAAAAGTCTACTACTTTGCTAAGTTTAGGTTATAACAATCAAGAAGGAGTGCTAAAATTTGGTAAATACCAAAGATATACTGCTAGGCTAAACGAAGAGATTAGGATAACTAAAGACATTAAAATTGGTGGCGATTTAACTGGCTCTCATTGGAACCTAAACGGATCTAATGCTAGTTTAAATAGCGCCATTTGGGCTGCACCAATTGTGGGTATTAGAGAAAGTGAAACCGCTTATTACGCTATGCCGAGTTTTCAAAGGGCACAGGTAGGTAATCCAATGGCTCCTATCTATAGAAACGACAGAAAATCAATAAATAAAGGGTACAGATTTGTGGGTAGTCTTTTTGGTGAAGTTAAATTTTTGGACAACTTTACCTGGAGGTCACAAGTTTATACCGATTTGGGTTTCAATAATTCTAGAGGGTACACACCGCTCCCATTCACTTCTATCGAATTAGGAGAAGATTTGGTTCCTACTAGATATTTTGACAATCCTCTTTCTAGAACTTCCGTAAGGCAAAAAGCAGAAGAATTTAGAAAATTCCAACAAGATCATACTTTAAACTACTCGAATAAATTCGGTGATCATAATATTACTGGTCTACTGGGTTTAACCACAATTCATGAATCAAGTACAAATCTTGAGGGTTCACGTACAGACACCCGTTTAATTATTCCAGACGACCCAAACCTTTGGTATGTTGGTTTGCCGCTTAACGATATTAATAATCCAGTTTCGTTAGGAGGTAGAGGTGGTAATCGTTCTTCTGCTGGTGTTTTCGGAAGGGTTAATTACGCCTACAAAGATAGATATCTATTGAATGCTTCCATTCGTAGAGATGGTATTTCTCGCTTAAGTCCACAAAACAGATGGGGCACTTTCGGTTCGGTAGGTTTAGGATGGGTAATCTCTGAAGAAAGCTTTTTCAAAAACATCAAAGGTATCGACTTTTTAAAACTACGCGGTGCATGGGGTAATACGGGTAATGCTTCAGGTATTGATGATTTCATCTTTATACCTGGTTTAACTACTGGCGGCTCAGGTGTATTTGGTGACTTTATCTACCCTGGTGTAGCTAATGCTTATCTACCAGATCCAAATTTAAGATGGGAAAGTATCAGAGGAGTAGACGTTGGTTTTGACTTGAAAGCATTAAACAATAAACTAAGCGCAGAAGTTGTTTATTACGACAGAAAATCAAAAGACATTATTACCAGCATAACATTGCCAGGCTCTACAGGAATTAGCAGATACGTAACAAATGCTGGAAATATCAGTAACAAAGGTTTAGAGGTTGCTTTAGGCTGGACAGATAATATCACAAAAGATTTGAAATATTCGATATCACCAAACTTCAGTTATAACAAAAATAAGGTAGAGTCTATTGGAGATAAATTTGATTTCGTATTGACAGGAAATGGAACTGTGAATAGAACAGTAACTGGACAATCTGTTGGTCACTTTTATGGATATCGTCAAATTGGCATTTATCAAACGGTTTCACAAATTGAAAACTCTCCTACTAGTACTAATGTACTTCCAGGTGATATTATGTTTGGCGATTTAAACAATGACGGGAAAATTGATTTGAACGATATGGAGAACTTAGGTTCACCATTCCCAACATGGAATTATGGTATCAATTTTTCACTATCATACAAAAACTTTGATTTCTTAGTACAAGGACAAGGTGTGGCAGGAAACTATATTTATACACAAAGAAGAGTGGTAACTTTTACTGACATCAACTTTGAAAGTAACAGATTAAATGCTTGGGATGGTGCAGGAACGTCAAATGTAGAGCCGATATTGGATAAAAATAGAACGGGAAATTTTCGATTTAATTCGTACTTTTTAGAACCAGGTGATTATTTCCGTTTAAGAACATTACAACTAGGATATACTTATAGGCCAAAGAATACGTCAGGAATGATGTTGAAAAGCATCAGAATGTACTTAAGTGGACAAAATTTACACACTTGGTCTAAAGTAAGTGGCTACACACCAGAAGTTCCAATTAGCAACGTTTTAGGAGGTGGTGCAGATAACGGCACTTATCCAGTTCCTGCCGTTTATACATTTGGTATTAATGTTACATTTTAATCAAAGACAATGAAAAGTATTAAAAACATAACAAAATATTTAATGGCTGCAGCCATTGTTGTATTCGCATTACCAGCATGCAAGAAGTTTTTGGATCTACGTCCTCAAGGTGAATACGATGCTAGCAACTATCCGTATCCAAAAGGATCTGGGCCATTTGATGGTGATATATTTGCCGCTTATGATGTACTTCGTTCTTACGATGCGACAGGTTCGGGTTTTGTTGCTGCGACGAGTATCCGCAGCGACGACGCTGATAAAGGAAGTACCCCTACGGACGGACCTTCATCTAAAGAATTTGATGATTTTACTTTGATATCGAGTAATGGCTTATTAGACGGAATGTGGAAAGGTTACTACAACCTGATCGGGAAGGCAAATGGAGTGCTTGATAGGATAGAGAAAGACCAAACTGCAACAACTACTCCTGAGATGAAAACATTTGCAGAAGCAGAAGCAAAGTTTTTAAGAGGGTATGGTTATTTCATGTTAGTGAGATTTTTTGGTAGAGTTCCTCTAGTAGACAAGCTTTATTCTGATGCATCACAACAAGCCAATGTACCTCAGAGTGAGCCAGCTGCAATATATGCTTTCATCGAAAGTGACTTAAATTTTGCTGGTACACATCTACCTCCAAACTGGAATGCGGATATTTTTCCTGGTAGAGCTACTAGTGGTTCTGCAAATGGCTTATTGGCAAAAGTTTACTTAACCCAAAAAAAATGGGGACAAGCAATGTCGACAGCTAACAAAGTAATCACCTCTGGACAATATGATTTATCAGTACCTTACAACACCATTTTTGGCGAAGAGGGAGAAAACAGTAAAGAATCTGTTTTTGAAATTCAGTGTACGGCTAATTTAACTGAGAAAAGAGCTAACGGAAGTCAGTTTGCCAGCACGCAAGGTGTGCGTGGTACTGGCGATTGGAATTTAGGTTGGGGGTTTAACGTACCAAGTGCACGTTTGGATGCGGCGTACGAGGCCAACGATCCAAGAAAAGCAAGAACTTTCTTAAGCATGGGTGTTCCTTCTGTTTATGGCGAGGTATTTACCGCAGCAAACCAAGCAGCAGATGCGCCTAAAGTCTATAACCATAAAGTTCATTCAAATCCAGCTCGTAGAAAAGCACTATTAGATAATTTCTCGTATTGGATGAATATTAGAATTATACGTTATGCTGATGTTGTTTTAATGTATGCAGAAGCTGCTAATGAAGTTGGTGGGACCGCTAACATAACCGATGCACGCGAAAAACTTAACAGTGTAAGAACTAGAGCTCGCGGGTCAAATAGTGCCATTTTACCTAACGTTACGTTTACAGATCAATCTGATTTAAGGGATGCTATTAGACATGAGAGAAGAATTGAGTTGGCTATGGAACATGATAGATTTTTTGACTTAGTAAGATGGGGAACTGCAGAAACCGTTTTACACGCAGCAGGTAAAACAAATTACAAAACAGGCACGCATGAAATACTACCTATTCCAGCAGCGCAGATACAAATTAGTAAGGGCGTATTAACCCAAAACTTTGGTTATAACTAATTAAAATATTGAATAATGAACAAATTATTTAAAACATTTGCTAAGTTAAAATTAGGCTTTTTGGCCGTTACCTTGGCCTTGGTTGTAGGTTCTTGTACCAAAGACGACAACCCATTTGATATTAAGGACGCAGACAAGTCTCAATACGGAGGTAATGCTAATGATGGCGTAATTAAAATATTAGCTATTGGCAATAGTTTTTCTGAGGATGCTGTAGAAAGTCATCTTTATGATCTGGCAAAAGCATCTGGTAAAACGGTAATAATTGGCAACTTGTTTATTGCAGGTGCATCTTTGGCAGATCATAAGAAAAACGTAGATAATAGATCTTCCGTGTATCAATATCGCAAAATTGGTAAAGATGGTGTTAAAAAAACACTTAACCCGTTACGTATGGATATGGCTATTGAAGACGAACCTTGGGACTATATCAGTTTCCAACAAGCAAGTCCTAACTCTGGTCAGCTAGAAACGGTACAAGCATCACTGCCTACGGTTTTCGATTATGTAAAATCTAAGATTACCAACCCAAATGTAAAGTATGCCTACCATTCTACTTGGGCTTATGCACCAAACACAACTAATACTGCTGCCTTCGCAAACTACGGAAGCAACCAAACAACTATGTTTAATGCTATCGTTAATGTTTCTAAGAACATTGAGCCTATTATTCCTAGTCATGTAATTATCCCTTCAGGCACAGCCATTCAGAATGCGAGAACTAGCGTATTAGGAGAAAGTTATAATGCTGGCGACGGTTATCATTTAAATACTTTAGGCAAATATATCGCAGCATGCACTTGGTTTGAAAAAATCTTTGGGCAATCTGTAGTAGGTAACACATACACCGGCGGTTTTTCTGCTTTTGAAGTATTAGTAGCGCAGAACGCAGCGCACTTAGCAGTACAAAAACCTTATGAAGTAAGTTCTATGGTATCTTACGAAGCACAACCAATCCCTTTAGTAGATCCAGTATTAGTTGATTTTGGTAATGCTACTCCTTCGCCAACATGGAACCAAATGACAGGCTTTACTGTAGGTAGCAAAATTAACTTAAAAGATACTAAAAATGTATTTGTAGGAATGTCGTTAACTATTACCGAACGTTTCAACAATATCAATACCAATGGTGCGACAACTACCACCACTGCATTGAACATGCCTTCCAATGTATCTGCCCGTAACTTTTATGGTAATGCAAGAGGTCCGCTATTTAATGGTATCGTTACTCCAAAAGGTGTAATTGAGGTTGCTGGCCTATTGCCAAACTTAAACTATACCTTCAGCTTCTTCGGTTCTAGAGATGCATCAGACAATAGAGAAACTCTATTTACTTTAGAAGGGGCTAATACTGGCTCAGCTAGTCTTAATCCATCTTCAAATGCAACACAGATTGCGACTGTGGCAAATATTAAACCTAATGCGCAAGGAAAGATTACTATTTCTGTTACTGCTGGTCCTAACAATGTTTCAGCTAACGGATGGTTTTATTTAAATGCCGCAAAAATAACTTCAAACTAGTCAATAGTTGATTTAAAATTATAGCCATCACTTTGTGTAAAACTCAGTGATGGCTCTTTAACACCTAACGCTTTCTATTAGTATTCGAGCAAACCCTCGCTTTCTATAACCACAACACACACACAAATGAACCCGAAAGGATTACGATCAAAGCTAAAAACTTCATTAATCCTAAGGCTCCATTTGACAAATGAAAACATAACACACACAAATGAAACTTAAATTGTTAATCCCTTTTCTCGCCCTTTTAGGAAGCTGCTCCGTCAGTAAAACCAACAACAACCCACAAAAACTATCTGATGAAGAACTTTTAACCGAGGTTCAGCGTCAAACTTATAAATACTTTTATGAAGGTGCAGAACCAACCTCTGGTTTAGCTAGAGAGAGATACCATAGCGATAACATTTACGGAAACCACGATAAAGACATCATCGCTACTGGCGCAAGTGGTTTTGGTATTATGGGAACTATTGTGGCTATAGAACGTAAGTTCATTACTAGAGAACAAGGTTACGCACACCTTAAAAAAGGCTTAGATTTTTTGGCAAAGGCCGATAGATTTCATGGTGCTTGGGCACATTGGATGCATCCCTCTGGTAAAGCAAAAGAATTTGGTAAGGATGATGATGCAGGTGATATTGTAGAGACTTCTTTCTTGGCGCAAGCCTTGGTAACCTTACGTCAATACTATCAGAATGGTACCGAACAAGAAAAAGCATTAGCTAAAAAAGCTGATGAACTTTGGAAAGGTATCGAATGGGATTTCTATAGACAGAATAACAAAAACGTTTTGTACTGGCACTGGTCGCCAAAATCTGCTTGGAAAATGAACTTCGCCATTACAGGTTACAACGAGTGTTTAATCACTTATGTGATGGCAGCCTGCTCCCCTACTCACGGTGTACCAGCAGAAGTTTACCACCAGGGTTGGGCTAAAAATGGTGCAATGAACACTAACATGTCAATGTATGGACATCCAATTAAATTGAAACATAACGTAGTTGGCGAAAGCGTAGGACCACTTTTCTGGTCGCATTATTCTTACTTAGGCTTAAATCCAAAAGGATTGAAAGATAAATACGCAGACTATTGGCAAGAGAACAGAAATCACACCTTAATTAATTACGATTACGCCATTGCCAACCCGAAAGGTTTTAAAGGTTATGGCAAAAATTCTTGGGGAATGACGGCAAGCTATTCTGTGAAAGGTTATGCTGCACATATGCCTAACGAAGATTTTGGTGTAATTAGTCCAACAGCGGCGCTTTCATCATATCCTTACACACCAAAAGAAAGTATGCAGATGATTAGACATCTCTACGAAAACAAGAAGGATAAAGTTTGGGGCGAATTCGGTTTCTATGATGCCTACAGCGAAACAGATAATTGGTATCCGAAAAAATATTTAGGTATCGACCAAGGACCAATTGTAGTGATGATAGAAAATGGTCGTACAGGACTTTTATGGAAGTTATTCATGAGCTCACCAGAAATTCAACA
The DNA here is from genome assembly GCF_057652195.1 of Pedobacter sp. T50_32. NCBI lineage: Bacteria > Pseudomonadati > Bacteroidota > Sphingobacteriia > Sphingobacteriales > Sphingobacteriaceae > Pedobacter > Pedobacter sp. T50_32. The sequence continues at coordinate 28,699 of NZ_JBYFBY010000010.1, read as the reverse complement.
AGGATTAACAAAACTAGGTTTTACCTACTCAAAATAGATATACATGAAGAAAATATTCGTAGCATTTGCCGCAGCTTTAACATTACCTGCTTTCGCTCAACAGAAAAAAACGGTGAGCACCGAAAAGCAAAAAATGGATACTTATATCACCAATCTAATGTCGAAAATGACTGTAGACGAAAAGATTGGGCAGTTAAATTTGCCTAGTTCTGGCGATATTACCACTGGTCAGGCAAGCAGTTCAGATATCAGCAAAAAAATTAAAGCTGGTCAGGTTGGCGGTTTATTTAACATTAAAGGGGTTGATAAAATTAGAGCTGTACAGCAAATTGCAGTAGAAAATAGCAGAATGAAAATTCCTTTGTTGTTTGGTATGGATGTAATTCACGGTTACCACACCGTGTTCCCTATTCCTTTGGGCATTAGTGCTACCTGGGATATGGATGCCATTAAAAGATCAGCTAGAATTGGAGCTATCGAAGCAAGTGCAAGTGGTATCAACTGGACTTTTTCTCCAATGGTAGATATTTCTAGAGATCCACGTTGGGGTCGTATTTCTGAAGGTAGCGGCGAAGATCCTTACTTAGGTTCTCAAATTGCTAAAGCGATGGTTACCGGTTATCAAGGAAAATTACAAGCGAATAACGAGATCTTAGCCTGCGTTAAACACTATGCACTTTATGGTGCTGGCGAGGCTGGTAGAGATTACAACACAGTTGATATGAGCCGTGTAAGAATGTACAACGAATACTTACCACCATACAAGGCTGCTATTGATGCTGGTTCGGCTAGTATTATGGCTTCTTTTAACGAAGTTGAAGGCATTCCGGCTACGGCAAGTAAATGGTTAATGACTGATGTCTTGCGTAAAGAATGGGGCTTTAAAGGCTTTGTGGTTACAGATTACACTGGCATTCCAGAAATGATTGACCACGGCATGGGCGATTTACAAACAGTTTCTGCCCTAGCCTTAAACGCTGGTATAGATATGGACATGGTTGGCGATGGCTTTTTAACTACTTTGAAAAAATCATTGGCAGAGAAAAAAGTAACGATTGAACAAATTAACCGTGCTTGTAGGTTAATTCTTGAAGCAAAATACAAATTAGGTTTATTTACTGATCCTTATAAATTCTGCGATCCAACAAGAGCAGCTAAAGAAGTTTTCACACCTGAAAATCGCCAAGTGGCAAGAGAAATTGCAGCAGAAAGTTTTGTGTTGTTAAAAAATAGCAACAATACTTTACCATTAAAAAAATCTGGAACTATTGGTTTAATTGGCCCATTAGCAGATAATACTGCAAATATGTACGGAACCTGGAGCGTTGCTGCTTTATGGGATAAATCTGTAACTGTTTTGCAAGGATTGAAAAATGCTTTAGGTAACGACGCTAAAATTTTAACTGCTCGTGGTTCAAACTTCTTGGCAGATTCTGTAATGGAACATCGTTATGTAAACGTTCACAATCCAACTTACAAACGTGATAGTAGAACAGAAGCAGAATTAATTAAGGAAGCTTTAGAAGTGGCTAAAAAATCTGATGTGATTGTTGCAGTAATGGGCGAAGGTTCTGAATTTAGTGGCGAAAGTAGTAGTGTAACTAACATCGAAATCCCAGAAACACAAAAGAACTTACTGAAAGAATTGGCTAAAACTGGCAAACCTGTAGTATTGGTTTTATTTACGGGCAGACCATTGGCTTTGAAATGGGAAAACGAAAATTTACCTGCTATATTAAATGTTTGGTTCCCTGGTAGCGAAGCTGGAAATTCTATCGCTGATGTTTTATTCGGCGATGTAAATCCTTCTGGTAAATTAACGGCAACTTTCCCTCAAAATGTTGGTCAGGTGCCGCTTTATTATAGCCACAAAAATACTGGCAGACCAGAGCATGGAAAGTTCACCAAGTTCCGTTCTAATTATTTAGATGTTACTAACGATCCCCTTTATCCTTTTGGTTACGGCTTAAGTTATACCAATTTCACTTTCGGTGATATTAAACTAAGCTCAAACACTTTATCTAAAGGAAAATCTATTACTGCTACGGTAAAACTAACCAATAGCGGGAAGTATGATGGCAAAGAAGTAGTACAACTTTACACGAGAGATTTGGTTGGTACAATTACCAGACCAGTTAAAGAACTAAAAGGTTTCCAAAAAGTGAGTTTAAAAGCTGGCGAATCGAAAGATATCACCTTTACTTTAACCGAAGAAGACCTTAAATTTTATAACTCAGATTTAAAGTTTGTAGCCGAACCAGGCGATTTTAAATTGTTTATCGGAGCAAATTCTAGAGACGTAAAAGAAGTAGCTTTTAAATTAGTGAAGTAACAACATAGTCGGTCATTTCGACCTTAGTGGAGAAATCTTTAAACTTGTTGATCCTCGTTTAAAGATTTTTCCATTTTTTTTATAATTGATTAAATTCAACATCATGAAAAGAACAAGCACATTACTCCTATTACTCTTCCTAAGTATCACCACCTTTGCGCAAGATCTTTCACTTTATAAGAAAGAAACATTCGTTACCAAAGGCGATACCTTAAAGTACCGTATCCTATACCCTAAAAATTTTGATTCCAATAAGAAGTATCCTGTAATACTTTTCTTGCATGGCAGAGGCGAAAGTGGCAAAGATAACGAACGTCAGTTGGCAAATGGTGGCAAGCTTTTCTTGAATGATAATTTCAGAAGCAGTAACGAAGTCATCACTATTTTTCCTCAATGCGGTCAAAACAGTTATTGGGCTAATGTGGAGATTGATACCGTAAACACTAAGCGTTTCTTCACTTTTGTAAAAGGCGGCGAGGCTACAAAATCGATGGATCTTGTACTTCAATTCACAGATCAGTTCTTTAAAAATTCTTTTGTAGATCCTACTAGAATTTATGTTGGCGGTCTATCTATGGGCGGCATGGGTACTTTCGAAATACTGAGAAGAAAACCAAAAACCTTTGCCGCAGCTTTTGCTATTTGTGGTGGTGATCATCCTGCGAATGCAAAAAAATATAAACATGTTCCACTTTGGATTTTCCACGGAGGATTAGATGATGTAGTGACACCTCAGTTTTCTCATGGGGTTTACAGAGAATTAAAAAAATTAGGTAGCCAACCAAAGTTTACGGTATATTTAAAGGCAAATCACAACAGTTGGGATAGCGCCTTTGCTGAGCCAGAATTGCTACCTTGGTTGTTGTCGCATAAAAAACAATGACAAGCTAAGACACAATATAAGGTGTCGAAATTTTAGCCTTTTATGAGCGAGCCAATAAATAAAATGGATTTACCTAATATCTTCAGCAAAGAAGTATCAGAAGGAGTTATAGACCGAATTAATCAATTGAGTCCAAATTCTCAACCGTTATGGGGCAAAATGAATGCGGCACAAATGTTTGCCCATTGTTGCGTGGCTTACGAAATGGTCTATACCGACAAGCATCCGAAACCAGGCTTTTTCATGGGTTTCATTTTAAAAACTTTTGTAAAAAGAATGGTGGTAAGCCCTAAACCATATCCAAAAAGTTCTAAAACCGCTCCGGCTTTTTTAATCAGTGATGAGAAAGACTTCGAAGCAGAGAAGCAACGTTTAATAGATTACATTCGTGAAACCGAAGTATTGGGCTCTTATATTTTCGATGGCAAAAAGTCTCTTTCATTTGGCCATTTAAGTGCCAACGAGTGGAATAATATGTTCTATAAGCACATCGATCATCATTTGAAACAGTTTGGCGTATAGATTTTAGCAATAGTAAATTATCAGCTATTATTATCATCCTTCTCGGTCACTCGGGAAGGATTTTTTTTGAAAAGCAATCTCAGTACTCATCGGCCAACTCAGTCCTGCTTTCGCTTATAGTCCTCATTTCGTTGCACTTCATTCCGGGCTAAAACGCTCAATCACGTTTATTAAACAAACTGAAGTACAGACAATCTACAGCTAACCCCGCATTTCCATTGGCTTTTCTATGTTTTCCTCAAAACCTAGTATACCAACTTCAATAATTAAAACACCTATTTCAAACAGAAAAAATAGCTACTCGCTAAAAAGCCACACAATCACCTTGGCAAAATCATTACTTTAATATCATTATCCTCTCAATTTTTACGATATTTATTTAAATATCAATAAGTTATTTCAATATTAACCAACGCCTACCTTCAGTATACAATCTATGAAACAAAAACTCATACTCTTATTTTTTACGCTAGTAGTTAAAGTCGGTTATACCCAAACATATACCGACCTGAAAAAACTAGATAAAGTTGCTCAGCATGTTTACTTCAGTGCAAATACGAAAGAACGAGCCGTTAAGATTGCCGATGAGGTGGCTACAGCTGAAATTTACTTCCAACAGCAATTTAAAGTTAAGCCAACCTATACCTTATTGGTTCTGGCTCCGGCAGACTGGAAGTTATACGCACATCCTAATGCCATTTATGGTATTCCACATTATTTGCCAGATGGCAGATTAGTTGTAGCTTCAGAAAACAACGAGTTTTGGAAAAGGAATGTTCCGCCTGTAGACAAAATCCCGAACGAGCTTGCCCAAAGATTAAAAGCGACTTACACAGATAAAAACGGAGAAATAAATTTAACAGAAGCTTTTGATTTGCTTGCGGTTCACGAATTAGGGCACGCATTCCAAAAAGCCGCAGGAATGAAGCAACAACGCAACTGGCTAAACGAATTACTTTGCAACATTTTACTGCATACCTATTTGGCAGAAAAGAACCCAAAATCACTTCCTTTTATTACAGAGTTCACTCAAGTTTCGGTTGCCTCATTCCCTACTGCAAGATTAAAATACACCAAGCTTCAAGATTTTGATGCCTATTACAATGAAATAGCACAAAAATATCCAGACAACTATGGTTGGTACCAATGTAGATTTCACGTTGTAGCTGGACAAATTTATGATGTGGGCGGCCTTAAAGCGATGAACAACCTTTGGACTGCTTTATTAAAGCAGAAAGAAAAGTTAGATGATGCTGCACTTATGGAGTTACTGTCACAAACGCATCCAGCATTGAAAAGTGCAATGCAAAATTGGGATGGAAACTAATTGAACAACTGCTGAAAACCAAAAGCCATGGAAAAAAAATATACGTTACTCATTCTTCTTTTCGTTGCAATAGCACTAATCTCCATCATTGGATTTTATACTTCCTACTTAAGCTTCTTTCCTGATTATGGAAAATTTCAACTAGCGATACACATTCATTTTTTAGCTTTTGTCTGTTGGTTTGTACTAGTTATTGCACAACCAATACTTATAGCTAAAAAGAGGTTTAAACTCCATCGTCGGCTTGGCATAGCTTCTTATTTTTTAGCACCAATTTTGGTAGCAACTATATTAATTTTAGTGAATGAGAAATTTCAACGCGAAATAACCGTATCTAAAAACGATGCAGCAATCACAGCCTTAATTGGTTTATTAGACGCAATTTCCTTTACCGCTTTCTATTTGATAGCGATGGCAAACAAGAAAAATGTACGCTGGCATGTCGCTTTTATAATTGCTGCCACGTTAATTGTGCTAAATCCCGGTATGGCTCGATTAATGAACCAGCTTAATGAAGGATTAGGCCTAATTTCAGCTGTATTTTTACCATTTATTGTATCCATGGCTATTTTTGTTATTGAAAAGATAAAGCTCAAAAGAGATATTCTCAAAAGTCCGTATTTTCTGTTTTTTATATGTTGGCTATTGGAAATTGTGATACTTGTTGTCGTTCCGCAGTCTACGTTTTGGATTAAATTAGTCAGTGATTTTGCAAATTAGTGAGTGAGTATCTTTCCCAACTTGTCAATCATGATTTTCAATCTCGACTTAAAACTATAGATTTTAAATACATAGTTTAGCGGGTGATTATCTTCTCAATTGAATATCATAGGTTTAAAATTAACATTTTATTCTAGACAGTTTCGATTAGCAAAGTATTTAAAAGTTCAACTTTCTTTCTTAATTTAAACTTTAATATCATACCAACGTTATTTTTATTTCATGGCTTAAATCAAAACCTGAAATACAGATAAGGATTAACATAACTATTAACTATGAGCTTTTTTAAAAAGATATTTGGTTCAAAAGAAAATAATGAACAAAAAGCAGACGCTTACGAAGAAGGTATCCAATCTTATGAAAATATACCTTGGATGACAGACTTAAGACGAGAAACAATTGCTATTTGTCTTAACGCAGGATTTAAGCCTGCTAGTTCGCTTCCAACAGAATTAGGCACGCAGTTACGACCTGCTACTGAAATTGCAAAAAGACTAAGTGCAATAAAAGCAATAGTACTTTGGTTAATGGTAGCCCAAGAAGATTTACCAAGCGAAAAAATCTTAAATTTTGTTAGCGAAAACGAACTTAATGATTTTATGGCTGACGATGAAAAGGCAATTCTAAGTCTATCTCGAAATGACGAAGAAGCGAGGAATGCTATTGGTTGGAAATTTGAAAATGCTTGGCCATTAGCCTGGTATTTTGGTTACAAAACGCCAGACATAACCGGCGAAATGATGAGCGGAGATCAAATGCAAGATATTTTAACGAATTACAGTTGTCCGCTTAATGAAAATGTAGAAGAATGGGTTGCAAATAAAAATACGATTACGGAAGAAGAGCTTATTAAAAAGGAAGACTTGTTTTATTGCTTACATAATGCTGTTAGAAGTGCTCAATTAGGCAGTGATACTGTTCCAAATGGTTTTCATCCAGTGGGAAACGGAGGCGTTATTCACGAACGTAGACATTCTTTAACTTGGATGTTATCAGAAGGTATAACGTGGGATGAAACAGATTTAAGCACTTAATATTAGTCAAAGGCGGTTAAAAAATTGGTAAATGAAGCCGCTGGCAATAAAAAAAACACTAAAAATGCTTTTCAAAAAAAATCCCGATACGGTAAACGTATCGGGATTATATATTATCGAAATAAGTAAAAACCTATTCTTATAATTGGCTATCTAATTTACCTGCCAATACTGACTTAGGCACAGCACCAATTTGTTTATCTACTACTTCTCCGCCTTTAAAGTACAACAAAGCCGGGATATTACGGATACCAAACTGCATTGAAATTTGAGGGTTATTGTCAACGTTTACCTTACCAACCAAAGCTTTACCTTCGTATTCTTTAGCAATTTCTTCTACCACTGGACCTACCATACGGCAAGGACCGCACCACTCTGCCCAAAAATCTACCAAAACTGGTTTATCCGATTTTAATACTAACTCTTCGAAGTTAGCATCTGTTATTTCTAAAGCCATATCTAAATTTTTTATGTTACAAATATATTATCAATTGTGATGCCATCAATAGCCTAATGCCAATTTGACATTTTTTTGTTCAATGTTGTTGGTTCAATAGCTCAATGGTTCATTGGATATTGATTATTGGTAATTGGTGATTTTCTTAATTTAATCTGTAATCCACAAAATTCATATTCTTAATGCCATTTAAAAACTGATTGTTTGGATTAACTTTTTTGTTTTTTGATGGCATTTCGAGTTTTAAACCTTTCTCTACATCATAAACCTCAAAATTGAGCTTACAGTTTTGATTTTCGCCACTTTCTGCATTCTCTTCTAAAATAGCTTGTATTTGCTGCATGAAACTATCATTAACCGCTTCTATTGGGAACAACAACGTTAATGATTTAGTGAGCTTATCTCGAAGTCCAGCCAGCAAATCGATGCTGGTAATTTTAAACTCCCAATCGCCTTCCTTACCGAAACGCAAGCCTAATTTGCCACGAATTTGCAAGAAATAACCTTCGGTTAAAAACTGTTTAAACTTCAGGAAATCATCACCAAACAAAGCAATTTCGCAGCTATCATCGTAATCTTCGAACACAAAAATACCAAAAGGCTTACCCGTTTTAGTGATACGTTGCGAGGCTGTACCCACTAAACCACCAACTACGAGCTCACGGTTTTTCAATCCCTCAAACTCTGCCAAAACTTCCTCATTGGTATCGCCCATTCTCACCTTATTAATAATAGAAAGGTGTTTTACTTTGTTAGCGCAGTACCTATCCAACTCAAAACGGTAATCGTCTAATGGATGTCCCGAAAGGAAAATCCCGATGGCATCTTTTTCATATTTCAATCGATCTATCAAGCCCCATTCTGGCGCCGTAGCAAAAGTTGGTTCTAAAATTAAATCGGCTTTTGAACCACCAAAAAGGGATGATTGCGAGGAATTTTGATTGTTCTGGAAATCGTTGGCGTATTTGATTAATTTCTCGATGCCATTTAATTTATCGTTAGCGCCAATGAAAAAGTATTGTGCCCTATGATAACCAAAAGCATCGAAAGCGCCGCCGTACACAAAACTCTCGTAAGCTTTTTTGTTAACGATACGTGTGTTCGAACGCTTGGCAAACTCAAAAACTGTTGGATACGGACCGTTCTCCACTCGTTCTTCGATGATACTTTCTACCGCCTTCTCTCCTACTCCTTTTACCGCCGATAAACCGAAACGAACTTCTCCGTTAGCATTTACAGAGAATTTCATGTCAGATTCGTTCACATCTGGACCAAGTACAGTTACCCCCATTTGGCGACATTCTTCCATGAAGAAAGCCACCTGTTTAATATCACTCATGTTGTTTGAAAGTACCGCAGCCATATATTCTGCTGGGTAATGTGCTTTCAAATAAGCAGTTTGGTAGGCAATCCAAGCGTAGCAAGTAGAGTGAGATTTGTTAAAAGCGTAAGATGCAAATGCCTCCCAATCTTTCCAAATTTTCTCTAAAGTTGCTGCAGCATGTCCTTTTTCTGAAGCTTGTTTTACAAACTTAGGCTTCATTTTATCTAGTACATCTTTCTGTTTCTTACCCATTGCCTTACGCAAAACGTCGGCTTCACCTTTGGTAAAACCCGCCAATTTCTGTGACAAAAGCATTACCTGCTCTTGGTAAACCGTAATACCGTAGGTTTCTTGTAGGTATTCCTCACAAGCATCTAAATCGTAAGTAATTGGCTCTGTTCCGTGTTTACGGCGTACGAAACTTGGAATGTATTCCATCGGTCCTGGGCGATAAAGTGCGTTCATGGCAATTAAATCTCCAAACACCGTAGGTTTCAGTTCCTTCATGTATTTCTGCATCCCCGGACTTTCATACTGGAAAATACCTACGGTTTCGCCACGCTGGAAAAGCTCGTAAGTCTTCACATCATCTATCGGGAAATTATCTGGATCAAGGTCAATATCAAAACGTTTTTTTACCAGTTTTACCGTGTCTTTGATAAGGGTTAGTGTTTTCAACCCCAAAAAGTCCATTTTTAACAGACCAGCACTTTCTACCACCGAGTTATCAAACTGGGTAACGTATAAATCACTGTCTTTTGCGGTAGCCACAGGTACGAAATTGGTAATATCGTCTGGCGTAATAATTACCCCGCAAGCGTGGATACCAGTATTACGCACCGAACCTTCTAAAACAATGGCTTGCTGTAACGTTTCGGCAGCTAAATCTTTCCCTCCCGCTAAGCCTTTCAGCAAGTTTACATTTTCGTACTCATCAGGTCGTAAAGCTTCTTTCAAAGCTTTTTCCTCTAAGTTGAAGATTTTTGCCAGCTTCATGTTAGGTACCAACTTGGCAACTTTATCTGCTTCGAAAAGAGGTAAATCTAATACCCTAGCGGTATCTCTAATAGAAGATTTTGCAGCCATGGTACCATAGGTGATGATTTGCGCCACCTGACTAGAACCGTATTTATTGATTACATAATCCATTACACGACCACGGCCTTCATCATCAAAATCGATATCGATATCGGGCATGGAAACACGGTCTGGATTAAGGAAACGCTCAAAAAGGAGGTCGTATTTAATTGGGTCGATATTGGTAATACCCAAACAATAAGCTACCGCAGAACCCGCAGCAGAACCACGACCAGGACCGACAGAAACGTCCCTATTTCTAGCTTCGGCAATAAAATCCTGTACAATCAAGAAATAACCCGGATAACCAGTTTTCTCGATGGTTTGCAGCTCAAAATCTAAACGTTCGGTAATGTCTGGCGTGAGCTCACCATAGCGTTTTTCAGCACCAACATAGGTCAAGTGGCGAAGAAATTTATTCTCTCCTCTTTTACCGCCATCAACCTCATCTTCAGCAACAATAAATTCTTCTGGAATATCAAACTTCGGCAAGAGAACTTCCCTAGCCAACTTATAAGTTTCAATCTTATCAATAATTTCTTGAATATTGATAATTGCATCTGGTACATCAGCAAAGAGCGTTTTCATCTCATCTGCCGACTTAAAATAGTATTCTTGATTAGGCATACCGTACCTAAAACCTCTACCACGACCAATTGGCGTGGCCAGTTTTTCAGCATCTTTTACGCACAGCAAAATATCGTGAGCGTGGGCATCCTTTTTATTTACGTAATAAGTATTGTTGGTGGCTACTATTTTCACTTGGTGCTGTGCCGCCATTTTAACTAAAACTTCATTTACACGGTCTTCATTTTCCTGACCATGTCGCATCAGCTCGATATAAAAATCTTCGCCAAATTGCTCTTTCCACCATACCAAAGCTTCTTCAGCTTGATTTTCGCCAATATTTAAAATTTTACTTGGTATTTCGCCATACATGTTTCCTGTTAATACAATCAGGTTTTCTTTGTACTGCTCAACTACATTTCTGTCTATCCTTGGAACGTAATAAAAGCCTTTGGTATAGGCAATAGATGACATTTTTGCCAAATTATGGTAACCTTGCTTGTTCTTCGCTAAGAAAACTACTTGGTAGCCATTGTCTTTTCTGGTTTTATCAGTATGGTCATCGCAAACAAAAAACTCTACGCCAATAATTGGCTTAATTACCGTTGCTGTTGGCGTTTCGCCTTTTTCTATTGCTTCTGCATTTTTAGCTTCCGCCCCTTTATTATGGTTAAGCACATTATTCACAAAATGAAAAGCTCCCATCATATTGGCATGGTCGGTAATGGCCACAGCCGGCATCCCTTTCTCTACCGCAGCTTTAACCAAGGCCTGTACACTAATGGTACTCTGCAAAACTGAAAACTGTGTGTGGTTGTGCAAATGAACAAAAGTAGCATCGGCCAATGCTGCTTTATTACCCGCCAAGGTTTGTTTAGAAACACCTCCGGTATCTGCACCTTTTCGTTTCCTTATTTCATCAGAAGCCGCTTTTAGGTTGATATGTTTTATCCCTACCGAGTCAATTGCAAAGGGATTGGCTTCCTTAAAGCGTAGAAAATAATCGGTATCAACCTGTAGTTCCTCTTTGGTGAAAACCTGCTTTTTAATTAGCTCTAAGAAACAACGAGTAGTTGCCTCCACATCGGCAGTTGCATTGTGCGCTTCACCGAAAGGTGTACCAAATAGATATTGATGTAGCTCTGTTAAGGTAGGTAATTTGAATTTACCACCTCTACCTCCAGGAATTTTCAACAACTCTGCCGTAACTTCGGTACAGGTATCTAGCACCGGCATATTAGCTAACGAACTTTCTACACCAAAACGATGAAGCTCGCAGCCCATAATATTGATATCGAACTTGATGTTCTGTCCAACTACAAACTTGGCCTTACCTAGCGCTTCGTTGAATTTCACCAAAACATCAGCTAACGGAACGCCTTGCTCTTCTGCCAACTCGGTAGAAATACCGTGAATGCGCTCCGCATCATAAGGAATATTAAAACCGTCAGGCTTTACCAAATAATCCTGATGCTCTACTAAATTTCCTAACTCATCGTGCAGCTGCCAAGCAATTTGAATACAACGCGGCCAATTATCGGTATCGGTAATTGGAGCATTGAAATTACGTGGCAAACCTGTAGTTTCGGTATCAAAAATTAAGTACATAGCTGATTAAATAAGGATATCAAAATTAACGAAAAATTAAGCCCAATCGGTCACCAAATTATCAACATCCATTACCTATTGTTAATGAGCTTTTTGGTTTTCACAAACCTCATTTTTCATTTTTCTAACACATCCATTAAAATTGTTTACTTTTACTCCTATAAGCTCTAAACCCTAAACATAAATGGAATTCACCTTTAACGGCTACGGACTAGTTTTGCTATTCTTTGGAACGTTAACCGCCATTTTAGCCGTGTATATTTATAAACGCGGTACAAATGTAGTGCGTTGGTTTAGCTTAATGATGGGTTCAAATGCCATTTGGTCTATCGCCTATGGCTTAGAGCTTTCTAGCCATACCCTAGAGCAGGCCATGTTGTTCATCAACATTGAATATATTGGCATTGCTACTCTACCACTAAACTGGTTTCTATTTTGCCTCAATTTTTGTAATAAAGAGTGTTGGTATAAAAAACCGCTAAACCTTACGCTTATTCTCATTGCTCCTATCACCACGTTGGTAATGGTATGGACTAACCCGATGCACCACCTGCATTACAAAGATGTGAAGATGTTTTATGAAGGGCCTTTCCCGATGGTAAAAATCTATCCCGGCACTTGGTATCACATCTTTACTGGCTATTTCTATTTGCTGCTTGCTTGCGGTTGCTACCTTATCCTCAACAAATTCAGAAATTCGGACCCGATCTATAGGAAACAGAACTATAGCATTATTATCGCAGCTATTATACCATGGATCGGCAATTTCACTTATCTCATCGGCATACGGCCGCTCGGCTTTATCGATTTAACTCCTTACGCTTTCATTCTTACTACCTTCCTTATTTTTTTAGGCGTTTATAGGTTTAGGTTATTTGATATCGTACCAATTGCCCGCGAAAAAGTTTTGGAATTGATGAGCGATGGATTTCTGGTACTTGATGAAAAGCATCGAGTTATTGACTACAATAGTTCTCTACTTAGTTTCATTAATATCGAAAAAGATCTTAAAGTTATTGGGCAATCGATAGAAGATCTTTTTTCGGAGCAGCCCTTACTTATCAACAATATTAAGGATAGAAAAAGTGGCAAGATAGAACTACAAGCTAACGTTGACGACCAAACCATATATTTTGAGGCTGAGGTATTGTTTTTACACGAAAACAAAATCAATAATGAGTTTACCATTGTAAAACTGCAAGATCTTACAACAGCTAAAAAGGATGCATTGATTGCTAGAGAGCAGGCCATAGAACTTGAGAAAGTAAACCAGTTGAAAGATCGCATATTCTCCATTATTGCCCATGATTTAAGAGGACCGTTAGTTAATCTCTCCGAAGTATTGAAAATGGTTTCCTATAACCAAATTAGCGATGAAGAATTCAAATCGCTTTCCCCAGTTTTAAGTACAGATATTATTTACACCACAGATCTACTAGAAAACATTCTCCATTGGTCACGCAGTCAGCTGAAAGGATTTGGCATAACCAAAGAGTTTTTCAATGTCAGAAATATCATCATCAACGAGATAAACTACCATTTGCCATCAGCTACCCTTAAAAATATTAAGATTTTACACGAGGTTTTCCCTTACGAAGTAGCTTACGCCGATGTATTAATGTTCCAAATCGTGATCAGGAATATCCTTAATAATGCGATTAAATTTTGTAATGAAGGTTGCGAAATATCTATAACAGCAGCTTATCAAAAAGACGGCATGCTAAAGGTAAGTATCAAAGATAGCGGTATTGGCATTTCGAAGGCAACCTTAGAAAAACTATTTAAGGAAGAGAACATATCATCGAGAGGAACCAAAAATGAAAAAGGGACTGGCTTAGGACTAATGATCTGTAAAGATTTCATGCATAGGAATAATGGAGAAATTACGGTTGAAAGTGAAGTTGGCATAGGTACTACATTTAACTTAACCCTTCCTACCAAAGCATAAAAAAGCCATTTCGCTATCCGGAGCTAAGTAAAGAACTCTGCCATAACCTGAGTTATCTCAAATTCTCACTCCTCTAAATAACAAATTGGCTTTATAATTTTACAAGACTATTTCCCGATAACCTCGTTAATTACCTGTTGCTCCTTTAACTCGTCGACGTTATTTTTATTACCGAATTTCTCGGTTTTATTAGCGAAATAATCTAAAATGCTAACTATAGAATCCAAGTTATCAGCTACACGTTGGTGCATATCTGGCAAATCTTGTTCTAGTTTTTTATCTCCAAGTTCGATATTATCTACTTCAATTTTACCTATTTTTTGTATGATAGCCTGCTGAGAATGCTGCAAATCTTCGAGCTCCCTCACTATCTTCTCCATTAGTTCGAATTTCTTTAAAGTTTCCATAAAATATGTTTTTATTAATTGATAAACTTAGCTTAACAACCATCTTAACCTAGTTATTGTTTGATTTTATTGGATTTAACAAGAAAATATTTGGTTAATTCAAAAACAACTAATAATTTAGTTAAATGAAAAAACACGCTGTCCTACTCGTATTACTTCTTATTTTTAAATTTGGTTATGGTCAGGAAACCTCTCTTGATAAGGAGAAACTTTTAGAGCTTTATCAAACACAACGCTATGCAGAAGCTGCAACTTACCTAGCCAGCATTTACCCTGCCGAAACAAATGATGTGAAGGCATTAACGCAAATTGCTTACTGCAATATGATGGCTGGAAAATTGGTGGATGCAGAAAAAAACTACCAAAAGATAAATGAGCTTCAGCCGCAGCAAATACCCATATTGTTCAGTTTGGCTAATATTAATTCGAGACGTGGGAACACAAAAAATGCATCGGATTACTTACAGCAAGTCGTAAAGATTGACAGTAATAATTTTAATGCCTTTAAACGTTTGGCAGATTATACAGATAGCGCTGCATTAAAACTCCAATACTTAGAAAAGGCAAACCGACTGAATGCAACAGAAGCAGATGTAGCTTTCGATTTAGCTCGTGCTTACAGAAACGAGAAACGTTACCAGAGATCGTACGATGTACTTAAAATTGCCATTTCGGCCGACACCAGCAACCTCATTTTACAGCAGGCTTTGCTACCCGTGGCAAATTTCTTAAGCAAATACAATGAAGTAGTTATTGCTGGGGAGAAACTGATGAAAAACGGTACTGATGCTAATGTTATTGTAGATGTAGCCAAAGCATATTTCTTTTTAAAGAATTATAAAAAAGCTATTTCCCTATATCAAATGTTGGAGAAAAAGTCAATGCAAAATGAAGGCACTTTGTATTTCACTTCCTTAAGCTATCGGGAGTTGAAAAATTACGAAATGGCAACAGCTTATGCCAAGCGCACTATAGAAGAAGGTATTTCGCCAAATACATCGGCCTATTACAATGTACTCGGTGGAATTTACGATGAAAAACAGCAACTCACACAGGCAATTAATGCTTACAAAAAAGGGTTAACCTACAGTGCCAACAAGAATATTCAATATCGATTGGGATTATTATACGATTTGAAATTGAAACAAACCAAGTCTGCAACGATTTACTACAATCAGTTTTTGAAGAATAAGCAATTAAATGATGAGGACAAAGCGCAAGTAGATTATATCAAAGCAAGATTAGAGGAGTTTAAACCAATTACACAAAGGACATCGCCCTAAATAACAAAGTTCATTTTCGTCATTGCGAGGAGATCGACGACAGATTTATTTTCAACTTTTTCTTGATAAAAAGTTGGCAAAAATCAAGGCTGCTTAGCCTAGCTTGTTACAGCTCAATAAAACTTTAATTGCGCTGGCTGAAACGTGTGAGTGTTTGTGTATACTCGAAAGTAATTGCAACACTTCTGCAACCAGCTTATGTTGTAAAACTCTTAAAAGAACTGCTTACGTTTTATCGGCTTTCACTGCGCTATGCTAAGAGGCCGAGATAAGTTCTTAGCAACGGAAAAAAATAACCTTAACGGCCTTGGCTATTTTCGCTAGTCTAAATTGCAATGTATCTATGTGAGATTTTTTTCAGGTAACATCATTAATAAACGTTGGCGGGGAATTGCTTTTGTTGGCGTCCCCGCCAACAATATTTATTTCGAAGTTATAAATTGCAAAATTGTGTTGCTCGGAATTTGCAATCTCGACCTTTATAGCTACAGATTTGAAATCTGTTCTTTCAAAATGACAAGCAGAATTATTTCAAATCCTCGAAAACAGGCTTTACATCTGTCCAAAATTCATCTAAAGCGATGATGCGTGGCTTTAGAAAAGCGATAATGTCTGGCCATTGCTGCTGATTATAAACACTTACGTTTGGCAACACACATTCTATACGAGCTACCTGCTTGTCGAACGCATTAGTAGTAAATGGCAACCATTCCCATTGCTCGTTCAACGTGTTTTCCAATAGCATTTTAAATTCTTGGAACTGTTCAAACAACAGCGCTCTAATTCCTTCGTCTGGATGTGCAATTTCGATGGCAATGCTGGCGTGTTTTTTTTCGGCATCCATACGGAAGAAGATATTTTTCACACCAGTTTTATAGTTCACCCAGTTTACCGGTAATCCTTCGGCACCGGGAATAGGCTTCATGTACTGACCGAAACTGATCCAAAACTGTTGTCGTAACCTAGTGGCTTCTTCTTTGCTGAACATTGGACTGTGTTGTAAGGTTTTAAAGTTGGAATGTTTTAAGGTTAATGCACATCATTAATAGCAAGCATTGGCCAGTTTTGTTTCAAAAAAGCGAAGGATTTTTGTTAGTTAAATCCGATTGAAGTGTAAATACTTTTTGTTTCTTCTGTCATCCTGATCCGCCAGTTGGTGGATCAGGATCTGTTTGTTGCTGCACTAAAGGATTAGATCCCTCTTCCGTCGGGATGACAGACTGGCTAAACAAAAAGATTTCAACGAAAAGCGGGGCTACAGTTGCCAAGAACTAACCTCGTTCTTTTCCAAAAACTAATTCCTTCCCATTAAACGGGCAACGTATTTGCCTATGATATCGAACTCCAAGTTAACGGTATCGCCAACTTTCACATCCTGCAAATTGGTGTGCTCGTGCGTGTAAGGGATAATAAAAACAGAGAATTCATCGTCGGCAGAATTGACCACCGTTAAACTTATGCCATTCACACAGGCCGAACCTTTCTCTACGGTTACGTTACCTTTTGAGGCATCGTATTTAAAGCGGTACTCCCAACTTCCATCGAGCTCATTCACCAAAACACAAGTAGCAGTTTGGTCTACATGACCTTGCACAATGTGCCCATCTAAACGAGCATTCATCTGCATACAACGCTCTAAATTTACCTTGGCTCCTATCATCAAATGTCCTAAATTGGTTTTTTGCAAGGTTTCATCAATGGCAGTTACGGTATGGGCATCGGTATCTAGCTTCACCACGGTTAAGCAAACGCCGTTGTGAGCAACGCTTTGGTCTATTTTTAACTCGTTACTGATGTTAGACGCGATGGTAAAATGGATATTATCGCCTTCCTTTTGTATATTTTGGACAGTGCCTAAAGTTTCTATTATTCCTGTAAACATTTACGTGTATTTCTTTCTATTTTGCACCCAGTTGCTCTTTTGTTTGGCTTCGGAAGCGGTTGGCTGCGATTTGCTTTTCTGATCTTGCATTAATAGCACCGCTGCGATTGCCGCAATCATTGCTTCCTGCTCATTTTCGCTTTTCAAGCTTTCTGGCGTGAAATATTTGCTCACAAAATGCGTATCGAACTTACCTGAAACAAAGGCTGGATGTTGCATTACAAATTTACCGAAGTTTAGCGTGGTTTGTATGCCCGTAATGTCATATTCTTCGATTGCCCTCACCATTCGCTCGATAGCCTCGGTGCGGTCTTTACCATAGGTGATAAGTTTGGCAATCATAGGGTCGTAATAAATTGGGATTTCCATACCTTGTTCAAAGCCATCGTCTACACGTACACCATAACCTTTTGGGGTTTGATAAGTTTGCAGTGTGCCAATATCCGGCAGGAAATTATTCAAAGGATCTTCGGCGTAAACTCGTAATTCCATGGCGTGACCGCTAATTTTCAGATCTTCCTGTTGGTAACCTAATGCTTCGCCACGAGCAATTTTAATTTGTTCTTTCACCAAATCCAAACCTGTAATCATTTCGGTAACGGGATGTTCTACCTGCAAACGGGTGTTCATTTCGAGGAAGAAGAAATCGAGGTTTTCGTCTAAAATAAACTCTACTGTACCAGCGCCAACATAGCTCACTGAACGAGCAACATCTACTGCACACCTACCCATTTTCTCCCGAATTTCAGGTGTTAAAACCGACGAAGGGGCTTCTTCTACTACTTTCTGGTGGCGACGTTGAACCGAGCATTCTCTTTCGAAAAGATGCACGATATTTCCGTGGGTGTCGCCCAAAACCTGTATTTCGATGTGGCGTGGAGAGGTAACGTAGCGTTCAATAAAAACGGAACCATCGCCAAAAGCAGAAGTGGCTTCGCTTACTGCCAATTGCATTTGCTCTTCAAAATCTTCTACTTTCTCAACAATGCGCATTCCTTTACCGCCACCGCCGGCCGCTGCTTTAATGAGGATTGGAAACCCAACTTCTACCGCTCGAACTTTTGCTTCGTCTACGTTGGTAATGGCTTCTTCCGTACCGGGAACCATGGGGATATTGTATTTCAGCGCCGCTGCCTTTGCCGAAAGTTTATTGCCCATAATTTCCATGGCTTCCGGAGTTGGCCCAATTAAAATTAGTCCTGCGTTTTTTACCTCTTGCGCAAAGGCTGGATTTTCTGACAAGAAGCCATAGCCTGGATGGATAGCCTGCGCACCAGTTTGTTTACAGGCATCGATAATTTTGCTGCCTACCAAATAAGATTGATTTGATGGTGCTGGACCAATGCAAACTGCTTCGTCGGCATACCGTACATGCAGGGCATTCCGATCTGCTTCTGAAAAAACAGCTACCGTTTTAATGCCCATTTCCTTTGCCGAACGCATGATGCGCAAGGCAATTTCCCCGCGATTTGCTATCAATATTTTATTCATGTCTTGATACTTGGTTACCGTTTACAAGATGTAGATTTTATTGCGAAATGGCAAATTGTTTGGTTAATGGTTGGATTGTTTGATTGTTGTATTCTATATTGTTGGCAATTTTTACCTAACTTAATCCTCAGTTCTTTCGGAATAACTCAATTTTGAATAATTAAATGAGTAAATGATAAACTATTAGAACGATATCATCGGATTTCGGAATAAACAAATGAACTTGTGAACCCTATAACCATGCAACTCACCTTAAACGTACCAGCCCTATTCTTCCCTGCCATCAGCTTAATTATGTTAGCGTACACCAACCGTTTTTTAGCATTGGCTAGTTTGGTTAGAAGCTTAAAATCCAAATACGAACAAAGCGACCACAATTCTGGCTTGCAACTACAAATCAAGAACCTGCGCTACCGTTTAAGATTAATTAAGAATATGCAAGCTTTTGGTGTTTTGAGTTTTGCGTGCTGTTTGTTCTGTATGCTATTTATTTACTTGGAACGCAATGTTACTGCAGAAATTTTCTTTGCACTAAGTTTGTTTTTTTTCTTGGTTTCATTACTCATATCCTTATTAGAAATACAATTAAGCACCAAAGCTTTAGAACTAGAACTAAGCTCAATTGAAGGTATTGAAGACGATTCCATTGTGAAGAAAATCAAAAAGAAGTTTGAGCATTAGTAAATAGAACAACAACTCCTTTAATACATACCAACGCCACCTTTACTTACATTTACAGTAATTACATTTTGCCAGTTCTGAATAATTTGATTGTAAAAAGGCACATCTTGTGAGCCTCCCTTCCAAATTACATAATTCTTAGAGCCTCCCTTTCCGGGTTGAGGTAGTACGTTCATTTCTATTGATTGCGCTTTAATACCCGCCAATACTTTATCGAGATTAAAGTTAGCAGTAACTTTATAGTCGTCGTTGTTATTCATGGTGATCTCAGTTACTGTAACATCTGCTTCGAACGGGTAAGAACTTCCAACCCTAATACTATCTGTACTGCCAGATGTATTGGTAAAAGTACCTCGAAAATCAAATGCAAACTCTGATTTCGGGGACTTTCTACAGAACATTTTTACTTTAACATCTTTATAAGAACCTTCAGGCAACTGAATAAAACCGGCAAAAGCATCTAAATTAAAAATATTTAAGTTTCTTTCAATCATAACCGTAGTATCGAGAAAGCCTGATTTGCTTCCCGAAAAATTAATCTTCTCAACCCAAACAGTAGCGTAAGTCCAATTAACCGCAATAGAATTTACGACACTATCACCCGCAATGATTGCTGTCTTAGCGTTTTTCGAATTGGTAAAGCTTGCTTTGGCGAAATAAGAAATCTTTCCCTTACCAGACTGAGTGTCAGTAGCATCTGTGGATTTTTCACAACTAATTGTTGCAGATAATATTAGAAGGGCAATAAAATACTTTAAAGGTGAGAACCTAACAGTCATTTAGATACAATTGAAAGTTTGAAATAGTTATTAAAGATACAAAAAGCTAATCAACTATTCTGCAACTGAATAGATGTTTGACCAGCATTCGCTAAATCAATAATTCAACCACCCAATAGATCATTTGGCCTTAAACCTCCAAACCCCTAATCACTTCAATCGTTTGATCTATCATCGTTGGTGAAACATCTAAATGCGTTACCAAGCGGATTGTCTTAGCAGAAGTAGTATTACATAAAATCCCCTTCCTACCTAAAGCTTTCACAACATCTTCGGCTTTATAACGACTAACCACATCAAACAAAACGATATTCGTTTCAACAGGCATTACGTTTTCTACATAATTAACCTGTGTCAAAGCACTAACCAAAGCTTTGGCATGTAAGTGATCTTCTGCCAAACGCTCTACATGATGATCTAATGCGTAAATACCTGCAGCAGCTAAAAACCCCGCTTGACGCATTCCACCACCTAAGGCTTTTCTAATCCTTTTAGCCTGTCTAATCATTTCAGAAGAACCCAAGAGCACAGAACCCACTGGCGCCCCTAAACCTTTCGATAAACAAATAGAAATTCCATCGAAGAAATGCCCGTAAGGCGCAGCTTTATCTCCAGTGGCCACCAAAGCATTAAACACCCTAGCACCATCCAAATGCAGTTTTAGACCTTTAATGTTACAAAGATTGTGCACAGCCTCAATTTGGTCGAGAGTGTAACATTTACCACCACCTTTGTTAACCGTGTTCTCCAAAACCACCAAACTTGTTTTAGGATAATGAATGTTCTCTTCATTAATTTCTGGTTCAATTAGCTCCGGTGTTAAAATACCCCGCTCTCCATACAATAACCTTACCGAAGCCATCGAGTTGTAAGCAATACCACCACCTTCGTAGCGATAAACATGAGCAGTCTGATCGCAAATCACCTCATCTAAAGGCTGAGTAAAGCACTTAATGGCAATCTGATTGGTCATAGTTCCAGAGGGACAAAACAAACCAGCCTCCATATGGAACATCGTCGCCAGTTTAGTTTCCAGCGCTTGAACGGTTTCATCTTCGCCGTACACGTCATCGCCTACTTTTGCGCTCATCATGGCATCCAACATACCTGCAGTTGGTTTGGTTACGGTATCACTTCTAAAGTCTATTTTTGGTTCCATTGGAGCTTATGTTATGGTTATAAGGTTAATTTTTAAATGGCAAAGTAAGCGATGCAAAGAAACGCGGACTATATCATTCAGTATTTAATTTAGCATGCTATCTTTTACACATCCAAATTTAGCACTCGCAGTTGATAAAGCATATGATAAAATCTGATTAATGAAAAAATTACATTGTAGTTTTTCACAATTTTTCGATCATCATTTATTATTAAAACCGAAAGCATATTTGTTCTAAAAACAGCCGTAAATAGTGTAAAAAATACACTTTAATAAAAAACCGCCCCAGTTATTAACAATCAAACGTTTGAATACCCCCAAGATTAACTAATAAAAAACTTAATATTAATTTTTTATTTCCAATAAAGGCTGATATATTGCCAAACTTTTATACAAATTATACAACTTAACAAACCAAAAAAATGATACTTATTGCAGACGGTGGATCTACTAAAACCAACTGGTGCTTAATTAACGAAGCCGGAAGGAAAATCCATTTTAACACCGAGGGCTACAACCCTTATTTTGCAAAGCAAGATTACATTGAAAACTCGTTGAGAACCACTTTGCCAGACACACTAGACGCTTCTAAACTAGAAGAAGTTTACTACTACGGCGCTGGTTGCTCTACAGAGGCGAACAAAAAAATTGTATCGGATGCAATGCAAAAGGTTTTTGTAAATGCTAAAATCAATGTAGATCATGATTTATTAGCTTCTTGTCGTGCGCTTTTGGGCGACGAGCCTGGCTTTGCAGCTATTTTAGGTACAGGAACCAACACTTGCCTTTACGATGGCAGCGACATTTCTTTGAACATCGATTCCCTAGGTTATTTCTTAGGTGATGAAGGTAGTGGCAGCTTCATTGGCAAGCGCTTATTGGCCGATTACATGAAAGGCTTCATGCCAAAAGGATTAAGCGAAAGCTTCTTCACTATTTACGGTTTAAGCAACGAAGATATTTTCGATAATATCTACAACAAACCGCTTCCAAATCGTTTCTGTGCAAGCTTCAGCAAGTTTTTATACGATTTTAAATCAACCTACCCAGATTACGCTGAAGATGTAGTAGACACAGCTTTCACAGCGTTTTTTGAGAAATTGGTGAAACACTACCCCAACTACAACAAACACCTGTTAAATGTAGTAGGCTCGGTAGGTTACAGCTTTAGAGATAGGTTAAGTGTAGTAGCAGATAAGTACGAAATGGGCGTAGGTAAAATTATTCGCTCTCCAATAGACGACTTGGTAGAATACCACTTAAGCAAAAGATAAAACAAGAAGCTCCGTAAATCGGAGCTTTTTTGTTTTTAGTCGTACTGGTTTATTAGTTCATTGGTTCACTAGCGAATTGGTGATTGATTATTGGTTATTGGTCATTTTATTTGTGCCTCTCGTCATTGCCAGCTCGACAGGCAATCTTAATGCGACAAAAGGTTTAGAATTATTTGAAGCGCAATTCCATTACCTCTTTTTAATGGCAGTCCTGCTTTACGCTTTATCTTTTTTGTGTTACCCAACTGTCATTTCAAAACCTATGGAAGGGCAAATTAAATGCTCCTATGTACAAGAATACCACAAAAAAGGATACCGCTGCAATCAGGGCTATCGAACAAAAGTCTGTTAAGCTTCACAAAACTCCGTATCACAGAATTTCTAATTAGGGGTACTCGAAATCCAGTATTTGTTGGCGGGGACGCCAACAATAACGCTGTCAAACGTTGGCGTCCTCGCCAACGTAGTTTTTGAACAATATAGAAAAAGCCATGTTTCGAACACCCTTATTTTTAATACCGATTTAAAAACATTTCCCTTTGCGCTCTTTGCAATACTTAGAAACCTTTGCATTAAAATAATATTCAACGTAAAGAATAGTGAGTTACGCTAGGAAATGTAAATACCTGCACCGTTATTGCCAATTAAACCCGATAGCAGCGAACACGTAGCGGCAAACAAATGTGTTTGCCCGAAGTAAAGCGGATAGCGGGAATACAGATCAATACCTGCAATGCAATTGCTTTTCAAAAAAATAGGCCAGGTTATCAACCCAGCCTAATATCATTATCGCTTGCGAAAAATTAGAAAGAAATTTCCTTACCAAACAGCTTGTTGTATTTACGTTTATCGAACTTGTACAATGTAGCCGCTCTAAAAGATACACCACGTTGCTTTTCTTCTAGCTCTTTAAGCACTTTAAAGCTCAAAATTTTCTTGCGGAAATTACGTTTATCCAATTTTTTACCTAAAATAAGCTCGTAAACACTTTGCACCTGCGTAAGCGTAAATTTCTCTGGCAAAAGTTCGAAAGCCAAAGGCAGGTGTTTAATTCTGCGCTTAATTTTCTCTAAACCCTTGTTCAGTATATTTTGATGGTCGAAAGCCAATTTAGGCAAGCTTGCCACGTTTACCCACTGCGCTTTTTTAGCGTAATTACTTAGCGGTTTTAGCGGTTTATCGCCACCTAAACGCAACATGGCATAATAGGCAACAGAAATTACCCTACCCTGTGGATGTCGGTTCACATCGCCAAAGGCATAGTACTGCTCCATATAAATATCGCTTAAACCAGTAAGCTCTTTCAAGATACGCTGTGCAGATTGATCAACACTTTCTTCGTGGTTAACCAAGTTTCCGGGCAAAGCCCACCAATCTTTAAATGGTTCCTCGTTTCTCTCAATCAACAAAATTTTAAGTTCGGTACCATCAAAACCAAAAAGCACACAATCTATAGAGACTGCAAAATCAAAACCGGGGGTCACTTCTGTCAAAACAATCGCTTTAAAATGTTCGAAATATGGAACAAAATAAAGACACTTATTTCGTTAATTCATAAAATATTTGAAAAAAAATTACTTAGTGTAAAAAATACACGTTATATTCGTATAATCAGAATGAAACCAAATATTAAGAACATAGCAGTACTGACCTCAGGAGGCGATGCTCCAGGCATGAATGCCTGCATCAGGGCCGTGGTACGCACCGGAATTTATCATGGCAAAAACATGTTCGGTGCAATACAAGGATACCAAGGTCTGATCAATAACAACATAATTCCGATGAATGCCCGCTCTGTAAGCAATATTTTACATATGGGCGGAACCATCCTTAAAACAGCCAGATGTTTGGAGTTTAAAGAGGATGCCGGAATGGAGATTGCCTTTAAGAATTTACAGGAAAAAGAAATAGATGGCTTGGTGGTAATTGGTGGCGATGGCACCTTTACCGGAGCTAAGCGATTTGGAGAGAAATTTGGCGTTAAAGTAATTGGCGTACCCGGAACGATAGATAATGACCTTTATGGATCTGACTTTACCCTGGGCTACGATACCGCAATTAACACCGTTATAGAAGCCATAGACAAAATTAGAGATACTGCCGATTCGCACGATAGGTTATTCTTTATTGAAGTTATGGGCCGCGACTCTGGCTGCATTGCCTTACGTAGTGCCATTGCCAGCGGTGCCGAAGCGGTACTTTTGCCAGAAAGGGAAACTTCTTTAAAAGAATTGATTACCAAGTTAAAATCGGGTGCTTCTACCAAAAAATCATCAAGCATTGTAATTGTTTCTGAAGGAAATAAATACGGCGGCGCTTATGATATTGCTAAAGCTGTGAAGCGTAAGTTTACGCACTACGACACCAAAGTAACGGTTTTAGGTCACTTACAACGTGGTGGTAGCCCAAGTGGTTTCGACAGAATTTTAGGCAGCAGATTAGGTTTTGCAGCTACTAACGCACTTATTGCCGGCGAAAGCATGAAAATGGTGGGTTTAAAAGGCAATAAGATTGGCTTAACATCTTTAGAGGAAGCGTTGAGCGGTTTAAGCAATTACAAATTGGAAGATGATTTGTTGCAAATGACACACGTTTTATCAATATAGTTAAGATGATAGCAGTAGTATATAGTGGATCTAAAAATGCTTGCTGGAAAATTTGGCAAGAGGGCACTGCCATGATCGAAACGCATACCGCAAGTGTTAACCCATGTTTTAACGACCCTAAGCAAGTGCTTCAGGTACTGAGCAAAAACATCACCTTGATACATAATGCCGAAAATATTAGAAAAATCTATGTTTTCGCAGCAGGCGCATCTGCCAAAGAGAAACAACAAGAACTAACAAATACGTTAGAGCAATTCTTTGTGAATGGCAAAATTAAGGTAAAAGACGATGTGTATGGTGCTGCCATTGCAGCTTGCCATGATAAAACTGGTATTGTTGGAATTTTAGGTAGCGGCGCTAATTGTGCTTATTACAATGGCAAAAAACCTGAGAAGAACAATTACGGCTTGGGTTATATTCTTGCAGATGAAGGCTCGGCCAACTACTTTGGTAAAATGCTTTTGAAAAACTTCTTGGAGGGAAAAGTACCTGAAGATTTAAAGACAAAAATAGAAGCGCAATACAACTTAGACCGCCCAGGTATTTTGGAACGTGTTTACAGAAAACCTCAGGCACAAACTTATTTAGCTTCATTTTTAGATTTCTACCTAGACAATAGAGATCATAAGTTTATCCAACAGTTGTTGGCCCAAGGTTTTGAGAAATATTTTCAAAGCTACATTTTACCTACCATAGAAAAACATCCGGAAGAAGAAGTACATTTTGTGGGCTCGGTGGCCGGCGCTTTCCAAGATCAATTACGGGAAGTGGCAAGCAAATACAACATCAGCATTGTGTCTGTTACCAAAGAACCTATACATAACATATTAAATTATTACACCAATTAAATACGATGAGCCGTCTTTTGGACAGCTTCATGACAGTTAAAAATAAAAATAGATAAAACATGAAACCGTCTTCAAGACAGCTTCATCACATTAAAAAAACAAATAATTAAAAAGAGATGAAAATAGGAATTAACGGATTTGGCCGTATTGGCCGTTTAGCCTTTAGAGCCGCTGTAAAACGCAATGATATCGAAGTTGTTGGTATCAACGACTTAGTAGAGCCAGATTATATGGCTTATATGTTAAAATACGATTCTACCCATGGTCAATTTGACGGTACTGTAGAAGTTAAAGATGGCAACTTAGTTGTTAACGGAAAAACCATCCGTGTTACTGCAGAAAAAGATCCAGCAAACTTAAAATGGGATGCTATAGGTGCTGAAGTAATTATCGAATCTACTGGTTTGTTCTTAACGCAAGAAACTGCTCAAAAACACATTGATGCTGGTGCGAAGAAAGTAATTATGTCTGCTCCTGCAAAAGATGACACTCCTACTTTCGTAATGGGTGTTAACCACAAAGAATTAAAAGCAGATCAAAACATCGTTTCTAACGCTTCTTGTACTACTAACTGTTTAGCGCCAATTGCTAAAGTATTAAACGATAAATACGGTATTTTAGAAGGTTTAATGACTACAGTTCACGCAGTAACTGCTACTCAGAAAACAGTTGATGGTCCTTCGGCTAAAGACTGGAGAGGTGGACGTGGTGGTTTCTCTAACATCATCCCTTCTTCTACTGGTGCTGCTAAAGCGGTAGGTTTAGTATTGCCTGAGTTAAAAGGTAAATTAACTGGTATGTCGTTCCGTGTACCTGTTGCAGACGTTTCTGTAGTAGATTTAACTGTACGTTTAGAAAAAGGTGCTTCTTACGAAGACATCAAAGCCACCATGAAAGCAGCTGCTGAAGGTGAATTGAAAGGTATCTTGGGTTACACTGAAGATGAAGTTGTTTCTTCAGATTTCTTAGGTGATGCTCGTACATCGATCTTTGACGCTAAAGCTGGTATCTCATTGAGCGATAACTTCGTGAAAGTTGTTTCTTGGTACGATAACGAGTGGGGTTATTCAAACAAAATCATCGATTTAGCTCAAGAAGTAGCTAAACATATTTAAGCATAACATCCAAACCAAAAATAGAAAGCAGTGCCGAGAGGTACTGCTTTTTTGTTTTTTAACGGATAAGATTTAACCACCAAAGCACGAAGAACACAAAGTTTATTTAAGCTTATCCTAGCTGCACTAGATTTTAAACAGTTGAAATGAATACCAACTTTCATAAGTGCGAAATCCTGGCCTCCTAGCATATCGCTACGCAAGCCAATAAAACGTTTGTTTAAGTTAGATACCTCAGGGACTAAGCTGGGTGCAGAAGTGTTTATCAACCTTTCATCTTTGCTAGAAACATTTCTATACCTAAAATTAAAAAAGTGAAAGATTTCTGTTTAGATATTTCTGCTCACAGCACCTAAATGAACCTTTAATGTTAATAAAAGTTAAATACACTGTTATCATAAAACTTTTAAAAAGCAGAACAAAATGTCTTTCGTATTTTTGCGTTAATAGATTAGTTTTTGCGGAGCAAAACAGAAGTTACAATGGTTAAACGGCCTTTAAAGCAGTAAAGCTGCAAGAAAACGCCTGAAAATGTCATTAAACTGTCATAACGACTGACAAAATAAAATTTTCTTAGTGTACCATTTACACTAAGAAAAATAATACCTACATTTGTACTGTTGATTTAGATCAACGCCCTAGAATAGATAAAAGTCCTGAAAAGGAATAAAGAGCAACCCGTTCATACAGGTTTATATTTGGTTAGAAAGAGAGACAAGCTTGGATGAGTTGTCTCTTTTCTTTTTTATAGCCATGCGAGTGCTCTGAAGCGGTGTTTAAGGACGATTGTGGGTTTGAGTGATTAATTAATCTATTTATTTATTCGTGTTAAATCTAGTAATTTCATACTGAATTTGCTTCCTCTCATCCCTACTATCCCTAATCTCATCCCTATTGAAGCTTTTTAAGCATTCTCTCATCCCTGTAATATACAATTGATTTTAAGCTATTTACCTTATAAACCATACAAGAACAAACGAGTTATTAAATTCAGTTTGATTATCCATCACTACATCATTCCTTCTTCTGCCATGCTATAATATCCAGTTTCACTCACAATCAAGTGGTCGTGAACCTCAATTTCTAGTAGCTTACCCGCCTGCTTTAGCTTTGTGGTTAATCGTATATCTTCGCTTGATGGTCTAAGATTACCGCTTGGATGGTTATGCGCCGCTATAATGCTAGTAGCAGTTGCTTTTAACGCAGTTGCAAATATCACTCTAGCATCCATCACCGTAGAACCTCCACCGCCAGTGGATAAGTCTACAATGCCCAACACTCTGTTATTGCGGTTAAGTTGGAGATTTCGCTGAAATTGACCATCTGATTTCGGTTTAAGCTGACCACCTATTCCGCGGCAAACTGACCACCTCAT
>NZ_JBYFBY010000009.1:0-122882 GCF_057652195.1 Pedobacter sp. T50_32 | reverse complement strand
GCCAAATCACGGGTTTTCATTTTCATCAGGCTGTGCTGCGGAAAATCCGCATCAAATACGGCTACGTTGTAGCCCAACCGATAGTGCATCGTACTTGCAACAAGCGTGGTGAACGTGCTTTTGCCAACACCGCCTTTTTGAGAAGAAAAGGCAACGAACAGAGGTTTCTTTTTTGTGTCCATATTTTTAAAATTTAAAGTTTACATCTTCCTGTTTTCAGTCTTGCAGGCTTGCACCCGTGCAGTCCAGATTTCGTGCTGTCTTTCTTGCAGGATAGCTATCAGGCTTGCCTGCGGGAATTGCTGATTGCCTGCTTTCTTGCAATACAGCAGCAATGCTTTCATTCAGGCATCTTATCAGGCGGGATTGCATTCTTGCATTCCTGCAATCTTGCAGGCAGGATAACCTGCCATCTTGAATGTGTGCCGTCAGCTCGTCCTGAAGCACGGGCTGTCTGCCTGCCTGCCAACATTCAGGAGCAAAGAACTCATCAAATTCATTCGGTTGTATAGCGGTGGCAGTGTTTGGCGTTCAGAGGCAGCATTTGGCACTGTGGTACAGTGCAACGCTATCGTAAACAGGTCTTTACTTTGTATTGTGATTTTTATTAACGGATTTATGCAAAAGTCTTTCGACATATCAGGGGGTAACGGGAACGGCATCGAGCCGTTTTTCCCTGTTACATTCAATCCGTCCCGCAGGGCGGATTTTTGTGTTCACCGGAACACGGCAAGTTGTGTTTTGAGCATCTCGGAATGATTTCCGATGCTCAAAACAACTTGCCCTTTGCAGGGGGCAGAAAACACCTTCCGAAGTCAGGGTTTTGTATGGATTTTAAAATGGATTAGTGATGAACGATAACAACAAAAAGCAATTGAAAAAGACCGGACGTCGCCCAAAAGAAGACCCGGCGACAATCCGCTATACGATTTCCTTTAACGAGCAGGAACACGCCCGTTTTCTTGCCCTTTTTGATAAATCAGGTATGCAGGTAAAGGCGCACTTTATAACGTCCTGCATCTTTGACAAGACCATAAAGACCATCCAGATTGACAAGGGAACGGTTGATTTTTATATGCGGCTGACCTCTTTTCACAGCCAGTTCCGTTCCATCGGTGTGAACTATAACCAAATTGTAAAGCTGTTGTACAAGAATTTTTCCGAGAAAAAGGCGGCTGCGTTTCTGTACAAACTGGAAAAACAGACGGCTGAAATGGCAATGCTGTGTCAGAAAATCATTCAGATTACCGAAAAATTTGAGGAAGAACACCTAAAAAAATAATGTAATAGTGATAGCGAAAATCGGAAGAAGCGGAAATTTATATGGTGCATTGGCATACAATCAGCTCAAAGTGGAGAATGAAAACGGGCAGATTTTGTTTGCCAATAAGATGATTGAAACCGCAAGCGGTCATTATTCCGTAGCACAATTAGCCCAGTCTTTTGCCCCTTACCTGATAGCCAACCGCAACACCGAAAAACATATGTTGCATATTTCGCTCAATCCTGACCCGAACGATAAGGTAAGCGATGATAAGTTTAGGGAAATGGCAGAACAGTATATGCGGGAAATGGGTTATGGCGAACAGCCTTTTATCGTATTCAAACATACCGATATTGACCGCAGCCATATACACATTGTATCGGTTTGCGTGGACGAGCAGGGCAAAAAGATTTCGGACAAATTCGAGAAAATGCGGTCTATGAACGTATGCCGTGAACTGGAAAGAAAGTACCGATTGATACCCGCAACGGACAAGGAGCGCAAACAGACAGATAAGGTTTTCCGTCCGGTAGATTATCGGGCGGGCGATGTAAAAAGCCAAATCGCTTCGGTTGTTCGCCACCTGCCGAACTACTACCAGTACCAAACGTTGGGCGAATACAACGCCCTGCTTTCCCTGTTCAATATAACCGCCGAGAAAATCGAGGGCGAAATGCAGGGAAAAATGCAGCAGGGCTTATTGTATATTCCGCTAAATGAAAAAGGCGAAAGAGCCGGGCATCCGTTCAAGGCTTCACTGTTCGGAAAAAGCGCAGGGCTTCCGGCTTTGGAATTGCATTTTGCGAAATGCAAAACCGCTTTGAAAGACAGCCCATCCAAACAGACCCTAAAATCTGCCGTTACTTTCGCTCTGAAAACCATGAGCGATGAACAGGCTTTTAAAAAGCAGTTAGCAGAACAGGGCATTAACGTAGTCGTGCGCCGGAATGATACAGGGCGCATTTATGGTATCACATTTATAGACCATAATTCCAAAGCGGTTTGGAACGGTTCACGCTTGGCAACAGAACTTTCTGCCGACACTTTTAATGATTATTGGAACAATAACATTAAACCGGATATTAAAGAACCTGTCGCTTTACACCCCAAACTATCCACATCAAATGATGCGGATCTTCCTGCGGAAGAACCATACCATTTGTTCGACTTCTTAACCACGGAAAAACACGAAGACGGTTTGATTGAAGCATTCGGAGGTTTATTGCCCGAAGCCCAGGGCGAAGATTACGAGGAACAAGACTTTGCTAATAAGATGAAGAAGAAACGGATACATAAACGAGGAAAATAGAATTATCTATTTGCCAATTTCAATATTCTGTATGCACCCCTTGCCACAACCACAAATACAATAGCTCCAATAATCAAATCGGGATAGCTTGAATTGAGCCAATGAACTAAAAGCCCTGCAACGATAACCCCCGAATTGATTATAACATCGTTTGACGTGAAAATCATAGAAGCCTGCATATGTACTTCTTTACTTTTGTTCTTTTGCAACAGGTAAAGACAAAGTACGTTTGCTATCAATGCCAAAACGGAAACAACAATCATTGTTTTGAAATCGGGCATCGCTTCTACTCCGATAAAACGTCTGATAACTTCAACAAAACCGATAACGGCTAACAGGATTTGAAAGTAACCTGCAAATTTGGCGATATTGTTTTTTCTTGCAATCGTACCCCCAACAGCAAACAAAGCCAATGCGTAAACGATGCTATCGGCAAGCATATCCAAGCTATCCGCTACCAATCCCATTGAGTTGTAAAAAATACCGAACAACATTTCTAATCCAAAGAAAACGAAATTGATAATCAATACCGTCCATAGTAGTTTCCGTTGGCTATTGCTTGTATCTGTTTCAACAACTGTATTACTTTCTTCAGTTGAAATCAATGTTGTATTCAGGTTTAGTGTTTCCAAAGCCGAAAAAATCGGCTCTGGGTTTCCACTATGATAAACATTCAATTTTCTATTGGGAATATCAAATTCCAATGACTTTACCGTATCGAAGCCTTGCAATTTCATACGGATTAATTGCTCCTCACTCGGGCAATCCATTTTAGTTATATTGAATATGGTTTTCTTCATCTTCTAAAGTCTAAATTTTATTCCACCGTTAATTACAAATCCGTCCAATGGGGCATAGATGTCTTTAAAAACAGGGTTGGTTATTGTGCCTGTATAAATGTTGTCAAAACGTGTCTGCCTTGTATCAAGGAAATTTTCAAAGTTGATGTACAAGGAAAACCGTTCCCAAATTTTTTCAGCCATAAAGCCACATATAACATAGTCTTTTCCTGTTGTTCCGTCATTGAACTTTTGCGGACTAAAATAATAGGCTTCCAAACCGATTTTCCATTTATCCTCTATTTCATACATAAGTACAGAGTTAATGCGGTGTTTTGGTGTTAGTGGATTTTCGGTATTTGTTCCGTTTTCAATCAATCGGGTATCGGTAAAGGTGTAGCCCAAAAACAATTTAAAATCATCATAACCGATTTTGATATTGGTTTCTGTTCCTTTGGTATGAATGTAGCCCGATGAATTGATGAACTGATATGTATTTGTAGCTATATTTTGAAGCAACAAAGGATTATCCAAATAGGTGTAAAAGAATAAATGATTGATGCTAAATGTCCAATCATCGCCAATATTAGTACGGTAATTGATGTCTGCATTTGCGCCGTAGCTCTTTTCCAATTTATTGGTATTATCATCAATAGGCATTACGTTTTGATATTGTATGCGTTCGCTTTCTTCGGTAAAAATGGTTGGTGTTTTGTAGCCAAATCCGCCCCCGATACGTGAAGTCAATCCGTTTGCAATCCTAAACAATGCCGATACTCTTGGCAAAAAAACAGCTCCGTAATCTATCACGTAATCCGTTCTTAAACCTGTTTCTAATTGAAGCCAATCCGTAGCCTTAAAAGAATTTTGAACGAAAGCCCCGAATGTTGTTTGGTTGTAATCTCTCAACGGAAATGCGGTAATCTGCTTCTCTTTAAAATTGTCGGTCCAAACATTAACGCCTGTTACCCATTCTGATTTTTCTTTGCTGTGGGTATAGCTTGCTTCGGTAAAAGTGGCTGTTTGTGTTCCCTCAAACTCGTAATTGGGAATAGCTGTATTGCGGTTAAAATAACTTACGCTGTTCTTTATCTGTACAAAACTGTTTTCGTTTACTGTATGGTCAAAAACAAATTGGGTAGAATAGCGTTGTGTTTTGTTTTCTTCAAAATATTGGTGTGTGTTATCGCCTTTGCCTTTGATGTAAAGCATATCGCCACCCAAACGGTTTTCAATGGTGGTGTTAATACCGAAGTTCATTTTTGTTCTATCATTGAAGTAAACAAATAATTTAGGGTTCAGTACATACCTTTCAAATTTAGGAATGGCAGAAAGCCCGATTTGTGCAGGGTCGTAAGCTCCGTTGCGATTATGCGAAGCAAATATTGTTGTTCCGATTTTCTTAAACTTCTGTCCGTAAAAACCGTTGATGTCTAAACCTCTGCCCGATGTTCCGTTTAAATGAAAACGCAAATCCCTTTCTTCCCTTGGTGTTTTGGAAATCAGATTTACCAAACCTGCTATTGCTCCACCACCGTACAGCGTAGATGTTGAACCCTTAATAACTTCAACCTGCTTTAAGTCAAGCGGTGGAATTTGCAACAAGCCTAACCCACTTGAAGCACCCGAATAAATAGGAAAACCGTCTTTTAAAATTTGCGTATATCGTCCGTCAAGCCCCTGAATACGAATACTTGCGTTGGCACTTGTGGGCGATGTGGTTTGTACGTGAATACCTGTACTCTCACTCAAAAGCATGCGAATATCCCCTGCTTTCATATTGCCTTTTTCGTCTAACTCCTCACTTCCTATAAACTCAATACGTGTAAGGATATTTTGTATAGTTCTTGTACTTCTTGTTGATGAAATAACAATACCGTCTAACTCCGTTGAACTTTCATAAAGTAAAATCTCAATCGGGGTTGTATCTGCTAACGGAAAATTAAAGCTGTCGGTACGTTGGGCAAAACCAATATAAGTAAATTGAATTTCCTGTAAACCGTTTGGAATACCTGTTAATATGATTTGTCCGTTTTCATCGGAAGTTGTTCCGATTGTTGTGCCTGTAACCTGTGCAGTTACACCCATTAAAGGCTCTTTTTTCTCGCTGTCCTTTATTACAGCTTTAAACGTGTTTTGTGCATATACACAAAGGTTGAGTGCCATAAAAAATGACACAATGAGTATTCTTTTCATTGAAAAAATAATGCTTAATATGAATAAATGAATGATAGCGGTGTGATACACCACTTACAATTAGTTTGTGCCGAAAGCACTACACATTAAGCAAGTTGAGGGGGATGCCAAACGGAAAAAGGAAAATCAGAAATAGGCGGTGTTGGCATTGTGCCTAATTTTCTTTGCGGTTCTTTTACTGAATGTGTGATAGAGAAATGAAAAGTAGCTAAAACAAATCCTGTACAGGTGTTACAGCTAAAAAATGGGGAACAACAATTTCTATCACAATCTTGGTCGTCCTGTCCATTTTGTCCTTGCTCGGTGGTATGCTTCTGCATACATTTATCCTCAATAAAAGTCGGTACTACTGATAACAGCAATACATATACGGCTAATATTAAAGATATAAATTTCATTCTGCGAAGTTATTAAAAATAAAAATCAGTTCAACACAAATGCAGAAATTGGACTGTAATCCTTGACATTGTTATTCTCATCTACTCAAAGCCAAACACTGCCACACAACGCCACAGACTGCCACATTCTTATAGCCACTGCATAGAGCCTTTAAATTCACGCCCGAACATTAAAACTTAAAATAATGCAGGGAGAAGACGATTTAAGAGGGCTTGCCAAGATAATGGCTTTTATGCGGGCAGTCAGTATCCTTTTGGTGCTGATGCACCTTTATTGGTTCTGCTACGGTTTCTTTTTAGAGCGTGGTTGGACGTTGGAGGTAATCAATAAGATATTAGGCAATTTCGACCGGACGGCGGGCTTGTTTTCACATACCCTTTATACCAAAGCATTCGCTTTGGTTTTACTGGCTTTGAGTTGCTTAGGGACAAAGGGTGTAAAGAATGAGAAGATAACCTGGACTAAAATTTGCGTGGCTTTGGGCGTTGGCTTTGTGCTGTTCTTCCTGAACACACCGTTGCTGAAGCTATCCCCGTCAACAGGCACATTCCTTTATATCCTTACTATCTCGTTAGGTTATATCGCTTTGCTGATGGCGGGCGTATGGATGAGCAGATTGCTCCGTACCAATTTAATGGACGATGTTTTCAATAATGAAAACGAGAGCTTCCAACAGGAAACCAAGCTGATGGAAAACGAGTATTCCGTCAACCTGCCCACCAAATTTTACTACAAAGGCAAATGGAACAACGGTTGGATAAACATTGTCAATCCATTCAGGGCATCAATCGTATTGGGTACTCCGGGTTCGGGTAAATCTTATGCCATCGTAAACAACTACATCAAGCAGCAGATAGAAAAAGGCTTTAGTATGTACATCTACGATTTCAAGTTCGACGACCTATCCACCATTGCCTACAATCATTTGCTGAAGCACAGGGATAAGTACAAGGTACAGCCGAAATTTTATGTGATAAATTTCGATGACCCACGCAAGAGCCACCGTTGCAACCCACTCAATCCCGATTTTATGACGGACATTTCTGATGCTTACGAAGCGGCATATACTATAATGCTAAACCTTAACAGGTCGTGGATACAGAAGCAAGGGGATTTTTTTGTGGAAAGCCCAATTATTCTTTTGGCTGCGATTATTTGGTATCTGAAAATCTACGAAGATGGTAAGTATTGTACGTTCCCTCACGCCATTGAATTACTGAATAAAAAGTATTCGGATGTATTCACGATTTTAACTTCATACCCGGATTTGGAAAATTATTTGTCGCCCTTTATGGATGCGTGGCAAGGTGGAGCGCAAGACCAGTTACAAGGACAAATCGCATCGGCAAAAATTCCGCTATCAAGGATGATTAGCCCACAACTTTACTGGGTAATGACGGGCGATGATTTTACGCTTGACATTAACAACCCGAAAGAACCTAAAATTTTGTGCGTGGGTAACAATCCCGACCGTCAAAATATTTATTCCGCAGCTTTGGGTTTATACAATTCGAGGATTGTAAAGCTGATAAACAAAAAGGGACAGCTAAAGAGTTCCGTTATCATAGATGAGTTGCCCACAATTTATTTCAGGGGACTGGACAATCTTATCGCAACGGCGAGAAGTAATAAGGTAGCGGTATGTTTGGGTTTTCAGGATTTTTCGCAATTAACAAGGGATTACGGCGACAAGGAAAGCAAGGTAATACAGAATACTGTCGGTAATATATTCAGTGGTCAGGTGGTTGGCGAAACAGCAAAAAGCTTTTCGGAACGTTTCGGTAAAGTATTACAGAAACGCCAAAGTATGACCATTAAGTGCAATGATAAATCTACCTCTATCTCCACACAGTTAGACAGCCTTATTCCGGCTTCCAAAATTTCAACATTGACACAGGGTATGTTTGTTGGTTCCGTTTCGGATAACTTTGATGAACGTATCGAGCAAAAAATATTTCACGGCGAAATTGTGGTGGATAATGAAAAGGTAGCAGCAGAAAGCAAAGCCTATCAGCAAATACCGCAAATCCTTTCTTTTGTAAATGAGCAGGGCGAGGATAAGATGAAGCAGGAAATTGAAAGTAATTACAAGCAGATAAAATTAGACATCCTGAATATTGTTGTAAGTGAAATGGAGCGCATTAAAAATGACCCGAACTTGCAGCATTTGGTACAACAGGAATAATTTTTTTCAAATTTCTTGTCTATTAAAAACAAACATCGTAATATTGCGATATTAAAATATCATAACAATGGGCGCAAGTAAAACAGACCATTTCACGGAACAACAAAATCGGATTGCAACTATTGCGAAAGCATTAGGGCATCCGGCAAGAATAGCCATTATAGAATACCTCTTAAAAGTAAATGCCTGTATATGCAGTGATATAGTTGATGAATTACCATTGGCACAGCCTACCGTTTCGCAGCATTTAAAAGAATTGAAAAATGCAGGATTGATAAAAGGAAATATTGAGGGTAATTCTGTTTGCTACTGTATCAATGAAAAAACCTTTGATGTACTAAAAAAATATTTTTCAAAAATCGGCTATGCTGTAACCAATCAAAAATGCTGTTAAGCATTTTTTTGAATATATCAATCGCAATAAAGCAATATAACAATTAAATAAAAAACAATGAAACTATCAAAAATCAAAGAAATATTACCAGCATTGAATAATGTTGAATTTCAATTAGAGAACGGAACATTTGTACCGGAACACTTTCACGTTACAGAGGTAGGCGTTATTACAAAACACTTCATTGATTGTGGCGGAACTATCAGAAATGAAAAAGTTGTGAATTTTCAATTATGGAATGCTAACGATTTTGAACACCGATTAAAGCCAACCAAATTATTAAGCATCATTAAACTATCTGAAGAAAAATTAGGTATTGACGATGCCGAGATAGAAGTAGAATACCAAAGCGAAACGATTGGTAAATACGATTTGGATTTTAACGGAAATCATTTTATTCTGAAGAATAAACAAACGGCTTGCCTGGCAAATGATGCCTGTGGCATTCCTGCCGAAAAACAGAAAGTAAACTTGGCAGAATTAAGTAATGCCTGCTGTACGCCTAATTCGGAATGTTGCTAAATACTAAAACAAAATACGATGTATCAAAAACTAAACGAAATCATTAATAATAAAATAGATGTTCACAGCATCAGCGAAGAACGTAAAAGCGTATTACAGCCATTGATAGATTTTATACAGCAAAAGGTAAGCAATCGGGAGGAAGTAAACATCAATTTCATTTGTACCCACAATTCCCGAAGAAGCCATTTATCGCAGGTTTGGGCACAGGTAGCGGCCACACATTACAATATCCCGAATGTGCATTGCTATTCAGGCGGTACAGAAGAAACGGCACTATTCCCGAAAGTCGCAGAAACATTGACCAATCAGGGGTTTAATATTTTCAAAATTGCAGACAATAATAATTCTGTATATGCTATAAAATACAGCGATAATGTTTTGCCTGTTATCGGCTTTTCTAAAAAATACGATAGCCCTTTCAATCCTATATCAGCATTTGCAACTATTATGACCTGTTCACAGGCAGACGGTGGATGCCCTTTTATTGCAGGTGCAGAAAAAAGAATACCTATTACATTTGAAGACCCCAAAATTTCGGATAATACACCGGAGCAGGCACAGGTATATGCACAAAGAAGTTTGCAGATAGCAACGGAAATGTTTTATGTTTTTTCAAAAGTCAGTCAATAACCAATGCAACCAAAACTAAAATTTCTTGACCGTTACCTAACCTTATGGATATTTCTTGCAATGACAATAGGTATAGGTTTGGGATATTTCTTTCCGGGAATATCAAAAATCACAAATGCTTTATCAGTAGGAACTACAAATGTTCCGTTGGCATTAGGTTTAATTCTAATGATGTACCCGCCATTGGCAAAGGTTGATTACTCATTATTGCCACAGGCATTTAAGGATAAAAAAGTAATCGGTATATCCTTATTTCTGAATTGGGTTATCGGTACGGTATTGATGTTCGGGTTAGCCGTTTTGTTTTTAAGAAATGAACCCGATTATATGACAGGCTTGATACTGATAGGTTTGGCAAGATGTATTGCAATGGTAATCGTGTGGAGCGATTTGGCAAAAGCCAACAGAGAATATACAGCATTATTGGTAGCATTAAACAGTATCTTTCAGATAGTAAGTTACAGTTTCTTAGTTTGGCTGTTCATCAACGTATTACCTGCAAAGTTAGGATTAGCCAATTTCAATGTAAGCGTATCCATTAAAGACGTAACAGAAAGCGTATTGATATACTTAGGTATTCCATTTTTATCAGGTTTTCTAAGCCGTTACTTCCTTATCAAATCAAAAGGTACAGAATGGTATAACCGAAAATTTGTACCCAAAATATCGCCCATTACATTATACGCATTGTTGTTTACCATAGTATTAATGTTTAGCCTGAAAGGCGATAAAATATTAGAGTTGCCAATGGATGTGGTAAAAGTAGCCATACCCTTAATCATCTATTTTGTACTGATGTTTTTTGTGAGCTTCTTTATCAATAAATCCCTTAAAGTTCCTTACGACAAAAACGCATCAATCGCATTTACAGCCACGGGAAATAATTTTGAGTTGGCAATAGCCGTAGCCATATCGGTTTTCGGTATTCATTCCCCACAGGCATTTGTAGGGGTTATTGGACCGTTGGTAGAAGTTCCTGTATTGATAATCTTAGTAAGGGCGAGCTTATGGTTAAAGAAGAAATATTACAGTTAGGCACAAGCAATAGATGTTATGAAAAGGCAATAGGATTTTAACTGATGCGCTAAAAATATACAGGGTTCAATAATTAAAACTATACCACGACAATGATACAACTAATAAAGACCATACCCGCCTTTCCTGTTCGGGATATTGAAAAAGCGGTTACGTTTTACAAAGCCCGATTTGGTTTTGATTGTAGATATAAGGAAGCAACTTTCGCAATATTAATTAGGGATGGTATAGAATTGCATTTATGGGCTTCCTGTAATTATAGTTGGAAATGAAAAAGTATTTTTTTATTTCTCAAACCGATTAGTAGCGGAGCAGAAAGTTTTTTGGCAGGTACACACAGTTGTAGGATTGAAGTAAAAGGTATTGACGAACTGTACAAAGAACTAAAAGAAAAAGAGGTATTACACAATAAAAAAAACGAAATAGAAAGCACTTACTACGGCACAACAGAATTTGCAACTTTGGACTTGTACGGAAATTTGCTTACCTTTTACGAAAATATTGCATAGTAGCAAACAGTTAAATAGAGCTGTTTGATTTTTATATTTTAGTAATTGCTTAAATAAGCAAATTAACTATATTTGCGCTATGGATAATACTTCTTGCATAAGACAACTGGCAGACATTAAACAAATCAATCGCTGTAAAGAACGAGTTTCAGAACTCCACGGCTCGTTTGACTATTTATCGAACGGACTTGATTTGGCGGGAAATAATGTAAGACTGAAAATTCTGTTTCTTCTTTATGAAGAAAAACGACTTTGTGTTTGTGACTTAAGCGATATTCTTGGTATGACAATTTCAGCAATTTCTCAGCACTTGCGAAAACTCAAAGACCGAAAACTTATTGAAACCGAAAGAGAGGCACAAACCATTTTTTACTCATTGACAAAAGAGTATGAAAAAATGCTGAAACCATTTTTTAAAATACTTGATGATAGCAAAATTTTAGAAACAATATGAAAACTGACAGCAAGCTAATCGGGACTGGACTTTTGACAGCAATTGCAGCCTCATTATGTTGCATTACACCTGTTTTGGCTCTCATAGCTGGAACAAGCGGAGTTGCTTCGACTTTTTCTTGGCTCGAACCTTTCCGACCATATTTTATAGGTTTAACAATTTTAGTGCTTGGTTTTTCCTGGTATCAAAAGTTGAAACCACCAAAGAAAATTGATTGTAAATGTGAAACAATTGAAAAACCAAATTTTATGCAAACAAAATCATTTTTAGGAATTATTACCGTTATGGCGGCTTTACTTTTATCATTTCCAATTTATGCCCACGTCTTTTTTCCAAAGACTGAAAGTAACGCAATTATTACTCAAACTTCCAAAATTCAGAAAGTTGAGTTTACAATTAAAGGGATGACTTGTTCAGGTTGTGAGCACCATATTAAAACAGAGGTTAGCAAACTAAAAGGAATTGTCGAAGTTGTGGTTTCTTATGAGAAAGGCAACGCCATTGTTAAGTTTGACAACAAACAAACAAGTATTGCAGAAATCGAAAAAGCAATTAATTTGACAGGTTATAAATCGCTTAAAAGTAAAATTATATCATAATGGAAATTAGATTACAATCAATAATAACTTGCCCAAGCTGTGGATACAAAAAAGAGGAAACGATGCCCACAAACGCTTGCCAATATTTTTATGAATGCGAAAATTGTAAAACAAGGTTAAAGCCATTGCAAGGTGATTGCTGCGTATATTGTAGCTATGGAACAGTAAAATGTCCACCTATTCAAGCCGGGCAAAAATGTTGCTGACAGACTGTAAACAAAGTCTTCCGAGAGGGCGTATATTGTCTTAAATATTCTGAATAATTGGAGATGCAGTAAAACAATATTACAATGACGAAATTAGGTGTAAAAACACAATGTAAACCAATTACGAATGTAAACTTTGTAAATTATTCAAAAATATGACGACATTATTTATTAAAAATATGGTTTGTAACCGCTGTAATATGGTGGTGCAAAATGAGCTGGACAAATTAGATTTGGGAGTAAAGAGTATCAGGCTTGGCGAAGTAACATTGGATGAAGAGCCTACAGTCGAAGAAAAAAAGAAATTGAGCGAAGCCCTCGTAAGGTTAGGGTTTCAAATCATTGATGATAAGAAAAGCCGCATCATCGAAAAGATAAAGAACATTATTATTGAACTTGTACATCATCAGGATAACGATGCGAAAACCAACCTTTCAGAGGTGTTAAGCAATAAATTACATCACGATTATAATCACCTGTCCAATTTATTTTCAGAGATAGAAGGCACTACTATTGAAAAGTATTTTATTGCCCAAAAAATTGAAAAGGTAAAGGAACTACTGGTATATGATGAACTCTCTTTGAGTGAAATTGCTTTCCGCCTCAACTATTCAAGTGTAGCCTATTTAAGTAACCAATTCAAAAAAGTAACAGGGCTAACACCGAGCTATTTCAAACAAATAAAGGAAGACAAAAGGAAGCCTTTAGATAAATTGTAAATTTTACAAATCATTCCCAAAATTCCACAATAGCCTGTCCTAATATAATTGCCAATTTTGTACTGTTAATTAAAACGAAGCGAAATATGGCAACGACTAATAATAAAGAAACCGTCTATCTTCCTTTGGAAGATGTAGAGAGCGAACATTGTGCGTTAATCGTTGAAAAAGGATTAGCACAGGTAACAGGCATCACAACCCACAAAGTAGAACTAAACAACCGCAGGGCAGCTATCACGGTAGAGAACAGCGAAGCACTAGGCGAAGCGGTTAAAGCAATTAAAGCATTGGCATATGGCGTTTCCGCTGTAAAAAAATCCTTTCCTGTATTGGGTATGACTTGCGCCTCTTGTGCAGGCAGTGCCGAAAGCATTGTAAAGTATCAGGAGGGTGTTGTTGATGCTTCCGTAAACTTCGCAACCGGAAATCTTACCGTTGAGTACCTTCCTAATATGACCGATGCCATTAAACTGCAAAAGGCGGTACAAAGCATTGGCTATGATTTATTGGTGGAAGATGAAACCAAACAGCAGGAAACATTAGAAGTAATTCACGCTCAAAAATTCCGGAAGCTAAAAACCAAAACCATTTGGGCAACTATCTTGTCTTTACCTGTCGTTGTTATCGGTATGTTCTTTATGGATATGCCTTATGCCAATCAAATTATGTGGGCATTTTCTACGCCTGTGGTATTGTGGTTGGGAAAAGATTTTTTCATCAATGCGTGGAAACAAGCAAAACACCGTTCTGCCAATATGGATACGTTGGTAGCATTGAGTACAGGTATAGCCTATATTTTTAGCGTATTCAATATGTTGTTTCCCGAATTTTGGCATAATAAGGGTTTACACGCCCATGTTTATTTTGAAGCCGCAGCCGTAATTATCGCATTTATTCTGTTAGGAAAATTATTGGAAGAAAAAGCCAAAGGCAATACATCATCTGCCATAAAAAAACTAATGGGCTTGCAACCCAAAACAGTTATTGTAATACAGGCAGACGGAACAGAAAAGCAGACCGCTATTGAAGACGTAAACGCAGGCGATGTTATCCTTGTAAAGCCGGGCGAAAAAATTGCGGTGGACGGTATGGTAACATCGGGTAATTCGTATGTGGACGAAAGTATGTTAAGCGGTGAACCTGTTCCGGTACTGAAAAAAGAAAACGAAAAAGTATTTGCAGGAACGATTAACCAAAAAGGAAGTTTTCAATTCAAAGCGGTTAAAGTCGGAAAAGAAACAATGCTTGCCCATATCATCAAAATGGTACAGGATGCACAAGGCAGTAAAGCACCAGTACAAAAGTTGGTAGATAAGATTGCAGGAATTTTTGTTCCCGTTGTGATAGGGATTGCTATTCTTACATTTATCCTGTGGTTTATTTTAGGTGGCAACAATGGCATAGTGCAGGGATTGTTAGCTTCTGTTACGGTATTGGTCATTGCCTGCCCCTGTGCTT
This sequence comes from Pedobacter sp. T50_32, assembly GCF_057652195.1. Classification (NCBI taxonomy): domain Bacteria; kingdom Pseudomonadati; phylum Bacteroidota; class Sphingobacteriia; order Sphingobacteriales; family Sphingobacteriaceae; genus Pedobacter; species Pedobacter sp. T50_32. Next base: position 108,221 of record NZ_JBYFBY010000009.1, on the reverse strand, counting down.
TGGGATTGGCTACTCCTACCGCTATAATGGTTGGCGTTGGCAAAGGTGCTGAAAACGGTATTTTGATAAAAGATGCTGAAAGTTTGGAATTAGCCAAAAAGGTTGATGCCATTATTTTAGATAAAACAGGAACGATAACAGAGGGCAGACCGGAGGTAACAGGTATCGAATGGCTGAACAATGATGATACAACGAAAGATATTCTTTTAAGTATCGAGAAACAATCAGAACATCCATTGGCAGAAGCAGTAGTAAAATATTTAGATGGTATTACAGCTACTAATTTATCAAACTTCGACAGTATTACAGGTAAAGGAGCAAAAGCCAATCACAATAACAAAACCTATTTTGTAGGAAACAAAAAATTATTAGCAGAAAATAATATCATTATTGCAGATGAATTATTAAAGCAATCCGATGAATGGGGGAAACAATCCAAAACCGTTATTTGGTTTGCAGACAGCCAACAAGCACTTTCCGTAATTGCCATATCTGATAAGATAAAAGAAACATCGGTAGAAGCCATTAAGGAAATGCAGGAAATGGGAATTGATTTGTATATGCTTACAGGCGATAACGAAGCAACAGCCAAATCAATTGCCAAACAAACAGGCATCAAGCATTACAAGGCAGAAGTATTGCCACAGCACAAAGCCGATTTTGTGAAAGAACTACAAAGCAAGGGTAAAGTTGTAGCAATGGTTGGGGATGGTATCAACGACAGTACCGCATTGGCAACAGCCGATGTAAGCATTGCGATGGGCAAGGGTTCAGACATCGCAATGGACGTAGCCAAAATGACCATCATCTCGTCAGACCTTACCAAGATACCGCAGGCAATAGGTTTGTCAAAACAGACCGTAGCCACCATCAAGCAAAACCTGTTTTGGGCATTTATTTACAACCTAATCGGTATTCCGGTGGCAGCTGGCATCCTTTATCCTATTAACGGGTTCCTGCTTAACCCTATGATTGCGGGTGCGGCAATGGCATTGAGCAGCGTGAGCGTGGTAAGTAACAGCCTGCGGTTGAAGTGGAAGAAGTAAAACAGTAAAAATCAAATAAGAAATTACACAACAATACTGAACTGAATAGTACGGAAATTTGCATAATCAGATAACTTTAAAATTTATTAACAATGGAAAATAAACAATTTCAATTCAAGACGAACATCAATTGCGGCGGTTGTATCGCATCTGTAAAACCGCACTTGGACAAGGCAGAGGGCATATGCCATTGGGAAGTGGACACGGCCAACAAGGACAAGGTACTTACAGTGAAGTCCGAGGGCATTACCGAGCAGGAAGTAATATCGACCGTACAAAAAGCAGGCTTCAAAATAGAACCTTTGAATGCCTAAGCCAACTACCTTTTAAAATGTCCTTTTTCCGACCGAATTTTCTGAAGGTTGGGTTGCCGAAAAAGGCATTTCATCAAATCCTGAAGAAAGAGGATATCTTGTTGTGGTCGTAACATTGTTTGTTTATATAGAGAAATTTTGCCTATATAGCAAAAAAAAATGTAAAAACAATATAAAAAACCAATCTTATTTGTAACTTTGTTGAGTTGAAAAATTATAGAATACATATAGGCATTTTGACACTCTTCTGTCTGGTTTTCTTTATGATACCAAGCCAGAGTTTTGCCTGTTCCAAAAATTCGACAAAGACCGAGCGGTCCTGCTCAAAAGAGAAATCCAAAAAATCAGAACATAAAAAAGGTTGTAAGGGCAAATCCTGCAAAAAATGCAAAAGCGGCAACTGCGATGGTGGTTGTTCACATAGCTCTTGCAGATGCAGTGCTTCAACTACCTCCCTATACTTACCAATCCCAATCGAATTAAAAGCTAAAAATCCATTTGCTGAAGTTAAAAAGCAAAAATTCGGTTTCAAGGAAGCCTACTATTCTTCGGGATTTTTCTTCATTTGGCTACCTCCTAAAATAAGCTAAAACTATGGCCTGATAGCCATAGGTGTGCCTTGTCAAAAGCTATTCCGGCTTTTGCAAATCCCCTATTTGTACTATTTATTTTAAAATTCAAGGGAAATGGGTTTGCTAATACCCCTTTTCCGAAAATGTATATTATTATGAAATCATTATCAAAAATAGTGATGGTAATCGCCGTATTACTATCATCAATAAACGTGTTTGCACAAATCAAGAATGCGAAAACGGAAACCGTAAAAATTTATGGCAATTGTGGTATGTGCAAAGCCACCATCGAAAAAGCAGGTAACGTAAAAAAGGTAGCCAGTGTGGACTGGAACAAAGATACCAAGATGGCTACGCTCACGTATGACGGCGACAAAACAAATCAGGATGAAATCCTGAAACGTATCGCTTTGGCTGGTTATGACAGCGAGAAGTTCCGTGCGCCGGATGACGTATATGCTAAACTGGCTGGTTGCTGCCAGTATGATAGACCCGTGAAGACGGTTGCCAAAAACAAAGAGGCTGGCATGGACATGAATGCCGGACATGGCAATCACGACCATAGCCAAATGGCAGCTAACAAAAATGCAGCTCAAAACCAATCACAGCTAAAAGCTGTATTTGACAACTACTTTTCAGTGAAAGACGCTTTGATAAAAACCGATGCGGCGACCGCATCTGCCAAAGCCGCTGAATTGGCTGCATCCCTTAAAGCAGTCGATATGAACAAGCTATCGGCAGAGGAACATACGGCTTGGATGAAAGTGATGCAGGATTTGACGGCCAATGCGGAAAGCATTTCAAAATCAAAAGATGTTGCAAAACAAAGAAGTGCTTTTGCGGCACTTTCGGAAAGCATCTACACACTTGCCAAAGTTTCTAAGCAGGATACCCCCGTTTATTACCAGCACTGCCCTATGTACAATGGAGGTAAGGGAGCCAATTGGCTAAGTAAGGAGAATGCCGTTAAAAATCCATATTACGGCTCACAAATGCTTACCTGCGGCAGTACCGTTGAAACCATTAAATAACAGGTCTGAAAGCTATGGTACAGTACAATGACATGGTGCAGGCGCTTAAAGACCTAAGACAACGTGGGTACAGTATGGACTTTAGTCTGTTGCCGGACTGTCTGTACTGTACGTCAAGGAGCCTGAAACTAAAACCGGAGGATTTTACGGTTACGGAAACTCATAGGTTTGAAAGCCTCGACAGCAGTCCTGATAACAATGCCGTGATTTATGCCATATCGTCTAATGATAGTAAGAATAAAGGCGTACTTGTTGATGCCTATGGTACTTATGCCGAAGAAATGACCCATGAGATGGCAAAAAAATTAAGTGCAACATAACTTTTAAAACCCCTTGTTATGAAAAAATATACTTGTCCTATGCACCCACAGGTGCTAAAAGACGAACCGGGCAAATGCCCGCTCTGTGGCATGGCATTGGTTCCCGTTGGCGGTGCGTCAGTTTCTCATGAACACACATCAGAACATGGGCATTCCGGGCATTCTCAACATGGCCATGCTGATGAAACCTTTAATAAACATGAGGGACATCATACAGGCGATTTCCTCACACGTTTTTGGATAAGCCTTGTCATTACAATCCCTATCCTGCTCCTGTCTCACATGATACAGCAATGGTTGGGTTTCTCCCTTGCTTTCAATGGCGATAAATATGTGCTGCTGGCATTGGGTACGGTGATTTATAGCTATGGAGGCTTGCCATTCCTAAAAGGAATGATTGGCGAGATAAAAGCCAAAGCCATAGGCATGATGACCCTTGTCGCCATTGCCATATCCGTAGCCTATGTTTATTCCGTAGCCGTTGTATTTGGCTTGCAGGGTATGGACTTCTTTTGGGAACTGGCAACCCTTATTGACATCATGCTGTTAGGGCATTGGCTGGAAATGCGTTCCCAAATGGCTGCTTCACGGGCATTGCAGTCATTGGTGGCTTTGCTGCCCAACGATGTTACCGTGGAACGTGGCGGAGAAGCCGTAAAGATAAAGCTCGAAGACCTGCAAAGCGGTGAAACGGCTATCATAAAACCGGGTGAAAAAATTCCTGCCGATGGATTGGTTCTGGATGGGCTTTCATATATCAACGAGAGTATGCTTACCGGAGAAAGTGTTCCCGTAAAAAAGGAAAAGGACGGAAAGGTCATCGCAGGCTCTATCAATGGCGATAGTGCGCTGAAAGTTAAGGTAACAGCCGTTGGAAAAGACAGCTACCTGAACAGGGTTATCAATCTTGTGCAGGAGGCACAAGCTACTAAGTCCAATACGCAAAACCTTGCGGACAAAGTTGCCAAATGGCTCACCTTTATTGCCATTGCCGTGGGCATAGGCACATTTGCCTATTGGTATGCAAGCAGTGGAGATATTGCCTTTGCGCTTGAAAGAATGGTGACGGTAATGGTAACGGCCTGCCCGCACGCATTGGGCGTGGCTATCCCGTTGGTGGTCGCCATTTCCACAACGCTATCGGCGACCAATGGTCTGCTCATCCGCAACCGCACAGCATTTGAAACCACCCGTAAGCTATCTACCATCATTTTTGACAAAACCGGAACGCTCACCAAAGGTTCCCATGCCGTGGAAAAGGTTATTCCCTTTACGGACGAATACAATGCCGATGCAGTTATCCAGTATGCTGCCGCAGTACAGCAAAATTCGGAACACCATATCGCAAAAGGCATTATGGCTACATTGAAAGAAAAGAGGCTTGCGTTATGGAAGTCTGAAAACTTTAGCTATATGCAGGGTATAGGTGTAAAAGGTGTTGTAAACGGAAAGAGTGTTGTAGCTGGTGGCCCGAATTACTTCACCGAAAACCACCTTTCTTTGCCGGAAATTCCAACCGAAATTAATCAGGAAGCCGAAACAGTAAACTTTGTTCTCATTGATGACCGGGTAATCGGCCTCATTACTTTGGCAGACAGCATCCGTGAGGGGTCGGCACAGGCGATTGAGGAACTCAAAAAAATGGGCATCAAGTCCTTTCTGCTCACGGGGGATAACGACAGGATTGCTGCTGCCGTAGCCGGAAAATTGGGTATGGACGGGTATTTGGCCAATGTGCTTCCGCATAACAAGCAGGAGAAAGTAAAGGAGTTTCAGGCAAAAGGCGAAATCGTAGCAATGACTGGTGATGGTGTAAATGATGCACCTGCACTGGCACAGGCAGATGTTGGAATTGCCGTGGGTTCCGGTACGGACGTGGCTGCCGAAACAGCGGATATCATATTGGTAGACAGCGACCCGAGGGATGTGGTCAAACTGATTGACTTCGGCAAACTTACCTACAAAAAGATGGTACAGAACCTGATATGGGCGGTTGGCTACAACGTGGTGGCAATACCGCTTGCGGCAGGCGTACTCTATCCGAATTTTGTTTTAAGTCCCGCTATGGGTGCTGTGCTGATGAGTGTAAGCACCATTGTAGTGGCTATTAACGCAAGTTTTTTAAAAATCAAAAAATAAATAAAAATGAAAAATCTAACATTATCAATCATTGCTGTTATCATGGCATTTGTAACAGTATCATGCAATCAGGCATCCAACAAAAACGAGCAGTCTTCAAGTGATACTGCTGTGGTATCACAAGAACAGCCAGCTTCCCAACCAAAAGAGGATGATACGGTAGCTGCGCCCGCTGTGAGTGAAACACCGAGCGGTCAGGAAGCAATAGCAACAGGAAAAGAAGAAACAAAAAACTTTTCTATTGCGCCCATAGTTACCGATTATCTGTCCTTAAAGAACGCCCTTGTTTCGGACGATGACAAAGCTGCCGCCAGTTCAGGGAAAAAGCTGTTAGCTACCCTGAATAAAGTGGACATGAAAGCCGTTCCTGCTGATAAGCACAAAAAGTACATGGACATAGCGGACGATGCTAAAGAACACGCAGAACATATCGGGGAAAATGTCGGCAACATCCACCACCAGCGGGAACATTTGGCCTCGCTTGGCGAAGATTTGAAAGACCTGATTGATTTGTTCGGTACATCGCAAACATTGTATCAGGACCATTGCCCGATGTTCAATGACGGTAAGGGTGCTGTTTGGTTCAGCGAAAACAAGGAAATCAAAAACCCTTACTACGGTTCTAAAATGCTGACCTGCGGTAAGGTGGAAAAAACAATTAACAGCAAATAAAATTCAGGGTTATGGAAAATATGCAAAACAGTCACCATGCGGGTCATTCCTCGGAGCATGGCACGCACAATACAAAACATGCTTCGGGCATGTACAAACGCTTTGCGGTGATGGCTGTCGCCATGTTCGCAGTGATGTATTTTATCATGTACGCCATGATTGACGAGTGGCAGAACCTGATACCCAATATCAATAACCTGTACATGACCCTGCTGATGACCTCGGCAATGCTGCTTATCGAATTAGCGATAATGAAAGTGATGTACCCCAACAGGAAGATGAATTGGGCGATAGCCATCATCTCGGTTGCCGTTGGCATCTTTTCATGGTTTGGTATCAGGGAACAAATCAATGTCGGGGACAAGCAGTTTGCAAAGGGTATGATACCCCATCACGCAGCAGCCATATTGATGTCCGAAAAGGCACACCTGACCGACCCGGAACTGATAGAGCTGCAAAAAAACATACTTAAAACCCAAGCGGAAGAAATTGAACTGATGAAGCGCAAGCTAAAAGAGTTTGAAGAAAGTAAATAATAAAATTTAAAAAACAGTTTCGACATGAGCAAAATAATAATAGGCTTTATTTCCTTATCAGCCCTGCTATTCACCGCTTGCGGACAGGTAGGGTCAAATAAGGATGAAGCGACACAGCATTCGCAGGCAACTCCGGAAAGCCACGGGCATAGTAACCAAATAGGTGAATTGGTTCCATCGGATGAAGTCTGCATGGTCAACGATGCCTATATGGGCAAAAGGCAGTTTGACGTAAAATTTGATGGTAAAACCTATTACGGATGTTGCGAAATGTGTAAGGAACGTATTCCAAAAGATGCGACCGTGCGGATGGCGATAGACCCCTATTCCCATAAGCAGGTAGACAAAGCTAATGCGGTGATTGCTGTGACAGGAAATAACGGTGAAGTTTCTTATTTTGAAAACAAGGAGAATTATGCCAAGTATGTGAAAAAACAGTAGACACAAAAAGATGAAGCCACAATAAAATAATTATGACCATAAAGAAGAAAATCATATTGGGGCTGGCTGTCGTCCTGATTGCCATACAGTTCTTTCAGCCCTTACGGAACCAGGCGGTTGAAGTGCCAGCCACCCATATCGAAAGGGTGTACACCGTACCCCAAAATGTAAAGGCTATCCTTGTTCAGTCCTGTTATGACTGCCATAGCAACAATACCCATTATCCGTGGTACAGCCGTATCCAGCCCGGCGCATGGTACATGGCAGAGCATATAAAAAAGGGGAAAGAGGAACTCAACTTTAGCGAATTTGGCGACTATTCTGTCCGCAGGCAGCGAAACAAGTTCAGGGCTATGGCCGGGCAGGTTAAGGACGGGGAAATGCCGTTGTCATCATACACACTAATTCATCGCAATGCAGTATTGTCACCGGAGGATAAGCAGGTTTTGATAGCGTGGTTTAGCACAATGGAAGACAGCATTAAATAAAATTTTTCAAATCATGAACGGATATAATAAAATACCTATAAGAATTTTGCAAACAGTGCTGATACTGCTTTGCACGCAAACGCTGTTTGCACAGAGAGTGGTGCATTACGAGCTGTATGTAAAAGATACGCTTGTCAACTATGCAGGTAAGCAAAAAAGGGCAATTGCCGTAAACGGGCAAATCCCCATGCCCACCCTTACCTTTACCGAGGGCGACACTGCCGAAATAGTGGTGCACAACCAATTGAAAGAAAGCACATCACTTCACTGGCATGGTGTGTTCCTGCCCAATAAAGAAGACGGTGTGCCCTGGCTTACACAAAAACCCATCGCACCGGGCACAACCTACACCTACCGTTTTCCGATTATCCAGCATGGTACGCACTGGTACCATTCCCACTCAGGATTGCAGGAGCAGATTGGCATGTACGGAAGTTTTATCATGAAGAAAAGAAGCGATGATAAGACATTCAGAAAAGGAATTGACGATTTGCCGACCGTTCCAATTATATTAAGTGAGTGGACAAATCTTAACCCCGATAATATCAACCGTATGCTACACAATGCAAATGATTGGGCGGCCATTAAGAAAGGCGCAACACAATCATATGTTGAAGCTATTAAGGAGGGAAAATTAGGGGTAAAGGTAAAAAACGAGTGGAAGCGGATGCTGGCGATGGATGTCAGTGACGTTTACTATGATAAAATCCTAATAAATGGTAGCCATAGCACCGATTTGAAAACAATTGATGGTAAAAAGCTAAAAGCAGGCGACAAAGTCAGATTGCGTGTTTCCAATGGAGGGGCGTCTTCATATTTCTGGCTACGGTATGCTGGAGGAAAAATTACAGTAGTAGCGAATGATGGGAATGATGTTGAGCCTGTAGAGGTGGACAGGTTAATCATTGCCGTTTCTGAAACTTACGATATTGTAGTGACTATCCCTCAAGATGGTTTGGCTTACGAGTTCTTAGCAACAACCGAAGACAGGACACAATCTGCGAGTTACTTTATAGGTGATGGGGTCAAACAGCTTATTTCTCCACTCCCACGATTGAAGTATTTCGAGGGGATGAAGATGATGAACGATATGATGAAGATGAATGGCGATTTGGACGATATGGGCATGAAGATGAGCCTTAACCAAATGGACATGAATGTAGTGATGTATCCCGAAATTACCGGAGATGCAACAAAAAAAGCAGACCACAGTAAGCATGAGGGTATGGATATGGATAACGACGCTAACCGTTACAACGCTAATGCCTTGGGAGACATCAAAACATTAAATTATGCTATGTTGCAATCACCTTATAACACCTCTCTTCCAAATGATGCGCCTGTAAAAGAGTTGAAATTCACACTTACTGGCAACATGAACCGCTATGTATGGAGCATGGATAATAAAATACTTTCGGAAACTGACAAAATACCTGTAAAAAAAGGAGAAATTCTACGGATTACCATTTATAATAATTCAATGATGCGGCATCCAATGCATCTTCACGGATTTGATTTCAGGGTGATAAACGGAAAAGGCGAAAAATCGCCGCTTAAAAATGTGTTGGATATCATGCCTATGGAAACAGATACCATTGAGTTTTTAGCAAATGAGGAAGGTGATTGGTTCTTTCATTGCCATATATTATATCACATGATGGCGGGAATGAACAGGGTCTTTGAAGTTGGAGACTACAATAACCCCTATCTACCCGACAAGGCAAAAGCCTATAAAGAATTGCAAAGAGAAAGTAATATGCCTCATTTTATGGCACAAAACGATTTTGCAACCAATGGTAATGATGGAGAAGCTATGCTAATGAATGCACGCTACCAATTAGGAACAGAATGGCGTTTAGGCTATAATAGTATGCACGGTTATGAAGTAGAAACCCATTTAGGTAGATACATTGGAAAGATGCAATGGTTCATGCCCTTTGTAGGTTTTGATTACCGCTACCGTAAAATGGGAGAAGATGAACACGAAAAGAACATATTTGGACAAACCAACAAGAAAGACACCCGCAGGGCGTTCAGTTTAGGGTTTATGTATACGTTACCTATGCTGGTCAATTTTCAGGCAGAAGTATATCATGATGGAATTGTGAGATTGCAGTTAATGCGTGAAGATATACCAATTTCAAAAAGACTAAGAGGTGGTTTTATGGTGAATACCGACTTAGAGTATATGGGAGAACTTAGGTATATCATTAATAAGAATATAGGTATACGTACCCACTATGATAGCGATATGGGCTTTGGTGTGGGGCTGGCATTGACTTATTAAAATTAAATAACTAAGGGTTGTAAACTGCATAACCGTAAAAAAATATCGGTAAAAAAAAGGAGGTGATGCAGGTGTAATTCGCAAAGACTAACCTGCATCATACTACAACCCTTTAAAGTATGCAACAAAAATCTATCTATCGTTCCATCATCAATACGGTAGAGGTTGAATTTTTTTAAGCAGTAATTGCATCATAAGCTAATACGAACAGTGTTAGCTTTTCTGTATTAACCAATAATATATTACATCAAAATGAAGCGAATGGATAAATTTTACAATGAAACATATCTTAAATTGGAAACTGCAATCCAGGAACTGGAGATTGAAACCGACTGCCCCATAAAAAGAATTGAAGCCGTTATACACCATATCATACAAAGCCTTGCCGACTTAAAGGACTTTGTACTGAAAAATGACTTTAAGAATATGGAAGAAGAAATCCATTTTTTCAAGTATCAGAAACCTGTTATTGTTTCAAAGCTCATCTACTACAATGCCATCTATAAAATCGAAACAAGAAGACCCTACGGGAACAAGCGTACCAAGAAATATTTTACCAAAGAACTGAAAAAGCTAAAAAGGTTCTTTGAAAACAACCTTGATTTTTACAAGTATTACCGCAGCAATAATTCTTTCGTTGACGAAAAATTCTTTGTGCGTGGCAAGCACGATATAAGGCTGTGGTTAGACACATTTTATTTTGAAGCAGACCATCGTTTTTCTACTTCACACGATTATAAGGTTGCCAAGATTATTGCCAATGACCTGATACAAGTTTATTTGGAAGACAGGCTCAATAACATCAATGTGAAAAGGGGTTCGGACAATTCATTGAAATGGACGGCAAGTAAAACGGCACTGACGGAACTCATATATGCACTGTACTCCCACGGTGTATTTAACAATGGGAATACAGACATAAAATTGATAGCTAAAACTTTTGAAGAAGCCTTTAATATTGAGTTAGGCGATTTTTACCACACGTTTATGGAACTGAAAGCCCGTAAGATAAACCGAACCAAATTCCTTGACAGCCTCTGTGAAGCCCTAATAAAAAAAATGGACGAAAAGGACGAAAAGTAACGACTATTATAATACGCCACGAGGTGAATGAACGCCTTTTGTCCGTATAATGCTTTCCTGCACCTTTGGGGCTTCATTCTGCTTTTCTGCCTGCTCCGAAGCATCTTGTTTGGTTTCCGGCGTAATAGATAGCTGTATCTTTCTTTCTACGGCAGCCAGTTCCGTTTTAAGCTCACTCAATCGACTTTCCTTAGCCCAAGTACCGTTAACCACTTCCTGAAGTATCGGCAGGTCTTTTTGTATTTCAGCGATTTTCTCCTGCTCCTGCTTCACAAAGCCCGGCAGTTTTTCCAAAGCCCTTAAAAAATTCATTGCGGCGGTTTCGGGGTCTTTTGCCATCAGACCGTTATTGTAGGTGTACTCGATATTGCCCTCGCCAGTTATAAAAAATCTATTGACCCTTTCGAGTGTTGAATTATCCTTTGGAAGTTCTGTTTTAACCAATAATTGAAACCCGTAGAGGTTGCCTATTTCACGATAGTCGCCTGCCGTGCGGGCTTTGTTCGCAATCTCGTTCAGTTTTGCGCCTATTTGTTTCGGATTTGCATTGGGCGGCAAGCAATCTAACAGCACAGGGTTTTCGATTGTACCGTCCGAACGCTTTTGCAGGCGTTGCTGTAAGTTTTCCCAGTCGGTACTCATCCGGCTCAAACGGGATTGAGTGCTTTGCAACATTTCCATATAATCCTGTACCTTAAATTTGGCACTGGATTTAGAGCGGTTGAACGCCTGCTTTTCGCTTTCCAGTCCGGCAATCTGTTTTTCCAGTTTGGCTTTATCCAACAGGTCTGTATTTCCTGACAGGATTGCCACATATTCCGAAAAGTTCATTCCTGATTTTTCATCCATACTTCCCTCGTCAATCGTTCTTTTGGTCAGGTTGTTGTTCCCGATCTGGTCAGGTATAAAATGTCGCTCCCAGCTCAATGGTATCAAAACGTTTGGCATATTCCAGCAAAAAATCAACATCCCTCGTTTTTTCTGGATAGAGCGGCCCTACCCACTCCCTTCTGCCCCATTTGGCGCAGCCCACATAGAACTTTGTTCCAGCATTATCAATAGAGGAAAGTACCTTCTCGGTGAGTGTGCCATCAGGTGGCAGGCGATGATCGATCAATAAAATATCCTGTTCAGGTCTTCCAAATTCCATATCTCTATTTTAAGAGTCATAGCCTTCGATGGCCATGCCAATATTTCGGAGCGTATCTGCGGCAATCAGATCCGCCGTATGCCATTCCAGTCCCATGATCGAAAAGTTTGTCCATATCCGGCCAAGCTTTCTATCACCTTGGTAAACATCATACACACTCTGTTCCAAAGGATAGTTCTGGGGCACGACCAATAGCCGTACCATCCTATCTGCAATCAGGGCATCAATTTCAAAGGGTTCCATCGCGTTCTACTTGCTAGCTGTATTTACGCCAAAGAAATGGATTTGTTTGTCAAAATCAAAATACGCAAGCAATACCTTAATCGAAAAGATTGCCCGTTGGAGGTAGGGGCCGTTTGTGCTTCTGCTGTTTCTTGCCAGTTTGAGATGCCGGCTTTTCCTGCGATTTCGGCTTGATCACCTCTTCTCCAAACAGATTTTCCTGTCTGGGCTCATCCTTAACCTCTTCCAACAGATCCATTCCCTTATTTGGCTTGGCCTTTGTCGATACCGCAAGCGCCTTCTTGCTCACCCGGTACCTGTTCATCTTGTTGTCGGGATAGGGCTCGCAGAGCGACAATAGTTCATCTACCGAAAGCTTCTTGTTGAGCCATTTACGTTCGTCGATCTTGTGCAGGATCACCGGCATCCGTCCTTTCTCATGGATCTCCCCCACCGTCTTGTTGGCCTTACAGGTAAAGATCGCATAGGTGCGGTAAGGCTCACCATTTTCATCGATCCATTCCGACCACAGTCCAGCAAAGGCAAAAATTTTCCTTTCCGTTACAAAGCGCCATGGCCTTTTATCCTCTCCCAATTTCTCCGTTTCATAGAAACCGTCCGCTAATACCAGACAGGTCTTCCGCTGACGCAGTAAAGGCTCAAAAGTCGGCTTGTCCAACACCTCCTCGCTACGGATATTGAAGGAAGAAAAGTCCACTTTTTTGCTATCCGAATCAGGCGGCACGATCCCAAAGTGCATCCGCTGTACGATATCCGGTTCATCGGAGGTCACGATAAAACCCACATCAGTAATGGCAATATTGGGGTCGGGCTGGTATTCCCCGCGAAGGCTATAGCCCTGCTGCTTGATCAGTTCCTTTTCTTCTGCGGTAAGGGTATAGCGTGCACACATGTTGGAGGATTGAGCTACTAATCTACAAATAAATATCCTTACAGTAATGTGGTTTCAAATCAACTAGCGCACCGGGACCAATACACTCCTGCGCTGCAAAGAAGCTGCAATCTGTTCCACGATCTTTTTTACATAGGGCCTGATCAACTTGGTCGTTCCCTTCCATTTTTCTGGCCGTGACCAGTCTGGAAAGATGAAGATCCCATAACTCTCTTCCTCTTTACTTGCGGGCATGTACATGTCACCCAAATACTCGAAATCTTCATTGAAGATGCTGTACTCGCCAGTGGCCCCCATCACATCCGCCACAAACAATCTCTCCCTCCTGCCCTTGAACTGCAGTTCGATCCGATGCCCAAAATCTGGGTCGTTGTACCAGATGTTGTTCACCAGCTTTCTGCCGCAGTTGATATTGAAGCCGTAGGCCGTCCCCGGATCGCCGTGGACCGCCAAAAACTTCTTGATCAAAACATCCATTTCCTTGATCACCAAGTTCAGTTTTTCGGTGCCGGCGGCAAAATCTACCATGAAATAGGTGCCGTCCGAAGACTCGGTAATCGAACTGATCTCGGCAAACCTGTTCTTCAGATAGGTCGACAATTGTCCCATCTCCAATCCGATAATATCGATATGTGCTCCCATAATTCTATAACGTACATTAAATCAATTTGTTCTATATTGCCTTAACCACGATGACATCTTCGAGCCTCGTCGTAAATTTCCGCGACAGGTACTCCTGTTTCATGAACCATTTCTTTTCATAGCCCATGACCGCATAACGGATGGTATCCTTTCCATACACCGCATTCATCCCGTCGATCGCCCGCAGTGCCCTTTGCATCTTTTCATTTTTGACCATATCGACCCTATCAAACAGCGAGGACTGCACCTGCCCTGCAGGCTTCAGATCCTTCAGTTCGATCCCCACCTTTTGGTAACGGTAACCTTTGACAAAGATCATTCGCAGTGCCCTAACTGCCTGCTTGATCAAAACAGCCGTATCATTCGTCGCCACCTCAAGTTTGATTTCCTGGCCAGCCGAATAGCGATCGGTAACCACGGCAAACCTCGAAGTATGGGCATACACAAAAATCTTGGCGCAGACCGATCCCTGCGCACGCAGCTTCAACGCCGCATTGGCCACATAATTGGCCAAAGCCTCTTCCATCGGCGGCAGTTCCCTTTCAAATCCACGAAACGATCTGGCCGTGGCAATCGCCTGTTTGTCCGGCCTATCATATTCCATGGGAATACATCTTTCCCCCTTCAGCTCCCTATACGTTCTTCGCCCTTGTATCGTCATCAGTTTGAGTACATAATCTTCGGGCAACTGTATAAAATCCCAGGCCGTATATACGCCTTCCTGTATCAGCTTGATGGCATAACGTGGGCCAATGCCCCAGACATCATCAATCTCCGTTGCTTTCAGGCCCGCCTCGATCTTCTCCGGCGTATCCATCATAAATACACCCGTCTCCGTTTTCTTCGACAGCTTATTGGCGATCTTGGCCAAGGTCCTATTTGGGGCGATACCAATACCCACCGGAACACCTACCCACTTCAATATTCTTTCCCGAAGCTCTATTCCCTTTCCCTCCAAGTTTTCATACTTATGTCCCGACAGGTCACAGAAACATTCGTCTATCGAATAGATTTCCTGATCGGGAAAACTGCGCTTGATGATCTTCGTGATCCTGCGCATCATATCCTGATAAAGTGTATAGTTCGACGAACGCCACCATAACTTCCCCTGGTTCAACAGTTCCCGCAGCTCAAAGAAAGGCGTGCCCCGTCTGATCCCCATCAGCTTCGCCTCATTGGACAGCGCAATGGCACAACCATCCCCATTGCTCATCACACAACCGGGCATATATTTCAGGTAAGGTTGGAAAGCCCGTTCCACACTAACGTAAAAGTTGTTCGAATCGATTAAGACGACCACTGTTCCTCCTCCGCTGGTTATATATCGTATGCGGGACAACGCCCCAAATGTTGAACACCGTCCCCTCGGTCAGTTCAATCGGCTTGTACAATTTATTGTCAGGCATCAGGAAAACCCTGGCTCCCTTTTTGTAATAGCTGCGAAGGATAAACTCTCCATTATATTCCCCAACCACGACATCGCCATTCTGCTGCACCAATGAACGGTCCACCACCAATAAATCATCGGGAAGGATTCCCGAACCGATCATGCAGTCCCCTTCCACCCTCGCAAAAAAAGTCGCCTCTGGATATTTGGAGACGTAGTCGTTCAGGTCAATGCTGGCCTCCTCGTAATCTGCGGCGGGACTTTCAAAGCCCGCATGTATCCGCTCTGTAAATAAGGGAATCAGCTTTTCCGCATTCCCTTTTTGGTAAAGTGTTAGCTCCTTCATATGCCATCAATTAAATCAACACCACAAATTTATGCTAATATTTTTAGTATTTTATTAACAATTCGTCAACATTAATTGTTCGACTATTTCGAAATCAGCGAGAAAACACAGTTAGAAATCCAAATAATAGCGTTCGTACAGTTTGGAATAAATGTTTTGGCTTTTAAAAAGCCTAAATTATTCAGCAATTTTAGGTAATGACGGAAATATAAAAATTCTTGTAAATCCTTAGGAAGCAACTGGCTGTTAGCCGTTTCTGCAACTTACCACTTCTCATGAATCCGCACAACTAATATATCGGACGGATCTTTCATCTGAAAACAAAAGCTGGTCATTATTGTTGCCTAGTTATATCCAAGATCACACATGAACAAAGCATCTATTCTGACCGAACCTGCTCCACCAGCCCATCCAAATGAGGAACAGTTTTGCAGGGACGTCATCGAAGGACTTGACAGTTCTCCAAAAACAATGCATTCAAAATATTTTTACGATGAAAAGGGAGATCAGCTCTTCCAACAGATTATGGATTTGCCCGAATACTACCTTACTAGGGCAGAACTGGATATTTTCCGTAACCAGACTGTAGAACTTGCCTTTGCAATACAAACAGACAAGGCTCCCTTCGACCTCATCGAACTTGGTGCAGGCGACGCTTCCAAATCGAAATTCCTGCTCGGCCACCTGATTGAACAGGGTGTGGATTTCACCTATTGTCCAATTGACATTTCGGGACATATTCTACGGGAACTCAAAGACAGTCTCTCCAAAGATATGCCCACCTTGGACATACGCATCCTGGAAGGAGAATATTTTGATATGTTGCAAAAGGCCACGGCCTACTCCGACCGTCGGAAAGTAGTCCTATTTCTCGGAGGCAATATCGGCAACATGGAACTCGACCAGGCCTACTCATTTTGTAGGGAATTGCGCAGCCGATTGAACTTAGGCGATACGGTGTTGATGGGGTTCGATCTAAAGAAGAACCCACATCAGATCCTGGCGGCATACAATGACAGCCAGGGAATCACAGCGAGCTTTAACCTCAACCTTTTGGAAAGGATCAACCGAGAACTGGATGCGAACCTTGAAATCAAGAACTTCAGCCACTACCAGAATTACGATCCCCTCACTGGCGCCTGCAGGAGCTATCTGGTCAGTCTCGTGAACCAGGAGGCGCTCGTCTGTGGCCAAAGATTCTATTTTTCCAAGCATGAGTTGATCCATATGGAAGTTTCACAAAAGTTCTCCGAAGAGCAGATTGAAGACCTGGCGCAGCGCTCGGGCTTTAGCCACCAACAATACCATTACGATAAGAACAACTGGTTTACCGATGCCATATGGATAGCAGAATAAACACCCAACCTGAAGAAACAATTGAAGTGCTCAAAAGAAAATACGAGCTAGTGCGCAATCATACTGTAGACATCTGCAAGCCCTTGGCGATTGAAGATTATGTCGTACAGCCCACTGCGGATGTCAGCCCACCCAAATGGCACCTGGGACATTCAACCTGGTTTTTCGAAACATTCATCCTGCAACCCTATTCAGCGGGTTATGAGCTTTTTGATCCACTTTACAACTTTGTGTTCAACAGCTACTATGAGTCGATCGGCACGCGGGTCATACGCACTGATCGCGGCAACCTTAGCCGGCCATCAGTGGCGGATATCTATCGATATCGGAACTATGTAGACCGGCACATGATACTGCTGTTAGGTAGTGGGACACTATCCCAAGAAATAGTTCCACTTTTGGAACTGGGACTAAATCACGAGCAGCAGCACCAAGAACTACTCTACACTGATATCAAATATATACTAGGCCATAATCCCCTTTTCCCGGCCTATAACGAAAAAGGACTTATTGAACAGCATAGCACTACGACTGAGATGTTGCAGTTTCCAGAAGGTGTCTACGAAATTGGATTTAAGGGAGACAGCTTTTGCTTCGACAATGAGCTTGGAAGACATAAAGTTTTCCTTAACGATTTTCAGATTTCGAGTGTACTTGTTACCAATGCAGAATATCTTGAATTCATCAAGGCCGGCGGATACCATGATTTTTCACACTGGCATGCCGAAGGATGGGATTGGGTAAGGCAGCAGCATGCCTCGGCACCCCTTTACTGGCATTCCATTGAGGGCAGATGGATGAACTATACCTTGGCAGGGCTCACGGAAATCGTTATGGAGGAACCAGTATGTCACGTCAACTTCTACGAAGCATCGGCCTATGCCGCTTGGAAGGGATTGCGCCTACCGACCGAGGCCGAGTGGGAAACCGCCGCGCCGCATATCCAATGGGGCCAAAGATGGGAATGGACAGACAGTGCCTATCTACCCTATCCAGGCTTTAGTAAAGCGGCAGGAGCTATTGGGGAATATAACGGTAAGTTCATGGTCAATCAAATGGTGTTGAGGGGAAGCTCTGTAGCGACACCAAAAGGACATGGACGCCCTACCTACCGTAACTTTTTCCATCCGAAGCACCAATGGCAGTTTAGTGGAATAAGACTGGCAAAATAGCTTGGCAGATGTGGCGGCTCACTTTCTTCAACTAAATAATGAAACCACAGGGCACATTTTTTTCAAAAGTAAGCCCAAACATATCATCTTGTGCTAAGTAAATCAATACTTGGCGGCCACCTTAGAGAGATTGAGAAAATAAATGCCGACCACTTAGAGAAATTCCCTAATAGGCGATTTTGCGCAGGACATCGATTCGTTGGATATCGAAAAAAAAAAAAAAAATAACGGAGGAGTTTTCAAAGTATGGCAATACTGATCGAGGGAAAGCACACATGCCTTAAACTGACAAAACCAACAGTCTACAGCGCAGGTAGTTGACAGCCGGTTTTGAAGATTAATACCTGAAATACATATCATTCAAATTTGCCTTTGGTCTATTGGTTGGATCATCATGATTAGGCTAATGACAGTAGAAGATAATTAAATTGTTAAAAACTCACTTGAGAGCTACTTTAATGATCAGAAAGGGTGAGAGTTACCGCGACCGCAGGTGATGGCGTAATCGCCAGCAAATTATTGTCATCTGGGATAATGTGAGATGTCATACTTACTGACCTCAATATGCCAAGGATGGATGGCTACAGCTCACGGATTTCGTGGCCAACAACCACCCCGCTATCCCGATAGTAATTGCCACAATGAACGATGAGCCGGGCATCAGAGAACTGGCCAAATTTTTCGGTGCTAAAGCGATCCTTTCTAAATGTAGGCCCCTCCCTGAACTTTTAGAAACCGTCAGAAGATTAGCCGCTGCCGAGACCCTTGTCTAATTTAAAGCCTTGCTAGATCCATCTACCAACCCCGAAGATCAAATAGCGCTTCCGCTTCCACCCACCACCTTGATCTCCCCGTCAAACCTCTTCCAAAACCTAATGTAGCGATAGCTGGCCGCAAAAGGTTCATCTTTAAATTTTCCTTTCAGTAATATCGTCAATGTCACCACGGCCATGTCATCAATAATGTTCAGCTTTTCCATTTCCGGGCGCAGTTCCTGTACTTTTAAGACGCCACTTCGGTAGGTATCCAGATCTATCTCCTTAGTGATGGTCGTACCGCCCGGCAGCACGAACAACAGATCGTCGTGCAGCAACCGGTCGAGCTCGGTAACGTCACCAGCCTTGATCGCACTGTAAAGTCTGTTCTCCTGTTCCAGGATTTCGTCTGCTGTTAGCTTATTGTCCATTGTAATGAAGGTTACACTGAAAAATGGCACAAATACAAGAACGACACCTTCTAGGAGCGTCGTTCATATTAGATCGATTTAAATTAGTTCTTAATTACTTTCTTAATGATTTGTTCGCCTGCGCCAATTAGTTTTAGCATATAAATACCTTTAGCTAGCGTACTTAAATTTATTGTAGTAACGCCGCCATTTGCATTTAACTGAAAAGTTTTTATTATTTTCCCGTTTACATCAATCAGCTCTGCCTTATTAAAACGTTTGTCACTAATGTTTACGTTCAAATCACTTAAAACGGGGTTCGGATAAAGCACAACAGTACCAGCGGCTAATTGGAAGTTTACTGGAATAGTTCTTTCTAAACCTAATTTGCCGTCTTTATCTAGCTGTAATAGTTTGTAGTAAGAGGTACCAGCAAATGGGTTTATATCTACAGGCCGGACCATAGCGAAAAATAGATAAATAAGATTCCGCGCTGTTCTAACCGATCAAAATTCATGAAAGATAAACCTTTTTCCTATTTCGCATAAAAAGTGAATGCCTATTGAAAGCTTTGGCAACTAATACATCACTTTTTTACCCACGCTTCTTAGATATTCCCCCGCCTATTTCTATGGACAAGCTAAGATAGCTGTGAACGATTGGGGCCATAACCTTAACATCTGACTTGGAAGAGTTAACATCTCACAGTTTTAAAAGTTGCTTGACACTTTTATAATCCATGTCGATTAAGTCCTCCACTCCCACATTTTTTCCGGACGATGAAGAAATCTGTACACCAGCTGGAACCAATACAAATCTAAACTTGGTCAGCAGCCCTGTCTGACCGAATATAGCGGTATTATCTAAACGTCTAACGTAAACCGTGATGCTATTTGAACCTCCGCTGCGCATAAAGTACATGTAGGGTTTAGCATCCGAAACAATATACGGCAAAGAGTAATGGTAATAATCTGTCATATATCCCAGTATTGCACCGCCCTTATTCAGCATGACCGATAAAGAAGACTCACCAATAGCATTCAAATAAGGTGCTGGTAAAGAATAAGAAAAATTATAAAGAACGCCACCACCACTTTGTTGCCAAGTGATGTTGATATCCTGTGACGAAATTACATTGGCTGTTCCCCTAAGGCTAATCGGCATTCCCCATCCAGAAGCGGTTTTCGGCCCGAAGAAATCTCCGTTATTAGTGTTGAGGAAATAGTCTCCCATATCTCCGTAAGCAGAGGACGGATTTCCGTTTCCATTTAGGATTTTTGAGCCCGCTGCCCCGGCCGCCCCCGTGGCTCCTGGATTTCCTGGGTCACCTTTTTCTCCCTTACCACCTTTTAAATCTAACGGTATTCCCCAATTATTGGAAACTTTTGGACCGTAGAGCATCGAATTGGATATATCCAGATACATATCGCCTGTTTTTCCCAAACTATTAGTGGGAACTCCGTTTCCATGATGGATGACCGCACCGTCCTTTCCTGGAATACCTTGCATTCCTTGTTCGCCTCTTGGGCCTTCGGGACCTGTTTCACCTTTTTCTTTTTTACAGCCTATAAAAATACTGCTTACCATAAGCAATAGTCCTAAAATTTTGGATAGCTTTCTCATATTATCTAATTATACTTTACTTCAAATTCTGAAAGGTTTAAATGATATTCTGTTTGCGAAATGTACTTGAAAGCATACTGTACCGTACCGCCGGGAAATACGGTATTTTCGCTTAACGTGATAAAGTTGCCCGGTACGTCCTTTGGAAAGCGAACAGGCAGCTTCGCATCTAGATTCAAATCGTTGAAAAGAGATAAAACGGACAAATCCGCCTTTGTAGTCGCCAGATAAAACGTGGATTTATCATTGGTTTTAGTATAGCTGACTTTGTATTCCATACCTTTTATTTTAAGGAAACCAGAAAAAGTATCTCCAAAATATCTGCTTTTGCCTGTGGCTTTCCAATAATCGGGTAATTTGGCCTTTTTGTTGGAGTACAGACGGTGTTTTATCAACTTTTTTCCGCTGTTCTTTTCGCCGTCCTGATACGCCTGTAACACTTCGCCGTTTGGCTTCAATATGAACCACAAGGTCATCTCGTCTGTTTCACGAAAACCCGCATCATCAGACGTAAGCAGCCAATAGTTTAATTTGGGTTGACGGTATATTGCCATTTGTGCCTTTTTACCGTTGGCATTGGTGTATTCCCAGATCCACATTTCGGAGAAGTTGTATTGCGTGTTGCTTTTCATCGTTTTCTTTTGCTGTGCTACAACGAAGAGGGGGAACAGCAGAAAACCAATGAAAATTATTTTGACAAACCTGTTCATTATTTCGTGGATTAATAAGACTGATAACCTGCCGGATTAAAATTGTACGAACCGTCTGAAATGCCTCTGAGCTTTATCTGAAAGCCTGCACCGGAAATTTCGGTAACCAAATACGTCATTCCATCTACTGAAATATAGCCCAGGTTATAAAACCCGTACGCATCAAACTTACCGGGCGGCAGGCATACATCAGGGGATGGAACAATCCAAAAGCTGATGGTTCTGCCTTCATCGTCCTTTCCGGTGTATTCGGTTTCTGTGTTAACCGTATTAAGATGCTTTCGGGTCTTACCGGTTTTTTTGAAATTGTCTTTAAACCGTTTTTCATTGATAGCATCACTTTGAACAACTGAAACAGTAGTTCCCAGAGCCATTTTTGTGCGATACTTTTGTCCCTCGGCAATGGTATAGGTCTCCATTTCATTATTACGGATAAACTGGTCAACTGTTACTGCATTGCTTCCTTCCTTTCCCGACATAAATTGTTGAAAAGCCGCATTGGGCATATACGCTTCTCCTGCTTTTAGGTTCAGAAAGAAATAACCATTGCCGGACTGTCCGTCGCCACTTGCATAAAATGATATTTTCTTTGTTTCATTAGGGCAGGCAAAACAGCCTTTTTCTTTGAGGTACTTTTCTAAATCAATCTTTTTAAGGTCGATTGATTTTCCGCTTCCTCCGTAGTTGCGGTCAATTTCTTCCAGCGTTTGCTTTTCATCTTTTATGCTTTCGCACTTATCCAATATCAGTGTGGCGTTGGATGCGGCAGCAGTCCAGAAATTGCTTTTCCCTAACAGCTTGTCCACTTCGCTGGCAGCGATAGTGATTTCCGAAAACTCACAGCCTTTTCCATCTGTGCAAACCGCAAGCATTTGCTTTGTTTTCTTCTCCTGGGCATTGGTACAGGAAGAAAAGGACTGAACAAAAATGAGTAGGAAAAAAATATTTTTCATAATGAGCGGTTTAAACATAAATTTTACTTTTTGTTAATAGATAAAGTCTTCCTTAGCCTTTCCCAAGGCTTGAAAGACGGGATAATTCAAGGTAATGCTGCCTTCAAATGCTTTCCATTTTTCGGGGTTTTGGGCATCTTGCGTGTATCCGATATTTCCTTTGAGCCTGATCACAGTTTTTTTCGGTTTTAATGATAGGATTTCTCCTTCCACATCGAAAGCCATCATCATATCGGCTTCGTTATTTTTATAGTTCGCCGTAGAAAAGCTCATGGAATTTTCTCCACTGGTAATCATTCTGCCTTTTATCGGTCGCATCTGAGTGAGGTCTGTTCCTGTAAAGCCAATGAGGATATTATCTTGTCCACCTTCTTCATTGGTAATGGTCAGGGATATGACTTCTTTGGCTGCCGTAATGGTAGCAAAGCCGTTTTTAAACCGTTCGTTCAGGTTCAGCCCTTGGTCTTTAATATCAATATCCGCTTTGTTCTTTTCGCTGTTGTTGAGGTGATCCATATCGGTATCTATGCCTGTTGTTTTTTTCAGGACCGTTTCCAATGCGGATGCTTTCTTTTCTTCGTTGCCACCGCATCCGGCGATACAGAAGACAATAGCAATCAGAAATATCTTTTTCATAGCCCTTTTTATTTACACTTGCTCAATACAATTTCTGCTAATTTTACAGCGACCGATTTGTTCTTTTCCGTGTCGTTACTGATATCGGTCCTGATTTCGAACTTTACGCCGTTTTGCAATACATAAAGCTCATTGGTAACCACATTCCAAACTGCGGCATCTCCCAAACCTTCTACCGTTCTGTAACCTTTGGACACCTCTTTGAACGCTCCTGTTAAAGCCCCGCCTGTTTTCTTGATCTGGTCTTTGCCGATATTTTGTTCCTTAGCTTTTTTCATTGCTTTATCGGCATCGGCATCGCCTGAATTTCCTTCGGCAATTTCATCAAGCGCATCGTTTGCAGCCTGCATCTGCTCGTCCGTCACTTCCCTGTAAGTCTGATTAAAAGTAGTAGGTGACATCGGCTTTATGGAGCGTACAACTATCATATCGGGCAACTGCATTTCGTTGTTGAAACCTCGTACCTTTCCCATCCTGCCGTTTTTGAATTTGTACACAAATTCGTCGTTTTCGGGGTTGTTAAGTCGGTTGTTGTACTTTGTTTCCATTACGTCTTTTGAAAATCCAGTAGCATTTAAAACATCGGTTTCGGCAAGCAGCGCATCATATTTGTTCTGATAATCCAAAAGGCATTTGTTATCGCCTTTGGCATTGGGGTCATTGGATTTACTGTTGATAACGGCATCTAAATTAATGTCATTGCCGTTTTGTTTTTTGCCGTCATTATTCCCGCAGGAAAACAGCGTAAGACAAAGCAACGTTATGGCGGCTGGTATTTTTATTGATTTCATCTTCTAATTGATTTAAATGTTTTGAAAATTATTGAATGCCTGAAAACCATTTGCCGTATAAGCTGCCCAATAAAGGTACAGGCACTTCTTTGCCGTTGATGGCATTGAACAGTCCCATCATCCAAAGGATGAGCAGGGCAAACATTCCAACGATACAGATTACCCATCCTAAAAATGGAATGATATTGATTAAGCCCAATGCTAACCCGGTATAGATCAGCCCTAAGCTCTGGCGGATATGGAAATTGGCAAACGTATTCTTCTTTTCGGCATTCTGCACAAAGGCAACTGTCAAACCTATTAAAGTGAGATAGGCAATGATGGCAGTACTTTTGCCATCGGCTGTGCTGTGCTGTGTATTTGTTTCCATATTTTATAAAAGTTTAGTCGTTTATGCGTGGTACTTTTGGCTTTGGATTATCTTCCAATCTTGGAACATTCGGTTTCGGCTTGTCTTCCAACCTCGGCACATTGGTTTTGGACTTATCCTCCAATCGCGGAACGTTGGGCTTAGGATTGTCTTCTATTCTCGGCACATTCGGCTTAGGATTATTGCCTGGTTCTACGGGAAGCAGGTCATCTCCTTTAGGATTTACCGGGAGTAAGTCATCATTGCCTTTAGGGTACACTGGTAATAAGTCATCATCCAAAGGTTCGTCGTTTCCAAAAGGGTCCGCTGATGGTTCTTCTTTTATGAGTGTAAAGGTTACGGGAACTTTACCTATGCAGGTTTCTTTTGTAGGCACTTTTATTTCGATGGTATAAAAGGTTTCTATCTTTTTCCTGCTTACAATGGTAACATTATAGTACATTTTCATACCTCCCGATTTATTGGAATTAAAATCGAGCATACCTTTGTAGGTATTGTATCCTGTCTTTACCCACCGCATTTCGTTGGAGGGAAACAATTGCGCTGGGTTAAAAGGAGATTGAAAGTTGATATTCCCTTTTCCAGCGGTCCCAGGAGTAATTTTACTCCGGATAAAAGAACCAATATTACCTGTACCATAGCAATCGTTTCCTGCGGAAGCTCCGTATGAAGCATTCCAGACACCAT
This sequence comes from Pedobacter sp. T50_32, assembly GCF_057652195.1. Lineage (NCBI taxonomy): Bacteria > Pseudomonadati > Bacteroidota > Sphingobacteriia > Sphingobacteriales > Sphingobacteriaceae > Pedobacter > Pedobacter sp. T50_32. Next base: position 83,169 of record NZ_JBYFBY010000009.1, on the reverse strand, counting down.
CTTTGGGCTGCAGATACGGATTGAAAAGACCGATTTGCGTATAACCGTCGCCGCCCCATTCCCGGTCAATATCTTCCCTTGATTTTTTGTCTAAATAAGTAATGACTTCGCCGTTATTCTTTTTGCCCAATACGATGATGTCATCGGGCTGTATATCTCTGCCAAAATCCTTATCAAACAAATCACTTTCAAAATCCGAAAGTTCAAAGGTGCAGCCACCACCCTCGGAGCAGTTGGCGATAATGACCTTTTCGGCAAATGCAGATGCCGAAATCAGCATTGCAATCATTAAAAAATATATTTTCATAGCAAGTAATTTTAAGGGTTCAAAATAGCGTTGACCAGTTCGGCTGATTTTTTCTTTGCCAAGGTTTCATCATCGCCAAAATTGGCAGTGATGGTAAAGGCTGCATCTTTCGCCAATACGTGCAAGGAATTCATCGGGGTTTCCCAAAATGCCATTGTAGCCACGTTTTCGAGCTTTTCCGTTTGGCGTCTTTCTGCATAACACGCAATGTATTTTGCTTCCACCGCTCCTGTTTCTTTATTAAAATCCTTTTGCTTTGCCATAGCATCTACCTGCATCTGTAACCCGTCGTTAGTACCATAGTATTGCTCAAATTCCTCAACGGTCATTCTTTTTATAAAACCAATGCTAAAACTGTTATAATCATCAATCTCGTGTTTGCCATTGCCAACCTTTTTCTTATTTCCGGTAGCCCAGCTATACAGTAGGGTATATTGACCTTGCGGGTTAATATTGTTTTCGATGTGTTCATCAATCTTATCAACAGGTACATCTGCAACTGCAGCAACCATTTCTTTGGTAAGGATTTTTTGCAATTGGTTTTGATTGGAAATAACTACTTCCGAATTAAAGTCATCGGGAATACGCACACTTTCTGTATTACCACCGCAGGAAGCAAAAAGAAAGGATGCAATGAGTATTTTTAATGCCTTTTTCATTACCACCAGTTTTTATTGTTTGATAAACTCAACACGGCGGTTCTGCGCCTTGCCTGAAGCAGTGTTGTTAGATGTTACAGGTTGACTTTCCCCTTTACCGTCTGTAACCAATCTTGAAGCATCAATGCCGAACTCTTTTACCAAAGCATTTTTTACCGAAGCAGCACGGCTTTGCGACAGTTTCAGGTTGGCATCATCAGCTCCGTCGCTATCAGTATGCCCCAAAATCAAAATGTTTCCTGATGTGGCTTTAATGGCTTGTGCGGTATTGTTAAGTGTTGCCCAGCTTTCGGGCTTAATGCGTGAAGAGTTTACGTCGAAGTAAATGGAATTGGTAACGAATTTTCCGGCAGTTTTTATGTCCTGTGTAGCATTAGGTACGTTTCCGGCAATGCGGATATTGCCCATATACATTCCATCGCCCCACATATTGGTAGAAAAGATAAGATTGTACTGTGCTTTTTTGGAAAGCCCGTTGGGAAGGTTGAGCATTTCTTTTCCGTTGAGATAAAGGGCAACCTGATTGCTATTGCGGTATATGGACACACGGTTTACTGCACCTGGGTTCCAGTTGGATTTAAAGGTATTCTCAAACATTAGTTTTTTGCCGGGCAGGTTAGAATTATACTCTGACTGTGCTGAAATATACACCACTTTTGTACTTCCGTGCGGATGTACATCCAGTTCTATTGATGGTTCGGCAGCCCAGTACATACTGTACTCCTTACGGTCGTCTAATACAACAAAATTTGTGCGGAAACCGCCCTCCATTTCAGACATTTTTGAAGGGTCGGCGTAGAGGTCAAACTCAAGCGTAAACTGCTCGGGCAGATTCTTAAAGCTGTTCGGAAATACAAATCCCTTGCGGGGCATTTTGAGCCAGTTACCGCTTGCTGCTGGAATTGTTCTTACATTGGGTCTTTCAAAATCTGCGGATGGGTCGTATTCGTACATATGCCAGTTGGCACTCCCTGTGCCTAATCTTGCGGTGGCAAAATCTTCAAAGAACAGCACATTTTTTCCAGGAATAAAGGTGGAGCCTTTGTATTGGCTGTAATCTGTTTCTCCATTCGAAGAGTTAGGTTTATTAGATGATGGGCTGGAAGGCTGCGTAGTACTCTTGGTCTCTTTTTTCTTGAAGATACTTCCGATACCTTCTTCTATTTTATTAAGGCCCTTGTCAATTGTCTCATCCGTTTTTTGCTCGGTCTTGTTTTTCGTTTTTTCCTTAGTGCGGTTAATCACCCTTTCTAATATCTGTGCATCTGCACTGTTTATGCAGACCAAAAAGGTCAATACGGTAATAATTGTAGTTTTCATATTATGATATGTTTATGTACTAAAATTTGTTATTTAATTTTAATGGAGCGGGCTTTCGCATCGGCGGTTCCTTTGCTCAGTTTTATTGTTTCCACTTTACCGTCTTGGAGTTTCCATACAACGGCAATTGACCTATTTTCTATTTTCTCATATCCACAGGCATAAGCTATGTTGCCTTTCACCGCAATAGACAGTGCTTCGCTTTCCAGTTCCGAAAGCACTGTTGGAATGCCATTTATCCAAACAGTAGCAGACATATTGTACTGTTGTGAGTAAGCATGTCCTGCAACGTATACTTTATCCCCCGAAGCAGCTACCGACTCGGCAGTGGCTCCTATGCTACCGCTCGGTATTGCTAGCACTTGCTGTGTACCATTTTTCCACAACAATGCAGATCGTGGTCCACTTGCACTAGTCAACTTACCACTTCCGGCTACATACACGTCGTTGCCGTTTTTAGCGACCGAACTTGCATTAAATTCAGCTCCTTCTCCCAATTTGGTAAGTACAGCATTTTTCCAAAAAGCAGCGGCAGATGATTGTACTGAGGTGACATAGCCTACCGCTAAAACATCGGTATTATTAACGAAAAGGTCGGTAACAGAACCGACACCACCGGGCAATTGCTCCCTGTTTCCATTCTTCCACACACTTGGCAATTCGTATTGGTCGATATAATGCCCCGCAAAATAAATATCTTGGCCCTCTACGTCGATGGCTCTCGGATAGATATTGTAATCGTTTTCTTTAACTAATGTGTTAATACCGTTCTTCCAAGCGTATATTTTTGCCGTAGGGTAGTATGCCGAAAGGGCTTTGTAGCTCAGTTTCCATACAGCATAAACATCATTGTCGACAAGATCCAGGTCGGCTACCTCATTTGCATACCGAACGTAACCAGTAGTTAACATCGTCGGATCATAAACTTGTAAGGGCGTTCCGTTTTTCCAAACTACTTCGCCCGTAGTATTAGTCTCGTTGGAGTAGCCCGCCACATAGATATCTGTTGGAATTTCTTCATCGGGTTGTTCGGTCGACCCCGGTTCGTCTTTCCTACAGGACAATAAGAGAAGAGTGGTTAGCAAAAAAATGCCTGTTAGTTGAAGTAGTATTTTTTTCATCTCAATTTGGTTTTGTACTTTCTTTTCTACGTTAGTGTGCAAAAACCAAAAAAGTAAACATGGAAAATATATTTTTTTAGTTTTGTTTACTTTTTAACGATCACCATACTAATAGATGAAAGACCAAGAACTGATTAGGCGAATAAGGGAAGGCGATGAAGAGGTATTAAGACATATCTATGAGACCAACAGAAAAGGCTTTTTGGAATTTGCGGCACGTTTTGGCATTGAAAAGGAAGATGTGCTGGATATCTATCAGGATTCTATCGTTGTTTTTTATGAGAATGCAAGAAACTGCAAATTGGACTTTTTGAAGAGCACGGTAACAACATATATTTTCGCAATTGGTAAGTACAAAATCTATGGTCTGTTAAAGAAGAACAAAAATGAAATTCCGTTGGAAGGGATTTCTGATGAATTGATCGTTAATGAGACGGAAGAATACGAACCGGACGAACAGGCCAAACGCCTTCAAATTGCTTTTAGGATGCTGGGAAACAAGTGCCGTGAGGTACTCACGATGTTCTACTATGAAGGAAGAAAACTGCAAGAGATACAGGAAAAAATGAATTATGAGAGTAAGGATGTGATGAAAAGCCAAAAGTCACGCTGTTTGAAGAAATTGAAGGAATTGGTAGCAAATAATGAGAAATATGGATAGGGAAGATCTTATAAACGCATATTTTGAAGGACAACTGGATGAAGGGCAGCGACAGCAGTTCGATAAGCTGATGAGTGAAGATGTAGAATTTGCGAAAGAGCTTACTTTTAGAAAGAACTTGGCACAAGCCATAAAAATTGAGGAGAGGAGCCGTTTAAAAAGCAAGTTGCGCACTTTTGAAGGGGAGCATAATGTAAGTAGAAAGAGCTTCGGTATCCGCAGATGGATTTCGGCCTCTGCTGCAATACTGATTGTGGGCATTGCTGCGATATGGTGGCACGATCGAAGTTCCCCAGAGCGGCTGTACAGTAGCTATTTTGAGACATTCCCCAACATCGTTCAGCCCTTGGTGCGCGGTGAAAGTACGGATAGCACTAATTCAGCAGCATTTTTAAGTTACGACCAGGGAGATTATCAAAAATCGGCCATGCTATTTGCCGACGCTAGTGATGCGATCGGACTATTCTACGGCGCTTTGAGCGAAATGGAATTGGGCGAGCATCAGAAAGCCCTAAAGCTATTTGAAAGGATTGACGTCTCAACCGCTGAACTTGGACCATACATGCTGTGGTATAAATCACTCAACTTGTTAAAATTGGGCCGAAGAGCAGAAGCCGCCGCTATTCTTTCGAAACTAGAAAAAGAAAATGACTTCGAGCTGGCGGACAAGGTTTCCTCACTGAAAAATGAACTAAGTCCGTAACTTTCGCCAAAGAAAGATGAGTACGGCTGAAATAGTCAAAATCACCCCACCATAGACCAACCACTGCTGGACGGGCTTTGTAAAAAGTGCAGAGCTGTCCCCATTTATGATAAACCCTGCCCAAAAAAATGGGTGGGACTTCATAGGATTTTTGCGGATAAAATCCCTTTTGGCAAGGGCTAATGCCTCATCCTTGCTATACCCGTTTTTGAGGTGACCGTAAAAAGCGCCCAATACCTGTGCAGTTTCCTTATCAGGCACTTTCCATAGGCTAAATATGCTCGAACGAGTACCGGCGAAGCTGAATGCGGTAGCAAGGCTCATGATACCTTCCCCATTCCTGAGTTTGCCATTTCCTGTGTTACACGCTCCCAAAACAATCAGTTCTGCGGGAATACGCATCTGATAGAGCTCTTCGAAAAATAGGGGCTCGCCTTTACTGAATACCAGACAGGACCTGTTGAACTCTTCCTGGTTCAAATAGGCGTGCATGGCAAAATGGTATATCGAGTGATCGCTAGCGTGCTTTAAGAAATCAGTTTTGGCGACCTGCCCGCCAACAACAGTGCCGTCCATTGTTCTGGCAATTTCATTGGCCTCTTTTTGGGATGATGGTAGTTGTGGCAATGGCAATCCCTGGTAATTGGCACCCTGACTGTAGATAGGATTGAAGATAAGTGTCTCTTTACGGTCCTTTTGGAGTTTAACGTTTCGGTTCCAATTCAGCATTGCAATTGAATAGGCATAGGAAATCTGGTGCTGCTGAACCAAGAACGCTTTCGAGCCGGACATCCATAATGCTTCGAAAGGAAGGGAGTTGAGAAAATTGTCCGGAATGACTGTAAGCTTGCCACTTAGGCCTTTTGGCAGAAGTAGGCTGGCCAATTGGCGGCCAGATTTTTTATAGCCTGGGTCAAGTTGCCCCAAGTTCTCGATAAACCGCATGGCCGCCTGCCGTACACGAGGGCCAGCGGCAATCCGATGGAGTTTGACCTTTTTCCGGTCCATCTGCACTAGATAGATATCCTTGGCAAGAACATAGTATTTCAGCAGCTGCTCATCTTTATCCAGCTGTCGCTGGGTAGCTCCGATTAGTGTACCGAGATTTTTTTGTCCAACTGGGACGTTCTTGCCAGAAGAGGCTGCTTTCCTGAGATAGCTTTTGTAGAGATGTTGCGACGAATTTTCTTCAATGATATCCAATATGGCAATGAGCTGCTTTTGCTCATTCAGGTATCTCTCTGCGGCAATATATAGCAGACCTTCGGCATTCTTTCGCTGTAGATTGTAAAGTGTAGAATTGTATTCTCCCTTTAGATAGAACTCACGGAACATGGCACTGGACGTCCTGAGCAGCTTTTCTGCCTTATCCAAATCAGCTACTTGGAGATTGTTTTTATATTTCTCTATAAAAAGAAGCCCGGCGGTCGCAAATATGTTGATATAGTTATGTGAATTGAGGTCGGTAATATCGCCTACATTGAAATCAGAGATTTTAGTCGGTTTCTTTAGCTTATGGGACAATATTTGTTCAATCGTCTTTTCCGCCAATTGACAGGCCTCCCAATGCCTCTCCTTACCGGATAAGCATTTGGACTTGATCATCTGAAGGGCATATTCACTAGCGCTGAAGTCTCCAAAATCGAAGGCCTTGAGGGAAAGATCGATATATTTTATGCCCTGGTCGTATCTACCTAGCTGCTCGTTGGAGGCACCAATCTTTGAATAAGCAAGCATCACATCGAAGTTGCTTCCCGTTTGCCGCGCAAATGACAGGTATTCACGAGCAAAGGCGATCGATCTCTCATAATCCCCTGCAAAATAATAATAGTTGTTAATGTGCGAAAAACAGGAGTTGATGTAGGCGACGTCGCTATCTTTGATAGGTTTTCGAACTTCATCAATGAAACGTTTGAGTATAATTATAGCTTGAGCTGGGAGATCCTTGCTAAGTGCGACGGTAACCTCCATTTTTCTCCCTACCCTATTGGCCTGCGCTTTTTCATCTTTTTTTAGTTTTACATTTTTACCACGAATAAAGACCAGATACTTAGCATACGTAGCTTCCATTCCCCTTTGGTCATCATAATTGAGTTGGTAGTAGTACAGATCGTTATATGTCGATATGAAGTCTGCCGTTGAAAAAAGCTTTGGGCTAGCCTCCATCACAGCTAGCGCCTTTTGGGTATAGATGATTTCATACTTCTGGTTGTGTAGCCCCGAATAGGTATAGGCACGTTGAAAAAAAAACTCCCTAAGGAGTGTCTGGTCTTTTTCCAAGGCCGCCGCGCTTGAAGCGTACAGTATATTCGTCTCCTTCAGGGCATGTTCATATTGTGCTGATAGGTTGAGCGCTGTGACCAAGAGGATGTGCTGCTTCAGCTTTGTTTGCCAGGAAAAATTATCCGCATACATTTCCTTCCGACACAAACTGATTGCCTTTTCATATGATCCTTCTGCGATCAACTTTTCTATAGCGTTTAGCCTGATGCTATCGCTACGTACTGTTAAGCCATCGGTATGGGGTAGACGATAAGAGCAATTGTTAAGTCCGTGACCGGCGACCCCCCAGAACATTAAAGCTAAAAATACAACTGCCTTCATATGTGGTTTCCCTATTGTAAATATAGCATTTAAGCTTTACAAATATCAAACTGAGTTGTATTTTCCACATCAGTTAACAGCTAAGCAGGTGATCCTTGAGAACAAACCAGTCCTTTACAACATTCGTATTAGACATCCACTTACACATGCAAAATTAACTACCAAAAGGTACTTGGTAAGTATTGTTTGATCTTTTAAAATCTTTTAAATTTGATCAGCATGTGCATTTACTATCCAGAATGCATGAACATCACATCGTCCCATATAAGCACCAGAGTTATTAACTAGTGTAACGGCAGCATTTATTTTCGTAGAGCGTATTGATGTTTCCAAGCATGTCCTAAAGGTGAAAGATGCTATCTTATAAGTCGGCACAGATTGCAAACCGTTATAGACATTCAGTTCTTGGAATGAGCATGTGCGCTAGGTGTAGCTTTGGAAAAACCATATAAGGGGTCCGAAAGTTTCAGATCTGTTAAGACCACTGAACACGATTATTTCAACCTACTATTGGCATTACTGCTGATAAACATTTCATTTCTTCCTTCAGCAACAATGACCATAAAACGCTCGTAATGCTTAAGTATGTCCGAAATCAGTTCGTTGCGAGTAAATAGGCTCACATCGTAGCCCTCTCTGGCATCGCCAAAATAAGCCATCGGGAAATAAGCTTTAGCACCTTCATAATCGGGCAGGTTATCTTCAGAAAGCACATGCTCAGATACGGTCCTCGATTGGCTTCTTACACCATATACAAAGTTGTTCACCACATCGTAAAGGATTTCGATTTCTATCCTGGTCGGTTTCTCATAACTGTTTACCTCTGCGGTAACGCCATTTTGCGGAAATTCTGCCTGTAGTTCTAGCAAAGCAGGCTTTACCTTTTCTGCAATGAAAACATCAATTTCCTTTCGATCGCCGTAGCAAACCATTTGCTTTAGCCGCTCTTTCCAAAACTCTCCAGACCAAGGCACCGTGGTCACCGAAAAATCTTTCTCGTAATAGCTGTAATCCATCACCAGGGCCTTAAGCAAGCTTACAATAAACAGCAACACAATTATGGCGAATGGCAGTGCGGTAATGAGGGTAATACTCTGTAAAGCGGGCAAACCTCCGGCATTAAGCAAGATGAGCGCCAAGGTAGCCAGCAGTATACCCCAAGCAATGATTTGCCATTTGGGCGAAATTTTGGCATTTCTGGTGGCAATGCTGTTCATTACAAACATGCCCGAATCTGCCGAGGTGACAAAAAAGATAATAATGATGAGGATCACCAAAAAGCTGGCGATGCTGCTTAGCGGAAGATATTCCAAAAATTGGAACATCAAGGTATCTGGATTGGAAGCCAATCTACCCAATGCTCCACTGGCGATATACTGATCGAACCAAATGGCGCTGTTGCCAAATACCGACATCCACACGAAGTTGAAAAGTGTAGGGATTAAAAGTACCGCAGCAATAAACTCGCGAATGGTACGGCCTTTAGAAATTCTGGCAATGAAAAGTCCAACATAAGGCGACCAAGATATCCACCAAGCCCAATAAAGGATGGTCCAATTGTAAAACCAGGGCAAAGTTTCTTCTTCGTAGACATGCGTACCAAAAGTGAGGTTAAAAAAGTTATTGATGTAATTGCCAAGCCCCTCGGTGAAACTGCCAATAAGATATACTGTAGGTCCGATCAATAAGACAAATAACATTAATACGATCGCCGCAATGATGTTGACGTTGCTCAATATCCTAACGCCCTTATCCAGTCCTGTGATTGCCGAAAAAATAGCAATACCAACTAAGACTGCAACAATTCCCGCTTGGTAAGTGATGTTGCTTTCGGGAAGTATACCCAGCGATTGTAGTCCTGAATTAATCTGCACTACCCCGAAGCCGAGTGTGGTGGTGATACCGAAAAAGGTACTGCACAATGCAAAAACATCAATGGCACTACCCCATTTGCCATTTACTTTATCTTTTAACAGGGGATAAAGGCAGCTGCGTAAGGATAGCGGCAAACGGTAACGGTAGCAGAAATAGGCCAAAGCCAAACCCACTACACCATAAATAGCCCAAGCATGAATACCCCAATGGAAGAAGGTGTAAAGTTGCGCGTTTTTTGCACGGTTTATCTGCCCGCCTTCAAACACAGGATTAGTATAATGCCGCATTGGTTCGGCCACACTAAAGTACATCAATCCAATTCCCATACCTGCCGCAAAGAGCATCGATAGCCAGGAGAAGAACGAATATTCTGGTTTGCTGTCGTTCCTTCCTAACCTGATCTGACCGTACTTGCTGAACATCAGGTATACCAAAAACACCACAAAAATGGTAACCGACCAAACGTACACCCAATTGAGGTTCACGAAAATGAAGTGCTTTACTTTCGCCAAAAGTTGTTCGGTAAGCTGGGGAAAAATGGCTGCGAGCATGCAGATGCCCACAATAAAAACTAGGCTGGGAAAGGTCACCCCTTTACTTAGGGTATGTTGTATTTTTTTCATTAGCTCATGTATTTGCCCAAAGGTAACCTTATTTAGGAACTATTGTCAAATTCCTGCTAGACTGCAAATCCATCGAATACTACAATTTCAGGGCAACGTGTCTGCTGCTTAGCGTTGCATACCTGCTAATCCCATTTATTTTCCCCGTTGGCAAAAAAACCTACCGGGTTAATTTTTGGACTGGTCTGAAATCGCTCTTTACTGATCCCCACGTTCACTTGCGATTGCTGAGAGGCAAAGGAGATGACTTTTTCCTTTTCAATAAGTACACGCTCCCAGTCAGAGGTCGATGTATCGTCCACGAGCAGATAGGGCAGCGACCATCTGTCCAGATCCACCATGAGGTCTTTCAAAAGCCCAAGACGACCGGTACTATTGTGTACCTCGTAATTTACAATGTGTTTAATACTCAGCACATGTCTTCCCTCTTCAACTGAAAATTCGGCCACGTCAGCCAGTCCAGCGCCGGCTTTGACCATTCCCAGCGTAGGATAACCATTACCCGCCCTTCCGAAAGCTGGCCAGGCACGATGGTTGAAGAGTAGCGAAGTATCGAGCTTTGTAATCGGCCTAGGATCTTCACCCTCCGAAATTCGCTTTAATTCCGCTTTATCTAGTGAAGACCTTAGAACCTTTCGCTCCGAGAACTGCAGAGCAGCATCCCGCGGCAAAACAAGTAACTTTTCGTTGAATGGCCAGCTGCCAGTATCCACAACCAAGTATTGCACCCCCCATTCCCTATCCTCGAAATAAATATCTTTTACCTTGCCCAGCTCCCCATCGGCAGCTACAAGCATAGTCCCTATCAACTCATTGGCATACGTAAACATTTCTTACAAAAATTGATTTCTTCGTTAAGAACATATCAAACCGTCATTTGTTGGGTAGAATTAAAGGTTATGGGACAACACGGATGATTTCTGCCTTGTTGAATGGATTTCTGACTGAAGGAAAAATAATCACAAGGTAAAAATATGCGATGTTAATAAGTTTCAAAACTAAAGAGACATAAGTTTGTTTAAGATTATTAACAAAAAGTTAAACAACCTATCAAATGAATAAGTGTATACTGATCGTTGAGGACGATCCAGATATACTGGATATCCTGCAACTTACGCTGGACCGTTCCGACATTGAAATCATAGCCTATAACCACTTGCCTACCGTGCTAGAAGTTTTGGTATTATCAACAAAGCTGATCATCATGGACGTAAGAATCTTAGGATCGGCAAAAACCGGTGATCAACTCTGTATGGAACTCAAGGCTTATCCTAAAACTCAACACATTCCAGTGATTTTATTATCGGCGGAGCATCGATTGGCAGAGATTTCCCTGCAGTGTAAAGCCGATGGCTACATTGCCAAACCGTTTGACATCATGTCCGTCAGCAAGACCGTATTCGATTACTTAGATTCCGCTGATCATACAGCTACCGACAAGATCATCGAAGGAAAAATGGAAGCTTAGATTGCACACAGGCGTCACCACAAAAGCGCGGGATGAGGTAAATTGCTACATTCTCGTTAGCAAAACGATTTAAAATCGCCGCACATGCGACGTGGTGTGCCTATTATAGTCCAGCCCTTTTTACAAGGCTATCCAGATAGTCCCATTTCAAGAGCCCCGTAGTCAATAATTCTCTTAAGTCATAATAGACAATGACACTGAATGAACTGAAACCGGCCAGCATTTCCTTGTAGTTGTTGCCATCGATCAAAGCATTAGCGATCTGCGTGACCAGATCTTCCTCATCTGGCGATATGGCAAAATTTGTGATCTGGTCTCCCATTATGTCATAACCTATAAGGTGGGATAGCCTTTCGATGGTAGCTTCCGCCTCTGCTAAAGTCATAATTTGTGATGTGATGGGTGAAAAAATGATGACTGTTAAAAAATTGAGATTATCAGCAATAAAACACATTTAAGGCTTAAATGTTTATCCTAATTTTTCGGACACCCCTAAGCGGCTTTTCTATGCTATCCCAGTGATGAGCAGAACACATGAGAAATCTACTGCTGATCATGAACATATCAGGGATTAAGTTGTTCATAACAATAAACTCCGATGGAACATTATCTGCCCTTGCTACTGATGACTGGACTGGCAGGTATGGGCATGACGTTCGTACCAAAACTGGCCAAGCTTACTGGCATTTCCTATTCCCTATACTACCTGGTTTTGGGCGTAGTGATCTTCTCTGCTTTTGGTAGTCATCTGCCGGCGCCTTCCCCGTTGAAATACGAAGTGCTTACCATACACCTTAGCGAACTGATCGTCATTATCAGCCTGATGGGGACGGGAATTAAAATCGACCGGGCATTTAGTTTCGTCAATTGGGCAGCTCCATTACGATTGCTTTCAATCGCAATGTTAATTAGCATAGCAGCGTGTGCAGTTGGAGGTCTACTGTTGCTTGGGGTCACATTTCCAACGGCTATCTTGCTGGCAGCAGTACTGTCGCCGACAGATCCCGTCTTGGCGGCTGATGTGCAAGTGGGCCCACCAAATGAAAAATTTAGATCGGAGACAAGATTTGCGTTGACTTCCGAAGCCGGGATGAACGACGGCCTAGCCTTCCCCTTTACTTGGCTTGCCATTGTTGCCGCCAGCAAGGGCATTGATGTAGAAAGCTTGTCGGCCTGGGCCGTATATCAGTTGCTGTACAAGATCATAGCTGGTGTGTTGTGCGGCTGGGTTTGTGGAAAATTAGTGGGTTACATGATTTTTACTTGGACGAAGAAAAAAAATGTTATCCAACCAACGGACGGACTCCTGGCAATCTCACTTACCTTTGCTACCTACGCCTTGGTGGAACTGGTACACGGCTACGGTTTTATAGCCGTGTTTGTCGCAGGATTAACACTTAGGCACGAGGAGAAAACGCACAGTTACCACAAAGAGCTACACTCCTTTACCGATCAGATAGAACGTCTATTATTGGGGGTATTGCTGATCCTACTTGGGGGCACTGTCGTCAACGGTATCCTCGTCCCACTTAATTGGGAAATCATATTTTATTCCCTATTGTTTTTATTGGTCATCCGGCCAATCAGTGCCTACCTGTCGCTATGGGGCCTTGACATCCATTGGAAGGAAAAGGCGGCCATTGGTTTTTTCGGCATCAAGGGTATGGGCTCTATTTATTATCTAGCCTTTGCTTTTTCGCAATTTCCTTTTGCAGAAAAGGAAAAGTTATGGTGTATCGTCGTCTTCACTATTGTGGTGTCCATTACCATACACGGCTTGAGCGCCTCAACTGTACTCAGGAAGATAAAAGCGGCGATCCCAAAAAAACCAATCCCCAAATAATTATGATTCCCCCTCAATATCCATGGGCATGACTATAGTCAGTCGGTACTCAATAGGACTGCAGATTGTCCTAGATCAACTTTCATTCTAATAATTTTGCTATTTTTGCTCTTTTTCCGTCCAATAAAGTAATATCACATGATCCAAGGTCTAAAACCAGCTCCTATAGAAAAGATCTCCAAACCTATACAACGATTTATCCAACAGCAAAAGGCTGGAGGCATTGTTTTGGGCCTAAGTGTAGTGATCGCCCTGATACTCGCTAATTCGCCATTGTCGTATGCCTATCACCATTTCCTCGAACATCAATTTGGTTTTCAGTGGGATGGACAATCTTATTTCAATTTTAATCTGCACCATTGGATCAACGACGGCTTAATGGCCATTTTCTTTTTCGTGGTGGGCTTGGAACTTAAACGTGAAATTGTTGGCGGTGAGCTTTCAAATCCACGCAAGGCTATGTTGCCCATTGCCGCCGCTTTGGGCGGGATGGCTGTGCCGGCCGTGATCTACCTGGTCTTTAATCCCTCGGGGCAGGCAAACGCAGGCTGGGGAATTCCAATGGCAACAGATATTGCTTTTGCTTTGGGCGTTCTTTACCTCTTGGGCGACCGCATTCCATTGGCTTTAAAGGTATTTCTTACTGCCCTTGCCATTGTAGACGATCTTGGCGCTGTGTTGGTGATCGCATTTTTTTACACTTCCGAAATTTCGAGCATGCACCTGATAACGGGCGGAGTGGTGCTCCTAATGATGTATGTAGGCAACCGGATGGGCGTAAGGAGCATCTTGTTCTATGCCATATTGGGCATTGGGGGCGTATGGACTACCTTTCTTTTGTCTGGTGTGCACGCTACCATTGCAGCAGTATTGGCCGCATTTACCATACCAGCAGATGTGAAGATTGACGAAAGAAATTATATTGAACGCATCACCCAATACCTTAATCGCTTCCGCGACATAGACCCAACAGAAAATACACCCACGCTCACCAACGAACAGTTGCATGAACTGGAAAGGATACAAGAAACTACCATAGCGGCAACACCCCCGCTTCAAAGATTAGAACATGCCCTGCATCCTATGGTGACATTTTTAATTATCCCCATATTTGCACTTGCAAATGCTGGCGTGTCATTAGCTATTGATATGGACCACCTTTTCAGTACCAACGTGGCTATAGGTATAGCGCTTGGCCTATTGGTTGGTAAAGTTGTTGGCGTGGTAGGTTTTACCTTACTAGCAGTAAAAGCACGTATTGCGCCATTACCCGAAGGCATGGATTTCCGTAACCTTTTGGGGCTCGGCCTTTTGGCATCGATAGGTTTTACCATGTCACTTTTTGTAACCTCACTAGCCTTTAGTAGCGAAGAATTAATTACCCAGGCCAAGATTGGGATTTTCGCAGCATCGCTGATCGGTGGTATTATGGGTTACCTCACGCTGAATAGGGCAGCAAAAAGGAAAGTTGCTGTATCACCATCAACCTAATACCTATGAACAACCCCATCTACAAATTTATCAACCTCCACGAAGGAGAGCAGGACGAACAGATCGTTCTAGAGAATGTTACCGCCAACACCTCATTTAGGGGGTCAAACCTTTGGATCCTTGCCTGCGCCATTCTAATTGCTTCGGTAGGCCTCAACGTAAATTCAACGGCTGTGATCATAGGCGCCATGTTGATTTCACCGCTAATGGGACCAATCGTTGGTGCGGGTTTCGCTTTGGGCACCTACGACTTCGTACTGCTCAAAAAATCTGGAAAAAATCTCATCATTGCCACCTTGGTGAGCCTGTTGGTCTCGGCTACCTACTTTTATCTCAGTCCTTTTAAGGATGTACAATCGGAGCTGTTGGCCCGCACTGCGCCAAACATTTATGATGTCCTGATTGCATTTTTCGGTGGATTGGTAGGTGTAATCGCTTTTACACGGGTAGAAAAAGGCAATCCCATTCCGGGCGTAGCCATTGCAACGGCACTGATGCCTCCACTCTGTACCGCTGGCTACGGTTTGGCCACCCTTAATTTTGCCTATTTCTTTGGCGCATTTTACCTTTACACCATCAATTGCTTTTTTATCTGTATTGCAACATTCTCAGTCGTTAAATATCTCAAGTATCCCGCAGTAGCCATTGATGACCGTTACCGGAAACGCATTAGATATGGCATTAGCTTATTGATCATGATCATGATTGTTCCCAGCTGTTACCTCGCTTATAGTTTATGGAACGAGAAAAAATTCACCAAATCTGTCGAAAGCTTTATCGGTAGCGAGTTCACGGCTAAAGGCTATACGGTGATCTATAAAAAGTTGGAATATCATGCTAGGCCACGGAAGGTAGACATCGCTTTTCTTGACAGAAAACTCACCAAGGAAGAAATTGCCATGTACAATAGGCTGCTATCGGAAAGAGGAATTGTAAACACCGTTTTCAATGTAAGACAAGATGAAACAGATCTAAAATCTGAGATTTTAAGTGAAGTCAACAAACAGAATGCGACGATCTCCGAAAAGGATGTGACCATTAACAACCTGAGGAAAGAGCTAGACCGCTACAAGGTGAGTGATCCCAAATTGATCGCCGAGATCAAAATCATTTTCCCACAACTAAGCAACATTAGTCTGGGCAAAGCTGAACGTTTTGCG
Organism: Pedobacter sp. T50_32; assembly: GCF_057652195.1. Classification (NCBI taxonomy): domain Bacteria; kingdom Pseudomonadati; phylum Bacteroidota; class Sphingobacteriia; order Sphingobacteriales; family Sphingobacteriaceae; genus Pedobacter; species Pedobacter sp. T50_32. The sequence goes on along the minus strand of NZ_JBYFBY010000009.1, from coordinate 67,334 downwards.
GGTACAGACTCAGCTACCCTTGACTTCGTAGTACTTTACCAAAGCAGCGCAGCGGTAGATACTGCAAAGTTAAGAAGATGGATGCAACAGCGGTTAGATAGCGGGAACGTTATATTTTTACAGGAGAAATCCCGGTAGACACAGTTTAAAAAGCCGTAAAATTACCGAGACGAGCAATACCTCTGGAAGATTGGAAATCAATCTTTTCAATTTCGGACGGAAAACAAATGCGTAGCGCCTCGTGCTAAATATTTAGCTGGTGCCCACAGTGATAGCAATACTCAGCATCCTTCCTGTGCTTTTCCCTGTTACAGTGCGCGCAGACAATATTGTTCAGCCTATCGTTTTCCTTATCTTTCATCTTTTCTTCACTGATAGACTTCCCAACTTCCCTGGCGATCTCCACCCCCACGATCCCGGTAGGGACTGCGATGATACCATAACCCGTAACCATTAGCACCATGGACAAAAACTGGCCGAAGGCGGTCGTTGGCACCATATCCCCATACCCAACAGTAGTCAGCGTGACAATCGTATAAAAAACACTACGTGGTATACTAGTAAAACCATTTCCAGGACCTTCCACATAATACATAAGGGTACCGATCAAAATCGCAATGATCATCACCGCATACAGGAATACCATGATCTTTGCCTTGCTGGCCAGTAATGCCACTTTCAATTTAGAAGATTCTTCCATAAATTCCATCAATCGAAAAACCCTGAACAGCCGGAGCAACCTTAAGATCCTAAAACTGCTGAGGATGTGGCTACCTGTGATAAATATGGAAAGAAACATGGGCAAAATGGAAAGGAGGTCTATCAGCCCATAGAAACTAAAGATATATTTGAAGGGTCTTTTGCTAACAAAGATCCTCAAGGCATATTCTAGCGTGAACAGAATGGTAAAAATCCATTCCAATAGGATCAGCTCCTTATGAAATCTTGCGTCGACCCCTTCCACAGTTTCGAGCATGATCGTAAAAACACTCAACAAGATAAAGATAAGCAGCCCCACATCGAAGGCTTTTCCAGCTGGAGTATTGACGCCATAGATGATGATGTAGACCTTCTGACGGAAAAGATCAAGTTTACTTTTCAAGTGAGGCTCGTTACCTATGTTATTTTTCATGATTTCTCTTAAATATGTTGCCCTTCCACTACTCTACCGTCATATACGACAGCGCCGCCAGTCTTGGTCAACAAAGTCTTACGGAAACACGCCTAAAACGGATGTTGTGACCTAGGATTTTGTAGCGCCCTCTGATACCAAGTCATCTCAAAGCAAACATCAATTAACGTTTCAAACATACTAAATCTATTTTATTTAAGTAGTTCGTATAAGACCCAAATCATTTTACTTTACATATAGGCATGCAGGTTAAAAGAAATTTAGAAGAAACCTACAGGCCTTAATGATTTTTGTTCAAAAGATAACAAAGCCCCGAAAAGTATGCAATTACAACCTCCCCCAGGACTTTCCAGAGGCAATGCTACGTTTAATAGACTCCTCTGTGTTTTTGCCTTCATTAGGAAAAAGCAATTGCAGGACGAGACGGAAATGAATCCCTCGATGGATATGATCAGATGATCATGCACTGGAATATAAAGTATTTTTCCAGCCCCCCTCCAAGTTGTTCGTCACCTAATGTCCTCGCTGTTTGGTCACATGCTTCTACTTGGATGGACATGCAAAACCACGATGGAACAGGCAGGCCTTCAATGCGATACTGAAGACCATCTTTATGTTGTTAATAACACTCGTATATCCACCACATGATAGTTTCACAATTCCCAATCCATGCCACTGCTGTTGAGCAGGATCAAGCAGAACTTTTCGCTTCGCTGGATTTTATTGGCATTCCAGAAACCAAATAAAAATTCATCAACATCCTTTGAGGTTTTAACGACCAGTCTTCGGCTAAGTCCGATCTCTTGTCGGTAACTTAGGGCAACTTACAATCCTAAGCTGAGTTCTTGATAAAGTTTCCGTAATCTTTCTGATTTAATCGAATGAAAAATTGATTTTATAGACTGACAGCCCGCATTTCTCATTAAGGGCAGATGGAAAGCAAAGAAATTCAAAGGCTCCCGAATGGATCTACTTTTTTTTGGGTATTACTTTCGCGCAGCGAATCCGTAAGGGAAAAACGGGGCAACGTTATGGATAAGCAATGAAATACTACATCAGGTATTCGAAAAACACAAATTAGGAAGAAGACATTCATCTTTATTTAGTTTAGAACGAAACCGCTTGGGCAGGTCCCTCATCGGTAACAGTGTTATTTTCTGGACCCACGTCCTCACCTTGTTGCAATTTCTCAAGCTCGCATTTCAATAGTCTTGTAATATCTTTTTTGATTTTTAAGTAGTTCTCCTGTACCATCTCTTCATCTACGTGCTCTATTGCAGGAATATCAATAAAACCGCTCTCTTGAGTGGCGATGGTCTTGTGGTCGTTTTGGATCTCACTATGGAACATTTTGAGCGAAATCTTCTGCTCGGGATTGTCTGCAACTATGCCCACAAACTCGCCGCTGGATAGGCTGGCAATCTTGGCGGCTGGGATGGCAAAGTCCAATTGCGTAGACTGGGAAATGGAAATGTCGCTGCTGTTAATTGACTTGCTCTGCCTTTCCTGCATGATCTTACCAAAGCCCTCGGAAAGTTTCCTTGCCGTATCTCCGGTAACCTGTCCCGAAATGATATTGCCTACAATACCCGTGATCACATCGGCCTGTTCCGAACCGTAATCCTTTTTTAACTGGCTAAAATCCTGTACCGCTAAGGTCGTAGCCACTTTATTACTCCTTGCCGTTGCGATCAGACTGTCTATATTGTTGAAGAATATCGTAGGAAACTCATCAAATATCAAACTACTTTTCAATTTATCCTTCTGATTGACCAGTTTGACCATCCTAGAGATATAAAGCGATAGCACTGCACCATAAACCTGTAGCTTCTGCGGATTATTTCCGACACAGATGATCTTCGGTTCTTCTGGATTGTTCACATCCAATGTAAAATCATTCCCACTCAGTACATAATACAAAGACGGCGAAGAAAGCCTAGCCAGTCCGATCTTGGCAGAGGCAATCTGCCCTTCCAATTGTGCCATGGCCTTGTTTTGATAAGCCGACACAAAGGGATTGATCAACACTCTAATCTCCTCCTGCTGATAGAGCACGGCAAATAACTGGTCATAGTCGGCCTGCATCAGTTCGATCACATGCGGCAGCGTACAATACTTGCCATCTTCGTACCTACGGAGGTACCAAATAATTGCCGTCAGGAAATTGATCGGACTTTCCACAAAGAAATCCCCCTGCTTTTTGATCCAGTCCCGGTTCAACCCCAGCATGATGGTGCGGCTGGCTTCGGTAGCATCAGTAATATCCTCCATGCTCTGCGGGTCCAAGGGATTGCAGCGGTGCGTCCTGCACAGATCATCAAAATTAATCACATAAAATTGGGGCTGCACCTTATAGTTGCCCCGATATTTCAACAGCATATTGTAGGCAAGCTTTGAAAGGTCATCAAACTTAAAATCGTAAAGGAACATCGAGAAGCCCTTTTTGATATGCTGTTCGATCAAATGCCTGATCACAAAGTATGATTTACCAGATCCCGGGGTCCCGGCCACCAGCAGTCCCCTTAAGGGATTGATGATATTGATCCAACTATCCCTGACATTGTCCTTCAACCGATATTTTGCCGGAAGATTGATCGAATATTCATTTTCAAGCAACCGTTCTTCCTGCGGAAAGGTTTCTGCCAGGTTATTGAAGATATCACTATCCAGATGGCTTTTGATCAATCTCGATAATCTTACCCCTCCAGTCAACACCAACAGATAACCTAGTGAGGTCAGGATTATATAAAGCAGTGCCAATAGAATAGCGTCAAGCTCCATATACAGGACCAAGGGACTTGCAAAATATACAGTGAGACCAATTCCGATCAGCCAAAAGATCGGTGTCAGTTTCAACTCTTCATCCTTTCTTCCCTTGGCTCCGACCAGTGAAACTATCAGACAGACCAATGCTGCAAACTTTGCAGCTATGAAACCAGTAAATAGCCCAGTCTTTGCAACGTTGCCGACAATCTGATCGGTAATGCCAGCGGTCAGTCCCCAAGCTAAAAAGGCCCGATAACAGCCAACATAGAAATGGATGGCCAAAATAAATATGCTGATCAGCCTCGTAAAATCTATAATCTTGCGAAGCGATTGGATGTCTTCCCCTGTATTCATATGCTTAGCGATTTAAATGCTGCGAATTCGATTTTCCCTTTTTTCGTTTCCTTTTAGGTTTCAGGCCATTGGGTATTTCTTCGTTGTAGTTTTTTGACAATACCATATCCAAAAGACCTTGGTTCGGCAAGCTGGATTTGGACAGTTCATCTCGAGGGAAAGTATTTGCCTGGGTCGATCTGATGGCAGCTCCCAAATAAGTTTTTAGCTCGTCCTTAGTAGTAAAGGTTTCGGTAAGGGCTTTGGCCGAATACGCCTTGCCGAGATCACTTCCATTAAAAACGCATTTGGTTCTATGGTCTACGAAAGTCACCCCATAACACCTGCCTTCTGGACTTATCCGATAAACCACTCCGATCTTCTGGGCAGCAAGCTCCCTATCAAAAGTGTGCTTGGTCAATGAGTTATATTTTTTTAATAGCCCATCAATCCGCTGTGTAACACTTTCCTTATAGGTCTGCCTGATCTCCCGGCTTCTTCCAAACTTCTTTTCCACCACATCCAGTAACGGTCTTCCACTCAATTGCGAGGCTTTGAAAGGGATGCCAATCCTTCTGCCATCCACATCGAGCAGCGAATACACTAGGCCACGGTTTTCAAACATTTTAGCATCCTCCTTTCCCCTATCGGCAACCACGCCAAATTGTGCAAGAACGGCATTGAACTCTGCAAGCGAGGTATATTTATAATCCCTGATCACTGCCCATACCACATTGGTAATTGTTCGTTTAGTTGCGGCCTTTCCATAAACAGCTTTAACCAGATCGATAGGTGCCGTTTGTAGGATTTCACTTTTCTGTCTACCTTCTGCCCTGACTAGATCGTACTTGATTTCCAATTCCTTTCGTCCGTCCTCGGAAAGCGTCCTACCGATGCCATGCATATCTATACGCTGACCAGTAGCAGTGATATTGGTGGTGACCACATGTAGGTGCGGGTGTGCAGTGTCATGGTGCTGATATACCAGATAGGGCTGGTCGCCGAAACCGATCCTGTCCATATACTCGACTGCAACGCTCTGAAGTTTGTTAGCATCTAAGCTGTCACTACTATCAAAATTGAGCATGATATGGAGTGCGTTGGTTTTGACATTCGGTTTGAGGAAAGTCAACAGCTCAAAACGTTTGAGTTTCGATGCCGTGTTTAGCTTTTCAATATCAGTCCCAAATTTATTAGCGAGAATAAGCTTAGCTTTTTGCTCCTTGACCTTATTTTCGTTATAAAGCATAATACTCCGGATACTCTTTCCCGTTACAATTTTTGTAACCATTTTTCAGTAAGCTCCCCAACCATTAGCAACAACCTATCCACCTTAATATCCACCTTTTTGTACAGCTCAGCCACCTGCATCACATAGTACTGTCTAGCCGCTTCTCTAGTCTTCTCCTGATTGAAACTACGTGTGATCTGATTGATGTTCACACCGATTGCTTTGAGTTCCTTACGGATAGAGACCAGTTCTTCCATCGGCGCATTCATCGTCGTATCCGTGTATACACAGTTAATCTTCTCCCGATTGATCAATTTACGGATCAGTTCTCCCATAGATTGGCAGGTACTTGATACCAGCAATTTCTCTAAACGGTCGAAACTTCTCTTATCTACCCTTGTCCTTAAAGGGAAGTCCAGACGCTCACTTTTCTCATCATTTTGAAAGCCCATTAGATACATTATTGGTGTTCAGGCAGGCACGAGTTCCGAGTGCCTGCTCCGACCGCAAGGCCGGCAAGATGTTTTTGTCTGTGGACAAAAATACATCTTGCCAAACACAAGGGTGTTTAAACCTAGGCGCCAGAACTGTGCTGCTGAACTATGGTTAAATGAAAAATTTGTCCGTAGCTAACCCTCGAGCAGTTTGAGGATATCGTCAGGTTTGTAATAAAATGTTTCACCGACCTTGGAGAAGCGGATGGTTCCATTTCGTCTTAGTGAGATGAGTATATCCTGGGAGATGTCAAGCAACTTCTGCACATCGAAAGTCTTAATCCATTCTTTCTGCTCGTCCTTCTTATTGAGCTTATAGCCCGGACGTCTTAGTCCTGCAAAGCGTTCCTCTTTGAAATTTTGCAGATCCTTTTTGGATATTAAATCAAATGCTGTCATAATTCATTCTATATGGCAGCAAAGTTGGTTTACGGCGACTGAATTTTGTGGATAGGTCTTAGGTACGTCCCCAAATTTATTATAATGAAGATGGGAAATTGGAGGATTATTCTTATCATATACTGTACTGATATGAAGTTGAAAACAGAAGGGCATTTTGTTTTAAATATCAGTGCAAAACAAATTATGGGCAAGTTTTGAAACCTAAGTATACCAAGAACCATGTAACACGTGGCATTTCATGGAACTTGGTTCTTGGTAGTGTCTTTATTCCTGTACTGGTATCCTAAAACCAAACTTACTTCCTTCGCCAATGGCAGATTCCACCCAAATTTCTCCACCCTGTGCCTGGATAAAGTCCTTGGATATGGCGAGTCCAAGTCCAGAGCCAGATTTATTATTGCCATCCGTTGGGACTTGAAAGTAACGGTCAAAAAGACGCTTCTGATACTGCTCATCAATACCCTTTCCAGAGTCCCTAACAGAAAATTCAATAAAGCTGCCCTTCTGGACAATCTTGATAACTACTTTCCCTTTTTCTGGGCTGTACCTCAATGCGTTGGATAGGAAATTGACCATTACCCATGCCGTTTTTTCCGTATCCGCATGGATGCGGGGCAGATCGTTCCTGCATATCAATTCCAGTTCGATGGCTTTCTGTTCGGCCTGAAACCTAACAGCGTCCATCGCGTAAATTGCTATCTTTCTCGGATCGGATTTCACAATATTGAGCTGGATGTTACCAGTTTCGACCTGAGCCAGGTCCAAGAGTTCACTTGTAATCGTCAGTAAGCGACCGCAGTCTTCCTTCATGTGCTGTACCAGTTGTTGCTGTTCCTCGTTCAGTTCCCCAACACGCTGGTCGTTCATCAGTTTGAGGCTCATCTTTAGTGAAGATATAGGTGTTTTGAGCTCATGGGAGACCGTCGCGATGAAGTTTGTCTTGGCTTCATCAAGTTCCTTGTATTGCGTCACATTCTTTAAAACAAATACTTCTCCTGCGGCTTTTTTTGATTCTCTGATTGCAGTTTCCTGCTGGCTATCATAGATTGGCACAAAAATTTCCTTTCTATCCAACTGAAAGAAAGACTCCCTGTCATCGGCATAGATCTTCATTGGCTTTGCGCCATTTGATGTCCCCATTACTCGCTCCAGCAGACCATTGGTTTTAGCCAATGCCACGGCATCTGTGCCAACTATCTTAGCCGCTTCCAGATTGAACACTTCCTCGGCCGTCCTGTTCAGGAACAGGATTTCGTTTTTTTCGTTAACACCGATGATTGGGTCCTGCATCTGTTGTATAATGGTCTCGATCCTCAACTTCTCCGACTGTATCTTCGCTAGATTACTGTTCTCCCATTTTTTCAATTGCCTAACCATGGCATTGAACTCTGAAGCCAGCTCGGAAAATTCATCGCTTCCCCTGAATTCCACACGTTGGGTATAATTCTTTTTGGCAATTTCCTTGATAGCCGCAGAGAACTCCCTTAGTGGATTGGCCACAAATCCGGGAAAGTTGACACTGAACGAAAGCAGTAGTAGAAAGCAGATGGTGGCCGCAAAAATTAGATAGGAAACCGCTTGGTCCACGCTGTCCCCAGCGTCGGTATTCTTCTTTTCGATGGCATCCATGTTCAATTTTTCAATATGGCGCAACCAACGGTAGACATCTTTTACCGCCCGGTTTTGAACTTCGGCATTTGAAGCTTGGTCAATTAGCCTTAGGTAGGCCTGTTCCATTTTGGCCACGGTTTCCTTTTCACCACTTTCGGTAAGGTTTCGTTTCTCCTTTTGCAGATATTCATTAAAACTATATTGCGCCTTAGCGTTAAGAGGCAGGGGATTTTCCTCTAATACCAAACGCATGGCACTTACATATCTCAAACTCTCATAATTGTCTTTGAGGATAACCTTCGAGCTGTCTGATATACGGTTGATCTGGTATAAAGATATTATACCGAACAGTAGCACTACGGCGAACAGGAACCCGAAGCCGAGCCAAAGTTTTGTTTTGATTTTCATCCTTTAATTTTTATTTTCTTAATGGTTGGATGGAGCTTACCACCATTAAAAATAATGATTTCAATGATGGACGGTTCATTTCCTTAAAATTTATGAGAGTATAACCAAATCTGTCTCTTTCTCTGCTATGTTTTTTAACAGCTTGCTGATCAATGTAGTATTCAATATTACTTTTAATAGGCTAAAATTCGGCTTACCGATACATATGGTAGTGATTTCCCGCTCTTGGGCAATCCTGGTAATCGTTCCAGTTACATCTTCTTCCTTCACTTTGATCACTTCGGCGCCCAACTCTGTTGCCAGTTTAAAATTGTTGATCAGATGTCGCTGCAGGTCTAATCTTACCTTGTTGCCTCCCTCTTTCTCCCTTTGTACGTAAAGTACGATCCAGGGTGAGCGGTAATAGGAAGCCAAACGGGCTGTTTTCCTGATAATTACCTTGGCTGTATCATGGTTGGCAGAAATACAGGCCATGAACTTTTCCTGTCTCAGCTTTACCTGTTTGGGCACTTCAATGCTTATTTTCCGTTCCAGGTGGTGGGCCACTTCCTTCAGTGCCAGCTCACGTAATTGGAGTATCTTTTCCACCCTAAAGAAATTGCCAAGGGCACGTTCAACTTTAGTTTGGTCGTAGATTTTTCCCGCCTTTAAACGATCTATGAGTTCATCGGCCGTTAGATCGATATTTACCACCTCATCGGCCACCTCCAATATTTTGTCGGGAATGCGCTCGGTGATGGGAATGCCTGTGATCTTCTCTATCTCTTCATTCATGCTCTCCAGATGCTGGATGTTGACAGCCGAAATTACATTGATGCCCGCATCGAGAATATCCATCACATCCTGCCAACGTTTTTCGTTCTTGCTGCCTTCAACATTACTATGGGCCAATTCATCAACAATGACAACTTCTGGATGGAGGCCCATAATGGCAGCGACATCCATTTCCTCAAGCTCCTTGCCCTTATAGAAAAGCTTTCTTCGCGGAATCATGGGCAGCCCATCCAACAGGGAATGGGTTTCTGGACGAAAGTGGGTTTCGATATAGCCAATCTTCACTTCTATACCGTTCTTCAACAGCGAATGTGCCTCCTGGAGCATCCGATAGGTTTTGCCCACACCTGCGCTCATGCCGATGTAGACCTTAAGCTTGCCACGCTTGGATTTCTTGATCAGCTCCAAAAAGTTCTTTACCGAATCATCTTTTTTATCTTCCATTTATGGTCTAATTTATACTGGTCTGTTAATCAAAATCGCAAACCCCAAACTCAAAATCGCTAAAACTACAAATAACAAAATAGCCTTGAGCTTTTTGTTATTGCTTTTCAAAGGTATCATCATTCATCCTTTCTTTTCCTAAAAAACCTGACCAGCATACCACCAGTAAAAATCGTCGCCATACTGATCAGGATTTCAAACAACAGTACCATCAGTACTTATTATTTTTAAATTCATATTTTCTTAAAAAGAGACCGCAATACTTGCCGTGATTGCGGTATTATGGTTCACTGTGGCCGCATCTCTTTCAAATATCTTGTCTTTGCTATCGTACACCTTACCTTCCAACCTGATTACAGCATTGTTGATCGGCATATAATCTATGTTCATCGAGTAACCAGCTGTTCTGAAACCATTAGGTGTTGCAGTAGAAATGATCATCCCTTCCTTATCCTGATAATATTCAAACCTACCAGCCAATGCCCATTTATCAGTAAATTTGTATTGTGCAATAGCCAATGGCGAAAGTACCTCTTTCTTCTCGCTGCTTCCCTGTGCCAGCTGCTGTGTTCCGTAATCAAGACCTAAGGTCAGCCCAAATTGCTGTGTCAACTGTAGCACACCATAAAAATTATGGTAAAAGCGTTGAACACGTAAGGCATCTTCGCCTTCGGTACCCAAATAGTTGCTGTAGTTCAGCGTTACTCTCGAGGAAGGTTTCCAGGTCAACTGTAATCCACCAGCTGGTTGGCTGTTGCCTTCCTGACGGGCGATACGTTGCCAACCGTTTAAGTAAAGGATGGTGGCGGCAAACTTCCCGTCGTTAGTCATGTATCCCAATTTCGCTCCCGATTCGTAATACGGTGTGTTCTCTGAAGAGATATTACGGGTCAATACCCAGCAGTCTTTGCTGATGGCACTTTCAAAACCGATATGCGAGGAAAAGATACCTGCATCTAACCAAAGGTTGCTTGTTTTGGAAAGCTTTAACCCAGCATTGGCCTCAAAAATATTTTTCAGCACCCCTGGTTCGGCAGCTAGGTTAGCGTTTGCATAGGTACCTGCCATTACGGCCAGGTTTGCCCTGATTGCTCCATCGTCATAGTTGCCCTTGATAAAGCCCAGGTTCAGGTTCGTTTCGTTATGTCTATTATGGGAATACACAAATCCGGGTCTGTTGTTATCCGCTGGTTTATTAAAATCGTAACCAAAGTAGGTCTCCAAATAGCCACTTACCTTAATTTTTGTTGTTTCTTGGGCAAAGGCATAACTTCCAGTCGCTAATAAAGCTGCGATTAATAATAGTTTTTTCATCTATTTAAAAATTTGTTTTTGTGATGAAGCTATCCCGATTGCTCAGAATGGTTCCATATATTTTGTTCTGTTATTTAATTTGTTAAGTAATCTTCCGATTTACCGATGAGTTGCCTGTTCCTAAGGTTGGCAAACGCTGGAGGTTCAGGCAGCGGTACGGAATGTGTTTTTTGTTATTTTTTGATTTCGTCTAATGCTAGGTTTAGCTTCAATACGCTAACTGTAGATGGCCCGAAAAGACCAGCTAACGGTTTTTGGGTATTTTTTTCTACCAGATCGGCTACTACTTTTTCGTCTAGCTTTCTATTCGTTGCTATTCTTTTTACCTGTAGAGCAGCGCCTTCTGGAGAGATATTAGGATCTAGTCCACTACCCGATGCGGTTACCATATCCGCAGGAATATCGCTTTTCTTAATTCCGGGGTGGTATTTAAGTAGGGTATCAATCCTATCTGATACAACTTTCAAGTAATCTGGGTTGGAAGGACCTTTGTTAGATCCTGCCGATCCTGCAGCATTATAGTTTACGGCTGACGGTCTCCCCCAGAAATAATTAGTGCTCGAAAAGCTTTGGCCCAAAAGTGCATAGCCTACTACTTTTCCGTTTCTTTCAATTTTTTCTCCACCACCTTTACCAGCAGAGAAACTACCGGCAAATGCTACAATTAACGGATAGATCACGCAAAGCAACACCAATAGTACCGCGGTTAGCCTGATCGATTGTATGATATACTTTTTCATCTCTTTATGATTTGTTTTTAGTGGTGATGAAGCTATCCCGATTGCTCGGGATGGTTTCATCTTTTTTTAATTTGATATGATAAATAATTTCCTTTAGAAGAACATTCCCACCAATAGATCTATAGCCTTTATACCTATGAAAGGGATAGCTACACCTCCCAGACCATAGACCAACAGGTTTCTCCGCAATAATGCACTTGCGCCAATCGGCTTATATTGTACGCCCTTTAAGGCCAATGGAATGAGTATCGGGATAATGATGGCATTGAAGATGACCGCCGAAAGTATAGCGCTCTCTGGACTATGCAGCCCCATGATGTTAAGGTGCTGCAACGCCGGTATCGAAGCGATAAACAAAGCTGGGACGATTGCGAAATATTTAGCCACGTCGTTGGCGATAGAGAAAGTGGTCAAAGTACCTCTGGTAATCAATAACTGTTTTCCGATTTCGACAATCTCGATCAGCTTGGTTGGGTCATTGTCCAGGTCGACCATGTTGCCCGCCTCTTTTGCGGCCTGTGTACCACTGTTCATGGCCACACCGACATCGGCCTGTGCCAAAGCTGGCGCATCATTGGTGCCGTCGCCCATCATCGCTACCAATTTGCCTTCTGCCTGTTCCTGCTTGATGTAGTTCATCTTATCTTCCGGCTTTGCTTCGGCAATAAAATCATCCACACCTGCTTTCTGTGCAATAAACTTTGCTGTCAATGGGTTATCGCCCGTCACCATTACGGTTTTAACGCCCATTTTTCTCAAACGTTCAAAGCGTTCGCTGATCCCCGGTTTAATGATATCCTGTAGTTCGATTACTCCTAGGGCCACTTCGTTAACGGCTACTACCAGCGGTGTACCACCATTGTTAGAGATTTCTTTTACCTGTTGTTCAGTTTCCATTGGAAATTTGTTGCCTGCCGAAGTCACCATGTTCAGTATAGAATCAAAGGCACCTTTCCTGATACGTTTGCCATCTACGGTATCCATACCACTTGAACGGGTCTCGGCAGTAAACTTGATGAACTTCGCACCTTCCGGTGCCGCCGCCACGTGATAGTTCTGTCCAGCTGCCAATTCCAAGATGGATTTACCCTCAGGCGTTTCATCTGCCAATGAGCTCAATACACAGGCGTCAACAAAAGTTTTATTGTCAACTCCCGGAGCAGGATAAAAACTGGTGGCCTTACGGTTACCAATGGTAATGGTACCTGTCTTATCCAACAAAAGCACATCGATATCGCCTGCGGTTTCTACCGCCTTGCCTGATTTGGTAATCACATTGGCACGCAAGGCCCTGTCCATTCCGGCAATACCAATGGCAGATAACAAGCCACCGATGGTCGTAGGGATCAGACAAACAAAAAGGGAGATCAGTGCCGCAATAGTAATAGGCGTATTGGCATAATCGGCAAATGGCTTCAACGTTACGCATACGATGATAAACACGATTGTAAAACTGGCCAAAAGGATGGTAAGGGCTATTTCGTTCGGTGTTTTCTGGCGTGATGCCCCTTCTACCAAAGCAATCATCTTATCTAGGAAGCTTTCTCCAGGCTGTGTATTTACCACTACCTCGATACGGTCCGAAATCACTTTTGTACCACCGGTAACTGATGATTTATCACCTCCGGACTCCCTGATTACGGGAGCAGATTCTCCAGTAATGGCAGATTCGTCTATGGTAGCGATACCTTTAACAATCTCGCCATCTGTTGGGATGGTGTCGCCAGCTTCGCAGAAAAAGACTTCTCCCTTTTTGAGCAGAGCTGATGAACGTATCTCTACGCTACCATTGGCCAAGATTACCTTTGCAGGTGTTTCCTCCCTCGTTTTCCTTAGCGAATCGGCCTGTGCCTTCCCACGTGCTTCGGCAATGGCTTCTGCAAAGTTGGTAAACAGCACAGTCAACAAAAGTATCAAGAATATGATGAAGTTATAGGCTGCAGAGCCCTGCCCACTATTGCTAAGCGAGTAAATGGTCACCCAGGCCATGATCACCGTACCTATTTCAACGGTAAACATCACCGGGTTTTTGATCATTACCCTTGGATCGAGCTTTACAAACGATTCCTTTAGGGCCGTCCGCACTAAAGCGGGTTCGAACAATTTATTTGATGAAGTTTTCATCTGTTTAATTCATTTTATGTGATGGAGCATCTGGCTATTGCTAAGCTCCCTATGATTTCGTTATCTAATCTGGCTACTTTAACATGGAGAAATATTCGGCCAAAGGTCCCAAGGCCAACGCAGGGAAATAAGATAATGCGTTAAGGATGATGATTACCGCAAAGGTCATCAGTCCGAAAGTAAGTGTATCTGTTTTCAACGTACCCGATGATTCTGGGATGTATTTTTTACGTGCCAATAGTCCTGCAATGGCAATTGGTGCAATGATCGGTAGAAAACGTCCCAAGAATAAAACAAAGCCTGTCATCACGTTCCAGAATACATTGTTATCTCCCAGCCCCTCAAAGCCAGATCCGTTATTTCCGTTGGCTGAGGTCATCTCATATAGCATTTCCGAAAAGCCGTGGAAACTAGGGTTGTTGAGCCAATTTTGGGGCTGTACCGCCCATTCGGCATCACCATGGTTGTTAAATACGTAGGTAGATAATGCGGTGCCTGCCAATATCATGAACGGACTGAGCAATGTGATCAGAGCGGCAATTTTTACTTCCCGTGCCTCTACCTTGTGCCCCAAAAATTCTGGTGTTCTTCCCACCATCAGTCCCGAGATAAACACGGCGATAATGAGGTAGATAAAGTAGTTGAGTATCCCCACGCCACAACCGCCGTAAAAGGAGTTGATCATCATGCCCAACAATTGCCAAGCGCCAGACAAAGGCATGGTACTATCGTGCATACTATTGACTGAACCCGTAGAGATAATGGTGGTAACCGTGCTCCAATAGGCAGAAATTGCTGGGCCAAAACGTACTTCCTTGCCTTCCATGGCGCCAGTAGATTGGCTGATACCCATTTTGGCTATCGCTGGGTTGCCACCAAGTTCTGAACTGACCATTGGAAACAAGAGCAAGAGCATACCTATGGTCATTACCCCAAAAATTACCCATGATAATTTTCTTCTTCTGATGAAAATACCAAAGGCAATGACCATTGCAATTGGAATGATAACCTGTGCAACTAGCTCTACCGTATTTGTAATATAGTTTGGATTTTCTAAAGGATGGGCAGAGTTTACACCAAACCATCCACCACCATTGGTACCTAAGTGCTTAATGGCGATCATGCCAGCCGCAGGACCACGGGACACGTTAACGGTATCTCCCTCTAATGAAATAAACTGGTCTTTACCCTCGTAACTGGTAGGCGTGCCATTAAATGCTAGGATGATTGCAATAAGCAATGACATTGGTAGTAACAAACGGGTGATAGACTTGATAAAGAAATCCCAGAAGTTACCCAATTTTTCAGTGGTCTTATCACGGAATGCCTTAAAGAACACTACCGCGGCAGCAATACCTGTAGCGGCACTTACAAACATCAGGAACATCATGATGAAGTGCTGTGTAAGGTAGGTAAGTCCGGTTTCTCCAGAGTAATGCTGTAAGTTACAGTTCACCACAAAGCTGATGATGGTATTGAAGGCAAGATCTGGTGTCATACCAGGGTTGCCGTCTGGGTTTAAGGGTAATTTATCCTGATAGATCAGTACAAATAAACCATAAACCAACCAAACCAAGTTGATGGTCAGCATGGCTTTCATTGCCTGCTTCCAGTTCATTTCCTCTTTTGGGTTGATTCCAGAGATCTTGAAGATCCCTTTTTCCAAAGGTTTGAGGAAGTCTGTCCAAACCTTTTCTCCGGCAAATACTTTTGCCAGATACCTACCCAAAGGTATAGCGACTACCAATGTAAGCAAGTAGGTCGCCAAAATTCCGAGTAATTCTGTGTTCATGTAATTAAAATTTTTCTGGTTTGATCAGCACGTAGAGCATGTAGATGAATACGGCTAGGGAAATAATGAATAGTGCAATCATGGTTTTTAGATTTTCTCGAACCAATCGATCGATCTGAAGCAAATCCAACAGAGTACGATGATGGCCAGTAATAATGAAATGGTTAACATATTTTTTCGTTTTGCCTGCACTATGCCAATTGTCATGCCGAATCAACAGAGAAGCAAATAAATGGCTGTATTTCAAATAAATATGTAGTGATAATTTATTTTAAGATTTTTTGCAAACAAAAAAACCCTTCCAAAATGGAAGGGTTTTTTCATATTGAAAAGATTATTGTTAGGTATCGATATGGTATTCTTCTATCTTACGATAAAGGGTAGTAAGCCCAATACCCAAAAGACGTGATGCTTCAGTTTTATTCCACTTGGTATAGCGTAGCACCCTCACGATATGCATCTTTTCCATGGTCTGCATGTTCATCGAGTCGATTGTATTGGAATCCGTATGGAATTCATTGGGCAAAAGGTCAGCAGTGATCAAATTGCCATCAGCGAGAATGGCCAAACGCTCTACAACGTTCTTCAGTTCACGGATATTGCCCTTCCAACTATGGGCAGTCAGTTTTTCTATCACCTCTCTTTCAAATTGGAGCTCCTTTCTATTTACCTTTTTGGCAAATTCTTCTAGGAAATAATTGGCAATGGGGGAAATATCTTCCCTGCGGTGCGCAAGAGGGGGAAGCTGTATAGAAAATACCGAAAGACGGTAATAAAGGTCCAAGCGGAACCTACCATTGTCCGCCTCGCTTTGAAGGTCCCTATTGGTCGCGGCAATGATACGTACATTGACCTTACTGGTCTGGGTATCGCCCACTTTGATAAAGGTTTGGCTTTCCAGCACTCTGAGCAGTTTTGCTTGTAGATCAAGGTTCATCTCACCAATCTCATCTAAAAACAAAGTGCCACCATTTGCCTCTTCGATCAGTCCTTTTTTATCTTTGGATGCGCCTGTAAAGGCGCCAGATTTATAACCGAATAACTCACTTTCCAACAGCTCTGGACTAAACCCACTGCAGTTGACTGCAACAAATGGCTTCTGCTGGCGTGGGCTATCTCCGTGGATGGCCTGGGCGAAGACTTCCTTTCCCGTCCCTGTTTCGCCCAATAATAGTACAGTCGTATCGGTTGGTGCTACTTTTTTGGCGAGCACAATGGCATCACGGATGTGTGCCGATTGCCCGATCATCGTTTCGAAACTGTATTTTTTGGCTACCCTGTTTTCCAGCTCGTTCAATCTGGCATTAAGTTTCGCCTTCTCCAACGCCTTATAAATCAACGGAATGATCTTGTCGTTATCATCACCCTTGGTGATATAGTCAAAAGCACCGTTACGCATCGCTTTTACGCCATCGGCTATGGTACCAAACGCCGTCAGGTTGATGACCTCTGCGTTTGGTCTCAGTTTTTTAATTTCGATAACCAGATCTACCCCGTTATAATCGGGCAATTTCACATCGCTGATCACCAACGGAATGTCCTCATTCTTCAGGATCTTCAACCCTTCCTTTCCGGTAAAGGCTTGTAGTACCCTAAATCCTTCTAGATTGATGATGCGGGCAAGCAGGTTATTGATATTCTTTTCATCATCGATGATCAGTATACTTTCTTGCATGATGGGCGAGTGTCTTTAATGTTCCAATTGATGCTCGAAAGATAGTGATTTTAATTGCGCTTCAGAAACCATCATATGGCACATCAGATCCAAAAGGTTGATGTAGATGTTGATACCTTCTTCGATTTCTGATATACTAATATATTCATGGGCAGAATGCGAACGGGCGGAGTCTCCCGGACCCATTTTTACGGAGGGCAGTTTAAGCCAGTCCTGATCGGAACTGGTGGGCGAGAAATAGGTCTGTCTTCCCAACTGTTCGGAAAGCATATTAGGCCAGCCCTATTTCAGTTGACAGATAGACATCTTGTACCGCCTGTAAAAACCTTGCGCCCTCGGCAATTGGACGGTGGATGGCGCGTCGACCTATCATCATTCCAGAACCACCAGAACGCTTGTTTACGATTGCGTTTTTTACCGATACGGTTAGATCCTGTTCTCCCAAAGATTTCCCCCAGAATGTAGCAGGGGAATTTCCCTATTAAATCTGTGTAGTTTGATGCTAGCGTGTCAGAGCATATGCGATACACCTTTAATAGGCACCCCATTTTCTAGGGTTACAGTTATAGCGAAGGTATATCTCGCCAAATGAAAAGTAAACTGCTTGTTGATTTCTGCTTCTTCAACAACAATCTTCAATAATGATTAAGGATCTGGTTTGTGTAAAACGGGAATATTTTACCATTGGATAAAGCAGCAGGATTCCTATTGTACTTCTTTATGATCTCCAACGCCTCAGGTAACAATAACATATTAAACTTTCGCTCCGTAAAGCGTTTGGTTTTCTGCTTGTAAATTCTATCCAATATTCCCCATTCAAATAATGTGTAATATGGTCTCTACTGAACCGTGTGATATCACATGGCGAAAGTCCCGTCAGACAGGCAAACAGAAACACGTCCCTGACTACCCGCACACCATTTTTTTCTTAACTCCAGATTACGCAACGTGTCCAGTTCATAAGTATCTAGACAGTTTCTGTCCTTGGTAACCATTTTTCTATTGAAATGTTGGATTCGCAAAAGAAAATCATTCAACAAATTAGTGGTTAAAAGAAAACACAAGCACAGCATTAACTTAAATAATACCTTCTTCATTTGATAATTATTGAATTGTTAGTGATTTTTTTTTGCAGATGTCACTACAGACTTGTCAAACCATAAACACTTTTACAACGATTATTGTAGACTGGTAACTTTACAAGACGCAGAATATGGAAACAACAGAGAGAAAGAAAAATACAAGCAATGCACGAAGATATCTACCTCCGCACCTCACGAATGTAGAAAATACCGAGCTCGCGACCATTATCGACGTACTTTATCAATTGGCCGCAGCTTACCATCAAAAAAATTAACCATGCAATCTGCAATTCTTTATATTAGGGTAAGTACGGACGAACAGGCAGACAGAGGCTATTCGCAACGCAATCAAGACGAAGTATTGAAGAAATATTGTTTGCAACATCGTATAAATATTCTAGACATTATTTTCGAAGACTATTCGGCTAAAACTTTTAATAGGCCAAAATGGACACAGATGCTGCAGAACTTAAGTAAGCAGAAACGCTACCGTTCCAAGTTACTATTATTCACAAAGTGGGACCGATTTAGTCGCAATACCTCCGAAGCTTATCAGATGATTTCCTATTTACGTAACCTGGGGGTTGAGCCGCAGGCCATAGAACAACCACTTGACCTTTCCGTCCCCGAAAATAAAATGATGCTCGCCTTTTATCTTGCCGTTCCTGAGGTAGAAAATGAACGTCGGGGACTCAATGTCTTCTACGGGCTGCGACGAGCCAGAAAGGAAGGCCGATGGACATCCATTGCCCCTATTGGATATCTTAACAAAAGCACCGAAAATGGCACCAAATACATCGCCCCCGATCCTACTCACGGGAAACTGATGAAGGAAGCATTTGAAGACCTGGCAAAAGGTAAATTTGCCATTGACCAGGTCTGGCGCGCGGCCAAGCTAAAGGGATTGAAATGCGGTAAGAGCAATTTTGCCCAAGTCATACGAAACCCCATCTATTGCGGACTCATTACCGTGCCTGCACACAAGGATGAAATGTTACAATTTGTGATTGGACAACATCAAGCATTGATCACCAGGGAAACATTTGAGAAAGTTCAACACTATCTGAACAAAGGCAAACAAGTGAAGGGCGGAAAGTTAACTTGCAGACCTGAATTATTCTTGAGAGGCCACCTATGCTGTCCCAAATGCACCAGGATGCTCACGGGTAGTACCTCTACTGGGCGGAATGGTAAGTATCATTACTACCATTGTTCCTCTGCCTGTGGCACAAGATTTCCCGCGGAGAAGGTTAATAGCCAATTTCTGGAGTTTTTAAAAAAATATAACATCGATACTGGCTTCAATAAGCTTTTCATCGCCATACTTGAAGAACTGTCACAAAACGGAGGAGAAGCAGTTTCAAAACAGATTGGCGAACTGAACAACCAGTTACAGCTGATCAGTCTCCGTATGGAAAAGAATAGAGAGCTCCTCTTGGACAACATTATAGATGGAACCGATTTCCAAGAAATCAAACTAAGGCAAACTGAGCAGTCCGAAGACATAAGGAAACGGTTGAAAGAACTTGAGGCGGCTCAGGTCACAGCAGAGGCAATATTGCCCAAAGCAAAAAGTTTTTCGCTCAACATATATGAGTTGTTCTCAATGACCAGCATGGAGCAGCAGCGACGTATGTTGCACCTATTGTTCCCTAATTTCCTTACCTACGACAGCAATGGTTTCCAAGGTATTTCAATGCCGGACAACCTTTCTATTTTATGGGAAAAACTTAAAGTTTAATCACAAAAAAGCTGTGATGCCAGCTGATTTTTTAGTAAATTGGGACTAGCCGAATTTACACGTATGAAAACAGCACATCTATACGTCAGGGTCAGCACCGACGAACAAGCCGAAAAAGGCTACTCACAAAGAAATCAAGAAGAAGTCCTTCGCAAATACTGTCAGATCAAGTCTATCAGCATAGATAAAGTCTATCATGAGGATCATTCCGCGAAGACCTTTAATCGTCCAGTTTGGAAAAAGCTTTTGTTGGACATCAAGAAAAGCAGGGATAAGGCCGATTTGATCTTGTTCACAAAATGGGACCGATTTAGTAGGAACGCAGGGGATTCCTACCATATGATCAATCTACTAAAACGATTAGGAATAGAGCCACAAGCCATTGAGCAGCCATTGGACTTAGAGATCCCCGAAAACAAAATGATGCTCGCCTTCTATCTTGCGGCACCAGAAGTTGAAAATGAAAGACGGGGACTGAATATTTTTCACGGACTTCGCCGAGCCAGGAAAGAAGGAAGATGGGTCTCGGCGGCACCTTTGGGTTATCAAAACCTAAGCAAGGCCGGCAAGAAATACATCGACCTCATTGAACCGACAGCGACCATCATCCGAGAAGCTTTCGAAGAGTTAGCGAAAGGGAACTACAACGTATCCCAAGTTTGGGAAATGGCCAGGACAAAGGGATTAAAGACCACTAGAAACAATTTTTATGAGCTCGTACGTAATCCAGTTTACTGCGGAAAAGTTAAAGTCCATAAATACAAAGATGAGGAAGCGTATCTCGCCGATGGTCAACATTCGCCATTGGTATCTGAAACAGTTTTCAACAGAGTGCAACATCTATTGGAGGGAAACAAAAAGGCTTACAGCTTAACAAAACCTGATTCTTCTAATGAACTAATCTTGAGAGGGTTCATTAAATGCACGAAATGCACACGTATGCTCACCGGCAGCGCTTCGAAAGGCCGTAAAGAATATTATCACTACTACCATTGTAGTTCGACCTGCGGTGTAAGGTTTAAAGCGGAGTACGCGAATGAATGGGTAGCAGAAGAGATCAAAAGATTCATTCCAAAATACGGACCGCCGGAATTGTATCTCGAGTTATTGCTGAATGCGTTTCACCAACATTCAAGTCCAGAACAGGACGAACGTAAAAGGGTGGTCGGAGAAATCAATGCGGTCAACCACCAACTAGCCAAGGCGAGAGATATGGTACTTGAAGGTGTATTCGATACAAGCGATTTCAAAACGCTGAAAATAGAAAGCGAAAAAAAGATCTCCCTACTGGAATCTAAGCTGCCAGAAATTTCAAAATCAATCGGATCATTAAGACATGACCTCAAAAAGGCGATATTGAACCTTAATCATATTGATATACAATCAGATAACACAAGAAATAAGCAGAAAAGGGACATTATTGGTTCGATGTTCCCCGAATATTTGTGTTTTGACCAGCACATACATCGAACCGCCCGAGTAAACGAATTAGCGGAAAATATCTCATTGATTAACAGTATTTTAAAGCACAAAAAAAAGCGGACTAAAACTGATTTATCAGCTTTGTCCGCTCTGGTGGTGCCTGCTGGGATCGAACCAGCGACACAAGGATTTTCAGTCCTTTGCTCTACCTACTGAGCTAAGGCACCTCCCGTTTGGGAATGCAAATGTAGTTTCTTTTTTTGAAAGGCAAAATTATTTTTCAAAAATATTTCTAAAATAAAAGCAGAAAGCACTTTTAGCGCTATAAATCAACACATTAATTTTTCATTAAAACATAAACTAATTCATAACCGTTCTAAATTCAATAAATTATGCAAGCATAATAAATGTTTTAAAACGAAATATTTTAACTTCGTTGTACCATTACGCTAGATTAATTATGGTTTCACAAATTATATTCGTCATCCTGGCCCTAGCTGGCACTGCATTATTTGCTTACAATGCCCGCAAGGTTATTCGCAATATCAAATTGGGAAGAACAACCGATCGTAGCGACAAACCGCAGGAAAGGTTAATGACCATGCTCAAAGTTGCTTTTGGGCAAACCAAAATGGCAGTTCGTCCAGTTCCTTTTTTCCTGCATTTAATCGTTTACTTAGGCTTCATCATTATTAACCTAGAAGTACTCGAAATTGCTATAGATGGCGCATTCGGTACACACCGCGTATTTGCCGGCTTAGGAGGCTTCTATAGCTTTCTCATTGGCAGTTTCGAAATTTTAGCAGCTGGCGTTTGGCTGGCCTGTGTAATTTTCCTCATCCGAAGAAATATTCTAAAGTTGAAACGCTTTTCTGGTGTGGAGATGAAAAATTGGCCAAAATCAGATGCCAACTACATCCTCATTACCGAAATTTTGTTGATGACAGCTTTTCTAACAATGAACGCCGCCGATGCTAAATTACAGGCTTTAGGCGCAGCTCATTATACCGCAGCAGGTTCTTTTCCAATCAGCTCATGGCTGCAGGGCTTGTTACCAAATGCTGTTGACAGCCTTATTTTCATCGAACGTTTTTGCTGGTGGTTCCACATTGTAGGCATTTTTGCATTCCTAAACTACCTACCCTATTCAAAGCATTTCCACATTATGTTGGCCTTCCCAAACACGTACTTTTCGAAGTTAACGCCAAAGGGGCAGTTTACCAACATGGATAGCGTAACCAATGAAGTAAAGGCGATGCTAGACCCTTCGTTTGTACCAGCAGATACCGCACCTGGTAAATTCGGAGCAAAAGATATTCAAGACTTGAGCAGAATTAACCTGTTAAATGCGTACACCTGTACAGAATGTGGCCGATGCACCTCTGTCTGTCCGGCGAACATTACTGGAAAATTACTTTCTCCACGTAAAATCATGATGGATACCCGCGACCGCATGGAAGAAGTGGGCAAAAATATAGATAAGCACGGCGCTGATCACCAAGACGGGAAATCGTTGTTAGATGATTACATCACCAGAGAAGAAATTTGGGCCTGCACTAGTTGCAACGCTTGTGTAGAAGCTTGTCCTGTGAACATAGATCCGCTGGAAATTATCATGGAGCTAAGACGCTACGCAGTAATGGAAGAGTCTGTTGCACCAGCAAGCATCAACGCCATGCTTGGAAACGTGGAGAACAATGGTGCACCATGGAAATACTCTCCTTCCGATAGATTTAATTGGACTGAAGGGAATTAAGGTAACGAAGAAGGAAGCTAAGCACAACAAAGGATGAGATTAGGGTTATTAGCAAGTATATTTATATTGTTTTTTTGTGCTTGTGCTCAACAACCAAAAGATGCACCAGCAAAAAGCAAGTATAAAATCCCAACGTCTATAGGCTTTGTTAGCGACTATGAGAAAAACTTTAGTTCGGCACAAAAAGACTCGCTTCGAAATTTGGTAGAAGCATTTGAAAAAGAAACAGGTATTGAAATTGCAATTGCCACTTTTGATACCACCATGGTAAGTAAAACAGACTTTAACGACTTCACTTTGGCAACAGCGAATGATTGGGAAGTTGGCAAAAAAGATGAAAATAATGGCATTCTGATTGGCTTTTCAAAAGGTCATCGAATGATGAGGATAAACAATGGCTACGGGATCGAAAAGCTGATTTCTGATGAGGAAACTCAAGAAATCGTGAATAAATATTTTATCAGCAACTTTAAAAAAGACCTTTACTTTAAGGGAACTTTTGAAGGCACAAAAGCATTAGAAGATTTACTCAGAACAAAGATCAAAAAGTAATACGCCAAACGCAATACGAACACAATGGAATTCAAAGTACCAACAATGGCCGAAATGATGGCCGCAGGAGAAGAACCAGAAATATTATTTTGGGTGGGCTGTGCCGGAAGTTACGACGAACGAGCGCAAAAAATCACCAGAGATATCTGCAAAATCTTACATCATGTGGGCATGAAATATGCGGTGCTAGGTACCGAAGAAAGCTGTACTGGTGATCCAGCCAAAAGAGCCGGCAACGAGTTTCTTTTCCAAATGCAGGCAATGGCTAATATCGAAGTGCTGAATGCCTACAACATTAAAAAGATAGTCACCGGTTGTCCGCATTGCTTTAACACCATTAAAAACGAATATCCTGGCTTAGGTGGCACTTACGAAGTCATCCATCATACACAACTTATCCAAGATTTAATTAACGAGGGCAAGCTTAAAGCTGAAGGTGGTGAAAGCTTTAAAGGTAAGAAAATTACCTATCACGATCCTTGTTACTTAGGCAGGGCAAATGGCGTTTACGAAGCTCCAAGAAAAGTATTGGAAGTTTTAGATGCCGATTTGGTAGAGATGAAACGCTGCAAAGCAAATGGCTTATGTTGCGGTGCTGGCGGTGCACAAATGTTTAAAGAACCAGAAAAAGGCAAAAAAGATGTTAACATTGAACGTATTGAAGAAGCCTTGGCTACCGAACCGCAATTTATTGCCGCTGGCTGCCCATTCTGCATGACCATGCTTAATGATGGCGTAAAACTAAAAGACAAAGAACAAGAAGTTAAAGTATTAGATATCGCAGAGATTACGGCTAGAGCTAACGGGCTTTAATCCCTCTCTTCGCTGTGCGGTTTCTCTCCTCTACAGGGAGAGATTCGTTCTTGGGAATGTTTGTAGGATAGAGATATTGGAAGCACCCCCTTCTTCGTCATTGCCAGCTCGACTGGCAATCGTAATGCGATATACAATATTTACAAATCGCCATGAAATAAGTCTCTCCACGACGGATTATGCTTTTCTATTAACTGATTTTTCCAAATTCTATCCCATCCTTTCAATTTCTTCTCCATTGCAATCGCTTCTTCGATAGTAGAAAATGCTTCAAAGTAAACAAGCTTATTACAATTATATTTGGCAGTAAATGACGAGGGATAAGCTTTAGTCTTATGTTCAAGAACTCTCGTAAACAAATTGCTAGTTACACCTATATAAACTACGGTGTTAAACACATTAGTCATTATGTAAACACAACCACCACGTTGCATATATATTAATTTTATTTCGCATTACGATTCCGAATTAAATTCGGAATGACGGCAAGAATAAGAAGCTTGCCTAATGAACCTATTTATTAGCAACCAAGTTAGGCTGCGTCAACGCTCTGAAATGACTAGCCAACTCGTTCAGTTGGTCTACATCTATATCTTTTAGCGGCACAACCAAATAAGTCGACATACTATCGATAGCACCTTGCTTATCATTACGGGTTTGTACAATGACGTCGTCATTTTTGGTATGTAGCCAAAGTTCTCCGCTCTTGGTATCGCCGTAATAGTTCATTGCTTTAAACCTGCTTAGGTTAAACGCAAAAAACTCCTCCTTGCCGTTGGTGTAAACCTTTCTGTAACGACAAAAACCAGTGTTAGTAATCTTCAGTTCATATAGTTTTAAAGGCTCTTTTTGTCCGTCTTTATCATAGTGTTTGTTCAACATACCATGTATAAAAACCCGACTATCTTCTGGTGCCGCAAAACCTACCAACAGTAAAAAAACTAGACCGAACGAAAAGAAAACAAACTTTTTTAAGGACAATGTAAACTTTTGCATGAGAGTTCCCGTTTAAAAAGACGGAAGTTAAATATTTTGATAAATTTGAATATGATTTTTTCTCCACAATCTAAAGTTTGGATCTACCAAAGTAATCGGAAGTTTACGGAACAGGAAGCAGCAGAAATAAGCGATATTTTAGCTCGCTTTGTCGACCAATGGACCGCTCACGGCTCGCAGCTTCAGGCTAAAGCAGAAATCTTCCACAACTATTTTATTGTGCTTACAGTAGACGAACAGGTGGCAAATGCTACAGGTTGTTCAATCGATTCTTCTGTAAGGATAATTAAAGAAATTGAAAGCAAATACGGTTTGGATCTGTTCGATCGTTTCAACATGGCTTATAAAATAGATGACGAAGTACATGTTGCCCCCAAAGAAGATTTCGAAACGTTGATTAGCATCAAAAAAATTGGCTTAGAAACTATCGTGTTCAACAATTTGGTGCAAACCCTAGAAGATTTTGAGCAAAAATGGGAAGTGCAACTGCAAGATAGTTGGCACAAAAACATATTTGCAGAACAGCTAAATGGTTAATTGTTTAAATTGGTTATTCGGTTAACTGATTTTTTTGAAAATGTGCGATCAGTACATCTTGGCAACTGTAGTCCCGCTATTCGCTGTAATCTTTTTGCCGACAGCCTGCACACCAAATGTCATGCTGAGTTTATCGAAGCATCATCTGTTCGTAAAAATCCTTCGACAAGCTCAGGATGACACTTTTACAAAAAGTATTTCCGCTCCTATCGGGTTTAGGAAACGTAAACCTGTGCACAGCACTTGCATTCTAAACCCGACATAAGCGAGCACGACCCCGATATTTCATCGGGGAAGTAAAGCGTTTGGCGGGACGAACATTAATAGTACCACTGCCTTTGCTTTTCAAATAATCAAGTCTTATCTGTTATTAACTAATAATTAACGACGAACAAACAACTTGTATGTTTATTTGTTAACTTGGGATTACAGATACCGTTAATGAAACGTTGGCTCAAAATTTCTTTAAAAATAGTAGGCGCACTGCTTATTTTACTTATCCTAGCTTGGGTAGGTGCAGCATATTACATCAGCAAAAACAACAAGGCCATTTTAGCCAAAATACTGAACCAGGTAAATACCAAAGTGAATGGAACGGTAAGTGTTTCGCACATGGAAACTACTTTGCTCAAGGGTTTTCCGGGGATATCTGTATCCTTAAAAAATGTATCGCTGAGAGATAGCTTATGGCAAAAACACCAACACGAACTGCTTAATGCAAAAGATATTGATGTTTCGCTGAACGCACTTTCGCTGGTTGTGGGCACCATCAACATCCGCAAAGTGGCCATTAACAATGCTAAAATCTATTTGTACACAGATTCTACCGGCTATACGAACACCAGTATGTTCCGCACCAAAAGCCAGAAAAAGGCAGAGAACAACAACGACAAGTCGAACGATTTACAGGTAAGGATTATTGATTTGAACAAGGTGGATTTAGTGATTGATAACCAGAAACGCTTTAAACTTTTCAGTTTTTATGTAGACGAACTGAAGGGGAAAATAAAATATCCGTTTGGCAGATGGGATGGTGATTTTAAATTGAAAACACAAGTACGGAGTTTTGCCTTTAATACCAGAAAAGGTAGCTTTTTAAAAGACAAAAGCATTATTGGCAACATGACAGCACATTATGATGATGAGGCGGAAGTAATTATTATAGACCAAAAACCAATTAAGATAGGTGATGATACCTTTAGCATCGGCGCAAATATTAACGTGGCCGAGAATAAATCTGCTTTCTCTATTGCCATAAAGGCTGATCAAATTATGTTCCCTAATGTTGCGAAATTGCTGGCACCTAACATCTCTACTAAGTTGCTCAAATTTGGAATAGAAAAGCCCATTGATGTTACCGCTAGTATTATTGACAATGGCGATAAAACCAGTAGCGACCCGCTCATTAATGTAAAAATGACGGTGGCGAATAACAACCTTACTATTCCATCTGGAAATTTAACAGATTGCAGTTTTACAGGATTTTTCTCTAACCAAGATACCACCAGCAAACCCATTGGCGATGCAAATTCTATTATTCGCTTCTACGGATTGAAAGCGAACTACTATAATGCGCCAATTAGAGTAGATACATTTACGGTTTCGAACTTAGAGAAACCTTTGGCGCAAGGTTTGGTGACTTCGAAATTCAACTTAGAACAATTGAATGGTTCTTTTGAGGAAGAAAGTTTCAAGTTTGAAAAAGGCACTGCCGATTTGAGCTTGTTTTGCCAGGCAGATATTGACAATTTCTTGTTTACAAAACCTGTACTTCAAGGTAAAATAGCAATTAAGGGTGCCACTATTAATTACCTGCCTCGTAATTTAAAGTTGGTAAACAGCTCGCTAGATTTAAACTTTAATCAAAAGGACTTACACATCACCAACAGCAGACTTCAACTCGGCAAAAGCATATTGAACATGAGCTGCAGCATCGAAAACTTCTTGAATTTTTACTACACCGATCCACAAAAAATAGAAGCAAACGTAAAACTAAGCAGTCCAAATTTGAACTTGAGCGAGTTTATGCCATTTTTAGGACCACGACAAGCGAAACGCAAGAAAACATCGAGCAAAAATGCAATTAAAGAAGCTTCGGAACAGTTGAGTGCAGCTTTGGAAGCATCTAAAGTGCATTTACAGCTGAATGTGAACAGGGCGGTTTACAATAAATTTATAGCCCGTAACTTAAATGCCAATATTTCGCTGATTGGCAATGGCGTTTACTTCAATAAAATTGCGGTGCAACACGCTGGCGGCAATATCAATTTCAGCGGAAAAGTGGAGCAATTGGGCGCCGTGAACAAAATGCAACTGAACGCCAATATTGCCCGTGTAAGTATCAAAGAGTTCTTTTACGCCTTCGATAATTTTGGTCAGCAGTCTATTACCAACAAGAACCTAAAAGGATTTCTTTCTGCTAACGTTAATGCTTCGGGCAATGTAACAGCAAAAGGAAATATGGTTCCAAAATCGATGTATGGCAAGGTGAACTTCACTTTAGACAAGGCTGCATTGGTTGGTTTCGAACCTTTAGAAAAGGTAGGGAAGTTTGTTTTCAGAAGCAGAAATCTATCGAATGTAGAGCTCGAAAAACTAAATGGCGTACTTACCCTACGCGGCGATAAAGTAGATATCAGCCCTATGAAGGTAAATTCTACCGCACTTAACTTTGATGTAAAGGGAGTGTATAGTTTCAATCGCGGCACCAATATTGCCTTAGATATTCCTCTGCGAGATCCTAAAAAAAGCGCTGATATTATTGACAAAGAAGAACGGGAGTTGGCACGAATGAAAGGAATTGTGCTACACCTAAAAGCTGTTGACGAAGATGGGGAACTTAAGATTAAGTGGAACAGGAAAAAGGACAGGGAGTTATAGCTCTCTATCCTCCCAAATATGACTTTCAATAGCCTATTGTTGAAGAACCATTAATTTTTCGCAAGCTTGTTGTTTCTAATAGACCTCAATAATGGTTGCTGGCTTTTGAAGTTAGAATTTTACCGATATACCCAAACCAGAAGATGCAGCGCCAAATGTTAAGCTTTTCTTTGCATTCTCCAGTGCGGTCGTTCCTTTAGATGAAACTGGAATTGAAAAAACTGTAGTAATTAAACCAACTACCGCTGCCCCAGCTCCTGCATACACGAGAGTTTCGTTAATGTCATATTCCCCTCCACTAAGCACACCTACCCCAGTTACTGCCGCTCCGGCGGCGGCAAGACCAACACCAATCCACATACCTCTTTTTGCCTTTTTTCTTTCTTTTAAGTAAACGTTAAAGTGTTTTGCGGCTTCTGGATACTGGCTTTCACGCCCTGATAAAATTTGCTTTATTTCTGCCTCTATTTGCGTTTGTCGAACTAGCGTTGCTAGGTTTCTGTTAGTTAAAGATACAGCAGCATTAGAAAAAGTGGCACCAACTGTATTTATGACTTCTTCTTGTTGCTGGCTTTTACTTATCTGTGTATTAACATTAGTGTTTTGGGTAGCACCTGTCTGATTATGTTGCTGCGTTTGGTTTCCTTGGTTGACGGTATTATTGTTTGCTACGTCATTTTGCTGAGTAATGGCAGAATTCGAAGCGCTCGACTTAGTTGAACTTGCGCTGAAATTGCAGTTGGGATTTCTTCCATCAAATACAAGACAAACATTACGCACTTGATAATACAACATCGTTTTTGAAGAACTATAAATTGCAAATCCATTACCATTCATTGAATTAGCATTATCCCTGCTATCGAAGGTAGCACTTTTGTAATAGCCATCATTTTCCCCAACTGCACTTGAGTAATCAACAGCTCCTATAAAAACCTGGTTAGAAATTCTCCATTCGAAAGCTATCGGCATTCTTGTAACCTTATGGCGAACGCTCCATGCATAGATTCTTTTTTGCTTATCATACCATTTTAGTTTGGCACTAAACAAAATATTGGCATTCTCGGGTGTGGCCACCCAATTTCCCCATTCAGTATCATATTGAATAACTTTTTCGTCTTCAGCAATAACCTTTTGACTAAATACAGCATTCACTTGCAAAAGGAACACCAACGGCAGTAGATACTTTTTCATAATAGATAGTTTAGTACACAAAGCTAGCATCCAAAAAACCCGAATTTATATACCTAGCACTCGGTATATTCTAAAACCCTTTTTTAACACTATATTTATACTACCTATGAAAATCTTACCTGTTATTTGCTTTATCTTTTATGGCTTTTCGGGCTTTGCCCAAAACCACAGGCCAATTTTAATTGATCATTCGAGCAGCTATGATATTAGAAACTACGGTTATTTCTATGAGGATAAAGGGCTAAAAGCTACCGTAAATACTTTAGTTGAGCTAAAACGCCAAGGCAAACTCACCGAGCTTACATCTGGCAGAACGTTTAACAAAGGATTTACCCAAAGCTATTGGTGGATTATTTTTGATGTACACAATACTTTAGCAGAACCAGTAAATCTATTTTTCAACGAACGTAGCAACAGCGTTAACAGGCTACAGTTATTTAAGTTAGATAGCGCAGGAAAAATTACTGCTATGGCTCTCACTGGCGACCACTTTAAGTTTGGCAGTAGACCAATAAATTACCACAACTATCTCTACCCAATAAAATTAAGGGCAAACGAAAAAGCATCCTATTTTTTATGGGCAGATAAACGTGGGCAAAATATGGTAATGCCGCTAGGTTTGGCAAAAGATGTTGATCTGATACATGCAGAAATTCCCTTTTACACCATATTTGGCATTTTTGTTGGTATCTATTTTTTCGCAATTGTATTTAACATCTTTTTATTTATTTCTCTTAGAGATAAGATACACTTGTATTATGCTGTTTATGTAACCTGTATTCTTGTGTTTAATCTTGAAGATGAAGGCTTAGGTTTTCAGTGGATTTACCCTAACATTCCTTTATTGCAAGATTACTTAAGAAATATCATTGCATTTATTAGCTCGGGATTGTTGGTTCAAATCATGCTTTTATTTATTAGTCAAAATAAAACAAATAGCAGATTTTACGGTCTGGTAAACGGTTACAAAAACCTCTGTTATTTACTGACTTTGCTACCGCTGGGACTACTAATTTTCGGCACCAATTTACAGCTTGAAAAAATCAATTTCTACATTGCTAATTTCATAGCGCTATTAACAGTAATCATACTCATATTCAATACTATTGAACGGATTGTTAAGGGATACAAATTAGCTTGGTATTATTTAGTTGCCATGCTTATTTTACTATTAGGAATTTTAAACTACGTTTTTAATGCTCTTGGAATAACCAGCTATTACCCCATATCGGTTACCACAGGGCTGGTAGTAGGATTAACTGCCGAAATTGTCTTCCTTTCTTTTGCCCTAACCCAACGCTACAATTTCCTTAAAAAAGAAACCAAAACGCTACAGCAGGAAAAAAGCAAATTAGAAATTGCTTTAATAGATGATGTTTTTGAAGCGCAGGAAAATGAAAGAAGGAGGTTAGCCCAAGATTTACATGATGATTTGGGCGGTACCTTGTCGGCCATTAAACTTAACGTAACCGCATTTAAAGCAAACATTATACAGCTGCCGCCAGAAAACAATAAGTTTTACGAGCAAACCATCCACATGATAGAGAATGCCTGCGAAAATTTAAGGGAAATATCGCATAACCTGATGCCCAAAAACCTAGGAGATAAGGGGTTAATAAGCACACTAAATGAGCAGTTTTCAGAAATCAACCTGACGGGGCACATTAGGTTCGACTTTATACACGATCTGAACAAACCTGTTTCTCCTGAAATAGAATTGACTGTTTATCGTATTGCCAAAGAACTAATTAGCAATGTGATCAAACATGCAAAAGCTAAAAAAGCCTCCTTCCAAATCATTTCTACCGAAGAACAAATTATCGTTATGTGCGAAGATAACGGAGTGGGTTTTGATAATGAAGTTACCACAAACGGAATTGGACTTAGCAACATAAAACTAAGAGTAAACCAATTAAAAGGCTCATTTAATGCCGAAAGTAACCAATTAGGCACTAGCATAAGTATTTTCATTCCAAACTAAAATGGACGCTACAGCTAACACATTGAAAATTATGATAGCAGACGACCACGTACTGTTTATGGAAGGACTGTGTGGTTTGTTGACAACTCAAACTGATTTTGAAGTTATAGGCAAAGCGACAAATGGCAAAACACTGCTTCATTTGATAAATACACAACAACCAGACCTACTCATTCTAGATTTAAACATGCCTATTTTAGATGGCGAAACGGTCGCAAAAAAAATAATCGAGCGCCATCAACATATTAAAATATTAGTGCTATCAATGTATAACACTTCTGCAGTACACAAAAAGCTAAAAGACATTGGCGTAAACGGTTGTTTGCCAAAAGATACCTGTACAGAGCTGCTATTTAAAGTAATTAGAGACATACACCAAGGAAAAACCTACTTCACATTAGCTACGCCGCCAGACGAAACAAGCAACAGTTTTAGCAATACAGATCTGTTTTTAAAAAAGCATAAGCTAACTTATCGGGAGTTAGAAATCTTAAAGTTGATTGCTCAAAACTATACCTCGCAAGAAATTGCCAATAAACTTTTCATCAGCATGTTTACTGTAGATACACACAGAAAAAACATGATATACAAACTGAAAATTGATAAAAAAGTAGGATTACTAAAGTTTGCAATAGAAAACAACCTTTGGAGCGAACATTAAAAATCTAACGGACCCAACCTGCGCATATTTCGCATAATCAAATACTTCCGATGTTGAATATAACTTGTTGCTTTATTTGGGTTCCAGCGTAGTGGGTTTGGAAAACATGCAGCAATTAAAGCTGCTTCCGAACGAGTCATTTTTCTACAAGAATGACCATAGTACTTTTGCGACGCAGCTTCAGCACCGTAAATACCATCTCCCATTTCAATTACGTTCAGATATACTTCTAAAATACGCTCCTTGCTCCAAAGCACCTCAATCAATAAGGTAAAGTAAGCTTCAAAAGCCTTGCGCACATACGAACGTCCTGGCCATAAGAACACATTTTTAGCCGTTTGCTGAGAAATGGTACTTCCACCTTTAATTTTTTTCTTCTTAGCCCCTTGTTTCTCGTTATTTTTATATGCTTTTTCGATGGCTTTGATGTCGAAGCCCATATGCTTCAAAAAAAGTTGGTCTTCGGCACTAACGGCTGCACGCTTCATGTTATCAGAAATCTCCTCAAATTTTACCCACTCTTTCTTAATCTTGGCAGGTTTTCCATCTGCTTTGCGTTCCCAATTGCGCTGTACCATTAAAAAGGTAATCGGCGGATTGATAAAGCGATAAGCCAATACCCAAATTACTGAAAACATAAAAAACCAGAGCATCACTTTGCCTACAGCAACTGCAATACGCTTAAATAAAGGTCTTTTCGTTGTAGCTTTCTTTGATTTTCGGGCCATGATGCAAAGGTATGTTTTTTGGATGAAGCTCATATTCATTATTTGGAAAAGCAATGGCAATGCTACTATTGAAGTTTAGTCCCGCCAAACGCTTTACTACTCCCGATAAAATCGGGATACGTGCTCGCTTATGTCGGGTTTAGAATGCAAGTGCCCTGCACAGGTTTACGTTAATTAAACCCGATAGAAGCGGAAATACTTTTGGAACCGTCATTTCGAAGGAGGTACGACTGAGAAATCTCAGAGTGAAATGCTTCTAACTAACAGATTTCTCTCTAAGTTCGAAATGACGGCAATAGGACACAAAAGTATTACAGCGTATAGCGGGACTGCAATTGCCATGAATTACTAACAAACATTTTCTAAAAACCTAAACTAATGAACAAGTGAACCAATGAACTATTGAACTAATAATCGTAAATTTGTTGATGCTAAAAAAAGAACGTTACCGTCATTTTGTAGAGCATTTTTCTACCAAGCAACCGCACGCCGAAACAGAGCTGCACTACAACAATCCGTACCAGTTATTGGTGGCGGTAATTCTATCTGCGCAGTGTACCGACAAGCGTATTAATCAGGTAACTCCGGCACTTTTTCAACGTTTCCCCAATGCCAAAACGCTGGCCGAAGCTACGCCAGATATTGTGTTCGATTATATTAGAAGTGTGAGCTATCCGAACAATAAGGCCAAACATCTAGTGGGAATGGCCAACATGTTGCTCAATGATTTTAATGATGAAGTGCCATCTGATATAAAAGAGCTGCAAAAAATGCCCGGCGTGGGCAGAAAAACGGCAAACGTAATTGCATCAGTGGTTTATAATGAACCTGCAATGGCTGTTGATACGCATGTTTTTAGAGTAGCTAATCGTTTAGGTTTAACTAAGGGCAAAACACCATTAGCGGTGGAAAAAGAATTGGTAAAAAACCTACCTGAACATACTATTGCAGTGGCCCATCATTGGTTAATTTTACACGGGCGCTATGTTTGCGTAGCTCGCAGTCCGAAATGTGAGGTATGTGAACTAACCTACTTTTGCCAATATTTTGAGAAGCTACAGAAAGCTAAAAATATGAGCAAAACATAAAGGAGTAAAAAATATTTCTAAAAAAACTTGCACTTAATAAAAACATTTTGATATTTTTGCTAAAATTATTAGTTAAACATAATTTATTTAGTTGCCGAAACGTATTATATTTATTACCAGAATTTAAAAGACATGAATCCGAATACAGAAAAATTAAAAGCACTACAGCTTACTTTAGATAAATTAGAAAAATCTTACGGTAAAGGTTCTATCATGAAACTTGGCGACCAAGCTGTAGAGAGCATGGATGTAATCTCCACTGGTTCTATTAGTTTAGATATTGCCTTAGGCGTTGGTGGTGTACCTAAGGGACGTATCATTGAAATTTATGGACCTGAATCTTCTGGTAAAACTACTTTGGCTACGCACATTATTGCCGAAGCTCAGAAAAAAGGTGGCATTGCAGCAATTATTGATGCCGAGCACGCTTTCGACAAGTTTTATGCAAAGAAATTAGGTGTTGATACTGACAACTTATTGATTTCTCAACCAGACAACGGTGAGCAAGCTTTAGAAATTGCTGATAACTTAATCCGTTCTGGCGCTATTGATGTAATCGTGATTGACTCGGTTGCTGCATTAGTACCAAAAGCAGAGATTGAAGGTGAAATGGGTGATAGCAGAATGGGTTTACAAGCTCGTTTAATGAGCCAGGCTTTACGTAAGTTAACTGGTACTATTGCAAAAACTGGATGTTGCTGTATTTTCATTAACCAATTGCGTGAAAAAATTGGTGTAATGTTCGGTAACCCAGAAACTACTACTGGTGGTAACGCATTGAAATTTTATGCTTCGGTACGTTTAGATATCCGTAGAACTTCTCAAATTAAAGATAGCGATGAGGTTTCTGGTAACCGTGTGAAGGTGAAGATTGTGAAAAACAAAGTTGCTCCGCCTTTCCGTTTGGCAGAATTCGACATCATGTTTGGTGAAGGTATTTCTAAAGTTGGCGAGATTATAGATTTAGGTGTTGATTTTGGTATTGTTAAAAAGGCAGGTTCTTGGTTCTCTTACGGAGAAACAAAATTAGGTCAGGGTAGAGATGCTGTTAAACAGTTATTGTTAGATAACCCTGAGTTAGCTGAAGAAATTGAAACTCGAATTAGAGAAGAAGTTACTGGAGAGCAGTTAGAAGAACAATAGATTGTACAGTAATTAAAAATATGAAAGGGCACAGTTCTAATGAATTGTGCCCTTTTACTTTCTATAGATTTGTACGAAGCTTATTTTTTAAGTGTTATTAGCCGTACAATCTTTTAGTTTTCTTTACTTGTCACTAACCTTATCTAAAACTTGAAGGTTTTGGAGCTGCAGCTGGTATTTTCTCCTTCACAAAAGAAGCATCTAACCTAACAATGGTATATGCTGCAATTACAGCTCCAATTAGTAACAACACTAAGCCTAAGTAATTTTTCTTCTTATCTTGTCTAATTACCCAAATTAAAAATACGATTAGCGGTATCGCCAATAAACCAAAAAAGATAAAACTATTTGCTTGCATATTATTCTATTTTAAAAATTCATCCTGGCCAAAGGCGAAACATCTTGACCAACAAAGTCGCTCTGTAAAAATTTTTGATAACCAGCTATCGCAATCATCGCCGCATTATCTGTACAATATTCAAATTTAGGGATAAACACCTCCCAACCTAGTGTATCTTGTAATCCTAAAAGTGTGTTACGTAGGCCAGAATTTGCCGAAACACCACCTGCAATTGCAATTTGATTACAATTATACTCCTTCGCTGCCTTTTTCAATTTACTAAGTAAGATATTGACAATACTATGTTGCACCGAAGCGCAAATGTCTGCCAAGTTCTCTTCCACAAACGTAGGATTTTCTTTAACGCCATCTCTCACAAAATAGAGAATTGCAGTTTTAAAACCGCTAAAGCTATAATTTAATCCTTGTATTTGCGGAACTGGAAATTGATAAGTCGTCGGATTACCTTCTTTAGCATACTTATCAATCAAAGGCCCTCCTGGATAAGGTAGGTTTAAAATCTTCGCAGTTTTATCAAAAGCTTCACCCGCAGCATCGTCCAAAGTCTCTCCTACTATTTCCATATCGAAATAATCTTTCACTAAAACGATCTGGGTATGTCCGCCAGAAACGGTAAGGCACAAAAATGGAAATTTCGGTTTTGGTTCATCAATGAAATGAGCCAAAATATGCGCCTGCATATGGTTCACAGAAATTAAAGGTAAATCTAGTGCCAATGCAAAAGATTTGGCAAAAGAAACGCCTACCAAAAGCGATCCTAACAAACCTGGTCCTTGCGTAAAAGCAACACCATCAAGCTGTTTTTTGTCCACTTCTGCTATTGCTAGCGCTTGTTGTACAGCGGGAACAATATTCTGCTGATGCACTCTAGAGGCTAACTCAGGAATTACCCCTCCATAATTTTCATGAATTGTTTGGTTTGCAATAACATTGGCAGTAATTTTGCCGTTATCACAAATGGCAACTGAAGTTTCGTCGCAAGATGATTCTATAGCTAATATGATAGGCACTGGAAAGATATTTAAGCTACAAAATTATTAAAAAACTATTAAAAATACTTCTGTGGATTATCGCTTCGATCATTATTTTGATTGCAGGCGTACTCTTTTCCCTACAGTTTAAGCCTGTACAGACCTACGTAGCTAAAAAAGCAGCAAATTATTTATCTAAAGAATTAAATACAACCGTGAGTGTTGGGGGACTTTACGTGCGCCCTTTCAAGTCTGTTGTGTTAGAAGAATTGCTAGTTCTCGATTTGCAAAAAGATACTCTGGCTCATTTTCCTAAGTTTTTGGTAGACATTAACCAATTTTCACTTAAGCAGAGAATACTGGATATCAACACTGTTCAGTTGAATGATGGCACGTTTTTCTTGAAAAATCAACTAGATGGAAATTCCAACCTTGATTTCATCATAGACTACTTTGACAGTGGAGAACCTAAAAAACCTAAGAAAAAGAAGAAGAAATTTGAAATTCTATTTGATCGAATCATCATCAACAATCTTCACTTCAAATACAAAAACCTCCGAGATACCCAGACAGTTGCAGGTGTAAATTTTGAAGACGTTGATGTAACGGAGATGAATGGCATTTTTGAGGGACTTAATACGAAAGATCACATTCTTCAAACAAAAATAAAAAACCTTACACTTAGGGAAAAAAGTGGCTTTTATCTTAAAAACTTAAGTGCCTTAACTACGGTAGACAGCAATGCAATAGAGCTGAAAAACCTATTACTGGTTACGAACAAAACTCGCCTTACTAATTATTATCAGATGAAATTTAAATCCTTCAAAGATTTTAATGATTATGAAAATAAGGTGAGGATGAAAGCCAATTTCATTAACAGCCATGTATCTTCGAGTGATGTAGCATTTTTTGCTCCCGCCCTTAAAAACATGAAGCTAGATTTGGAGGTTGATGGGCAAATAACTGGCCTAGTTAATGATTTAAGAGCAAAAAAACTTTCTGTTAAAGCAGGAAGGGCAACTTACATTAAAGGTGATTTTAACATGAAAGGACTTCCAAACTGGAACGAAACTTTCATGGATATGAGAATTGATTTAGCCGGAACTAACAAAGTAGATCTAGATAATATTTTAACTGACCTCACAGGGAAACGTGTAAAATCAATTCCAGATATCATTAGTAAATTCGGCAATATTAACTTCAATGGACGTTTCACGGGTTTCCAGAACGATTTTATCGCCTTTGGAGAATTCAAAACTAAATTAGGTCGCTTAGAATCTGATGTTAACATGAAGATTGATAAGAAGGGTATTCCATCTTACTCTGGAAATGTGAAAACATACGACTTCCACATTGGCGATCTTCTTAACGAAAAATTACTAGGCAGAATTAGTTCAGAGCTTTACATCAAAGGTCGTGGAACCGAAGTGAAAGATTTGAGCGAGGAACTGAAAGGACAAATCAGTTATTTAGATTTTAAAGGCTACAGGTATCGTAACATTAACATTAATGGTACTTTCGAGAAGAAATTCTTTGATGGAAACCTAAAGGTAAATGACAAGAATGTACAGTTAGATTTTGATGGAGGTGTAAATTTAAACCCAGAACTTCCAGTATTTAATTTCAAGGCTAACATCAGAAATGCTCGCTTAAAAACCCTGAAACTCTACAAAGATTCGCTTAAAGTAGACGCCATTTTTAGCACCAACTTTTCGGGAACCAACCTCGACAATATTCAAGGAAGTTTATTGCTGCAAGAAATTACACTTAACAATTTAAGAGGCGTATACAAAGTAGATTCTGTGTTTCTTAATGCTAGAGGAACTGGTTTAGACAGGAGTTTAAGCATCAATTCTGATATTTTGGAGGCTGGGATTAAGGGCCAGTACGACTTAGGCACAATTGTTTCCTACTTCAAAACCATTGCAAAAACTTATATCCCATCGCTAAAAACTGAGATTTTCAGCTACAAAACCCAAGTATTCGATTTTAGGCTAAAGATTAAAGACTTTGAACCTATTGCTGAGCTTGTTTCTCCAGGTTTAGAGATAGATAAAGAATCTTTATTAGTAGGAAATTTCGATTCTAAAAATAAAACCGCAACACTAGGTGGTATTATAAAACGACTGAAATACAAAGGCATTGTTGCGAATAACATTATCATTGACGAGAATACCACGGAAAGGCAACTGACAGCGATTATTTCTTCAGATCGGGTAGATTTGAATGACAGTCTGTACATTAAGAACGTCAACATTTCGAACATTTTGCGCAACGATAGCTTGGCGCTCAACGTAAAACTATCTAACGCAGATGATGCCAACCAGCTAGATTTAAACGGCTTGGTTGAATTTTTACCAGACACCTCAAAGATCAGTATTTTACCCTCCAACTTAAAAATTAACTATCAGGATTGGAACATTGAAGACAAAGTACAAATCAGTTTCAATGGAGGAAAAACGAAAGTAGAAAACTTCTCATTAAGCAATGGAAAGCAAGATTTGAAAGTAGACGGCGTCATTTCTGACGACCCTTCTGATGCATTATTAGTAACCTTAGAGAACTTTAGACTTTCTACAATTAATCCATTTATGAAAGGGTCTGGATTTAGTTTTGCAGGAATAGCCAATGGTAAAGCAAAGATCAACAGCATCCTCAAATCTCCGCAAATTAGCGATAGCTTGCATATTGATTCGCTTAGCTTTAATAATACGTATATTGGTAGTCTTACCGATACTTCTTCATTTAACAGCACAAGCAAGATAGCTTCGGTTTACACTAAAATCGTAGCTGCCGACAGAGAGACTTTTAATATTACTGGAAATTTAGATGCCGCTCAGAAGCAAATCGACCTAAAAGTAAACTTAAACGATAGTGAACTTGCTATCTTAACCCCTTTCTTAAATAAACTGGTATCTAATTTAAAAGGTAAAGTATCAGCAGATCTCACCGTTAAAGGTCCTTTTGATCAACCTTTAATTAATGGCGACATCACACTTAACAAAGCGCAGCTAACGGTAAACTATCTTAAAACCACCTACGTTATTGATGATGAGGTTTCAGTTAACAATAGTGCTATTCAATTAAATGATCTCGTTTTAAAAGATCTAGAAGGCCATACAGGAACTGCTAACGGCAGCGTTGACCTAAAAGACATCAACAACCCCAACATACAGGTACAACTAGAAGCTAAGGGTTTGATGGCACTGAATACGACCTCAAAGGACAACGCAATTTATTTTGGTAAAGCCTACGGAACTGGAAAATTTTCTTTCAGAGGACCTACCAATGATATGTTTATCGATATTGATGCGAAAACAGAAAAAGGAACCGTTTTCAGCCTTCCACTTAATAGCTCCGAAACCGTAACCGACAAGGACTTTATCACCTTTGTGAGCAAAGACACAACGAAAGTGGTAAAAAAACAAAGCAGTTTCGAAGGTTTGAGTATGAGGTTTAAGTTGTCTGTAGATCCTAATACTACTGTGAATATATTTACAGTTTTAGGTAAACTTAGCGGCACTGGAAATGCAGATCTAGAGCTCAACATCTCTAAAGTTGGCGACTTTGAAATGAAGGGCGATTACATTATTGAGAGCGGCATATTTGACTTTACCGCAAGAGAAGTAATTAACAAACGCTTTGAGATTAGACAAGGAGGAACAATTAGATGGACTGGAAATCCGACGAATGCTCAAATCAATTTGAAAGCCATTTATACCTTACGTGCAGCATTGGGCGATTTATACCAAGCTGCTAACCGCGATGGAAGCAGTAATGCCACACAGGTTGTACAAACCGAGGTAGAAATGGGCTTGACTGGACTTTTGATGAAGCCAGACATCAAACTTGACATTTTCTTTCCAACCGTACCGGCCGTTAAAGAAGAATTACAATCTTACTTTAATGATGGCAATAACATGAACACACAGGCGTTGAGTTTAATTATTCAGCGAAGATTTGCGCCGGGAACAGGTGCAGAAAATCTAAGTCAGCAGTTGGGTTCTGTAGGTACTGGTACAGCAACAGATTTAATTTTCAACCAATTGAACAATGTGCTATCCAGCTTGAACTTGAACTTCGTGGATATCAACATCAGATCATTTAACGAAGCCAGTGCCTCATTCAAATTCTTTAACGATAGGGTAATTGTAAACGCCGGAATTACCGATATGAGCAAAAGCTCAATTGACAACAGCATTGGTTTCAGAAACCAAGTTGGGCGTGAAGTGGAGGTTTTAGGGTTGATTAAGAAAGATGGTAGTTTGGTGGGTAAAGTAGCGAATAAACCGCCTACCATACAAAGTATATTCGCCAACCCTGGTATAGATCCGTTCAGAAACATCACTTCACTTGGATTAATCTATAACCAACAATTTGACACCTTTGCAGAGTTGATGCAGAAAATATCTGGCAAATACCGTAGGGAGCAGAAAAAGAAAGAAGCCGAGAAAGAAAAGCAACGTATAAGCAAAGAAGCGATCATTAACGAGAGCAAGAAAAATCAACGGAAGTAATATTGGCCTTGAGTCTGGCCGCATCAATTTCTTCATCTCAACCGAAGTGGACTAGATCTTTTCCAATTAAACGTAAATAAAAAAGCGTCAGAAGTATTTACCTCCCGACGCTCTTTAATAAATTTCAATAAGCATTTAGCCTTTCAAAATCTGATGGCCCATTTTATCTCTCTTGGCAATCAAGTAAGATTCATTGTGCTTATTACTTTCTATCTCAATTTCTATATTTTCTACAATCTCTAAACCGTAGCCAATTAAGCCAGCTCTTTTGGTCGGATTGTTAGACATCAATTTCATTTTGGTAATGCCCTGCGCTCTTAAAATTTGCGCACCAACACCGTAATCACGTTCATCTACTTTAAAACCTAACTGAATGTTAGCTTCGGCAGTATCTAAACCAGCGTCTTGCAGGTTGTAGGCATGTAATTTATTTACCAAACCAATACCTCTACCCTCCTGGTTCATATACACAATTAGACCTTTTCCTTCCCTCTCAATCATTTCCATAGCCTTATGCAATTGCGGACCACAGTCGCAACGGCAAGAACCAAAAATATCTCCCGTAACACAAGAACTATGAATACGCGTTAAAACAGGCTCATCTTCTTGCCATTCGCCTTTAGAAATAGCTAAGTGCGTAGCTCCATTGCTAAGTTGCGTATAAGCAGTCATCTTAAAATCGCCCCATTGAGTTGGCAAGTTTACCGTAACTTCTTCTTTAATTAAACTTTCTGCTGCCAAACGATAGCTGATCAAATCTTTAATAGAAATGATTTTCAAATCATGCTGCTTAGCAATCAGCATCAAATCTGGTAAACGAGCCATGGTACCATCCTCGTTCATAATTTCTACGAGTACACCAGCAGGCTCAAAACCTGCCAAACGAGCAATATCTATGGTAGCTTCGGTGTGCCCCGTTCTACGCAAAACACCTTCTTTTCTAGCTCTAAGCGGAAAAATATGTCCTGGTCTGCCTAATTCTTCTGGCTTGGTAGCCGGATTAATTAGCGCTTGCACCGTTTTAGCTCTATCATGTGCTGAAATACCTGTAGTGCATCCCTGTCCAATTAAATCTACCGATACGGTAAACGGTGTTTGATGTAAAACGGTGTTATTCTGCACCATTAAATTCAACTCCAATTTATCGCACATTTCTTCAATAAGTGGCGCACAGATTAAACCACGCCCATATTTAGACATGAAATTGATGACCTCAGGCGTTACATTCCTAGCCGCAGTTAGAAAATCACCCTCGTTCTCACGGTCCTCATCATCAACTACTATGATAATTTTACCAGCCCTAACATCGGCCAGCGCTTCTTCTATTGTATTTAATTTAATTTCCATTTTGGCTTTATAACAAAATGAATGAGGTTTTCGCCTCACTTTAATTTGAGTACAAAGGTACAACCTTTAGCAGCAATAATTGTACTGAATTATAATTATAACGTAAGTTTAGTGAGCCGCAGCCAAAGGGTTAGTTTTAACAGAAAAAGCATTCAATAATTAGAAAAGCAGTTGATGTACTGCTATCTTACCGTAGCCCCGCTGTACATTACTAGTCCGCACTCGTTCCTCGCTTGCGGGCTATCCATTTCCATCGGGTTTAGGTGGCAAAAATTGTGTAATAACTTTACGTACTTTGCCAAACCTCCGAAAACTTTGCGGTTAATTAACGCTAAGAAAATAAGAGTTTCGCAACGAACGCAAAAGTTAAACGGGCATGGTTTACAGGTGCTTCGCACAGGTTTTAGTTAATTAAACCCGATAGAAGCGAGCACGTAGCCGAAGTATGAGGCAAGTAAAGCGAATAGCGGGACCATTGCCGCCATGCGCACTAACGATCATTTCCTTATTCACTAATAGAAATTACCGTTATTGTTTCCTCACTTCACCAGCTTCTACAGCTTTCTTCCTGCTAAGTTTTTTAAACAAACCAACCACCGCTTGTTTATAGTAATCGATATCGAAAAGTGCCGAATCTACTGTTGCCTTGTAAGTTAAGAAAATACCAACCGGCGTGAGGATGAAAATAGCCATCCACATACCAACAACAGGATCTAAAGAACCTTCTTTCGCAGATTTTTCGGACACCGTTGAAATAATGTGATAGAACAGGAAGAAAATAACGGCGATTACCACAGGTAAACCTAAACCACCTTTACGAATAATTGCCCCCAATGGCGCACCGATGAAGAACAACAACAGACAGGATACCGCCAAAGTATATTTACGTTGGTATTCTATTTTGGCTTTTAAAATCTCTTTGCTTCTAAATTCGTACTCTGCCAATTGACCTTTTATGGTCTGTTTTAAGGCATCAACCTGGTCGTAGGCACCTTGCAGCGCCTGCACCCGTTGATCTTTTGGAAGTACTGTGAGCACACTGCCTTTAATAGTTTTTGGTGGAGTTTTAACTTTGGTGTAGCCTTTTACGTAACCGCTTTGCTTAAAGTAATATTGGGCACTATTTTGCAATGCCTTGCCTACGCTATCAAGA
This sequence comes from Pedobacter sp. T50_32, assembly GCF_057652195.1. Lineage (NCBI taxonomy): Bacteria > Pseudomonadati > Bacteroidota > Sphingobacteriia > Sphingobacteriales > Sphingobacteriaceae > Pedobacter > Pedobacter sp. T50_32. The sequence goes on along the minus strand of NZ_JBYFBY010000009.1, from coordinate 23,174 downwards.
TCTTTAGTTAAGGAATCTCTTCTTTGCAACAGTTCTTTCCTGTTGAGCATAGGTGCATTATTTTTGAAATTTTCTTCCTGCGTACGGGTCATATCCTTAAAACTACTGAAGTCGAATTTCACTTCAGTTTGCTTAAAGCGCATACGCGTTAACGACTGACGAGGATTATAACCACCGCTGTTAGATGCTGCTTCTTGATAACGTACGCCATTCACCAAGTTGAGTACCATGTAATTACCATCGGAAGTTTTGGACATTTTGCCTTTTTGGGCCATAATAATTTGCGGAATACCGTTTCCACTGCTATGATCGTAAATCATGATACCGTACAGCGAATCGACAGCGCCCTCTCCTTTACGCTCTACACGCATAGAATAGCCTGGAATACTATTGTTAAATACCCCTGGCTTAATGAGGAAGGATAATTTTTTATTCCGTACATCCCAAAGTAGAGAACCATATTTGAGGTTGGCCTTGGGCAACATATAATCTGAAAAGAAAAAGGAAGCTACCGCTAAGCCTACAATGAGCACCAAAAGCGGCTGCATAGCTTTACGTAAAGAAACTCCGGCAGATTTGATGGCAACTAATTCGTAATTCTCGCCCAAGTTGCCAAAGGTCATGATAGAAGAAAGCAGGATAGCCAAAGGCAGCGCCATGGCCACGTTAGACGCCGATGCATACATCATCAGCTCGGCAATTACATACCACTCAAAGCCTTTGCCTATTAAATCATCGACGTACTTAAATAAAAAGAACATCAATAGAATAAACATCACAATAAAAAATGTGACGGCAAAAGGCCTAAGAAATGCCTTTATCAGCAATAAATGGATCTTTTTCAACTATGCAAAGATAGGCAAAGCCAATGATAAGTTAAATTGTTTAGCTACCTAATTACAGTAAAAACGATTAAACTTAGGCTCCTAGTACGCTTAATAGATAAGTAATTTGGTTATCCCAAATCTGCTTTCTTTCTTGTATGGTATCTTCTGTGGCAAAATCTGTGATGGCTAATGCTACATCATTGGTAAGTTCGTCTTGAACAATTTCCATTTCTGTATAGCAGTAAGGTTCGTCATCAACCCATTTAAACTTCACTAGCTTATTTTCTTTTGCACTAATGAGTTTTGCCTTTTGCACCTCTCCGTCCCAAGTAAAAGTATAGGTTTGGTCTCTAAAAATTACATCATCAGCAAACCACTGCGACAAACCGTTTGGCTCGCTTATAAAGCTATATAGTATACGTGGAGATGACCTTATTGCGTATTCTAATGTAAATTTCTTCTTTTCTGACATCCTAACTTCTGATTTATATTTTTCTAAAGAAAAGTATTTTCTTTTATAAAAGCAAAGTTTTAGGAAATAAGTATTTTTTTTGCTACACCTGTTAGATTTAAGCTTTTTTTGAGGGCAACGCAATGTGCTAAATAACTAGAAGACAAGCTTTGAGGAGCCTTGTTGTTTTAGCGGAAAAACCTTTTGAAATAATTTTCTTGTTTATTGGATTAAATCCTATATTTGCAGCTCGAAATTTTTCGGCGGGGTAGCTCAGATGGTTAGAGCGCAGGATTCATAACCCTGAGGTCGGCAGTTCGATCCTGCTCCCCGCTACACTGGTAATCAAGCCTTTAGACTTAAAACTCTAAAGGCTTTTTTCTTTGTTAACGTATTGTTAACGCAACCTCTAATTCTGCTTTCGTAGAATTCAAAGATACATTTTTTGTTATTGGAAAAGTTTATTAGCTTAGTAAATAAACTCTTATAACGCTCATGGAAGTAATTTGTCTTGAAGAAACCGCTTTTTATGCACTGATTGAAAAAGTCGTTGATAGACTTAGCGACAAGAAAAAACCAGAGGATAAATGGATATCTGGAAAAGAGGCTATGCAGAAATTACGCATCACTAGCACCACTACTCTACAGAACTTAAGAGACACAGGAAAAGTCAGGTTCTCGCAACCATCAAAAAAAATCATTTTATACGATGCGGATTCAATAAATGATTACTTGAATGATAATAGTTATGAAACAAATGACAAATGGATATGAAAGAGAATTTCAACGAGGAAGAATATGTATCTGGATTTAACAAAGGCTATTATCTAGCCAAAGAGTTTCCAGAGTTAGCAGATATTTTAAAAAATGCTACCGGCACAAGCGACAGACTTGAAGGGATGAAAGATGGTAGAGAGCAATATTCTTACGACCATTTTGAAAGCAGACTACCAAGTTACCTAAGAGATAATCCATTTGACAAACAAGATAGACCAATCGAGAAAAATAAAGATATAGAGCCAGATATAGAACGATAAAACTATTCAAGAAGATTATCTATAAAAATCTGGGTCAATATCTTGCTTTACATCTCTATCTCTATCTCTATCACCTCCTCTAATTTCTGGCGTAGATAAAATATCATTCCTATTTACTGCATAATCATATGATGTTTGATGGAAAAACTCGTCCATTTTTTTCTCAAACATTGCTCCATTATCTTTATTGTCTACAAACTGCTGCTCTTTTGTAACTTCTGGTTCTTTTGTATTTTCTTTTAAAGCTGTCTTTGGCTCTGTTTTATTTGCAAATGCTTCTATACTTTCTTTCAAACTTGCAGGAGCTTGGTTTGCTGTTTCAGGTTCATCACGAACCAAGTACTTAGCTTCAAATACCTGCCATCTGGAAAAATCCTGAGACTTACCAACGTCCTTTTTTGTATTAGGTGAGAATTCTTCTTTTGAAAATTCAGCATACTTTTCAGAATAAACAATACGGTCTGCCTTATCTAAAACCTCTCTTCTGATAGCAGGCTCTGCATTAGACGAAGCATCCTCCGCTATTTTCATCATGGATTGCTGCAATTTATCTTTTTTATCTTCTAGTTCAGCTATTTTATAAAACCTGCTTTTCTCTTGTGAGAAAGGTGCACCTTCAAACTTAAGTTCTGGTCTATAGCCCTTATCAGGTGGCATATTTTCAATTTGCTTGATTAAATCATCTACCTGCGCACGCAGTGGCTGAAACACCGTCTCCAAATGTTCATACCCATTCGGAAACCCAGAATATTTTTTCTCCATAAAATCAGTTGATTAGAGCATCTAATTATGCTAATATACTCAAAACAAAGCTAATACTACAATAAACAACTCGGATTATTTAAGTATGGATAAAGATTATCAAGAATATTTAGAATGTAAAAATCGAGTACTAGAAGACATATACGATGGCAATTCAGAAGCAATGGAGAAAGAGTCTAGCCTGAGACGGCACAAGGTAATTAATTGGGATGCTTTAAGTGCCGACCTTCATGTTTATCCAGAATGGGACGAAGGCAAAGACGATTTAATTCGTTTGGTCTTGGGATATCTACCACCAAAAAAATATACGGTAAGATATGACGCTTTTCTTAAAGCGGCTCTTCATCGATACAAATATAAGATGATTGATTATGATACATTTATGAATGAAATTACGCCATGTTTAACAAACATGAGAAACTATGAAATCATCGAACATAATTACGAATACGAACAAAAATATTTTGATATGTACGAAACTCATTACCCAGAATTTAAGGATGTTGTCAAAGACAGATTGAAGAAAATTCTAGGGTATACCCCCGAACTAAATTGTTCTCTTGTAGTTGAGCTAGGACAAAGAAAATATTGTACTGAAAACCTCAAAGGATATTTAAGAAATCAAATCACTAGCTACGACATGCAAGCGATAACTATAATCAAATACCGAGAACTCTTATTAACTTATGGACTAGATGAAGCCAAATCCATGCCTTTTTTTGCTCATGAAGTTATGGAGCGATTTTCCAAAGGCGAAATCATACTTTAAAGAATAGCAAAGTATGTAGTGTCCTGTATTAGACAGAAAAAAATCTAAATTATTTTTACAAAATATTCTCTTTAAGAATTGGCAATGTGTAATTTAGAGTAATCACGCTTTACTAAATTAAACATCTCTCCATGCACAATTATCAATTAGATGATACTCTCATCGAATTTAAAAAAAACTCTAAACCTTGGACTTATCGACATGCTTTTGAAGGCGTTCAAATCTTCGGCGGCATAGGCTCGGGTAAAACAAGTGGCTCGGGTGCAAAAATTGCAATGAAATACCTTGAAAAAGGTTTTGGCGGTCTTGTCCTCACTGTAAAACATGATGAAGTTGAAAACTGGTTAGACTACGCACGAAGAGCTAACAGACTAGGTGACATTATTGTAATCGAGCCCAATGGAAAATATAAATTCAATTGCTTAGAGTACGAGTCAACCAATAGCGAAACAAACAAATCAATTACAGATAACATTGTTGACGTCTTAAAAACGGTCATCAATGCATCAAAGCAAAAAGATTCTGGCAAAAGCGAAGATGCTTTTTGGGAAAATGCAATTGATATGCTCATGTACAACCTAATTGACTTGTCCAAACTAGCTTATGGAAGCGTCAATATCAATTTCCTATATTCAATCGCAGAAACACTACCAAAAGCTAATGATGAAAAGCTAAGCAGCTTAGAAAAAGCACCCCCTAGTGCGTTTGAAAATGCATATAATCTTGCACATCAAAATGTAAAGAAAAAAGTTTTCGATTGGTACAAAACTGTTGATGTTGGAAAATTACATTCACTAAAAGAAGAAGAATATGAAGAGCTGTATCTGAATGAAGTTCCAGAAAGTCGATTATTAAAAGAGTTACATCAATATTTTTTTGATAGCTTAAAGAATCTAAATGAACGAACTCGGTCATTGATAGATTTTTCATTAATAGGCTTTATATTTAGGTTGAAACGTGACCCCGTCTTCTCAGCTTTCTATAAAGAAAAATCAAATGTTACGCCAGATGACTGTTTAAAAGGGAAAATAATAATTATAAATTTTCCAACTAAAGTATATCACAAGGTTGGCAGAGACTGTCAAATTATGTTCAAATACATCTGGCAACGAAGAATGGAAAAGAGGAATGTAAAAGAGAATAATATCCCTGTTTTTCTATTTGCAGATGAAGCTCAAAATTTTATACATGAACATGATGCTGATTTTCAAGCTACAGCAAGAGGCAGCAGAATTGCTACGGTATATCTAACCCAGAATATCCCAAACTATTATGGTTCAATGGGAGGTAATAACGGTGAGTTTAAGGTAAAAAGTTTTATTGGAACGTTAGGCACTAAAATCTTCCATGCAAACTCTGACCAAGATACAAACAACTATTCTTCTTCAATAATTGGCAAAGCCTATTATAAAAAGACTAGTGACGGCAGTACTATTGGTGGCGAGCAAGGCAATATAAATTTTAGCACAAATGATAGTGAAGAACTGCAAGACATTTACCAACCGAATGAATTTGTCGGTTTGAAAAATGGTGGGGGAACTAATAACAATATTGTATCCGCAATCATCCAGATACAAGGAACGCCACTATTCAAAAATGATGAAAAATCAGAATTCTATGATAATTATAGCCTCGTTAATTTCAAACAGTTAGACCAATTAAATTAAAACCTCAACCACATGCAAACTAAATCTTATTATCGCACCGTTTTTGAACGCAGAAACCTTATAAAAGACTTCTTTTACGCTTTCTTTCAAGGGTTAGCCTCTTATCCAAGATTAACATTAGAAGTATTTATTAAAGGAAAATTTGGAGTTCGTTATTTCAGCTTGGCATCAGTAATAACTATCGCAGTAATTCTTGCACTGTTTCCAATGCTTTTTAGCAGGATGTTTGGAGGCTATGGAAGCTACAATATGAGTTTTGGGGATACTATCATGGAACACAAGTTATTTTATGCATTTATAGTTTTGTTTCTCCTGTTTTCAATCAAGAGATATAGAGAAATCAAATTACCATGGGGAGTAATGGACACTTCAAAATTCAGTTTATCGATAGGTACACCAGACCCATGGTTAGCAAATTTAAAATTTAATGGTAAACCAATTGATATTCGATATCGTGAGGTTTTTGTTGAACCTGCAATATTTCTAATAATTGGAATTATATGTGTTTTACTGAAATCTATACTTGGTGGAGTATTGATTATTTGCAGTATAATTTACTGCATAAGCTTTTTATTCGCTTATAGAGATTCCGACGAATGGGTTTTGAATATTAATGATAAACGACTTGCAGCAGAAAGCTTTCATGATGCTTTTGTTAACGATAAAAACAATTCAGACAGTGGATTTGAATATCGTGGAGCTAAACCAAATAGTAAAGATGACAGGGAAAAAATTTATAAAGCATCACTGTCAGATGATGATGACATAGCACAGTAAAGCATCGTTAGCACCGCTAAGGGAAGAAGTCTGATACTTAAACTGGAAAAACGAGGTATTAACAAAACAGTTAGTGAAATCATTTTTCTTAGCGGTGCTAACATTTCGCACACAAGTTCCAATTTACAAAGTCCATTATTTGACATTAACGAAATTGGAATTACTACAAGATTGACAAGTTTATAATCTAAAGTCTTTGTCATGATAAGAATGATACAAAGCACATCGTCAGCTCATGCAAAAGACTATTTCTCGGATGCTCTTTCTAGAGCAGACTATTACATAGATGGGCAAGAGCAAAACGGCAATATCAACGGCAAGCTTGCTTCCCGTCTTGGTCTGTCAAATGAGAATATAAAAGAAGTTTTCTATTCACTGGCCGACAACATTAACCCTGTTACAGGGCAACAGCTTACCCCACGTTCTAAACAAGATAGAACCGTGGGGTACGATATTAATTTTCATTGTCCTAAATCCGTATCAATCATTCATGTTTTATCAAAAGATGATGAAATACAGAAAGCATTTGAGGCGAGTGTTCAAGAAACAATGCGTGAAATAGAAGCCGATGCGATGACAAGGGTTCGCATGGGTGGCAAAAACGAAAACAGAAAAACGAACGAATTAATATGGGCTGATTTCACACATCATACTGCCCGTCCAGTTGACGGACACACGCCAGATCCGCACCTACATTCTCATTGCTACGTATTCAATGTTACGTATGATAAAGTTGAAAACAAATTTAAGGCAGCTCAATTTCGAGATATCAATAGAGATATGCCCTATTATCAAAGTAGGTTTCATAAACGACTATCTGACAAACTAATAGACCTTGGGTATAATGTAAGGCGTACAGACAAATCTTTTGAATTGGCTGGCGTTCCTGAAAATGTAATTAAACACTTTTCAAAGCGTACTGACGAGATTGGTCGTATTGCTTCTGAAAAGGGTATTACAAATGCTGAAGAGCTAAGTGAGTTGGGAGCGAGAACTCGCTCAAAAAAACAAAATGGTCTTTCTATGGCTGATTTAAAGGCTGATTGGAAAAGGCAAATTGCTGAAATTGGAGAGAATAAGACAAACGAAAGTGAAGACTTGCGTTTCAGCAAAGACAAAATTATCAATGCTATCCCTGCTTCAAAGTGTATAGATTTTTCAATTCAACACACTTTTGAAAGAGCATCTGTAATGGATGATAGGCGTTTGCTTGAAAAAGCATATCGTCACGGCATTGGTGATAACAATCTTGCTCTTGATAGAATTACGGATGAATTCTACAAAGACCAAAGGCTAATTCGTATCAATGAACATGGGCGTTCAGTAAGCACAACGAAAGCAGTTCTTGTTGAAGAGCAAGAGATGGTCAAACTTGCCCGTCAAGGATTAGGGAAACATAAGCCATTGTATTATGAAGCCCCTCAAATCAATTTAACAGGGCAACAATACGAGGCTGTCAGAGATGTTCTTACCAATAGAAATTTAGTATCTATTGTAAAAGGTGCGGCAGGCTCTGGCAAAACCACATTGCTAAAGGAAACCGATAGACACATCAAAAGTCTTAATAAAGAAATGTTTGTTTTAGCCCCCACCGCCGAAGCATCAAGAGGTGTTTTAGTGAATGAAGGATTTAAGAATGCTGAAACTGTAGCTTCTTTTCTACTAAATAAAAATCTACAAGACAAAGCCATAGAGCAAGTAATATGGGTTGACGAAGCAGGTCTATTGGGTACACAGGACACTTTAAACTTAATCAGAATCGCCAAAAAGAATAACTCTAAAATTATTTTTGGCGGTGATACAAAACAGCACGCTTCTGTTGTAAGGGGTGATGCGCTGCGTATCTTAAACACTGTTGGCAACATTAGAGTTTCAGAAGTAAACAGAATTTACCGACAGAAAAATGAGGTTTATAAATCCGCTGTGGAAAGCCTATCCAAAGGCGATATTGGTACAGCTTTTGTTAAACTGAACGACATGGGCGCAATCAAAACGGTTGAGCCTAAAAATCCAAATTCCGAATTAGTCAATGACTATGTAACAGCCGTTAAAAAAGGAAAGAGTGCTATAGTAATCTCTCCTACACATGCACAAGGCGAATCGGTTACCAACGACATACGAAAAAAATTAAGAGAGAATGGATTACTAGGCAAAACGGAAGTTAAGGCTAGAAAGCTTACTAATGCTAATTTCACTGAAGCTGAAAAATCAGATTACAGAAACTATAATCCTGGGCAGTACATTCAATTCAACCAGAATTTAAGAAACATTAAAAAGGGCAGTCAATGGAAAATTGATGAGGTCAACGAAGGAAACATTCTTATCTCAAATAATCATGGCATAAAAATGCCTCTACCTCATGATATGACTAAATATTATGAGGTATTTGAACAATCCGAATTATCACTTTCCAAAGGAGACAAGGTAAGAATTACCAAAATATGTTACGACAATGAAAATAAACGACTAAACAATGGGCAATCTTTACAGGTGCTATCAGTAAAGAATAAAAACCTTTTGATAATGAGGAATGAGATTAGTGGCAATGTCTATACCGTGAATAAAGATTTTGGACATATCGCCCATGCTCATTGCATTACCTCTTATGCTTCACAAGGAAAAACGGTTGATGAAGTATTTATTTCACAGCCCTCTTCCACTTTTCCTGCAACAGACGCCAAACAAATGTATGTATCAGTATCACGAGGCAGAGAAGCTACGAATATCTATACGGACGACAAAGAGGCGTTATTGGAATATGCCTCTATGCTTAATGAAAGACGCTCCGCAATGGAACTGTTAAATAAGCAAGACCAACAAGGAATACAGATTAACAGGATTAAACAAGAACAATCGAAGGATTATCCATCGAGTAGCCAGAGTATCAACAAGGACAATATAAATCCATTAGGATATGAACCAGAGAGATAAACGAATTTCAATCAAAGAAATGAATGAGGAGCTTACTAATCCGAATAAAAAGGAGAACGTCATTTACACTTACGATACCGATGCCACCGTTAGAAGCCTTACATTTACTTCACTAAATGATGACAGACAGACGTTTTACTATCACAATTTAATTACACATAGATATTTTTCAGAAGAAGATGCTCTGCAACTCTCATTTACGTCTGGCATTTTTGAATTAAAAGGCACAAACCTTATTCAACTAGACAAACTTATATCAAAGTATGTAGTTCGGGAAATAGTCATTATAGAGGAAAGATACATTCAAGCTAATGGGCTTGAAGATTCTGATATTATAATTATATCCTTTAAAGAAGTCGGTGTTTAAACGACAAAAACGAAACGCCCTAGAGAAATCTAGGGCGTTTCGTTTAGAGCTGTAATTCTTCTAAGTAATTAACAGCTTTACTAGCTTCACTCGATGCACTGAAAATAAAAGTCTTGTTGTCTTTAAGTGCTTCAAGCCAACTAGCTATATAGCTTGCATGATTTGGCATTTCAGCTTTTACCAAGTCAAATTTGCTACAAAGGAAAGCAGAACCTAATTCGGCAACCAATTCCTCGTAAGCATACTCTTTATCTCCGAATTTCTTGCCTTTGATGCGATTTAATCGCTGTGGCGCACCTGTTGCATGAACTATTTCGTGAAACCTAGTGGCATGAAAGCCCTCTTTCGCTGTACAGTTAGGTGTATCTATGAAACGCTCCTTTACGGGCATGTAAATTTTATCGTCTGTGCGGTGGTAAAATGCCCCTTTATGGTGAAATACAAATTCTATCCCTGTATTGTCTACAAATTTTTCAATAGCGTCATCATTATCAAATAATGGCTCGGCTGGAAGTTCTTCTTCTACAGGTGCAATATAGCTCTCCAATTGCTGTTTATTGAATACCGTTGTCGGCTTTACAAATGGGATTACATCGATTTCACCATCCTCTTTTTCCTTTTTGATTACATCGTAATATACAATTCGAGTGCCTTTTTCGCCTTTCTTGACCTGTTCACCCTTAGAAAGCCATTGCTGATAACTGCCCCATTCATTGGTCGTAAATTCTTGTGTGATTGCCGAACACCAAAGCATAAGAATATTAATCCCCCTGTATCTATTTCCGGTAACGGAATTAAGAGGAAGCTTTAGCAAACCATCTTTTCTATCTTTCCAAGGTTGATGCCAAGGCACTGTTCCCTTTTCTAATTGAGCGATAATAATATCGGTAATTTCTTTGTGGATATCTGTTTTTGGGGCATTAGGTTTTTTCATTTTTAGACCTCATAGATGGTGTAGTGGTAACATGAAATAAAAAGCCGAACGGCAAATGACCAAACCAACTTTAATTTTGGCTGGGCGGGGAAACCCAGAATGGGTGGCGAAAATTACTGTTGTGACGGGAATGTGTTCGGTAATGATTGAATGTTGAAACCGATACACATTGTATGGGCGTAACTGCAGCTAAACCTTGCCGCCACAATTCAGTATTATTTATCTATGGAGTTGGTTTTCGCATATGATATGCGTTTACATCATTATACGATGGATAGAGGTGTCGCATCGATCGGTGGGTTAGATTTTCTTCGGACTTACAGATTTCTTCGATACGCTGCTCAGCAAGTTCGCCAGCTTTATCGTTATCCATCCAAGAATAAATAACCTGATAGCCATAGCCTTTGATGTAGGGATATGCTCGTTCAATGAGGCTTGTTGAATTAAGAATAATGTTGTCATTCTCAATAGGCTTACCATTTAGTTTTGTGACTACCGTTAAAAAATCGAACATTCCCTCAAAGATGTTGATGCCTTTAGGCTTTGGTGTATTGCCACGAATAAAAGAGATTTCCTTTTTTCCTACACAACCTTTGAAAAACGAGTTTCTTATTTCATAGCCCTTTTCCTCGTTCTTTAAGCCCAAAGCAATTATTTCCTTTTGGGTTGCCTTATTAATTACCCGAACCTCTTTCAGATACTTGTGGGCAACGGTTAAAGAAATGCCCCTGCTCACAAGATAATTATTTAGACCAAAAAAAGTGACATTGTTGACGCTCTTAAGTTCCAACTTGCTTTCTTCTGGGGTCAGTTCGGAAAATGTAACAGGCTTCTGAGATGCGTGTCTGTCGCCTAACATATTTTTTAGCCAACGTAGAGCATCTGCGATGGTATCCGCTTCATTGGTCGCCTTAAGATAGGCTGTTACGAAACCAATGCTATCGCCTCCCTCACCAGAACCGAAGTCATACCAGACATTTTTTGCATGATTTACATGGAAGCTTGGTGTCTTTTCTCCCCTAAGAGGGGATAAGTACCAACTATCTTTTGTATCACTTTTATGAGGTTTATAATTTAGAATATCCAGAATTTCGGACATGGGAATGCACTTCGCTTTTTCAATATTCATAGCGTCTCCAATAGATTTCAATTTTTAGGAATTGAGGCAAATGCCTCGAGGCTAGTCGAAGTGGGTTTGTTACTGTTGTGCTAACTTGTCAACGTCACAACGAGGCTTATTGGTAGCCTGTTCTTTGATGGTCTTCACAGTTTGTGAGAGTGCAAATTTATCTAGGTCAGAACGCCTGTAGCGAACAGTACGACCGATTTTAATAGGATTTAACTGGTATCGTTTTGTACAATCCCAGACTGCTAATGTATCAGGCGAAAACCCTCCAAGATATTTTGCCGCTTCTTTTCTGCATAGCAGTCGGTCATCGTCTTTTGTGACTTTGCTTGTCATTACTACTCCATACTTATTTATTTTGATTTTTAGAATATACTCCATCCGAGAGTTCGGTGGAGGGGTTTAATACGGTAAATACACTATGTGAGTCAACCAAAATCAGTTTACATTAATGAGCAATAATGTCATTTTCTTAGTTATAGCCAGTTAACTTAATTATCTTTCATAATAATAGAGCAATTGGCTTATTAAGTTAGTCTCTAATAAATTTTTTAGCAATAATTTGAACGTTCAAATTATTGGAATGATTTAATTTGCTAGCAATCTTAAAGTATTAATTCTTACCATGTATGGTATTAAAATTTGATAATTTTAATTTACTTTACAGGAACTTATATAATCTCTAACATTGATGAATTATGAATGCTAACGATTTGAAGAGGAAAGTGAAAATGGGTGATTTATTACGTGCTCATGAAGCATTGGTAAAAGAAGGAGAAAATCATCCCGAACCAAGCGTGTTAGTCTCTTTTGCAGTTAACAAGAATTCACTCGATAAAGAGACACTTTCAAAGTGGGAAAACCATATTGACGAGTGTGAAAGATGTAAATCTACAATAGCGAATCTTACCTTAAATAAATAATATGAATTATCAATTATTTCACATTGGCACTCTGCCATGTGGATTAGGGCTGCTGTCTATTCTTTCTTATTCTGGAAGGTTCTATTTTAATATTATTAATTCTTCCGAGGTTTTTAATTCGACACATCAACATTACAAAACCAAATTAGTGAAGTATTTGAATTTTTCGATTTCACCCGAAATAGGTACTATTTATAAAGATATTCTTATTAAAAATTACTTTCAAAGTTTTGATGATGAAAGAATGCAAGAGGAATTTTCTAAAAAAAAAATAATTTTCATTTCTACCGATATTACTTTAAAAAATTACGATAAAAATCTCTCGCATATTCATAATATACTAAAGAAAAGGGAAGCATCTAATCTTAAAACTGTTTTGTTATTGATTGGATATTCGGAAGTTGTTGCAAGATTTATGCGCTCTCTCAAAAGTTTAGACAAAGAACATGAAAAAAACAAACAGACCTATTTTGTCAGTTGCAATACAAATGCAATTTTTAGCTATCCAGAATATTGTTACGATAGGTGTATCATAAATGTTAACGATGAGGCATATGCTTATTTTGATATTGAACAATCAGGTGATAAGAAAACATTAAAGCTTATACAGGAAGCTCTATCTATTGTTAAAAAGACTTCTTTCGCAACACCAATTGAAAATTTAGAAACGATATTGCTAAAGCCAAATTATTTCTTTAGACTTTTCTTATCAATCCTTTGTTATAAGGTCGGGGAAATTTTTCTCAAAGATTATTTAAAATATAAGAGTTCTAGATTAATTGCCTATGAGATTTCAAAGGAAATTCAATTACTTTTTGGTTTGCCAATTAAAAGCCAAATATTCGTTGATAGAGAACTTTCGTTGATAAGACAGTTTGGAGGCTCTATTTTAGCAATTCTGCCTTGGGTTACCAACAAAGAGCTTATGCTAAATTTCAATTATAATATATATTGCGATATTGAACCTATGATATCTGATTATACTCATGACAACAAAAACGTTGAGGTTCTGACTTGGATTCCAAAAGCTTTGGAAATAATGAAAGCTTTTGACAAAGAATATAAAAAGAATCGCAAGAGATAAATTCTAAAGAGCTTAAAGTATTGCCGACTAAGTTATTGACGGATTCGAACTTGTTAAGCATAATATTAAATGTCTAATAACGTATTGCTCTGTCTAAATTTCACCAAGGATAGATAGGGGAAACGGATTTTAGGAAAATAATTTATATGTTTATTTTCAATTGGATGTGGAGAAAGTTAGTCTGACTTCCTGTCCGCCAGTTTTTTTTAATCGACATTATTTGTCATTAATGAAACAATTGAAATTAAAGGTTATTTCCCTATTCCGTGTATGTTCTTGGACAACCTCGTCCAACCGAATCTAACGATTTTGGGGATATTTTGGGGAAACGAAACTCCCCCGAAATTAACCGTTTCCCCAAAGGTTAAGATTCCTACTAAAAAGGAATAAACCTATGGCTCTTTCCGACTTAGCCTGCCGCCAAGCCCAATCAAAAGACAAATATTACAAAATGCCTGATACAGGGGGGCTATTTCTTGAAGTCCGTCCCACTGGTAACAAGATATGGCGTATAAAATATCGCTTCCAAGACTCGGAACGAACGATTACGTATGGGAATTATCCTATTGTTAGCCTTGTCGAAGCTCGGGAATACAGAGACAGCATAAAGGCAAAGATTATTCGTGGCATCGATCCGCTAATTGAACAAGAAGAGAAACGTAGCCTTGCCCGTTATAAGAATGCCCAAACATTCCAGTTAGTGGCTGAACAATGGCACAATAGATACCTGCCGACATGGAATCCAAATTATGCGAAAGAAATACTCAATAGGTTAAATGCGAATGTATTTCCCTGTTTTGGTAAAAAGCCAATATCAGATGTTACGATAGCAGACATCTTAAATTGCCTAGAAAAAATTGAAGAACGTAAAGCCTACGATTTAACAAAAAGGGTATTGCGCCTTATTGGACAAATTATGCGTTATGGAGTGCAAACTTCACGTTGCACAAGAGATATTACCCCCGACTTAAAAGGTGCGCTTATCAAGCATAATTCGGGGCATTACGCATCTATTGAAACAAAGGATATTAAAAAGCTTGTTAAAGACATCTACATGGGGGATGCAAGGTTTTTCAGACAAACCAGATATGCCTTAAAATTAATCTTGTTGACCTTTGTAAGAACAAAGGAACTATTAAATGCAACTTGGGATGAATTTGATTTTGACAATAAAATTTGGACAATTCCTGCTGAAAGAATGAAAATGAAGAAAACTCATTTAGTACCACTTTCAAAGCAAACTTTGGCAATCCTTTTGGAGATGAAAGAGCATTACGGACATCAAAACTACATCCTGCCTAGCGTGCATTTTCCTAAACAACCTCTTAGCGATAACACGATTTTAAAAGCGTTAGATAATCTTGGTTACAAATATAAAATGACTGGTCATGGATTTAGGTCTTTAGCTATGAGCTGTATAAAGGAAAACTTTGATTACCGTCACGAAGTGATTGATAGGCAATTGGCTCATGTGCCTAAAAACAGTATCGATAAAGCTTATGACAGGGCAAAGTTCCTTCCACAGAGAACTTTAATGATGCAAGATTGGTCTGATTTCATAGATAAACAGCTAGCATAAAAAGAAACGGGCTAGTAAATCCTAGCCCGTTTCTTCCTAATCTATCTTCTTTTTTCAATGCTCATTAGCATCGCCTTTATTTCGCTAATCTTCCAACCCGTAATGTTAGGGGCTAATTTATATGGCTTGGGGAACTTTCCACTTTTACAACCATTCCACCACGTAGACTTGCTTACTGGAAAGAGAGTTAAAACTGTATTCAACCTAACGAAACCTTCATTTTCTGAAATTGCACTTGTATCCATCTGCCCTCCACTATTTTTGAGATTTAACATCTAGCACCTTCAATTCTTTAAAAGTCAGAAAAAGAAAGTCATTAATGAAGGATAACACGACGTCATAAATTAAGTTGCTTAAGCATTATGTTTTTTTCTAAAATACTTCGACTCAATAAACGTTAAAATGGTTTTTCTAAAATCCTTGTCAAATGCGGCATCTTAATTTGAAAGTAACTTGCTAATTAAAAAATCTAAAGTTTCTTTATGCCTCTCTGTTGCAATACATTTTTTTAATTTTTTTACAACATTGCTAGCGTTTTCTCTAAAAAATTTTATTTCTAATCCTAGCCTTTAATTTATAAGCATTGTAAAGAAAAAATGTAATTTTTTCTTTACAATGAAAAATATTTTTATGTTTGTGTTAAATAATTAAAAAATTCTGATTCTCCGCAAACACACCTAATATTTTTAGTATATTAGCGCTCAAAAAGCAGGGATTATGAACATATTCAGTTTTACGGCTCATTTCGGTTCGGAGGAAGATTGTCGTTTGCATTTCAAGGAGCAGCGTGATAAGGAAGGGGTTGTCTGCAAGCGATGCGGGGGCACTTCCCATTATTGGTTACAGGGTAAATGGAGTTATGAATGCAAAGGTTGCCGTTTCCGCACCTCGTTGCGCAGCGGTACGAACATGGAGAGCTCCAAGCTGCCGTTTCTGGTGTGGTACAAAACGATGTTCCTGATGAGTTGCACAAAAAAGGGATTCTCCACCAACGAACTCCAGAAGCAATTAGGATTGAAGCGTTACGAACCGGTATGGGCGATGGTACACAAACTCCGCAGGGCGATGGGCAACCGGGATGCAAGGTATACACTGGAAGGGATGATAGAACTGGATGAGGGTTACTTTTCGGTGGCCAGTAAGGAAATCGAGCGAGGCAAGGGTACACGTGGCCGGGGAGCCGAGGGAAAGCAGAACGTTGCGGTGATGGCCGAAAGCACCCCGTTGGAAGATATCGAAACGGGCAAAAAGGAGAAGCATGTGCGTTATTTCAAGGCCAGGGTACTGGATAGCCATCAAAGTGAAGGAACCAACGGGTTGTCGGTTGCTGCACCATTGATCATCAACTATATTGATAGCGCAATGATGTTGGCTGATTTTAAAAAAGCACGCGACTTGAAACCAGATGCGATCATTTGTACCATGCATTGGGGAACTGAATACCAAAGCTTGCCCAACAGTTATCAGAAAAAATGGGAAAAGTTTTGTTATGACCAAGGCGCAGATATGGTCATAGGTGGTCATCCTCATGTTTTACAGCCTGTTGAATTGAAAGAAGTTAACGGGAAACAGCGGCTAACAGCTTGGTCACTGGGTAATTTCGTGTCCAATCAGCGGGATCGTTACAAGGATGGCGGTATGATTTTGCGGGCTGATTTGGTAAAAAGTAGCGAGGCAGTCAACATTGAACACGTGACACATACCTTCACTTGGGTTTATCCGCGTCAAGAAGCTGCAGTGAAACCATTTTATATTCTACCGGAGTTTGATTATGGCATCCATCGTCCGGATTTTTTCACCCCTGAGGTACAAACCAAAAGCAACTTGTTTTACACCGATTCAAGAGCACTTTTTCAAAGTCATTCGAAAGGATCTGTTGAATATAAGGTAGATGCTGATTCCACGGTTGTGACTCATTACAAATTGCTTTTGTCAGGGTATTATGCCCAAGAGTATTCAGAAGGGATACTTCGCAATCCAATTAATTTCTCAAAAAAATTCACCCCAACGATCCACAAGGTGGTGGCTCCGGATGGAACCTATCATTGGGTAATTGGTTATTTTCTCACGGAAGAAGAGGCCAGGGGAACACAGGTTCACGATGCAGTAATTCCAAATCCCCGCATGGTGTTCATTTCACCTACAATTTACAAAGTACTTCCATGAAAGTAGCATTGATTGTTGCTGTTGATCAGCAATTCGGTATTGGAAAGAACAATGATTTGATGTGGCATTTGCCTGCAGATATGAAATTTTTCAAAGAAACAACCACGGGACATATTGTGGTTACAGGTAGAAAAAACTACGATTCCATTCCGGAACGTTTTCGGCCGTTGCCCAACCGCGAGAATGCGGTCTTAACACGCAATACCGAATATCATGCTCCTGGAGCAGTTGTTTTTTCTTCCTTGGAATCCTGTTTGGATCATTATAAAAATGAAGTGGAACGAACCGTTTTCATAATTGGAGGCGGACAAATTTACCGAGAAGCTTTAGCGCTTGATTGTGTTCAAGAGATGTTTATTACCCATGTGCAGGGCGAATTTGGTGCAGATACCTTCTTCCCGAAATTCGAAGCTGTCGCTTGGAATGTTGAAACGGTAGCAACCCAAGCAGTGGATGAGAAAAATGCCTATGCGTTTGAAGTGAAAAGGTATTGGAGGTAACGTGATTACTTGATGAGAAATAAGAAATCATTGTCTACCTACTTTCGTTATATTTGATCAAATAAAGAAACAAACCTGCACAAAAACATCAAGTATTATGCTGTTTTGTACAGAAAAGCCGTATCAATAAATAAGTTATGTGTAATTTTAGCCGCAAACGCAGTTAAAACAAAAAGGCTCCGAATTTCGGAACCTTCTTTTTATCATTTCATTTTTCTAAAAAACTTGTACAACAAATCGATTTTATTTGAACAAAGAATTGGCATTGCTTCAAAAAGGGTTTCTTCATCCCATTCCCACCATTTCATTTCCTGCAATTTTTGGATGTCATCATCACTAAATCTCTTTTTTATCAATTTGGCTGGATTTCCCCCTACAATTGAATAAGGTTCAACATCTTTTGTAACCAAAGCACGACTGCCAATAACAGCTCCATCTCCTATCTGAACTCCTGGCATTATCATAGCTTCACTACCAATCCAAACATCATTCCCAACAACTGTATCTCCTGCTTTTTGAAATCCATCTTGGCTTTTACTGAAAACATCAAATTCAGACATATAAAAAAATGGAAAACTGGAAATCCAATCATATTTATGACCTTGATTACCTGCCATTATGAAACTTGCACCGCTCCCTATTGAACAATAAGAACCGATAATTAGTTTATCGACATCATTCCTGTCCGGAAACAGATAACGAGCACAATCGTCAAATGAATGACCGTGATAATAACCAGAATAATAAGAATATTTACCCGAAATTATATTGGGATTAGTTATGTGGTCTTTGATTATTTTTCCTTTAAAAGGACTTTCGAAGTAATTTTTCATTATTTAACATATTTAATTTACAATAAGAGACAATAAGGAAACGAAGAATAATACTAAACTATTCTCTTCCTATACGTTGCGTAAAGTAAATTTGCTAATCTGATAATTTCATCTGACAAAGATACTAAAAAACTACACATAACATCGCATTGGCAAAATGGCGGGTTAAGTTCAAAATTCAACTTTTGTGCTTTTTATTCCGCCGAATGTGTCCCACATTCAGCTTTTTTTTAATAATTTAGCTTCTGTGGAAACACATCGGCTACGTCACTGCTAAATTGAACTTTCGGTTCAATTTATCCGCCACTTCGCCAATGCGTTTCCCGTTATGTGAAAGAATAAAACGGCACCTCCAAAAAAGAAAGTACCGTTTCGAAATCAAATTTACATTATTCTCAATCCACTATTTCTGAAACAGTTGATTTTTCTATTAGGAAAATCCCATCAAAAGAATCTACTATTTCAGTTTTTAGATATATAGAATCAAAACGAATCTTACTACAATTTTTTAATTCCTTACTTTTATTGATTATTAAACAGCATTCTTTTCCTGATAATTCCTGCATAAAAAATTCAACAGAATCCGACTCTGGAGAATCAAGTGGAAATTTATCAACCCTAAAACCAAATTGATAATCATTATCAGGATACAATGCGGCAGTTTCTCCACGTAGATTAGTTATTGCAAATGCTTTGTATTTTTCTCCAAAAGTCATCGAAAGTCTTTGCCCCATTGGATAACAACTAATAAATCCGTCAAAATCGACCGGAGTTTTTTGAATGTGAGCATTGTGGGCAACTAAAATAATCTTTTTACCAAGTGAATTTTTCAAAAACCAATCAATACTTTCTGCCATATACTGGTCTTTTGCTCCCATATCTCCCTCAATTCCCTTTTCAGTAATGAAGCTTTCCATAGCATCAGCATTATAATTCATATAAATCAAGCCTTTAACTTGATGAAGTATCGATTGAAACTCTAAACTTTCCAGTTTTGGTTGAAGAGTGACCAAACGAATGTAAACTTTTAATAGCAATGCTTTTAATTCATTATGTTCAGCTTCATCAAAAAGCGATAAATTTAACGCAAGCTGAGAAGTCGAATAGAAATCAAATTTCTCAGCAAGATTTAAAATCTTCTGTAAGACATCAGAAGAAACGATTGAAAGTCTTTGCAAATAATCAGATACAATACGAAAGTTTGGAAAATAAGAACCTCCATTTTTAGGAATATCCACACCTAAAAAGGTAATTTGATTATTATTGTCTTGATTATACCGACGAAGCCATAGCAAAGTATCTTTAAACTCATTTGGATAATAAAAGTGTGACAGTAACTTATCCAAATCGTCGAATGGAATTTGTGATTTTATCCACTTATCAACTTCTAATCCTTCAGAAAAACCAAACTCAAATGCCAAGGTGTCAAAATCACATTCAGTTACTAAAAACTCAATAACTTGATGCCTGAATGTAAAAAACTCTTTTATGAAATGTGAGTTTTCGCCTAAACCAACAATTGTAGAAGAATCAAAATATTCTCGAAATCGAAAAAGACTTTGTTTTATGGATGTATTATTTTCCGAATTAAACGGAAAAGTTAAGGGTTTTATATTTTTCATTATTACCTTATTTTAAATTAAAAATTAACGTACCAAATAGCAACCGTCTCAAAAAGACGATTTAATAATTTACTTTAATTTTTAATTACCAAGGCTTGCTGAAATACATAAAATGTGAATTATTTGAATACAAAGATACTAAAAATTCCTTCACATAACATCGCATTGGCAAAATGGCAGGTTAAGTGCTAAATTGAAAGTTTCTGCATTTTATTCCGCCGAATGTGTTCCACATTCAGCTTTTTTTAATAATTTAGCTTCTGTGGAAACACATCGGCTACGTCACTGCTAAATTGAACTTTTCGTCCAATTTATCCGCCACTTCGCCAATGCGTTTCCCGTTATGGGCCATTTTTGAATGACAATGCGAATAGATACAGACAAACAAATGAATTTACTTAGTGATAAGAACGTTGCAATAATTGGTGGTGGACCCGTTGGACTGACTATGGCAAAATTATTACAGCAAAACGGCATAGACGTTTCAGTTTACGAAAGAGACAACGACCGAGAGGCAAGAATTTTTGGTGGAACCCTTGACCTACACAAAGGTTCAGGTCAGGAAGCAATGAAAAAAGCGGGATTGTTACAAACTTATTATGACTTAGCCTTACCAATGGGTGTAAATATTGCTGATAAAAAAGGCAATATTTTATCCACAAAAAATGTAAAGCCCGAAAATCGATTTGACAATCCTGAAATAAACAGAAATGACTTAAGGGCTATCTTGTTGAATAGTTTAGAAAACGACACGGTTATTTGGGATAGAAAACTTGTTATGCTTGAACCTGGTAAGAAGAAGTGGACACTAACTTTTGAGAATAAACCGAGTGAAACAGCAGATTTGGTTATTCTTGCCAATGGCGGGATGTCCAAGGTAAGAAAATTTGTTACCGACACGGAAGTTGAAGAAACAGGTACTTTCAATATACAAGCCGATATTCATCAACCAGAGATAAACTGTCCTGGATTTTTTCAGCTATGCAATGGAAACCGGCTAATGGCATCTCACCAAGGTAATTTATTATTTGCTAACCCCAATAATAATGGTGCATTGCATTTTGGAATAAGTTTTAAAACACCTGATGAATGGAAAAACCAAACGCAGGTAGATTTTCAAAACAGAAATAGTGTCGTTGATTTTCTTCTGAAAGAATTTTCCGATTGGGACGAACGCTACAAAGAATTGATTCATACGACGTTGTCATTTGTAGGATTGGCTACACGGATATTTCCTTTAGAAAAGCCTTGGAAAAGCAAGCGCCCATTACCCATAACAATGATTGGGGATGCCGCACATTTGATGCCGCCTTTTGCAGGGCAGGGAGTAAATAGTGGGTTGGTGGATGCCTTGATATTGTCTGATAATCTAGCCGATGGAAAATTTAATAGCATTGAAGAGGCTGTTAAAAATTATGAACAGCAAATGTTTATCTATGGCAAAGAAGCACAAGAAGAATCAACTCAAAACGAAATTGAAATGTTTAAACCCGACTTTACGTTTCAGCAATTGTTAAATGTATAAAATGGAATAAAACGGCACATAACAAACAAATTGGCAATAGAGCCGGTGAAGTACTTCTATTGAACTTTTGTGCAATGTTGAAGATTAGTAATTCTATTCAACATTTGTGCTAAAAGTCGGCTCCATCGCCAATTTGCCAAACGTTATATGCCATATTACACCAAAACTCGTCTGAATTATACAAAATGAACTATGTTTAACTTTTTTAAACCTAAACCAAAAAATCAAATTGAAATGGAAGTTTCGGGAATAAATCCTGAAACAAACAATGAATTTCTATTCTATAATTTTATCGAAAATACACCAAACTATATTCTTGAACCTTGGCTAAAAAAAGCAAAACAAGTTGGTTATAAAGTAAAACCTCAATACGAACAAGCGATTTTGCAAAAATTGAAATTCAATCAATTTAAAAATCCTCATACATTCCCTGAGTACTTTGAAAATAAATTTGATTTTATTGCTATTGACTTTGAGACAGCAAATAACAGTAGATTAAGTGCTTGTGCAATCGGATTATGCTTCGTGAAAAATGACACAATAGTTTATTCGACAAAACACTATATAAATCCACCAAAATCAGAAAAGTTTTTAAAAACTCATACTTCAATACACGGAATTTCATATGAAGATGTAGAATTTTCCCTTAATTTTCAAGAATTATGGGAAGACGAACTTTCTAAATATCTTTCATCTAATTTATTAATTTTTCATAATGCGAGTATGGACTTGAGTGTTTTGAAAAATCTATCTGATTCTCCGCAAACACACCTAATATTTTTAGTATATTAGCGCTCAAAAAGCAGGGATTATGAACATATTCAGTTTTACGGCTCATTTCGGTTCGGAGGAAGATTGTCGTTTGCATTTCAAGGAGCAGCGTGATAAGGAAGGGGTTGTCTGCAAGCGATGCGGGGGCACTTCCCATTATTGGTTACAGGGTAAATGGAGTTATGAATGCAAAGGTTGCCGTTTCCGCACCTCGTTGCGCAGCGGTACGATCATGGAGAGCTCCAAGCTGCCGTTTCTGGTGTGGTACAAAACGATGTTCCTGATGAGTTGCACAAAAAAGGGATTCTCCACCAACGAACTCCAGAAGCAATTAGGATTGAAGCGTTACGAACCGGTATGGGCGATGGTACACAAACTCCGCAGGGCGATGGGCAACCGGGATGCAAGGTATACACTGGAAGGGATGATAGAACTGGATGAGGGTTACTTTTCGGTGGCCAGTAAGGAAATCGAGCGAGGCAAGGGTACACGTGGCCGGGGAGCCGAGGGAAAGCAGAACGTT
>NZ_JBYFBY010000008.1:0-158841 GCF_057652195.1 Pedobacter sp. T50_32 | reverse complement strand
CCCCTCTTCCTCCGAAGCGGAGTGCAAAGGTAGAAAAAATATATCCACACACAACACAAGAAGCGTTTTTTATTTGACACAAGGCACAACCAGCTGGAATACAATGAGAAAAAATGATATGCTATTATCGAAATGCTGATACATGTACAGATATGTCCACCGCAAATGAGCTTTAATACTATGTTTATTATAAAATCCGGGACATTCCGCATTACATTATATTATCGCAAAGAAAGCAAGAGCTCCGCAAAGGACGCAAAGATTGACCTATAGGCAACATGCAGGTAAGCGGAATACCAATGGCAATGCCTTTGAAGAGTAAACCCGATGGAAATGAAAAGCCCGCAAGCGAGGTACGAGTGCGGACTTGTAATGTACAGCGGGACTATCTTTTCATAGCAGCTGTAATTTTGATTTTCTAAAACTTTTAAAACTAATATTGGCCTGTTGCCAACATAACCAAGGTGCAAGCTTCCGTATATTCTATATTGTTTGCATCTAATACTCGTTGCAGTTCTCTATTTTCGGTACCAGGATTAAAGATGACGCGTTGTGGCTTGGTGGCAATGATATAATCGAAGTATTCTGGCTGTGTTGCGGGACCAATATAAAGTGTTATGGTATCTATATCTTGATGGATGGTTTGCGGTTTTTCTATAGGCGCACCTGCAACTTCTCCTTTTTTAATACCTACGTTGACAATTTGGTGGCCACGACCGGTTAACATGTGAGCCGCTTTATAGGAATACCTACTTGCATCTGGACTTGCGCCTATGATTAATGTCTTTTTCATTTCAACTTTCTTGATTGCACAGTTTGGTTACTTACTAAGTAAAACGAATTTACGAGGTTAATGTTTATGCTGATTTAGAATTGCGTTTGCACAGTTGATACCATCTATTGCCGCAGATACAATTCCGCCAGCGTAACCGGCACCTTCGGCGCAAGGATAAAGCCCTTTGATTTGCGGGTGCTGGAAAGTTTCCTTATCTCTCGGTATGCGCACAGGAGAAGATGTTCTACTTTCGA
The DNA here is from genome assembly GCF_057652195.1 of Pedobacter sp. T50_32. Taxonomy (NCBI): domain Bacteria; kingdom Pseudomonadati; phylum Bacteroidota; class Sphingobacteriia; order Sphingobacteriales; family Sphingobacteriaceae; genus Pedobacter; species Pedobacter sp. T50_32. The sequence continues at coordinate 157,812 of NZ_JBYFBY010000008.1, read as the reverse complement.
CACCGACTAAAATTGCTTCGTTAGTGTAGTAACCTTTCATTTTTCTTCCAAAGACTGGAAGTGCGCCACGTAAACTCTCCGAAACAAACTCGGGAAGTATATTATCTAGCATTGCACTTTTTGTACCCGGCAGGTAAGAGTTCTTTGGCAAATCGAGCGATAGACGGTTTTCTGCAAAGTCAATCATACGTTGTGCGGGCGCAACCAGGTTGCCGCCACCTGCTTCAAATGCCTTTTGCTCTATTTCGGCTTGAAAATGTAACATCCGCAGCGGATCGTAACCTTGAACATCATCTAAAGTGACTTGAACTACAGTACCTGAATTTGCGTAGGGATTGTTTCGCTTTGATGGTGACCATCCGTTGACCACAATTTCGTCTAAACCTGTAGCACAGGGAGCAATGATACCTCCCGGACACATACAAAATGAAAACACACCGCGACTTTTAACTTGCTCTACCAAACTATAATATGCGGGCGGAAGATATTCGCTCCTGATATCGCAGTGGTATTGTGCTTGGTCGATGATGTCTTGAGGATGTTCTATTCTTACTCCTAGGGCGAAAGGTTTAGCCTCGATTAAAATATTTTTGCGATGTAAAAGTTCGTAGATATCTCTAGCAGAATGACCGGTTGCTAAGATAACTGATTTAGCAGGGATTTCCTGCTCGTGGTTTATGATAATCCCCTGAACGCTTCCATCTTTGATAATCAGATCTGTGAGTTTTGAGTCGAAAAGTACCTCTCCCCCCGCTTCGAGAATGGTTTCGCGAATGGCAGTAATGATATGCGGTAGTTTATTGGTTCCGATGTGGGGTCGAGCATCGATTGTGATGTCTTCATCGGCACCGTGTTGCACAAAAATTTGCAGTACCTTATTAATATCGCCGCGTTTGTTAGAACGGGTATACAATTTACCATCAGAGTAAGTTCCGGCGCCGCCTTCGCCATAGCAATAGTTAGATTCTGTATTTACGATACCTTGCTTATTGATAGCAGCTAAATCTCTACGACGTTGCTTTACATCTTTTCCTCGTTCTACCACTATTGGCTTTAAACCATTTTCTAAACATTGCAATGCGGCAAATAATCCAGCGGGGCCAGCGCCTACAATGATTACTTTTTTGTCATCGCTTACTTTGGGATACTTAAATATTTGTTCTTCGGAGATGTAATCTTCGTCTATAAAGGCTCGAACCTGCATCCGATAAACAACCTTTCTCGAACGAGCATCGATAGAACGTTTTAATATCTTGAAACTTGTGATTTTTTGGGCGCTTACATTTAATGCTTTGGCAAGGCTTTCTGTAATTGCGGCCTGATTATCTACATTGTGAGGAACAATGGTAATTTCGATGTCTTTTTGCATATCAATAGTCGAGTTTTTATCTCGAACATTGCAAAATTAGGATTATTGTTGGATTGTTTTATTGTTAAATTGTCTGATTGTTGTACAAACAGATATTAGATGCTCTTATTTTATTTACTTATCTTGTGGTTAAATATGGCAAGTTGTCAGTTTTTTATCTGTTTTAGTAACAAGGAACGGATATTGATATCTAATCATCAAAATAAAAAACCTAAAAAGAAATAACATGAAAAAAGTTTTAATTGGAATTGTTGCGATTGTTGCAATAGTAGCTTTGTTTAGTGGCTGTGGATATAACAGTTTAGTAAAGCTAGATGAAGATGTTAAAACAAAATGGGGTGCTGTTGAAGCACAATACCAACGTAGAGCGGATTTAATACCAAATTTAGTAAGTACAGTAAAAGGTGCTGCAAAATTTGAGGAGTCGACATTGACCGCTGTGATTGAAGCTCGTAGCAAAGCAAGCCAGATTACTGTAGATCCAGATAAGCTTACTGAAGAAAATATGCAGAAGTACCAACAAGCTCAGGGACAGATTACACAAGCTTTGGGTCGTTTGATGGTATTGACAGAAAACTATCCGCAGTTAAAGGCTACAGATCAGTTCAGAGATTTATCGGCACAGTTAGAAGGAACCGAAAACAGAATTACTGTTGCTCGTACTGATTATAACAGCTCTGTACAAACTTACAACACTAAGGTCAGATCGTTCCCTAACAACCTTACTGCTGGAATGTTCGGCTTTTCACAAAAGGCGGCATTTAAAGCGGACGCTGGTTCTCAAAATGCTCCTAAGGTAGAATTTTAGTTATAAAAAACCTTTTTTACAGGGTAATGTATAAGTTCGCTTTTGAATTATACATTACCCTTTACTTTTTAATTTATACTTATGTCTATTTTCACTACCCAAGAACAGGAGCAAATTGCCCATACTATTACTGAAGCTGAAAAAGCGACTTCTGGAGAAATTAGGATTGCTGTTGAGAAATATTGCAAGGGAGATGCTTATGAAAGAGCAGCGGTTTATTTCCATGAATTAGGGATGGACCAGACTTCACAACATAACGGCGTATTGATTTATTTAGCAACCGAAGACCATAAGTTTGCAATTATTGGTGATAGAGGCATTAACAAATTGGTTCCGTCTGATTTTTGGGAAACAACCAAAACGGCAATGAGAGCTCATTTTATGGCTGGAAATTTATGCGAAGGGGTTATTGCCGGCATCGCTTTAGCTGGAGAAAAACTATCGACATTTTTCCCAAATAAAAATGATGATGTGAACGAACTTCCGAATGACATCTATTTTATAGATCAACACAAAAGCTAATTCAATTATTGCTATTTACTAATCATCACTTATTACATATATACGGATGAAAAAAATATTTCTGCTATTTACCTTGCTACTTACTTTCACTTTCGGATTTTCTCAAGATTTTCCGAAGAAATCTAATAGGCTCGTAAATGATTTTACCAATACTTTATCTGCCGATCAAGTAGCCAACTTAGAACGTAAGCTTGTAGCTTTTGATGATTCGACGTCGAACCAGATTGCTGTAGTGATCATTAAATCTGTTGAAGATTACGATATTAATGAATATGCCTACAAGCTGGGAAGAAATTGGGGAGTTGGCGGTAAGGAAAAGAACAATGGCGTAGTTTTGTTGGTGGCACTTGGCGACCGCAAACTATCGATACAAACTGGATATGGTTTAGAAGGTGCATTACCTGATATCTACACTAAAAGAATTATCGAAAACGACATTAAGCCATTTTTTAAGGAAGGAAATTATTATGCTGGCATTGATGCTGGAACTAATTCTATCATTTCGTTAGTAAAAGGCGAATACAAAAATGATAAACCTAGAACAAAGAAGAGTGTTGGTGGTGCTGGTTCTGGTATCATTATATTGGTTATCATTATTGTGATTATCATTCTGATGAAACGTGGTGGTGGCGGCAACGGTGGCGAAATTATTGGCGGCCGTGGTGTTTCTGATGCTATTTTCTGGGGAATGCTATTTGGTAGCGGCCGTAATTCTGGCGGTGGTTTTGGTGGCGGCTTCGGTGGAGGAAGCGGTGGCGGTGGTTTCGGTGGATTTGGCGGCGGTAGCTTTGGCGGTGGTGGAAGTAGTGGAAGTTGGTAACTTGAATTACGATTTAGAAACAAACGCCCGACGCTAAACGCAAAACCATAAAAATGTACAGAAGAGACTTACTTACAGCAGAAATTGAACGGCTGGCCCAGGTGTTAGCTAGAATTATGGGATTAAAATTAGAAGGAGATTTAGCACAAGCTAATTTACTCTTAAACGAAACTTTACAGACTTCTTTCAATTTACCACCTTCTGTTTTGGAAAACACTGACTTATCAGTTTTTGAGAGTTGGCTGAACGAAACTGATATTCCAGCTGAAAAACTGGACACGTTAAGTGAGTTTTTGTATTACGAGCTAGGTATTAGTCCAGAACGAAATACTTTGATTGCTCCAAGACTGAATCTTATCTACAAAGTTTTAGCAGAGAAGCATAAAATTGTGCATTTGACAAACTTTCACAGACAGGAAATTATACAGCAATATTTACCCCCTGCTCCGTAAAGGGAGTATCAGCAAAATACTCGAAAGCATACAACTTTACAACAATCTACATGGAAATAAAAAAATGGCAGAAACTTGCCTCTAAATATTTAGTACAAGAAAAATGGGCAACTTTAAGAGTTGATACTTGCAAACTACAAAATGGAACCGTTAAGGATGATTATTACGTACTGGAATATCCAAATTGGGTAAACGCAGTTGCCTTAACTAAAGACAATCAAATTATTATGGTGCGTCAATATCGCTTTGCGGGAGATATCATTTCATTAGAAATTCCGGGAGGTGTAATTGATGGCGATGAAGCTCCTGAAGTTGCTGTTAAAAGAGAATTATTGGAAGAAACCGGATACAGCTTTGATAGCTGCGAGCTGATTGCGACTTTATACCCAAATCCCGCAACGGCAACTAACCAAACCTTTACTTATTTACTGAAAGGTGGTGTGAAAACTCACGAGCAACATTTAGATGAACATGAAATTTTAAACGTAGAGCTATACAGTATTGATGAAGTGAAGCAGTTGTTAAAGGATAACAAGATTGATCAGGCTTTGCATGTAGCTGGTCTGTTTTATGGGTTGGCAAATTTGTAGATATTAAGTTATGTCATTGCTTCGTGCCTCGCAATGACGAATTGGTTAACATAAAAAAGGCTGAGCAAATTTGCTCAGCCTTTTTTATGCGTTATACGAGTATTAACTCATTTTCAGCTTTTTCTGAATATCGTTTACGTAAGCTTTAAACTTCTTGTCCGTCTCAATCAAATCTTCTACTGTTTGGCAAGCATAAATTACGGTCGAGTGATCTCTACCGCCAAAGAATGCACCAATGGTTTTTAATGAAGATTTGGTATGGCTCTTAGACAAATACATTGAGATTTGACGAGCTTGCACAATTTCACGTTTACGTGTTTGTGATTTTACCATGTCTACTGGCACCTCGAAATATTCACAAACCAATTTCTGTATATATTCCATCGAAATTTCTTTCGAAGTATTTTTGATAAAGTTCTTTAACATCTGTTTAGCTAACGCTAAATCGATGTCTTTCTTATTCAAAGTAGATTGCGCAAGTAATGAAACCATTGCTCCTTCCAGCTCACGAACGTTATTATCAATGTTGTGTGCTACATACTCAACTACCTCACCTGGCAACTCAATACCATCAGCATACATTTTCTTTTTAAGGATAGCTACACGAGTCTCTAAATCTGGCACCTGCAAATCTGCAGATAAGCCCCATTTGAAACGGCTTAACAATCTTTCTTCTAAACCTGCTAAATCTTTAGGTGCTTTATCTGATGTTAAAATCACTTGCTTACCTGATTGATGTAGGTGGTTAAAAATGTGGAAGAAGATATCCTGAGTTTTTTCTTTACCGGCAAAGTTGTGCACATCATCCATGATGATTACATCCATTGCTTGGTAGAAGTTCACGAAATCGTTAATGGTATTGTTCTTTAACGAGTCTACAAATTGTTGGCAGAATTTTTCGCAAGACACATAAATCACCAGTTTGTCTGGCATATTGCGTTTAATTTCGTTACCAATAGCTTGGGCTAAGTGAGTCTTACCTAAACCTACTCCACCATATATCATTAACGGATTAAAAGAAGTTCCTCCCGGCTTTGCAGCTACTGCATAACCTGCAGAGCGAGCTAAACGGTTACAATCTCCTTCTATATAATTATCAAAAGTATAATTAGGATTTAATTGAGGGTCTACATTTAGCTTTTTTAAACCCGGAATAATGAACGGATTTTTAATGTCTTTATTAATAGCAACAGGTATAGGCATAGACTGCGTTTTAGCCTCTGCACCATTACCGTTAGATGGCATATTTGTAGTATATGGAGACCCTGTGCTAGACGACTTATCTACCACTATATTATATTCCAATCTACCTTCGTCTCCTAACTGCTTTTTTACCGTTTTTCTAAGCAAACCAACATAGTGTTCTTCAAGCCATTCGTAAAAAAATAAACTAGGCACCTGTATGGTTAAAACTTTGCCTTCTAGCTTAAGGGCAGATATTGGTTCGAACCAAGTTTTGAAACTTTGATTCGGAATATTATCCTTAATGATTTGAAGACAGCTATTCCACACTTCGGTACAAGTTTTTTCCATATCGTTTTCTATAATCTATTGGTTTTCAGTTCTAAAAGGTGCGATTAGATACCGCACATTTGGGACTTCGAATATTCAAAAAATTATCAACATTCCGAATATTTTTTTGAATTATTTTGTAACTACTTAATCAGCAACAGCATAAATGAGCCCACCTAAATAATTGATGTTAATAACTATTTTTCCACATCACTTTTAGGAGTATTTTTAGTACTCGCCGAACACCTCACGTAAGCAGTTTGCTATTTCTCCTAAGGTAGCATATTCTTCTACAGCAAGCAATATAAATGGCATTAAATTTTCAGTTCCATTTGCTGCGTTTTTCAAATTTAAAAGCGCAGCTTCAACAGCTTGGTTATTTCTTTCGGCTTTTAACTTCTTAAGCTTGTTAATTTGTATCGTTCTAATAGACTCATCTATATTAAACACCTCATCAAAACTACCTTCATTTTGAGTGAATTTGTTCACCCCTACAATAATTCGATCACCACTCTCTACTTCCTTTTGATATTGGTATGCGGCATCAGCAATCTCCTGTTGGATGTAACCATTCTCTATCGCATTCACCGAACCACCCATTGCTTCTATCTTATCTATATATATAATAGCAGCAGCTTCAATCTCATCCGTTAATGCTTCAATAAAATACGAACCAGCCAACGGGTCAACCGTATCAGTAACACCGCTTTCAAACGCAATAATCTGTTGTGTACGCAGAGCGATTTTGGCCGCAGCCTCTGTGGGTAACGATAAGGCCTCGTCGTAACCATTGGTATGTAACGACTGTGTACCGCCCAATACCGCAGCAAGGGCCTGGTTCGATACCCGCATCACGTTATTTAAGGGTTGTTGTGCAGTTAAAGTAGAGCCACCTGTTTGTGTATGGAAACGAAGAATCATCGCCTTTTCATCCGTTGCACCCAAATTTTTAACGATGTTTGCCCACATCCGCCTTGCAGCCCTAAATTTGGCAATTTCTTCAAAAAAATTATTATGGCAATTGAAGAAAAACGATAGTCTTTTGGCAAATACGTTAATATCCAAGCCTTTTTGTAGCGCCGCATTTAAATAAGCTTTCCCGTTGGATAGTGTAAAGGCCAATTCCTGCACTGCAGTAGAACCGGCTTCGCGAATATGATAACCAGAAATGGAAATCGTATTCCACTTTGGTAATTCTTTACTGCAATATTCGAAAATATCGGTAATGATACGCATGGAAGGTTTCGGCGGATAAATGTAAGTACCCCTAGCTGCATACTCCTTTAAAATGTCGTTCTGAATTGTTCCCGAAATTTGTGACAAATCTGCACCTTGTTTCTTTGCCAACGCAATATACATCGCTAATAAAATAGAAGCAGTAGCATTGATGGTCATAGATGTAGTAATTTTCTGCAACTCTATGCCGTCAAACAAAATTTCGATATCCTTCAAAGAATCTATCGCTACACCAACTTTCCCAACTTCCCCTTCGGCCATATCATCATCAGAATCGTAGCCAATTTGTGTAGGTAAATCGAAAGCTACCGATAAACCCATAGTACCTTGAGCTAATAAATAATGGTAACGCTTATTAGATTCTTCAGCGGTAGAAAAACCTGCATACTGGCGCATGGTCCACAATCTACCACGATACATATCTTTTTGTATGCCTCTGGTAAAAGGAAACTCTCCTGGCAACTCCTTTTGTTTGGAATTGGCCGGATAAACAGGCTTGATCTCAATCCCGGAAGTGGTTGTATGTTTTTTGTCCATGGTATACTTGGTTTATTGATTTGGTTATCCCGATAGCTATCGGGAGTTGAAATTGATTAATCGGTTAACTGACAACCCACCAACTGTTAATTAAAAGCTGGTTCGATTAAACGGTTTAAACGATTAACCGCAATGAAAACGATTAACCTCAAAATAGTTTATGTATATCTTGTTTAATTAAGCCGATGGTAAGTTCGTATGGATTTTCGGCAATTTCGCTCATATGGTTCAGCACTTTCTTACTTAACTCAACCCCCGAACTGTCTGCAGGCAGGTTCTTTACTGCATTATTAATCATTGCAATGGTATCATCTTTCAACTTTTGGATAACCGTCCACGTACCCGCCTCCAAATAAAGTTGTTGTGTAATATTATGCTGAAATTCGGTTTTAATTTCGTTTACCGCTACGATTTGCAACGCTGCAGTTTCTATTCCAGATTGATGCAAACGCAACAGCAAGTTCGATGGATTTATCCGATCTACAAAAATGATCATCCGCTCATGCGCCTGCAAACGAAGACTTAAAAAATCTGCTTTGCTATCAGGCTGTGCTGGTTCTTTTCTACGCTGCAAAAACGACATTATATCGTTTCTCACCATGTAGTATGCTACAACCACAATGATAGTACCACCCAATGCTAGTGTTGCCGAGTTCCAAAGAAATTTACTTAAATCCATTTTAGTTTTGTTTATACATCGTAATATTAGCCATAACGACAGGCAAAAATGTACATAAATATTTATATTTGTTTATCATAATTTTAAAATAAAGATGAGTAATCCTGTTGAAACAACTTTTGCACCTGTAACCTTTACTTTAGGTGCAGTTGCCGAATTAAATAAGCTTAAAGACCAACAAGAAATTGCTGAAGACTTTGGTCTACGTGTTGGCGTTGAAGGTGGTGGCTGTTCTGGCATGAACTACGTTTTAGGTTTTGATCAAAAGAAAGAAGGCGATCAAGAATTTGTAATTGATGGCATAAAGGTGTTTATGCACAAAGCTCATCAGATGTATTTGATGGGTATGCAAATTGACTGGCAAAACGGCCTAAACTCGAGAGGCTTTACCTTTAGCAACCCAAATGCGGCTAGCACATGCGGTTGTGGCACAAGTTTCTCGGTTTAAAAGCTAATACTTTGTAACATTTCCCGATGTCTCGTTGTCTTAACAGCGAGACTTTTTATTTTTACATAGGTGTATTTTAAAAAGAAAGTGTAGCTTTCCTGCCTATTTAACATCCAATTACCAGCAATGAACTATAGAGAAAACGTACGATTAGCGATGCAATCTATTAAAAGTAACCGTTTGCGTACTTTTCTTACAGCCCTCATTATTGCTATCGGTATTTCTGCACTAGTGGGAATTTTGACAACCATAGATGCCATCGAGTATAAAATGACCGATGCTTTCTCTAGTATGGGCGCCAACTCTTTTACCATTAGAAACAGAGGCACTGGTATTAGAATTGGTGGATCTGGCGAACGCCCTAAAAGCTTTAAGCCCATTAGATATGAAGATGCGCTTAAATTTAAAGAGAGATTAAATTCACCGGCAGGTGTGTCTATAAGTGTTTTTGCTAGCGGTGGTTCTACAGTTAAATATGCTCAAGAAAAAACTAACCCTAACATTAATATACGCGGTATAGACGAAAATGGCTTGGCTGCGCAGGGTTTAGAGCTAGCCCAAGGCAGAAGTTTCAATAATTCGGAGTCCTTAGGCGGGCCAAATATTTGCATTATCGGCTCTGAGATCGCTAAAACGCTATTTAAAGGCGCAGACCCGCTCGATAAAGTGATCACTGCCGGTAATAACCGCTTAAGAGTAATAGGTGTGCTGGTGGCCAAAGGCTCTAGCATGGGAGCAAGTATAGACCGTGCAGTTTATGTACCTTTATTCAAGGCGAAACTTATAAACTCAAACGCAAATCCATCTTATACCATCACTGTAATTGTACCAAGTCAAGATCTGGTAGAGAATATTATCGGCGAATCTACTTCTACGTTTAGAGCTATACGCAAGTTGAAAATTGGTGAGGCCAACAACTTCGAAATCACCAAAAGTGATGCGGTAGCCCAAACACTTTTCGAGAATTTAAAATTAGTAAGGTGGGGCGGTATCGCTATTGGTATCATCACTTTGTTGGGTGCATCTATTGCTTTGATGAATATTATGCTGGTATCAGTAACCGAGCGTACCCGCGAAATAGGTATTAGAAAAGCCATCGGGGCAAATCCAGTGGTCATCAGGAAACAATTCCTTATCGAAGCTATTGTAATTTGTCTTTTAGGTGGTATCATGGGTATTTTACTCGGGATAGCGTTAGGCAATGTTGTATCTATGATGATGGGTGGTGGATTTCTAATTCCGTGGGCATTTATTGCCGGCGGTTTGGCACTTTGTATTATCGTAGGCATTCTTTCTGGTTATTATCCAGCACAAAAAGCATCGAAATTAGACCCGGTAGAGGCATTGCGTTACGAGTAAACGAAGTAGAAGTTTTTCTTTTTTGGAAAACAGGCGTTAGTAATGCTTGGCTTGTGTAGCCCTTCTTTCCGCTAAAATCTTTTTGCGCCAGGCCCACCGTCATTTCGAACGTAGAGAGAAATCTCAAAGTTTGAAATCCTTATGCAACAGATTTCTCTCTACGTTCGAAATGACGCATCAAAAAGTATTTCCGCTATAATAAGGTTTAATGGTTATAAGTTTAGTGCCTATGGCTAAACGTTACAACAACAAATTATTCAACTGTCCTTGTGTGATCAGTTTTTCTACCCTCGATGTATTTAAACTGTCTTTTAGCGCCTGTGCATGGCGCAAGTGGTGCATATCACTACCTAAAAAAGAAATGCAATTGTGATCTACCAAGCTTTCAGCAGCACTTTTAACGCCTTTGCCATAATAGCCAGTAAGCGATATCGTGTTCAACTGCAAGAAGCACCCGTATTCTTTAATTTGCAGATAGTTTTCGATACTACCATGATAATATGGATAACGTTCTGGATGTGCCAGCACTGGATAAAAGCCCGCATCTTGTATTTTAAATAACACATCCAATAAATTTGGTGGCTGGTTTATATAGGAAAGTTCAAATAGCAGGTATTTATTGCCAAAACCAAGCACTTCCTTCCTATCCAATTTATTAATGAAAGTTTCGTCGAAATAATATTCAGCTGCTGCTTCAACTTCTAGGTTAATCTCATTTTTTAGCAAGCCTTCTCGTAAAATATCTAAACCATTATGGATAGTATCTGGCGTGTTTCTATAAAAATCTGCCATCACGTGTGGTGTAGCAATCAGTTTTTTAAAGCCAAGCGACACAAATTTTCTTGCCATTGCTAAAGAGGCTTCCAAATTCGGTGCACCGTCATCAATACCAGGAATAATATGCGAATGCATGTCAGTACCTATCGAAGAAAAATCGATATTAGGTTCTTTACTGCGTTTTTTGAATAGACCGAACACTTGGTGAAGTTAAAAGTTTAAAATCAAAAGTTATATAAATGTAGAACCGAAATCAATCAATATTTTTTCGCCAAACCTAAATCTACAGCAGTTTTACCGATATAACTTTCATGAACTTTACTCAGCAATTCGTTCACTAGATCTTTTAAATCGAACTGTAAATCTTCATGAAGTTTTTGAAATTTACGTAGCACAATTTGTATGGATTTAACCACATAATTTGCCAATAATTGTTCGTGATTTTTTGAAAGAGAATATACTTTGTATCTAAATTTCATAGGTGAGGCATTGAACAACAAGAGTTTTAATTCTATCTCTTCAAAATCTGCCTTTGTCACTTTATAAAAGTGATTAATTTGCTTCGTAAGCTTCCTAAGCACCAACAATGTATCTTTCGCACTGGTTTTTGGAGTGGCATGCAAATCTTCCAAAACCGTCTCTATCTCATTTTTAATAAAAGCAACCCTATCTCTAAGGTTGCTTTCATCTTCAAGTAATAAGAAATGTAAATGTTCGGTAAGCACTTTATCTTTAGCTACCAAGCGCAAAAGCAGTTTATCCTTTTCTTTTATCGGCAGCGCCAAAATTTCCTTTTTCAGGTCTTTGTGCTCACTTAACTTCATCTACAAAGGATTGTCTTTGATATATTTTTCCCATTCCCAAGCAGAACGCATCATCTCGTTTAAATCTAGTTCTGTCTGCCAGCCCAATACATTTTTAGACTTTGTAACATCACCATAAATTTTTTCGATATCACCTTCTCTTCTTGGTGCAATTTTGTAATCTAATTTTTCACCAGTAGACTGCTCAAAAGCATTGATAATTTCTAAAACCGAAGAACCTTTTCCAGTTCCTAAGTTGAAAACATCATAACCATCAACCTTACCATCTTCCAATCTCTTTACCGCAGCAACATGGGCCTTTGCCAAATCCACTACGTGTATATAATCTCGAATAGCAGAGCCATCTGTTGTATCGTAATCATCACCAAAAACCTGAATTGCGCCTCTTTTACCAATAGCCGATTGAGTTATAAATGGCACTAAATTTTGAGGAACACCATTTGGCAATTCGCCAATTAAAGCTGTTTTGTGCGCACCTACTGGATTAAAATAACGCAAGGCGATCACATTTAAACCTGGAGTAGCTTTAGCAGTTTCCACTAAAATTTCTTCAGCAATTTGTTTAGTGTTGCCGTAAGGAGATTCCGCTTTTTTCACTGGGCTATCTTCCGTTACCGGCAATTGATCTGGCTGACCATAAACGGTACAAGAAGAAGAAAACACGAAGTTGGTTTTCGGATAGGCCGCCAACAGGTTAATGAGCGTATAAAAGTTATTTTTGTAGTATTTTAACGGTTGTTCTACCGATTCGCCTACGGCTTTGTACGCTGCAAAATGAATAATACCGGTGATATCTTTGTTATCCGCAGCAAATTTGTCTACAGCATTGGTGTCTTGTAAATCAAGTTCTAAAAACTGAAAGCGCTTTCCAGTAATTTTTTCCAGTTGATCTAAAACCTTGATGTTGGAATTTGAAAGGTTATCAACAATAATCACTTCGTAGCCTGCGTTATGCAATTCTACAACGGTGTGCGAACCAATATACCCGGTTCCGCCTGTAACTAAAATTTTTGACATTTTATTTATTGTAGGTAGTAAAATCTTTATGGTCTATTTTCGCTAAGGCTTCTGCCGATAGCGACTTAAAATATTCGTAGGTGATCTTCAATCCCTCTGCTCTATTTACTTTTGGTTCCCAGCTCAAAAGTTCTTTCGCTTTGGTGATATCTGGTCTTCTTTGCTTCGGATCATCTTGAGGTAGTGGTTTGTACACAATTTTTTGGTCTGTGCCCGTCAACTTGATGATCTCCTCACAGAACTGCTTAATCGTAATTTCATCCGGATTACCGATGTTCACTGGACTAGCATAATCTGAGTGTAGCAAACGATAAATACCTTCAATCAAATCATCTACATAGCAGAACGAACGCGTTTGGCTGCCATCACCAAAAACAGTTAGGTCTTCGCCTCTTAACGCCTGCCCAATAAATGCGGGCAACACTCTTCCATCATTTAGTCGCATACGCGGACCGTAAGTATTGAAAATACGCACAATTCGGGTTTCCACTCCGTGGAAAGTATGATAAGCCATTGTTATTGCTTCCTGAAAACGTTTTGCTTCATCATAAACTCCACGCGGCCCAACTGGATTTACATTGCCCCAATATTCTTCAGGCTGTGGATTGATATTTGGATCGCCATATACCTCGGAAGTTGACGCAATGAGCATTCTAGCTCCTTTAGCTTTTGCCAAGCCCAATAAATTATGTGTACCCAAAGAACCTACTTTTAAGGTTTGGATAGGAATTTTCAGATAATCAATTGGACTTGCAGGTGAAGCGAAGTGTAGGATATAATCCAATTTTCCTGGAACGTGAACAAACTTAGAAACATCATGATTGTAAAACTCGAAGTTCTCCAACCTAAAAAGATGTTCAATATTTGCCAAATCACCTGTAATCAGGTTATCCATACCAATAACATGGTATCCTTCCTTGATAAATCTATCGCAAAGGTGCGAACCTAAAAATCCGGCTGCACCTGTTATTAATACTCTTTTACGTTCCATCTAGCTTACAATTTTACGACCGATACTGTTGTAATAATAACCCAAGTCAATCATTTTCTGTAGATCGAAAAGATTACGACCATCAAAAACAACTTTGTTTTTTAGCACCTCTTCCATTTTCTCAAAATCAGGGTTACGGAAAACCGGCCATTCTGTTGCAATTAACAAGGCATCTGCTCCTTCCAAAGCTTCATATTGGTCTTTAGCATAGCTGATTTTATCTCCCAGCAATGCTTTAACATTTTCCATCGCCTCTGGATCGAACACCGTAACCTGAGCCCCCGCAGCTAACAAATCTTTAATGATGTACAATGCTGGCGCCTCTCTGATGTCATCGGTTTCTGGTTTAAAGGCCAAACCCCAAAGCGCAAATTTCTTGCCTTTAATGTCATCTTTGTAATACTTCAAAACTTTGTCGGTTAAAACAACTTTTTGTTTTTCGTTCACATCCATTACAGCTTTCAAAATCTTGAAATCGTATTTATGCTCTACCGCAGCTTTTTCTAGTGCCTGTACATCTTTCGGGAAACAGCTTCCGCCGTAGCCAATGCCTGGAAACAAAAATCTCTTGCCAATCCTGTCATCAGAACCAATCCCCTTACGCACTGCATCAACATCAGCGCTAACAATTTCACAAAGGTTGGCTATTTCGTTCATGAAAGTTATTTTGGTAGCCAAGAAAGAATTGGCCGCATATTTTGTGAGCTCCGAAGAACGCTCGTCCATATAGTAGATTGGATTTCCCTGACGCACATAAGGCGCATAAAGTTCACCCATCAATTTCTTTGCTTTTTCGCTTCTTGTGCCAATAACTACACGGTCTGGCTTCATGAAATCATCAACCGCCACACCTTCGCGTAAAAACTCTGGATTGGAAACAACATCAACCTCAATACTGGTATGCGCTGCAAAAACGGCAGCAACTTTATCGGCTGTACCAACTGGAACTGTAGATTTATTTACGATTACTTTATATTCTGTAATTAGTTTTGAAATATCTTTTGCCGCTCCAAGAATATAAGATAGATCAGCAGCACCGTCACCACCTGGAGGAGTAGGTAATGCCATAAAAATAATTTGCGCTTCTTTTATGCCCTCTGCCAAATTAGTTGTAAACGACAAACGACCTTGTGCAATATTGCGATGGAAAAGTACATCTAAGCCGGGCTCGTAAATTGGCAATTGCCCTGCTTTCATTTTATTTACTTTTTCTTCAACAATATCTACGCAAATTACATTGTTTCCTGTTTCGGCTAAACAAGTACCTGTTACCAAACCTACGTAACCAGTACCAATTACTGCTATCTTCATAAATTAATTCTAGATTTAATAGCAGCGAATATACTAAAACTTAGTAATAAGATGTGGCTGTTGAGAACCTACTTCTGTAAATTTAATATTGAACCGTTAGGTCTATTTGCGCTAACAATTTATCTAATTCGGCAATACGCTTGTCTTCGAAATAAGTAAGCTTGTGCATATTAACCATCTCCAAAAGTGCTGTTAAAGACATGTAATCGTTGCCATCTACCAATACTCGTAAAACATGGGGCAAAGTATCTGATACAATCGAACATTTTAAGCCTTTCAATTTACCGTTCACCAATTCATCATATAGAATTTGAAAGAAGAAGTAATTGATGATTTTATCTTGTGTTTTCCAATAATGCAGAATTAGATCGACCATTGTAGCGATTACCACACTGCCCTTTTTTGCAAAAATGATACTATTTAACATTTTAACTCTGTATCTCGGATCCCAACTCCAGTAACTGGTATGAGGCCCAGCCCAGAACGATTTATTCGGCTCGTCATCACTACGCTGAAAAACGAAATAGTCTTGATTGCTAAATTCTTTCGAAAGTGGAGCAGTGAGCAAAATAGTTGCATCTAGCCATACACCTCCATAAACGTGAAGCAGTGACAGCCTAAGTAAATCTGAAAAAAACACTTTCGAAAACTTGGTTTTATTTTCTGTTTCCCAAACAAAGTCAGGAAAATCTAGATACTCTCTAATGTTATCGTCGTTCAAGCGAATAACCTGATAATCGCCTTTATATTTATCTACAGAATCAAAGCACCGCTGCACAACAGCTGGTAGCGGAGAACCGTCGTTTAATTGCCCCCAATATTGCCAAATGACTTTTTCACTAATTTGTTGCTTAGCTTTTAAGGAATTCTTTTCTATTTTACCTTCAAAGTAATCAGATATAATGGGTTGCCAAAACTTAACAACCCGACCATGCTTACGGGCTACTATTTGATTGCGAACCAACCCCCAAACTTTATTAGGTATTGATTTAAGATCGAAATAGCGTTGCTGTTTACTCATGTTTTCCTTTGTTACTAACATTGCGCCAACTGCGCCATACCATCTAAACGACGGTCATGTTGTCACAAACGTAGATAATTTTCTTTTATTTGTACCGAAACAGTAGGTATTTATGTAGTTTTATCGCTGTAAAAAGCAGAAATAAGAGAGATACTACTTCATGTTAAGAAACGAATTTAAGGGCAAAACTATTCTCGTCGCGGTTCCAGACTACATTGGACTTCCTGATAGATTTAGAAAAAACCTAGAGGCATTGGGCTTTGACGTTTTCAATATTTCAAGTGATGTAAATTTAAAAATCGGCTTAAAAAACAACCTGATTCATCTTTATAAAAAAATAGTTTTTGGAATAAAAACTTACAAAAGAGAAAGAAAACAATTATTAGATTTTTTTAACCAATTAGAAAAACTAAAACAGCAAAATATCAACCAATTTGATTTTACGCTTTTCATCCGTCCCGATAATTTTTCTGATAAGCTAATAGAAACTGTGAGAGGACATTCTTCTAAGTTAGTTGCCTATCAGTGGGACGGCATGAATGTTTATCCTGAGGCCTACAAAAAGATACAGTTTTTCGAGAGATTTTTTGTGTTCGATTTTAACGATTTGAAAAATGAAAAGTTGTTACCTCTTACAAATTTTTATTTCGACGACATTAATCCGAAAGAAAATAAAAATGACGCTTATTTTGTAGGAAATTATAAAGCAGATAGAATAGAACTGCTACTAAGTATATCTAGGAAACTAAAAGATTTAGGATTCAAAACATCCATTAATCTATATGTCTATTCCCAAGAGCAAGCTAGTCAAGTGAGAAATGAGCCGATAAATATATTGAGTAATGAACTCACCTTTTCGGAAAATGTGCAGAATGTTTCTCAATCTAAAATAGTTATCGATTTCGCAAATAATGTACATTCTGGACTTTCGATGAGACCTTTTGAGGCCTTGGGCTACAAGAAAAAGCTTATTACCAATAATGCCTTGATTAAAAAATACGATTTTTATAGATCAGAGAACATCTTTATTATAGAAGATAATAACCTGAATGGCTTAGAACAATTTATATCCACGCCGTACAAAGATTTACCAGAAGAGATTTACGAGAAATACAGTTTTACAAACTGGTTAAAATATGTGATGGATGTTAAACCTTACATACCTATAAACTTCCCTGAACAGCTATAAAACTGATATCAAAGACATTTTAAATAATGAAATTTAAACTTAACCATCGACTAAGGCTTTACTTTGACTTCTTAAGACAAAGCACTCCACGTTTTGATGGAAAGGTAAAGAATTTTGTTTGGGGATCTGGAGAAAAATCTAATGTAATTGATCGCATACCTAAAGTCATTTGGCTTTATTGGAATGATGAGATCATAAACTCGGCAACTGTTCAATTGTGTTTAGATATTATCAAAAACCTACATGCAGACTATGAAGTTCATTTTATTCATAGGCCTACCCTTGCAGCATACCTTCCCAACTTTCCAACAGAACTATTAAAAAAACCGTCGAATTTCGTCTCAGACATGGTTCGATTGATGCTCCTGGAACAACACGGCGGAATCTACCTTGATGCTACTGTACTACTTTCCAAACCGCTTAACTGGGCTTTACAACTTCAACAAAAGGACTGTTCTGAAGCGGTGTTATATTATGCAGATGAGAATACTCTCGATGAAAAATTTCCTATGGTAGAAACTTGGTTTATTGCCGCATTGCCGCAATCAGCATTTATTAAGGCATGGCGGGAAGAATATCAGAACTGTATGCTAAGTGCTAATTCAGACACGTACTACGAGAACAACGACATATTACCACTAACCAATTTCCCTTTAGATGCTACATATTATGCATCGTACATGGCGGGACAAATTGTAATGCGCAAAAGCCAACAATATAGACTTAGTTTGCTCAGAGCAGAAGACGATGCCTTTAGTTATGGATTAGGCTTTAAGAAAAAGTGGGATGAGGTTGCTATGGCAGACGTGCTATTATTCAATAAAAAAGCCGAGCTTCTTCCAAATCTTATCAAATTGATCCGTTTTGACAGACGACGCTTAGATTACTATATTGAACGGAAGTTTTACAAAAAGTACTCTTGGTTGGGTGAGCTACTATATATGCAAAATGTTAACGATTAGTCCAAATATTTTTAACTTTCCACAACTTATAAACTAACATACCTGAATTTACTCCCGGTATGGTGAAATTGTGCTTACGAGCAAAATCTAGCATACTTGCCTTTGCATGGAGCCAATCTTGATGTACCTTTTCGCGATGCGCCCTATTAGCTTTAGTCATAATGGAATTTTCACGCTCGTAATAAGTGTAATCAGCATTTGGTACTACTACCATTTTTTCTGCAAAGTAAACCGCTGGTAAAGAAAACACTAAATCTTCTATAAAACGCCCCTCTTCGAAATGCAAATTATGCTTTTGCAAAAATTCAACACGAAACAGATACCGCCAAACATAACCCCACCTTCCAACGTAAGTAACCTTTAGTTTTTCTTCTGTATCAGAATAGACTTTATGTTGTTTAAATCGAATAGTTTTATGACGAAACTTTTGATTAACCATACCTCCGCAAGCTAGGTCGGCACCAGTTAGCACCAATGCCTCGGACATATTCTTATAGTAATCGGTATTTATTGTGTCATCTACATCCATAAAATGGATATACTTTCCCGTAGCCGCTCTAATGCCTACATTTCGAGCTGCAGAAAGACCTCTATTTTGCTCTAAATGGATAAGTTTAATCGGATATTTTTCGGCAATAGCTCCTGATTGATCGTTAGACCCATCATCCACTACTATAATTTCGAGTTTCTTGTAAGACTGGCCCAATAGCATCTCTAAACAAGATTTCACATATTGCTCCCCGTTGTATACAGGAACAATAACTGATACTAAAGGTTCGTCACTTACTTCCATATCAATTTTACGATTTTCCGTAAAACATAGGCTGTACGACCAGTATCCAAACCTGGTATTTGAATATGATGTTTTTCAGCAAATGCTTTTCGATAAGCTTTTGCATGATTATGATCTTCACGACGTTTTTTACGGTGCGCTTCGTCTTTTCTAGTCATGATAGAGTTCTCACGTTGGTAATACAAGTATTCTGCACCTGGAACCACCACTACTTTTTCAGCATAAAAAACAGCAGGTAAAGAAAACATCAAATCCTCAATAAAACGACCTTCCTCAAACCGAAGGTTATGCTGTTTTAGAAAATCCAATTTGAACAAATAACGCCAAACGTAACCCCATTTACCTACAAAAGTTGCTTTCAATTTATCATTAGTAGAGGTGAATACCTCACGCTTTTTAAACAACCAAGTTTTATAACTTTTCTTCTCGTTTATCATTCCGCCGCAGGCGATGTCCGATCCAGTCTCGGAAATTGCTTCAACCAACGCTTTGTAATAGTCTAAATTGATTTCATCATCCACATCCATAAAATGAATAAACTCACCTTTTGCAGCATCTATTCCGGTATTTCGTGCAGCGGATAAACCGTGGTTTTGTTCATGATTAATCAATTGTACCTGATAACCTTGTGTCATGGCAGCAGAATTATCTGCAGAACCATCGTTAACAACAATTATTTCCAGATTTTTGTAAGACTGCTTCATCATCATATCCAGACAAGGCTTTACATATTGCTCACCGTTATACACTGGAATTATTACAGAAACCAAAGGCCCTTCTTTCATTTTAAAGACGTTTTTTAAAGCTCAAAATTAGACTTTTCTGGCAAAATGCTATCAAACGCCTGCTCTACCTTCGACATTGTTTGCTCGTAATTCCTCATATGTTCGTTATCGTTAATACACACTAACGAATAACTTTGCTCCCTTATGGCTTTCATCGCTTTTTCTGCTTTAAACAACAGTGGAAACATTTTAGTATTTTGATAAGTATTGTAAGAGTTGAAATTAGACTTACAAATTTGCCAAGTTCTAAAAAGCTCTTGCGTATAATCATTGGGGCTACGAAATCTGTTATGCGACATCTTTCTTAGTTCCTCACCTTCCTTTTCCCAAACTTCTTCAAATGTAGCTTTCAGATACGGCTGCGCATTATGCGGAGTTCTCAAAGTAATAAACTTATCATAAAATGATAGCTGTTTGGTTAACCTACCCCTGCTGCCATAGCTTTCATCATACCATTTATCTCTATCACGTTTCAACACTTCCTTTTTATCAAAATGTTTGTTGATAATGCGAATGTTGTTCTTCAAGCATTTACTCCACAAAGACAAACCAAAATTCAACCTAAAAGCGGCAATATCATTTGGCAATCCATTTTTAAAAAATCGTTCTGGCGTAATGTGATTAGTAATGAAAAAGTCATCGTTAAAATAAACAAAGTGCTCGGAAAGATTTGGAATTTTATGAAGGTAAATTTCAATTAGACTAGAATTGAAAACAGGTAAATACTCTTTTGGAATGTAGTCTTCATGGTTTACTAAACGCAACTTCGGATGGTTGACATTCATCCATTCGGGATGCTGACCGCAAGTTACGAAATGGATGTTTCTTACCCAAGGCGCAAACTTTTCAATTCCCCTAAACCAATATTTAAGCAAACCATGATCACGGAAACGGGCCTGTGAGACCTCATTCTTAGTATTATCTATTTTACCCGAATATTTAGCGAAATCCTGTTGCCATTTTGGATCATTCATATCTACCCAAGTAACTACAAAATCTATTTCCATATATACCTTGCCTTGATTAGTCAAATTTATAGCGTGTAAAGATAGATAAATTCATTAATAATGGCTTGTAAACACGTCTTCCGCTATTAATTTATTGAAGGTAACCTCAGCAAACTGTTACTTACTATCAGCTAAATGGAACAAATTCTTGAGCTGTTTTCCTATCTTTGTAACGAGTTCTAGGAAGTGTATGCAAATGATAATCATTAAAATTAGCGTAAACATCTACAACTGAAAGTGCAAATAAATGAATAAGACAATTGTAAGCCTCCTAACATCATTCATTCCCAATAAAGCCAAAAAGGAAAAGTGGCAGCAGATTTTAACAAAAATCAATTTAGCCGATGTTACCAAAAAAGGTTTAGCCGAGGTAGTTGCAGGACTTATTCCGCATAAAATGACTAGGAATAGATGGCGTGGAATTTTGCGCTATGGTCCTATTAATGCTGTGAGCCTAAAAACCAAAATGCGTCGCAATAAAGATGTTGCTCCGCAGCACTACTTAGCGGTTTGTGCGATAGCAAAAAACGAAGGACCGTATTTTAAAGAGTGGATAGAATGGCACCGCAGCGTTGGAGTAGAAAAATTCTATATCTACGACAATGAAAGCACTGACAACACTAAAGAAATTTTAACGCCGTATATAGAAAATGGCATTGTTGAATATACATTTTGGCCAGGAATGAAACAACAGCTCCCGGCATATGACAATTGTTTAGAAAAGCATCGATTAGACGCTCATTGGATTTCGGTAATTGACCTTGACGAATTTATTAAACCAGTAAGAGATAAGTCAATCCCTGACTTTCTAAAACGATTTGAAAATTTCTCTGCAGTAGAAATAAATTGGCTAGTTTATGGAAGTGGTGGTGCTAAAACAAAAGAAAATGGCGGAGTAATGGAACGTTTTAGAAAACATTCCTTGGCAAATCACGGTGCAAATAGACATGTAAAAAGCATTATTAACCCTCGTAGAGTATTTTCATTCATTGGGTGTCATGAAGTGGCTAGATTGAGTGGAAAAACTGCTGATTCGCATGGTAATATTGTGGAGAAACATTTTCGCGATAGAGAACCACAGCATGACATTATTCGAATTAACCATTATGCGGTAAAATCTTATGAAGAATTCTTACAAAAACGTGCACGTGGCCGTGCTAGAGCTTTAGAACAACGCGATATGGGTTATTTTAACTGGCTCGACCTTAATGACATTGACGAAACTAATAAAGACTAATTTTTCTGGCTTAAATCTTATCTATCCTCACCCAATCCATACCCGCAGCAATAGCGCCTTGTACACCTAAATCTGCATCTTCAAACACGATGCACTTTGCCGGGTTCACGCCTAAAGCTGCAGCGGCAGCTAAAAAAGGATCTGGAGCAGGTTTTCCTTTCGGGGTTTCGCCAGCACAAACCATTACATCAATTAAATCTATTAAACCTAAAACAGTTAAAGTTTTAGTTACGGTTTTTCTACTTCCGCCAGAAACAACTGCTATTTTAATCTTGCCAACGTGATTTTTTAAATGATCAGCAACGTAAGCTATAGGTTGCGTTTTCTCAATATACTTATCGATGAAGATTTGAGATTTTTCACTAGCGAACGTATCAGGTAGTGGAACGCCGTATCTTTTAGTGATCTCCTTTGCGAAAATTGCAGTTGGCATACCCGCAAATTCATCAATCATATTTAAATCTAAACCAACTCCGTAATTGGCAGCAACTTCTTCATAAGCTAGCTTGTGCGCCATCATGTTATCGGCTAGTGTGCCATCGCAATCGTATAAAAAGGCCTCATAGTCGCCGGCAGTCCTTTTTGTTAAAAGCTCTAATTTTTCTAAGTGATTTTCCATGTTTATACAGACATTTCGGCTAGTGCATCTATAAATCTAGGGTCGTCATTTAAACTTTCTACCAACTGTACGTGTTCCCCTCCTAGCTCTTTAAATTCTTCGTGGTACTCTACTGTAATTTCGTACAAAGTTTCAAGGCAGTCGGCAACAAAAGCTGGACTAAAAACCAGTAAACGTTTTTTACCTTCTGAAGCTAATTTTTTTAGTGTATCTGTAGTATATGGTTGTATCCAAGGTTCTTTACCTAAACGAGATTGATAGCAAACCGAGTAATTTTCTCTGGTAATGCCAAGTTTTGCAGCCAGTAGTTTTGCGGTATTATGGCATTGTGCCGAGTAGCAAAATTTGTTAGCGTCGTTATAATTATCACAGCAGTTCTTTACTTTTAGGCAGTATTTTCCTGTATGATCAGATTTTGTCATCTGTCTTTGCGGCAATCCGTGGAAGCTGAAGAGCACATGGTCAAAATTTTCCAATCCGTGTTTTCTGGCATTATCTGCAAAAATCTCCAACATCAAATCGTTATCATGAAAAGAATTAACGAACGACACTGGTGGTATTGTTGGCCATTTACTAATTAATTCCATTACCAACTGCAAAACCGAACCAGTACTTGCAGATGCGTATTGAGGAAAAAGTGGTATAACTTTTATACTGCTTACCAATCCTTTTTTCAGTTTTTCTAAGGCATTTTCTACTGACGGATTTTGGTAACGCATTGCTAATTCTACCTGATATTCTTTGCCCAGTTTGTCTTGTAGCATTTGCGCCTGTAATTCGCTATAATACAATAATGGCGAGCCTTTTTCATCCCAAATTTCTTTGTAAAGCTTTGAGGTTTTTGGACTACGGAATGGAACGATAACACCTTTTACCAATAAGGTTCTGTTTAGCTTCGGGATGTCGATTACACGTTCATCCATCAAAAACTGATCTAGATATTTTCTTACGTCTTTAACTTCGGGACTATCTGGAGTACCCAGATTAACTAGCAGTATACCTTTTTTAGCCATTAAATTTTGTTTGCCGCAAATATACTCGATTTACGATTTTAGAGGTACGATTTTAGAATTTTAGACAAAGAAGAGACATTAATCGGTTTTCAGTTGGCAGTTTTCAATCACAACTAAAAAAACAATTAAAAACTCTCTAATTGAGTTTTCACTTGTTCCATTAACCACATAGGTGTAGATGTTGCACCGCAAATACCGATTTTGTCATTAGGATGAAACCAGTTTTGGTCTAGTTCTTCTACGTTAGAAATGAAGTAAGAGTTATCGTTGTATTTTTTACATACATCGTAAAGCACTTTACCATTAGACGATTTCTTTCCAGATACAAAGACAATTTTATCAAAATCTTTCACAAACTTCTCTAAATCTTCATAACGGTTAGATACTTGCCTGCAAATGGTGTCGTTTGCTTTTACTTCATAACCTCTATTAATTAATCCTTCTTTAATTTGATAGAACTTATCTACGCTTTTGGTAGTTTGGCTATACAGCGTGAACTTATTGGGAAGTTCTACATTATCTAGCTCGGTGATGTCCATAAAAACCGTCGCTTTACCATCAGTTTGGCCCTGCAAGCCAATTACTTCGGCGTGTCCATGTTTACCAAAAATTAGGATATGTTCGCCATCGTCATGAGTATTTTTAATGCGATTTTGCAATTTCAACACTACAGGACAAGAAGCGTCTATGAGCGTTAAGTTATTAGCCATTGCTAATTCGTAAGTAGAAGGCGCCTCGCCATGTGCCCTTATTAGCACCTTTTCATTGTGCAGCTCCTTAAGTTTTTCATGATCGATAATCCTTAGGCCTTTCACTCTTAAGCGTTCTACTTCTTCATCGTTATGCACAATATCACCAAGACAATACAAATAGTCGTCCTGATCTAAGATGTCTTCGGCCATATCGATGGCGTAAACTACCCCGAAACAAAAACCAGATGATTTATCTATAGTAACCTTTAAATTATAGCTCATGATGAATACACAACAAAGGTACACAGAAAGAGTTTAATTTGAGAAAAATTTTTAATATCGGATAATATCATTAAATTTGATAACGATATTAAAGAAGATGTGGGATTTTAATTTAGAAGACTTAGCAGAGTTACAGTCGCACATAGACAGACTGTACGAAAAAAAAGCAAAGATTGACCAATCAAGACCTTTGCCTAATTCTGTATTGCATAAAATTAAGGAACAGCTAAATTTAGAATGGACTTATAACTCTAATAGTATTGAAGGAAACACACTTAACCTTAGAGAAACACAGCTTATTTTAGAAGAAGGCATTACCGTTGGAGGAAAATCTTTAAGAGAACATTTCGAAGTGGTAAACCATGAAAAAGCGATAGATTATTTGTACAGCTTGGTAAATACTGATTATACTCTGAGAAGCATTGATATTTTAAATTTGCATAGTTATATCTTAAAAAATATTGAAGATGAGTACGCTGGCAGGTTAAGGAGCGGTGGTGTTCGTATTGTTGGTGCTAACTTTACGCCGCCAAGCGCTAAAAAAGTGCCTGATCTTGTAGATGAACTTGTTTCTTTTGTTAATGAAAACCCAATAAATGCAAATGATTTGGTATTGGCTACGTTATTTCATCATAAGCTCGTTTGGATACACCCATTTTTTGATGGCAATGGTCGTACGGTTCGTTTGGCAATGAATTTATTGTTAATGCGAAAAGGTTTTCCGCCAGCGATTATCCTTAAAAATGATAGGAAGAAATACTACGATGCACTTAACCAAGCTAACAATGGCAATTACCAAAAGCTTTGTTTATTGATGTTACAGGCTACCGAACGTTCGTTAAACATGTATATTAATGCAATGCCGGGCAATAGTTACGATGATTACGAGCCAATATCTAGTATAGTTGCAGAGCCAGATTTCCCCTATGGGCAAGAATACATTAGTTTGTTAGCTAGGCAGGGCAAAATTGATGCTTACAAAGAAGGCAAAAACTGGCTTACTACCAAAGAGGCAGTAGAAGAATACGTTGTTAACAGGAAAAGAAAAAGGTAGACTTAACAAACCTACCTTTTCTGTATGACTTTTTTACTAGCTCAAATAAACTCGGTCTTCCTCTCCTTCTACATCCATTATCACATCTACGTGCTCTTTAAGGACTGTGGCTAACTCTAGGCCAACAAAATCTGTAGCGATTGGGAAAATTTTATGACTTCTATCTACCAAAACAACTGTTCTAATTTTCTTATGAGGCGTATTTAAGAAAACACCTAAGCCATAAGCAAGTGTCTTACCACTATTTAAAACATCATCTACTAAGATGATTACCTTATTTTTCCAGTTGTTTTCTGGCAAGTCGGTTTTAGCTACAAGTTTGCTGCTTTGCTTTTCAATATCTACACGCAGCATTGTAATTTTAAGCCCCGAAATTTCCTGTAATGTTTTTTCTAAACGCACAGCTAATTTGTAGCCTCTATCCCAAATACCAGCAATTACAATCTCTTTCTCATCGATATTATCTTCCAGTATTTGATAGGCAATTCTGTTTATCTTTTGCTGGATCTGTTTCTTGTTTAAAATAAGTACTTGATTTTGCGGCATCTTTCTGAGATTTATTATACAAAAGAACGACTTTAAGCCTCAAAATCAAACATCGATTTTTTTTTAGTTGACGATGCAACGTTTTGCTAGTGGCAAGCGTCTAATGATTAAACCAATATTCGAAATATCATGAGAAATTCATTCCTTCTACAAATCAGCGGTATAGTGGTAGCTTGCCTAATCACTTTAAACGTGGCAGCGCAAAGCTCTAGAACTGTAAGCGCCAAAAACTTTACAAATATTGCCGTTAGTAGTGGTATAGACTTGTTCTTAACTCAAGGAAATGCCGAAAGTGTAACTATCCAAGGAAGAGAAGATGTAATTAAAGATGTAGTAGTTGAGCAACAAGGCAACAACCTTACCATTAAATATAAAGATGGAGTTAATTGGAGTCGCATATTTAGAAACACCGAAATACATGTTCATGTTACGGTTAAAAAATTAAACGGGATTTCTGCTTCTGGCGGAAGTGATGTAGAAACTAAGAATACCATCAATACTGATAAAATGAGTATTAGATCTTCTGGAGGTGCAGATTTGGACTTAAACATTGTTTGTAAAGACATTACAATTTCTTCTAGCGGTGGTAGCGACGTGAACTTAAGAGGTTCGGCCGAAAACATGGTTTTAAACACCAGTGGTGGTAGCGACGTAGATGCTTTCGAATTTAAGGTAAATTACGCACAGGTTAACACCAGCGGTGGTTCTGATGCGAATGTTTATGTAAACAAAGGATTGACAGCAAGTGCAACAGGCGGGAGCGACATACATTACAAAGGAAATGCAGCATTGAAGAAAGTTTCCAATTCAAAAAGTGCTGATATTACCCATGTAAATTAATACGTAGAATTTAGTTTAGTTAATAGTTAAAGCCAATACCGTGGATGCGATATTGGCTTTTCATTTTAAACTATTACGTTTTTACTTTTTAGAGTAAGGATAATAAATGAAGTTTGCCCCCTCAGGAACAATTACAAAAACGCACATAAACTCTTCAGGCTTTTTATAGTTCTTTAAGAAATGTTCCCTTTTTTCTGGCTTGATAATGCCTTTCTCTATAAATTCTTCTAACGTAGAGGCTTGAATTGTCCAGTTCGTGTTTAGTTCTTCTCTGTTTAAAATCATTTCTCCCAACTTCACCTCATGTTGGTGTGCTATAAAAATTGGCGTGGCAGAAATTCCTTCTACCATAATCTCTACAGCAACTTCTTTAATCGACTCGGCATAGAATTCTAAATCTTTCTCTAAACTAAGTAAGGGACTTTTCTTTTTTTCTTCCTTTTGCTCGCCTCCGTTAGGATTTACTCCGCCCAACAACTCTTCCGATTCCATATCTTAAAACTTAATTTCTTTCTTATTAATTACAAACTTATCGTCTGATAAACTATCTGTGAGCAGATAAAATCTATCGTCTTTTTTTTCTACACGCTTAGACAACGGATATTCATCAGCGCAGAAATACATACTTCCATTTTTAACCAACTGCCAAGCATTTTCTTTAATGCTAAAAAGGTTAATACTTGCCCAGCAACTGCTAAACCATTCGGGCCGAAGCAACAATTCTGGCTTACTATCACTATTTAAATCCTCCAATAGAAACAAATCTGCACCAATAGCCTGCTTAAAGTTTAGTGTAGGCCATTTTTTATTGCTAAATAGAATATTGATTTCGAATACTTTTTTCTGCTGAACCGTGGGATCTTCAACTACTTTTGGCTTAATCACAAACGCAGTATCTTTCTTACTAAGCAATATCGTGTCCACCACGGTTGTATCAGCATCAACCATAAAAGTTTTAGTGTTTACCTCTACTTCTTTCGTTTGCTTGTTTCTACAGGCGAAGATGACGCTTGCCAATAACAGTAAAAAACAATATTTCTTCATCTGCATATTAAAGCTATTGATATTCAATTTCTAACAGCGTCAAATTATTTAAGTTTTAGCAAAACCACATTTTCTACGTGCTGTGTATGCGGGAACATGTCTACTGGCTTAATGCGAGCAACTTCATATTTATCTGTTAACAAAGCTAAATCTCTTGCCTGCGTAGCTGCATTACAACTTACGTAAACAATTTTCTCCGCTTCCATTTCAAGCAATCTATCTACTACGTCTTGGTGCATTCCAGCTCTTGGCGGGTCGGTAATTACCACATCTGGTTTCCCGTGCTCGGCAATAAATTCTCTGGTCAGGATATCTTTCATATCACCAGCATAAAAAATAGTGTTATCAATTCCGTTTAACTTTGAATTGAATTTCGCATCTTCAATAGCAGATGGCACATACTCTACTCCAACAACCTGTTTGGCACTATGAGCCACGAAATTGGCAATAGTACCGGCTCCAGTATATAGATCGTACACCAATTCATCTCCTTTTAAATCAGCAAACTCTTTGGTGATGCGATATAACTCGTAAGCCTGCTCAGAATTAGTTTGATAAAACGACTTGATGCCGATTTTATACTTCACCGTTTTGCCATTACCCAAAGGCATTTCCTCAAAAATATGATCACGACCAGCATAGGTAATCACCTCTTGGTCAAAAATGGTATCGTTCTTTTTGTGGTTTACGATATACTGCAACGAAGTGATTTCAGGGAAAGTAGTTTTCAAGAACTCCATTAAGCCATCTATCTGCTCTTGTTGCGCATAAGCAAAAACAACGCCCACCATAATTTCTCCAGTACTCGAAGTACGGATGATCAGGTTACGCATTTCACCTTCGTGGTTACGCAAATCATAAAAACTAAGATTGTGCTGCAATGCGTAATCTCTAACCTTTAAACGTATTTGATTACTTGGATCGGCCTGCAAATAACAATGCGCCACTCCTAAAATTTTGTCAAATCTGCCAGGTACGTGAAAGCCCAAAGCATTCATTTCTCTGCCTTCAGCTTCTTCAGCCATATCCGCAGCATCTAACCAACGCTTATTCGAAAAAGTATATTCTAACTTATTACGGTAGTATCTATTTTGATCTGAACCTAAAATCGGCTCTATATTGCTCACATCTACTTTGCCTAAACGTTGCAAAGCAGACTCAACACTTTTTTGCTTGTAAGTTAATTGTGCGCTGTACTTCATGTGCTGCCACTTGCAACCTCCGCAAGTACCAAAATGACTACAAAAAGCATCTTGTCGCAAAGCGGATGGTGTATGCAAAGTTTCTATCACCGCTTCTGCAAAGTTTTTCTTTTTCTTTACTAAACGCACATCAACTACATCACCAGGAACGGCTTTATCAACGAAAATCACTAATTCATCGGCTTTGCCTACTCCTTTGCCCTCTTCGGCTATGTCGATAATACTCAAGCCAGAAATTCTAATGGGCTCAGTATTTTTTCTTCTTCTACTCATTGCCGCAAATATACGACGTTTATTTAATGATTGAGTTTTGATCCGATAGCTATCGGATGATTAAATGAGTAAATAGCTATGAGCAAAATGAAAAGTTTAGGCAAAGGAGTAACAGGCAGGCAAGAAACCTGAAACTTAAACGGGAAATCAGCTATATAAATTAACCTTCAAAAATGCTTAGAATTAATCCCAAAACACCATCAGCAAGATTAAAATTTACGTCAAACTGTTCATCTATCCTTACAGAAATTTCTAACACTTCTTGACTCATAATTATAATGCTATTATTACAAATTTAATGAATTTGAACCAAAAACCAAATCGGTATAATGTTACTTTTATGTTAATTATATTTTAGCCACAGATGCACAGATTTTCTTGAATTTTATACTTCTATAAAAAATTATCTGTGCATCTGTGGCTAAAAACATGTAAATGTTCTGAGGAATGATATAACAAATCTAGTAACATCTAGCGCTAATTTTGTGTTATCAAATAACAACCATGAAAGCTGAAAATCCAATATATATTCCTTTAGAAAATGTAGATAGCGAACATTGTGCGCTTATCGTTGACGAAGGTTTGGCAGAAATCAAGGAAATCAGTTCTCACAAAGTGGAATTGAATAACCAAAGAGCCATTGTTACAGCAAAAAAATATCCGGAAGAAGCAGTACAAGCGGCCGTGAAGCAGATTAGAGATTTAGGTTACAACGTTACTACTGTTAAGCAAACATTTCCAGTAACCAATATGTCTTGTGCTTCTTGTGCGGCAAACACAGAAGCTACATTGAATAATCAGGTTGGTGTAGTAAAAGCTGAAGTAAATTATGCCAATACTTCAGCGAAAGTAGAGTACATTCCAAGTCTGGTTACGGCACAGCAATTGAAAGAAGCTGTACAAGCGGCCGGTTACGATTTGTTGATTAACGACAGCAACGAAGCCAAGCAATCATTAGCTGACATTAAAGCAAATCAATACCAAGCATTAAGAAAACGAGCTATTGGCGCCCTAGCCTTAGCAGTTCCGCTTTTTATAATCGGGATGTTCTTCATGGATATGCCCTACGGAAATTACATCATGTGGGTTTTATCTACGCCTATGGTTTTCGTTTATGGCAGGCAGTTTTTTATAGGTGCTTGGAAACAGGCCAAACATCGCTCTGCGAATATGGACACCTTGGTTGCAATTAGTACGGGGACAGCTTACGTCTACAGTGTATTCATCACGCTCTTTCCAGACTTTATGCATCGAATGGGCATTCATTCTCATGTGTATTTTGAGGCTGCTGGAATTGTCATCGCGTTTATCCTTTTAGGAAAGCTTTTGGAAGAAAAAGCAAAAGGAAACACTTCTTCAGCCATTAAAAAATTGATTGGCCTACAACCAAAGCACGTTACCATTGTGTATGAAAATGGCCACCAAATGCAGGCTGCCATTAGTTCGGTTAAGGTTGGCGATATCGTTTTAGTAAAACCTGGCGAACGCGTTGCTGTCGACGGATCGGTAACTAGCGGCAGCTCTTACATCGACGAAAGTATGATTAGCGGCGAGCCAATTCCTGTTTCGAAAACTGAAGGTGCTAAAGTATTTGCGGGAACCATTAATCAAAAAGGAAGTTTCCAGCTTAAAGCGGAAAAAGTAGGCAGCGACACTATTCTAGCACATATTATTAAAATGGTGGAAGATGCGCAAGGCAGTAAAGCTCCCGTGCAGAAATTAGTGGACAAAATTGCGGCTGTTTTTGTCCCTGTGGTAATGGGTATTGCGATTTTAAGCTTGATACTTTGGGTAGTTTTAGGTGGAGAAAATGGCTTAAGCCAAGGCATTGTAGCTTTTGTAACGGTATTGGTAATTGCCTGCCCTTGTGCTTTAGGCTTAGCAACGCCTACTGCAATTATGGTTGGCGTAGGCAAAGGTGCCGAAAAAGGTATTTTAATTAAGGATGCTGAAAGTTTAGAGCTAGCAAAGAAAGTAAACGCAATTATTCTAGACAAAACGGGAACGATTACCGAAGGCAAGCCGAAAGTGACTGCTATTGAATGGTTCGAAGAATCTAACGAGCAAAATCAAAACATCCTTTACAGCATCGAAAAATCTTCGGAGCATCCTTTGGCAGATGCGATTACGGCACACTTAAAAGATAGTTCACAATTTCTAAATGGTATCACTATAGAAAACATCAGCGGGCAAGGCATTGAAGGCAAGTTTGAGCAACACACTTACATTATTGGAAACGAACTGTTGGCCAAAGAACGAAACATTGAAATTTCGGCAGCAGCTAAAAACTGGGTTGACCAACAACTAGCAGCAGCAGAAACGGTGGTTCTTTTCTGCAACGAAAAAAGAATTTTAGCAGCTATTGCGATTGCCGATCAAATTAAACCCACATCAAAGCAAGCTGTACAACAACTTCAAAAAGATGGCATCACAGTTTATATGCTTACTGGCGACAATGAACAAACTGCCAAAGCCGTTGCCGATCAACTTGAAATTGACAGCTACAGCGCAAATGTATTACCTGCTGACAAAGCGGCTTTCGTTAAACAATTGCAAGAAAAAGGTAAGGTGGTGGCAATGGTGGGCGATGGCATTAATGACAGTACAGCACTTGCGCAAGCTGACGTAAGTATTGCAATGGGAAAAGGAAGTGATATCGCAATGGATGTGGCTAAGATGACCATCATTTCATCCGATTTAGCTAAAATTCAAGAGGCTATACATTTGTCAAAAAACACTGTACAAGCCATTAAACAAAACTTATTTTGGGCGTTTATCTATAACGTTATCGGCATCCCAATTGCAGCCGGGCTACTTTACCCAATCAACGGATTTCTACTAGACCCAATGTGGGCAGGCGCAGCAATGGCATTAAGCTCAGTAAGCGTAGTGAGCAATAGCTTGAGATTGAAATGGAAGGCTTAAAAGGTTAAGTGGTTAATTGTATAAATCGGTTAATTGATTATAGGCTAATTGCTAGAAAATATTTACTCATCCGATAACTATCGGATCAAAATTCAATAATTATTTAAAATGGATACATTAAGATTTAAAACAACAATAAACTGTGGCGCATGTGTTGCCAAAGTTACGCCAGTACTTAACGAGCAAGAAAACGTAAATAGTTGGTCGGTAGATACAGAAAATCCCGATAAGGTGTTAACTGTAGAAGGAGAAAATATTGACGAAGCGGATTTAGTAAAATCTTTATCGAAAATTGGCTACAAAGCTGAGAGAATTTAGGAACATCTTTGTCATTCTGAGCATAGCGAAGAATCTAACGAATATAGAGATTCCTCGTAAACTCGGAATGACAAATCAGTTTACTTTATCTCCGCCATTAAATTAGGGTAATCGGTTACAATACCATCAACGCCTAAATTTTTAGCGTAGATGATATCTTTTGCGGTATTAACTGTCCAAGGAATAATCTTGATACCCGCAGCGTGGCATTTATCTACCAAACCTTTACCAACCAAAGGAAAGTAAGGGCTGTATATCGTAGGTTTAAATCCTAAGGCTTTAATGTTATTTTCAAAATCTTCCTTTTCATCAATTCCCAAAGAAGTTTGAATATTAGGATATTTATCATGCAGGTATTGTAAACTGCGGATATCGAATGAATGAATGGTTACCCGATCTTCTATCTTCTTCGCCCTCACAATTTCCATAATTAGCTCTACATATTCTGCCGGACTAGGTTGAAATTCGCCATCGCCCTTTCGGATCAATTTAGTTTCTATATTGTAATGTGGCTTAGCCATTTTCTTCTTCTTCGAAACAAAAAACTCAACTTTATCTATCAAATTCTCCAATAATGGCTTTTCAATTCTAAATTTTTCTTGGTAAGGAAAACGAGGATTAGGCTTGGAACCCACATCGAATTGTTTAATCTCCTCGTAGTTCATTTTGTAGATATTGAACTTCTTTTCGTTCTTCAAGGTAATTTCATCGCCATTGGGCGATAAGCTGATTGTATGATTAAAATAAGGCTCCTGAGAAACCACCACCTTTTTATCTTTAGAAATCACTACCTCCATTTTTAACGTAGTTGCACCATTTTCCAAAGCTTTAATCATTCCAGGGATCGTGTTTTCCGGCATTAAACCTCTTGCACCCCGGTTTCCCTGCACTTCGAAAGTAACAGCAGTTTTTTTTTGAGCAAACGACTGCGAACAAATAATAGTTAGCAAGAAGAAGTAAAGAATATTTTTAGTTATCATTTAATTTCTTGAAGGATTAAGCTTATTTGCAAGTATAACGGTTTTCATCAAAAATTATTAAGATTGATATCGTTAAAAACTAAAAAAGGACTTCAACAGCTGTCGAAATCCTTAATTTATATTTGATAATTGGTTTCTAGTAAATGGCTTTGCCGCTTATCTTTCGGCAACAGTAAACACTTGAGCTATGATATTCCAATTCGCATCTGCTTGGCGTTCCCAAACAAATACATAATTAAAGCTCTCACGCAAATCAGCTTTGTAATCTATGGTAGCTAAACCGTAAGTGTAGGCGAAATCTCCTCCCAAAGCTTTATCTGCTTGTGTAGTTTTAAGGTTGATTTTATCGATCACTCTATTGTTAAATGCTAAAATTCCATCTTTACCTATAATTGCCTCCGTTCCGGGAAACAACAAGCGAGCATCTGGATTAATGAAACCCGCAAAAGCCTGTACGCCATGAGTTTTGAGCATAGTATTCAAGGTTTTTTCGGTACTGTAAATAATTTCAGTAGCTGCTTTTAAATCCTTTGCAGAGGCAAATTTTGGA
The DNA here is from genome assembly GCF_057652195.1 of Pedobacter sp. T50_32. NCBI lineage: Bacteria > Pseudomonadati > Bacteroidota > Sphingobacteriia > Sphingobacteriales > Sphingobacteriaceae > Pedobacter > Pedobacter sp. T50_32. Next base: position 123,228 of record NZ_JBYFBY010000008.1, on the reverse strand, counting down.
CTGTAAGTTCCGTTAGGCTCAACAAAAGTTGCTTTAGGTTCCTTGCCTTTAATTGGTTTAATGGCCTCAGCACCTAAATCAATGATATACTGCCATTCGCCATCTTTAGCTCTCCAAATAGAAAGGTAATGACCGAACGTCTTTTTATCGCTACCAGCAACATAGCTCCCTGATGTAAATCCCCAATCTCTGCTTTTAGAAAGACGTGCATAGTTCGGCTCCCAGCTCAACTCTTTAGTGTCGTTTGCTGTAGAAAAGAATTTTTTAGCATTAATAGGGTTAGGTCTAAAAACAATACCATCTGGCGCTGAAAACTCCGTAAATGCAGCATTAACGCCATCTTTTGCAGCTTTTTGAGAAAATGCTTTTTCTGCACCAACTAATGATTTTACAGTGCCATCCGATTTTTGAGCATGTACATTGGCACCAATTGCTAAAGCTAATATTGAAAGATATATCTTTTTCATTTGTAAAATTTGTTTTTAATGGGCTACAAACCCGTTTCGTTTTTCTAGGTGTAAGTTGCGAATTTAATGCTTGAACTGCTTTCGCCACAAAAAAGTATTCAACAATTGCACATTTGCTTTGTATTTCGTTGATTTTGATGGGTGCAAACTATTCGTCCATCGACTAACCTATTATCCACGCAATATTACTGCGTTGGCTTTTCTCTGTATATCGTTTCCAATACGGTTTGGCCAACAGCTTTAAGTGTATTTCTGTCGATATTATTGAGGTTATCTAGCTGCGTATGCCAGTTGCTATAGAAGCCCGCAGCGTCCGAATAATGAATTACATCAATTGCCGGAATACCTGCTTGGTTAATCCAATAATGATCATCAATAAGCTCACCAGAAGTTACATTGATAAAATAATTGCCATAGCCAATTTCGCTGGCAATGCTCCAAACTTTGCTGACCACACTCGGTGCATATTGTCTAGATACCGCGTCTTGGGTAAATTGTGCATTTGCACCACCTACCATATCTAAATTAATAGCATACAATGGCTTGCTATTTTTTATTGTTGGATTTTTAGCCCAATACTGCGATCCTAAGCACCAAGTAGTCTCATGCGTGGTTTCGTCATTTGCACTGCCATAATCTTCTAAATCCCATAAAATGAAATCTACACCAACCTCTGGCGCCTTTTGCTGAATTTGGCGAGCTATTTCTAAAATTACCGCTACACCACTAGCACCGTCGTTAGCTGCATCAAAAGGCTTATTTCTCATTCCCATGTTAGGGTCTTCATCAGAAAACGGACGGGCATCCCAATGTGCAGTAATTAGAACTCGCTGTTTCTTCTCTGGATAAAAAGCAGCAATAATGTTCTTCAGCTGGTGAGTTTTACCATCGTAGGTTTTCATCGGTGTTTGCTGTACAGACACTTCTCCGCCAAACGATTTAAGCTTTGCTACCAGATAATCTGCAGTTTTTGCATGCGCAGGCGTTGATGGAATACGCGGACCAAAATCTACCTGAGCCTTGGTGTAGGCATAAGCGCTGTCTGCATTAAAATCTGGCGATTGCAGCTTACTTTCTAAAGTAGTTTCTGTTTCTGCCGGTTTGTTTTGTTGGCAAGATTGTAGAGCTGCCAATGCAATTAATACAGCTATTAAATATTTCTTGTTCATAATTTTCGGCTATTTGTGTCCCCTTCATTGTAAGATTGCTTCGTCGTAACTCCTCGCAATGACGAAAATGCTCCTACACCTTACTCCAAGTTGTACCCTCTTTACTATCTTTTAACTGAATACCTATTTTCTGCAAACCTAAACGGATAGAATCCGAAGTAGCATAATCTTTATTTTCTTTTGCTTCTTTACGAAGATCGATCACCATTTCTAAAATCTCGTTTAGCTCTAGGTTAGAACTTTCTTCATCCTTCAAACCAAAAATATCGAATACAAAATCGTTGATTAAAGTTTTAAGCTTCTCCAGTTCTTCTGCTGTAATTTTAGCCGAACCATTGTAAACCGTATTGATTATTCTAGCTGCTTCAAATAGTTCTGCAATAGTTACCGGACTGTTAAAATCGTCGTTCATTGCGTTTACACAGTTCTCTCTGATAGGTTCTATAAAAATATTTCCATCAGCAGAAGCCACCAACTTTGGCAACAAGGCCACGGCATTCATCAACCTTCTAAAACCTTTTTCCGAAGCATCTAAAGCATCGTTACTAAAATCTAGAGTACTACGGTAATGCGCCTGCAACATAAAGAACTTCACTGTCATTGGACTATAACCTTTACGCAACAGCGGATGATCTCCAGTAAACAATTCGCCCGGCAAAAAGCCATTACCAGCAGATTTAGACATACGTGTACCATTAACCGTTAGCATATTGGTATGCATCCAATACTTTGCCGGTTGATGGCTTGAACAAGCTTCCGATTGTGCAATTTCGTTGGTGTGGTGCGTTGCCGCCAAATCCATTCCACCACCGTGAATATCAAACTCGTTGCCCAAATATTTAGCGCTCATTGCAGAACACTCAATGTGCCAACCCGGAAAACCCATGCCCCACGGCGATTGCCATTGCATCAAGGTCTCTGGCTTAGCCTTAATCCAAAGTGCGAAATCTAACCGGCCTTTTTTATCATCCTGACCACTCAATTCACGAGTGTTTTCCAACAAATCTTCCAATTTACGATTGGTTAAAATCGTGTAATTATATTCCTTACTGTACTTTTCTACATCAAAATAAATCGTGCCATCTATCTCATAAGCGTAACCGTTGGCAATTATCTGCTTCACCATTTCAATCTGCTCAATAATATGCCCAGTAGCCGTTGGTTCAATACTAGGCGGCAAAGTGTTAAACATGCGCATCATATCATGGAAACCCAAAGTGTATTTCTGCACAATTTCCATCGGCTCTAATTGCTCCAACTTGGCACGTTTTGCAAACTTATCATCACCCTCATCCCTATCGCCTTCCAAATGCCCTGCATCGGTAATATTGCGCACATAACGCACTTTGTAATCGCTGTATTTTAAGTAACGAAAAATTAAGTCGAAAGATATAAAAGTACGACAGTTACCCAAATGCACATCACTGTAAACGGTTGGACCGCACACATACATACCAACATTTGGCGCATTTAGTGGCTCAAAAACTTCCTTTTTACGGGTAAGCGTATTGTATAACTGTAACTTTTGTATCATGTTGCAAATGTAAAATATTTACACTGTAATAAATGTTAACATACTGTCTAAATTTAATGTTCTACAGATGGAGATTTTTCTTTTTTGAAAAGTATACTACATAATCTAATACGTTTCCGGAATAGAACTATTATCTAGATAACGTAACATCAATCTAAAAAGAAAGTCTAAAGAGCAACGCAAAGAAGATAATTAAATGAAAAATAGAAAGCTCATAAAAATATCAAGAACAATTCTGATAAGCAGAGATGTGGAAAATGTATTTGTTTTTTTTGCTAACCCAAGTTACGACCACCTGTGGCGAGCAGAAATAAATAAAAGCATTTTAGATGGAGCATTGGAGCTAGGTGTAACTGCTTCTGAATATTCCTACTTATCGAAAAAAGCATCAAACAATTTAATTGAAATGAAATGCGTACAATTCGACAAAAACAAGATTGCGACTTTTGAAACTACTAACAGCAGCAGGTTTTATCTAAAAAGTCAGCGAATAGTGAAAGTCCTATCCGAAAACACTACAGAAATAAGCTACAAACTAGAATTTGACAAAGGTATTGTAAAGCTAGCTACAGGTTTCAACTTGCCAAGTTTTATTATTTCTTGGAAAGCTAATATTGATGCGAAAAAGTATTTATTACAACTAAAAAGGCAACTAGAAAGCATCTGACAGAGGTTTAGTCGATGATGTGTTAAGTGAAGAGGTTCAATAGTACTTGGGTATTTTTGTTTCTCCCTCAACTACCTGCGAAAAGCTAATAATCCTCATCACTTTCTCCTGCAAAATTCAATCTCAAATCACTCCTAACAGGAAAGTGGTCTGATAATTTATCTTCGGATATATGGTAATTGATCACATCAAAATTCTTAGTGGTAGCAATATAATCAATCTGAAAATTCGGGAAAGCACCATTGTAAGTTTTACCGAAACCGCTACCTTTTTCTCTAAACGTATTTTTTAACGAACTTGTGATTTGCGTAACACAGTAAGAGGCGGGTGTATCGTTAAAATCTCCAGCAATAATAAACGGCAATTTACAGAATTCCATTTCGCTCCTCATTATTTTTACTTGCTCGCTCCTTCGCTGAAAAGCAGCCTTCAACATTCCTGCAATTCTTCTCGATGATTTCATTTCCGGCCCCATCTTTTTAGCCACTTTGTCTATGTAATCATAGTCTTCTTTTTGAAACGAAATAGATTGCAGATGCACATTGTACACCCTAAAAACCTGTCCTTTCATGTCAAGATCTGCATAAATACTACCGTTCCCAGCCTGTTCACCAAAAGAAACAGTTCCTTTATCTTTAATCGGATAACGAGAAAAAATTGCTAAACCTGCAGCTTCGTAATTGTTGTCTATAGATGGCACAAAGTAATAATGTTTCAACTTCAAACGCTTCTTGATACTATCGATAAGATCGTACTCGCCTTTACGTCTTGTAAAAAACTCTTGAAAGCAGATCACATCTGGGTTTTGATCTTCAATTACCTTAATGATTTGGTCTTTGGTAGAAACATCGTTGTTTTCACCGTATTTTTTAAATTGATGAACATTATAAGTCATCATCCTTACATAGTGCTCGCTATCTTTTACCGCTGTCCCTTCGTCGCCAAAAAACTGATAAGTAGCATTCAAGGGTTTCCAACCTAAGGCAACAAATACCAAGGTAACTAAAGCAAATGCAAACCTTTTACGAAACAACCAAAACACTACAAAAGCAATGTTACCAATTAAAAGAAACGGATAAGCCAAACCAGCAAAAGCTATCCAGATATTAGCCTTTGGATCTGATTGCCCAGCCAACATGCCCAAACCTAAAGCAAGGGCTAATAAGGCCGCAAAAAAAAGCAGGAATATATCTAAAAAAGGAAGCTTCTTTTTTTTGCTCATTAGTTCTTACTTGCGTCGAATAAAATCTGCTTTTCTTTTGTAGTGAGTTTCTCGTAACCACTTTTAGAAATCTTATCTAAAATGGCATCAATTTCTGCTTGGTTTGCTTGAACTGTTCTCTTTTTGGGAGCTTCATTTCTAACCACTTTAAGTTTCGACTTCTTGATTAAGAAGCTACTTAAGTCTGTGCCATTTTGCAACAGTTTAATGTAGGCAAAACCAAATAGCGCACCACCTAAATGGGCAAAATTACCGCCAATATTGCCAGTTCCGTTAGAAACGCCAATGATATCAATTACGATGTAAACCAAGACGAGGTACTTGAGCCTAACATTGCCAAAAAGTAACAATCTAATACTGTAATCTGGAATTAAAGTAGCAACAGCACTAAATACAGCCATAACAGCGGCACTTGCACCTATTACTGTTGCGCCACCAGCATTTAAATTGGGGCTTAGGTTAAAAATCAGCGCGAAAGCTAAAGCTCCAATAATTGCTCCACCCCAATAAACTACTTGGAACTGTCTTGGTTTCAGGAAATCTAAAAATAAGTTCCCCATCCAATACAACCAAAGCATATTAAAAAGGATATGAAAAACATCCTGATGCAAAAAAGCATAAGTTACCAAGGTATAGAAACGTGTTGGCCATTGCATCACATCGGCAGGAAAGCCAAGGTATGGCCTAACATAACCATTGATAAAATTACCCAAGCTTCCATTAACAACAACGCCAGCAATTAACACCACCAAAAATACAATGATATTAATGCCCAAGTAAAGCATTGCCGGATTTCCAGACTTGAAAACCCTATGGATGATATCTTTGAAACTGCTGTTATTCATAGTAATCGTAAAATCTGTCTTTATCTTTCCAAATCTTCACCAAAATAAAACCTATTAATGCTCCACCCAAATGTGCAAAGTGTGCAATAGAATCTCCCGGTATGCGGGCAACACCTAAAAACAATTCTATAACGATGTAAATAGGAATAAAATATTTCGCTTTCACCGGAAAAGGAATAAACATCAACATCAATTCCATATTTGGATAGAGCACTGCAAATGCAGTCATAATACCGAAAACAGCACCAGATGCACCAACCATTGGAGCCATGTAATTTCCGTACAATGTTGCTGCCTGACTTGAAGAATAAAGTCTAGTATCGTACTGACCATCGACAAGCATATCCATTAAAGAGGAATTTTTATTTAAAAACGACCCCGTAATTTGATAAATCTCGATGCCCTGAACCAACCATTGCAAAGCTAACGCACCCAAGCCAGTAATTAAGTAGAAATTGATAAATCTCTTCGGTCCCCATTTGTGCTCTAAAATACCGCCAAACATAAACAACCCAAACATATTGAAGAACAAATGCATGAAACTGCCATGCATAAACATGTAGGTAATAGGCTGCCAAATGCGAAACTTAGGGGAATCGAAATAATGAGCCCCTAAATATTCTGACAACCTTAAACCCTGTTGTTCGAACATCCAAGTTGCGAAAAAGAATATTGCATTGATAATTAACAGATTCTTAACTACTGGAGGTATGTTGATTCCGTTCATCATTATTTTTCAAATTTTTGCGCCAACTCTGCCAAAGTAATGGTTTGTATAGCTGGCTTTCCGTTAATACTAAAATTAGGTGTTTTGCAGGCAAATAGCTCGTCAATAAGGGTGTTCATTTCGTGTTGACTTAACGCCGTACCTGCTTTTATTGCACTGTTACGTGCCATACTTCGTGCTAGCGCATCACGCTTAGTTAACTTCAATTCTTGTTGAGAGTTTTTGAAACCCTCTATTAAATGCTCAAAAAGTTGTGTTTCGTTGATATTCGTACTGCCCAGATCAACCGGGATGCCCTCTATCACCAAAGTATTTTTGCCAAACTCACGTACATCAAATCCTAAGCTTTTAATATCATCCAACAAACTTTTGGCCAACTCAAAATCACCCGGACTTAAACTTACCGTTTGCGGGAACAGACTTTGCTGCGATGCACCTTTTCTATCTTCCAAATGCAGGAGGAAACGCTCGTACAAAATACGTTCGTGAGCCGCTTGTTGGTCAATCACCATTACGCCCGATTTGATCTGCGAAACAATATAGCGGTTATGAATTTGCATGTACTGCTTGTTCATTACCGCAGGTGCTTCTTCTTCCTTCTCATCACCAAGGGCAATAGTTGTTTGCTCTGGCTGCTGATAGTTTGCAATTTCATAAAGCGAACCCCAATTCTGCGTCACTTCCTTGGGCTGATAACTATCCTTGAAATAAGTGGATCTTTCTGCCGTCGCTCTAGGCGCAGTTGCCGTTTTAGGCGCACCAAAAGGATTGAAATCTGGATTGAAGGCAATACTTGGCGGCACAATATCTTCATGTGCTTTTGGTGTAATCATATTGCTAAAAGCCGTTTCTTGGTTAAAATCTAAGGTTGGACTAATATTGAACCTACCCAGGCTTCTCTTCACCGCCGAATGGATAATGGCGTAAATAGATTTTTCATCCAAGTATTTGATTTCTGTTTTGGTTGGATGTACGTTCACATCAATCTTTGCAGGATCAATGTCAATAAACAACACGTACAGCGGAAAATTATCATCGGGCAATAACTCAGCGTAAGCTTTATTTACGGCATGGTTCAAATAATTATCCTTAATAAATCTATCGTTCACAAAAAAGAACTGTTCGCCACGGGTTTTCTTTGCAAACTCCGGCTTGCCAATATATCCTTTTAGGTTAATGATGGTTGTTTCCTCTTCAACTGGAATTAAACGTTCGTTGTAATTATTACCGAACAAATGCACCACACGCTGTTTAATGGTTGCAGCTGGTAAACGATAAATCTCATTTCCATCGTGGTGCAAACTAAAAGCGATATGTGGTTTTGCCAAAGCTACCCGCTGAAACTCGTCAATGATGTAGCGCATTTCCGTAGGGTTACTTTTCAGGAAATTACGTCTGGCAGGTGTGTTATAAAACAAGTTCTTCACCGAAATGCTGGTACCGTTTGGAGCAGCTGTTGGCTCTTGCTTTACGATAGACGAACCCTCAATTTCAACTAAAGTACCAACTTCGTCTTCGTGGCGCTTGGTTTTCATTTCTACCTGCGCAATAGCGGCAATAGAAGCCATTGCCTCTCCTCTAAAACCCATGGTACGAATAGCAAATAAATCATCCGCTTTGCGTACTTTTGATGTTGCGTGGCGCTCAAAACACATCCTTGCATCAGTAACACTCATGCCGCAACCGTTGTCTATCACCTGTATCAAAGCTTTTCCAGCATCTTTAACAATGAGCTGTATTTTATCTGCACCTGCGTCTAAGGCGTTTTCCAACAACTCTTTTACCGCCGAGGCCGGTCGCTGCACTACTTCTCCTGCCGCAATTTGATTGGCTACGCTATCGGGTAAAAGTTGGATGATATCAGACATTTATTTCGCTTTGTAAAGCCGCTAAATTAACAAAAACAGTTGGCAGTTTTCGGTTTTCAGTTGGCAACTTTACAACAATACAACAATTAAGCTTTACCCGAAAAAGCATAAAAGCATGTAAAAGAGTGGTAGTAGCAGCTGCTTAAGATGTCAACCAACAATAAAGCAGTTCAACAATTTAGTAATATCCAAATGGAATGCTTCCGTAGATCAACACGGTTTTGTAAAATCTTAACATAGATCAATACAAACTCGTCTTAAAATTAGATACCTTTACTTCAAAATAAATTATTCAATAATGAAATTAAAAATCACCTCTATTTTAATGTTGGCTCTTGTGGCTAGCTTTTCATTCTTTGCTTTTAAGCCAAAGGCTGATGTTTACACTGTAGACGTTACAAAATCTACCATCAACTGGGAAGGCAAAAAATTCTCTGGTTCACATACAGGAACTGTTGCATTAACTTCTGGCAACTTACAATTTAATGGTAAAAAATTAGTTGAAGGCGGTTTTATTGCTGATATGACTACAGTTAAGACAATGGATGGTGATAAGCCAAGTCCGAACTTAGACAAACACTTGAAAAATGATGATTTTTTCGGTGCAGATAAGTTCCCTGTGGCTAACTTCGTAATCAAAAAAGTTGAAGGCAGCGGCACCGATGTAAAAATTACTGGCGATTTAACCATCAAAGGAAAAACCAACTCAGTTTCTTTCCCTGCAAAACTTACTTGGAACGCAGACAAAACAGTAACAGCTGTAGCAGAAAAAATTACTATCGACAGAACTAAATATGGTATCGAATACAAGTCGAAGTCTATTTTTAGCAGCATTGGCGACAATTTCATCTATGATGACTTCACAATTGCAGTGAAACTAGTAGCAAAAAAATAATCGCTTATTTAAGAGATATTTAGAAATCCGAGTTATGCTCGGATTTTTTTTGTCAAAAAAATTAGTGTATCTTTAGTAATCCACTTATGAAATACATACATTCGCAGCGGTTAAAAAGTATTTCATAAAAGCAAGATGCAACGTACAACCAATTCTAAAATTAACCTCTTAGTTATCGATGATGACGATATCAACATTTTTATAATCAGTAAAATTGTTGAAAAGACAGGGTACGATGTAGAAATTGTAGCGAAGCATAATGGTCAACTGGCGATAGATTATATCAAAGAACTTACTGCCAATAATCTAGCACTCCCACACTTGGTTTTAATCGATATTAATATGCCTATCTTAAACGGATGGGAGTTTATAGAAGCGTACGAAGCACTTAATCTTGATGTAGATAACGATATGTATATGCTTTCTTCATCGGTTTATGAAAATGATATCGAAAAAGCAAAAAGTTACAAATCGGTAAAAGGCTTTATTTCTAAACCACTCTCAATTGATAGGTTGAAAGAACTACTGGCGGCGATTAATTAAAACTTTAAAACATTAAGGAGTTAAGGCTCATTAAGGTTTTTTTAATTAATCTTCACTTTTTAATATTTAATAAAAACGTATTCCGCTAAGAAAACTTGGAACTTAACTGGTTTATAAATTTAATCCTGCCGTCATTTTGACGAACGAAGGAGGAGAAATCCAACAACTTCAGTTAAACAATACCAACATCCGCTTTAAGATTGCTTCGTAAACTCGCAATTGACGACCGTTTTATTCTTTGCTCGTATCAACGTAAGCAATCCTATACAATCTTAAACTTATCATCATCCACTTCTACGAATGCCTGTGTTTTCGATTTAGAATGATAAAAAAGGCACTTCCATTTTTCTGCAGCGGCTCTATGTCCAAACTCGTCACGTAATTCCATCGCTTTGCGGCCATCGTAATCGTACTTTGCTACAAATTTCCTAATCAGCTCTTCTGGTTCGGGCAAAACATCGCCTCCAAAAAACACCTTATCTTCTCCATCATCAATTAAAAATACCTGATGATAAGGACAATGTGCACCTGTAAATTCATAGCTAATCTCGTTGGTTAGTTTGCCACTGTCTTCAATTAAATGGATTTGTGCATTGCGCTGTACAAAATCGAAAATTTCTGTGTGGTAAGATGATGATTTGCTCGAAAAGGCAGTTTCCCATTCTCCACGTTGCATTACATAAGTAGCATTGGGGAAACTCAATTCCATCTTGCCATCGTGATGATGTACCATTCCGCCAGAATGATCAAAATGTAAATGCGACATCAGAACTAACTCTATATCATCAGGGTCGAAACCAGCTTTTTTGATGTTCTCATGTAAATATAATTTACCTTCTTCGTTGCTATATCCTAAACCTGTATCTAATAGCAACAAACTGTTTTCCAATTTTACCAGAAATGGCTGAACGTGAATAAATAAAGAAGCAGGTCTGTCTTTCGGATTGTCTTTGGCAGGATCAAACGGGATGAATTTCTTGCTCGCATCTACTGAATAGGAACCTTCTGATAAGGTAAAAACTTGTATCGCCATCTCTTTTTACGTAGGAAATTTAATGATATATTTACGGGTTACAAATATACAACTATGGAGAAAAGATGGGTACATAATCAGAATGCAAATCATGAAACAATTGAAGAGCTTTCCCATCAACTCACTATAGACAAAAGTTTAGCTCAAATTCTAGTGCAACGAGGCATCGTCACTTTTGAGGAAGCTCGTCATTTTTTTAGACCACAGCTGGCACATTTACACGATCCTTTTTTAATGAAGGACATGGAAGCTGCCATTGATAGAATTGATTTAGCCATCAACAGTGGTCAAAAGATTTTAATTTACGGCGATTACGATGTTGACGGAACCACAGCGGTAGCACTTGCTTATCAGTTTTTCCATCAGTTTACCAAAAATATTGATTACTACATTCCCGATAGACATAGCGAAGGCTACGGCATTTCTACTCAGGGTATTGATTACGCCCATGAAAATGGTTTCAACTTAATTATTGCTTTAGACTGTGGCATTCGCTCTAACGACAAAGTTGCCTATGCAAATTCTTTAGGCATCGATTTTATCATTTGCGACCATCACTTACCTGGTGTAGAAATTCCAAGCGCAGTTGCGGTTTTGGATCCCAAACGTGAAGATTGCGAGTACCCTTTTAAGGAACTTTCTGGTTGTGGCATTGGCTTTAAACTAGCACAAGCGTATTGCGTTGCCAAAGATTTACCCGACGAACTTTACGAACAATATTTGGATTTGTGCATGGTGAGCATCGCTGCAGATATTGTTCCGGTTGTAGATGAGAACAGGGTAATGGCCTATTACGGGTTGTTGAAGTTGAACGAAAATCCGTCTACCGGACTAAAGGCTTTGATGCAGATTTCGGGCAAAACAGAAAACTACTCGATAATGGATGTGGTGTTCATGTTGGCACCTCGCATTAATGCCGCGGGGCGGATGGCGCACGCCAATGAAGCTGTGAAAATGCTTTTGAGCGATGAAGAGTTTATTGCTGATGAACAAAGTGCGCTCATTAACCTACAAAACACGGAACGCAAGAGCTTTGATAAAGACATTACACTAGAAGCACTGGCTATTATTGAGCAAGACGAGATTTTAATTAACCGAAAAACTACTGTTGTATTTCACGAAACCTGGAACAAAGGTGTTATCGGCATTGTTGCTTCACGGTTGACAGAGAAATACTACCGACCAACAATTGTACTTACCCATTCTAATGGCAATTATACTGGTTCGGCCAGATCTGTGATTGGTTACGATTTATACGAAGCTTTGGTAGAATGCAGCGACTTACTTATCCAATTTGGCGGGCACAAATATGCTGCGGGTTTAACCATTGCTCCCCAAAATCTACCTCTATTTGCCGAGAAATTTGAGCAGGTAGTATCAAATAGTATCGATCCTGCGTTATTAATTCCAGAAATTAACATTGATGCAGCAATAGATTTTGCGCAAATAAACGGCAAGTTCTTTAGGGTATTAGCACAAATGGCACCCTTTGGCCCACTAAACATGGCACCAGTATTTACCACTAAAAATGTGATACTTGCTGGCATACCACAAATTGTAGGTACAAATCATTTAAAAATAAATGTAAAACAACAAAATTCGCCTATTTTTGAAGCTATTGGTTTTAACCTTGGCGAATTTGAAAAACTGTTAAAACCAAATCAGCTTTTTTCTATTTGTTATACGATAGAAGAGAATAACTGGAAAGATAAAAAGCGCATTCAACTAAATATAAAAGGAATAAAGATTAACGAATAAGGATAACGAGCAAGGAATAAAGACGTTAAGAATTCGTAAATCTAAAATCGTAAATATAAATGATTTTAAAAGCAGAGCATCTCATCAAGAAATATAAGCAGCGTACAGTTGTTAACGATGTTTCGTTTGAAGTTAGTCAGGGAGAAATTGTGGGTTTATTAGGACCAAATGGTGCTGGTAAAACTACATCATTTTACATGATTGTGGGGCTAATTAAACCAAACGAGGGCAACATATTTTTAGATGGCGAAGATATTACCAAAGATGCTATGTATCGCCGGGCTCAAAAAGGAATTGGTTATCTGGCACAAGAAGCTAGTGTTTTCCGTAAGTTAACTGTTGAGGATAACATTATGGCCATTTTGGAGATGACCAAACTAAGCAAAGAAGAACGTAAAGAGAAGCTAGAGGAGCTGATTAACGAGTTTAGCTTGCACAAAGTGAGAAAAAATCGTGGCGATTTGCTTTCTGGTGGCGAACGTAGACGTACAGAAATTGCTAGGGCGCTGGCTGCAAATCCGAATTTTATCTTATTGGATGAACCTTTTGCCGGAGTTGACCCTATTGCGGTAGAAGAAATCCAGAGCATTGTTGCAAAGCTTAAAAACAAAAACATCGGCATTTTAATTACCGACCATAACGTACAAGAAACTTTATCTATTACCGATAGAGCTTATCTACTTTTTGAAGGAAAAATTCTGGAATCTGGAACGCCAGAAGTGTTGGCCGCCAACGAAATGGTACGAAAGGTTTATTTGGGTTCTAACTTCGTTCTACGCAAGAAAAATCTATAAAAGAAAATCTGATGGCGATTGTAAATTCAATTTTTACCTGGTATATGAAAAAGCGGATCCATCAGATTGAGCTTTTCATGAAATACCCATTAGACGTTCAGGATGAGTGGTTGCACACCTTAATTTCTAGTGCCGAAAATACCGAATGGGGAAAACTTTACGACTTCAAATCTATTTTAACAGTTCAGCAGTTTAAAGATCGGGTGCCTATCCAAAATTACGATACGCTCAAACCCTATATCGAACGGATGTTGCAAGGTGAACAAAACATCCTGTGGCCATCAGAAATTAAATGGTTCGCAAAATCATCGGGTACTACGAGCGATAGAAGCAAGTTTATTCCTGTTTCTGAAGAAGCTTTAGAAGAATGTCACTTTAAGGGTGGCAAAGACATGCTATCCATCTATTGCAATAACCGACCGAACAGCCAAATGTTTACGGGAAAAGGTTTGGTTTTGGGTGGTAGTCATCAAATTAATCAACTTTGTGAAGATATCCATTACGGTGACTTATCTGCCGTTTTGATTAAAAACCTGCCTGTTTGGGCAGAATACTACCGAACGCCAGATATGTCTATCGCCCTGATGGATAATTATGAGGAGAAGATAGACCGCATGGCAGAAGCGACTATCAAAGAAAATGTAACCAACATCTCTGGCGTACCCACCTGGACCATTGTTTTGGCAAAAAAAGTGATGGAAATTACCGGCACTAAAAACCTATTGGAAGTTTGGCCAAATCTCGAAGCTTATTTCCACGGTGCAGTTAATTTCACACCCTACCGTCAGCAATTTAAGGAGCTTATACCCTCTGAAGAGATGTATTATCTGGAGACTTATAATGCTTCGGAAGGTTTCTTCGGTATCCAAGATCAGTCTCACTCAGATGAGCTGTTATTGATGTTGGATTACGGCATTTACTACGAATTTCTACCACTGGAAAATATTGAAGATGAAAATCCGAAAACACTTTCGTTAGATCAGGTAGAGCTGAATAAGAACTACGCTATCATTATTAGCACCAATGGCGGTTTATGGCGTTATATGATTGGAGATACCGTTCATTTTACTTCGTTATCTCCTTTTAGAATAAAAATTACTGGTCGCACCAAACACTTTATAAATGCTTTTGGTGAAGAAGTGATTATAGACAACGCCGAAAATGCACTGACAAAGGCCTGCGCACTTACAAACGCTAAAATTAAAGATTACACCGCCTGCCCTATTTACTTTAGTGGTGAAGAAGCCGGTGGCCATGAATGGATTATTGAATTCGAGCAGCAGCCTACAGATTTTGAAAAATTTATTGATGTAATGGATGATACTTTACGCGAAGTAAATTCAGATTACGATGCTAAACGTTTCAAAGACATGGCATTGAAAAGACCAAAAGTTCATAATGCGCCTGAAGCAACTTTTTATAAGTGGCTGAAAGAAAAAGGTAAACTGGGCGGTCAGCATAAAGTACCTCGTTTAGCTAATAACCGAGAATACGTAGACGAGATTTTGAAGTTGCTGTAGTTTAGGTACGTTTATTGATAGTTTTCGGAACCATGAAAATAAATTTCAGAAAACTTAAAACGAAGTTCGATGCTTTTAATAAGAAGGCAGGCGAGCTTGTAAACAACAAAGGCGAAACCCTTTCAAAAATTGAAGAAGGTTTAAAGAAAGCTACTGCAAATAAAGGTGCACTAACTGATATTTGGGCTCAGCTACTGTTGCTTTTTTCCTTAACGAAGGATTATGCTAAGGGCAATTATGTCGATATACCCAAAAGTTCCATTGTTTCTGTTTTAGCTGCCTTGTTGTATTTCATCTCGCCAATAGATTTGGTTCCAGATTTTATTGTAGGAATGGGATTTCTTGATGATGCGTTTATTCTAGGTTTTGTTTACAAACGTATCTCGAAAGAGTTGCTGAAATACGAGGCTTGGAAGAAAACTACGGGAGGCAAGCAACAGAACACCATAGAAGTCTTAAGTTAGCTCTTGTTTGTATTTACTTTTATTTTAAGTAAATTTAGGTAACCAACAAACAGCAGACCATGAAAACAGTTCAACAAATTTTTGCCACTAAGCCTTTACAAATTTTTAGTGTTACAACCAACACTTCGGTTTTAGATGCATTAAAACTAATGACCGATAAAAACATAAGTGCACTATTGATCATCGAGAATGAACAGTTGATGGGCATTTTTACAGAACGTGATTATGCCAGAAAAATCGTTCTGCAAGGAAAAGCTTCTAAAGACACCCCAATTAGCGAAGTAATGACACCCAACCCAATTACAGTAACAGCATCGGATAGTATTGATTTGTGTATGCAAATCATGACCGACAAACACATTAGACACTTGCCTTTAGTAGCAGACAACAAAGCAGTTGGCATGGTTTCTATTGGAGATGTGGTAAAATTCATCATCGCAGATCAAAAGCAGACTATTTCACAGCTGGAAAGCTATATTAACAGCTAGATAAAAGAAGTTGTAAAGTTTTATATGTAAACTTTACAACTTTCAATAAATTAATCTCCCCATTTCCATTCGCCAGCTATTTTTAGCGGCTCCTTTAATTTTTGACTTTCCAAAAAAGCCTTCAATTCTGCATCCGAAAATCTATTGACAGGAATTTTTGGTGTATTCGCCAATGCGTAGATTAACATTGATGAATAACGCACTGTATTTTTTAATCCTTGCTCGTCTACCAAATGGAAACCGTCACCATCTGAATGGTAGAATGGTCCTGAATTATTGGGCAATTTGCTGCCAGCCCCAGTGCCAGTAGGAATTCCTTCTAACATAAAAGGTTGGTGGTCGCTATGTAATCCCGCACCGGCGTGAAATAGATTTTTAAATCCTGTATCAATTTTCATCACCTCAGCTCCCCAGCTTTTAAACAATGGCTCCATTTCTTTTCTCGTGGCAGCATAACCTTTTTGGTCATTGTTCATATCGTAGTTTAACATAAACCGCACCTGATTTAGAGTTTTGTCTTTCGAGCCTTGCGCTACGTAAGCTTTTGAGCCTAACAAACCCTGCTCTTCACCCATAAACATCACAAATTCTACGGTACGTTTGTTTTGCAATTTCAGCTTTTTGAAGGTTCTAGCCATATCAATAATAGAGAAAGAACCTATGCCGTTATCAATTGCTCCAGTTGCTAAATCCCAGCTATCTAAGTGGCCGCCCACTACAATTTTTTCATTAGGTAAGGATGTTCCCTTTAAAGTAGCAATAACGTTTCTGGCTTTAATCATTCCAGAGAAATTGGTCATATCTATTTGGGCGAATTGAGCACTAGCTTTTAATTTTGCTTTCAAAGCCATACCATCTTCTAGACCAATACAAACTGCAGGAATTGGAATTAATTTTCCCGTTACCGAAGCTGTTCCAGTAAGTAACACACCATTTTCAACTTTGTTAATGATAACTACCCCAATTGCACCATATTTGGTAGCGATTGCCGTTTTTTCAGAACGATGCAAAGATGCTGTACCCGCCGGAGAACCTGGCAGCACACCTAAATAAATCAAGGCAATTTTACCTTTAACTTTTTCTTTCAACGGCTGATAATCTGTCTCCAAACCATTACCAACATCAATGAGCTCGCCAGTTACATTAGCTTTTACCGGCGAATGAGCCAAAGTAACTGCTTTAACTGTCGATAAATTCTCCTTATCACTTCCAATCTTTACAGTTAGTGTCTTTCTATCCCAGCTTTCTACTTCAAATGGCTGATATCTTACCTCATAACCATAAGACTTGAAAAGATTATAAGCCTGTTCTTCCGCCTTTGCGCCATTTGCAGAGCCAGTTAAACGGTGTCCAATTTTCTCGGTAGACTCCTTTAAGTTCTGATAAGCTTCAGAGTTAGATTGAACTTCTGTATTAATCTGCTTAAAAACAGCTGAAAAGTTGTCTTGAGCTTTTACATTTAGCATCAAGGTTACAAGCGCAGCGGAAAGAATTAGTTTCTTCATTTATGGTTATAGTTTAGCTAGATTGAAGTTAGCAATTTAACGCAGGAACTGCTTTGTATAGTTTAAATTTTACATAGTCTTCTCGTCATTTCGACCTTGTGGAGAAATCTAACTCTATGCTTCATTTTGTTAGATTTCTCCTCGTTCCTCGTCGAAATGACGAAGAGGCTAATTACTCGGCGGCAAAAATGTCTTTTCACTTTGTTTCTTTGTGTAGTATCTAATTACAAAGAAAGCAATCACACCAGCTAAAATGAACATCCACAATCGAGACAAGAACAGAATGAACTCTTTGAAATACATCCAGCCATCAAGTAAGTTTAATCCTAACCTTCTGAAGAAATCTGGTTTATAATCGTAGATATTATCGTTAGCGACTATCATCGTTTTAATAGTATTGTCTTGATAAAAACTTAAAGAAATCGTGCTGTACTTCACTCTCTTATCGATACTCAAATTCTCGATTTTTCTATCCACGTAATCATCTTTGATGTTCAGCGAAGTTTCTACATTGGCACTTTTCTTTGTAGCAACTTTGTTGATCCTTTCAACAGCTTCAATCCTGTTCTCTGCTTTCAGTTTATTCTCCAAATAATCCATGCTTTTGTCTTCCATCTTCAAAGATTGATTATCCACGAAAACAGCCATACCAGCTACTCGATTGGTCAAGTCATCTAGTTGGTCTGACGGAACACGGGCAACCAAGTAACCATCGGTTCTATATGCAGTGATTTCTTTTAATGAATCTGAACTAAATTTAACTTTCTCTGAATTTTGAATGGAACTGTTGATGTTGAACTCCATCACCAATCCGCCTTGCTTTCTAATGGTAGCGCTTAAGTCTTCCTTGGTACGCTGCACATCTTTCACCCGAAACCGCATATCAGCAGTTTTGGTCATTTTCTCCACTAATTCTCCATTTGCCACAGCATCTGCAGCTATTGTATCTGTAGAAGCATAGTCAGCGCTTTCGGCTTTATGTTCGGCACTACAGCCTGCAAATAGAATTGCAGCCGTAGCTATAATAGCAAAATGTCTTTTCATCTTGTTTTAGATTTTATTTTCAACTGTAAGATGTTCCTCTCCAAAAATTAAATAATCATTTTTTAATTTAATGATTATTGAACTTTGGACGGTTCATCTT
This sequence comes from Pedobacter sp. T50_32, assembly GCF_057652195.1. NCBI lineage: Bacteria > Pseudomonadati > Bacteroidota > Sphingobacteriia > Sphingobacteriales > Sphingobacteriaceae > Pedobacter > Pedobacter sp. T50_32. The sequence continues at coordinate 104,585 of NZ_JBYFBY010000008.1, read as the reverse complement.
GTTTAAGGTTTTTAAGTTGTAAACTCATCCTTAACAAAATTGTCTTAAGCATGCTAATTCCTTAAGGAAGACAATTTGTATAGAGGTTTTATGCTTAATGCTAAAAATCTGCGAAGGTAACCCATAACAGTTTTCATTTGGCAGTTGTCAATCAATAGTTTCTAAATGCTCAAGCATAAAAAAATCCCTTCGCAGGTAACTGTGAAGGGATTTTTCTTTTATAATTTGATGTAAATTATTTTGCGTTCAAAATTTTGAAGGCAGTTACGCAACACATGATAAAACCTACTGCCAAAATTGCCCAAGATATGTACGAAAACAATACAGTATCGATAACGAAACGTAAAAATACGCCAATTACAGTAACTACTGTCCATAAAGCAAGTGAAGAATAGATAGCCGAATTATTGGCTGTTTTCATGCTGTTTTCTCTTTCTTTAGCATCCATGTTTTCTAATTTTTATTTTGTTGTGGCAAAAATAGTATTTCTTTGAGAAAAAACACTATGTTTTAATAACTTTTCAGCTTTTCTAAGCGTTGTTTCGCTCTTTCTTGCTCGTCAAACTTTCCTTCTTTATAAAGTAGCTTTTCCCAGTCGCCGTACATTGGGTTTGGCAATACAATAAATTTAGTACCGAATAGATGTTGATGCGCATCAACTTGCTCTTTTGTATCTTTGCCTTCACGATAAAAAACATTAGAAAAATCGCTCAAATTATCGCCGCAAAGCAACAGCACGTTATATTTTTCCAATATTTTATTTCTACGTTCCTGTTTATCAGATGTTGTACTTTTTAGCAAGATATGCGCTTCATCTACGTTAGGAAAACCCAATTTTTTCAAATTCTCAATAGTACCTTTTCTATCTGCTTCATCGCGGTTAGTTACATAAAAAGTTTCTACATTTTTGCTAGCGGCAAACTTCAAAAAAGACAAGGCACCTGGCACTGTATCCGCCATTGCCTTTGCTGTCCACGCAGTCCAATCTGCAGGCACATAACTTACACCATGCTGAATTTCATAGCCTTGAAAGCGTGAATTATCTATAATGGTTTCATCAGCATCAACGATAATACAATTAGGTTTACCATTTTGGTTTTCCCATAAAGCCTCTTTTAAGGATAGCCTAGCGAAGTTATAAGCCTGAAAAGCCAAAGCTCTATACTCGCCACTATATTGTTGCCATAATACCGCATTTGTCCAATCTCTTTCTGGCGAAACACCTTTCTTTTGTGCAGATGCGAAGGTTGGGATAGCCAATAAGGCGATGATTAAAAATCTAAATCTCATAATTAATTGTTATAGCTCAAAAGTATAAAGTTAAAAGCTAAAAGCCATAGGATGTTAGCAAGTGAGTACAGATTCAATTAAAAAACCCCTACCGAATAACGATAAGGGTTTTTATATTTTCAATTACTTGTCCAATAAACTATTGAACAAATGAACTAATTATCCATTCAATGCAGCTGCACCACTTACAATCTCAGTTAACTCAGTTGTAATTGCTGCCTGACGTGCTTGGTTATAAGACAATTTCAATGCTTTTAATAAATCGCCAGCATTTTCAGTTGCTTTATCCATTGATGTCATACGAGCACCATGTTCAGAAGCATGAGAATCTAACACCGCTTTGTACAATTGGATTTTGATTGATTTAGGGATCAATTGAGAAACGATCTCTTCTTGATTTGGCTCTAAAATATAATCAACGTTAGAAGCTTTAACCTCTACTACTCCTTCTGTTTTAGGCAATGGCAATAACTGCTCTGTAGTAATAATTTGTACAGCCGCATTTTTAAACTGATTGTACACCAACTCTACTTTGTCAAACTCGCCTTTTTCGAAACCAGCCATAATAGCATCCGTAATTTTAGTTACGTTTTCGAAAGTAAGTGCTTGATAAACTTCGTTGTTATTACCAATTACGTTATAACCACGTTTCTCGTAAAAATCTTGAGTTTTCTTACCAATAGAAACAATACTTACATTACCTTTTTTTAGCTGCTCGCTATATTTATCGGCAATTAAGTTGTTGGTAGCTTTAATTACATTCATGTTAAATGCACCAGCTAAACCTCTATTTGACGATACAGCAACAATCAAAACTTTATTAGGTACTCTTTCATCCGTAAACGGAGAAGTAGAACCTTCTAAGCTAGCCGAAAGATTTCCTAAGATCTCTTTTAACTTAGTTGCGTAAGGACGTAATTGAACAATCGCATTGGTAGCACGCTTCAACTTCGCTGCCGAAACCATTTTCATAGCTTTGGTAATTTGCTGAGTTGACTGCACAGAGGCAATACGATTTCTTACTTCTTTTAAATTGGCCATTTTTGCGTATAGAGTGTGGCGTTAAGCGCTAAGCGTTTTTCATCGCTATGCGCCCAACGCCAAACAATTTAATATTTACTTGAAATTTCTTTTGCTACAGTTTCCAATACACCAGTAATGGTATCATCAAACTTACCAGCTTTTAATGCTGCTAAAGTCTCTGGATGACGCATTTCTAATGCTTGTAAGTAATCTGCTTCAAATTCTCTAACCTTGTTTACAGGTACGCTACGCATTAAGTTTTTAGTACCTGCGTAAACCATAGCAACTTGGTTTTCAACTTTAAACGGAGTAAACTGTGCTTGTTTCAAAAATTCTACGTTACGAGCACCTTTATCAAGTACAGATTTAGTAGCTGCATCCAAATCAGAACCGAATTTAGAGAAAGCCTCTAGCTCACGGTATTGTGCTTGGTCTAATTTTAAAGTACCAGCAACTTTTTTCATTGATTTGATTTGTGCGTTACCACCTACACGTGATACAGAGATACCTACGTTAATTGCTGGACGGATACCTGCGTTAAACAAGTTCGACTCCAAGAAGATCTGACCGTCAGTAATCGAAATTACGTTAGTAGGGATATATGCAGAAACGTCACCAGCTTGAGTTTCGATAATTGGCAATGCAGTTAATGAACCACCACCTTTAACGATACCTTTGATAGACTCTGGCAAATCGTTCATGTTTTTAGCGATATCATCGTTGGCGTTGATTTTCGCAGCTCTTTCTAACAAACGACTGTGTAAATAGAACACGTCACCTGGATAAGCCTCACGACCTGGAGGACGCTTCAATAATAATGAAACCTCACGGTAAGCCACAGCTTGTTTAGATAAATCATCATAAACAATTAAAGCAGGACGTCCAGTATCACGGAAGAACTCGCCAATTGCAGCACCTGCAAACGGAGAATAGAACTGTAATGGAGCAGGCTCAGCAGCAGATGCAGAAACAACTACTGTGTATGGCATTGCACCATTCTCTTCTAAAGTACGTACAATATTTGCTACGGTACTTGCTTTTTGACCACAAGCAACATAGATACAGAAAACTGGCTGACCAGCTTCATAAAATTCCTTTTGGTTGATGATCGTATCGATACAAACCGCAGTTTTACCAATTTGACGGTCACCAATAACCAACTCACGTTGACCACGACCAATTGGAATCATCGCATCGATAGCTTTGATACCAGTTTGTAGCGGCTCGTTTACTGGCTGACGATAGATTACCCCAGGAGCTTTACGCTCTAAAGGCATTTCGTAAGTAGTACCAGCGATAGGTCCTTTACCATCAATTGGCTCGCCTAATGTGTTTACCACACGACCAAGCATACCTTCTCCAACCTTAATCGAAGCAATTTTCTTAGTACGTTTAATTGTATCACCTTCTTTGATCTCGTCAGATGGGCCTAATAATACCACACCCACGTTATCTTCTTCAAGGTTCAATACAATTCCTTGCAAACCGTTTGCAAACTCAACAAGCTCACCACTTTGAACTTTAGTTAAGCCGTAAACACGAGCAATACCATCGCCCACTTGCAATACAGTACCAACTTCTTCAAGTTCAGCTTCTGATTTGAAGCCGGCCAATTGCTGTCTGATAATTGCCGAAACTTCGTCTGGTCTTACCTCTACCATAATTTTATGTTATTTTGATATCTTTTTGTAAATGTTTTCTTTGTTAAGCGTATGGCGTTATGCGACCGATACGCCAAACGCTTATCGCTATGCGCAAAACCTAGTGCGCAAATTCCTTTTTAAGTTTAGTTAAGCCACTAGCTATGCTGGCATCAAATTGCTTATCGCCAACTTTCAAAATAAAACCACCAATTAACTCAGGGTTTACTTTTTCTTTCAGTACAACTTCGCTAGCACCTAATTCTTTCTTCACTAAAGCTACAACTTCTGCTTTGTTCGCATCAGTTAAAGCACTTGCCGAAGTTACTTCTGCAGTTACAATACCTTTAATAGCATTGTATTGTGCAATAAATTGCTCTGATGTATCATATAAGATAGAGCTACGACCTTTATTTACTACCAGTTTAAAGAAACTAGCAGTAATGGCGTGTACTTTACCTCCAAAAATCCCTTGCAAAATACCTTGTTTTTTATCCAAAGGCACAATTGGATTTTTAAGAATAGCTTCCAACTCAGAATTATCGTCTACTATCTTTTCAAAAAACACCATATCATTCTTCACTTCTTCAACAGCGTTTTGCTCCTTAGAAAGATCTAACAATGATTTTGCGTACCTAGCTCCTGCTTTACTTGACATATATTTTTCGTTTAGCGTAGGGCGCATTGCGTATGGCGTTCAAAACGCTTATCGCTTATCGCCTATCGCAAGACTTTTAATTTAATTCAACGTCTTTTAACAAATTGTTAACCAACTCTTGTTGCTTAGCTTTATCATCTAATTGCGTACGTAATACACGCTCTGCGATATCTAAAGACAAAGCCGAAACCTGACCTTTTAATTCTGCCAAAGCAGCTTTCTTTTGGTTTTCGATTTCGATACGAGCTTTCTCAATTAACTTAGCACCTTCTGCTTGAGCTTGTTTTTTAGCTTCGTTAACAATACCATCTTTTAAAGCTTTTGCTTCTTTTAAGATTTGATCACGTTCTTCACGAGCTTGTTTCATTAACTCTTCGTTTTGAGAACTTAAACGAGCCATTTCTTGTCTAGCCAATTCAGCTTTGTTTAAAGCCTCATCAATGCTTTGCTCACGATCGTGGATACCTTTCATGATCGGTTTCCAAGCGAACTTGCCCAACAAAAACACTAATACTAAAAACGCAATAGTATTCCAAACTAACAGACCAACTTCAGGAATTAATAAATCCATCTTATATAATTAATATCTTTTAATGTTAAACTTTCTTTAAATAAGCACCTTAACGGCAACCCCGAAAAGGTGCTTATCTTAAAATTTCTCTTTGATTATTTTGCGATCAAAGAAACTACTACTGCGAATAACGCAACAGCCTCGATGAAGGCAGCAGCGATAAGCATAGCAGTTTGAATTTTTGAAGCGGCTTCTGGTTGACGAGCGATAGATTCCATTGCAGATCCACCGATTTTACCGATACCTAATCCAGCGCCAATTGCAGCTAAGCCTGCGCCGATTGCAGCTAATGTTCCAGTCATTTTTCTGATTTATTTATTATTGTTTAACAATTATGTTCTAATTAATGGTGCTCTTCTACTGCCATACCAATAAATAGAGCAGAAAGAATAGTGAATATAAACGCTTGAATAAATGCTACCAAGAACTCGATTAAGCCAATGAACACTGCAAAGAAAATTGAAGCAGGTGCAACAGCGTAAGAGTTAAAGATAAAAATCAAGCATAGTAGTGACATTACCAAGATGTGACCCGCTGTAATGTTTGCGAACAAACGAATAGCTAGAGCGATAGGTTTAGTAAACATACCGAAAATCTCTACAGGGATCATCAATGGCTTTAACCACCAAGGCACTGGAGGATTTAAAATGTGTCCCCAGTAATATTTATTTGCTTTAAAAGTAGTAATCAAGAAAGTAGCAGCTGCCAAAACCACAGTTAAAGCAATGTTACCAGTTACGTTAGCGCCTCCCGGGAAGAAAGGAACCAAACCCAACATATTGTTTAACCAGATAAAGAAAAACACAGACAACAAATAAGGCATGAAAGCTGCATATTTATGACCTAAGTTTGGTCTAGCAATATCATCACGAACAAAAAGAATAATTGGCTCTAAGAAAGACTGAATTCCTTTTGGTGCTTTACCAGCTCTCTTTTTATAACCAGCCGCAACAGTTGTAAATACAATTACCAATACGACAATTGACAACAACATACTGAATACGTTTTTAGTGATTGAAAAATCTAAAGGACGAACATTTGTTACAACCTCTTCACCTTTTTCGTTAGTTACGTGAGAAACGTAAGAACCATGCGAATCTGCAGTTGCATTTGCATAGTAGATCTTGTTATGCGAAATAGCAAAGCGTTGTCCATTTTTTTCTACTACAACTTTACCAGCATCATCAAATTGAAAAGCAGATGAACTAAAGGTTACCAAACCATTGTCAGTCCAAAGGATTATTGGCAAATGAAGTGTTACACCGTGATCACCATGACCAAAAAGTGTAAAGAAGTGGCTATCGCTAATGTGATGAAAAATAAAAGAAGTAATATCAAAGCCTTTTTCCTCTTTTCCGTGCTCATCACCATGTGCAACTGGAGCAGCAGCTTCGTGACCATGAGCCGCCACGCTATCAACTTGCGCAAAAGCAGTAGTGTTAAATCCTAAAAACGCAGAAAAAAGCGTAAAAACAACAATTAGCTTCTTAACTTTTGACACAAAAACTCGGTTATAATCCATTTACTCGCAGATTTTTACTATTTATTTTGGTGGCGCAAGTTACGTAACAAACCTAATATTTCAAAGAGGGTGAACAATAAATATAAAGAAAAAAAATTGAGGGCGAAAGCCATATCGCCTTTGGTTTGTTTTAAGCTGTAAATCAGCACAAAAGACATCGCAAATAACATCTTGATAATTACCGAGCCCAAAATAGCAAACACACCGATTTGTGGATTTCTTTTGATCCCAATATCAGCCAATATGTAAGCAATCAAGGTTAGTCCAGCTAGAAAGCCAAATACCAACCAAAATTGTCCCGCAATTGCTTCTGGAAAAAAATGCTTGACAGCAATAGATATGCCCGCTAATAAAAGCGCATATAATAAATAGCTAACGATAAATTTTCCTAATGACACGTTTATGTTTTTTCACAAAGGTAGGTAAATACCTAGCAATAGGCTAGTTTTTATTGAGAGTACGTACTACATGATAAAGTGAGGCGCCCACACCAACAATACCTAAAATAGCAGTCATGATGAAATTATCATTTTTATAGTGCTCATCTATTTTATAGCCTATAAATGAAAAAATGCCAATGGTAGCCAACATTTGAAAGGCCAGCCCCGTATATTTGATATAATTAGAGGCACGTTTATGCAGCGGTTTATCGTTTTCTTCTTCTAGCATTTAGTAAATTACTTCAAATATTAAGATTATATTGCCGAATAAAATATTTTTGCAGATATTTTGTTATATATAAATAACTGATAACCATTTGAACACCTACAGTAAAAACATCTATCAAACCGCTATGCTCAGCCTATTGCTGGCATTTATCTATGGCTGCTCTTCCCAAAGGGATACTGTTGCCAACCGAAAGCTACAAAATCTATCCGCAAGATATAACCTTATTTATAATTCTAATGTTTTATTAGATGAATATTTAGAAGGCGTAAACCAAAGCAGAAAAGATAATTTCGATAATTTCCTACCTCCTTATTATGCACCCGCAATAGCGGATGTAAACAATGCTGGCACAAAGGTAAAGGAGCTGGATGAAATTGAACAGAAAGCGAGAACCATCATCGCTGAGAAAAACTTTAGCAATTATATTGACGATGCCTACATCCTTTTAGGTAAAACCAATTTCTATCAAGGAAAGTATTATAATGCTAACGCTTATTTCGATTATGTAGCCAATGCTTATCAAAAAGATCACAAAACGTACTTAAATGCCCTTAATTGGAAGGCACGAAGTTTAATAGAACTGGATGATATTGCAGCTGCAGAAAAAGTATTAGATACGGTAGTTATTGAGCTAGACTCTGTTAAACGCCATAAATCAGAACCCTTGGCCACGTTAGCTCAAATGAATATCATTAAAGAGAATGATAAACAGGCGATAGTATATTTAGAACGAGCACTAAAAGCCGGCCCCACTTCTTTAAATAGAATAAGGTGGACCTATACTTTGGCGCAGCTGTACGAAAGTGAAAAACAATATGAGAAAAGCTTGGCTGCGTACCGTAAGGTAGAAAAGAGCAATGCCGCTTTTGATATGTATTTTAATGCTAAACTAAGCGGAATCAGAATTACCGAGCAACTGAGTGGCAAAGAGTTTGACCGAAAGCTGGCTCTTACTAGAATGCTAAAAGATGATAAAAATTTTGATTTCAAAGATCAGATTTATTATGAAATAGCCGAAGATTATTATGCTGGCGAGGATTTTGGCAAAGCAGAAGAATATTACAATCTCTCGGTTAGAAATAGTACTGCGAACAACGTTCAAAAAGCACTTTCGTATTTAAAAATTGCAGATCTGAACTTTAAGCATTTTAGCGACTACGTAGCAGCGAAGCTTTATTACGATAGCACTGCTTTATCGTTGCCTAAAACACATCCGTTATACAACGCAATCGCGAACAAAGCACAAAATTTAGCTTACCTTCAGCAGCGATACGAAACGATTGGCTTACAAGATACCTTGCAACGAATTGCATTATTGCCTACTACAGAAAGAGAAAAAGCACTGGGCAACTATTTTGCAGTAAAAGCAGAAGCTCAAAACAATAATAATACAGGTAATAATAATGTAGGCTTGGCAAATACAGGCAGAAACAATAGTGGTTTCGGAAACCGAAACAATGGCGCTTTCTATTTTGCAAACTCAACCGCAATAAGCAGAGGATTTAATGAATTTAAGAAACGTTGGGGCAACAGAAAATTAGCTCCAAATTGGCGACAAAGTGCTAAGTCACCATCGCAAAGCCAACAAGAGCAATTAGCTGGTGGAGGCATAGATATTGGGGCAATGCCAGGCGATCCAGATGCTGTAGCTCCAGAAGCCTCAAAACCAACATTTTCTTCTACTTCTTACCTCGATTCTCTTCCAACAACGCCGGCACTATTGGAAAAATCGAACCAAAAAATTATTGCTGCATATTTAGATATGGGCAGTTTTTATCAGCAAGTGCTAAACGATAAACCTGAGGCCATTAAGACATATCAAGCTTTGCTGAAAAGATTTCCGAATAATGGAAAATTAGATATGATCTATTACAGTTTATATTTGGCTTACCAAGGTACCGACAATGCCAAATCTAACGAGTACAAAAATCTGGTGCTCAGTAAATATCCTAGTTCAGTTTTTGCAAAAACTATTTTAGACCCTAACTTCTCGATGAAGCAAAATCAATTGGAAGCTACTTTGAACAATGCTTACGAAGGATTATTTGACAAATTGCAGAACAAAGCATTTAAGGAAGTAATAACTGGAACAAACGAAATCAACCAACGTTTCCCAGGCAATACGATGGAACCTCAGTACGATTACCTAAAGGCGATTGCCGTTGGGAGAACGGAGCATGTGGATCAATTGATCAGTGCATTTCAACAAATTTCTGAAAAGCATAAGACAGATAGATTGATTAAGCCTTTGGTAGATCAGCATTTGCTTTATATTAATGCGCATTTAAGTGAGTTCAAAAAGAGGAAAATCGCCTTGCCGAGCTACGATCCTTATGAAATTCCTTTTGCGGAAAATAAAACAGGTATTAGGCTAAATGAGCCAATCATTGCCAACGTACTAGATCCAACCGGGAAAAAATCCACCTATGTGGCACAACGACCGGTAGAAAAACCTGTGGAGCAAAAACCAATTGAGGAAAAACCAAAAGTTGAACCGAAACCCGAAGTTAAACCTCCTGTTGTAGAAGTTAAAAAGGATAGCGTAATTGTAGCTAAGCCTATTGAACCCAAAAAAGATTCTGTTATTGTAGCAAAACCACTAGTAGAGGTTAAAAAAGATAGTGTAATCGTTGCAAAGCCCGTTGAACCGAAAAAGGATTCGGTAATTGTAGCACCTCCAGTGGTAGCAAAAAAAGACAGTGTAATTGTTCCGCCTGCCGCCAAAATTGATACTGTAGTTACGCCGCCGGTTGTAAAACCAGAACCTGTAAAAGAAACCTTGTTTAACCCAGCTTCATCAAGTAATTATTATATAATTGTGGCTGTAAATTCTGCAAGCTTAAACCTAAGTTCTTCTCGTTTTGGTATCGGACAATTTAATCGAGGCAATTATTCTGGTAGCAATTTGCGCCACCAACTTAGGGAATTAGACGAAGATCAATTGGTTATTGTTGGCGATTTTACAAGTATAAACGATGTAAAACAATACGAACAGGCAATTAAGCCACAATTAGGCAGAATTATGAAAGTACCTGCCACTAATTATACTATTTTTGCAATTAGCAAAGAGAACCTGGAGAAGATCACTAACCGTGATACTTTAGAAAGGTACATTAGATATATCAATAGCAATGAACTATAGGAACAGAGTAAATCAACAATCACTACCTCCAGAATTAATCAGAAAATACAACTGGCGAATTTGGAAATTATTGATAGTGGGCATTCTAGCCTTCGCTATCTTTATCGTAATGATTGGCTTTGGCGTATTTGGAGAAATTCCATCTTTTAGGGCAATTGAACATCCAAAAAGCAACGAAGCTACAGAGGTAATTTCTGAAGACGGTAAAGTATTGGGTACTTATTTCGTTAAAAATAGGTCTAACGTAAATTATAGTGAGATCTCTCCTAATGTGATCAATGCTTTAATTGCTACAGAAGATATTCGCTTCCGTTCGCATTCTGGTATCGATTTTAAGCGTACTTTCACCATTTTCCTTTATGCCGTAGTAGGTAAGAAACAAGGTGGTAGTACTATTACCCAGCAATTGGCACTTAATCTTTTCTCTGAAGAAGGAAGAGCAAAAAACTTTCTCAAACGTATCATTCAAAAATTTCAGGAATGGGTAATTGCTATTAAATTAGAACGAAACTATACCAAAGAAGAAATCATCACCATGTATTTAAACACAGTTGATTTCGGAAATAACGCTTACGGTATCAAATCTGCGGCTAGAGTTTATTTCAACACTACACCAGATAAATTAACTGTACCACAGGCGGCGGTGCTTATCGGTTTGCAAAAAGGTATCACTCGTTATTCGCCTACCAAAAACCCAGAGCGTTCTTTAGATAGAAGAAATACGGTGATGGCTCTAATGGTAAAAGAAGGTTATATTACAGAAGACCAATTTGCTGGAGAGAAAGAAAAACCACTTAATCTGCGCTTCAATGCAGCTACCAATAATGATGGTATTGCGCCATATTTTAGAGCTGTACTTAAAACAGAAGTAAGGAAAATTCTAGAAGAACGTTCTATCAACAAAGCCGATGGCACACCTTATGATTTGGATAGAGATGGATTAAAAATCTACACTACTATCAATTACGATATGCAGGTTTATGCCGAAGAAGCACAAAAGGAATATATGAAAACGCTGCAGGCTCAGTTTACCAAAAGCTGGAAAGGCAGAAATCCGTTTAAAGGTAAAGACCAATTGATAGAGCAGGGTGTAAAAAGATCTGACAGGTACAAGTCGTTAAAATTGGAAGGAAAATCTGATGAGGAAATTACCACCGACTTTAACACGCCAACAAGGCTTTCTATATTTACTTGGAAAGGTAACATCGATACTTTGATGAAACCAATCGACTCCGTGAGGTACTATAAATTACTATTACGCAATGCGATGATGGCAATGGATCCAAAATCTGGCGACATCAAAGCTTGGGTGGGCGGTATCAACTTCGAACACTTTAAATACGATCAGGTGAAGATGGGTAAAAGACAAGTTGGTTCAACGGCCAAACCTTTTACCTATGCGGTGGCAATCGAAAACGGTTACTCACCTTGCTACAAAGTACTGAACGAACCAGTAACCATCTCTAACCCTGGCAGCCCAGATTGGACGCCTCGTAACTCGGGCACGCCCCTACCTGGAGAAATTACCTTACAAAAAGGTTTGGCTTACTCACAAAACTATATCGTTGCGTTCTTAATGAAACAGGTTGGTCCGGTTGCAGTGGCAAATGAGATTAAAAAAATGGGCATTACCAGCGATGTACCAGCGGTGCCTTCAATTGCTTTAGGAACTTTCGACGCATCTATTTACGATATGGTTGGCGCCTACGGTGTTTTTGCAAACAAAGGTGCTTGGACACAACCTAACTTTATCACTAAAATAGAAGATAAAAATGGCGTAGTACTTTACGAAAGCAGACCAATTATTAAAGTTGCTATGAATGAAGAAGTTGCCTACGTAATGACCCGAATGTTGCGTGGCGTAGTTACTGGCGGAACAGGTTCTCGCTTAAGTTATAAGTACAAAGTAAATGGCCCAATTGGCGGTAAAACAGGTACAACCCAAAACAACTCTGATGGTTGGTTTATGGCCATTTCTCCTGATTTAGTTGCAGGTGTTTGGACAGGCTGCGAAGACCGTGCTTTTCACTTTACAAGCACCAGTTACGGAGAGGGTGCAAATTCGGCTCTACCTGTGTATGCGGGCTTCATGAAACGTGTTTATGCTAACCCAAATCTTAAGGTAGGGAAAACCGACTTTGAACCGCCTACAAGTGGTGTTAACATTATTTACGATTGCAACCAGTATCAGCAACAAGAACAAAATACCACTACCGAATTAGATAAGAAACTCGGATTTTAATATACAAACCCAATATCGTAAGACCTCGTAGTTTTCTAAACCTACGAGGTCTTGTTTTTTATGTAAATTTGCAAACAGATATGAGCAGTTTCGATTATAAAAAAGCGTTAAAAGATATCCCACACAAACCTGGTGTTTACCAATATTTTGATGTAGATGATACATTAATTTACATTGGAAAAGCGAAGGATTTACGTAATAGAGTAAGCTCGTATTTTGTACAAGATAAACAACTGAATGGTAAAACTAGAGTATTGGTTTCTAAAATCAGGCGTATACAGTTTACCATCGTAGATACAGAGATTGATGCTTGGTTATTAGAAAATAGCTTGATCAAAAAGCATCAACCACGTTACAACATTATGCTTAAGGATGACAAGACATATCCTTGGATTGTCATTAAAAAAGAGCCTTTTCCGCGAGTTTTTTCTACTAGAAGAATGGTCAAAGACGGTTCTACCTATTTAGGTCCTTATGCCTCTGTTGGGATGATGCACACCATCTTAGATTTAATTAAAGAAACCTATACCTTACGTACCTGCAATTTGCCGCTAACAAAAGAGAATATCAATGCTGGCAAGTTCAAGGTATGTCTAGAATATCAAATTGGCAACTGCAAAGGTCCTTGCCAAAACCTACAAAGTTGGGAAGACTATGAACAGAACATTGCTGAGATTAAAGATATCCTAAATGGTAAAATTGGCAATGTAATTAAGGATGTAAAACAGGTTGTAAAGACCGCTGCGGAAGAATTGAATTTTGAGCTGGCGCACAGTTATCAGAAGAAATTGAGTGTACTAGAAAAGTATCAAAGTAAATCTACCGTTGTAAGTAGCGCCATCACCAATATCGATGTGGTAAGCATTGCCAGCGACGAGCGCTATGCTTTTGTAAACTACTTGAAAGTAATGAATGGAGCGATCATCCAAACGCAAACCATCGAAATTAAAAAACGCCTGGACGAAAGTGATGAAGAGCTGCTTTCTATTGCCATTGCAGAGTTCAGAAATAGGTTTAAAAGTACTTCTCGTGAGATTGTGGTACCATTTGAAATTCCTTTGGAAGACACCAACCTTAAACTTACTGTACCAAAACTGGGTGAAAAGAAGGCACTACTAGAACTATCTCAAAAGAACGTATTGTTCTTTAAAAAGGAAAAGTTAAATCAGTATGAAAAGCTAAACCCCGAGCTAAAGACAGAACGCGTTTTAACACAAATGAAAAACGATTTGAGGCTTACACAATTGCCCTATCATATCGAATGTTTTGATAACTCTAACTTTCAGGGAAAATATCCTGTTTCGGCTATTGTAGTATTTAAAGATGCCAAACCAAGCAAGAAAGATTATCGCCACTTTAACGTAAAAACAGTAGAAGGACCTAACGACTTTGCTACCATGCAGGAAGCTGTTTATAGACGTTATAAGCGAATGCTGGAGGAAAACCAGACTTTGCCTCAGTTAATTATTATTGATGGAGGTAAAGGGCAGCTTTCATCTGCGCTAAGCAGTTTAAAAAAATTAGGCATCGATAAGAGAGTAACGGTAATTGGTATAGCAAAGAGATTGGAAGAATTATATTATCCGGGAGATAGTTTGCCATTGTATTTAGATAAGAAATCGGAAACCTTAAAAATCATTCAGCATTTAAGGGATGAAGCACACCGATTTGGAATTACTTTTCACCGTAAAAAACGTGATCAGGGTACGCTTAAGACAGAACTAGAAGAAATAACGGGTATCGGGAAAAACACCGCTGACAAACTGCTAAAACACTTTAAATCTGTAAAGAAAATTAAGGAAGCTAGTGCAGAAGAATTGGCTAAGCTGCTTAATAAAAAGCAAATGGTTACGCTACAGAATTACTTCAAAGCTACAGAAACCCCAAACCCCTAAAGGGGCTTTGCTTTCATATCTTATAAAACTCGATTTCTAATAAACTAAAAAAGAGCAAACCTTATCGATTTGCTCTTTCTATATATAAAGTCCCCTTTAGGGGATTTAGGGGCTAATATTCCCAAAGACCTTGTTCCATATCAGCCATTTTCTTTTTGATACGCTCACTCTCCAACAAACGTTGTCTTGGATCGGTAATCAAATCCTTCACTTTATAATCTCCTGCATTAGTTTCTTTAACAATGTGACTAGAAAAAAGTCTATGAATAAAGAAATCGTCCATACTTAATGGAGATGAGTCGTTTAAAGAATTGAAAAGTCGTTTAGTAGCTAAAATATCTCTCGCTTCTTCGTAAGCAATCCAGAAAACTGGCTGCCATTCTTTTGTTTGATCGTTAAGCTTTAATGGAGCTAAAGCAATAATACGAGGTTCAAAAACTCCTCTTTTACCATCAAAAACCCAGTCTTCTTTAATTCTATATTTTAAAAACAACAAAGGATTGAATTCACCCGCCATTTGAGTAACCGTACCTGTTTTATTATTAGTTACGTTTACCGTTCCATTTGCCAATCTTAATGCTTCTGTAGTATCTAAAGGAAAATCAAATCCGTCTACGTCATCTAAAGTTTTTGGATCTTTAGGATTATAAGCGGTTAACTCTTCATTTCTCACGTGGTTAATCAATACCTCTATCAATCTAGCTTTTGGATAGTTCAACACGCCATTGATCGTATCACGCAAGTCGATATCTCTCCATACACGCTTGGTGAAAACTACATCCTCATCCTTAATTACCGGCAAAAAAGCTTTCTCGGTTGCCGTATCTCTAAGTTCACGTACTATAGCGTAGCCATCCTTAGGTTTAACCTTAGGTGTTTTCTTTGCAGTTTTTACTGAATCTGTTTTCGGAGCGTTTTGCGCATTAGTAGTAGCGCTTTTAGTAGTAACAGTTGTAGTTCCTTGCTTATTATTTGTTCTATTTTGAGCAAAGCTAGCTATACTAACAGCAGTTACAAAAACCAACGACAACGTAATCTTCTTCATTTTCAATTATTTTACATTAAATACCAATGCTGGTAATACTTTTTGTCTACCGTCTGGACCTTGAGAAACGATTTGATCGAAAATCACTCTAGTTCCTGGCGAGACAGCGTTAATTGCACTTCTAACTGCTCCAGAGAAATTTCCACCTTGTCCAGATATCGTAATCGCATCTGCACGAGGTTTAATTACAGTTAGTTCAAAACGTACAATTTTAAATTTCACATCAAATGGGAAATCATCCAAATCAGCCTCAATTTCAGATTCACTCTTTAACTGTACCGAAGCAATATCTCCACCTCCATAACCACCTACTTTAGCAATAGGTGCTGGAATAGCCTTTACTCTAAACTTAGGTGCTCCTAAATTTACAGATTTTCCATCGTTTGTTCCAGATACACTAATCGAAACTTCTTTACCTACTAAAGAACCAGGAACGTTAACTACATACTTACCGCTTGCGCCAGTTAGTGAACCACCGCCAGAAATTGTAGCATTGATATTAGGGAAACCAGGCGCAGAAATAGTGAATGGATTTGGGATACCTGCGTAAATTACGTTCAATTTATCTGAAGAAACTGTTGCCGAAGGCGCAGCTACTTGATAAGTTTGAGGAGCAGTTTCGTAGGTTTTGATATTTCCATTTCTCTCTTTAACTCTAATGGTACCTTTCCAAGTGAATGTACCCACACTTCCAGTTCCACCAGTATAAACACCTTTACCTTTATCAGTAGGTACTTTATTACCGTTTACGCTAATATCTGGTGATGACTTAGAATCGCTTGCTGTTAAATAAATTTCAGCTTTATATGGCTGTCCTTGAATTACGTAAGAAGATGGCGCTACAGCAACAGCCTCAAATTGATCAAGTACAACAATAGGTTTATCAGCTAAAATTTTGTTAATGATATCAGCTTCCATGTTCTTTGCGTCATTCTGAAGCATCGTTAAGATGGTTCTGAAAGCCGCCAAAGGAACACCTTCACCAAACATACTACCAGTCCAGCTTTTAGGCTCACCTGCTTTAGGCTTTGCTGGATCTAGCGCTTGCAGCATAAATGTCGGTTTGCCCTCGTCTGACTGCAAAAGCGATGCTAATTTCTTACCTGTTTTATTAATTTCGTCTTGTAATTTTTTACCAGCTTTATGAGTTGCATCGTTACCCATAATGTGCTGACCGATATCCAAGTTATTTTTTTGCTTTAACTCACCGTTTTCCTCGAAGCCGTCTTTCGCTATTTCTTGTTGAAGCTTATCAATATACTTAATTAAATCCTCACCAACTTTTTGTGCTTCCTTTGCTCTATTTAACTTTAATAAGTTATCTGAACTTTCTTTTGCTTTGGTGTTTTCGTAATTTCTCAATAGCTGAGAAATACTACTTTCAACGTTATCTTTAGATGTATTTAAACTATTATTGATGTTGTTGAAAGCTCTCAGAACTAAGTCTGAAACGTTAATCGCAAGCATGGCCAATAGAACTAAATACATTAGTCCTATCATCTTCTGCCTTGCGGTTTCCTTACCTCCTGCCATATTATATAAATTTAGTTTTTAAGTTTTATAATATGACTGATTAAGCACGTGGTTGATTCATTGCCGTTAACATGTTGCCATAAATAGCATTTAACGACGATAGGTTTTTAGCTAGTTTACCAACTTCTTCCTTAAACTGTTTTGAGTCTTCCATAGATTCGTTGAAGTTACCCATGGTTAAAGAAAGATTTTGATAAAATTTATTCATTGATTTTAAATGAGCACTCGAATCTTGTAATTCTAATTCGTACACTGCATTTAATGCTGATAAGTTTTTCGCCAAGTTGTTTACTTGCTCATGATAAGCTTTAGAATCTGCGTTGCTAGCCCCTAATTCTGCTAGCTGTTCTGTCGCTTTACCAAAAGCCGTATTCATATTGCCTAAGCTGTCTGAAGCACCTTTTACTTTCGCTGTAAATTCGTTTGTTGCTAAAGATGCATCTGCTACGTTAGAAATACTAGCAACTTTATCGCCAAAAGTACGTAAGCCATTACCTAGGCTTTCTATTAATTCTGGACCAATTTTTTCATTTACTAATTTGTCTAAAGCGCCCGTTGCACCACCGCCACCTACTGCAGCTTGCGGAATAGCGTCTTTAGGTGTAGGTTTTCCGTCTTCACGTAATTGAGGATAAACTTTTTCCCATTCTACATCTGGATGAGGAGGAAAGAAGCCTAACAATAAGAATAATGCCGCTTCCACGCCTAGTCCAACACCGATCATAATACTGCCCCATTGCCCTCCCAAGTGAAGGATTTTAAATAATGCTCCAACAATTACAATTGATGCACCTACTGAAGTAGCAAAGTGTAATTTCGCATCTCTACTAGCAAATTTTCCGGCCATAGTTCTTAATAGTTAATTTTTAGTTTGTGGTTTGTGTTATAGTTTTTGTTATTTATTACATTAAACTGTTTCCTGGGAAGGCAGATACGCATCTAAAACCAATATAAGACCTAGGAACATTTTGGTATTCATGTTGGGCAACTGAATTTTGAAGGAAAAATCCAACGTCTTTCCAAGAACCGCCCTTAACAGTTTTACGTCTACCTTTTCTGAAAATTGGGTTTTTATCTTCTGGTAATGAAGTATTGTACGAATTCAAAGTCCACTCTGCCACGTTACCTGCCATATTATACAAGCCGTAATCGTTAGGTAGATAAGCTCTAGCTTCAACGGTATAAAGTGCGCCATCATCTCCATAGTTACCTCTTCCTACTTTAAAGTTTGCCTGTAAACAACCTTTAGCATTCATGATATACGGACCACCCCAAGGATATTTAGTCTGTGTTCTACCACCACGGGCAGCATATTCAAACTGAGATTCTGTCGGCAAATCATATTTTAATCTAGAGTTATTAGGTAGCTTTCTTTGCCTAGCTACATTCTCATAAAACTGTGTACGCCAGTTGCTAAAAGCTCTTGCTTGGTCCCAGGTAACACCAACTACTGGGTATTTATCATAAGATGGGTGATTGAAATAGGCCTCAACCATTGGATCGTTATACTCGTAAGTATAATCTTTTCTCCATACTAATGTATCTGGGTAAACCATTACAGAAGGAAACTCATTTACTTTTCCAGGTGTTGGATTGTCAGTGTAGATATCGTAATCATCTATACGTTGTCTGTTTGAAGATGATGCGTTTTCCAGTGCCATATCTAAATTCTTCTCTACGTAAGCGTAGCGTAAGAATTTAATATCAATATCCTTATCATTTTTACCGTGGGTAAAATTAGATAGGTTATCATTGATATACATAGCTTTAAGTTTGGTCTGGATATCTGGCTTTTTATTATTCCAAAGGTTAGAACCATTTCCAACTTTTTTCCAATCTATTACCTTAAATCTTGGCGCACCCGCAGCTGCGTTAGTTTTAGGTTTAATGAAATAATCTTGGATATCGCCTTTAGTAATAGCAATAGAATCTCTTACCCAGTTTACAAACTGCCTGTACTCGGCATTGGTGATTTCAGTTTGATCCATGTAAAAAGGACTCATAGAAACCATCTTGCTCTGCTTACCTTGATAAAAAGTAATGTCTTCGTCAGTCATCCCCAAAAGGTTTCGACCACCAGGCACGTAAACCATACCCAAAGGGATAGCGGTGTTTTTGAATTTTTTGTTATAGGCTCCCACCAATTCCCCTTGACCTCCCTTTCCACAGCTCGAAAGCATCAAAGAAAGTAGGGCAATTGCAAGAAAGTAAAATTTCTTCATATGTTGTCTAAGCAATTTTATAGCAATTTTATCAATTAACATTGAGATTAACAACTATTCGCACAAAAAAATCCACACTTTTTGCAGCAAAATAATTTATTAACATTTGGTTTATCTTAAAACTACAGGTTTTAGACTATGAATATCAAATGTTAAACTTCAATAGTAAATTTCAAAAACCTGTCTTAACTATTAAAAAAAGGCGTTTTAAAACACTTTTATTCAACAATCAGTAAAACTAAACGCTAACAACGCTCCTTTATTATGCTATTAACAAAAACATTAAATATTTTTTTGCAATTTATAAGTTAAAGAGTTGTTGGACAATACCTATAAATAGGTATTTGATAATTTACTTGTTAGATTTTTTGATGTAATTCTCTAAAGCCATAATCATTGATGGAGCCTCTGGATTCGGAGCTGCAATATCCACAATTAAACCATTATCAGCTACCGCTTTCTGCGTATTTAAGCCGAAAGTTGCAATCCTAGTATTGTTTTGTAGAAAATTGGGGAAATTTGTATACAGCGACTGAATGCTCGAAGGACTGAAGAATGCTAAGATATCATAAAACACATCCGCAAGGTCAGAAAGATCGCTCACTACAGTTCTGAAAAGTACCGCAGGTGTTACATCATAACCATTCTTCTGCAAGAAATTCATAGTATCTTCAGTAGCAACATCAGAACACGGATACAAGAACTTCTCTGTTGCATGTTTTTTCAGCACCTCAGCTAAATCTGCTGCTGTTTGCTTACCAAAGAAGATTTTACGTTTTCTGTATTGGATATATTTCTGCAAGTAAAGTGCTGTAGATTCTGAAATACAGAAGTACTTTAAGTTAACCGAAACTTCAAACCTCATTTCTTCACAAATTCTGAAAAAGTGATCTACCGCATTTCTGCTGGTAAAAACCACAGCCGTATAGTCTGCCAAATTGATTTTCTCTTTCCTAAAATCCTTGGCAGGAACGCCCTCCACATGGATAAACGAACGGAAATCAATTTTTAGATTATACTTTTTAGCTAAATCAAAATATGGGGATTTCTCAGTTTCTGGCTTAGGCAAGGTTACCAATATGCTTTTCACCTTACGTAGTCTTTCGTCTTTGTTTTCTTGCATTTTCGTATTAGCACTTATAACCCTACTGCCTTGATTAATATCAATATAGGGCAAATTTCGAGGGTGCAAAAGTACAAAATTAAATACAATTTAGGAAACCTATATTGTGATAAAATATTTATTGCTGCCCTTATAAACTGAAAAATAAAAATCAATACCAGTGCCAACACCCCCAAAAGAGTATAACCAGCGCCATATTTCTGGTCAGATAAGGCAAAAGCAATAATGATAGGAATAAACACTAAAGAAGTATTAAAATAACTTAAATATAATATGGAGATGTATTGATGTAGCGGTCGTTGTACATCGAATACAAAACCA
Organism: Pedobacter sp. T50_32; assembly: GCF_057652195.1. Lineage (NCBI taxonomy): Bacteria > Pseudomonadati > Bacteroidota > Sphingobacteriia > Sphingobacteriales > Sphingobacteriaceae > Pedobacter > Pedobacter sp. T50_32. Next base: position 83,689 of record NZ_JBYFBY010000008.1, on the reverse strand, counting down.
ATTACACGTAAACAGACGATCTTTAAGAGGTACAAAACGATAACGCCTACAGAAACGGTTACAAAAAAACTAAATCCGCCTTGCGACACCCCTGGTAAACCTTGGTACTGCGCAACTAGATAAAAAAACATCCCAATGGTAAAACCAAATTGGATAAAAAGCAACAGAAATGACCAAGATGTAACTAAGTTATCTTCCTTATTAAGGTTAGTTAATGCCCTATTGCTGTAAAAAGATTGCACCACAGAACTTAACTGCTTTGCGAAAGTATTTTTCAATATCGCAAACAGCACCAATAAAAACCCAATGATGGCCAAAATCCAAACATCGCCTTTTGGCAAAAGATTGCCATGCTGATAATCTACTTTCTCTGTGCGGTTGTTGGCTTGGCGAATTAATTGCGACAGAGAAAACACTTCAAATCCGTAACCATTATTTAAACTATCGAGCCATTTTGCATTGGTAAGCGAATCACGGATTTTCAAAATTTCGGGTGTCAAAGTATCAATTGCTTGCACCTCGATAGTATCGACTAATAAACTATCTTGCAAATTGAGGTTAGCGATACTGTCTGTTTCAGCAACTTGCGCATTAACCGTAAACAGCCACAAAACCGCAAATAAAATAAACAAGATGCTTTTTTTTATCATATTAAAACAATGCGGTAATGCCGAAATGTATTTTACCTTGGCGCAAATTTAAGGGATTATTTTTTTGTTTGCCCAATGCATATGTAATTGACAAGATACCTAGATTGGTTTCGAAGTTTACACCTGCGCCAAAACCCATCGGAAAATCTGTGTAATTGAGTTGTGTTGTTTTGTATTTAAGGTAGGCCTGATTGTAAAAAGCAAATAGAAACGAGTTCTGTTCTAACAAATATCGAACTTCTGCATTACCGTAAGTATAAGCATTGGCCAACAATGACAATTCGTTGAAGCCACGAAGACTTCTTTGTCCGCCTAGCCTAAACACTTCATTTTCTAGCAAATATTTACCACTTAACACACCTGTTTGGTTAGCAACGGCAAAAACCAATTGTTTAGCTAACGGAAGATAATAATTGATTTGCGAAAACCACCGGTAGGAAGTACTGTTGCTTGGTACAGACTGATATAAATTTTCGGGAATGGCTGCATTTCGTTTTATTTTCTTACTGCCAACAGCCACATCCACACTGATACTGTAACCTTTTTGAGGATTATAACGATAATCCAAATTTTCCATATTCATTCCCAATCCGTAAAAAATCGTATTCGCATCTAGGATTGATGGCAATACTGTAGCATTTTCATAAGCTTCTACCGAAGATAGCCGGGTAGATCTGTTTTCTACAAAAAACTGAAAGGAATTATTGCCTTTTAGGAGATAGTTAAAACCCAATTTAGTATCAACATTCAAAAATGAGGAGTCTTGTTTATAAAGGTAAAGGCTCGGACTTAAACCAAAATCGGTGTTAAGGATATGCGGGAATGCTGCTTTTACATCTAACAATTGACTACGACCCGCCAAACCCTGATAATTGAAGTTAAGCTGCTCGCCACGTTTAAAAGCGTTCTGTAGGTTTAACTTTAAATTACCTACTAACTGGGTTTTCCCGGTGCTTCCGTTTTGCTGCAATCCTACTATTCCATCGAATTGATTTGCATTTTTCTTGTTTACAAAAATCCTAACCAATGCCTTTTCATTAGAAAAACTGATCTCCAATGGTTTTACAACCTCTAGAAAAGATAATTCTCGCAATCTACTTTCCACTTGATTAACCAAGCGCTCGGAATACACTGCACCGCTTTTAATTGAGAGGTAAGATTGGATATACTTCTGTCCTATTTGTGCACTACCCACCACTTGAATAGTGTCAAATAGCATTTTCTGGTTGGCTTTGGCGTTAATGCTTGCACTTATTTTAGTTCCCTCGAAAGTAATCCGTTCCAAATTTACACTTGCAAAGGGATATCCACTACTTTCATAATGATAAAGTAAGTTCTCGAAAAGCTGACTAAGGCTTTGGGTATTAAATGGTGTTTGCTCATAGTTGCGCTCTCTAAACCCAACCGCCTGTTGAACCGTTGCTGGAAGATTACCCGCAGCCAAATTAACCCATTGATACTGCTGGTTGGGCTGAATAGTTACTGAAACTTGCTTATTTTTAAAATTTAAAGCAGTAATTTCTGCCAACAGATAACCTTTAAACTGTAACTGCGAAAGTACTTTTTCCGCTTCTTTGTATACCGTAATGCTATCTTTTATTTCTTTGGGTAACGAGATAGACTTAGATAGCGACTTAGCGTTTTCAGGAAATACAATATTTAGTTGATAGCCTTGCTGGGCGAAAGTATTCACGCCAGAACAACAAACCAAAAGCCAAATCACAAACCTCATATACTTTCTCAAAAGTAAACAAAAGCAACTAGGTTTAACAAAACACTATTTATACTTACACAAATAAGAAACTGGCGCAGCAACTTTAACTTTGAATGATGAATTGGCGGCTACTTCAAATTTCTCGCCAGCAACGTAGCTCTTCCAATCTACAGCATCGGCTAACAATACATGCATTTCGCCCTCTACCACAATCATGGTTTCGTGTGTGGAAGTTCCAAATTCGTAATCTCCAGGTTCTATTACACCTACGGTAGATTTGCCATTGTTTTCGTAGCCTAAAGATTTAACGGCTCCATCAAAATATTCGTTTACAGTAATCATATTGCTAAAATAGCAACATAGCGAATAAAACAACATCTTTCAGACAATTAAAATATTAAATTAAGGCTACCTTTGCTGTATGGCCGGAATTGAATTACACTCAGATTATCAAATAATTATCTTAATCGAGTAACAAATAAGTAACATTAAATGTAAGCATATAAAACACAAAACCGTATTCTTCTAGTAAATCAATTGACCACTATAAATATTTCAAATCATCAAATAGAATATAAAAGAATGCTTTTTCGATAATTTCGAATCTATTCATTTACTTTTCTAATACTTAGAAACTGTTTAAAAATGGCTGGAAACAATTGTTAAGAAGTTTAAAAAAGCATTGTCTCAATTCTGTTAAAATTCATTGGTTTGATTTTCGAGAAAAAACAGATGAAACGACATGATTTGAGCAATGCCTAGTGGCAAAGAATAGGAAAATATTTGACTGAAGCAAGTCGAAATAGGAAGTACAGTTTGCGCAAAATATTTGATGGTATATTTTATGTTCTGAAAACAGGCTGTCAATGTCGTTTACTTCCCGATTGTTATCCGAAATGGGAACTTGTATATTACTATTTTTCTAAATGGCGTGATAGCGAGACTTTTCAGCACCTTAATGATTTGTTAAGGGAATTTGCCAAGAAAAAAGAAGGTAGAAGCGCCCAGTGTTCTGTTGTTATGGAGAGAACGTTCTCTTGGCTTGAAAACTTTAGAAGATAGAGCAAGGATTTTGAATTCCTACTCCAATCTTCACAGGCTATGATTTATTTGGCCTCTATAAAACTTTTACTGAATAAAATTTAAACAGTTTCTAAATAATCGTAACAAAACAGAAACTAAATTTATAATTAGGAGATATATTAAGTTTTTATATCTGGTACGGTTCAGCGAATTTCTCAAATGTGACTAGAGACCGTATTAAGGATGTCTGGTAATAACGCCAACCAAAATAAAAAATGCCTCTACTTTTCTATTGCAATTCCAACATACTTGTGCTAAATTCATTAGTATCTTGAGCCAAAGAACATAACAAAATTACCAGATTTGAGAAATTGGCTTGAGGCGACACTTCAATCCATATTCGTTTATCTCAAATAGCATAAAATATAGTGGTGTAGCCATGGCAAAACAATAATGGATTTGAATTGGAGGCCTTGGCCCACTAGCACTGGTCACTCCTATCTTAATAAAAACTTGTCCCAAGCTTTGAGGCCAAGTTTCAGAACCATTATAGACTCCGTTTACAAAGTCGGCAAATCAAGTTTTTCTTCTAAAAGCCTTAAATGTATAGAGAAAACAGATCCAATATGGATTTTCTATACATTTAACCTCAGAGATGACCATGGGTCCTATGAGCATCAATCGAAAATTAAATACAATACGCTTCCGAGCTCATTCGCAAGGTACGCATGGAAAAAGCAGGCACTTCCCAGTGGCTCCTACAGGATTTCAGAGGTGATATTTCAAATAGATATTTCCATCAACAAATATTTCAAGGAAATACCTAGAATTAGTACTAAGGAAATACCTTAATCAACATTAGAAAAAATAGATTTTAAAGCAAAAGGCTAAAAATGGAAAAAAGCTACCTAATGTATCAGTAGAATTTCAATTTAGGTTTATAGCGAAATGGTTTAGCCCATATTTTTGCTTGAGCCATTTTCCAGTTTACTATGGGATCAAAACCTGCTTACTATAAATGTGGTATTCGCCTGGTGCTAAACTTTGATTATAAGAGTTAGACGATAACGTGATGCTACCTCCTAAAGCATCATACCATGTACCAGAGCTACCAAAATCTATATTTGCAGATTGAGAAACAACATCAAAATTACCAACAACAACAACAGTATTTGTACCTTCGGTAAGCTTAATGTATTTAATACCACCAGCTAAACTATAACTATTCGTAGTAGCATTAAAGATACTATTTAGCTTTTTCAGCTTTGCTAACTTTGCATAAGTATTGTATAATTCTTTTCTATTTGTATCAACATAGTAGTTCCATCTAATTGGTTTTTCTCCAGTTCTACCTTTGAAATCAATACTTACATCGTAGCCTAATTCGCCAAATTGCCAAATCATTTTAGGGCCTGGAATAGCAAACATAAATGCCGCAGCCATTTGTTGACGTTTCAACGCAGTTGTAGGGTCTTTAACCGAGTAGCCTGGTACAACGTTTCCAAAGTTGATGTTTTTATAATTCAATCGTTCTTCGTCGTGGCTTTCAATATAGTTTACCAAATTTTCGGATTTTGCCAAATTATGATTGGCATAAAAACCCCATTGGAAATTAGAATTGGTAAGCCATCCCATTGTAGCTTCGTTCATGTTATAGTTAAGATTATTCCACAACATCATTCCTTCATCAGCCAGTGCTTTTTCTTCTGTAGCATCTGCAAAATGCTCTAAAATCACGTAGAAATTATTGGCATCGATACTTTTGATATAATTGTTATATTCTTTCCAGATATTTACTCTAGAGGCATCGTAGGCAGAAAAACCATTATCATCGGTACTTTGTTTTTGGGTAAATCCTTTAGATAAATCAAAGCGGAAACCATCTACTTTGTACTCCTGCATCCAAAACTTCATTACATTTTTGGAAAAAAGTTTTGTTGCGGCACTTTCGTGATTAAAATCGAACCCAACGTTATGAGGATGCTTAGCATCAGTATTATACCACGGACTGTTTGATGTAGGCTTACTTCCATCGTAATACAACTGTACCATAGGAGATTGGCTAAAAGAATGGTTTAAAACCACGTCTAAGATTACTGCAATACCTCGTCCATGACATTCGTCTATAAATTTCTTTAAATCATTTTTTGTTCCATAATATTTATCGGCAGCAAAATAAAACGAAGGGTTGTAACCCCAACTCGAGTTACCCTCAAACTCGTTCACAGGCATCAGCTCTATAGCATTTACTCCTAGCGATACTAAATAATCCAATTTTTGCAGGGTAGAATTATAGGTGTGTTCGGTTGTAAAATCTCTAACCAAAAGCTCGTAAATAACCAAATTATTTTTTGCTGGGCGAGTAAATGAGCTATTTTTCCAATTATATACTGCTTGATTAGCTTGCATTACACTTACAATACCCGTTGTTTTGCCAGTTGGATAAGCTTTTAAATTAGGATAGGTAGCTTGGTTTATATAAACATCGTTAACGGGATCTAGTATTTTTTCGCAGTACGGATCCGCTACTTTCAAATTGTCATCAACTAAAAACTGATAGGCATATTCTATATCTGGGTTTAGGTTATCTATTTTAACCCAAAAGTAATTGCCATCGCTTGTTTTGTTCATTTTTGCGGCATTTACCGACCAATCGTTAAAATCACCAATTAAAGCGACAGAATTTTTACCTGGTGCGTATAAAGTAAAGGTTGCAGATGTACCATTATTAGAAAACACTACCCCTTCTTTTGCTCCATCTGGAAGCACTACTACTGGTTTAACTTCTTCTGGACCTGAACTATTATTTTTTTTACAACTTGTAACTACGGTGATAAACAACAAGCTAATTGCAAGAAAGTGAAACTGCTTTTTCATACGCTTTTAAATTAATTACCCTACATTTATTCTCTTCAGATTGCAACTATTATTGTGCTAACGTCGCTTCTTTCTTGCTTTCTTTAATCATGAAATAGCAAATTAAAGCCGCCAAAATCATTAATGCACCACCCAATTGCACCGCAAATAAACGATCATTATTAAGTACGTTACGCATTAACCAACCAAAACCTAGCGACGCTATAATTTCTGGCATTACGATAAAGAAATTAAAAATACCCATGTATATACCTATTTTAGCTTTTGGCAGGTGACCACTTAACATGGCATAAGGCATAGAAAGTATACTAGCCCAAGCAACCCCCACACCTGTCATACATACATACAACATATTTTTATCATGTACCCAAGCCACACTAATTAAACCTAATGCACCACATAATAAACATAAAGAATGTGTTGTTTTTCTGCCTAATGTATCGGCTATTTTAGGAAGCACCAAGGCAAATAAGAAGGTTACTACGTTATAGTACGCTAAAGTTAAACTACCAAAATCTGCACCAGCAGCATAAACCGGATCGCTGGCATCTTTACCACCGAAAACATTTACAGCCACAGCTGTAGTATAATAAAACCACATTAAAAACAAGCCAGGCCAAGTAAAAAACTGCACCAACGAAATTACCTTCATCTGTTTAGGCATATTTTTAAGTGCACTAAACATCTCGTTAATGCCATGTAAAAATCCTTTACTTTTAGCATTTTCAATAATTTCCTCATCTGTTGGCGGATACTCTTTTGTGGTTAAAACGGTATACAACACCGCAGCAAAAAAGAAAAAAGCGCCCAAGTAAAACGAGTACTTTACATTTTCTGGAATATCGCCAAAAGCAGCTACGTTACTTACATTGAAAATGTTATTAAAAACCCAGGGCAAAGCCGATGCAATACTTCCACCTAAACCAATCATCATACTTTGCATGATAAAACCACGATTTATCTGACTATCTGGCAATTTATCGGCAACAAAAGCCCTAAATGGCTCCATAGCAACGTTACCAAAAACGTCTAATATCCAAAGTAAGCTGGCGGCCATCCATAGTTCACTACTATGTGGCATAAAAATTAACGCAATAGACGCGATTAATGCCCCTATGAAAAAATAGGGTCTTCTTCTACCCCATGTTGGGTGCCAAGTTCTATCGCTTAAATAACCTATAATAGGTTGAACAATAAACCCCGTTAGTGGTGCTGCCAAAAACAAAAGTGGCACTTGATCTGGGTTTGCGCCTAGATTTTCATAAATACGCCCCATATTGGCACGTTGCAAATCCCAGCCAAACTGGATACCAAAAAAGCCTACGCTCATATTTATTATTTGCGACAGATTTAAAATGGGTTTCTGTATTATTTTTTGGCTCATTATCTTTATCTTTTCTTAAAACTGAATAATTTGTGCCGAAACTGGCAACAATTGTATATTGATTTTTCCTTCTTTAATTTTGACAGATGTGTCACTTAAAAGATCTACAGCATTATTTAAGGTTTTATTTATTGTTAAACTAGATGGAAGTTCAATACTTTGACTAAATACTTTCTCTCTATCAAAATTGGCTAACACCAACAGTCTTTGATTTACAGAATATCTTACAAAAGCATAAACTTTTTTTGTTGTACCTAATGGGATTTCTAATATTTCACCATCGGTTATTGCTTCACTTACTGCTCTTATCTGCATTAACTTTTTATAAAAGCGTCGTGTTTCCGCTTCATCTACATTTAATTTGGCACCATCAAATTCCCCATTATTAACCCAACGTTGATGATTTGGAACTCCCCAGTAGTCGAAAATAGTAGTTCTATTATCGTCTCCACCAAAACCTTCTATACCTGCGCCCGGTTCTCCCCCTTCCTGACCAAAGTATAGCATTACCGGACCTTTGCCCAAGGTAGCGGAAACCACCATAGCTGGAAATGCCAACTTGGCATCACCAGCAAATCCTTTGGATGCTATTCGTTCTTCATCATGATTTTCTAAAAAACGGAGCATCTTGTTATCAAATCCTGAGGTTTGTTTTTGCCAAATGTTGCTAATGTCTTGTACATTGGCATTATCTTCATTTCTAATTAACCTTTTCAGCGCATCATACAAACCTACTTTATCATACAAATAATCGAATTTACCTTCGTTAAGGTACTGTGCATAAACTTTTGGATTGTAGGCTTCTCCCAAAAATATAATAGAGGGATTTACCTTTTTCACCTGCGGAATAACCCAACTCCAAAATGCTACGGGTATCATTTCTGCAACATCACAACGAAATCCATCTACCCCTTTATTTGCCCAATAAACCAAAATATCTTTCATTTTTATCCACACTGGCGGAATAGGATCAAAATGGTTGATTTCTTTCCCATCCAGATATTCTACACCATAATTCAATTTAATGGTTTCGTACCAATCATCTGCCGATGGCTGGGCTTTAAATACATTATTACCTGTTGCTTTTGCAGGATTTTCGTTATAAATTCCATCTTGCAATTCAGAAATTAGCGTTTTACCTCTACTTGTAAAAGGTACTTTAAAAGCTTGATTTGGAATGTAGTAAAAATCGTTTTTAATATCAAAAGCTACCGCCTTGTTATCATTTGCGCCAAAATCAATCACTCCCGCTGGTTTAGCTTTTGATTGATAGCTACGAGCAACGTGGTTAGGCACAAAATCAATAAGAACTTTTAAACCTTTATTGTGCGTACGCTTAAGTAAGGCTTCAAATTCTGCCATTCTATTGTTTACATCAACTGCTAAATCTGGATCGACATCATAATAATCGCGAATAGCATACGGTGAACCTGCTCTTCCTTTCACCACATCGGCATCGCCTGTAGCAATTCCATAGTTACTATAATCTGTTAAGCTTGCATGTGCAATTATTCCTGTATACCATACGTAATCTACCTGTAGCTCCTTCAAACCATCTAAAGCTTTATCGGTGATATCATTAAACTTACCACTGCCATTTTGCGCTATTGTTCCGTACGGGATATTTGCTGTTACCGTGTTACCAAACAAACGCGGCAAAAGCTGATAGACCACTATGTTATCTTTCTTTAATTTTTGCGGCTGTTTACAAGAAATAAACTGGGTAGCACCAATTAATACTGCCATTCCAATTTGTTTAATCTGATTGAGCTTTGCCATATTTCAAATTATTAACCTATAGCTTAAACCAATAGGGAATTACCCACCTTTAGCTCGCTATTTGCATTTAACTTATACTCTTGTTGGCGTATTACCAAATTAACCGATTGACTAGTAGTGTTGGCAATTACAATTTCTGAAGTATCTATTTTAACCTTTATATTTGCTCCTCTAAAACCAATTGTAAACGAAAACGATTTCCATTTTTCTGGCAAAAAAGGATTGAAAATTAATTTATCATTACGAACCCTCATACCAGCAAAACCTTCAACCACACTCATCCAGGTACCAGCCATTGACGTAATATGCAAGCCGTCTTCCGTATCGTTGTTATAGTCGTCTAAATCTAAACGAGAGGTTCTTAGATAAAATTCGTAAGCTCGGGCTTCATCATTAAGCTTTGCTGCCAAAATGCTGTGTACGCAAGGCGATAAAGAACTCTCATGAACAGTGCGTGGCTCATAAAAATCGAAATTGCGTTTGTGTGTGTCAAAGTCAAAATCATCTTCAAAGAAATACAATCCTTGCAAAACATCTGCCTGTTTAATGTAACAAGAGCGCAAAATTCTATCCCAACTCCACTTTTGGTTTAACGGACGATCTGCTGACGGTAAGTCTTTTACCAAAATCTGTTCCTTATCTAAATATCCATCTTGTTGTAAATACACTCCCAATTCTTGGTGATAAGGATAATACATATTCTCAACAATGTGCTGCCAATCTGCATATTCTGTTTCTTTTAAAGATAACTTTGCAAGCAATGCTTGATATTGCGTTGGGTTGTTATTTGCTACTAGTTGAGCTGCTTCTTGTGCATATTTTAAACACCAAACCGCCAAATAGTTAGTGTACCAGTTATTATTTACGTTATTTTCATATTCGTTAGGTCCAGTAACACCTAACATTACATATTGCTTTTTATCGCTGCTCCAATTAACACGCTGTTTCCAGAAACGGGCAATACCAACTAAAACCTCTAAACCATATTGTTGCAAATAATCTTCATCGCCTGTGTAACGGATGTAATTGAAAATAGCATAAGCAATAGCGCCATTACGATGAATTTCTTCAAATGTAATTTCCCATTCGTTATGACATTCTTCGCCATTAATGGTTACCATTGGGTATAGTGCTGCACCATCTTTAAATCCCAATTTTTGGGCGTTCTCTATAGCCTTATCTAGTTGCTTGTAACGATAAATCAACAGGTTTTTGCTTACTTCTTGTGGAGCAGTTGCCAAATAAAAAGGCACACAATAAGCTTCTGTATCCCAATAAGTAGAACCTCCATATTTCTCGCCGGTAAATCCTTTAGGGCCAATATTTAAGCGATCATCTTTACCAGTATAAGTTTGAAAAAGCTGATATATATTAAATCTGATGGCTTGCTGTGCAGCAATATCTCCTTCTATTACGATATCACTTTCTTGCCATTTGTTATGCCAGGCTTGCTTTTGTTCTTCGAGTAGTGCATTAAAGCCTTTCTGCACAGCTTGTGCCAATACAGCTTTTGTTTGGTTTAGCAAATTTGCTTTATCATGATTTTCGGACGTTAGGTTTGCAGCTATTTTAACAATACTTACGTCTTCGTTAGCTTTAACTACAACAGTAAACTGCTGACCAACATACTTTTCACTCTTGACCAGTTTTAAATCGAGAGGCAATTTCTCGTTGTTTTGATATGCGCTTGTGGCTGTGGCAGTGCAAACTTCAAATGCTGTTTTTTTGGTTCTCAAGGTTAAAAACAGTTGGTTATCTTGTACCTCATCTGCTACGAAATCCCAAAATTTCTCGTCATAGTTACTATCCTGATTTTTAATATTACCATCTATAAAAGAAGTAATAGTTAAAGTTCCACCAAAATTTAGTGCTTTAATGGTGTATTCAAGTGCTCCAATCTCGTCGTTTGCAATGCTATAAAAGCGTTTAGCAACTACCTGCACTTGTTTACCACTTGATAAAGTCGCCTTAAATTGTCGCTGCAAATAACCTTCTTTCATATTCAGCAAGCGATAAAAATCATCAACCTTGGCTTTTGCTAAATCAAGTTCCTCACCTTCTATATTAATATGCAAGTCAATCCAACTTGCTGCATTTAGTACTTTAGCAAAATACTCTGGATAGCCGTTTTTCCACCAACCCACACGTGTTTTATCTGGATAGTAGACACCCGCAACATAATTTCCCTGCAAGGTTTCGCCAGTGTAAGTTTCTTCAAAATTGGCACGTTGCCCCATTCTGCCATTGCCTAAACTAAAAATGCTTTCAGATATTTTATTTAAATAAGGATCAAAACCTTCCTCAATTATATTCCATTCATGTGCTTTTATATAATTCTTCATCTATATGCTATCTTTCCTTTTTATTTTATAATTCGCTCAATTGTTGTAAGTGGCCAATGGTTAACTGTCCCAAGTTTTGCACCACCAAATCTGCCTGGGTTAATACTTCTGCGCTACCAATACCTATTGCTTTCATACCAGCACGCTTAGCTGCTTCTACGCCGGCCACAGCATCTTCAAAAACTACACACTCGCTTGGTTGCACCTCCAAAAGTGTTGCTCCTTTAAAAAAAACTTCTGGATCTGGCTTTGATTTGCTCACCAAATTACCATCAACTATTTCTTCAAAAAAATGAGCAATTTGAGTTCTCTCTAATATTAAAGCAGAATTTTTACTAGCCGAGCCTAAAGCTATTTTATAACCTGCTTTTTTAATTGCTGTTAAAAAATCTACGGTGCCCGGTAAAACTTCTGCTGGTGTCATTTTTGAAATCATGGCTACATACCATTCATTCTTTTCTGTGGCCAGTTGTTGTTTTTCGTCTTCGGTTTTCTCAACATTTCCCCAAGCCAATATTTTATTTAAACTTTCTACCCTGCTAATTCCTTTCAATTGTTCATTTTGCGCTTCGGTAAAATCGAAACCTAAATGATTGGCAAGTTTTCGCCATGCTTTAAAATGATATACTGCGGTATCTACCAAAACCCCATCCAAATCGAACAGGCATGCTTTTATCTCCATAGGTAATGGTTTTTCTGAATAATGTTCTAATGTCATTTATATTGACTGTATGTGTTATTTTAATTCTAATACTAGTGTTGTTGTAGCTGGTATTTTTATAGTTGCGAGCGTATTTAGCGTTTCGTCAGTAACAACATTTTTTGCAGTTGTAGCAGACAAAATTCTTTCCGCAAAACGTGCTGTTGGCACTGATTTTTCTTCTGTGTTACTGTTCATTATAATCATTATGGTCTTATCAGCGTTGTACCTGAAATAAACATAGATACCTTCTTCTGGAATAAACTGCATCATCTTTCCAGTTTGTAACACTTCGTTATTTTTACGATAATTAGCCAGCTTTTTTACATAATTGAAAGCTTCATTTTCCTTTTCTGTTCTGCCACCAGCAATAAATTTATTGGTTTTATCGCCTTGCCATCCTCCTGGAAAATCATCACGTACCAAACCATCTGGATTGGCATAGTTCTTCATCAAAATTTCGGTGCCATAGTAAAATTGTGGAATACCTCGTGTGGTTAGCAACCAAGCAATGCCAGATTTATATTTATTAAAATCTTCGCCCACTACAGAATAAAACCTACTGATATCGTGATTATCTAAGAAAACTACGTTACGTGTGGGATCTTTGTACATATAATCGTTTGCAAAAACATTGTACAGCCTTACTAAGCCATCCATCCATCCAAATTTTCCTGTTAAAGCTTCATTAATACCCCACAATGTCTGGAAATCAGTTACGCCTTGCAACTTGGTATCAATACCTTGATTAATTTTATTGCCTTCGGTAAAATACGCTTGGTTAGGAACGCCATGCACCCAGGTTTCTCCAAAAAATGTAAAATTTGGGTATTCGGCAGTAATCTTATTGGCCCAATCGGCCATAAATCCTAAGTTGTTATAGGCATAGGTATCTAATCTAAAACCATCCAAACCTGCATATTCAATCCACCAGATGTGACTTTGGGTAAGATAGTTCTGCACAAAAAGATTTGTCTGATCCAAATCGGCCATGTGTTTATCAAACCAGCCTTTCTCCATCAAATCTTTATCTCTTTTAGATACGTAGGGATCAAAATGCACCTGTTCTCTATAAGTTGTTTTGGTGTATTCTGGCCATTGGTGAACCCAGTTTTTCATGGGCAAATCTTTGATGGTAAAATGTTCTGTACCGAAATGGTTGTGCACCAAATCCTTAATCATCTTCATTCCACGCTTGTGGCATTCGTCTACTAGTTTTTTGTACAATTCATTACTCCCAAACCTTCTGTCTATTTTGTAGTTTTCTGTATTGGCATAGCCGTGATAAGAAGTTTTTGGTTGGTCGTTTTCTAATACTGGATTTAGCCACAATGTAGTTACACCCAATTCTTGCAAATAATCTAAATGATTAATGATCCCCTGTATATCGCCACCGTGACGATAAAACATACTATCTCTGTTCAGCGCAGCTTCATTCATTCCCTTCACTACATCGTTAGTTTTATCTCCGTTAGAAAAACGATCGGGCATAATTAAGTAGATAAAATCTTTCGTATTTACTCCTTGATGTAGATTTTCGCCCGTAGTTCTTTGCTTAAGTTCGTAAACAAACTCTGCTTGCTTTTTGCCATTTAAACTAAAAATGATTGGAAACTTGCCTGCTTTTACATTATTAGCCAACTCTAAATCTAAAAACAGATAATTGGGATTTTCTACCTGATGAACCTTAGTAAGTGTTACACCATCGTATTTAATGGTTACCGAATTTTTACCAATATCTTTTCCGTGTACAAGCAGTTGTAATTTTGGATTTTGCATACCAGCCCACCAAAAAGCAGGTTCTACCCTTTCTAGTTTTGGTAATTGCGCAACAACGGTTACACTAAATAATAGAGCAAATACAATGATATATAATTTCTTCATGATTAGTACTTAATTTCAAATTGGTTATTGGTGTTATTTAATGTTACGCTTTTTACGTTATAACCTTCTATAGGGTTTGCTGTACCTTGAGGATCAAACCTGGAAATAGGCGTTAAAAAAGAAACAAAATCATCTTGTAAAGCTTTGCCTGCAACAATTCTATCAGTAGTCGCAAAACCATGAAAAACAAGTTTTAACTTCGAAAATTTAGATTGATAGCTGCCTTCTACTTTGTTAAAAACAATACTCTTTTTAACCGCATCATAACTGATATTTCTTTTGTAAAACTCGCCCTTTTCATAATTATAGCTTTCTCCATCATCTTCGTAATAAGTAAAGCTGTTATTGGTGGCGCCTTTGTAAATATGAATTGCCAAAGTATCGGTTGGTTTTTCGGCAGTGGTTTGCACTAACGATTGCATAGGTACAATACTGCTTTCTTTCACAAAAACCGGAAGTTTCTGAATACTTAGTGCAACAACTTTTTCCGAATTTCCTTCTATAACCTCGCCATTATACAAGTTATACCATTTGCCTTTAGGAAAGAACACGTTACCATAGTTTTTCGTACTTTCAAAAGGCGCTACTAAAAATGCATTTCCAAATAAAAATTGATTTTGGAACTGCGTATCGTACACTTTTGGTTCGAAAGTATTGTCTATTGCTAAACTACGTACTACCGGCATACCAGTATTTACAGCCTGATTAAATGTTGAATATAAATATGGGAGTAAACGATAACGTAGATTAATATAATTTCTAGAAATTTCAGTCACTTCTTCACCATAGCTCCACGGCTCTGATGATTTGGTATTAACCGCCGTATGATTACGGAAATAAGGGTTAAATGCGCCAATCTGTATCCAACGTGCATACAAACTTACTGATGGATTACCAGTAAAACCACCAATATCCATTCCTGTAAAAGCTACACCACTTAATCCCAAACTGTTCATTAAGCGTACACCCAACAACATGTGATCTTCTTCTGATCTATTATCACCTGTCCAAATTGCAGTATAACGTTGTAAACCTGCGTAACCAGCACGTGTTAAATTAAACGGACGTTTGTTGGTTGCAGCTATTGCACCTTCGAAACTTGATCTAGCCATTTGCATACCATAAACATTATGCGCTTGCTTATGGCTAGCTAAGGCTCCATCATAATTAAACGTAATATTAGAAGGCATTTTTTGTCCCCAACTCGCAATTTCGTTCATGTCGTTCCAAATGCCATTCACACCTGTGTTTGCGAAGAACTTGATTTTTTCTTTCCACCATTCTCTACCTGCGATTGAAGTAAAATCTGGAAAATGGCACCATCCCGGCCAAACTTGCGCTGTAAAATTGGTACTGTCTGGATATTTTACAAAAATTCCTTTTTTAACGCCGTCTTCATAAGCATCGTAATCTTTTTCTACTTTAATACCCGGATCTACAATTACAGTAGTTCTAAAACCTAAATCCTTAAGTTTTTTATTCATTGCTAATGGGTCACTAAATCTCGATTTGTCCCAAGTAAACAACTTGTACTGGTCCATATAATGAATATCCAAGGTAATACCATCGGCTGGGATTTTCTTTTCTCTCAAAGTTTGCGCAATACGCATTACTTCAGTTTCTGGATAATAACTGTATCTATTTTGTTGATACCCTAAACTCCAAAGTGGAGGCATTTTCATACGACCAGTTAACGCGGTGTACGAAGTAATAATATCTGCCAGTTTCTTGTGATAGATGAAATAATAATTCAACTCTCCACCTTGTGCAGAAAAAGATGAAAAACGGTTATTACTTGCTCCGAAGTTAAAATCTGTTTGATAGGTATTGTCCAAGAAAATTCCGTAATTTAATCCGCTGTGTATCCCTATATAAAATGGAATTGAAGAATAAAGCGGATCTTGTCCAGTTGAATAGCCAAAAGCGTCGTAGTTCCAATTAGTATATCCATTCCCTTTTCTATCTAGATTTCCTGTTTTTTCGCCTAAACCAACAAAGCGCTCTCCATCTTGCATGTGTTTGTAAGCAGTAACTTCTTCAGCAACCCAAGCATTTTGTAAACCTTTTTCGTCTTCGTTTATAATTTTTCCATCTAAGGTATAAAAAGCCACTGCAAAAGGTCTTTTAGATACAATTGCTTTTAATGAGTCTGTTTGAATTAAGATTTCATTATCATTTTGTGTAAAATTAACTTTGGTAACTTCAGGCTGTTTAACTACCGCATAAGAAAAATCTTTAGCTAATACTTTTTTGTCTATTCTTACCCGAATTATATTCGTACTGTAGACACTAATTTCGCCATAAGCATTTTCAGTGTTAAAGGTTATTTTTTGTTTATCGATATTGATGTTTTTAATATTCCCAACTGATAAAACAGGACCAGTTTGTGCTTTTAAACTTACAGCGGTAAATAGAAAATAAAAAAATAAAATAGATACAGATTTGGACATGGTATGATTTAGTTGAATAACTTGGCATCCAAAAAATGTGTTAAATTTTGGATACCAAGTTTAAAAGACGATTGGCTGATTTAGATTAGTTCTTAACTAGCACTGCATTACCTCCAGTAACATTTCCAGCATTATCATATACAACTGTGAGTGTAATGGTATAATTACCAGAAGTTGCAATTCTAATGTTATCTCCGCCTGTTGTTAGTGCGGCTAGTGATCCACCCAAGTTAGTTCCCCAATCATGATTATAGCGAAACTTTAAGTCGTTACCACCAATTAAATTAGTAGTTAATGTCCAAACATTTTTGCCATCATTTTTGGTTTGCATATTAGTATCGTTACTCCAATCGCCTGGTGTAGCACCACCTATAATAGACCAAACTTTATTGTCTTCAATGGCATAGGTCATATCATTTAAATTAACAGTAACTAATTTTTGTCCTGGAGTAGCAGCGGTTAAATCACCTCCTTTGGCCACCAATTTTCCAGCACCTGCACTGCCATAATCATTGTCCCAATTCTTTTTGGATGTAATTTTAAATCCTTGATTGGCAGCCGTAAACGTGATTACACCAGTATAAATACCATTGCCTGTTGCCGAAACTAAACTATCTGCAGTACTAGGATCCCAACCTTGATAACCACCTGGTACATAAACCCAAGCAGTAAGCGGAAATGGCTTTGCACTAATAGTAATAACATTGCTATATACTGGCGCAATAGTTTCAGAAATGGTTGATTTTAGTCTTGCTACAATATCTGTGTTTTGAGAAGATGAAATGTTTAATGCCAAAAGCATGGTATTAAAATCTAAACCATTGTATTTCTTTTGTGTTGCATTAGGTTCCACTGTATATTCTTTGTATGTGCCAGCAGCAAAATTATTTGCCTTTGTAGATAGTTGAATGACATTTGTAACACCAGCTTGATAACCAAAATCTGGTTGTTTTAAATTGAAACTAATCACATCGGTTGTTAACATAGTATTATCTATAACAACAGTACTTACCGAAGCAGAAAAATTTGAAGTTGCCCCATCAGTTTTAACGATAGTTTTAGTACCATCTTTTTCGCACGACCACAGCCCAGTTACCATTAAGGCCAAGATCATTATTTTAAATATTTTCATTTTTTAATTCAGTTAATGATTAATAACCCTGATTTTGTATCAAATTGGTATTGTTCCCAATATCTGTTGCAGGTATGGGATAAATATTACGATGCGCAGGAACATTTGCTCCAGCTTTTGTTCCGCCTTTAAAAGGCCATAAATATGTGTTACCAGCAAATTTTCCATAGCGCACTAAATCCGTACGACGATGACCTTCCCAATACAATTCTCTTCCGCGTTCGTCTAAATAGAAATCAGTTGTAAGGTTACTTAACGAAACCGCACCATTAGTATTTTCGTAAGCACGAGCACGCAAATTATTTACGTAAATAAGGGCCTGTGCTACGGTACCACCTGCACCTCCTCTGGCTACTGCCTCACCGTAAATTAAATATTGTTCAGCTAAGCGGAATAATGGAAAGTCTAGAGAGCTAAATTCGCCATTTAACGTAGCGCCTGCTTCACCTGTTGAGCTTACATTTTTGAACTTGGTAACTCTAAGACCATCAGTAAAAACTCCCATTTCATCAACAATGGCTTTCGTACCAAAAAATTCTCCTCGTTTATCAGTAGCTCCAGTAACATCCGAAAACAATGCAGTTAAATTTTGTCGAGTACGATTTCCAGTCCAACCACCATTCGGTATTCCAAAAGAAGTTGGATTCATATCTGCATTTACAGATGCATTTATCAAATAGGTTGTACCACCCCAATTTGTACCTTTTACCCCATCGTAGTTAATACTTAAAATAACCTCCGCATTATTTTTATCATTATCAGTACGAAACAGGTGCATGTACTTAGATTTTAAAGCATAACCTCCGCCAGTTGTTGCGTTAATTACTTTAGACGAATATGTAATTGCATCAGTATATTTTGCAGTACCAGTATACACTTGCGCATTTAAATACATTCTGGCTAAAAGTGCCCATGCAGCACCTTTATCGGCTCTTCCGTATTCGTTTGTACGAGCGTCTGCTAAATCACCTTCAATTGCTTTAAGTTCCGATTCGATGTAATTAAACAATTCGGCTCTTTTAATTTGTTTTGGCAAGCCCTTACCTATATCATCAGTTTCTGTTACAAAAGGAGGGTTTCCAAAGCCATCCATTAAAACCCAGTACTGGAAGGCACGTAAAAAACGAGCCTCTGCACGATAACGCACAATATTAGTTGCATCGTTTCCAGTAATGTTTCTTGCTGCTAATTTCTCTGGCGTACTCTCTCTTAAAAACTCGTTACATACAGTAATGTGTAAAATAGATCTCGAGTATAAACCTCTTAAAAATTGATTATCTGTTGTCCAAGTTGATTGGTTTAACTCTGGAATACCTGTATCACCCCATGCGCAAATTGCCTCGTCTGTTGTGAATTCTTGCGAAGTCCAAAATAAACGTAGAAAATCTGCAAAACCAGCATTTAAACCACCTACATCACTTGCATCAGATCCTTGAGAACTGGTTAATGCATACGTTGCATAAAGCTTAACTAATTCGTTTTTATAACCTGCTGGTGTAGCATATACTTCATCAGCGGTAACATCATTAGTTGGTTTAAGATTAAGTGCGTCTTTTTTACAAGCCGTAAATAATACCCCAAAAAATAATGGCGCTATTAAAAATTTATATAATATCTTTTTCATTACTAATTTCCCCTATTTAAAGTCCAATATTTAATCCCAATGTGTATGTTCTTGGTCTTGGGTATAAATTGTTGTCAATTCCTGAAACAGACTCTGGATCAATTCCATCGTATTTTGTAATTGTAAATACGTTTTGCACATTGGCAGATACACGCAGATTTAGCTTACCAGATTTACTGATTCTACCAAAGTCATAACCTACACCTAGATTATCCATTTTTACAAAAGATGCGTTTTTGATATAGTAATCACTTAAGTATTGATAACCAGAATTTCCACTAAAACCAGTGTATAAGAAATCTCTCGCCGCATTATTGATATTGCCTTGAACACTTAACAAGTTATAGTTTACTCCAAAATTAGACGAAACGTTATCGTAAATGTAGTTACCTAAATTAGCACGCAAAACAGTACTGAATGTCCATTTTTTATAGCTAAACGACGTACTAAATCCCATAGTTACACTTGGATCTGGTGAATGATAATAGTACTTATCTGCATCAGTTGCTTGTCCATCACCATTTAAATCTTCATATAAATTGTATATTGGTTTTCCAGCGGCGTCATACACTTGCTTTCTAACTAAAAATGCGCCTGGTTTTTGGTTTACAGCATTGTATTTCAAGTGTATACCAGTTCCGCCAGTAATATCTCCAGCATCTATAGCGGCAGAATTATCATCTATCAGCGTTAAATTGGTAATTTTTCTTTTATTGTACGATGCATTAAAACCAACTGTCCAATTCACATCGGTTCTATCAATAATGTTTAAATTGATATTACCTTCTATACCTTTAACTTCCATGCTACCTACGTTTGTAGTTAAAACGTTGGTAAAGTTTACTCCTAGTGGAATATTTACTAAACTCAATAAATCTTTGGTTTTTTTAGAATACACATCTATGCTACCATAAATTTTGCCTTTCAAAAATCCGTAATCTATACCAGCATTGTAAGTATCAGTAGTTTCCCATCTTAAATCTTTGTCGTATCCGGCAGGGCTATAATAATTGTAAAAAGTGTCGCCAATTTGGTATTGACCGGTGGTAGAATTTGGATAATATCTGGCTAAATATTCATAGTTTCCTATACCATCTTTATTTCCCGTTCTACCGTAACTTAATCTTAATTTTAAATCAGAAAATACATTGCTGTTTTTTAAGAAACTCTCATTAATAACTCTCCAAGTAAAACCAACCGAAGGAAAATATCCCCATCTGTTGTCTTCTGCAAATTTTGAAGAAGCATCGGCACGCATTGTACCAGAAAGTATGTAGTTATCAGCAAAAGTATATATTAAACGACCGTAGTAAGAAAGTAACTTATTTTGTTGTACTTCAAACGGATACGCTGGAGCAGTAATTTGTGTTGTTTTATCTGCTCTGTAAGAAGTAAAATTATAATTGGTTTGTTTTATATCGTAATAACCATAACCTGCTGTTACATCAATTCTACTTTTAATACTCTCTAAGGTTTTAGCGTAATTTAAGTAAAACTCTGATGTATAATCATTAGAAGTATTTTTCCGATCTTGGAAAAAACCACGAGTCGCATAGCTTTGAGCAGCATAATCAGGTACAAACGTATGTCCCGTTCCTTTAGTTACATCATAACCTAAATTTAAGTTTGCTCTCAGTTCTGGCAAGAAGTGGAAAGTATAATCTAAGGTTAAATTACCGAAGCTACGTTTTGCATCACCAACATCGGTACGTTCTTTAATTAACCCAACCGGATTATTTGGCGCATTTGTGTTAGGCACAGCAGATGAACCTGAGCCCGTTTGCCATTCTTTGTAACCTCCAAAAATACTATTGCTATCGTAAACGGGTTGTGTTGGATCATATTGGATAGCCGCACCAATAGCAGCCTGATTACCAAAGTAAGATTTAGTAATTGCTCCCTTAATGTTTAAATCAACTTTTAAATGATTATCAAAAAATTTAGGAGAAAGATTTATAGCCGCAGTACCACGTTTCAATTGGTCTGACAACAACAATCCGTTCTGATTTAAATAGCCTCCAGAAATACGATACGGCATATTCAATCCTTTTGCAGTGCCTGATATTGAAATATTATTATCGGTAGTGTACGCATTGCGATATATTTCATCTTGCCAGTCGGTATTAGCGCTGCCCACCAATAATTTTTGGTCATTTGTACCATTCGCATTTACGTATTCACGTATTTCATCAGCAGTAAGAACATCTACTTTTTTAATTAACGTTGCTAATGAATTATTTGTGCTAAAATTTATAGATGGTTGACCACTAGTTCCTTTTTTAGTAGTGATTAAAATAACACCATTTGACGCTCTAGAACCATAAATTGCCGTTGCGTTCGCATCTTTTAGCACAGTAAATGTTTCTATATCATTCGGATTGATTAATGATAATGGACTGGGTGCATTACCAATAGAATTTCCGCTAAATGGAACACCATCAATTACAATTAAAGGATCGTTACTTGCATTTAATGATGCCCCTCCTCTAATTCTAATTTGTGCACTACCACCAGGCTGTCCGCCATTTGGCGTAATACTTACACCAGGTACTTTACCTTGAATAAGTTGATCGGGAGTAGTAACAGTTCCTTTTTGGAAATCTTTAGCACTCACGGTACTAACAGATCCAGTTAAATCTTTCTTTTGTACAGCTCCGTAACCGATAACAACTACCTCGTTTAGATTTTGATTATCAGGAACCATCTTAAAATTTAAAGTAGTATTGCCATTTACAGTAATACTTTGTTCTTGTGGTTGATAACCAATAAAATTTGTTACTAAAACAACAGTGCCACTTATACCAACAAATTGAAATGAACCATCGGCTAATGTTCCTACAATTTTGGTTGTCCCTTTAATTGCTACAGAGGCTCCTGGCAAGGGTTGACCAGTTTCATCTAACACTTTTCCAGACAATGTGCCGGTTTGCGCTTGAACTTTTAATACTGCAAAAAGCAAGAGTACTAAAAGGCCCTGTTTTAACAGGTAAAATACTTTCATACTTGGAGTAAATTTGATTAATAAATTTGGTTAGGCTTTTAGTTAAAATACACGAAGGACTAATTTACAAGCTCAAAACTAAATTCAAAATTTATTTAAAATTTATTTTCAAGCAAATATTTGGCAAAAATATCGTTGAAAAATAAAACACTTACCCTCTATATAAACAAGTCTAAAAAGCAGGCTAAAAAACAACACAACCAATTGATTTAATGAAAGATAAGAAAGAAAAGCGCAGTTTAAAAGTGTAAAAACAACACTAAGCTTTCATGTACACTAACCAACGGGAACGTTCCCGAAAATACACGTGTATTTCCTAATGAATTTTCGGGAACGTTCCCAAGAATTCGGCAAAATTCTTCCCAAAATACACTAAGCTTACAAAAAAGTTAAAAAAAATATGCAGAATTTTGATGCAAAAAAATCGATCGAAATTGCATCAAAAGCTTATCATTTATTTGTGGATTTTCTGATAAATAATTTAGATTTCAACACTACTTCCTGAATAGTGTTCACCACCTCTTCCCCCTCTAACATATTGAACAAAAGTTGCGCAGCCTGACCACCTATCTCTGTAGCTGGTTGGGTAATAGTGGTTAAAGAAGGATTTAGCAAAGGAGCTATCTCTAAGCTTGAAAAACTTATTACCTTAAGGTCTTTTGGTATTTCCAATTTCAAATCGTAGCAAGCATAATAGGTTGCAAATGCCAAACGCTCTACAGAAGCAAAAATACCATCGGGTTTTAAATCCTTTAGTACTTCTTTAACAATTACATCATTTTCTTCGTAGCTATTGCTACAATCTACGATATAACGGTCATCAAACTTAATTCGATACTTTTCTAATGCATCTATATATCCTTGCATACGTGTTTTGCCAATACTTAAACTCTTGTTAACTACTAAGTATGCTATTTTTTCACATCCTTGCAGAATAAGATGCTCTGTTGCTTTAAAACTACTATCGTAATCGTTTGTGACTACCCTAGGTACATCAATATCCTCATACACCCTATCAAAAAACACCAAAGGCAAACGCTTTCCTCCTAATTTATTTAAATAACTATGGTTATTGGCTTCGCCAGAAGCAGACATAATAATACCGTCGGCCCTGCCATTATGTAAGTGCCTTATAAAATCTACTTCCTTTTGGTAATCATCATCGGTAACATAAATAAGTATATGATAGTTGTGTTCACGAGCTATTCTTTCAATTCCGTGAATTGCCTGAGAAAAGTAATTATTAGCAAGCTCTGGAACTATAATGGCAATGGTACGGCTTTTTTGCTCACGTAAATTACTCGCATAGTGATTAGGCTGATAATTTAATTCTTTAGCTTTAGCTAAAATACGAGCCTTGGTATCTGCCTTAATATCGTCATTATCCCTAAAAGCCCTAGATACCGTAGATTTAGAAAGATTTAACTCTTCTGCTAATTTTTTAATGTTTATGCGATCCATTTGTAGTTCTGTAAAACAAAGATAGATTTCTAGCAACAAACCTAAAGAGATTTTTAGAATGATAAAGATTCTCTTACGTGTTATTACGTTATATTTTCAATCATGTACTGTGGATTTCGTTAAAATCCAGCACATTGCCAGAAAGAGTGGCTTTACTAAAAGTTCCTTTTACAGTAGGTTCGCCAACCTTTTCCCATTTTCCCGCATATGATGTTCCGTAAAAAGGTAGTTTTATCTGGGTAGTGCTTGTATTGATATTTGCCCCACTGGAATTGTCCGTTTTCCATATAGTAATAAATTCTGACTGGCCAAAACATGGCGCAAAAATACACAGGACTGAAAACAGCGAGATTAATTGCTGCATCGCTTTGCGCCTATACATTTTATTGGGCATCGGTAAAACTTCTGTACGTTCTTGTTCAAACATTTGGGGAGTTGGTTATATACTTGGTTAGCTGATAAAAGTTGACCTTTTAACAACTGCAAGTTTAAGTGAGAAAACAGATTTTTATTATAAATTTTAGGTCAAATAGTATCAATTTTGACTTTTATGCCTCAATAACTTCAATTATAACCTATCATTAGGCCATATCTCAGCATCTCATTGACAAAGTGTGCCTATCCAGATAGTAAGCATGCCTTTTTAGGGTGGTTTGGAAAGCTTGGATCACAAGGAATAAAATGGAAGCAGAAACAAAAATTGCTATACTTGAGGCTAAGCTGTCCTAAATAATTCTCGCTTGTCTATGATATCAAAAGCAAATTAGCCGAAAAGAAAGGGCAAGCAAACAAAAAAGTGCTTGCCCAATTTGGCTTCCATTTCTATTGAATTCTGCGAAAACCTCTATGAAGATCTTAAGAGAATCGCAGAAATAGACGAAGATTTTTATGAAGAACTAAATAAAATCGTTATTTAAATATAATGAATGAAAAATGGATTCTCAATTATTGGATGCTGATTGAAAGGCTGATTTACGATTTATACAATCTAATTATCCTCAAATACAATCTTAAAAATAGTTTTCTTACTGGCGGATATTTTTGCATCAAAACCAATCATGATCGTACCTGTATTTTTTTGGTTGTATTCGGCATAATTATAACCACCAAATTCATTCTTATACTTAGCAGGATCTTCTGAAGGACGTATAACCAAGTCAAAGGGGATATCTGATTTGAATTTAACTAAAAGGCTTTTACCTTGCTGAGAAAGCGTGATGGTTTGTTTATCTATGATTTTAGCCGTAGCAGGTGTTACCACGTTCCACCTCAAATCAACTGGCTCAGCTCCAGTTTCCAACACATCTTCTATTTTAAGATAAGTACCATCAACAATGGTAGTCTTTCTAGTTGCCGTTTCCAGTTCATCTTTAAGGTTTAATACTAGTTTAATATCAACTGCGCTAGCCTCTTTTCTGTTATCGGTGAGAAGTTAGATCCTTCGACGGATATAAAGACGATCCGCAAGAAACTGGCTAGCTATGGGCTCGAGCTGGTCTCACAAAAAGCTTCGGTCAATTACTTTCTAGTTAGCTATGGCAGGAAGGAGGTGAATGGTGTCGAGTAGGATGATATTGATCGCTACATTATTTTTTTGCAGTACAATTGCCTATGCTCAATTAATTAGAGGTTAAGATTTTTGACAGGAGGATTTGTTAGAATAGCGATCAACAAAACGCAACTATCCTGTAGATGGTTTAGGGAGTAGTGCCTACCTCCGGAAGAGGTTGCCTTTTCCATTCCAGTAAAATAGAAGATACTTTTATTTTTCATTGAAATCTTTTTATAAATGTCAATGAAGCTGGCAGAGGTGATTTTGTGAGTTAATAAAAGGTCAGTTAATAAGTAAACGGAGCTACCACTGGATAGTGGCCTCCGTTTTTAAGCTAAAAATTGAAAATCAGCAAATTAAATACAAGCCTTCTTATTACTCAATAAAAATTCAATTGGTCTAACCCAACGTACCTCATTTGACCGCCCCCCACCCTGTCCACTTTTGAAAAACAAAGCGATGCGCAGCACCCATGTTCTACAAGACAACAATTAAATTAAAATTCTGATTTTAAGCGTTTTAAATTTTTATAATTCCAATCAATTAGTGTTAGATATAGGACTTCTTTTTTAACTTGATTATCGCTTATTCAACATTAATTAGGTCAGCTTCTATCAGTCTTGTATTTAAAAAATTATTTCACCTGTAGTTAAAATTTAGGAATAAAAAACCCTAATGGTCACTGGAAGTATTTGAACTTTTGTTTTTATGCCAAAAGATGGAATCAAAGAAGCGATCAGCTAAATCGAGAAATCAGATACCTTGAGCTATAAGAGTAGTAGTTCTTGTTCAGAAAAATTTTTTGAGGATGAAAACACTGAAAGCCAAACACATGCGAAATCCCAATTGTAAATGCAGCGGATGGGCATGTCAATCTAATTCCGTAGATGAAAGAACAAGAAAAGGGAACAGGCCTCAGCCGTTCCCTTTTTTGTAGGCCGCAAACGAGCGTGGGGAAAATCAGGATAATACAGAATTCGTACTATCTCCCCATTCCCATCCCACCATCTATATCATGTCCTCTGTTTTTTTCCTGCTTTGGCTGTTTCTGGATATGCGACTTGATCTCTTGTTCACGCTTATTATCAATCTCATTACTCAGCCTCCTCATCCAATTGGGCAGATTTTCAGCCTGTGCAGTAATGATTCCTTTCTTGATCGTGACTAGGGAATTCATTTTGAACGGAGAATCCTGCTCCATTGAACTCTCAAATACATCTACAGAGGTGAACCTGTCGTAAAAACTGATGAGATTTTCCATACCTCCCGAAAAATTCCTACTGACATTGTCGGCATCTACAAAATGTCCACCTGTTTTCACTCTCATATGCACCCGGAAAAGTGAATCTTCTATCGTTGGAAGGCCAATAAATATCAGCCTGGTTTCATATCCTGCCTTCTCGAACTGCTTGACACTTTCCATGACTTCCTTTGTTCTGAAATTTGTTTCAAATGCAAAATCATTGCCAGCGGCAATGGCATATTCTTTTCTCTTCTGAAAAATGACACCATTTGCCGCATCGTAAAGGTCTCCGCTATCGGTCATCGGATATTTGTGCCTTAAAAGGGCAATTTCCTTATCACCGTCAAAAATATCTGTACCTGGAGGGACAAATGTTTCAGACAGGGTCGATTTGCCCGCCCCATTGGGACCAGCCAAAACGTAAAGCTGTAAAGGGTTCATTTCAATCCAGCTTTTTGATCAGGGAAATATTACCAGTTTTCGCATCTATGCTCACAAGTTCCTTACGGTCAGCATATTCGTTGACATAAATATCTTGGGATGTACAAAGCTCATTTTTGTACGCACGAAAGGAACCCTTTCTAAGGTTTTCCCGTTCTACTTCACGTAACTTGTCTTCCAGAAGTATTGATTTCTCTTCTAGGGTAAGTTCATGGAAAGGTACAAATGTCAGGGTTGCCATAAGCTTATAAAGTGGACTTCGTGGATCTATTGCCGGTTTCAGCTTTGGCCAATCGCAAAGTGGCACAATGATGCCCTTCGGGGTTTCTGTGGCATCTATAAAAATGCTCAGGGCCAATGGCTGGAAATCCAGTATGTTCAAATTTACATAATTTTTCATATTTTTTCAAATTTTGAGTGTACTTAGTGCTTGTAAAAGTAATAGGCAAGCCAAATAGCAATGCCAAGCAAGGCGATCAGCACGGAAAATGCAACAACTACCCGTTTGGTCAGTTTGGCGAAATGGTGGTGGTACTGTACGACAACGACAGGTGGCATGCTTTCAACCAGTTGTCTGATCTGTTCCATGGTCTGCGCCATTTGTTTTTGGTAACCGGCGGCGAGGAAAGATTCGATGGACCTGCGTGCGAGCTTGAGATCATTAGAATAGTCTGGAATTCTTATCCTCGGGTATTCCGACACTTTTCTTTCCAAGTTCCTGACCCTCAGCTCAAGCTGTGACTGGACCTCCTGAAAAATTTTTAATTGTTCTTTTTGTATACTCATAACTTGATTTTTTTATTATCTACTCAACTGTTGGGATTGATCCTGTTCACTGATCTTCTTTTTCTTCTTGTACATGGGATTGGGCTCTTGTACTATTGGCACATATACCGGCTCAAGCATAATGTCGAGAAATTTTGATGCTGTAGTACCTGCATGTTCCAACATAACACCAGCGCTTTTAAAAAGCCCATTGGAAATCTCCATGGCAAGATTGGGTATAATCCGGTTTGGATCTTCTTGCATATTTGCTCCAGCGGTAAGTATATCCAGTTGTTTTCGCTGTTCGATCGTTCCGTTTTTCTGGATATTGGAATAGTCCATCATATCCTTTAGTCCCCTTTCAAACTCGAATTCCCGGTCGAACACCATTTCGCCGCACCGCTTGAAGGCAGTCCGGTCAAATTGCCCCATTTTTTTGGAATGTTCCACGTTTTTTCCACGCGAAGCGTTCATCGGACTGAGCTTGACCTTATTTGCAATGTCCTTCCTGCTGACAATGACCTGGATATGCCGCTGGTCTCCAAGTTTTAGTTCGCCTCTTTTTCTGGCACCATCTTTTACCTCTCTGTCATTATGGCTATAGTACCTATGGTGTTCCAGTTTTGCAAACCACAACAGGTCTTCGTTGCTATTGATTCCCGGTCTATTGAAATTGCGTGCATATTCGTCCATCACTTTTTCCGCATAGCTTTTCAGTGCTTCAGACGTCCCATTCTTGCCGAACATTTTCTCAAGGTGGTGGAGCTCTTTTTGGCTGGGGCTGATGTTGATCAGGTAGAATTTGGCATCCTGTCTGCCCAGTTTAGCAACATTGGCATCTATGCCCTTACGCACCTCGAAAGGTTCAAATTCGGCACCATTGTGGCCAAACCATCGCTCTGGCGCATCGGCAAGATGCATCCTGTTTTCCTTTTCCAGATAATTGACCAGGCTCGAACAGCTGCTTTTGTTGTTCGCTTCTTTTTTATCGGTGATGTTGATGTACATAGCTATAGCATTTTGATCTGGTACAGTGTAGTAGACAAGAGCTGCTCCTTTTCCTTTCTGGATCCCAACGCCGATAGATTATCTCGAGCGGAGGCATAGCTTTCGAGTATGCCGAGGAACAACGCCTTGAGGTGTTCTTTGTCTTTTAGCAATTGTGCGATCCTGCGATAATTGGTCTCCAGCCCGCTGAGATATTGGTTCTGACGTTCGATAAGTCCCGGCATCTGCTCATTCTGCTTGGCAAGCAGGCCAAATCCCGTGATTACTTTCTTCTGAGAGTCGATCATTCTCCCCATTTCGCGTTTGGTCGGTATCAGCAGTTCGTTTTCCTGGGTCTTTATAAACCCAACATAGTCCTTGTACTGGCGCATGATGGTAGCCCTTAGCATATCGTCGTTAATGTCCAGTGGATCTTTTTTTGTTCTGTAAAAGTATTCCACCATTTGAAGGAAAACCTGTCGTTTGGGCCTTCCCAGCTTTAGTGCAAGTTTTTCAAGCTTGGTCGCTTCGGCCTCGGAGTATTTGATTGATTTTAGTGATTCGTTTCCCATAATGTTAGTTTTTTGGTATATCCAGATATATCGCACCCTAGCTGGGGTGCTGAAATGTGGTCTTTAGGCTCATTGGCAAAGGGAGCGCACCCCTGGAGGGTGCGCCAAACCCCCATGGCGATAGCCTGGGGCGAGAAAGGTAGGGCTCTGCCCAACCTCCGCTCGCTCCATTTTTTGAAGGAAAAATGGACAATTTCCCGACAATCGACGGTTCTAAATGGTACATAAACTGTTGTCATTATTTCTTCGCCGAAGCCAGTTATCTCCTTCGCAGCTTTCTCTTGAACTCAAATTCCATTGCCTTTTCCGAAACTTCGGCTTCAGTGAGGCGCCTATGTGACAGCAGCCAAGCCAAGATTGTTTTCTTGGAAAACCGTACCCCGCCATTGGGTAGGGACAGATAGGGTAACTGTCCTGCGGATTTCAGCTGGTAAAGAGTCTGTCTTGAATATCCGGTAATCCGTTCGGCAATTTCGTAGCCACCGATCTCATCCTCCTCGCTAACCTGGGCAATTGCTGGTATCCGTGGCGACTCTTGGTGCAGAATTTCTATCAGATCTGAAACTTTCAGATCGATCAATCTTTTTTCTGGGTTTATCTTCATCTTACCTCCATTTTATATTGCAAATGGAAAGATAAATACAGCACAATACGAACGTTCGATAGCTATCGAACGACTTTCGTTATATCAAACAAAGTAGGTTTATATTATCGATTAAAAAACAGTGAAGTGTTATTTTATCCTGTACAGATCTACGTACTCTACTGGAGTGTTCCTGTAGCGCTGTCCTTCAAGGAATACTAGGCTTTTCATATCTTCCAGATGAAATACATCCCTTATAAGCTCTCTATGCGTATGATGAAGGATTTCGTTTGAAAGCACCTTTCGCTCCTCGATACAGTATTTGAGAAAACCCGCTAGCGATTTGCTGACAGCTCTGGCATGGATGACGCACCTGATCTCGAGCTTTTCCTGATCGCCCCATTCCAGTAATCGGCCATTTGCACTTTCGGCGTTGATTCGCTCGATGAAGTCAGAGAAGGCCAGTGTTTTTTCTTCAAGGGTTTTTCCTTCCAACCAAAAATCATAAAATGTTCTTTCAACGGATTTTTCGGCGATTTGACGTCCCTCTCTGAAGAGCTTTTTCTTCCATTCTGCACTGAGGAAAAGATGAAACGTTTCATCCATGTTCTTCTTAACCGTTGGTGGGTATAATTTTGGTAAAGTAAAATAGCCTATGACAGCAGCAATGATTGCAGTGAGCACTCCTATTGTGGAAATTGAAAGTTTTTGAGCGGTTACGCCACCAGCGAGAAAAAGCAGAGTTAACGCAACAAAACCAAGTGCCACCACAAGCATTGTGATATAATGGAACAGGCAGGCCTGGATATAGAACCACCTCAATTTGACGGCTTCAACATCAGATAGCCCTTCGAAGGTTGATCTGATCTGCTCCAAGCGTTCTTCCAGAGGTAGCTTATGATATCTTCCAGTGATCTCGTTGATCCAATTGGTGGTGCTCACCGAAAGCAAAAGCTGTATTGGCACCACCCAAAGTGCAATCGCTACCACCCCTATCACCAGTGGCACCCTCAACTGGTGAAACTGGAAGAAGATTGCAAGATAGACTGCAAGCAATAACACCTCAAAGAGTACTTTTTTCATCTAATAGGCTGGGGAATTTCAACATTTCTGCTTTTCTCTTTTCATCCACTATTTTGGCATAAATCTGTGTCATTTCAATCTTGGAATGCCCTAACAATTTCTGCATCGTGTAAAGATCTATACCAAAAGTTAGACCAATTGTTGCAAAAGTGTGTCTTGCAGCATGAAAATGTAAACTCTTTTTAATCCCTGCTTCCAGTCCCCAAAACTTTAGATAAACGTTCACAACCTGACTAGAAGGCAAACCCCAAAATACTTTATTGTTTTTTGGATGGATATCAATCTTATCCATTACCGAACGTGCATCATCTAGCAATGGAACTCTTACAATCTTTTGTGTAGTTTTTGCAGGTCGAAAAACAAGATGACCGTCCTGAATTTCATCATAGGTCAATTTTTTCACATCGGAAAACCTAAGTCCAGTAAAACAACAAAATAAGAAGGCCTGCCTGATCTGGCTGTTTCCCTTTTTAGGAATACAACCAGCTAACATTCGCACCTCATCAATGTTTAGGGTCGTAATTTCGGTTTCGGCAAGCCCAACAATCTTAAATGTCGGAAATGGAGAAACCTGCACGATACCCTTCACGACCAACTTATTGAAATATTGCCGAAAAGTAGTCATATAGGAACTTGCCGTATTCTGGCTGACCACACTTAAAAGATAATCTTGAAAAAGGGTCAAAAATTCTTCATCAATATCCTGGAAATAAATCTTCTCACCATCCGCATACTTTTCCAATTGTATGGTTACGCATTCTAAACGGTAATAGTGCTTTTTGGCCAAGCAGCTTCGAAAATAATCGATAAGGTTGTAATTGATTTTTGCAGTCTGCTGATAGCCGTTCTCGGAAAAACTCATTTTATCCTCACGATTGTTCCTGATTGCCTTGATGACCTTCATCTTATCCTTATCTACTTCGGCAATGCGAGTACTTGGATCGGAATAGTCCTTGGAAACATAAATCTTGAGAAATTCGTAATTGCGCTTACCTTTGTCCTGTCCATTGTTCGAATAAACATCTAAATAAGCGCTGTATCTATCGTCTTTAAGTTTTTTATATCTAACAGTAACCATGGCAAAAAAATTTAAGAAACAAACCTTGTTACTTTTGTTACTCGAAATAACCAATTAGTAACATTTGAGTAACAAAAGTAACATAAAATATGATAAAATGCAAAAGATAGAGATAAAATATGAAAATATAAATATATTGATTTACAGTTATTTATATATAATTTTCTATTCTGTTTTATCATCATTTTACTCATCAAAATAGCATGGCCGGCATTTATATCCACGTTCCTTTCTGTAAAAAAGCTTGCACTTATTGCGATTTCCATTTTACCACCTCTGCTAAATATCTAAATGAGATGGTAGATGCCATTTGTAAAGAAATCGTTCTTAAGAAGGATCGCTTGGCAGGCCAACACATTGGCAGCATCTATTTTGGAGGTGGCACGCCATCGGTTTTACCAAGCTCTTCACTGCAAAAAATATTTGCTACGTTAGAACAACATTTTGCGATTGATGAACATGCTGAAATAACTTTAGAAACCAATCCAGACGACCTTACTGCAGCAAAAATTTCGGAACTAAGAAAGCTACCGATCAATCGTTTCAGTATAGGCACACAATCTTTTTTTAATGAGGATTTGGTTTGGATGAACCGAGCGCACAATGCACAAGAAGCTACAGATTGCATTAAAAGAAGTCAGGATGCTGGCTTCGAAAATCTGACCATCGATTTGATTTACGGCTATCCATTGCTTAGCGATGAAAAATGGAAGACCAACATTCAGATAGCTATAGAGTTACAAATACCACATCTTTCTGCCTACTCTCTTACAGTAGAGCCGCGAACAGCGCTTGCTCATGCCATAGAAAAAGGAAAACAACCCGATGTGAACGACGATCAAAGTGCCGAACAATTTTTAATGCTGATTGACATTGTTGCCGCTAATGGCTTTGAGCATTACGAAATTTCTAATTACAGCCGCCCTGGAAAATATGCAGTGCACAATACCAATTACTGGAAAGGCGTGCCCTACTTAGGCATTGGCCCATCTGCACATGGTTTTGATGGGCACGATAGGTACATCAACATTGCAAATAATGCTAAATACATGGAAAGTCTGTTTAAAAATCAGCTTCCAGAAACTGTAGAGCAATTAAGCAAAGCTGATAAATTCAATGAGTACATCATGACTTCATTGAGAACAATGTGGGGAACAGATCTCGAGAAAATTGAAAAAGATTTTGGAAACAGAAGTGCCCAATTTGTTAAAAATGAGGCTAAATCTCATATACAGGAAGGTAAAGCTGTCCTATCGGAAAATAAGATTTACCTTAGTAATAAAGGAAAATTATTTGCCGATGGCATTGCTGCCTCGCTTTTTATGGACGACGAAGAATTTAATTAAATGAAAGACAAAGTTATATGGATTACTGGCGCTTCATCAGGAATTGGTGAAGCTTTGGTTTATGAGCTGAGTGCTGCTGGTGCAAAACTCATTATTTCTTCACGTAACCGCGATGAACTTTTCAGAGTAAAGCAAAAATGCCGTAACCAAATAGATATTCATGTACTTTCTTTAGATTTAGAAGACAGCGAAAGCTTGCCTAAAAAGGCTGAAGAAGCTATCCGCATTTATGGCCGAATTGACATTCTGATTAACAGCGGCGGCATTAGTCAGCGGGCTTTAGCTTTAGAAACCGACCTTAAAACCGAACAACGTTTAATGGATGTTAATTTTTGGGGAACAGTAATTTTAAGCAAAGCCGTGCTTCCTCAAATGATTAGGCAAGATAGCGGTTCTATTGTATGTGTAAGTAGTTTAGTTGGTAAATTTGGCACCAGCTTGCGTTCTGCCTACTCTGCGTCCAAACATGCATTACACGGCTATTTCGAGTCGCTGAGGATAGAATTAGACAGCACCAATATTCACGTTTTGTTAGCTTGCCCAGGTTTTATTAAAACCAAAGTAACCATTAACGCACTAACTGCAGATGGTTCTGCACAAGGCACAATGGATCAAGCCCAAGAAAATGGAATGCCGGCAGACGAATGCGCTAAACAAATTATCAAAGCAATAGAAAAAAAGAAAGACGAGGTTTACATTGGGGGTAAAGAAGTAAAAGGCGTATTATTAAAGCGTCTATTTCCTTCCTACTTTGCTAAAATCATTAAGAAAGCAAAAGTTACTTAGATCGCAAGTTTTAGCCACAGATGCACAGATCTAAATCACGAATTCTTTTTACAAAGTTGATATACAAACTAAATCTATGCGTCTGTGGCTCCTAAAATAAGCTGTTTTATATCATTTTATTCTCAACTTTTATACAATACTTATACATCGTAACGTTTTTTATCACAACTTTGTACCGATTAATTTTCATTAAGTTAATCCGAAGTTTATAAATCAAACAAATGAGCTTTAATTTAAAATCGGTAGATATCGTCGAGAACATCACTCCCGAAGATTTTAAAAAAAACTACCTAAAACCTAAACGTCCGCTAGTAATTAGAGGCCTAACCAAAGATTGGCCTGCTAGAGAAAAATGGACTACCGAATACTTGAAAGAAATTGGCGGCGAGCTTGAAGTACCTTTGTACGACAACTCAAAAGCAGACCCGTCTAAGCCAATTAATGCAGCTACAGCGCACATGAAATTTGGCGATTACCTAGATTTAATCAAGCGTGAACCTACAGAGTTAAGGATATTTTTCTTCAACTTATTTAAAAAAGTTCCGAGCTTAATTAACGATATCAAAATTCCTAAAGATTTAATGGGTGGCTTTATCGAAAGTATGCCAGCAATGTTTTTTGGTGGTTCAAACTCGGTAACTTTCTTACATTACGATATAGATTTACCACACATTTTCCATACCCATTTTGGCGGCAGAAAACACATCATTTTGTTCGATTACAAGTGGAAAGACAGGTTATATTGCTTGCCAAACGCTACTTACGCATTGGAAGATTATAAAGTAGACAACCCCGATTTCGAAAAATTCCCTGCTTTAAAAGGCGTGGAAGGTTACGAAGTTTTCTTAGAGCATGGCGATACTTTATTTATGCCAACAGGCATGTGGCACTGGATGAAATACGTTGATGGCTCATTCTCTTTAAGCCTACGTGCTTGGGACCAATCTATCTCTCGCAAAGTTGCCAGCGTTTGGAGTTTATTCAGACACGGCGCTGTAGATAGCTTAATCAAAATGGCTTTCAAAGAAAAATATGCACATTGGAGAGAGAAAAAAGCTGTTGTAATTGCAGAAAAAGCAATGAAAAATGGCAGTCCAAGATAGATATTAGAAAAGCAGTTGAAGCGGGGCGTCGGTTACGATAGCCCCGCTTTTTGTTACTCCCGATGAAAAATCGGGATCCACTTCAATCGGGTTTATTAACCAAAGCCTATGCAAATCTTTGCGTTCTTAGCGTAGCTCTTACTTTACTTTGCGGTTAATTTTAACGCGAAGATTTAGAGAATTCGCAAAGAACGCTAAGGTTAAATAATCTCAGAATTGTAAACCAAAACCTGTAAAAAAACACTCCAATCTCATAAACTTAAAAATTATTACGGCTTACTCATGTCATTGCTTACTTTAGCAATATCATGGAACAAAAACAACCTACCGAAAAAGAGAAAATGCTAGCTGGCAAAGCTTACCAAGCTGGAGATAACGAGTTAGCAAACGACCGCTTAAAAGCACGTGAAATCGTTTTCGAGTTCAATAATCTTCCTCCAAAGCAAATGAAGCAGCGTAAACAACTCATCAAAAGATTATTCGGCAAAACCGAAACCATGTTCTATGTAGAGCCACCTTTTCGTTGCGACTACGGTTACAACATTGAAGTTGGCGACCATTTCTACAGCAATTTCAATTTAGTGATTTTAGATTGTGCTAAAGTTACCATTGGCAACCATGCTTTTTTCGGACCAAACGTTGCAATTTACACTGCTGGTCATCCGTTACATTCGCATTTGCGGAACCAAGAGCATGAATGGGCACAACCTATTACTATTGGAGATAGTGTTTGGCTAGGTGGAAACGTAGTCATCAATCCTGGTGTTACTATTGGCAGCAACGTAGTTATTGGTTCTGGTAGTGTGGTTACCAAAGATATTCCCAATAACGTATTCGCCGCTGGCAATCCCTGCAAAATAATTAGAGAAATTACAGATGCAGACAAAGATTTTTACTACAAGAATTTCAAACTAGGCGAATAAACAAAGTGTAACCGTGTTGATTTTTTAAGGAAAACAGCTAATTACAATTAAATATTTGATTTAGCAGACCCTGAAATAAATTTGCTTCGCAGCTATTGTATGGTCAGGGTGCGCTAAGTTCGCGTTCCGTCATGCTGAATTTATTTTACTCCGTAGCTTTACGCTGCGCTACAGGTCAGCATCGGTTTTAAAGGTCAGTTTGAGTTTATTAATAATTAAACTCAAATTATCGTAACCTTTGGTTTATCATACAATTAGGTTATCTTCAAATTAAGATTAACCTTTTATGAGCCAAACGAATACCAACAAATCCGTAAAAACTGGACTTTATGCCGCCGTTGTAGTGTTTTTAGCCTATACCATGATTTTCGGCTACCGCAAAACATTCACCGTTGCTACTTTTGATGGATTGACCATTGCTGGTTACAGTTACAAAACAGTTTTGGTTATCAGCCAGATGCTGGGTTATTTACTCGCTAAGTTTTACGGCATCAAATACATCTCTGAGTTAAAAAGAACTGGCCGGGGGAAAATCATCCTACTTTTAACAGGAATTTCTTGGTTAAGTTGGTTGCTTTTTGCGGTGGTTCCAATGCCTTACAACATCGTTTTTCTATTTGTAAATGGTTTTCCATTGGGGATGCTTTGGGGTGTAGTGTTTTCTTACGTAGAAGGCAGACGAAGTACCGATTTTATTGGTGCTACTTTAGCAGTAAGTTTCATTTTCGCTTCGGGCTTTGTGAAATCTGTAGGCGCCTGGCTAATGGCAGAATTTGGAATTACAGAGTTTTGGATGCCCTTCTACACAGGTTTAGTGTTTTGCATTCCATTGGCAATTTTTGTTTTCTTGATGGAGAAAATACCGCAGCCAGACGAAGAAGACATTAAGTTTAGAGCAGAACGCGTAGCTATGACTGCCGACGATAGAAAGAAGTTTATCCGTGATTTTTTAGGTGGAATTGTAGCTTGCGTGCTCATTTATTGCTTCGCCACCATTTTTAGGGATATCCGAGATAATTTCAGCGCAGAAATGTGGAAAGAAATGGGCTTCTTTAATCAGCCGTCTCTATTTTCTAAAACAGAAACACCAATTACCATTATTGTTTTGGTATTAATTGGCAGCATGGTGATGATTAAAAACAACTTTGTAGCGCTCAAAACCGCCCACTGGTTTATCGTGATTGGTTTTGTGGTTGCAGGTGTTTCTACTGTAGTTTTTAAAGCTAATCACTTAAGTCCAATTGCTTGGATGACTTTAGTAGGTTTGGGCTTGTACATGGTTTACATTCCGTTTAACGCCATCTTTTTCGACCGACTGATTTCTACTTTTAAATATGCCAGCAACGTGGGTTTCCTCATTTACATTGCCGATGCTTTTGGTTATGTAGGCAGCATTGGTGTATTATTAAGTAAAGAGATTTTTAAAGTGAAACTGAATTGGGTTACTTTCTTTTCAAGCAGCGTGATGATTTTATCGGTGGTTGGCGTAGTGCTTACTTTTTATTCGCTGTATTATTTTTCGAGGAAGTATAGTAGACCATTAAGGTAGACTACCTTAATGAGTAAAGCTTAAAATAGCAATCTCCTTATCAATAACCTCTAATCTTTCCAAGAGAGGGTCGCCTTCTAAAACTCTTGGCAGCCACCACATAACGGTACTTTCCCACTTTGAATAAAGTTCACGACCAACATAACCATCGTGCTCTATACTATTAATTAAATCACTCAACCCGTCTTTTAAAGTATAATAAGCTTGAATATTAATTATTTTTTGTTTCTCGCAAACCTCAATCATTTCTAAAACAATTTCTAAAACAGTTTTTATTTCTCGCAATAATTCAGTGTTTTCCATAGGCTTAAAAATAGTCAATCTAACCTTACATGTTCAATTTATGCTCTTCAGGATTTGTAATCCCGAAGCTTTATCGTCGGGTCTCTGACCCGAAATTAAAACGGATTGAAAATCCTACGATACGAAGTTAGACATTACAAATGTCGAACAGCATTAGCAGAGATGTCTCCTTCGTCGACATGACAAGGGAAAACTAAGAACTATGGTCAACAACCACTTTCCACTCACCATCAATCTTCCTCAGCAACAAAGTAAAATATCCTTTTGGTTCATCTTTCTCTCTTTTCAAATTCCAGCTACCTAAAACAAATGCTTTATCTTTTGCTAAAAACTCCACCTTCTTAATCCCGAAAGTTAAAAAGCCCATCGCACTTTTATCAGGATAGCCTTTCTTGTAATTATCCAAAGTTTTTTGCCATCCATAAGTTGGGCCGTTTTTGCCAACAAACAATAGACTGTCACTTTTCCAATATCCCTGCATGTAATTCTCCATATCGCCTTTATTCCACCCTTGGCGTTGGTTTTCCAACACTTTTAAAATCGCTGTGCGGTCTTTGGTTGTTTGTGCCATTGCCATTGTCGAAAAAACTATTAGCAAAAGGAATATAATTTTTCTCATCATTATCGTTTAATTCAAAATCTAGATTAAATTAGTTTTTAAATTCTATCTAAACAAATGCAGACACAACAACCTCATTTCCGCTTTCATTTGGGCAGCTTGCTTATCGCTGCAACTATATTCATCATCGAAGTTTTAATTGCCTTATACATTACCGATAATTTTATTCGCCCATACGTTGGCGACGTGCTAGTGGTTATCCTCATCTATTATTTTGTAAAAGCTTTTGTACACATTGGGGTTTGGCCGCTTGCTATTGCTACACTTTTGTTCTCTTACCTGATAGAAACGCTACAATATTTTCAGTTCGTAAAACTGATTGGATTAGGGGATAACAAGTTCGCTAACATCGTATTTGGAAACTCTTTTGCGTGGGAAGATATCATGGCTTACACAATTGGAATAACTATTGTTGTTTTTATAGAAACCTATTTTATAAAACACAAAACCACCTCCAATGAACGACTTCTATGAAAAATTCAGAAACAGAACCAGTTTTAATGAACATGCTGAAGCAATTTCCGAACACTTAGATAAGAGCTACACCTCAGAAGAGATTACTGTTTTCCACGAAATATTCTCCCCAGATTTGCACCTCGATGTTTATTTCGTACAATCCGAAAAACACAATTTCAATATCTTACTTACTGCCGGAATGAGTACTTTGGAAATGACCGTTCCAAACGCTGTAGAAAATCCACAAGAGTATCAATTCGCAGAGCTGATGTTATTGTTACCCAAGTCAATCACCTTTGGTAAAGTA
Source organism: Pedobacter sp. T50_32 (assembly GCF_057652195.1). Lineage (NCBI taxonomy): Bacteria > Pseudomonadati > Bacteroidota > Sphingobacteriia > Sphingobacteriales > Sphingobacteriaceae > Pedobacter > Pedobacter sp. T50_32. The sequence continues at coordinate 43,972 of NZ_JBYFBY010000008.1, read as the reverse complement.
ACTGGCGACAACCCCAACGATTGGCTCATCGCCATGCTGAAAGAAGCGGCTCGTTTTCCGCATCATTACGATACTTGGTTGTCTATTGGTCATACTTTACAAGCCACCGCTGAGATGGAACCTTATGCAGAAAACACCAGTTATACAGGCATAGTTATTTTGCCATCTGTAACTTTCGATGAAGAGTTTACTTCGGTACAAGCGGGAGAAAACTTAATCAACATCTATTCTGTTTTTCCTTTGTATGCCGATGAAATGAACTATAAAATTGAAAATGGCTACAACTCACTTTTGGATAAATTAATCGAGAAAAACGCAAAAGAAATTTTCGATTACAACAGAGCCAATTTACTAGTCTAGATTAAACGCAATGGACAAACGAATTGAGAAACTGAAGGAGATTAACATCTTCCTTTCTAAAGCGATTTCAAGAAGCAACAAGTTTTGGTTCGAGCATATTTTACCATCGCAATCATCGACACCTTTATTTGAGGAAGCCGAAAAAGAATTGAACGCTATTTTAAGCGAATACCCAAATGATGCTAATTTTTGGCGAATGTTGAGCAACGTAAAAACCTACACAATGGATTACGTTGACGCCATTACCGCCTTGGAAAAAGCAATTGCTATAGAAAACAAACAGAAAGACAAAACACAGTTGATAGAACTTTCTGCCCATAAAGATGTGGTAAAACCGAAACCAAAGGTTAAAAAAACTACAAGCGAAGTAGCGAAAAGAGATTTGCCATTTTTCAAATACCACCCAGAGCCAACGCTTACTGGAGCTTTTAAAACAGACACGATAGTAACCTGCGATTGCTGTAAAAAACCTACAGACGTTTACTACACCGAACCATTTTACGCTGTTGATGATATTGATGCGCTTTGCCCTTGGTGCATAGCCGATGGAAAAGCAGCTAAAAAATTTGAAGGCAGTTTTCAGGATGATGTAAGTGTAGATGATGTTGACGACCAGAAAAAATTGATAGAATTAGTAGAGCGTACTCCAGGTTACAGCGGCTGGCAACAGGAATATTGGTTAGCTCATTGCAACGATTACTGTGCATTTAAAGGTTATGTAGGCTGGCAAGAAATTGAACCTTTGCTAAACGATTTCGCCGACATAGAAACAGACTTAGCAAACGCTGGCGGTTTGTCGCTAACTGATTTACCAAAATATCTACAAGATAATGGCTCTTGCCAAGGCTATCTTTTCCAATGTACTTGCTGCAATAAATATAGGTTGTACTACGATTTCGATTAACCTTATCACAAACTAACTGTTAAAAATTAATGAAACACATCCTATACTTTACCTCTTTCCTCCTATTTATAAGTTCGGCTGCTTTAGCCCAAGTCACTAAAAAAGATATTCAAGCGCAGCTGAAAAATAAATCTTTGCCAGAAGTAAAAGCTTACCTAGAAAAGCAAAACAAAGAAATTGAGAAGATGCTTAAGCTTTCTTCTACTTCGTTAAGGATAACCCCTGGAGATGTTGATTTGAAAGATGTGAGAACCACCGAAAGGTTCGACAATTCGCCAAAAGAGCAAATAGAGAAGCAGTTTGCCAAAACACTCAATAGATTATACTTCAGTCCGAGAGTGGTGTACCCAAATACAAATTTGAGCATTAGTTACAGTGCCAGAAGTTTAATGTACAGCGTTAGGGATTACGATGATTACAAATTCCCCGAACCAGTTTTAAAACTTAAAAAAGTTTATTATCAAGATGGAAAAACAGCAGACTTTAACAAAGAATTACATGGCAGAAGTGATGAAACCGTAGACGAAATTAAAGGAACCAAATGGATAGATAGCATTGAACTAGAAGCCAGCTACCATTATCCAGAGGCAATGCCTGTTATTAATTTAAGTCCGCAGAAACCATTGCACCAATTTGCAGCAGGTAAAATTGAGTTAGTTTCTGTTACTGAAGGCAAAGCAAGCTTAAAATTATCACCAGCAGTAAAAGAGAAAATCTATAAGGTTGAAGGTATCAATTCAGCAGGCAAAGCGATAGAGCAATACGGCTCGTCGTCTTCTAGTAATTCGGCTAATTTCTCGGCAGAATTTTTAAATCAGTATCACGAAGCAGGCAAAAGTACCATCGAAAAAATTGAAAAATCTGCGTATAAAGACGTGGATGAACTGATAGAAGATTTGTACTCAAAAATCCCGAAGGAAGATAAAAACAAGCCTGAAAATTTGGTGAATGCCATTTACAATTTCAGAGGGAACATTACACAAATCAACATTTTCTTGAAGCCAGAAAAAAGCACCATAAACACCTACAGGTTTGTGTTGCAAAGCACCATTAAATACGCTGATGGTTATGGCGTGGCATATGACAAGAAGGATTTAGCTGGCATTTTAGATAAAGAAGGAAAATGGATAGTGCAGCCTAAATACGAAGAATTATCCCACTACAAGGGCAATTATTTTATGGGCTCGGTTGGCGAAGATGGCTATCGCACCATTTTGTGGCTAGATAAAACTAACCGTAAACTAGACCCCTTCAAGTATCGCTTTTATCGTAATGAGCCAATGTTAGATAGGTATTATTCCATAGAAGATGGCGTAAATGGTCCGAAAGGTTTGATAGATATGCAAACCAACAAAGTTTTAATAGAACCAACCTTAGACAATATTAGCGTACAGGGCAATTACATCGTGCTTAGAGATAAAAAAGATGACGTTTATACCCTGCTTAATAAAGATTTAAAACAGGTATTAACGCTAAAAGACAACGATTTTAAGGTAAATAACAATTTTATCTTCGTGAGCAAACCCTACACTTCTAAAGATAAATTTGCAGATTATTCAATCCTCAGCAATACGGATGATATTTATAACACTGAAGGCAAAAAAATAAACAAGGAAGATTATGTTGTAGAGACCTACGATTTTTTTGGGATGGACAGCTTATTGCTCGTTAAAAACAAGTTTGGCAAAAAAATATTCATCAATACCAAAGGCGATGTAGTCATAGACGATGCTAAATACAAAGATGTAAAGCCTTTCTCTTATGGCTTGGCGCCTGTTAAAAATGATGAAGGATATTGGGGTTATATCAATAGTAAGAACGTTTTGGTTATACCTTTTATGTATGACGAAGCGAAGAATTTCTCTAAAATTAGTGCACTGGTAAAAACCAATATGGGTTACCGACTAATAGACCATCAAAACAAGGTGATTAAGAAATTTAACGACGGTTTTAGAAGTATGAAGATTACCAAAGATGCCGACAACCTTACTTATTACAACTATAACGGCACTACCTATAATTCGAAAGGAGAAATTCATAAAGGCGATAGGTAGGATTTTTTCGTCATCGTAATTGCGAGACAGTTAAACGATGTATAAGAGATTTTATAGATCGCAAACTTAAACAACTAGATTTAGGCGAATCATGGGAAAAGAAATTAACGTAAACAAGCCTGCACTCATTACTGGAATAGCAATTCTTACCATCTGCTTATGTATCATTTTACCAATTGAATACCGAACTGCTTCATTTCTATCAGACCTAAAATATACTTTTTTTAGTCTTACCTTGGCTATGCTTACGTTAATGTACAGCTTAATGGGCAGGCATTTTCTTAAAGGATTGCTGTTTCTACTATTCAGCATAATTTGTGGAATTATTTGTTGGTTTCTGTTGTTTCCACTTCCCGAGATAGCCAAACCTTCATCGAAAACTTTAGAGTTATTTGTATTTTTCATATCTGCGTTTGCAAACTTATCATCCATGGTTATGGGCACGGTAACTGGTATAATTGCAGGGCTCATATTTCTGGCGGTTAACTTCTGGTTTTTACAGGATGAAAATCGCTATAAACTGTTTGTAAAAAGGTTATTGGTTTATTTGCCGATTTTACTTTTGGTTGCCTTTGTATGCCATGAAGGAGGCGATTGGATTTACGCTGTCACGCAGTATTTTAAAAGCAAATAGCAGGATTTTAGAATTTAATGCGCTAAGCTATCCTACAACATCTGTTCAATTTGGCTTTAAGATTGCTTTATAATCGCAATCTACGATTGTCTAACCAATGAAAGAACAAATATTTGTATGTACAATTCCGCTTCAAGCGATTTTTTTAGCACAAACCCAATGACTAATGAAATAGAAATGATTGAATTGATCAAAAGTTGAGGAAAACAATGGTAGTATTTTTCGGCAATTGCAGCCCCGCTTTTCGTTATAATCTTTTTGTCGGCGCTGCTATTAAAAACTGTCATGCTAAGCTTGTCCAAGAATTTGGCACCTATAAACAATCTTTCGACAAGCTCAAGATGACAGTAACAAAAAGTATTACCACTTCAATCGGGTTTAAGGTACAAAGCAAGTAGCACTTTTGAGGGGCTTCACTTGCACCGCCTCAAGTACAACAGCCAAGCCCGATAGATGAGAGCGGAAAGCCGGACGAACATTAAAAAGAGATCAAAAATTACGCTTCAAAATATATGTAATAGCTAAACATGAAACACAAACACTACCTAATTTTAATTTTTACAATTCTATTTTCACAAGCTTGCAGTCAACAAAAAACGCCACAAACGGTAGCGGCGAAAAAGTACATTTCCACGCTACAAGCAATGAAATTTGACGAGCTTAAAGAGCAGGCGAAAAAGGATACCGCACTATTAAATAAGCTCATCAAAACGTCAACCTTTACCTTGCAACTGACCTCACATTTTTCATCGGGAGAGAAAAGTGCGGTTAGCCAATCGGCACCTGAATTTGACATTAACCACAACGAACCTAAAATTACCGAGCTTTTTAACGATTACTGCAAGCATTTGTTATTTGAGCAAAACTTTAGAGATAAGGCAAATGAGGAGAAATTTAGCCTTTACGGACAAGATTTATTTTCGTACGAAAGCAGGTTTTATTTAACCGACGACAACCACATTATTAAAGAGAAAGACAGCTTGTTTAAGCCTTACAAATCTAGCGTGGTTACTAACGAAGAGGCTTACTTTTTTAGAGGCAAAAAAATAGCAAAAGCTGACATAGGCATGAAGCGAATTGACAGTATCGAGGCTGATTTGAGTTTGAAACTGCCGACCGATTTCGAGAAATTCTCTATCCTAAAATCTGATAAAACTGTTAAGTATAACGATTATCAGATTGAGGTTGAAAGCATAAAAGAAAACTTGGCTCAGCTAAAATTACCAATTGCTTTGTATAGCGAGATCATTGCTTATCAAGCTACAAACCATAAAAATCTGAGGATGAATATCATTGCATCAAGCGCTACGCCAATGTTGTCTATCGACAAAAAAGTGCAAGAAAGTTTGAAAGAATTGCTTGTGATTTTTACCGATGTGCTGAAAGAAAGTGATGAGAAAAATGCCAAAGAAAAGCTAAATACGATTAACCAAAATCACATAGATGCCAAAAATGATATGGTTGAGTTTGACGTTTATTTAGACAAACTTTCTAAAGATAAAGCGAAACTTGAAGAGTTGGGCGATGTGGGTTTGTACAATGAAATTGCCAATACAAGCAAAAAAGTGCTTGGTGTGCAAACACAATTTGTGCTGGTAGAATTTGCTGACGACATTAAAAATATTGACGTTTTTGTGGCTACAAAATCTACATTGTTGCAAAACAAAAAGATGGTAAAATATGGCAACCACTATTTAAACCCAAAATATTTTGATGAAAGCAAGCCGAACATTGTTTTTTATAGTCATGAAACTGGGCAACAGTTTGGGATAAGTAACCGAGATGGCGAAGTGATTATTAAACCAACTTTTGGCGAATTGAGACAGCTTGCCAACGAATATTTTATGGGCGATGAGAAGCTGTATTGGCTAAATGTGACCGGTAAAAAGATGTTGGCTTTACCAGCTTACAAAAATTATGCGCAAACCTTAAAGCCTGGTTATGACGTTTTTGAAAAAGCAGTTGGCGACGATTACAAATATGGCGTAGTGTTAAACCGTGAAAAAGTAATTCTACCTTTTGAATATTACGGTATAGAAAAACATGAGCATTTTATTATCGCCAACAAAACACAAAACCTCGATGAACTTTATGATTTAAACTTTAAAAAGTTACCAAATAAAGACATTCAGGAAATTCATGCAGTAGATAAATTTATTGCTTCAGACATTAAATTTCCGGCAATTTTTGTAGGCGAAGGTAGCAACAGAAAAAAGGCTTTGGTTGATAAAAACTTGAACTTGTTAACTGCCTTTAAATACGAATTTATCAATCCGTTTTTTGGCGTAAATAACTACTACATTGCAGGTGTTAGAACCGCCGATGGCAGTAATTATTGGTACGGAATTCTAGACGACAAAGGCAAAGAAGTGGTACCTTTTATCTTTTGCAACATCAGCGAAGAATTTGACAAAAATGGCAAGCTGAAATTCTGCTTAAAAGACAAAAAGGAAGCAATGGATTTTAAGGCTTTTTTGCAGAAGTATAAAAAATAGAATTAATGAAAAGTACATTACTAAAATTTGCCATTGTACTTGCTGTCTGCTCTGCAGTACATATTTTAGTTAGTCTTTTTTCGAGCTTAATCGTCAATAAATTTATTTTAAATACGCGGCTAGCAAACTTTACTATGTATGATGGTTACGCAAATTTCAGCGTTCTTCTAACTTATTTTCTGTTATCAGCTTTGCTGGTTTTTGATAAAATTAAAGGCAATGTTTTAGTAATTACAATGAGTTCATTTTTTGCCTTTATAATTTTTAAGGCCTTTGTCATCGACATTGCTGAACATTACTTACGGTTCTATGTAAAAACTGAGCAAAACGGCGACTATAGCTTCGAGATTTTAAAAAATCAATTAGGCAAACAATGGAACAACATACTTTGGGAGTTCGGCAATTTGGGTCAGTTTTTGTCATTCCTCGTTTGGATATTTATTGGTTTGCTGGGTGTTTGCTATTTATCCCTTTGGGTAAAAAACATTGTTAAAAAGAGAGAGCTCGTCTAAGAATTGATTGCCCGAGAAATTGATGTTTAAATGAAAAAACGAAAATTACTTAGCCAACGACATCCATTTTTGTACTTCTTGGCAGTTGGTGCGAGGCGCCTCAAAAGACGGGTAGAATGGGTTATAGATGGCAAGAAATATGCATCTGATAAACTGAGAGAAAAGCTATCATTTCGCATCAAAAAACATCAATCTGTATTGCTTAAAAAACTTGGCGAAAATAATGAGCAGTTGCAAATCAATAAAGTAACCAACCTAAAAATTGCCGTTGCAAGAATAAATAGTATCATCATTAAACCTGGCGAAACGTTCTCTTTTTGCAAGCTGGTTGGTTTGCCTACAAAAAAGAAAGGCTACTTATTGGGCATGGAGCTATCGTTCGGACAAGCAAAGGCTGGCATTGGCGGCGGCATTTGCCAAATCTCCAACCTCATCCATTGGTTGGTTATCCATAGTCCGATTACCATTACCGAAAGGCACCACCATTCGTTTGATCCATTTCCAGACGACGGTCGTGTGTTGCCGTTTGGCAGTGGAGCCACCGTTTTCTACAATTATCTAGATTACCAGTTTACCAATAATACGGCACATACATTTCAAATTAATTTATGGTTTAGTGATAAATGTTTAGAGGGCGAATTACGCGTAGATACTGAGCTGGATTATGCCTATCATGTAGTAGAAAAAGAACATCAATTTCTAAAAATAGATGGACAGTTTTATCGTAAAAACGAAATCTGGAGAGATAAAATACTAAAATTTGAAGGTGGCAGAGTTGTTGCAACAGAATTGGTGATGAAAAACTTTGCAAGGGTTACGTACATACCAGAAAGTTACAACACACAACCCGATACATCGCAATGACAGAATAAAACCATGAAAGGACAGTATTAAAAATAGATAGATGATAAAAAGATCTTTGTTAGGATTATTCTTGTTAGCCTGCTTTCATGCCTTTGCGCAAAAAAAGCTGGTTAAGGACATCGATTTTGATGGTAAAGCCGACACGATATACATTGACCAAAAAGAATGGAAGATAGTTTGCAGGTTATCGAGCCAAAACTTTAAAAAACTCAAAAGCAAATACATAGAAACTTCTGGCGATAATACCTTTCTCGAACCAAAGAAAAACGGTTTTGAAATTAAAGTCAACTGGATGCGTGCTGGTTACGCCTGTCAGTTTAGGTACGATAAAAACGAGAAACGCATTAGAGCAATCGGAATTACGGAATACGCTTTCGGCAATGCTGCTAACGACGGCAGTGGCGAGGCAAGTTACAATCTACTTACTGGCGACTACATTGGCAATTGGAATTACTACGACCATTTAGCTAACAACGAAAAAGGAGAGTTGGTTAAAATCCCAACCATAAAATTGAAAATGCAGTTTAAGAAAATTTACCTAGAGGATTTTAATGAGGGAGCCTATTATACAGTAACTGACAAAATTAGGCCACTGGTGGAAAAGCATGAAGATTTAGAAAGAAAACGACGAACTAAAAATTAGGGCGATGCGCTAGTAAATTGTAGGTTTGGCGATAGAAAGTTTTGGCTTGTTTGCAATGAACTTACTGTTTTAAACCCGACAGAAGCGAGCATCCCGATTTTATAGGGATAAAGCGGATGGCGGGACTTTCGGAACCGATAAGTGCTGAAACTTGCTTTTCAAAAAAATAAATGATGAAAAAAATATTACCTATAATTCTCGCTTTGGTAAGCATTAGCGTATTTGCGCAGAAAAAAACGCCTCCGCCACCAGTGGTAAGAACTGCAGGTACATCGGATATTTTAAAAACAGATAAACGCTTGGCTGATTTTAGTGTTAAGAGGATAAAGTTCAATGTTTATTTGGGCTATCAACAACCAGAGCGGATGATTAGACAAGAGAAAGGCGATACGTTGCAGGTTTACAAAATCACGAAGGATAAGCTAAAGTTTAGCGATTTAGAGGTTGTGAAATTTGCAACAAGAAACGGCAAAATTATTGGAGAAGGAAAGTTTAGTTTAGTTAACGATACGCTTATTGTTACGCAAAATATGTACGATTATATTGGGGCTTATAGCATGGTTAAAAAATATGTTACCGATAAATGGGGCTTGAAAAAAGTGAGCGAGGATATGAAAGGTATTAGTTTGGAAAACTTAACAGGAAGGCATTTGAAACCTGCAGAAATGAAAGTTCCACCACCAGCAAGAAATTAATAGGATGAAAAAGCTCATTTATTTTATGTGTTTATTGGCTTCGTCGGCTTTTGCTCAGCAAAAACCTGCCAACAACTGCCCCTGCTCTGTACCGTCAGATATTAGCACTTGGAGCCCAGAATTTAAAAAAGGATTTGACAAAAAAAGCATCTTTAACAGTTTTGCATATACCGTAAACGGGATTTACATTGCCGAAGACCGAGACAGTGTTTATCAAATGAAGATTATTGTAGACCCAAAATCGTACGGTACGTTTGTGTACTACCAGCACCTAAGTTATAGTAAAGCAAGGCTGATCAATAAACAGGTTACCAATTGCGAAAGTCTACCGAATGTACACGATGGCGGTTGGGTTGGCAACAATATTTTTGAGCCTAAAAATGCAATCAATAAACAATTTGTGGGCTCTGGCTTTTTTGTTGGCGAAAGTTATTTACGTGTAGATAAAAGTCATTTTTTCCGTTTGTACAAGTGTGATCAAAAAACCGAATTTGGTATTCACGATGCTGATAGACAACGTTATTACCGCAAAGTTTATTGGGAGCCAGAAGGCGATTTTACCGAAATTTCTTTGCGCAGTTTTACCCAAGTGGATGTAAAAAAATATACTAAACAACAATTGGCCGAAATGCGGAATGCAGTGTATGCTCGCTACAATTATGCTTTTAAAGAAGGCGGAAAATGGTATCAGCATTTTAATAAAAAGCCAGATTACCGCTGGAACCATTTTAAGGATGTAACGCCGTTTTTAACGCATGTAGAAAATGAGAATATTAAGTACATCACTGCTTTTGAAAGTGCCGATTATTACGATAACCAGTTTGAAAATAAGTTCGTGGATTTTTGGCAGAAACTGAGAACTACGGCAGTGGAAAATGACCTAGAAAATCTGTATCCTTTAGTTCAATTTCCGTTTATTGTGAATGGCGAGCATGATGGAATGCCCGAGCTTAAAGTTAGCCAACAACAGTTCGCCAAAATTTGGCCCATGCTTTTGCAACAAGAAAATTATGATACCAACAAAGCTAACAAATTGGTTTCATGGCTTTCTAAAAGTGTGTTTAGCAAAGCTGATGCTTTTGCAGAGCAGATGATACATACCAAATCTAATAGCATCGCAAATCTTGGTTTCGAAAACATGAATGGCGTTTGGAAATTGAGAGGCGCCTATGCTGATAGTGAGTTATATCCGAAAATACAAAGTATGCTTAAAGCGAAGTAATTTTATGTTTGGCTATGCTTAAGACTACAACAAATTACTTCTTGATGGTAATCACTCTGCCCGTAATTAGCGTAAACTCATAAACTCGATACAAGCCGTCGTCGGTCATTTCAATGCTTTCTACCAAACCTGTTTTGCTGAAAGTATCGGTTACCAAATCGCCCTGCTTAACTTCATTGAGCACATCTAGCGGTGTATCTTCGTTTAATCTAATCATCACTTATTTGGTAAACATTAGCCCGAAGCCAACAAAATCCGCTTCGGTACCGTGTATATATATTTTTGATTGTAGCGCCAAATTACTATTCAATTTGTATTTCACACCCGCTGTCCAATAGGTGTTTACAGGCAATAGGCTGTTGTAATGGATGTAGTAGCCATACTTTGCCATAAAAGCTAAATTCCCCATCCATAAATCTGGTCCAACCGCAGCACCCACACGCCATTTATCAAATGATGATGCTTTAGATTGATAAGTTTCCAAAACTCGGTTCGGATCGTAAACAGTATGGTAATATACCGCGTCCAGTCCGCCACCAAAGGCCAAATAAGAAGTTAGACGGTAGTTATAGCCACCGTACAAACCTGTTCGCCATAATCCGTCTCTGCTTTGATACACACCTCTCCTACCTACATTAACCCCTAAATCGAAACTGTGCTTTTTAATTGTCTCTTTCTCGAAACTAGTTTTCTCTACGTCGATATTATCGTTTAAGGCTCTTGCTACGCTTAAACCAACGCTTACCACGTTTAAGCCATTATTAGGTACCCGTGTTCCGCCGTTAGAATAATGTAACACATCTAAATTTGCAGATACCTCTGTTTTCTTATTGATAGGAATATTTAATTTTAGCCCTGCCTTTAACCCGAAATTAAGTTTACTGCCTACTACAGGATTTTCGTTACTAAACCACGATTCTCCTGCATATAGAACTCCAAAGCCTGGTGTAAATTGCAATTCAGCCTTGCTGATATTCAACAATGGGAAAGTCAACCCGCCAAGTAAGCCGTAACTATCACCGAACTCACCGTTTTGAGGAGCTGCAATTCGGGTTACGTTATCCATTCGCTTGTAGTTAAAAATGACGTCGATGCTTTTAATACCCAAATCGCTAGACCAACGCCTAGGTTCGCGATTGATATTGTAATGGAAAATGAGCTCGCCGCCGTAAGCACTACCTTGTAGCTTGTTTTGGTTTGCACTAAAACTGCTGATCGCTTTTTGCAAATTCAGTTCGAGGGTGTGTGCATTTTGCTGCGCTTTGGTACTTCCGAAACAAGAAAAACATAAAGCCGCAATTAGAAAGCAACTGGTTAATTTCGATATTTTAAACATTTATTTCAATGGATTAGACAACTCAAAAGTATGAAATTTATTTACGCATTGTCCATTTAATGCCCGTTAACAGCTGCTTTAAAAACAGTTCATTGGTGTAAGCTTCTGGTGTATGACCTAAACCAGTGTAAAAAACCCGTCCGCCATCAAATTTATGGTACCACACAATGGGATGGTCGTTGTTCATCTTTCCACCCTGATAAGAAGTTTCATCAACTTTTACCAAAACCTTCACATCTTTATTGAAGGATTTGAAATTGTACCACTCGTCGGTATGTAGCCAACTTTCGGGCATTCCTTTCATCAATTTATCTTTCGGTTTAACCGATATCAACTTTGCTTGTTGCACTTTTGGATGATTGGTAAAAAAAGCTCCTATCATTTTCCCATACCACTCCCATTCGAAACAAAAGTCTGTTGCCGCATGGATACCAACTAAACCACCACCATTATTAATGTAAGTTTTTAAAGCCTGTTTTTGCTCATCGGTAAATACATTGGAACCGGTTGGATTTAGAAAAATGAGTGTTCGGTAATTGCTTAAATTTTCGTTGGTAAAACTATTCACATTTTCAGAAGTATCTATTGCAAAATTATTTTCGAGGCCTAGTTTTTTGATAGCCAAAACACCATTCTTAATAGATTTATGCCGATAGCTTTTAGTCAGCGAAAAAACCAAAACTCTATCAGTGTTTTTAGCCTTTTGTGCGGGAACATCCAAATTGAAGATCAGCATAAAACCTAAAAAGATAAATGCTGTTAGCTTAATTTTTCTCATTGCAAAAAGTATCGATGTATAACTGCTCTACCTGTTTTCTGGCCCATTCTTCTTTCCTTAAGAATTTTAAGCTCGATTTTACACTTGGATCCTTAATAAAACAATTAAACCGCAGGATATAGCCTAACTCTGCCCAGCCGTAGTGTTGGCTTATTTGTGTAACAATGGTTTCGAGTGTTTTACCGTGTAACGGATTATTCTTTTGTTCTGCTGTAGGCATACACAAAGGTAGCAGGATTAGTATAAAAGTAAAATGCCGGCAACTACGATGTAATAGTGCCGGCTGGTTTTTGATAGGTATTAATATTTTGATTATCCGATGTATACCAGGGGATTACTTACATTAGGAATCCCTTGATGATAAGTAGACAAAGATTTGATAGCTTTTATATTTACAATTCGCTCGGGATATTTATTGATCAATGCGTTGATCATTGCCAAGCCAATCTCTTTAGTGGTATTTATTCTGTTAGGCATCAAGATTTTCAGTAACGGAAAAATTCCATAAATAACCTTGTCGCAAAGTTGCATGCGCTTTTGCTTTGCTAAGGAAGCGACCATGCCTACCCTGAAAAAGTACAACTTCTTAAATGTCAATTTCGCAAGTGCGTTTTCCGTCTTTCCCATTAGCCTATCCATCATCACTTTTCCCAGCTCTGTAGTATCCGAATTTGAGCTCGATAAAAAACTGAAAACAATATTTGGATTAAGTTCGAGCAAGCGACAAGCTAAACTCAAAGGCATATCTAGTGCGAAATGAGCGCAAATTCTTTCATCTAAACCAGCCGATGGGCATTGTGTACAATAGAAACATGCGTCATAACCTGTTAACTCCTTCTCATAAACATCTAACTCTAAAAAATCTGGAATAATTAATTCTCTCAGTTTAGGATGTTGTACTTGTTTAGGCCATCTGCTTACCAGCAATACCTCGGATATAGCAGTGCTTTCAAGACATTCTTGCAAAACGCCTTCGCCTACTAACCCATGAGCACCATTAATTATTACCTTATATTGCATATCAGCAAAAAATTAAATCCAAAAACCTACTTACTGCTTAACAATCTTAAATTCAGTCCTTCTATTGAGCTGATGATCAGCCTCGCTACACTTAACACCATTGATACATTCGTTTACAGGTACGCTTTCACCGTATCCCTTGGCGGTAATTCTACTTTTCTCGATGCCTCTATCTATGATATATTGTACTGCAGAATTGGCTCTACTTTGCGATAACCATTTGTTATACTGATCATTTCCTCTACTATCTGTATGTGAGCCTAACTCTATCCAAATCGTCGGATTTTCTTTCATGATAGCTACCAATTTATCTAACTCAACTGCCGCATCTTTTCTGATGTTAGATTTGTCGAAATCATTCCAGCAACTGGAGTACTACCAGTTGCCAAACTCCAAGTAGTGGCATTGGTTAAGTTAACTCTCGGAAATAATAAACCTTTGCTATTGTGCTCTAGCTCTAAAATAGATGCCTTATTAATAGTCGTTGGATTATCTCCAATCTTAACTTGTGCAATTGCGGACTCCGCATAAATACCTAACACCACGCAAAGCGCAATGCCTTTTAAAAAGTTTTTCATAGATTGATGTAGGGTAAAAAACTGTGCTGCTGGCAAAATACCCGCAACTCAATTGCCCATTAGCCAAAATCTGTGCCTACATCAAAAAAACATCGGTAATGGTATCTAGACGGCATTCCACAACTAATTTTGACTTATTTTAATTGTTGTTATTTTTACACACTTAGCGCAAGCTCCTCCTCAAAATACAAACACAAAAAGCTATAAATCAACCATTTAATACAACAAAAAGGAGTAAAAAACAATATATTAAGGTAATTTTAGTTGTCGTAAAATCTTTCTCAATTTATTAAGACGTGTAACGCAATACTAAACAAAGTAATATAATACTCGCTCCCAACAGAAAAAGGTGCGAAAATCTAATTTCCACACCTTAATGATAACAACAGATTAGATCACAAAACTAGCCTACCGTATTTCTAGGATTAGATCTAGTATTTGTTGCGCCAGCTTTAGATATCTTATAATTCAGAGAGAAATAGAAATAACGATTAATGGTATTGAAACGAACGTCTTCCATCCTACTTGCATTCACTGTTCTATCAATATTGGTGTTCTGATTTAAAATATCGAAGCCTTTAATTGCGAGTGTAACCCTTCGTTTCATTAGGTATTGTTCTAAACCAGCATTTAGCAGAAATACATTATTATTAAACCCATCGGCCCTGCCTGCCGTACCATTATGCTGCAACTCTGTATTGATACGCATATTCTTCACAAACTCCCAACTTACACTAGCATTGTTCCAGAAACTGAAATACTTGTTATCGACAGCTGCTGGCAGAGAATTATTTACCATACTATATTGTACACCCAAATAAACACCTGCATTTAGTTTATTATCTATATCGTAACTAAAATTCGCATTTGGTCCAATGTTGTATCTATCAGTTGTATTTTTCTCTGTGTTAATATAAGAAGATAGATGAGATGTAAAAAGGTTTACGCCATACCCCATTCTTAATCCTTTAATTTTTGTCGGCTGACCGAAGAAAGTACCAGTGTTGATGAAATAATTTCCATCAACATTCACTGGCTGCACATGCTGAACGCCGTTCACGTAATTTACGCTATTACCAATAGCATCAAGCGAGTAATTGATTAGGAAATAGCCATTCCAATATTTGTTATTATCTGCACTAAAAGTATTGAAATTAATTGCCATACGGTGATTTTTAGTTGCTTCCAGATCTGGATTTCCTATTCTTTGGTACAATGGATTGTTATTATTTTGAACTGGCTGTAAATCGTTAACCGAAGGCAGGTTTACCGAAGAATTGTAGTTTAACTGTATGGTATGGTTAGCTTTATTCTTAAAATTGATGCTTATTCGTGGCAAAACATTGTAGTATTTTTTATCTAACTGGTTGATACTTGTTCCCACACTATTGAATGCCGTTGCATCTAAGCCCGTTTCCTGCAAACCAAAACCAAAGTTGTAGGTCCACTGGCTACGGGTATGGATAAAACCAAACCTTGCACTTTGTTGCCAATTCCTATTATCTAGTGAATTCGAAAAATCGGGTACAATGGTTTCATACATATCTGTGAGGGTATTGTAATCGAAAGTAAGTTGCTCTGCGTCTACCCTACTCTGGTTATAAAGGTATCCAACATTAGCGCTCCACTTCTTATTCAGTTGGCGCATATAGTTTAAGTTAAGTGTGTATGATCTTGAGACATTTTCTTGTCGAGCTTGCTGGTTAATCAAATCTTCATCGGTAGCACCATTTTCATATTTGTTGATTAGCGAGTTGTTGGTCCAATTGGCATTGTAAGTATTTTGCGTACCGTTTAACCTAAAAGAAACCGAGCCATTCTTTAACCGACGCAACGCTGCAAATTCGCCAAAGAGTGCAGGTGTAGTATTTTTTTGATCGAAATACTGGGTACCATCATTGGTTTTACCAGCGGCATCGAATGCAGAATTAAACCTGCGATCGTTGATATTTCTGGTGTAGTTAAGAATGATATTTGGTCTGAAAGTGATATCGGTTAAAGAATCTGGGTGATACTCTGCCTTGAAATTGAAGCGGTGTGCTTGGTTATCAGAATTTCTTACGGAAAGTTCAGAAGTCCTCAATACATCATTACTATTGATATCCTGAATAGTAGATAAACGATTACCGATACCATTTGAAAAATAGGTAAAGTAACTGCTGCTGATGGCCAACTTATTATTTTTGCCCCAGCTGTTGCTATAATTTACACCACCGCTATGGGTTGTTACCTCTCCTATTGCATTGTTATCGAATACTCCAGAACCGCCGATGGTGGTACGCCCATTATTTACATTGATGGAGAAACTACCTCCAGCTGGTGGAGCAAAAATATTTCCGATGTTTCCGCCAGTAAAACTGTTTAGATCTTCGAACTGGAAGCTAGCATTACTGAGATTATTGCTCATACCTAATACCGCAAACTGCAGGTTTTTATTGAAATGATTTGCACTCAAATAGCTATTGTAGCGGTCCGTTGTACCGCCCGCCAAGTTCGCATTACCGAACCAGCCATGTTTTTTATCTTCCTTGATAGTTAGGTTAAGCACTTTCTCACGCTGACCATCATCTATACCTGTAGCTTTCGCCTCCAGTGTTTTACTGTCTATCACCTGTACTTTTGCAATGGCATCTGCTGGTAAATTCTTTGTTGCCGTTTTTGGATCGGTACCAAAAAAATCTTTCCCATCAACAGTTAGCCTTGATACTTTTTGTCCCTGCACCAAAATATTTCCGTCGCGGTCTACTTCTACCCCAGGAAGTTTCTTCAACAATTCTTCTACTGCAGCGTTTGGTTGCGTTTTAAAAGCACCGGCATTGTATTCGATTGTGTCGGGTTTTATTTTAACATTGGCCTGCTGACCCGTTACGTTTACTTCTTTAAGTTTCAATGCATCTTCTTGCATTTTCAAGGTGCCCAATTCTAAGTTCCCAGAAATTTCAATTGGCTTTAAAATTGATTTATAACCTAATGCAGAAACTTTGAGGTTGTACTTTCCACTCTTCAAATCTTTAAACGAAAATTCGCCATTAAAACTGGTTAACGCACCTGTTCTTTTATTAGAATCTGCCTGTTCGGTTAACAATATAGCAGCGTAAGCTACGGCTTCCTTATTAGTTTCAGATTGTATTTTACCAGACAAACGATTTTGTGCGAAAGTCTTCGTAGTTAAAAAGCAGCAGATAATTAGAAATAGTTTTGTTTTCATTTATGTATTTTTTGGTTTTGTGTAAGCTCAGGTTTAAGACCTACAATTCATAAGACGCAAAGCGATTCGGAATGTGACACTTTTTTTGAAAAAAATTTGAAATATTTTTTCATGGGATTATGTTGGACAAAAATGTGACGATTTCGACCTTTCCACAGATAAGTTTTATTGATCGGATGCATAGTTGGATGGCAGTTCAATCCTCCTCCCTAACCCCTCCGAAACATCGGAGCAGGCTATCCAAAGAGGGACGCATGGCGCATAAGCATTTTGCATATTATATATTTTGTAAGAGACGGAGTAAATAGTACTGGCTTACAAAAAGTGCTTACGCATAAATTAAGTGCAATTTGAGGGGAAAAATTTGTTCCACAGGCTTATGTGATATAGACCTGATTGAAGCGAACATGTAGCCCATGCAATGGGCAAATAAAGCGGAAAGCAGGACGGGTTTGAAATAGATGCAACTGAGACTGCTCTTCTAAAACAAAAAATCCCGCAAGGTTAAACTTACGGGATTTATATTCGCTTAGGATGGTAATTAGTTACCTGTCCATTTGTTATTATCTGCGTTGCTATCTGGCAATGTTTGTTGCGGATCTAGTACTACCTCTACCACTTCTTCTGTAGTTGGGTAACGTACCACCCAGCTGGTATTTTTCATCCAAACATCGGCAGCTACTTTGATTAATTCTGTTTTACCACTTTTGGTTTTAATACCCAAAATGATCGGCATCGGCATTTTATCCAAGTTATCAACTTTGATGTTGTAAGCAGTGATAGCACCATTATTTTTGACTTCTTTCACTTCAGAAATGCCTTGATCCATTTTCCAGTTATTTAGGAACCAGCTTTTCCAGAACCAGCTTAAATCTTCGCCAGCAGCATTTTCCATGGTACGGAAGAAATCGTGAGGTGTTGGATGTTTGTACGCCCAGTTATTGATGTACTGACGGAAAGCGAAATCAAATCTATCTTTGCCCAAAATTTGGTCTCTTAGCACATGTAGTGCCCAACTTGGTTTATAGTAAAGGTTAATACCGATGTTGGCTTCGGCCATACCATCAGGCATTAACATCATGTTTTCGAATTTTGGATTACCAATAACTTGCTTACCGATGGCATGCATGTTCATTTGACGTGGTTTGTACTCGCCGTTGTTAAATTCGGTGCTCGATAAATCGTTGATAAATGTGTTGAAACCTTCGTCCATCCAACCGAATTTGCGTTCGTTAGAACCTACAATCATTGGAAACCAAATGTGACCAAACTCGTGGTCAATTACTCCCCAAGCATCACCTTTCTTAGCTTTCCAACCGCAAAAAACGATACCAGGATATTCCATACCACCAATGTTTGTAGCTATGTTTACTGCCATTGGGTAAGGATATTCTAACCACATTTTTGAGTAGTGCTCGATAGATGCTTTTACATATTCTACGGCTCTGCCATAACCATCGTTACCATTGCTTTCTACTGGATGCGCAGAAACTGCCAACGATTTTTTACCGCTAGGTAAATTGATACGTGCTGCATCTAAAACAAAGGCTTTAGACGATGACCAAGCCGCATCTCGGGTGTTAACCATCTTGAATTTCCAAGTGAGTTTATCTTTTGCAGGACGAGATTTTGGGTCTGTTACTTCAGCTTCAGATCTGATGTGAACTGTCTTGTCGCTGTTTTTAGCTTCGTTCCAACGTTGTAATTGTGTTGCTGTAAATACCTCTTGTGGGTTTAATAATTCTCCAGAACCCATTACAATGTGATTTGCAGGTACAGTTACATCGAAAGTGATGTCACCAAATTCGCAATAGAACTCGCCAGCACCCCAATAAGGTAGAGTGTTCCAGCCCAAAACGTCATCATATACGCTCATACGAGGAAACCACTGCGCTACCGCGAAGATTTCGCCATTTTTTGTGGTTAAATGTCCTGTTCTGTCAGATCCCAGTACTGGAATTTGATAGGTATAATCCATTTTAATTACTGCTACATCGCCATTTGCAGCCATTGGCTGGTCTAGGCGAATTTGCATACGTG
This sequence comes from Pedobacter sp. T50_32, assembly GCF_057652195.1. Taxonomy (NCBI): domain Bacteria; kingdom Pseudomonadati; phylum Bacteroidota; class Sphingobacteriia; order Sphingobacteriales; family Sphingobacteriaceae; genus Pedobacter; species Pedobacter sp. T50_32. The sequence goes on along the minus strand of NZ_JBYFBY010000008.1, from coordinate 24,629 downwards.
TATCTTCAACCAAAGAAGTGAACTTTACAGCTTTAGCTTTTTGAGAAACCGAAAGGTTGGTAATTTCATAGCCTCCCTTAAAGTTTTCGCCCTGCGCACCATATCTACTTTTAGCTGGTGTAATAGACAAACCACGAGAACCTTCCTTAAATGAGTTTTGGTCTAACTGCAACCACAAATAAGGCAACTTTTCTGGACTATTATTTTTGTACGTAATGGTGATAGTAGCTTTAACTTTGCTGGTAGCTTCGTCTAGCGTGGCACTAATGTTATAATCTACTCTGTTTTGCCAATATTTTGGTCCGGGTGCACCACTCGCAGAGCGATATTCGTTTCCATTTTGGGTGTAGAACAGTGGGCTAAAAGCTTCTTCTGGTACATATTTAGAAGCTGGCTTATCTTGAGCAAAACTCAATTGTGCAAATAATACGGTTATCGCAACCGCAAATGATTTCAATAAGGTTTTTTGCATGTTTGATTAATTTGTTACTAAGGTAAATGGAAAATAGCAATTTTCAAGTTTGGACACATGAATATTACCAATCGCTACGGTTTACCTTTCAATTTAGGTAATGGAGGTAGCTTGCGAGCATCGGCAGGTAGCTTCCTCCACTCGGTAAAAGTAGTGGCAATATAGTAGGTATAATCAAAAGGTGTGTCTGCCTTTACTTGTTCTACCGTTGGGCGGTACAAACCAATGTAATCGTCCAAATCCTTTTCTTTATAATTTACCAACTTTTGAATCACCGTTTTATTAAAGTTTTTAGAAATTTCTTCGTTAATATCAGCTGCTTCTTCAAGCTCACGTTCTTTTGCCTGTTGCTTACGCCATTTGCCATAACCTAGGTTTAAACGCAAACCTCCTCTTTCTTTCGACATATCTACCCTTTTGGCAGCTACCGCCTCGGGATCTTTGGTATCCAAATATGGAGAAACCTTTGTAGTGGTAACATCTACCGTGTTCAAGGTATTTACTGCCGACCTTAGATAGATGTTTTTTGGAAATAAATTAGTAAGGTATACAGTATCGGTTTGGTAGCCCATCGAAGCGTAGGAAATGAGATCTCCTTTTTTTGCTTGTATGGCATAACGTCCGTCTTTGTCGGTAAGCACTACCGCTTTAGAGGTTAAATTTCTTACCGAAACACCTTGAAGGGCTGTACTGCGTTGCTCGTTATCAAAAACATTTCCGGTAACATAAGTCTCTTGAGCCATTACAGCACAGGGCAATAGCAAAAAAATAAATAGATATAGTTTCTTCAGCATAATCAAATGTAAGTTACTTTACGCTTTGCGTAATCCGTTTAACAAAATTTAACAAGCCAATTACTTTTTTAGCAAAGCTTGATATTCATCTTCCTTAAAACCAAGTAAAATTGCCTTACCGTCTTTCTCCACAATTGGTCTTTTAATGGCGCTTGTGTTGGCTAACAAATACGTTATCACGGCATCGGGTGTATTAATTTCTGCCTGTTCTTGCTTTGTTAACTTCTTAAATGTTAAACCAGCCTTGTTAATCACCTTTTCCCAACCAAAAGTGTTGAACCACTCTGTTAGCTTTTCGGCAGTAATTCCTTTCTTTTTAAAGTCATGAAATTCGTATTCACTGCCATTGCTTTTTAACCAATCTTGCGCTTTCTTTACTGTATTACAATTTGGGATGCCGTATAGTTTCATTGTTTTTAATTTCTTTTAAGGGCTAAAGTTAATAAAACTAAGCACTTTAAATAAACCAGTAAATGGCTTATGTTTTTAGTTGCCCTTATTATTTTGCTAATGTGTATCTTAGCTACGTTTACACATTTCAATAGGGTTCTTTATGCTCAAACTTTCTTTTAAGCAGCAATTACTTACCGGATTTGCGGTCTCATTAATTTTTGTTTTAATCTCGGCCATCGCATCTTATTTAAGTATCAATTCGTTAAATGATAGCTACAAATGGGTAGCACATACGCATGATGTAGCTAAAACTGCCGAGCGATTGGAAATAAGATTGTTACATGCTGAGGCATCGTTGCGGGGCTACATTTTAACAGAACGAGCAGATTACAGAGATCCATATGATGACAACATCAACGCTATTTTGCCAATGGTTGAGCAGTTGGCCAATTTGGTAGATGACAATCCGGTACAGTTAAAAAAAATAGACAGCATTAGGTTTTACGCCATAGCCAAAGTAACCGAGTTAAAACAAATTGCAGCTAAAGGAAGCGTTGGAAATTTCGCTGCCGCAAAGCAACAATTTTTGACGGATAGAGGCAGGCTAGACAAAATTAAGTTTTTGGCCTTTTCTGATGATCTGATTACACTTGAATATAAGCTACTGGATGAAAGACAAGAAGTTGTAATGAGCAGAAGCAACAGAACTATTATTGTTATTATCGGTAGTTCACTTATTATTTTTGCTTTAATCCTATTTTTACTCAAATACATTCGCCAAACTTTTGACCAACAAAGAGAAACGCAGAAACAAATTCTACTGACGAACAAAGAACTGGAAACTTTATCTGCCAAAAATGAATATCACAACTGGGTGCTGAGTAGCGAAGCACAGGTAAATGATGTAATGCGTGGCGAATTTGGTATGGATCAGTTAGGAGAAAATATCATTACGAAAATTTGTAACCTGCTCGAATATCCTATTGGGGCATTTTATTTGATAAATAGAAGTCAACAAACTTTACGAGTTAGAGGAACTTATGCGATAAGCGAAGTTTTAGATGATAGAAAATACAAATTTGGCGAAGGCTTAGCTGGCCAAGCGGCATTAGAAAAAAAGACGAAAATTTTTAGCCCTGTTCCAGAAGGATATTTGAAAATCAGCTCTGCTTTAGGAAATGTGACACCAACGCACATCCTTTGTTTGCCTGTTTTATTCGAAGAACAAACCATTGCTGTTTTAGAGATAGGGCTAACCGCAGAACCTTCACCAAATCATATCACATTTTTGGAATTGGTATCGAAAGATATTGGTATTGCCGTAAACAGTATGGTAGCTAAGGTAAAACTGCAGGAATTGTTTGAAAAAACCCAACAACAAGCAGAAGAACTTACTGCACAACAAGAAGAGTTACGCGTTACCAACGAAGATTTGATGCACAAAACCGAAGAACTACAAGCTTCGGAAGAAGAATTAAGAGTACAACAAGAAGAATTACAACAGGCCAATTCGGAACTGGAAGAAAAAGCGCAGTTGTTAGAAGAAAGAAATGCATCTATTAATCAGGCGAAGGAAGCAATTAGCTTAAAAGCGGAAGAGCTTTCTTTAAGTAGCCGATATAAATCGGAGTTTTTGGCGAATATGAGCCATGAGTTACGTACACCATTAAACAGTATCTTGATATTGGCCAGAATACTGAAGGATAATAAGCTCAATAACCTATCGGAAGAGCAAATTAAATATGCTGGCGTAATCCACAATGCTGGGTCGGATCTTTTAGCTCTAATTAACGATATTCTAGATCTTTCAAAAATAGAGTCTGGAAAAGTAGATCTCATTATCGAGCAAGTTAAGCCACCTTCAATTAAAGCTCAAACTGAGGCGCTATTTAACGAAGTAGCCAAGCAAAAAGAAATTAATTTTGAGTTTAAACTGAAAGACCAACTACCCGCTAGTATAGTCACGGATCAGGCTAGGGTAGAGCAAATTATCAAGAACTTACTTTCTAACGCCTTTAAATTTACACGCAAAGGTGGAAATGTAACCGTTGAAGTTGGCTTAGCACAAAAAGAGGATGTGAAGTATAACTCTTCGTTGAGCACGCAAGAAAAACTGATCTACTTTGCGGTAACGGACAGCGGTATCGGCATATCTGCGGACAAACAGCAGGTTATTTTCGAAGCCTTTCAGCAGGAAGACGGATCTACCAGCAGAAAATATGGTGGCACAGGTTTAGGACTATCGATTAGCAGAGAGCTTGCCAACTTACTTGGTGGCGAAATTCAACTCAAAAGTGAAGTAGGTATTGGCAGTACTTTTACTTTAATCATTCCGGAAGCGCTTGGAGTAAAAGTAGAACCGAAGGAAGTGGAAGCAGAAAAGCCGACCGTAGTATCGCAACCTACATCTGCACCAATCATACATTCGCAACAATTAACTGCAAAAAATGGAAGCGGGAATAGATTGCTAATTATTGAAGATGATGAAAATTTTGCCGAGATATTAAAAGCGTACGCCATTGAAAAGGGTTTCGAACCAATTTTATCGCACAGCGGCGATACTGGCTTAGAATTAGCTTTGTCTGAATTACCAGATGCTATTGTACTCGATGTAATGCTTCCTGTGATGGATGGTTGGACGATCCTCAAAAAACTGAAGGCAGAGCCAACCACGAAGCACATTCCTATCCACATGATGTCGGCGGGCGAAGAAAAAGCAGGCAAAGCGAAGAAAGAAGGTGCCATTGGTTTTCTTAAAAAACCAGTAGAAAAAGAAAAGCTAGACCACGCTTTTGAGTTGTTATCTAATCAATACATCTACAATTTCAACAACGTACTCATTGTAGAAGACCAAGTATTGCAAAGCAATGAGCTTACCGAGCAACTGATCAAAAAAGGAGCGAAAGTTTCACAAGCTTATACCGGAGCAGAGGCAAGACAGATGCTCGAAGAAGGTGTTTTCGATTGCATCATCCTTGATCTCAAATTACCTGATATTTCTGGCTTTGATCTCTTAGACGAAATCAAATCTAATGAAGATAATAAGAACATTCCGGTAATTATTAACACCGCAATGGAGCTAGACAAAGATAAGATGGCCCATATTATGCGTTATTCGCAGGCTATGGTACTGAAAAGCAACAAATCTAATGACCGCCTGTTAGACGAAGTGAGTTTGTTCATGAACAAATTACAAGCAGAAACACCTAAAAAGGACGATACTTCTACAGTAGCCAAACCTCCAAAAAACTATGCACCAACTATAGAAAAGGCACTAGAGAACAAAACCATTTTAATTACTGATGATGATATGCGCAATATCTTCGCACTTTCATCTGCCTTACAGGATTATAAGATCAATGTAATAATTGCCAATAACGGTGTAGAAGCACTAGAAAAACTATCCGAAAACACGGAGATAGACTTAGTTTTGATGGATATTATGATGCCTGAGATGGATGGTTATGAAGCGATGAAAAAGATTAGAGCGCAAAGACACTTAGCGAACTTACCAGTTATTGCGCTAACTGCAAAAGCAATGAAAAGCGATCGTGAGAAATGTATTGCCGCAGGTGCCAGCGACTATATCTCTAAACCAGTTGATGTTGACAAATTATTATCTATGTTAAGGGTGTGGTTAAGTTAGAGAGACGTAGCGTATGATGAAAGACCTAATTACCGACGAGCAAGTAGAGGAAATTATTTCCGTAACTAAAAACATCTATGGGTTCGATTTTGATGGCTATTCCAGGGCATCGTTAAAAAGGCGTCTCAATAGAATTATGTTGCTTAAGCGGTTAGATTTTTTCGATCTTAAAAGCACACTGACCAATAATGAAGACTTCTTTCATTATTTCATTAACGAAATTACGGTGAATGTTACAGAAATGTTTCGCGATCCAAAATTCTTCAAATCTTTGCAAGAAAACGTACTTCCCTATCTAAGTTCTTTTCCGCACATTAAAGTTTGGAACGCAGGTTGCTCTACTGGAGAAGAACTATATTCTTTTGCCATACTATTCGAAGAACAAGGATTATACAACCGAAGTTTTTTTTACGGAACAGATGTTAACCATAAAGTGCTCGAAACAGCCAAAGAAGGTATTTACGACTTGCAAAAAATGAAGCACTACTCCGAAAATTATCTTGCTTTAGGAGGAGGAAAATCATTAGCAAACCATTATGTTGCACAGTACGACGCTGCCTCTATTTCGAGACATTTGAAAAAGAATGTGTTATTTTCTATGCACAATTTGGTATCAGATGGTCCGTTTAACGAGTTCCAAGTAATTTCTTGTAGAAACGTACTTATTTATTTTAATCCAGAGTTACAAAAAAGTGTCATCAACCTTTTTTACGAAAGTCTCGCAAATTTCGGCTTCCTTTGCTTAGGAGGTAAAGAAACCATTCGCGACCCACTTTTGGCTAAGAAATTTAAAGCAGTAGATAAGAAGAATAACATTTACCAAAAAATTAACTAACTTTCCATTCAATGAGTAAAATCAACCTTTTAATAGTAGACGATAAGCAAGAAAACATTATTGCTTTGGAAGCCCTTTTAAACAGGAATGATATCAACATTATCACTACAACATCTCCTAATGAAGCGCTGCGCATTTGTTGGGAAAAGGACATCGCCATTGCACTCGTAGACGTACAAATGCCAGAAATGAATGGCTTTGAGCTGGTTGAAATCCTAAAAAACAACGCTCGTACCCAAGACATTCTAATCATTTTTGTAACGGCTATTTCTACCGAAACCAAATATGCCATAAAAGGTTTAAGCGCTGGTGCGGTAGATTATCTTTACAAGCCTTTAGACCCTTATATTACCTCTGCCAAGGTAGATTCGTTTATCCAATTAGTAAAAAACCAAAAGGAGATAAAAGCGAAAAACCAGCAGCTAGAGAAGATACAGGCTGATTTAATTAAAGCAAAAGAAGAAGCAGAACTAGGCAAAAGAGCCAAAGAGAATTTTATGGCCAATATGAGCCACGAAATACGCACACCTATTAATGGCATTATAGGTTTGGTGCATTTGCTACAGAAAGAACAGCTTACAGAAAGTCAAACTGAAATAATTGGTCTGCTAGATGTTTCCTCTAATTCTCTATTAGGTGTAATTAATGATATTCTTGATCTTTCAAAGATTGAGGCTGGCAAATACACCATCAATTTTGCAGAAACAGACATTAAAGATCTGGCAAAACAAGTCACCAATTTACTTAACGTTAAAGCAATAGAGAAGAACATTGCACTGAAACTTGCCATTGATGAAAAGCTACCTAGATGCATCATGGCAGATTCGCTTCGTCTTAACCAGATTTTCATGAATTTGTTGGGTAATGCTATTAAGTTCACCAACGAAGGCGAAGTAGTGTTCAAATTGGAGGTATTGGAAGAAAAGCCAAACACATCATTACTAAAGTTCTCTGTTATCGATACGGGCATTGGCATTTCTAAAGAAAACATCCAATCTATCTTCCAGTCTTTTGAGCAGGTAGAAGATGTGCATACTAGAGTTTATGGTGGCACGGGTTTAGGCTTATCCATTGTAAAAAAGCTCGCCGAACTTAAAGGGGGTGAGTTAGATGTAAAAAGTGAACTTGGAAAAGGAAGTGTATTTTCATTTACAAAATGGTATAAAACTGTGGATAAAAAGATAGAAGAAATACCTAGCAAGGCACCATCAAAGTTGCCAACATTAGACGGTATCAAGATTTTAGTTGCAGAAGACAATTCTATTAACGTTTTCTTAATTGTAAAGATATTGAACGACTGGAAGGTGCAAACTACCGTAGTAACCAATGGTGCCGCTGCGTTAGAAGCCCTAGAAAGAGATCATTTCGATTTAGTGCTCATGGACACCTATATGCCAGTAATGAACGGTTTAGAAGCCATCAAGAAAGTACGAACTGGCCATATCCCTGGAAAAGAAAAGCTACCAATCATCTCATTCTCTGCCGGTGTACTAGAGCAAGATAAAGAAACAGCTAAAGAAGTAGGTGCCGACGATATTATAGGCAAACCGTTTAAAATAGATGTGCTGCATGAAAAAATTAGCAGGCTAGTAAAAAAATAGCTATTTATTGAATAATGTCATGGTTTGCGCAGCGCCAATGGTTGCGAAACTCTTAATCATACTAACTGCCCTATTAATTAATACGGGCAGTTCTTTTTTCTCATTTTTATCAAACTGGCCAAGCACAAAATCTGCTTGTCTGCCTTTCGGGAAATCATCTCCAATACCAAAACGCAAACGAGCGTAGTTTTGCCCACCACAAACCTCCTCTATGCTTTTTAAACCGTTATGACCTGCGCTGCTCCCCTGTAATTTCATGCGTAGTTTCCCTAATGGCAATGCCAAATCATCTACCAAAACTAAAACATTTTCGGGTGCTACTTTTAGCTCTTTCATCCAGTAGTTTACCGCCTTTCCACTCAAGTTCATGTAGGTGGTAGGTTTAATTACATGCAGTTTCCTGCCTTTATGAGATACTTCTGCATGGTAAGCCAACCTGCCATGTTCAAAGCTACCTTCAAATCCAGCCACCAATTCTTCTGCAATGTCAAAACCGATATTGTGTCTGGTGCCCACATACTCCGCACCAATGTTCCCTAAGCCTACAATCAGAAATTTCATGCCGCAAAGGTAAGCAGTTGGGCGTTAAAAGTTGAATTTATTGGTTATTAGTTGATAGCATAAGCAGCTAACTCATTTTATATTATTTTAGAAAATGGGCATTAGGTTTTTCTTCGCTTCCGAAAGCCCTTCTATCCGCTCTAGTCCCTATGGGAGCTGCCGCTACTATAAGGTTTATTTTACAACGTTACCGCTACGAAATAGCAACACGCATAAAAAAAGCGTTCCAATTTTCATCGGAACGCTTTATCTTGTAAATCAAGAAATCCTTAGACCTCGACTTATTTTTTACCTTTAGCTTCGTTTTCTGCTTGTTTCAACGCTCTAGACATTGCAACAGAAACGATAGTATCTTCAGGAGTGTTAGTTACAAAGTAATCACCTTTTTCCAAATCGCGAACGCGGAATAAGTTACCTACTTCTAACTTAGCAATACTTACTTCAACTACTTGAGGCATGTTTTTAGGCAATGCTTTAACACGTAGTTTACGTAATTTTTGAACTAATTTACCACCCATTTTAACACCTGGAGAAGTACCGGTTAATTTAACTGGAATTTCCATAGTGATTTCTTTTTCATCAAATAATTGAAGAAAATCAACGTGTAATAATAAGTCTGTTAATGGATGAAATTGAGTATCTTTTACGATAGCTTTTACAGCTTTACCGTTAACTGTAATTTCAACAAAGCTAGCTTCTGGAGAGTAGATAGCATCATTTAAATCAGTTCTTGTAACAGCAAAGTGTACTTGTTCAGTACCTCCGTACAATACAGCGGGAACCTTACCTTCGTAGCGAAGCTCTTTGGCATCGCGTTTCCCTACGTTCTCTCTAGTAGAACCGCTAATAGCGATAGTTTTCATTTTTTATATATTTATTTGTTAATATTAAGTATCAAGTAGTGAGTATCGAGTATCAAGACCTTATGCCTTATGCCTTTTACCTTTCAGCCCTCTACCTTTATTAAACTCTAAAAAGCTCGCTAATTGAACCGTATTCGTTTACGCTAGCAATAGCTTTGGCAAACAATTTAGCGGTGCTTAACTGCTTAATTTTCGGGCTCTCTCTTCTCAATGGAATAGTATCTGTTACGATTAGTTCTTCTAACATCGAGTTTTCTACCGTTTCGTAAGCTTTACCAGACAACACTGGGTGCGTACAAACCGCCCTCACACTTTTCGCCCCATTTTCCATAATCAGCGCTGCAGCCTTTGCTAAGGTCCCAGCAGTATCACAGATATCATCAATCAACACAATATCTTGTCCAGTAACATCACCAATAATCGACATTGATTCGATTTCATTGGCACGTTTACGACGTTTATCACAAATTACTACCTCAGCGTTGAAGAATTTCGCGAACGTTCTAGCTCTATACGAACCTCCCATATCTGGAGAAGCAATTGTTAAATTCTCTAAACCTAAGCTCTTTATGTAAGGCACAAAAATTACCGCACCATCTAAGTGATCTACCGGAATATCGAAGAAACCTTGAATTTGCGCTGCATGCAGGTCCATAGTCATGATACGGTGAATACCAGCAGCTTTTAACAAGTTAGCAACCAACTTCGCACCTATCGCTACCCTTGGCTTGTCTTTTCTGTCTTGACGAGCCAAGCCGTAATAAGGAACAACAGCAGTAATGTAATGCGCAGATGCTCTACGAGCGGCATCAACCATTAACAAAAGCTCCATTAAATTATCACTAGGTTGGTACGTAGACTGTACTAGGAAAACATCACATCCTCTAACCGATTCATCAAAAGAAGGCTGAAATTCGCCATCGCTAAATTTACTTAGGGTAACATTACCTAGTGGTTTGCCGTATTCTTCGGCTATTTTGCTAGCGAGGTCTTTGGTTCCACTTCCAGCAAAAACTTTAACAGGGTTAAATTGCAATGGCATGATTTGCGGATATCAATGCTTGTTAAAAAAAAATCGGGTTGCGGTTTTATTCACAACCCGAAGTGATTTGTTGTCCGACCTGGATTCGAACCAAGACAAACAGTACCAAAAACTGTCGTACTACCCTTATACTATCGGACAATCTCCTATTTCAAACACTCTTCAGAACAAGCTTTCAAGCGTTTTGCTGAAACGGAATGCAAATGTACGCACTTTTTTGATACTTGCAAACAACTGCACAAAAAAAATTAAAATTATTTATTAGTAGCACTGACACTCAACGAGATTTAGTTATTTTTTGTTAAATAAGGCAACGGGCTCACTCCTATATCAATCTATTTTTTTATTTTCGGCAGCATTTATTGCACCAAACTATAGGTTTTAAAGACCATCATATTCAAAATATGGAATACAAGAAAATAAACAATATTATTGGCTGGGCATGTTTTTTAATCGCTACAACCACTTATGTTTTAACGTTAGAGCCAACTGCAAGCTTCTGGGACTGCGGCGAATTCATTGCTTCTGCTTATAAAATGCAGGTTGTTCACCAGCCTGGAGCGCCTTTGTTTTTGATGATAGAGCGTTTCTTCTCTTTATTAGCCATGGGCGATAAAACCAAAATTGCCTACTTTATGAACTTCGGTTCGGCAGTAGCCAGTGGTGCAACCATTCTATTCTTATTCTGGACTATCACCGCTTTAGCTAAGAAAGTACTTATTAAAAAAGGCGAAGAAATTTCTAAAGCCAACTTAATTACCATAATGGGCGCAGGTGTAGTTGGTGCTTTGGCTTACACTTACTCAGATAGTTTCTGGTTCTCTGCTGTTGAGTCAGAAGTTTATGCGCTTTCATCATTATTTACTGCCATTGTATTTTGGGGTATCTTAAAATGGGAAGCAGTGGCTGATGAGCCAAAAGCAGACCGTTGGTTATTATTTATAGCCTACATCATGGGCTTATCTATCGGTATCCACTTGTTAAACTTACTTACAATACCAGCTATCGCATTTGTGTACTACTTCAAAAAAGAGAAACAACCAACTACTTCTGGAATTTTCAAAACATTGGGTGTTGGTATATTAATTCTAGCAGTAATACAATACGGAATTATCCAATATTTAGTTTCTTTCGGTGCATATTTCGACCTATTCTTCGTAAATACTTTAGGTTTAGGCTTCGGAACAGGGGTATTATTTTTCGCTCTTTTAGTAATTGGCGGATTGGTTTGGGGTATCAGATACTCTATCAAACAGCAAAAAAAGGTATTGAATTTAGCATTGCTATCTACCGTACTAATTATTTTTGGCTACGCTTCTTTCGCTATGATTATTATTAGAGCGCAAGCAAAACCAAATTTGAATAACAGTGACCCTGATAATGCTTTCTCATTTTTAAGCTACCTTAACCGTGAGCAATACGGCGACAGACCATTGTTATTAGGCCCTAATTACAACTCAATTCCTAAGTTAACAGACGAAGGAGCTATAGTATACAAAGAGGCAGGCAAGTCATACAGAAAAGGGGATACAAGATATGAGATTTCTGGAACTAAAAGTGAAAAAGTTTATGGCGTAAATGAAAATTTCCCCGACAGCATTAAGAGATTGCAACATAAGGTTCTTTTCCCTCGTATGTATAGCGATGAGCAACGACACGTAGATTACTACAAGGACATGATGGGAATGAGCGACGAGCATTTCCCAAGCTTTTTCGACAATCTAGGTTTCTTTATGCGCCACCAAGTTGGTTTTATGTACATGCGTTATTTCTTATGGAACTTTGCTGGTCGCCAAAATGAAGAACAAGGACAAGGTAGCTTATACGAAGGTCAGTGGATTAGCGGCATTAAACCTATTGATGGGATGTTGTACGGCGATCAAAGCAACCTACCTCCTACTATAAAAGAAAGTAACTCATATAACCGTTTCTACTTCCTACCGTTGATTTTAGGAGTTATCGGTGCGGTTTGGCATTTCGGTCGCCACCCTAAAGATGCAGGTATTATTGGTTTGTTATTTTTCTTTACAGGATTAGCCATTGTGCTATACCTAAACCAGAAGCCACTAGAGCCAAGGGAAAGGGATTATGCCTATGTAGGTTCGTTCTATGCCTTTGCCATTTGGATTGGGCTCGGCATCATCGCTATCAGGGAATGGCTACTGAAAAAATTAGATCCTAAAATGGGAGCTATTACTGCAAGTATTATCGGATTACTAATTGCCCCTGTATTAATGGCAAAAGAAGGCTGGGATGACCATGACCGTTCTGAGAAAACATTAGCTCGTGATATTGCGATAAGCTACATGGAATCTTGTGCGCCAAATGCCATTCTATTCACCTATGGTGATAACGACACTTATCCATTATGGTATGCTCAAGAGGTTGAAGGTATTAGGCCTGATATTAGATTGGTAAACTTGAGTTTATTTGATACAGATTGGTATATCAACGGAATGAAACGTAAGGTTCACGAATCGGAGGCTTTACCAATTTCTATGACAGAAAAACAATATGTTTCTGGCGTAAGAGATGTAATGTACCACAAAGACATGGGCATTGCAGAGTCTGTGGAGCTTAAACAGATCGTAGATTTATTATTATCTGACGATGCGGAAGACAAGTTACCATTACAAGATGGTTCTATGACTAACTTTATTCCTACTAAGAAATTTAAGTTGACCGTTAATCCGCAAGATGTAATTGCTACGAAAACATTGCCTGAAAGCCGTGCGGGAGAAATTGTACCTACGGTAGAGTGGACTTTCAATAAAGGCTATGTAACCAAAGGCAATTTAGCAATGCTAGATATTTTGGCGCATAACAACTGGAAGCGTCCAATTTATTTCGCTAGCACAGTGCCTTCAGATCAGTTTAATGGTTTAGACAAATATTTATACAGTGAAGGTTTAGCATTAAGGTTATTGCCTATAGATCCTTCAAAAAGAGTTGAAGAAGAAGAGCAACCGATTAACTTAGACCCAATGTACGACCACGTAATGAATAAATTTAAGTGGGGTAACATTAAAAATGCTAAATATTTAGATATTCAGTCGGCTGATGACATCTCTATCTTCAACAATATCTTCAACAGCTTAACTACTGGTTTAATTAAAGCTGGCAGATTGGAAGATGCTAAAAAGGTAATGAAGAGATATGATGAGGTTATTCCTACAAAAATTTATGGTATGCGTGCAGCAATGGGTGCAGCAACAATGGCGCAGAACTTATATCTTTTAGGCGAAACAGAAAAAGCAAATGCATTAATTAAAAAATATGCTGATTTTGTTGGTAAGGAGATTACTTACTTAGGTGATGTTACCAAGAGCAAAGGTAAATTGGTAGGCGACAGAAATATCCAAATTGGTTTATTCTACGGATTAATGCCGATGGCCAAAGTAGCATTGCAGCATAACCAACCGAAGTTGGCCAAAGATATAGAGGCGCAAATTAAATCTTTATTTGCCCATGGCAACTTCGCACAATACTTTGGAGAGCTTCCGCCAGATTTCATGAATTTGTAAGCAAATTAATAAGTTATTATATAGCCGTTCGATTTATCGAGCGGCTTTTTTTTATGCGGATGAAATTAGCTTAGGTTGGCGCTAAGCTCAAAAGCAATGTCGTTAAATGAGATTGCTTAGTCGTACCTCTTCGCAATGACGAATATTAGGAAGAGAATGCTAACGCAGGAGAAGTAAGTTTAAATCAAACAAAAAAGCACAACCGTTACCGATTGTGCTTCTATATATTATGTTTTTTTAAATATTAACCTTCGTTCACCACGCCCATTGAGCAGAACTTATCGATTCTTTTTGCGACCAATTTTTCTGAATCTACTTTCTTTAAAGCTTTCAGATCATCTAAGATTTGAGCTTTCAAAGTTACAGCCATTTCTTCAGGATTTTGATGTGCACCACCAAGAGGTTCTTTTACGATACCATCAATCAATTGGTTTTTGTGCATATCTTCTGAAGTTAGCTTTAAACACTCTGCAGCTTTCTCTTTAAAGTCCCAGCTTCTCCATAAAATAGAAGAACAAGATTCTGGAGAAATTACCGAGTACCAAGTATGCTCTAGCATATACACTTTATCGCCGATACCGATACCCAATGCACCACCCGAAGCGCCTTCGCCTACAATAAAGCAAAGAATTGGCACTTTAAGCACCGACATTTCTAACAAGTTACGAGCAATTGCCTCACCTTGTCCACGTTCTTCGGCTTCTAAACCTGGATAAGCACCCATCGTATCGATAAAAGAAATTACAGGCTTATTGAATTTCTCTGCCAAGCGCATTAAACGTAAAGCTTTTCTGTAGCCTTCTGGATTTGCCATACCGAAATTGCGAAATTGACGCTCTTTGGTATTTTTTCCTTTTTGGTGACCTATAACCATTACGGTTTGGCCATCGATAGTTGCAAAACCGCCGATGATAGCTTTATCGTCTTTAACCGTTCTATCACCGTGAAGCTCAATAAAGTCGTCACAAATTAAGTTGATATAATCTAACGTTTGCGGACGCTCTGCATGGCGAGACATTTGAACTTTTTGCCAACCAGTAAGGTTAGCATAGAGGTTTTGACTAGTCTGCTCTGCCTTTTCTTCTAGCTCAGCAAGTGTAGCCGACATATCAACCTTAGTCTTATCGGCAATCTGCTTAACCTTTTCAATTTGTTGATACAAATCTGATAAAGGCTTTTCAAAATCAAAAGATGTTTTCAGTTGTTCCATAGTTGGGGCGGTAAAATTACGCATTTATATGGAAACTATAGACAATAATTTAACGCGACTTCTTTTTAAGTGCTGATTTTACCGTTATATAGGCCAAACCTACAGCTAACAATAAGCAGCCAAAGCCAAACAAAACGAATGTATTATCTTCATGCTGTATGAAGTTTATCCCCCTAACGGCTGCATAAATTGCAAAAACTAAGCTCAGAAAAGTTAAAATAATTTTCATCTTTCAATTGAATTGCGCAATGTTAAGATAACCATTTTTGTTAGGTTTTCAAAACACTGACGCTAATTCTTCATTTGCAAACAGCACATTCTTTAAACAATAGCCCTGATTGAAACGAAAATACTTTTTGTTGTAGATGCTCTAATTAAAAACGTTGTAAGTTTTTAAACTTACGACGTTTGTTAGGATGCCATGGGCAAAAAGATTGTAGTGTAAAGCAGGACTGACGTTGGATAGCAGCACTGCTTTTGCGCTTCAAAAAATTTTAAAACTTAGCCGCTTGGCCAGGTTTTGGTGTTGATTTTTTGATAAAATCGCGGATATGGTTGTTACCCAGCTCTAAATCTATTTTGCGTAGATACATCATGTGTCCGCTTTCGTAACCTTCCCAGCTCATTCTATCTTTCAATTTTCCGCTTGGATCCATTTGCCACATGTTATATTTTGCATTGAAATAATCGCAAGCGCCGTCGTAGTAACCAGATTGCACCAACACATGCAGGTAGGGATTTTGCGCCATCGCAGCACGTAAATTCTCGCCAGTATTATCTCCGCTCCTATCCCAAGGGTGCACCGGGCCGAACATGTTGTACTTTAAATCGGTTTTGTAGTTGAGCTCGTTGCGCAAATACATGTTGATGGCCGGCGTGAAAGAGTGCAACCAAGAAGTAAGTTCGGCATTGTAGTCTGGACGTTCGCCAGCATCATTTTTGTCGATACCTTTGTACCTAGAATCTAAGCGACCAACGGTAAAACCTTTGTCTCTTAACAGCTCTTTCCAGAATAAATTAGTAGAAATATTAAGGTTATTTTGCAAGATTACTTTTTCTGGCAGCCCTGAAAAACGAGCCATTTTAGCAGCAATTTTATTCTTTTCGGCTGCAGAAATGAAACCACCTCTAGACATGGCTGGCACCAATTCGTTGATGGTAAATTGCTCTACTTCTGGTAGCATATCTGTCAGTTTTTTGCCTTGCAAATCGGCTGGTAAAGCTTTATGATACCAAGCGGTAGCAGCGAAATATGGCAAACGCAAAGCGGCATCCATTACACTACCTCTTTCTATACCAAGTCCTGTTGGCGAGACTAGAATGACGCCATTTAAGTACATCCAATGATTACTCTGCAGCTCTAAAGCCAAGCCAGAAACGCGAGTTGTACCGTAGCTCTCCCCTATCAAATATTTTGGTGAAGCCCAACGGTTACTGCGGGTTACGAAGGTGTTAATCCATTCTGCCAGATATTTGATATCAGCTTTTACACCAAAAAATCTGTTGGTAGCAACATCTTTGCCCACAGTTCTAGAATAGCCTGTGTTTACCGGGTCGATGTACACAATATCAGCAACATCGAGAATTGAAGTGCTGTTATCTTTATAACCATAAGGCTGTACGGGATAACCTTCGTCGTCTATTTTTAGCACTACTGGGCCGGTGTAAGCAATGTGCATCCAAACCGAAGCCGAACCTGGCCCACCGTTAAATGAAATGACCAAAGGGCGGCTTTCTTTGTTACTGATATCGGTTCTTTCATAGTAGGTATAAAATAAACCCGCTAGTGTTTTACCTTCTTCGTCCCAAACTGGCAAAGTACCCGCTGTTGCTTTGTAGGGCACTGCTTTTCCGTTAATGGTTACCGTATGGTTGGTAACTACAGCGCTTTCGGGAACTATGTTTCTTGAAGCAATGTTGGTGTTTGTTCTGGCAGGAACTTCTTCTTTAGGAGCAGTAGTTGCAGCAGCGTTTCCGCGTTGTGAACTACCGGCCTGCGATTGCGAACGCTGTTGCGCAAAGGCAAAATTGACAAGTAGTAATGCTACACTTGCAACGGTAAAGGTTTTCTTCATTCTTGTAAGTTTAGGTTTGCTGATATAAATATCTATAATGAGAATGAGTTAGCGTAAAATGAACTAAAATGTTACGCTGAAAACATTTATAACCATTAAGAAGGAAAGAATAATTAAGCAGATAGGTTGTCTTAATTACTTCAATATCGGCGCTAACACTTTCAAATTCCCATCAATTTTATGATGATAAGTTAAGCCTAATATTTTTGCCAATAAAGGATAAACATTCACATTTTCAAAAGATTTGATAGTTACACCTTCTTTAAAAGCTGGACCCCAAGCATAGAAAACCGCTTGCATATCTGGCATATCATTATCAAAGCCATGCTTTCCTATAGATGTTGGCTTGCCCGTTAAATTAAAAATCTTCGGTAGTTTAGGGATTAAAATAATATCTCCTATTCTACCATCTTTGTTATCTTTTGCTCGGTAATGCCAACGTTTAGGCATTTTTGAGGTTAAATAAACGTCGTAATCTTTACCCTCAGCCTTTAGTTGTTTATAAAGAGGTTTAATGTCTTTTTTATCTTTTGCATAAATCTGCAAAAGTGCATCGCCATTAGGCACAACAAATTTGCTCGTATCAATCACAGATGGTAAATCTAGCGTGTTTTTATAATCCGATTCGGTCATTCCGTGATCTGACAAGAAAACAAAATTCACCTCCAAACCACTCGACTTAGCTATCGCTACCATTTCACCTACAGCATCGTCTACCAACTTCACAGCAGCGGCAGTTTCCTTAGAATCGCTACCGAAATAATGACCTGCAACATCAACCTCTGGGAAATAAAAGTTAATTAAGTGCGGGCGTTTCTCTGCAGGTAATGCCAACCAGTCTTTAACTGCAGCAATTCTTTTATCCATTGGGATTTTAGTATTGAAGTTGTACCAATAAGTTGGCCTAACTCCTTGCACTGCAGTTTCTGAACCCAGCCAATAAAAAGCCGCGGATAACATTTTTTGTTGCTCTGCCAATACCCAAATAGGCACGCCGCCGTACCAAGTGCTATCTTTTACAGCGTTCGGGTTTGTTTTCACATAGAGCTGTTTCCTTTTAGGATCGTAGAACGAATTATTAACGATACCGTGGCGAGAAGGATACATTCCTGTGGCCAAGGTGTAGTGATTAGAAAAAGTAACCGATGGAAACGAAGGCTTCATTGCAGTTGCCTGTACGCCGTTTGCTCTTAAAGCCAGTAAGTTTTTAGCTTGATATTTGTCAGCATAATCATGTCTGAAACCATCGGCAGAAATATAGATGATGTATGGCTTGTTTACTTGTGATGTATCATTAACTCTATTGGCAACGATCTGCTGCGATAGGTCTTGCGCATACAAAATCTGAACGCAACAAACTACCAAAGCAAAAATTAGCCAAACTTTTTTCATCGATTTCATGAGGCAAAAATAATGGAATTTAAATACCTCTACGTAAAATTACTATAAACAAAAAACCAAGACAGCAATCGCTACCTTGGTTTAATTTCAAAAAAACAATCTAAAACTATCCCCGCATCACTCCTATTTTCTTTCCATCAAAATCTGGGAATAAGATCTTATCATTGTCGATGCCCAAATGAACATCGGCAACTTCACTAAATACACTTCTAAAATCGGTGGTTACCGCTAAATCACGTCCATCTTCTAAATTATCTTTAGATAACGGATTAACTACGCCATGAACCAAACCGCCGTTAACACTATTTCCCAAAATGAAATTACAAGATCCACGACCGTGATCGGTACCGCCTGTACCATTTTGCGCAACCGTACGTCCAAACTCGGTCATGGTCATCACTGTTACATCATCCTGATATCTCGACAAGTCATTCCAAAATGCCATCATACAATTGCTTAAATCGTTTACATTACGAGCAAAAACGCCGGTATCTTTACCTTGATTAAAGTGGGTATCCCAACCACCAGATTCTGCAAATGCAACTTCTAAACCAACATCCATTTTAATTAATTGCGCAATTTGCTTCAACGAGTTTCCTAAAGCAGTTGTAGGGTAAACTACGTTGTTTTCAGGTTTGTAATTTCTTACATCAGTTTTTTGAAGCATTTTTATGGCATCAAAACTCTCTTTTCCAGTATTCTTCAATAAATCAGATGAAGTCTGGTCGTACAAATCCTCAAAACTTTTTGAAGCCATTTTCGCACCTGCAAGGTTGCCTCTCATCTGGATATTAAAATCTGCCAAATTCCTGATGGCCACTGCCGGATTTTCTCCATAAAAAGATCGAGGTAATGAAGATGTTAAGCTTACGCCTTGAAATGGTGTAGCTGCATCATGACCCAACAAACCAACTGCCCTATTTAACCAACCGCTAGTAGTTCCCTTTTTAAATGGTGTACCTGACTCCATAAAATCTTGTGCATCAAAATGCGAACGGGTGTTGTTTGGAGAACCAATACCGTGAACAATTCCCAATCTTTTTTCTCTAAACATAGGTTCGAAAGCAGCCATTGAAGGGTGCAACCCAAATCTACCGTCTAAATCGATCAATGGCTTATCGTTGCCATTTCCTTTAGCTGCAGTCATGAATAGTGAGGGTCTTGCATTCTTCAGGTGGTTATCTGTAAATGGTGTTACAGCCATTAAACCATCCATCGCTCCACGTTGGAAAATGCAAACCAATATCTTTTTCTTTTTAAACAATGCTGGATTTACAGTACCTGCAACTGCTTCGGCAAGAAATCCCGGAATACCGCCCAAACCTATTCCAAATAGGGCTAAGCCTCCAGCTTTTAAAAATCCTCTTCTAGATACCATAACTTTAATTATTTACGTTGAAACTCTGGAGAACCAATAATTACACCTACTACCTGTGCTAACATGGTATTGTTGCCTGCTTGTGTTTTAATTTGTGGATTTTCATTTGCCTTCCTCCCGCTTCCCATTTTAATTTTCTCTTCTTTTGCTGGCTTTTTATCCATGCTCTGCATCTCATCCATACCAGCATTATTGCTATCCTTTTTGGCACTATTTTGCTCTGCAGCTTTGGCTACTTTTTGTTGCAAATTAGGATCATTTAACATTGGTTTTAGACGAGCCACCGTCTGCGCCAACTCTCTTTCTGGCATAATCAATTTACTATATGTTACTAATGCTGCCTCCACACTTTCAGGCTCCCTGTTATTATTTAAGCTAGCTAAATTCAATTTTATGCCCGGTATACGTTGAGAAGCCAATGCCAGACCAAAATTCATTCTATTTAACAAAGAACCAGTGTTGATCCAATATTGTCCGTTATCAGGGAAACCCGTTGGCGCCTGGTAGTAATACATTTGCTGCCCCATACGGTTAATCCAGCTATAAAGCTCGTAAGGTTGTGTAATTTCTGCATTTAAACCTCTTACCGCACTCATGGCCAATTCAAAAGGAGATTTTGTTTTCTCTCTTAATGCTTGCTCAGACCAAAACTCTGGTGCATTCACCATGGTAACCAGCACACTTTTGATATCACCTTTGGTTGCCGTAAAAGTTTTAGCCATTTTATCTATTAATGAACTTGGTGGAACATCATTCACAAAACGTACCGCTAGTTTTTTAGAAATAAACTTTGCAGTAGATTGATGATGTGCCAGCATTTTCAATAATTCTACACCTTCGTTATAACCACCGCCAGCAGTAAATTTCTTACCTAAAACTACTTTTTCACCGTTGTCGTGTCTGTTGGCATTAAAGAAGAAATCTCCATCCACAACAAAACCTTTTTCCTTTAAACCGCTGGAACCTAAACGTTCAATTAAGTTTCTATTTCCTGCACCGTAGCCTTCTTTTCCTAGCGGAGCCACAGTCCAGCCAGTCAACACTCTTGCCGCTTGGGTTACATCATTTTGCGTGTACCCTCCATCAACGCCTAAGGTGTGTAACTCCATCACTTCACGAGCGTAGTTCTCATTTAAGCCACCCTGCTTCTTTTTATTCTGAATTTGCTGCTGGATTTTCTTTACCCGTTCTTTCTTTTTAGCCTTTTGCTCGGTAGACATCCCCATATCATTCATCGACATCATTTCTTGATCAGCCATGGGAACATTCACACCAGAACTCGATGAATTATCTAAATACATCAACATTGCTGGCGATTTAGCGGTTTCCAAAAGTAAATCTTCAAAATTTGCAAATACATTTGGCCTGATCACGTCCCTCTCATAAGCCGGCACAAAACTGGCACACTGAGGCTTGTTGAGTGCCGCGTTAAAATGGTTGAACCAAAAATCGGTCATGATTTCTCTTAATTGATTTTCACCATATGCAGCCCTAAGTATCTTCTGGTTAAAAAATTGACGATATAAGTCTTGTAGAGGGCGATATCCTTTATCCTTCATATAACTTTGGATAATTCCCCTTTCGTACCTATTGTTATTTGCACTAATCGAATCTTTGTGAATGTAACCGTCTCTAATTGCCCACCGTCTAACTCGTGGCCCTTGAGGAAAAAGATCTTCTACCTCGCTATTACTGATGTTAATGGCATCGTACTGCGACAACATTTGGTTAAGGTCTTTATCATCTAAATCACCTTCCAATTGCTTTTTAAACCACTTTTCTAGTCCCATTTTTGTTATTTCTTCTACCTGTCCGGGTTGTGCTCCGTAAGTAAAGCGACTTAATAAATGTGCTGCAGCCTGCTCATTGCTCAAACCTGCCTTTTTATAAGGCATTGCAATTTTATCGGCTGTGCCAATTATTCGAACAAAAGAAGAAAATATTACAGCGCAGCAAAATAATATTACGCCCAGATAATAATTTCGAATATTCCGTTTCATATCTTTTGGTTTAGTTCCACTATAAGACAGCATTAGTTTCCAAAAGGATTAATCGATTGTAAAAAAAATCTCACAAAGTGATGAAAACTGCCTTTACTTATAAAACAGCAGCTTAAACAAATAAGTTTTATTAAACGGCTTCAGATTTTTTGCCGAACCATGAAGATAACCGCTAGAAATTACAGGCCTCGGCCATGTTAAGCGTTAAGTTGTAACTACTTTGTTCAATCTTCTGCGTTACGGTATAGCTTTGCCCACCGTATACAATTTGAAAATCGTAAGTTTCTCCGAGTGCAAGCAGTTTTGTATTGATATTTCCTTTGTCCATGTAACCTAAATATCTATATGATTCTGCATTACCAGCCTTTTTGAAAGAGACATAAACACTTGGTCTAATTTCGATATCAGGTCTGTTTGGACAAGTACCCGTGAAATTTAAAGACACATCCTGATAAACTGGTGGCGGCGGAACAACAATGGGAGGAGCGGTATTTCCAACCCTTGAAATGCCTATTGGAACTGTCTGTTGCCTTTGCGCTACAGTAAAACTGATATTTTTACGTTGCGTAGTGTAACCGGGAGCTGCAATTTCAACAGTAGTATTGATTGGATTTGCTGATGTAGGTGCCAAGTTCGGATGAAGACCAATAGTTACCATTCCCTGCACAAGTTTAATTTCCTTTTTGCCCGAAATCTCATAAATATTGGTTGCGTTTTCGCCAACAACAGTAATTGTTGCATTTGCTGGTGCCGCATTTCCTGTTTGCGCATCTGTAACCTGTACCAATGCAGTATATTTGATAATATCAGTATCTACAACAATTTTGATGTTTTCTGTAGGTTTTTTACAAGCAAAAAATACTAAAACCATCATAAATATACTTGATCTAATTGCTTTCATTACCTTAAAATTTATAATTGAAGTTGAGCTGCAAAATTGGCAACCAACGATAGTTTTTAATATTGGATTGAAATTGATCAGTTTGCGAAGCGTTGCCTGTGAGAATACCCGTTCCCACGATATCAGCTTCGGGTTTACTGAGATAATACGTACCTAAATCTAGATTAACGTTAAACTTCCTTTTAGGGAAGCTCTTAAAAAATCCCAATCCTAAATACGGCGCTAAACCTTTCCAATCTACATTTAAGTCCACGTATCCGATCTGATCTTCTGTTAGGGTTAAATCTCCATACTTATAATCATCCGATGGCGTGATGCGAACATTTCCATTTGCTTTAATGAAGTAAGCGAAACCACCAACTAGCCGAAACCAAGATTGTTGCTTAAAGGGGATATAATCTGCCAGCAAATGAATATTGTAAAAGTCGGCCGAGACGTGTGAAGTAGAATTAAACCCAGAAATTTTAAAGACATCATTAGCCTTAATTGGAATGGCATTAACGCCCAGTCTAATTGCTAAATTTTCATACACCCCATAGTTAACAGCAGCACCAATTCCTTGCGTACCTACATTTAATTGAACTGCTATTGGCCGTTTCAGGGTGTCGGCATTTTGACCTTTAGCTTTAACTATGTGTAACGTAAGAGCAAGTACAAAAACAGGAAGCAACTTCATCATTTCGCAATTTAAAATCAAAACTAGCGTAATAGCAGGTAGAAGTTGATGGGATAGTTTAAGAACAGCCGCCAAATGAAAATGTTTAAAAATGATAGTTTTTTCCAGTAAAAAATAAAATTCAGGACCTTAAACTTACCTTTACGAAAATTGAATAATGATGAAAAAGCTAATTTTGCTATTGATAACGATGTCCTTTTTAATGTTCAACGCCAATGCGCAAGAACAATCAAGTGCGAAGAAGATATCTCCAAGAAAACTAGAACGGAAATTGAAAAAGGATATTCAGTTGGTAGATGTGCGCACTGAAAAAGAATTTAGGGAGCAACATATTGGAAAAGCGGTCAACATTAATATTGAGGATGCTAACTTCGAAAAGACCGTGCAATCTTTGGATAAAAGCAAACCTGTTTATCTTTATTGTCGCAGTGGAAAAAGAAGTAGTAAAGCTGCCAAGAAACTAGACTCACTCGGTTTCCAGAAAATATATGATTTAGAAGGTGGTATAAATTCTTGGAATAAGAAGAAAGCAAAAAATTAAGCATAAAAAAAGTCTTCTTATTGCTAAGAAGACTTTTGAAGTCGGGATGGCAGAAAAACACACCACCGACACAAATTATTGATATTCAAATATTTAAACCACTCTAAAAAATTAGGGTGTAGAATAGGTCATAATTTCAAATGAGTCAAAACACATCGAATCTATTCAAGTACTTAAAGCCTTCGTCCGAAAGACATAACAAAACGTGTTTATTTAATACTATAAATATACAACAAAACCCATCAAAAAACAAAACAAGTGATAAAGTTCAACACTTTATTATAACGCAAACGAATTATAAAAGTCAAGCGTGAAATGTTTATGCATCCCCAAATAAGAAACCGCTTTTAGACAATCTGTAACACTTATTTTCAAAAATTTCTTCCATAATCATCCACACCTGATCTATAAGTTGGATTGATTTCTTGGTACTCACATCTATTTCGCATAGAAAACCACTAAAAGTCATTTTCTCAACGTTAAGGTGCTCTTTACTATTCAATCTTACAAGCTTACCCTTAATCGGAGCAAAATCTTTTGTGATAGTCTTTAGAAGTTGATTTTGCCTGCCAACCTCCACACAAAAACTATTGACATATTTTTCAAATGGAATTTGTTTCCCCTCAGGAGTTAGTATGTGTGGAGATTTCGCTGAAATTGACCATCTGATTTCGGTTTAAGCTGACCACCTATTCCGCGGCAAACTGACCACCTCA
>NZ_JBYFBY010000007.1:0-175871 GCF_057652195.1 Pedobacter sp. T50_32 | reverse complement strand
ACGATAACGAATGCACCATTGGCTGCTGGCGGAACCTACAGTGTTACGGTAACGACCAACGGCTGTACAAGTGCTGCAGGATCGGTAGCGGTAGTGGTGAACATTGCGCCATCGGCAAACAATGATAACCTGACCGTTGGTTACAATGCGAACGCCACTGTGGTGGACGTGCTCGCCAACGATGTGGCAAATAATGCTGGGGAGAGCTTGGCGATAGTTTCAGTCAGCCAGCCGACAACCGGTGGGACGGTGACATTGTCAACGGGAGTCGTGCGTTTTACGCCGGCAACAGGGTTTTCGGGGACCACCAGTTTTACCTATACAATTTCGGGTAGCAACTGCGGTACGGCTACGGCAACTGTAAATGTGACGGTAAATCCAGATGTGATGCCTGTAAGGCTGATAGATTTTACGGTGAAAGCTGAACGCGGTATGGCCAGGTTGGATTGGTCTACGGCTTCGGAAAAGGATAATGAGCGATTTGAGCTTTACCGTGCGGGAGAGGATGGCAAATCATTTGTTAGATTGGCATCGGTAAAGGGAAATGGTACGGTAGCGACTAGGAGCGACTATCGCTACCTTGACCGTCTACCGCTAGCCGGTATCAACTATTACCGTCTGGTGCAGGTTGATGTCGATGGAAAGGCCGTGGAACTGCGAACGTTAAGCTTAAATTTGAACTTGGACGTCCATCAGGTTACACTGCATCCGAATCCGGCAAGGGATTGGGTGACGTTCAGTTTCCCGGCGGGTGCAACCAGTCTAGAATTGATAGACGTGAACGGCAAGGTGCTCCAGAGCCAGTCCCTGAAAAGGACTGATACTTCGGTTACCCTGTCCATTGGCCATCTGCCATCGGGGAGTTATGTTGTCCGTTTAAGGACGTCGACCGGTGTGGTTACCAAAAAAGTATTGAAAAACTAGCTGTTTTAGCGGAATAGATAGGGCCCGTATGTGTTGAACATACGGGCCCCTTTTTATGGTAGCTCTAGTCAATGTATCTGTTTTAGGTTTAGGAAAAAGGCGGGAGGACTGGTAGATGGAGCAACCAGATCTCGTGCCAAACTTAGGCGAGCGGGATCCACTACTTTTTGGTTTCTATACATGGTTCCAAGCAGCCGTATACCTGAGGAAGAGTTCGGGCTCTGGCAAGAATGGATAACGGTTGTTAATGAGACGTGCTTTTTCGCTGATGCCATCGATAAGATGATCCGTTTATTGGAGAGCCAGAGATGGACTGGGGCCGAAGATGGTTAAGGTATCAGAATATTTGATATAGGTGCCAACTTTACGTTTGCCGAAGATTAGATAAGCCTGATGGCTGTCTAACATAGTACAAAAGCACGTTGTTCGGTCTGAGCGCGAAAGTATCAAAGACATCCAATATATCGGAATTATATAGTTCCAACACCCAGGCAATGGCCGGACAAACAAATGGTACTTTGAACTAAATTTGAAAATCAATCTTTTTGAAATTAAGACTGGTTAGATCCAAGTAAATTATATCCCCATTTCGAACTCCAAGTGGGGATATTTTTTAGTCGAATTTGTCAGCGTCTATATTGAAGATGCCGCTCTTGATCGCAAATAATACTAGGCCGGCAACATTCTTGCAGCCTGTTTTTACCAGCAGGTTCTGTCGATGTCCTTCTACTGTTCTCGGGCTTATGAAAAGTATTTCACTGATCTCAACTGTGCCCATGTCCTTACAAATCAAAGTGAGGATTTGTAGCTCACGATCGGTAAGATGTAAGTTGATTTCCTCTAGATGCTGGATGGTACGATTTCGGCGCTGAGAAGAGATCTGTATAGCCTCGATCACCTGCCTGCTCACAAAGAAACCATTTTCGTGAACTTTCCTGATAGTTTCCAAAAGTTCTTTACTGCCACAATTTTTTTCCAAATAGGCACTTGCACCACTTTGGATCATCTTTGCAATGAGTGCTGTCTGGTTATGGACAGAAAGGATAATGACTTTAATATCCGGGTGGGTCGCGAGTAGCTGTCTAGTAAGCTCCATTCCGTTCATCTCCGGCATGTCCATATCGACAAGGGCAATATCGGGATAAATAGAGGTGTTTTGTAGAGCAGCTAGCAATTCAACACCATTAGCATGATCCATTAGCACTTCCAATTGCGGATCCCTAGAAATCAGGTTCCTCAAACCCTCTCTAAATAAAGTCTGATCATCAGTTATAGATAGGTAAATGGGCTCAGTGTTATGTTGCATAGGGGATAGTTATATTAATCGTAAATCCATTTTCTTGTGCTGGAATATTTACATTCCCATCTATTGCCATGATCCTGCTGGCAATATTTTTCATTCCCATACCTAGCGTGCTAGCTTGAAATGGCAGTCCACGACCATTATCTTGATAGCTGATCAACATTTGGTTTTGTTGGTGTTGAACATGAAGAATTACAGTATCAGCTCCAGCATGTTTGATCGTATTGGCAATTAGTTCCTGTACGCATCGGTAAATTGCTAGGCCGGCTGAAGGTGTGATAAGTTCAAATATTCCTTCCTGTTGTTTGATCAAGTCGATTCGAAGATTGCCAGACGAATTAACCTGATCAATGATTTCAAGTAAAGCCTCCTCCAATCCACACAATTCGAGGATTGTGGGGGAAAGCTGATGCGATATTGATCTTACATCATTGACTATTGTTGAAATCAGCTGTTTGCCGGATAGGTATCGCATATGAAGCTGATCTTCCAATTCTTGTGCTTCCATTAGGCTTTCCATGACCAACCTCAAGCGAGATAGTGCGGTGCCCACGTTATCATGCAGGTCCTGTCCAATTCTCTTACGTTCTTGCTCCTGGGATTGTATGGTCACCTGAATAAGGCTTTTTTGATAAGCTATCTCTTGTTCCTGTTGCGCCAAACGTTCCGAAGTAAGCCTTCCCTGATAGCGAAAGTATAAAAAAATCATGACTAACACTATGGAGAGGGAGAAGATCATAGCAGCTATAACTACTGTTCCAATTTCCATTTTGTTACGGATTGAATTAAAAAGATTGTTATTGTTGTATAAAGGAACGCTGCAACAAAGATTGCATGGGCCAACCAGGCATAACGATAGCTAGCTGGATGTTGTGCCACATATTCATGGAAGATAAAAAGGAACAGCCCACCTGAAAAATAACAGATTACTCCACTGATGATCCAAAATAGTCCCTTCTGACTATCGATGCTGTTCCGACTGCCAAGCGAGTTAAAGAACCAATGCAGACCAAATACGATGAGCAGAAGACTGCCAATCGATCTTGGATAAGAATTATAGGTAAGGATAGATTGAATAAAAATAACGTTAATAACCCCGAATACAAGAAATAATATCGATATGACCATCAAGGTAGATTGCAAGTTTTTGCTTTTACTTAAACTAGCAAAGAAAAGCGTCAAAACTACAAATTCGACGATTGTAAAAATATGAAAAACGGGCATGTTGTTGATGTTATTTCTCCCTAATACGACAGCCACTAAACTTGCGATCGCGGAGAGAAAGAGGTACCAGACAACAAGCTTACCTGAAATTTGCAATCGGCTATAGTTCCTCAATCCGATTACTAGAGGAACTAGAACGAAAAGAGGAACCACATAGGCCATCAAGAATTTAATCACCATTCAATTCGCTCTCGGGATCACAAAGATACGGACACGGATAAGTGAGGTCAAAGATCGCACTCTCCTCCTCTTCGTTGGAGAATTCACCTTTTGGGTAAGCAAGAATGTCCTTATTGTCTTTATCAACAGGTACCAGTACGATCTTTATGCTCGAAATATCATCTTCCTTACTTAGGCTAAGGTAAGCCCTAACTCCAGTCAGTCCCTCAACTGGAAATTTAGCTAAGTTAATAATGTCGGAAAACGGTATGGTAAAGGCTTTAAGGACGTCTTCATAGGGTACACCCTGCTGGGCTGCCCATTTACGCCAACTACGTGTCCATTGTTTGGCTTCGGCCAAAGGGATTACATTTTTTTCATCTGGTTTTACGAAAAGTTTCTGCTCCATATTATGTCATTTAGATTTTTTCTAATCTAATAAAAAAAAGATTTCTGATCATGCTTTTTTTGAAACTACTTAAAAATTGTGAATCTGAAAGAGGCACTTGACGCTTTAAAGCACGGAAACATTAGTCACATATTTGACAGGGTCCGGAGCATAAAAAGCCGGCGTTGTATTTAATCTTCTTAATTTTACATCAACTGGCTATAGGCCATATCAAAGTTTCAGGGTATGTCATCAAATAAGATGATTATTAAGATGATCTCAGGACTGCGTGTAAAAAAAGAGCTCAAGAATATTCTGACTTATTTGATTTTAATAACTAGCTATGGCTGTCCAAAGTGCTGCTATACTTAGCGAGGAGCAATTTATAGAAGTAAAGTACAGTGCTACTGGGCCGAGATAAGGTCAGGATCAATATAGCCGAGTCTGAAATAAATTGTCTGGTAGGATAATTTTCCAAATAAATTTGAGGTACAAGTATTTTTTTAGGTATGAATACCGATGATCTTATCAATATTTGCTATTGATAACGCTCTCAACTCATTTACTTTCTTGTTTCATATTCTAATTAAAAGTTAAATATGTAGCAGTACTTGAAAATTAAGAGAAGGCAATAACAAAAGACATCCATTTTGGCATGTCTTCGTTGTTTACCTAAATCAGGCATCTCTAAATTTGACTACACTTCATTTTGTTTTGGGGAAAATGAAAACACGTAAACCTACGTGTACTATTAGCATTTTTATAGACTAAATTCGCTTTTGAGGATCTTGGAGATACCGAGGTAAAAATAATTTGAAGCATATTCACATGATACAGCGATCCCTTCAGATACTTACGGAACAGTTAAATGATTATCTTAATAGATCGTTTGGACTTCGTGAGGATATAGTTTTCCTTTCTCCGATCAAGGATGAGCAAAATGTATTTCCTGCTAATCGTATCAGTATTATGCTGGTGGGTTTGGGCCGGGAAACCGCTGGAGGTGTCAGTTTTGTACAGAGACCGTTGCTAGGCCAACAATTTAAGCAAATGGCGCCGACATGGCAGCTCCATCTGAATTTTCTTGTAACCGCCGTTTTTCAGGATAAGCAATATGAGGAATCTCTGAGGTTATTGGATGGTGTGCTATCTTTCATGCAAAAAAATCCTATGGTATGTTCAACGGATCGTTCCACAGAATTTGCAGTAGATACAGTTAATCTTTCAGTACAAGAGATGGCAAATCTTTGGGGGATCTGTGGCGGTAGTTATTATCCCTCTATGATGTTTAGGCTGAGGTCTATCAATTTAGATGGTGCGGAGGTACGCCGTGTGGATCCAGCGCTTTCCGATAAAGAGTTAAGTGCAGAACTTAAAACCGATCACGATTGATCACGAACTTATGGACAGTTACAACATTTGGATTACTATAGAAGTAGATCACCGGTATTTTTCTAAGTCAGGAACGAGTGTTACCCTCGCTCCGACATCAGAGACACAGCTACTGATGTCCAAGTTGGATCTGCTCTTTCGGCCGATAAGTAGCAACTGTTGGTTGTTGTTGTCTCGCATAGGTGGACCATTGCCAGGAAAAACAGAAGAGGAAATGTTGCTCAGCTTTTTGATAAGAAACATAGATCCCGACTTCTATCATTACACAGAGGACCAAGTTGATTTAGATCCTAAAAATGAGTGTGAATTGGTACATGTTGGAAAAAGTGGCATATGGAAACAACTAGATATTGCGCTTACCAAAGAAAATATAACTGGGCAAAAGAAAATTGTCCTGACCGTACAGAACAAAAGAAAGTTTATGGAATTTATCATTGTACCAAGGACAGGCTCTAAGGACCGCTTGAGATTGAAGGAAGATCGGGGGAAATTGGCTTTTGAATTTTCGGAGGTTTCGTTTACTTCGGCAGATGAAAAAGCTTACAGGTTTCTTTCAGACAAGCCTTTACCAGTTAGTGAGGTGTATCCATATCGGCTGAGCTTATGGAAACAATTGGACGGTGAAGAAATTCTGTTGAGTAATTGCATTCCTTTTCCGGAGGTTTCATCAATCTCTTACCTGGATGCAAAAAATACCATAACCACCTATTTTTATTTATAATCTAAATCTATAATCATTATGTGTGCAATGAAAACCCCAGGGGTGTACATCGTTGAAAAAAACGCTTTCCCTAATTCCGTTGTAGAAGTGGCTACTGCAGTACCAGCATTTATCGGCTACACGGAAAAAGCTGTTAATGGAACCAGTTCACTTACTGCTGTTCCATGGAAGATCAATTCCCTAACTGAATATGAAGTTTATTTCGGCGCTGGACCAAAATTTCTTTTTGAGTTTGGACCAACTGAAGACAATTCGAAGTCCTTTATTGGCGTGGAACCTGAAGCTGCTTATCAGGCAGCGGTGAAAAGTTCGGCTACTGCTGGGCTTAGTGCTGCACTTGCAATATGGCTTGGTGCAGAAACTAATTTGGGCAAGGCTGATAGCGAGGATAAAAAAAAGGAACTTGCTCCGATAAATAAGGAAGCTGCGAAAGCGGCCGCAAAATCTGCCAATGAATATCTAGAAGTTGTTGGAAACTTATTGGACACTTTGGCAGTTGCCTCCCTAAAAGATGCGGACTATAGTGGTATAACCACAGCAGTAGAGACGGTTAAAAAAGGATTAGCACAGATTGAAAAGGCGGATGCTGCCTATAATGTAGGTGCGTTGAAAACAGATACAGACGCGTTGATCAAAGCGTTGGCCGCATTTACCGTTCCTAAGGGGCAGGAAGTACAATATTATAACATTAACCGCTCAGACAAATTCAGCCTTTATCAAAATCTAAAACTATTTTATGCCAATGGTGGTGGAGCATGTTACATTGTGTCTGTTGGAGATTATAAAGAAGACCTAGACAGAGATGTGCTGATTAGAGCTGTGGATACGCTACTTAAAGAACAAGAACCTACCATCGTAGTAGTGCCGGAAGCGGTAAATCTCCAACAACAAGAGTGTTACGATGTACAGAATGCTGTTGCTGCTCATTGCGGATTGATGAAGAACAGAGTGACAATCATGGATGTGTACGACGGTTACAAAGATAGAAAAGATGCAACTGGAGATATTATCAGTACTTTCAGAGAGAAGACCACAACCCCATTTCTAAGTTATGCCTCTACCTACTATCCCTGGTTAAACACATCTATTATTTCCGAAAAGGAGGTTTCTTTTGTAAACATAGATAAGGATGATGTTGATAAATTTAAGTCGATACTTAAATTATACGTGCCTGCTTCTCTCGGTGGATATATTGATAAGATCGGTACTGATTTAGGGACTACAGAACTGGAGACAGTACATAAGGTATTATATAATCAGAGTCCGCTTTATGCTGCAATTACCAAAGAAATGCTACGCCAGCTTAACTTGATGCCTACCGCATCGGCCATGGCAGGAATCTATTCGCTGGTAGACCATACCAAAGAGGTTTGGAAAGCACCTGCAAACATAGGTTTGTCGAATGTAATTAGCACGGCGGTAAACATCTCTCAGATCGAGCAAGATGACTTGAATGTACCTCTTGATGGCAAGGCTGTGAATGCGATTCGTTATTTCGTTGGCCAGGGCATTAAGGTTTGGGGAGCTAGAACCTTGGATGGAAATTCCCTAGATTGGAGATACATCAATGTCCGCAGGACAATGATCATGCTGGAGGAAAGTATAAGCATAGCGACAAAAGCTTTCGTCTTTGAACCCAATACTACCAATACCTGGGTAAGTGTTAGAAGTATGATTTCAAATTTTCTGAATGGTATCTGGAAAAGGGGCGGACTAGCTGGTGCAATACCAGAAGATGCTTATAGTGTACACATTGGCCTGGGAGATACCATGACACCAGATGATATATTGGAAGGGATTATGCGTATTACCGTATTGGTGGCTATCGTCAGACCAGCAGAGTTTATCGAGATTACCTTCCAACAACAAATGCAAAAAAGTTAACATAGAATTTTTATCAATTATAAATAACAGCAATCATGGCAGGAGAAAAACAAGACAATATATGGCCATTGCCGAAGTTTTATTTTCAAGTAAAAATAGGTAATGACGAAATCGCTTTCCAGGAAGTATCAGGTCTGGACGTAGAGGCGCAGATTATCGAATATCGTCACGGTAACAGCAAGGAGTTTTCAACGATCAAAATGCCGGGCATTAAAAAGACGGGCAATGTAACCTTAAAAAAGGGTGTGTTTGCCAAAGACAATAAACTGTTCGACTGGTTCTCGAAAATCAATATGAATATCATAGAAAGAAAAACGGTAGTTATCAGTTTGTTGGACGAGAATGGCAAAAATACGATGGTTTGGACTTTGAATAATGCATGGCCTACCAAAGTTACGGGCACCGATATGAAATCCGATGGCAATGAAGTAGCTGTGGAGACTATTGAGATTGCACACGAAGGATTAAAAGTAGAGAACAAGTAACGTTTAGCAGAAGGATATGGCAGATAAATGGGAGTTGCCGGTTGCCTTCTATTTTCAGGTGAACATCGGAAGTCAGGAATATGCCTTTAAAGAGGTCTCCGGATTGGGGACCGAAATGGAGACAGAGGCTATTCAGGAAGGAGGGGTGAACAACTATGTTCACCTTCTTCCTAAAAAAATGAAACACGCTAATCTGATACTCAAAAGAGCATTGTATCCACTTAGCCAAGAGGAGGTAAAATGGATCAAAAATATCTTGGAGGGAAATTTCGAGATGCTGATCAATACCCGACCTATTTTGGTAAAGTTGTTGAATAGCGGCGGAACACCTATTTATAGCTGGTCATGTGAGAACGCCTATCCCGTAAAATGGCAGGTAGAAACGCTAGACTCCGAAAGGAATGTCATATTGATAGAAACGATAGAATTTGCTTATTCACAATTAAGAAGGTTGTAGGTTATGGCTATTGTAATTAAGGAGATTTTGGTAAAGGCCAATGTGGGGTTTGTCCAGGCCACGGGACTATCCGACGAGAAATATATCCGCAAGCTCAAAGCAGAATTAATGGAAGAACTGAAAGCGGAATTGAAGAAAACAATACTAAGAAATGCCAGGAGATAATGGAATTGCAGAAATTACAGATCATAGGTTATGTTAACTCCAGCTATACAACTACCGATCCGAGCAGACAGTTTTCTGCCCAGATCAATCCTTCCCAGTTGAAGGTGAACAAGCAGATTACCTATATGCCCGATAATACCTTGGGCAAGGAGAAGAAGGCTGCACGCTACCGGCATCATGATCCGGCAAACCTAAGTTTTGATCTCGTCTTGGATGATACCGGAGTAATTCCTGGAAAGAAAAAAAAAATACAGGCATTGATAGAGGAGCTTGAAAAAGCGCTCTACAAGACCAATGCTGAAAGCCATGAACCTGGCTACGCCAAAATAGTATGGGGCAGTCTGATCTTTCATGGGAGGATTAAAAGCCTTACTTATGATTATACGCTGTTTCTACCCAATGGTGTACCACTCAGGGTAAAGGTATCGGTAGCTTTTATCGGTCATTTTGATAAGGATACCACAGTAAGGAACTCGCCAGACGTTTCCCGTACGATTACGTTTAAAGCTGGTGATAGACTGCCTACTTTTTGTCAAGAAATCTATAATGATGCCTCCTATTGTGTAGAGGTGGCCCGATTGAACAACCTACACACTTTTAGAAATATAAGGCCAGGAACCAAGATCATGTTCCCCCCTTTAAGCAATTTAAATCAAGATGGGCAATTCTCCAGAAGTAAATAGTGAAGGATTGGTTACCTGTAGTATCTACAGCAACCAAAGCAAAATTAAAGATCATTTTGGCCTAGTGTCTATTTGGGTGCGTAGG
Source organism: Pedobacter sp. T50_32 (assembly GCF_057652195.1). Classification (NCBI taxonomy): domain Bacteria; kingdom Pseudomonadati; phylum Bacteroidota; class Sphingobacteriia; order Sphingobacteriales; family Sphingobacteriaceae; genus Pedobacter; species Pedobacter sp. T50_32. The sequence continues at coordinate 166,001 of NZ_JBYFBY010000007.1, read as the reverse complement.
GAGGTGAACCGTATTGGGAGGGCACAGTTGGTGCTAGAGGCTGGTGATATGCCCAAACAGGAAGTTCCCGAGAGTGAAGATGAAACTTTTGCAACAGGGAAGCATATTCGTGTAGAGGCTGGTTACAACGGTACTGAGAGTGTCATCTTTGAAGGCGTTGTGGTATCGCATGGATTAGAAATTGGTGGGACCGAGGACTTGCTAATCGTAGAATGTCGGGATTTTGCCTATGCAACTACATTGACCAGAAAGAATAAGATATTTGAAAAGAAGAAAGATAGCGATGCCATCAGCTCGATCCTATCTGGCTATCCAGAACTGACAGTCAGTAAGGTTGGTGCTACGTCAACCGTCTATAATGAATTGGTGCAGTACTACAGTTCTGATTGGGATTTTATCATGTCGAGGGCTGAACTTAATGGACTTTTCGTGATTGTAGATGGTACCGGAATTAGTGTAGATAGTCCTAATTTGGGTGGAGAGCCGGCACTTGTAGTTACTTACGGCAAAGATCTTCTGTCCTTTAGGGGAGGTTTGGATGCCACTGAACAATTGATTGGAGCTGAAGCCCTGGCCTGGGACAGTACCAAGCAGAAACTGGCTACGGCTACCGGTAACAGTAAAATTACCAACAATCAAGGTAACCAATCACCAAGCGATCTTGCAACAGGTATCGGTAAGCGAAAGGCTTTATTGCAAACTACGGTGGTTTCGGAAGAAGCAGTACTAAAAAGCTGGGCTGATGCACAAATACAGAAAACGGCATTGTCACGTATTAGGGGAGAGGTCAGCTTCCAGGGCAATTCCCGTGTTGCTTTGGGTAGATTGATTACGCTAGCTGGATTAGGTAGTCGTTTTAATGGCGAGGCTTATATCGGCTTGGTAGAGCATGAGATAAAGGAAGGTAAATGGGTAAGTACTGCTGGATTAGGTATCGATGCTAGAAGTATCAGTGGAGATGCAGAGGTTGTTGCTCCGCTAGCTTCGGGATTGTTGCCTGGCATACAAGGAATGCACATAGGAAAGGTTGTTGCTATCGAGGGTGATCCTGATAAGGAGAATAAAATCCAGATTAGTCTGCCTATCCTCAACTCAGACAATGATAAGGTTTGGGCAAGGTTGGCAACCCTATGGGCAAGTAATCAGTACGGAGGCTTTTTCATTCCTGACGTGGGAGATGAGGTTGTCGTCGGATTTTTTAACAATGATCCTTGTCATGCAGTAATTCTCGGAAGCCTTTATAGTAGTATGCGGGCTCCATCTAATAAAATAGAAGAAAAGAATAACATCAGGAGCATTGTAACCCGAGCTAAGTTAAAATTAGAATTCGATGAAGAAAAAAAAGTAGTTACTATCCAGACACCGGGAAAAAACAGCATCGAAATTAGTGATGAGGGGAAGAGTATCACCATCTCCGACCAAAATAAAAATACCATAGAAATGAGCGCTTCGGGGATCAAAATAGAATCTGCTGGTAGCTTATCCTTAAAAGCAAAAACCAACATTGAAATTAATGCGGGAACGGGAATAGATATACAGGGAAAAACGGCGATCAACCTGAAAGCAGCCAATATAGAGGCAAAGGCCGATGCTGCCTTTGTGGCAAAGGGCGGAGCGCAGGCAGAACTTTCTGCAGCCGGCCAAACCATGGTTAAGGGAGCAATGGTCATGATTAATTAATTAATAAAAAGAAAGGAGAAATATGCCACCAGCAGCTAGACTAACTGATATGCACGTATGTCCCATGGTTACGCCAGGATTACCCCCAATACCCCATGTAGGTGGGCCTATTTCTGGGCCAGGAGTGCCAATGGTACTTATAGGGAAATTACCAGCGGCCGTAATGGGTGATATGTGTACTTGCGTAGGTCCTCCAGACAGTATTGTCAAAGGATCGGCAACGGTGTTAATTGGAGGAAAGCCAGCAGCGAGAATGGGAGATACCTGTGCACATGGAGGGACAATCGTCTTGGGCTGCGTCAATGTGATCATAGGAGGTTAAAATGAATACTATTACAGAAAAACCATATTTGGGACGGGGTTGGGCCTTTCCCCCCCACTTTATCTTGGGTAATGGAGATTTTCTCGATGATGAGCATCATGGCGCTATTTTGGTCGAGACGGAGGAAGATATCGAACAAAGTCTGAAGATTTTGCTATCTACAATACCAGGAGAACGAATTTTTAGGTTCGATTATGGTTGCGATACGGGGCAATGGGTATTCTCTAAAATGAATACTTCCGAAACCACTATTGTAACCGATAATGTAGAACAGGCAATCTTAATTGGAGAGCCTAGAATTTTATTGGATCGAGTAGAAATCAATTCTATAGACGAACTTACTGGGAGACTGGAGATACAGCTTTATTACGTAGTGAAGGAGACCAATAGTAGGAGAAATATGGTGTATCCTTTTTATTTCAAGGAAGGTACCGATTTGAAGCAGGTAACCTCAAGATAGCTAATTTGTAGGATATGGATAGAAAAGATGGTTTGGATCGTTTATCACGTATATCTCGTATTCGTAGAGAGCGTAACCTCTCGGTATTGGATACAGATTTGCATGCGCTGTTGGAAAAGACCCACGGCTTATCAGGTTTATTGAGGTACTACAACCTCAAACATGAGCCGGAAGGATATTTCAATAGGCTGTTGGGGAGATTTACGGACCCAGCCAAGTTGATCGATGAGACACGAAGTGACAAAGCGGATGGGAAATTGGAACCTGCGATGGCCTTACTACTTATCTTTCTAGAAAACCTAAACCAAACAGCTCAGTACTTTAACCAGCGATGGAAATCCTATCCTGAGTGGTATCTAAAAGAAATATTGGGGATAGAGTCTCTTCCCTCAAAAGGTAATAAAGTTTGGATTGCACTCCAAAAAGACCTTAATGAAGAAGTTATAGTTAATAAGGGTACCCGCTTTTCGGCTCGTACTGGGACAGGGGCACCATTGCATTACAGTACATTAAACGATATCGTTCTCACCAGTGCTACACTTGAAGATGCTTATATCGTCAATTTAGAGAAGGATAGCAATAAGGTACCCGAAAAATATATGGAGTTGGTTACTTCAGTAAAGGTAAAACCCCTTCAGGTAGAACAAAAAAGCCCATCTAATAATGAAAAGGGCATCAAAACTTTGGGTATTAAGATTACTTCGCCAGCCTTACTGCTGCGAGATGGAGTAAGAACAGTAACCCTTACCATTTTTAGTGAAGAACATTGGATGTTAGATATGGTTAGGCATATCTGTGGACTTCGGAAGTTGAAAAGATCACAGCCCGCGCTTAATGGCCTCTCATATGAAGGAGCTATTTTAGACAAGCTATTTAGCAATATTTTTTATATAACCATTAGTACTGTTGAAGGTTGGAAAAATATAGGGCGATATACCGTAAGCAGATATAAGGCAGGGAAAGGTATTGAAATTTCCTTTACATTGGATGAGCAGTTTCCTCCGACCGAAGGATGTTCATTAGAAAAACATGCATTTATTTCCAAATTCCCTAAACTAAATATCCACCTCAATTTCGAGGCTTGGATGTATCCGTATTCTTGGATCAAGAATCTCAAGGTAAATAAGATTGGCATCAGAACGGAGGTAAACAATAGCAATAATGTAATGGTCTACAATGAATTGGGAAAGGTAGACAGTTCAAAGCCATTTGCCCCTTTTGGGATCAGTAACAGAAAAGGAAGCTGGTTTGCGGTAGGCAATTACGAAATGGCAATCAAGGAAACAAAAACAGTATCCTTGGAGATTAGATGGGGACAGCTTCCCGAGAATGAAAATGGACTTTCGGGTTATTATGCACCATACGGACAAGGAATAGACAATACGAGTTTTAGGATAAGACCCTATTACCTTGCTGATTTCGAGTGGAAGGGAAACAAGGAAGCATCGGATCTGTATCTGTTTGCTACCCATAATAACAGGGTGAACCAACCGCCTAGCCCCGAAGGTAAACTTTATAGAAAGACCTGTTTTTCTAAGATCGATGTATCAAGAATGCCGGCTGTAAAGCTATCGGAGGAACACTATACTTATAGTCAACTGGCCAGGTCAGGGTTCATCGATTTGGTGTTGCAGTCACCAGAGATCGGGTTTGGTGAAAATATTTACCATATGCGCTTTACAGAACTAATGATGAAGAGTATGCGTAAGGATCAGAAATATCCAGAGTTAAACAAACCCATCATCCCACTTATCGATCGGATTACAATCAGCTATGTTGCCGAGGATGTGATTGATCCATTTCAAACTGATGGGGATAGCGCAATGGATTATATTCTTCCGTTGGATGAATTAGACCATTTTCCGAAGGCAGTGTTAGAACCACCGCTTTCTTTCGCTGCACCTCTAGATGAGGTCAATGTATTGCTCAGCGTAAAAAATACTTCATCCGGACAATTGCTAGATGTATTTTTTGAGTTTGCTCCTCCCAAAGAGGAGACGGCAACAATGGATCATTCCAAAATTCAGTGGTATATCGGTCATTTGCGTAAATGGAAAGCTCTTTCTCCAGATCAGTTCGTACAGATAGACGAAACAAAGCATTTATCACTCACGGGGCGCATGCAATTTTCCATACCAAAGGATATAGACCAATCTCTTTACGATCATAAGGGGTATTTATGGATCAGGGCAGGTATCAGCAATCCTAATGCGAATATATCTCTATTGAAATCTATTTCACTCAATCCGATACTGTTGCAGTTGGATACCAAATTATCAATGGACGGGATCTCTCTTGAACTAAATGAAATTGTTTTAGAAACAGAAAAAAAAATACCTGGTGTTATAGGTTGGAGATTTCTGAGCCCTTTCTTTGAGGGAAGAAAAGCAGAAACAGAAGAGGATATGCTTATTCGCGTCTCAGAACATATTACCCATTTAGGCAAGTCGGTTACCCGTCGTGATTACGAGCGTATCGTTCTCCAGGTATTTATTGATATAGGTAAGGCTAAATGTTATCGAGAAGATGTTGAAGGAGAGGATGTGGTAAGTATTGCCGTACTCCCAATTACGTATTCCGATAGACCATTGGTCAACAATTACCTGATGGTAAAAATTGAACGTTTCCTAAGAAAATTAAGTTCAAGTTATGTAGGACGTATCAAGATTACAAATCCTGCTTATCAGGAAGTGATGATCAGAATGAATATCGAATTTACAGAAGCCTATTTTTCCAAAAAAAGGAGAAAAAAAATCCTAGATATGGTGAATGAAATGATTGCCCCATGGCAGTTTGAGAAGATCTTGCCCAAGTTTGGATATGCGATCTCTTTAAATGCAATGTACAAAAAGATAAGCGAAGAGTTCGGTGCGGAGATCAGGATTAAAGACTTTCAAGCTATTCTTTTAGGAACAGATCCCGTAGGCTACAAGGTAATTGAGGTAGCAGCAGGAGCCGACGTGACCATTGAGCCTGCTCTACCAAATACCTTATTTATTCCATCTAAAGAACATATTCTACATATAGGAAAGCTCGGTGATATATTTCCCGACAATTTCGGAATAGAAGAAATGAAACTAGGCGAAACGTTTATCGTCAAATAAAATGATCCAACATGGCAAAATTAAACAGGGAAACATTAAAAAATTATTTCAGGTCAGGACAACGTCCCTCAGAGAAGGAGTTTGCCGACCTCATAGACTCTACGGTCAATATCTATGACGATGATTTTTTCAATAACGAAGAGCGAAGAAGCATCCAAGTAGCTGCTCTTGGCGATTATCGTACCGTAATTTCTATTGCTACAGAACATCAGGCAGACCAAGCAGGTTGGAACATAGACGTAGAAAAAAATGGAGACCTTTGCATACGAAGCACGGAAAGCAATTCGGATAATGATGGCTTTATAGTGATCAGAAAAGATAATAATATAGAGATTAATGCAAAGGAAATCCAGCTTATAGGGCATACCAAACAGGGAGTGATTGGGACATTGCCTACCGACGGGAAATGGTACAGCATTACGGAGGCATCTGGAGGTATTAATATGTACGAAGTAAGAGCGTCCTATAGTGCCCAAAACAATAGGTATGGTAATGTATTGGCATGGGCGAGCCATTGTGCAGGACGGAAAAGAAAAATTAAGAAAATACGTCCACGATCTTTTTTCTGGCAGAATAAATTGCAGTTAAAATGGTTAAGGGTAAGAGATGAACGAGGTAACAGGAGCAAATGCATGTTGTGCTTGCGTAGCAGGTATAATAATAAGACTGGCGCAATCAACTATAGCGTCAATCATATCTGGAACAAATAAACAAATTCGCCATGTTCATTACCAGAAGAGATAAGAACGATAATTACTATCAAAAGCTCCAAGACTATACCTTAAAACGTATAGAGCAATTGTGCGGCATGCGATGGACAGATTATAATGCCCATGACCCAGGTATCACCATTGCAGATTATTTCAATTATGCGCTGCTAGAATTCCATTATCGGCTCGAACTGCCCATGCAAGGTTACATGGATTTACGTCAGGGACCGAATCTTGGCTTAGACCATTTAGGACTGCTATCGGTTGAAGAGATATTTACACAAAGTATTGTAACCGAATCAGATTATCAGGAGCTTTTCAAGACTAGGTTTCCCGAAATCAGCGAATTTCGTGTAAGATATAACTTGCAGACGGGACGATATGATATTTTTATCAAACTTGATGAACAAAAGTTTTTGGATGATGTTGGTCCAGCTAAACTTGTAAACGAGGTTAAGAAAATCTATCATCAACACAGGAATCTTTGTGAAAATATAGGAGAGGTGAGCTTCGATTTTGAGCAACACAAGGATCAACTTCATTACTGGCAAGATATGTTCCATACCAGACAGGTGTACGAGCATCCAAAGTATACTAAGGATATGCAAAAACGGGCGGATATGGAATCTCATGGGTTTACCAACGAATATGAATCTATTCAGTACGACTTTCCTGAAAATTATGGTCTGGGACATAGGGGCCTACCCTTAAACATGGATACAGAAGGCAAAGCGAAGGTGATGCAGTTAAAAGCTTATCTTTCAGTCATAGATTTGCTACTGGCTGATGCCGTACAACAAGTAGGGCTAGTGGGAGAATTACTCGATTTTTCTGGTAAGATTCCCAAGAGTAAGCTGCCCGAGTTAGCCATTCCCGAGTGGGAGCAGCTCTTAGATAAGGAACGTGCTAGTTCAGCAGTGCTAGACCGAGCAGATTTCTATCTAGAACAAAAATCTGCCTACCTTGATCTTTTAGATCTGCTGTATGGCGAAGATACAGGTAACTATTTTGGACAGGATGCAAATGGAAACGAGAAACGGGCTAAACTGATACGGCAATTACCACAACTTAATGCTTTTAGAAATAGGTCTTGTAATATTGGAGATTACCGTAGTATGCCCAATATACAACTGGTTTTAGACCTCCTAAGCGATCATAAATATCAAAATTCTACGAGAGATACCTTTAATAAGTATGGGCTGCGGATCATTAGTGACGAGGAGTTTTTTGACAAGTTTTCTTTTCTGAAAAACTTCGCCTTCGGTTTGGAGATCAACGATCAAACCTTGTTGCGTGATATTCCCCATCGACCTGTAGATTACAATGATGGTACTTTTCACCTGCTCCGGAAAAACATCAATCTTTTATGGTACAATGTGCTTTTTGAAAGCTTTCTAGACTATGCTGATGAGCGTAACTTTTATAAAATACTGGTATTGCCCGAAAATGAATATCTTTTGGTATTTAGGCATCCTGGTAGAGACGAATGGATAAATATGGGACTATTCTTCAGGAGCGTGGAAGAACTTACAGAAATTGCGAATCTGTTCTGGGAGTTCATGAGAAAGATCAAGCATAGAGAGGAAAGCAATAGTTTTTATTTCATTGAGAAGCTATTGCTAGAACCCTGCTGTTTGCAAGAAAAGAATAAGCTGGCCATCGTAACCGCTGCTGAAGCAAAAAGTGTTGCTGAACGTTCGTCTATCGAGGAACTCTTATTGGAAAGATTGCCTGCACATCTCAATGTGCAGCTCTATTATGTGCCAGCAGAACAACTCAACTATCTAGAACATCTCTATGGTGAATGGCGTAAGAGTATTGTCGAGCATGGATTGGAAAATTCGATGGCAATTGCCAGTTCAATTCGGCATTTTCTTAATAGGAACGGAAAATATGCAAAGACGCTTTAAATAAGAGCATATGAACAATGTACAGAAGATTGCATTTCAGTTTGAAGGAACATCACAACGTTTTTTTAGCGCCATGTATGCTCGCTGGGATAGTTTTTTGCTTGGATATATTGAACAGGTAACAGATGAGGTGTTAGATAGGTTGGAGGAAACAGACCAGGATATAACCATAGAAACCATCGAGCTAGATCTAGGGAATATTGAGGAAAGCGATTTTGAACATCGTTTGATAGAACTTTATAGGCAGGAACTTGGGAACGCTTTGTTTAAGCTCCTTAGCGATCCCGTATCCACCATGCTCAGAAGGCGCCCGGTACAACAAGCATTATCCGAGCTACTGTTTCAATTTTTGTTGCATGGTTCATTGCCATGGGATGCACCTGCAAGATATAAAAATATTGATATACTTTTTACCGAAGTGGCGAAATCTGATAGTATAGCTCTTCGCCACTTTCTACAGCGCTATGGTCATTATACCAGCCTTCAACAACGTCTGGTTTTACAACTGGAAGAAGAAACACTTGCAGTGGGAATCAAGGTAATCACTCCATCCGAAAGCTCTTTCATTCTTTCCTATATCCATTTTGTACAGTCGAAGTACAAAAAGCTCAAGTCTCCAAAAATAGCACAATCTCCTCATCGAGCCACTGTATGGCAGGTAGTTTATGCTTGGCTACTTACCGATAGGAGTTCGGTTTTTAACAGAAAGATATTCCTAGAACATACTATCCGTCAATTGGCGAACCGTTATCTAACCACATATAGCGATTTGTTGGATTTATTGGTATATGTTCAGGATAGGAGCTATCCATCGGAATTACTTAAACTATTAAAAGCGCTTCGGTCTGAGAGTCTGAAAAATCGACATTGGGAAAATAATTGGTCGCAGTTGTATGGGCTGTTAGAAGGTAGGAATAGAACTAATGAAGATACGGAAGTTGATGGTTTGGAGTGGAAAAAAAAGATGTCAAATCTGCTCCGAAATGAAAATAGTAACTATCTATTGTTACATACCTTAAAAGAAAAGCAAATATTTAGGTTGGTGCAGTTGCTGGCGCCCGAGCAATATATTTTCGTAACCAGCTATGCAAAAGTTTTAGACCAGCATAAGGATAAAGGCTTGCTCCAAGGCAGGGCAGGTGCCGGTTTCTATCTCCTTAAATGGCAGGTCATGTTTCCCATCTTGTTAACCAACAATGGGCTTGGTTTCAATCGGCATTACTTTGTTGGTCAGGTGTTAAGAAAAGTCGCTGCGCACTATAACCTAGAAGTATTAGATCTTCTTCGATACCTTACTCCCAAAGAGGTACTACTGGGTATAGATAAGGAGCTTGTCGCCATTTTTAAAGAAATGTATGCAAGCTTTGATGATAAGGCAGGAACACATAACGAGGCAATATGGGATGTGCAAAGGTTAGTTGTCTCTCTTGATAAAGCCGAAGCACAAGACCTAACTCTAGTATCAGAATGGAAAAAAGCATTGGGGAATGAGATGCTCAGAAATAAGTTGCTCCTTCAATTGAAAGAACAACAGCACGAACAATTGGTGAGTTTACTTTATGGGCCACAGAGCCATTTCCTACTGGCCTATGTTTCTACCATTAAGCAGCAGCAACAGAAAGGGATTTTGCAGGGGAAAATTTCTGGGAGATATGCTCATCTTAAATGGCGTTTTTTGCATGAGGCTATGATTGGAGTACAGAACCAATCATTTAATAAAAAAAATATAGTCGAACGTATCCTAAAGAAAATCAGTGCGCATTACAATCTTGATATGAGGGAGCTGTTGGTCTATTTCTATCGCGAAATCCAACAAAATGGTTTTAGCTTGCCTTACCAAGTGGTCGCAATTATCGCCGAGCTCTACAAAGTACATTCTGGAATTACCATGAAAACAGCGTTGTTACCTCCTGAAGCTGATATGGATGTTGCTAAAGTTGGAAACACTGAATTTGAGATGTTAGAACGCTATTTGGGTAGTGGAACTGAGCAAAAAGAAATGATGTTTTCCCTTTCACAGCATGTAGCGTTTGTTGCTCATTTAGAACCTGTGCTACAGGCCTATTCTGCATTGTGTCGTTTCATGCTACAACATCACCATGTCCGTGTAACTTCTAGAAGAATATTGGCCCTCTTGCTTCGTTTAGCTCCAAATTATGAGAAATGGAGTAGCGTAGATATTTTGTTGAAGGTGATGGCACTATTGTTCGATCAATTGCCAGGTAAACATCAGCAGGAACAATTACATCTTCACTTAAAGGAAATAGCAGCGATGAATCCTTTACTAAAATCAACAATGGTGTTGTATGGAAAACTGGAAAAAGTATTGGGAATGCCGATGTTATTACCCGAAGAGCCTATAGAAGAGAAACCTGGGCAGGTATCTTTCTTAGATAATGCAGGGCTTGTTCTTCTCGCACCATTTTTACCAAGGTTGTTTCAATTGTTCAATTTGGTAGAGAATGGAAAGGTAAAGGATGTAGATGCTTATATCAAAGCACTATATCTGATGCAGTACGCAGTATTTGGTCACACCGATTTCCCGGAGCATGTATTGGGGCTGAATAAGCTTTTAACAGGGTTTGTCGCTTCTGTGCCCGTACCTCGTGGTTATTTACTCAGTGATGACGAAAAGATAACAGTAGAGCAGATGTTAGTGGGGGCAGTAACACATTGGGACAAGGTCAAAACCATTGAAGGCTTACGAGAAGGTTTCCTGCAACGGGAAGGAAAGCTTTTGGAAAAAGACGAAGAATTTGAACTTACGGTAGAAGCCAAAGCTTACGATATGTTATTGGATAGTTTGCCTTGGAGTTTTAGGGCAATTAAATTCAGCTGGATGGCGAAAGCTATACAAGTTAAATGGAGATAGAAAAGATAACGATAAACCTAAAAAAAGAATACGCTCATGAAAATTTTATTAGACAATGGCCATGGTGCCGAAACACCAGGTAAACGTTCGCCGGTATGGCCAAATGGCAAGCAATTACTAGAATGGAAATTTAACAGGGAAATTGTGGCAATGATTGCTGCAGAACTTAAACAGTTAGGCATTGATCATGATATTATTGTACCAGAAACAACCGACGTGTCTTTAGCAGAAAGAGCAAGTAGGGCAAATGCCTATTACCTAAAAGGTGTAAAATGCATGCTTATTTCGGTACACGCTAATGCAGGAGGAGGTACGGGATGGGAAGTGTTCCATTACCCTGAATCTGTAACCTCTAAAAGCTTTGCTCAGGTATTCTCGCAGGTAGCTGGAAAAGCTTTGCCAGAATTTAAAAATAGAGGTGTAAAATCCGAGAACTTCCAGATTCTCAGGCAAGCTAAATGCCCATCGGTGCTAACCGAAAACCTTTTTATGGATACCTGGAAAGACTGCGAATTCATATTGTCACAATTAGGAAAGGAACGTATAGCTAAGCTACATGTAATGGCAATTCAAGAAATTTTAAAAAAATAGCTGAGTATGAAAACAAATGTAAAACAATCAGAAAATCTTGAGTCAGTGCAGACCAAGGCAATAAGGCAAGCACCGGTCAATGATATTTTACAGGCATATGGAACTCATATTGTACAAACTAAATCTATGATAGACGAGGAAGAACCCATTCAAGGGAAATCAGCGATTTTGCAATTGAAAACAGCTATTAGTCATTCGGCTTCTAATTTTGATTATAGAACTTCACCTACCAACTTTACCACAGAACGTGTTGGAACGCATATGACAGCACTTCTAGATCCTGCAGATCCGGTAAGCGGTTCTGAACCTGGAGCAAGTGAACAGAAAAATTTAATGAAGAGACTGAAAGGGAAATATAGCTTGGCGTCTTGGGCATTAATAAAAGGTCATTTGCTAAACCATGATCTAGGGGGCTTTGGAGTTGCAGAAAATCTATTTCCAATTACAAAAGACGCGAATGGCTCCCATCTCCATGCAGTAGAATATGGTGTAAAATCGTATCTGTCACTAGCTAACCATAATAGAAGTAAAGGATTAAATCCTAACGGAGTATATTATACCGTACAAGTAAAAGGCGGGATGGATGAAGATAGTTTTGGAAAAGGAGCTCAGTTTGTCTGCAATGCCCAAACCGTAAATAACATAAATGGGAGTCCTACGTTGGGTAGTAAATTTATTGATAATGTTGTGATAGAATCGCAACCAGGACCTGCAGCTGACGAAAATGGTTGGGCCCATGATGAAGAAGACGAAAGCGTTGATAATTTCTCTCATGCCAGCTCTCCGGATACTTGGGACCATAAAGGTAAAGGAAGAAGAGGTAGGGCAGGAGCAAGTGATTGGGAAAGAGAACAGTATAAAGGTAAGATTAAGGTAGTTTAGTTTTATAGACAATAATTTTAGTTAATTTAGAACTTGAACGGCTTCTAGTAATGTTTAATTTTATGAAAGCAAGCGTACAGTCAAAGCAAAACGGAAATGATTTAGAACAGCCAAAAGCTGAGAAACAGGCGTCAAATCAAACTATTCTCCAAGCTTATAAAAGTAAAGTTGCCCAATTTCAATCTGAGGAAGAAGAGCTGGTGCAAGGTAAATTCGAAACAGCTCAATTGGTAACAGAAGAGGAAGAGCCATTGCAACGCCAGCCCAATAATACTGGTTTGCCAGATAATTTGAAAAGTGGTGTAGAAAATCTTTCCGGCTATAGCCTAGATGATGTTAAAGTACACTACAATTCTTCTAAGCCTGCAGCACTACAGGCGCATGCCTATGCTCAGGGATCAGATATCCATATTGCTCCTGGACAAGAAAGGCATTTACCGCACGAAGCTTGGCACGTCGTACAACAAAAGCAGGGAAGAGTGCAACCAACGAAGCAGCTAAAAGGGAAAACAAATATCAACGATGATGCGGGATTGGAAAATGAAGCAGATGTGATGGGAGCGAAGGCTGTTCAAATGAAGTATGCGACTGGTATTCCAACCTCGGACAGCATCATGTCGTTGCCGAGTTCCGCAGATACGGCACAATTGGAATCAGCTGATTATCCCATCACTAATACGCATGTAGATTGGACAACGGCTACCCTTGGTGGAAGTACAGTAGGAATGTCAATGACAGCTACCGATCTTGATAAGAATGCATTGGATAAAGTAACTAATCTTAAGGGTTCAGGACCGGAAGCTGGGCAGCAAGCTGAGCTAATGGCCCATCTGCCTACTGATCCTTCTGAACTTGCCCCAGACAAATATGTACGCGGTCATTTACTGAATCACAATATCGGTGGTCCGGGTAAAGGATTCAATATGTATCCAATTACCGGATCGGCAAACAGCGCACATTTAAAATATGTTGAGAGAGGGGTGAAAAAATGGGTAGATAGCGGAAATCCTGTTGATTATTCGGTTACAGTTAATCAATCTGCCACTGATCTTACAAAAGGACCAAAATCAGGTTCCGTGACAGCAAAATTTGTTTGTAAAGCAACAAATAAAACTTCTGCTGAGACTATTTCTGAGACAATCCCATCAGAAAATGGTGTGAAATCAGTTCCGCCATCCGTATCAGGAATCGCTAATTAAACACTTTACAATCTATGAAAATCAGCCTTGAAAAATAATGAAATCTTGCATCCAAAATTTTCCAACCCTGCTCCACACCGCTTTTTCGCTTTACTTCAGACAAGAGAGCGAGTACAGTTCGCTACGGGATATTAAGCTGGGCGAAAAAGACTTATCTAAACTCACCGGTCAAGAATTAACTTGGGAAGAAACCGTTGTGTTGCTGTTGGCGTTAATGCCTCACATCCATCCACAGGCGCTAGATATATTTTTTATACAAAACAAAGAACTAGACCGACCGTACACCGAATTTGGTGGTTGGAAAGGTACGTTACATAGCGGTTTCCTTCCCACAGGAGAAACGGCTGCATTTTTATTAAGTATAGACCATCCAGAAATCCGTTCGTTGGTGATGCAATTATTCAGTAAAGAGCATTGGTTCTACAAAGAAAATATTATACGTTTAGAAAGCCAGGGAGATGGTGAACCATTTTTAAGCGGAAAATTAACCGTCTCAGAAGAATTTTTGGCGAAAGTACTCAACAATGGAGATTACCGACCCGATTACAGTGCTGATTTTCCGGCAAAACGGATGCAAACCTTTTTGGAATGGAAAGATTTGGTAGTTCCCTATCATTTAAAAGAGGATTTGGAAGCTATTTCGAAGTGGTTGGAGCATGAGAGCGACATCCGCTCGAGATGGCAACTCAACAAATACATTAAGCCTGGTTATCGCTGTCTATTTTATGGCCCTCCAGGTACTGGGAAAACATTGGCAGCCTCTCTTTTGGGTAAGAGACATGATATGGAGGTTTATAGAATAGATCTATCCATGATAGTCTCCAAGTATATTGGTGAAACAGAGAAAAATCTTGCCAAAATATTCGATAGGGCCGAGCATCAGAAATGGGTGCTTTTTTTTGATGAGGCCGATGCTCTGTTTGGTAAACGTTCAGAGACCAATTCATCCAACGATCGACACGCTAACCAAGAAGTCGCCTATTTACTACAGCGAATTGAAGATTTTCCAGGAATGGTAGTGTTGGCAACCAATTTAAAGGATAATCTTGATGAGGCATTCTTTCGTCGTTTCCAGTCGGTTTTGTATTTTCCGATGCCAGATCAACAACTTCGGATGCACCTTTGGCAGCAGATGATACCTGAGGAATGGCTTATTGGAGCCCAGCCCGATCTGTTAAGAGATATTGCTCATTATAAAATTGCAGGTGGCAGTATGGTGAATGTGATACAACGTTGTGCCCTCATCGTTCATCAACTTAAAAAGCCGATAATTAGCTTGGATATATTGAAGGATAACATAGAAAATGAACTTTTAAAAGAAGGGAAAATCATTGCTAAGTGATTTGCTGAAAAATACGTTTACTCAAATTTAACTCGGGTTAAAATTAATAGCTTTTCTTTTATACGATATAATGCTTGGTAAATGTGAAATGAAAGCCAGTTTCATATGTCAAACTATCAAAAAATGATATTATCAATTTTTAACAGGAGAGAGTATGCACCCTGTAATTGTAAATTATGGTTAAAAGTAGGTGTGCAATTCCAATCAAAAACAAGCTGCATGATTTCATTTTAATTTGTCTAAAGTTCTACCATGGTTCACTCACATGCCAACCTTCCATTTAACTGAACTGAAATTTCGATCAACTTGATTCTGAACCTTATCGTTATAAAAGATAGTGATGGACCAAGTAAACATTTTAAGTTTTAATAGATTGCATTCTTATATTACTCTACTAGTGATAAACTGATTTTCTAACGCTACAACTTTGTTTCGAATTAAATTTTTCAGTGATGACGAATCGAAACAAGAACCCGAATATCCAGGGGCGAAAGGTATAATGGTAGCCCATACCTTAGGATGAGAAAAGCAAAATCCTTTTCAAACATGGTTGAGGCAGCAGGTTAGAAGGGCGGTAATGCAGGCCGCTGCCGAAGTCGACAAAAGTCGTATTGCTAGACCTTGAACAATATCCATTCATTTTTCACATTCACCATAGTTTTCAACAAGGATCGGGAGCTTAGTTTGGTAGCCCGCTTGGTCTAGGCAAGATGTATTTTTGTCCACGGACAAAAACATCTTGCCGCCCTTGCGGTCGGAGCAGGCACTCGGAACTCGTGCCTGTCTGAACACCAATAATGTACCTCATGGGCTTTCAAAAAGAAGAGAATACAACTCGTTTAGACTATCCTTTAAGAACTGGAGTACGTAGAAAATTCTTTGACGCTTAGAGAAATTGCTAACCTCCAGTAACTGCCAATCTATGGGGGAGCTGATCCGCAAGTTGATCAATCGTGAGAAAATTAACTGTGTGTACAATGATACGACGATGAAAGAGCTGGTCTCTATCCGTAAGTTTTGTCTCCGATTAAGTTAATGACAAGTTAGGGATGATTAGCATAGTGCCGAAATGTCCCTCATACTGAATTTCATAGCCTTTGCCTGTTAGACGCTTGAGGTCAGGACTATGATTATAATTGCTCGTAAGTTTGTATAAGGAAAGCCCGTTGAATTGCCAATGGGCTTTCTTGTTTTGTAACAGTATTTTATTTGGTAAAAATAATGTTGTAGCATCTTTTTTGCCCATTATCGCCACAGTTCTGTCACTGCCTGCCGGAGTGTATTGGCGATAGAGAACGTATGAGCTTAATGCAACATCCAGCTCCTTTAATAATATTTGGAGCTTCTATTGCCGAACCCGCTAGAGTTGCCCTACAGTTGAAAAAAGGAAATTGTACAAAACGATCCTTCCCCACTAATTGGGTAACTTAAATTATTATTAGCTTTGAAAAACCCACGCAGATTAAGATGCTTATTTTTTATGTATCTATCAACCTATCTGTTGATTACCTTATCATTTTTTTTAATTTGTCTTCAGCTGCATCGAACGCTAGCGCATCCTTGGCCTGCTCGCTCAATTTTTTGGCTTGAAGGTAGTAATTCATTGCGCTGTCAACCTCATTTAGCTTCAATGCGATGTCACCGCTGAGAAGCCATTGGGTAGGGGATGTGGGAAATAATTTCCTTCCAACCTCGGTTATCACTTTGGCATTATTATAGTCCTTGGCCAAAACGAGATTGTCAGCTGTACGGCTGAGAAGAAGGCCTGATGGACTGATCCCCAATTTCTGGAAAAAGGTCTCAGTCTCCTCTAACATATTTTTGGCACCCACGCTATAGAGCTGTTCGATCAGTCGAATGTAGGCTGGTTGTGCTGGAGGAATAATCTCTTTGTCGTAAAGCACTCTAAAAAGGTTTGAAGTAATTCCGTAACCCGAACCGTATTGGTTGGAGAACATTATTATCGTATATCCGGATTCAGCATCAAAAAAGCCTTCAGCAGTATACCCCTTTCCCCCTCCATTATGTCCAAATATTGGTTTGTTCATATTGAGGTTGAGGAGCGATAATCCATATCTATAGTTCCTTTCTAATCCGTTAAAAATTTTGTTTGCTGTCCTCTGTACCTCCATACTTGATCTCGATAAGTATTTACCTTGCTGATAAGCACTTACAAATCTATATAACTCGGGTGCTCCTAATATCCATCCCCCTGCGCCCGTTGGTGCTTGATGAATAACTAGCTTTTGCTCCTGGTCCTCTATGAATTTATCGGACGCAACCTGATAATACGGTTTGGCTAGTTGTCTTGTAGCTACGAGATCTTTTAATGGCTGGATTTGAATCGGCTGAAAGATATATTTCTCTATCGACTGTTGGTACGGTATGCCATCAATCTTTGCGATGACCTCGCCCAACAAGGTATATCCTATGTTGCTATAAAAGTATTGTTTACCTGGTATGTCAAATATGAGAGGTACCTCTTCCGACAGGGTTTTGAATTCTGCTACCGTATAGTTTTTGGTGAAATCATATTTTGGATTGTCCCAAGTGCTGGCCAGCCCAGACGTATGTGTCAACAGCTGATGAAGTGTAATTTTATCAAAATTCTTTAGATTCCAACCACTTATGTATCTACTTACCGGAGCCTGTAGGGATAACTTACCTTGCTCGACTAACTGCATGATTCTTGTGGACGTGAACATCTTTCCGACTGAGGCGGACGCCATCATCGCATCGACCTGTAATGGTATTTTTTTTTCTACGTCGGCATATCCGATCGCTTTTTGGAATATAATATGCCCCTCCTTGGCGACGATGACGGCAGCATTCCAGTTTAATTTGTTATAGGCTTCCATCAGGCTATCCAGACGTTGATGGAATTTGTTTTGAGCCAAGCCATCTTTGTAGACAGGAATAATTAATGTAGCAAGTAGTATTAATTTAAATTTCATCTAATAATCATGTTAAATTGCAACGATCTATTTTGCTGGTAATGGTACAGCTATAGCCAACTTCGTTCAAGTGCAAAATTTCGTAACAGTGGTATCTGGTATGCGTAGTGCCGATGCTGCGAGGGAAGGCTTTCGGCAAACTTACTTAAACTGATAGAGCTTTGACATGTATGTAGACGTAAGGAGTGTTTTCGTAGACAAACGGCAGGATGCCACAAAGCTAAGTGTCTAGTTAGAACTGAATGTACGGTGGGAAAATAGTATGCTGTGTATATCCTCCTAAGCCATTCTTACATTACCCGATTAAAAGTTCTAAAGGCAGCAGACCGTCAGGTCTGCCTTTTGCTGGCAAAATGAAATTTAGACTTCGATCTATCTTGCCCCAAGGACTTTTCACAAAGCCAATCTTATTTAAATCAGCATGCGTTGTTTTAAAAGCACATGGAAAGAGACTGTAAATATATTCAAAAGCGAACGGCCCAACCAGGCCCGATACACCTTAAAAACTCTAAAATCAATCTATTTAATCCTTTAAACCAGAGAAAGTAGTCACTTCGGATACCCTCCGTCTTGGTCTTGAAATTATTTTTACTATAAATGAATTCCTGATACACCGCATTCTTGATATTGGTAACAAATTTCCGATCGCTTGCTACTTGTACAGCGGTCGGCAGACGCTTGTGGAATTAATTGACAAAGGAAGTAATGGTCTTTTGTCATAAGATCCAAGCATCTTTTTTTACCAGGAGTACCATGGAGATTTAAAGTGCTTGACCTCTAGCACACATCTATCGTGGACCCTCGAATAATCTTTTTGCTTGATTCTGTGAAGAATATATTGGAGAGATCCAACTCGGCTGAAACCGATAGAGACTAACGCCCTTTCGGGATTGCTCGCCACATCTCTATGCGCTTGGGATAGCAATCTTCTTTAGGTAATACTACTCAAAATTTACGCCGCGTAACAGTACCTAAAAAATGCTACACCCTGGATGATAGTTTTGCCGAACATTAACCACTTATATCTTATGCTAGTAAAACCTATCAATTTATTCGTTCGCCGCAGATGGTCCGCTGCAATCTATGCTTTACTGTTTCTTCTATCGAGCATACCCTTCGATGGAATGGCACAGCAGTGGGATCATGTGGGCTTAACCAATAGTACGCGCAACTCCGATTTTATGATACAAA
Source organism: Pedobacter sp. T50_32 (assembly GCF_057652195.1). Lineage (NCBI taxonomy): Bacteria > Pseudomonadati > Bacteroidota > Sphingobacteriia > Sphingobacteriales > Sphingobacteriaceae > Pedobacter > Pedobacter sp. T50_32. The sequence continues at coordinate 146,784 of NZ_JBYFBY010000007.1, read as the reverse complement.
ATGTATCATCTGCAACCCATACCAATGGGGATATATACATGGCCTACCATGGTCGCTCAGTTTCAGTATATGTAAGAAAGTTGAACAGGGCTACAGGTATCTGGCAGGACGTCCTAGGTTCCATATCTCCATTCAATAGCAGTGGGGGTAGAAGGGTAGCAATCGCAATTACTAAAAATGGTACTCCGATTATTGCGATTAAACATTATCAGTCCCCCTATAATATATCGGTCTATAGGGCCGGTACTAGTCAATGGGAACAACTTGGCGGCTTTAACAACAATCTACAAAGTGGTTATGATAGCAACGGTTTATCTTTGGTCTTAGATGATAACGATGTGCCGCATGTCCTGTATCAAACTTCACAGAGCACTATTGCAGTTAAAAAATTCCAAACCGGAAGTTGGATCGATGTCGGTGATCAGCAGGTAGGCGTCAGAAACGCAACGGAACATGTTAGCCTAGCTATAGACCGAAATAATGCGCTATATATGTGCTATGCCGCCCCATATCAACAGATAGATAGGAATATTAGCGTGCGCAAACTAGTGGGTTCTACCTGGCAACTTGTAAGTAATGAATTGAGTACCAATAAGTCAAATAATAACAACGTTTTATTTGCCATCGATAGCCAGAACCATCCTTATGTGGCATTGGTCAATAATACTGGAACTATCATCAAGCGCTTAGGGGGCAATCAGGAATGGACTGAAGTAGCCCAGGCATTCACTGGTATTACCTATGGTGCATTTATGCATATCGATAAAAATGACAAGATTTATATTTCGGGCAAGGAAAATTCAGCTATAGGGAGTTTAAGTGTTGCAATGGTTAATAGACAGACGAATGGTCTGGAATTTGTAGGCACTCGGAACTTTACGGGTACAACTTGGGAGAATGTGCTGGTCAGCGGGAATGAAAGTGAGATTATATTAATCTGTACTGATAGGAATGTACAGCCCGCAATGACTACCAGGATCTACAACGCAAGCTCAAACGCTTGGGAAATTATAGATAATCCCGGTATAGGTGCTACAAGAACAGAGCGTTTTGTTACGGTAATAGATCGTTCTAGTAGAATGCCGCATATAGCATATGCGGAAAATGCGGGTCGAAAGGCAGTGGTTAAGCGCTATCAGGGAACGGGGTGGGTAAATGTTGGTCCAGAGGGGTTTTCTTCTGGTACAACCGAAGGTATATCTTTGGCCTTTGACGGGCAGGGTGTGGCATTTGTCTGCTTTGCCGATGGCGACCATGGCGGAAAAGCTACGGTGATGAGCTATCATCAGGCGACAAACAATTGGCAGATCCACGGTAATGCAGGGTTTTCAGCTGGCGGTATCAAAGACCCCTCGCTAAGCATAAATAACAAAAACGAAATGTTTATTACCTACATAGATGAAGCGAATGGTAACAGGATTACCTCGATGAAATATGATGCCAGTGGCCAAACATGGGCAGCGCTGGCCAGTCCAGGATTTTCATTTGCCTCAAAAAGCATTTCTACCGCTTTCGATAAAGATGGAAATCCGGCTATTGCCTACATCACCGAACAAGATGAAATCAACGCCGTGAGTTGGAATGGGTACTCTTGGACCAATATTGGCACGGGGAAAGCAACCTCTTCCGCTGCTGCATTCCCCTCTATTGCAATCGATCAGTCCAACAATGTGTTCGTTAGCTTTAAAGAATTGTGGAACAACAAAGCAATGGTGTCAAGAAACGTAATCGCAACGGAAAACCTGGCTAACCATAAATCTGGTCCAGAGTGGATTTCTTTGCGCGAAATAGAGCAAAATGAGCATGACGTGAAAGATGCCACGATTATTGTCGACGGTATGGGCGTACCCTATATTGCCTACATAGAACGAACTAAAAATGATAAGGTTGTCATCAAGCGTTTCCATCAAAATGAATGGAACTTGGTAGGCGAGCAAAGCCATCTTTCTTCTGGCGGTGTTGGTCGGGTTTTGCTCAATATTTCTGAAATTGGAGAAATTTACGCGACCTATAGCGCCAACGGCCTGTTTATGCAGAAATTTGACACTAGCGTGCTACCTATTCAGCTGGGCAGTTTTACTGCACAGAGAAATAAAAGCAACGTTTCGCTCTATTGGCGGACCGAGATGGAGCAAGATAATAACGGTTTCAATGTCGAAACGAGCACTGATGGCTACTCTTTCAATACGATTGGCTCTGTCACTGCGAAAAATGTAGCTAGCAATTACGCTTTTGTACATAAACATCCAAAAATTGGCGTGAACTATTACCGATTAAAGCAGATTGACAACAATGGTAATTTCAGCTATAGTAAAATTGTTTCGGTAAATTTTGTCTTACATCAGACAGAGATTGCCGTTTACCCGAATCCTGCCCGTGATATTGTAAATCTAACAAATGTCGCTGACAACATTGAGGCAATTATTTATGATGTTTATGGTAGAAAAATTAAATCAGCGAAAATATCAGGACAAAAGCTAGAAATTATGGACTTAAGGCCAGGCATATATTTTATTTCTGTAGCTGGTCAAAAAGTAAAATTTATAAAGTCTTAAATAATTTTTTGCAAGTGCAAGCGCAGCAGGACTGCGAACCAATTGACGGCGACCTTAAGAATAAATGTAACTTATTTAGGATCTATCATTCATAACGATGAATGATTTTGGCCCAAGGAAGGCCGTAAACGTATTAAGTCTACATTTAACAAAAGCACCTTTGAGGTTTAAATTTAGTAGTTTAATGTAATGTGTAGCCGACCTTGCTATTTGCGGGTCGGCTTTTTTATACAAAAAAGAAATTTCTAATGATGCTATTTTACTAGGCCACGCAGATAGGCCTCTTTGACCAATCCCACAGTATTTTTAACATTAAGTTTTTGACTTAGACTTAACCTGTGCGATTCTACGGTACGTATGCTCAGAAACAACTTATCGGCAATTTCTTGGTTGGAATATTCATTGGCAATAAGAGTGAGTATTTCGTTTTCTCTTTTGGTGAGTTTAAGCAGTGAATTAGATTTTTTTCCAGAAATGGTTTCCTGCAGAATATTTTTTTTGATAGACTCATCTATGAACTGTTCGCCCTTATTCACTGTGGTGATAGCTTCTATGAGTGTAAGTTGATCGGTTCCTTTCAGCAGGTAGCCATCTGCACCGCTTTTCATCATCTTTCTAACATATACGGTTTCCTCATGGTTGGTGAGTGCAATGATCTTGATGTCGGGATATTTACCTTTGACAGTTTTGCATAAATCAATCCCATTGCTATCGGGGAGTTCTATGTCTAACAAGAGCAATTTTGGGATTTCGATTTCTAGTTGTTGTAAGAGCTGCTGTCCATCGGTTACAGTAAAGACAATATCAATCTCTGTACTTTCTTTTAAGATAGCCTTCAGCCCATTTAAAATAAGCTGGTGGTCATCAGCGATAGCTATTTTTATCATTTTATCAAATATAAGTTAATAGTGCAAACTAAGTAAACCAGGAATATCTATTTTAAGTAGAACTACTTAAGTTGTTGTTTGGGTAGGTGGTCTGTGATCTGTATAATCCACCAAATTTTGAATATGTTACAGAACCAGCACCCTATGGTTTACGTATAAGCACTTATTCTTTGAATAGGGTAGTGATACTGATAGCTGCAATGCATGGGAATTGCAGATTTGTATTTTCTTACATAAATCAATGCAAATGTATTTTCGTAAATTATTTTTTGTGGCCTTTGTAGCCTACTCATTTTTCTCGCTGGCCTCTTGCAGTAAAAAGAATACTGCACCGCCACAAGATCAGCACAAGCCAAAAACCTATCCGGTAGGAAGTGTTTTGGATCATACGCTAGGTTATGAGGTTTTAAGAAGTAAGATTATTGGTCCAGATGGAGGTAGTCTATTAAGTATGGAAGAAGACCTAGAGATCATCATACCTGCTGGTGCCTTGGCTAATGCGACAGAAATAAGTATAGAGCCTATCACCAATTCCAACCCTGCTGGCCTTGGTACTGGTTTCCGCTTGAAGCCCCATGGCATTGTATTTAACAAGGAAGTAGAGCTTGTATTTAATTACAGCGAGGAGACCGGAATTTCTTCAACACATTTTCTTGGTGTAGCTTACCAAAACGATAAAGGGTTTTGGTGTTATTTGCAGCCTACCGAAGTTGATATCGTAAATAAAAGAGTGAAGGTGAAGACAAAGCATTTTAGCGATTGGGCACTGATGCAGTGGATGTACCTCTTACCACAGGTAAGTACAGTGAGGACTAATGATGTTTTAGATTTGAAAGCGGTAAGGGTATTACCATCGGCAACTGCCGATAATGGCTTTCTGGTTCCGTTGGTACCGCCTGATGGGACTCCTTTAATGGTTGGGGAACAGGTAGATTTGGAAACCAAGTACGTTAAACGGTGGACTTTGCCCGGAAATGTTGGCAAGCTAGCACCATCGGGTAGTAGTGCTCGGTATACGGCTCCAGCAACGCTTCCCCATATCAATCCAATAGCAGTAAGTTTGGAACTTAATATGGGCAGTCATCAAGTGTTATTGGTTTCAAATATAGAAGTTATGGGGGGAGAGATAGAGTTTAGGATCAATGGAGGTAATTTGATTACGATAAGAAATGCTAGATTGCTTAAAACTGCTGACGGCTATATGCTCGCTAATAGGGACGACAACGGTGCATTTGTGTTAAAATGGAAAGGAAATAACAAATGGATGCTTTTCAATATTGGAAATTTACAGCAGAATACATTTCAATATGTCGTGCCTGATGGGACTTCAATGTATACGCATACCAACAACCAGATACTGCAACCCCTTTCGGTCAGTGATGGCCATATCAAACTAAGATCTGTTAGCGAAAGTGCCGTATTTGGAACATTTAATGTGGGTACTGCCGGACATTTTTCAATTCCGGTAGGAGACAGGATCGGCATAGTCTCCATAGAAGGGAAATTCAGTGCCAAGAAGGTTGGTTTTTGATCATTTTAAGGCAATAAAAAAGCAGTCTGTCGATAACCGTGAACTCTTTCATTACAATAGCTGTTTTTCAAATGTCGGAAATGAAAGCTTCGATGTCGGGGCTAGCGCTGGATCGTTTGATTTATGTACTGGCCATTTGAAAATAAAGCCGCTTTAAGCGGCTTATTTTATCTCTTCTCTTTTTTGAAAATCTTACCATTCAGGTCAATATACAACGTGGTCACATCCTCATCGGAAGTTACATCCGCATTATAATATTTGCCTATCTTGGCATCCTCAACGATAACCATATTGTCAATCTCATTGCCTTTTACTCGATAAGGGTTAATAGCAGCCGAAATAATTGGTGGAAATTTTTGGTCGAGAACAGGATGGATACTTTGGAGCCATTGACCATCCATACTGACAATAAGTACCGAGCCATTGGCTAGCGAGGCCACATAATAATTCCTTAGATCATCCTTTATCCATTGAAAGATCTTTTGACCTCCAGATTTGCTTTCGCCAGTAGCTTTAACTTTGGCAGGAATGTTTTTTTGCTGCTGAGCCCTTGCTTCAAGGTCTACCATTGCGCCTGAAATGAAAAGCAGGCTCGCAATCATGATTTTTTTTATTGTCATATTGATTAATTTTTGACAAAAATAGAGGGCTTGCCAGCGGCATAATATAGGGTTTGTACGCTTTTTATGACATCGGTAGTGGTACTTAATTATTGAATTTGAGCGATCATATTTGTGCCTGCTTAGCGTCGAGCCTGCTTAAGGAATAAAGACCTCTTTCGTTCAAATACACTTGCTTATATCCGTATTTGTATTTCATATTGATTGAACCATTCTATGCTAGGAGTTATTTCGCTTTGAAGTGGAATGCGAAATTGTTGGTGCGAACCTATATCTGTCTTGGGCGGGTTGGATTAGCGCGGAAGTAAGGTGTTTCAAATAGCGTAGTACTACCGAAATTTGAAGCAGCCGTAGCAGTACCAAGAAAATACAGCCGTCGTCGCGGTACTTTTGCCCAACATTACCTAACGGTCGGGTAACAGCGGTTGCTTTTACAAGTGTCTAGTTAATAATGAATACATAACACGTTAATATATATGAAACATCTAAAAACCATTTTATTCTGTGCGCCGATACTGGCAATCTTAAATGCAAATGCCCAATTGAATAAGCAGGCTATGCCTGCTAACGCAACATCGGCAAGCAGGATTGCAAATGAAAATTATCCTGCAATGAAAATTTTGAGTAGGACCAACGGTGATGCACCGGATTCACTTAGAAGAGGAAGCGCTGGTAGCAATGAAATAAATAATGTTCAGGAAACTGGAACTGTACGTCAATCAACCAATGCTGAAAGTCCATACAAGGCTGCGCTTGGTGTCAAGTTTCTTTGGGGCATTTCAGCAACAGCGAAATATTTTTTGACTGATAGGCATGCTATCGAGGGCATTATCCGCTATAGAAGTTTCGGCGGGATCGTAAATGATATTGCCCTTACCGCACTTTATCAATATCAGCGACCCATAGCTGAGGTGAACGGACTTTATTGGCTAGTTGGTGGAGGTGTTTACCTAGGGAACTCATCTATAAAAAACTCTATATTTCCAGCCGAATATCGTAAGGGTACCAGCTCCTTCTATTTTGGTATTGCTGGCGTGGCAGGTCTGGAGTATAAATTCGAGGGAACACCCATCGCAGTGAGTGCCGATTGGATGCCAGCTATCAATCTGAACGGGGGAGGTTTTGGGTCTGAAAATGGTGGCATAGGAGTAAAATATACATTTTAATTTTTTGGACAACCGAGTAATGAAGCTTGCTGCCGACTTCGCTTTTTTGCGGGTCGGCATTTTTCTCCAGTTGACATTTTTGACCGATGATGATCTAAACGGCTCACGAGATACGGGCTGAGCGATGAACGAATTAAGTCTGGTCGCTGAGTTCACGTTCGTTTCAACTGTACGGTTTATCCTTTTGTAGTGGAAACAATGTAGTTTGTCGACGGTGCTGAAATAGAGTTTTGAAAAAACGGAGATTAGCAACTGAATTTATACGCTTAAACTAAACAAACATATTAGCTATGAAGAGCAAACATATAGGGCTGGTCGTGCTATTGACGGTCCTGTTCATAGGTAAAGTCTTTTCCCAATCACCTTCAAGGCTGAGTTATTCGGTCAAGTTGTCGATGCAGGGTTACAACCTGCCGTTTAAACAATTGATAGATAATTTCAAAAATCCAGGTGTCGCGCTAGGGATAGATTATGGCTATAATATTGGCCATGTTGCTTCACAAAGCCTGAACATCGGCTGGCTCAACCATGCTGAGCATGGCAATGCGATCTATGTGTCCACCCTTTTTTATTACCGGCCATTGTTAGGTAGGTTTAGGCCCGGGGTAGGCATGGGACTGGGAAGGATGATATATTTCAACAACTCAAATCCTCTGTATCAGATGGTTGGTGATAAATGGCAGAAGAGTGGAGCGCAATCGGAAGGCAGGTGGGTCGTTCCATTGGCCGCAGACTTTGGCTATGAGTTCAACTTTGGAAAATATAATCAGCTGACACCTTTTATGGGCTATGAGGTCATGCCAGCCATCAAGTATAACAATGCCTTTCCGATCCTACCAAGTTCGCTTTTGACCTTGGGATCCAGGTTCAATCTGTCAAAAAAATAACATCATGAGAAACAAATTTGCCCTGATACTTGGGCTTGCCTTTATATTGTTGGGCTGTTCCAAAGAGATCTTTGAACAGCCGGTTAGGGAGACCAAATTTCCACAGACTTATAAATCGGACCACACACTTGGACTAAAGATCAACTCGATCATTCAAGAATATTCAAAGAAGGGCCTACCTGGGATATCGGTAGCCATTGCAGATGGAGAAGGTGTATGGGAAGGAGCAGCGGGTTATGCGCGTATCGAGGATAATCAATCCTTGACCAACGGGTTCGTGCATGCAGGTGGTAGTGTGACCAAAATTTATACCGCGACGGCGATAATGATGTTGCATGAGCAGCAAAAGCTACAACTTGACAGAAGTATTGATAATTATCTACCTCGGCATGTTGCTGGCAAAATAAAGGGTGCGGAAAATATTACCGTCCGGATGTTGCTCAGCCACAGATCAGGTATTCCCGACTATATAGCCGATGATAATTTCCGCTTGCATTGGTTCAATGATCTCTCTCAGCGATGGAATCTTGAAAAGATCCTGAAATTCGTCAATCGGAGGAATTACCTTCAGCCAGATGCCGCCTACCACTATTCAAATACGAACTATGTGCTACTGTCATTGATTATCGAATATATTGGCCAACGAGAGGAATGGAAATGGATGTCGGATAACATTTTTCGTCCATATGACTTGAAGTACACTTTTTATAGAAATGATAAGGATTTTCTCGATGGGTTTGCCATGCCTAACTTCTATATGGATCGTTTTGGAGATGGTCGCCTTCAGAACGTTTCTTTGCCGACAAAAGTTGAAATATATAGTGAATATGGTGATGGTGGGCTAGTCGCCACAAGTCTGGATTTTGTTAGTTTTATGCAGTCGCTCGCCAAACATAGGATCATCAGTCCGCAAAGTTTGGAACTGATGTCGACGCCGACTAAAGAATCAGAGTATGGTTTAGGGCTTGATCTGTTTACTTACGGTAAAAAGCTGCAGTTCGGCCATCAGGGTGCGGTGTTTGGAGGTAGTTCCTTATTACTATATTTCAAAGAGCAGGAGTTAGCCCTTTTTATTGCTGCCAACTGTGATGCAACGCTCGTCGGGGGAAAGACATTGCACTTGTACCACGAAATGAAAAACAGGATTTGTGAACTGGTTGCGGCTGCTGGGTGACGGACCATAGTTTGGTCTTTGTTATTTTTCTTTGATCTTTGTTCCTTGGTCTCAGCATTTATGTCGGCTTTGGTTATTTTACATCGGTATGCCAAAATCAGCCCTTGCAGTTTTGTTAAAAGCTTGGAGGAATACCATTCTGTTCCAATAGGAGTATTGAAGTTTAAATAGTTTAGTGTCGACGGCTCCGCTGTCGCCCCAAAGCCTCGCGTACTGCGTCCGCTCAGCTAGCTTTTCATAAATATCGAGTAAGTTGTTAAGCTTATAAAAATTTTAGCAATGGCTACTAGGTAGTTTATTGTTGTTGTGCCGCACTCATTTATATGCGCAGAAGACATTGAATTCTTAATTACATTCAAGTAACAAGTCCTAAATTATAGCGTCTTAAGGATATGATTAAAAAATTAACTTTAGCACTGCTGCTTTTATTATTTTCAAACTTAATGGCAGCCCAATCACCGAAACCGGAAGTAATGATGTTGGGGACTTTTCATTTTAACTTTCCTAACCTTGATGTAGTTCAAACTAGTAAAAGTGATCAGATCGATGTGCTCGATCCGAAGTATCAAAAAGAAATAGAAGAAATAGTAAATAAGATTTCTCAATTTAAACCCACTATTATAGTAATCGAGCGGCAACCTTCTAAACAAATCTTTACAGATTCAGTGTTTAATAGCTATTTGGAAGGTAAATACAAACTTAAAAGAACTGAAGAAGAACAAATTGGATTTCGTCTCGCAAAGCAGCTTGGCATAAAAAAACTTTATTGTGTTGATGAGTGGGGAGAGTTCACTGATAAGGTAAATAATATTGTCTACGAAAAAGATAGCGTTGAAACAAAAAAGTTTGAGAGATATTTCTTAAAGAATCCGGATTCATCCATAAAATACAGCCAACCTTCTATATTTAAAACAAAAGGAATATTGCCAGCGTTGCGACAAGAAAATGATGAAGATCATATAAAAAAAAGTTTAGGCAATTACCTAATAGGCTTGTTTAAATATGAATCCACGGAAAGAGATTTTGTAGGTGTTAATTTTGAAACAGGCAGGTGGTTTAATAGAAACTTAAAAATTTTTAGAAATATTCAGCGGATTAAAACTACACCTTCCGATAAGATTTTAGTAATTTTCGGAGCAGGTCACCTAAACATTTTAAATTACCTTTTTGATTGTTCTCCAGAATATAAACGGGTAAAAGCAAATGATTTTTTAAGATAGTTTAATTTAAACGTTTTCCATTTTAGGCGTTAGACCTTATCTAATGAAGATAATTGAATGAAATGCGTCCTATTTCGTTTGATCGCATATACAGGCATTTATTTTAAGATCGAAGCGACCGTTTTTAAAAATTATTTGTTTACCACTGTTGATTTCTGTCAATATCAGTTCAAACTCGCCAAAAATGATCTTGTTAGCATTGTCCAACTTTTTGACATCATAATGTTTAGTATATATAAAAGGTTAGATAAAAACTGCTGAAGGAATTTCTAGCAAATAAATATACTACTACATTTGCAGTAGTAATCGCTCGTAAAGCACTGAGATCTGAGCAGTTAATCTTTTCTAAGATAGTAATTAGATTTTACATGTACAAAATGAAAAAGTAATTATTCGCTTTTTAGATTAAAAATTGTTCACTACTAGTGATAAGGCCATTTCCTGCACGAGCAACTTTGTTTCGAGTTAATTTTTTAGTTATGACGAATCGAAACAAAGATCCAAACATCCAGGGGCGAAAGTACAATGGTAGCCCATACCTCAGGATGAGAAAAACAAAATCCTTTTCAAGAACATGGTTGAGGCAGCAGGTTAGAAGGGCGGTAATGCAGGCCGCTGCCGAGATCAACAAAAGTCGTATTGCTAGACCGTAAACATATCCATTCATTTTTCATTCACGATCGTTTTCGGCAAGGATCGGGAGCTTTGTTTGGTAGCCCGCTTGGTCTAGGCAAAGATGTATTTTTGCATGCGCAAAAAATCTTTGCCGTCCTTCAGGCCGGGGGCACCACTCGGAACTCGTGCTGCTGTAAGCGTCTAATCTAAGAGCTTATGTCAAGAAAGAAATTAGCAGCTACTGAAGAACTGCTTAGCCACAATATCATCATCAGGGTAACAGAGACCATGTTCAAAAAGTTGGAGCAGCTGAAGCGGAAAAGTTATAGCCCCTCGGTTGCCGAGGTCTGTAGAAAGATACTGGGGAAACAGCATATCAGACTATACCAACAGGATGTTTCGATGAACCCGGTGATGGAGGAACTGGCGGGTATACGAAGGGAACTGAAGGCGATAGGGGTAAATATTAACCAAGTGACCAGGAAGTTCAATGGGGCGAAGGAGGAGAACAAACGTAGCTATTATGCGCTGCAGACAGCGGAGATGTATCAGAAGATAGATGTAAAGGTGGACCGCTTACTTGCTGTAGTATCCAAACTGGCTGAAAAATGGTTGCAAGAATAACGGCATCCAAAAGTATGCGGGCCATACTTTATTACAATGAGAACAAACTAGATGAGGGAGAGGCCCGACTGATCTTGGCCAGTGGTTTTGCGGGAGATGCGGAGCAGCTGGATAGGCAACAGAAGCTGAACCGCTTTTCGCACCTGTTGAGGCTCAAACCGAACGTGAAGACCAACGCGGTACACATCACGCTGAATTTTCATTCCCAAGAAAAATTAGGTGATGATAAGCTGCAACAGATTGCAATGGAGTATATGGATAGGATAGGTTTTGGGGAACAGCCTTTTCTGGTCTATCGACATTCCGATGCTGCCCACACGCATATGCATATTGTGACCACCAATATTACGCCACAAGGCCAGCGTATCGACCTGCATAATATAGGTGCTGAAAAGTCCGAAGCAGCGAGAAAGGCAATCGAAAAGGAGTTTGAGCTGGTCAGGGCGGAAAGTAAGGAGGAACTCCTTGCTCCGAAGATCAAAAAGGCTGAATTCAAAAAGGTGAAGTACGGTCACTTGCCGACCAAAAGGGCGATCAGTAATGTGCTTACGGCGGTGAACCGGGACTATAAGTTTACTTCTTTGGCAGAGTATAATGCAGTGTTGGGATGCTTCAATGTTATAGCGATCAGGGGTGAGCCAGATAGTGCGATGTTCGAAAGGAAAGGATTGATGTATTCGGTGATTGGTGGAAAGGGGGAGCCGGTTGGAGTGCCGATCAAGGCCAGTGCTTTTTATATCAAGCCGACTTTACGAAATCTGGAGAAAAGGTTTGCGCAGCACAATGAAAAAAGGAAGGCCTACCGGCCAGACCTTAAAGAACGTATCGATAAGCTTTTTAAGTCCTATAGGTCGGTGACTAGGAAAAGGTTTGTGAAGGATGCTGAAAAGAAGGGCATAGCTGTAATATTCAGGCAGAATGAAAGTGGGCAGGTTTTCGGTGTGACCTATGTCGACCATCAACAGAAGTGCGTTTTCAATGGCTCTGATCTTGGAAAGGATTACAGTGCTAAGGCAATCATGGAAAGGTTAGCTAGTCAGACCAAGCCAGCGAGCCATTTACAGCCAATCCTACGTGCGGCTAAACGCATGGCTCCGATAGAGACTTCGTTTCCATCTCTTACTGCTGTTAGTCAGCCGAGCTTATTGGAAGATTTATTGGCTCCAACGCAACAAGATCCATCTGGCGGAATACCTAAACGCAGGAAAAAAAAGAAAAAACAACAACAAGTCTCTATTTAAGAAGGTCATGCAGACAGGAGAAGATACCCAGGGCCTACGGAAGATCATTGATCTGACCAGGCTCATCAGCATATTTATACTGGCCATCCATTTTTACGTGTGCTGCTATCGGGCATTTAAAGAATTGGGCTGGACGGCGGAAATTACGGACCGTTTGATCGCCAATATTGCCAAGCTTGGTCTATTCAATGGGCTGTTCGCTGCCAAGGCTGCGGCACTACTTTGTCTAGTGATCAGTTTGATGGGCGCACAGGGCAGAAAGGATGAAAAGGCAGATCGTAAAAGTATTTTGCTTGGGATCGTAGCAGGGCTAATCATCTACTGGCTGGCCATTCTTGCGCTCTACCTTAGGTTAGCGAACTTGCAGGTTGCTGGACTATATGTCGGGCTGACCATTGTTGGTTATCTGTTGATCCTGAATGGAGGGGTGAGGTTGACCCGGTTAATCAAGGGGAGTCTTAACGATGATATTTTTAATTCGGAGAATGAGACCTTTCCGCAAGAGGAACGGTTGTTGGAGAATGAGTTTAGTATCAATTTACCAGCGAAATACCATCTTAGAAAGGAGGAAAGGAATAGCTGGATCAATGTTATTAATCCCTTTCGTGGCCTGTTGGTGGCGGGGACCCCGGGGGCTGGTAAGTCCTATTTTGTGATCCGTCACATCATCGATCAGCATATCCGTAAGGGATTTACGATGTTCCTTTATGATTTCAAGTTTGATGACTTATCCAAGATTGCCTATAATAAGTTGCTGGCCTATAAGAACAATTATAAAATCTGTCCAAAGTTCTATGTGATTAATTTCGACGATCTGGACCGTACCCATCGTTGCAATCCCTTGGATCCTTTGAGTATGGGCGATCTAACCGATGCTACCGAGGCTAGTCGTACGATCATGATGGGACTGAATAGGGACTGGATCAAAAAGCAGGGGGATTTCTTTGTGGAAAGTCCGATCAATTTTTTAACGGCCATTATCTGGTACCTGCGTTGTTATAAAGATGGGAGGTATTGTACGTTGCCCCATGTGATCGAACTGATGCAGGTGGATTACGACCGGCTATTTACGGTGCTCAGCGAACAGCCGGAAATACAAGTGTTGATCAATCCCTTTATTTCAGCTTGGCAGAACAATGCCAGTGCACAGTTGGAAGGTCAGATTGCCAGTGTAAAGATCGGGTTGGCAAGGCTTTCCTCAGCTTCTTTATACTATGTGCTTTCTGGCAATGATTTTACCTTGGATGTGAACAATCCTGATGAACCTAAGATTATCTGTGTGGGTAATAATCCGCAAAAATTGCAGACCTATGGAGCAGTATTGTCACTTTATATTTCGCGTATGATCAAGTTGGTGAACAGAAAAGGACAACAGAAAAGTAGTTTGGTTTTCGATGAGTTCCCTACGATCTACTTCAATAACATGGATAGCCTGATTGCTACGGCTAGGAGTAACAGGGTGGCAACCACTTTGGCTGTGCAGGATTTCAGTCAGTTGAAGAAGGATTATGGCGCTGAGCAGGCCGAAGTAATTACGGGAATCGTTGGCAATGTAATCAGTGGGCAGGTAACTGGGGATACGGCAAAGAAACTGTCGGAAAGCTTTGGCAAGATCTCCCAACAAAAGGAGAGTAAAAATATCAGTAGTGCTGATATATCCATTTCCCGTTCGACACAGATGGACTATGCTGTTCCGGCAAGTAAGATAGCAGGGCTTTCCTCAGGGGAGTTTGTGGGCTTCGTGGCTGATAATCCAGAACAGAAGATTGCCTTAAAGATGTTTCATAGTGAGATCCAGAATGACCATACGGCGATCGCAAGGGAGGAGAAAGCATATGTGGATATTCCAGTGATCGCCAGGGTTTCGAAAGAGGAGATCACGGAAAACTATGAAAAGATCAAGCGGCAGGTGGCAAAGTTGGTCGATGTGGAGTTCAGAAGGATTTCGGCTAGAACTGCTACTGCGGCTGATGGGGCTGCTGGAAGTTTGCAGCAGTCGGAGGCGAAGACTATAAAGGTAAAGACGAATAAGGCAGTAAAGGCAAAAAAGAAAGGAAAAGATATTGGAGGACCACCTGTTTCCTATTAGTTGAGGCTTTTTTTTTGGTTGGTGGTTTTTTAACGGCTTGTAAATTAGTTCGAAAGTTCGGATAGCATATTGATTTGGAAATTTAGGGCTGTACTTTCTGGCAGATGTGGCCCCGCTTTACGCTATATCCGCTATTCCCGATGGTCATGGGCGGGATGTCGCTCCAGTCGGGTTTAGTTGGGGACGGCATTTATTTCAATCGCTTGTTCTGAATGGTGATCCGGTTACCAGATCCAAAAAATAGCTTGCAGGTTTGCTAGCATTATGCTACCTTAAACGATATCGTAAGGCCACATTTCGTGCAATCTCTTTCAGCAATCTAGGTTCATCGTTGATCGTTCGTTCCAAAATATCCCACTCTCCAGCGGTATTGCGTGAGATGGTCAGTTCCTCTCCTTCAAGTTCAATTTTAATAGCAGTTGTGTTGCTTTCAATATTTTTGGTCAGTATGGTATAGCTGTAATCCCGGCCATTGAAGGTGATTCGAAGTGGTAAACTCATTGGGACAAAGATAATGCTTGCAAAGGTTTTGCGGAAAAAAAGTTGCTCAGTTTGCCGTTCCAATGTTTTCAACAATTCAGTGCTGTCCTTTTTTTCATGGAGTTGGTTATCTTAGGTATATTGGATAATTTATATGTCTTTAAAATGGTAAAATAAATGATTTTAGCTTATGCCTGAAACACATGAATTTTTTGGTCTCTTGGACCGTCAGCATGATATTGAAACGTTGAGGGAGCTGATCAGGATCACCAATATCGGGGTGCAGGCGGTCACCGAAATGTATGACGACCATCGCCGTGATGCCAAGGTTCAGGAGCGATTGTTCCTGATGCAGGAAAATGTGGTCTACAGGATTTCCGCGGTTATGACTCGGTATGAGCTGTTAATCGATGGCATCAGATCAAGAGCAGTATTGGACTTGAAAGCTTTTCCGTTTTCTGGACCCTTCAAGATGCATCCAACAGTCTATAAATATAGTTGTGAGCTGAGTTCTATGGTGGATAACGTCTTTTTTCACCTCTGTTCAGCTTTTGATTACATGGGGCATTTTGTTTCCTATATTTTGACAGAGGGAAAGGAAAAGACAAAGGATTGGGATTCGATGGCCAATACGGCACGGGGGAAGTGGAAGGATAGCTTTCAGACAAGCCTAGTTGTACAGCAGATTGATGCCATGCTCCGTAAAAAACTGGAAGAGTACCGCTCCGAACTGATCCATCGGAGTAGGGACAGCCACATGGTAGGTACCTATAGGGAAGCTGGTACCGACTTGATGCAACTCAAATACACTGCCTCGCAGGTTACGATGAAGAAATTTAAGAAGCTATTGCCTGGATATGAAGATGTCGTGCCCGCTTATCGGGAAGAGGCAAAATATACATTGGATTTTTTATGTTCGATGGTTTTCCATCAGTCACTTCATCATATCAACGCAGTTTTTTTTGGTCTAAGGGCTGACCTTATCAACGATTCGACCTTCCGTGAAAATTTAGAGAATCCCAAAACGGACGGTCCACATAACTATAGTAGGGATAATAGGACGAATGCGATCTTCCCTAAATCTGAACACATATGGGCAGATTATCAGGGGCAGCACGATGCTTTTCTGGTGGAGCTGAACAAACGTTGGGAGAGGCCAAAGCCAGATATACCTGATTTTTGATCCTTTGCTGCATTAGCTGTCAAAACTATACCGGTACCAAACAGCAGTTCGAAGGTGTTTTTTTATTGATTTCCCACAAAAATAGCCAAAATAGCCCATATGGGTTCGCTTCGCCAAGGTAGTGCCAAAAAAAAGGGTATCCCTTCGGGAGCCTCCACATTTTTTGGCCTCCACCTTGCCCTTAATGGCCTATACCGGCTATAGGGCTCCATAATCAATTTTTATTCATTTAAAATCAAAGATCATGGAAGTATTAGACAGGGAACAATTGAGTATAGTGGCAGAGCTTACTTTGAGTTATCGTCCGAAGATCAGGCCTAGCCAAAGACCTACAGTACAGACTTCATCGGACGTTTACGATATTTTAGTTGGGTTTTGGAATATGGATCAGATAGAGCTACGTGAAACTTTTTGCGTGATGTTGCTGAATACAAAAAACAGGGTTTTGGGGATTGTGGAGCTTTCCAATGGTGGCTTTTCATCAACGGTGGCAGACATCAGGATGGTTTTCTCGGTAGCTTTGAAAGCTTGTGCAAGGTCTATCGTTGTCGCTCATAACCATCCCAGTGGCAACCTGAAACCGAGTAGTGCCGATATTGAGTTGACAAAAAAGCTGGTAGCGGCGGGCAAGATTTTGGAGCTACCGGTGCATGACCATCTCATCATTACCAGTGAAGGGTACCTTTCTTTGGCAGATGAAGGTTATATGAGGTCGTAATAAACCCGATTGATAGCACTAAAAACCTGAAAAGTTAGGGCGTTTAGAAAGTGCGTTGGAGCATCGAAAGATCAGTTTACCGTTTCAACTTGGATACCTTTTGCGTAACCATTTTTAAGATGGGGTATGTATGGATTTTGGTAACAATTGCCTATTAACTGAAATTTTTTTATAGCCATTCAGCTGAACCTACGCTCGGCCTTTGCTCAGGTTGGGTTTTCGGACGATAGACAATCGATTTTATTTTGGAAATTATAAACTAGTTCATAACTTCATTGAAAACAATTAATTACGCTCATGAAACTCCAGCTTATCCCAGTCAGTTCGCTGATCAAAGCAATATACTTATAGTCATTTTTTTAGTGGCCTACTGCCTCTGTTCTGTCACCCCATAATTGTTGACAGGTAATAGATGCATTTTAAATGGCATATTTTTGATTTTGATAAACTTATTAGTGTGAAATATGAAATTGCTCAAACTCTTACTTTTAACCATCATATTAGGTAGTCTATCGTCCTGTGAGAAAAGTGTAAAAACTGACCCGGATGCACTCCCTAACGAATCGCAGACTGGTGCCATTATGTTTGCATGTAGAATGAATGGAACTAAATGGGTACCGGCTAAAAAAATGGATATTGACGGTAGTTTTGATGGAGATGTAGTAAGGATTAAGGGCTCTGTATTTTTTTCAGAATTCTTTGAAGGCCTAGATATTGAAATCAAAAATCCGGGTACTAGAAAGACTTTTTCACTTGATGGTAGTGACGGTGAAGGTGTCGTATTCTTTACATCGAACAAAAAGTGCTTCAACGGAGCGACTGGTTATGGCGTGGGGCAGGCTCAATCTACAGGTGGCACGTTGGTTATCACCAAGCTGGATGCTGACAATAAAATCATTTCTGGAATCTTCTCATGCCAGATCCCAACTGATTTATGTGGTACATTAAAAATTACCGAAGGACGCTTTGATATAAGATATTATTAATGATCTAGAACTTCTCAATGAATTAATACGCTAACCTCTCCAGATTAATGCTCATGAAAAAAAAAATTTAGCCATCGCCCTGATAATTTTTGGGATGGGTACTGTATTCTCTCAAGATACGACAAGTTTTTATGGAAAATCACAGTAGGAATCGGAGGCAGGCACTGTTAGTCTTGGTGGGCAGTTTGGAACGAAATGGGTTGGCTACTATTACCGAAATCTACACTATGGGAACATCGGAGTTTCATGCCGCCATAGAGACGGTAAATACGGGATTTATTTGCGTAAGTTTTCCGACAACACTTATCTTTGCCCATGATAATGGAAAAAGAAACTGCCAGGAGAATAGCTAATTTAAATGCCGTAATCGAACCTCTAAGACAGGCACTGGTTCAACACCCTTTATATGAACGTATCGACTCGCTCGAAGCGTTGCAGAGGTTTACCCAACAGCATGTGTTCGCTGTCTGGGATTTTATGTCCCTGCTCAAGGCACTGCAACAGAAACTAACCTGTACCACCGTTCCGTGGCTGCCTGTGGGCAATTCGAATACACGGTACCTGATCAACGAAATTGTCACCGGAGAGGAAAGCGATGTGGACGAAGCGGGCAACCGTGCGAGCCACTTTGAGCTTTACCTGCGTGCCATGGAGCAGGCTGGTGCCGATATGCAGCCCATCGGATCGTTCATTTCCGCGCTACTTGCCGACGCACCAGTAGGTAGCGCTTTAGCCAATCCGCTTATACCCGAAGCGGCAGGCAATTTTGTCCGCCATACTTTTGAGGTGATCGCTCAGGGGAAGCCCCACGTAATCGCTGCGGTGTTCACCTTCGGGCGTGAAGACCTGATCCCATCGATTTTCATCGAGATGGTAAGGGAAATAGCGGCCAAATTCCCTGGAAAGGTAGATATCTTGAAATATTATCTGGAAAGGCATATCGAAGTTGACGGAGATCACCACTCGCACCTGGCCTACGGAATGACCGCTGAGCTGTGTGGAGATGATGAGCGGAAATGGAAGGAGGCGACAGATGCATCGTTCGCTGCCCTTAAGGCAAGACTCGCCCTTTGGAACGGTATCCTTCAGCAGCTGTAGCATTTGTAGAGGTCGTTTTACTTTGCTGCTTGTTTTCTGGAACGTCCTCAAAGATCTGGACTTGGGATCTGGTTGGGTATTCGGTTTTAGAGACTTTAGGGATCAATTGACTTGCTTTTAATTCATAAAATCTGTGATCTTTATATCGGTAGTGAGTTTGATCAGTCCCTGTAGGATAGACTATAGGCTGAAGGGCTCCCTTTTTGGTAAGATAGGGCTGGTGTGATGGGAAGAATGCTTTTGTTGGATATTGCTTGAACAAACTGTGCGGGTGGCTCTCGGATTTTCATGCCTTTTCGCTATTGTTCAGGGTGGAGCTGAAACCCATGTGGAGATGGAGGGTTTAGGGCAAACGGAAGCTGCTGGTGCACTGGGCCGCTGATCATTTAGCCTGCAAGTAATAGATAATCTTAGGGATAAACAAAAAAGGTAAAGAGAAAAGGGTGTTTAACGCATAATTTTTAAGTTTACTTCACAAGCCGGTGTAATCCGTCCTTTTAGAATATGGCAACGAGATCATCGGCCTGCAGATAGAATGATGATTTTTTTTTAAAAAATATTAGAAGAAAGCAAAAATAAGCAAAACGGTTAAGACCGTTCATATACAGTGGTTTATAAAACGTGAGGCAAAATTTGGAAGTAGGTGTCCGACAGGTTTTGGGCTTAAAATGACAAGGTTAGGTTACTAAATCGTTACGGAATACAACCGACCGAATGATAATATAACGACCTATATTTCAGACATTTGCACTACTTTTCATATTCCCTTGTAACTCAATGAAAGTTAATTTTAAACGTTAAACAATTGAGTTATGAAACAAGAGAAAAGATCCACGTTCAAGCTGCTTTTCTACCTGAAGAAGAATGAACCTAAGAAGAACGGGAACGTCCCTGTTATAGGGCGTATCACTATTGACGGAACACCAAAATCCTTTAGTACCAAACTGGACATCAACCCCAATAATTGGGATTTAAAACACGGAAGGGTTTTGGGCAAAAGTGCCAAGGCGCTGAGTACCAATCTTAAATTAGACAATATACGGGTGCGTATCAATAAGATTTACGATGATATGCTCAAAGATGAAGGCTTTGCAACTGCACAAAAAGTAAAACTATCATTTTTGGGAGTTGGTGTAATGGATGATGCTATCCTTAAAGTGTTTAAAGACCAGAATGAGGATTTTGAAAGAATGGTCAGCAAGGGCAAACGTTCTCAAAACACCTACAATAAATACAAGACCGTTTACAATCATCTATCCGAATTTATCAGGGAACGCTATCACAGGGAGGATATGGCGTTTCGGGAACTTACCTCAGACTTTATCCGGGAGTTCGATTTCTTTCTGCGCATAGATAAGGAATGTACACATAACACGGTTTGGGTTTATACCATGCCGGTTATTGCTTTGGCGGAACTGGCAATTAAAAAAGGCTTGATTCGACAAAACCCTTTTGAGGATTATGAAATCAGCATGGAAGAAACTGATCGCAGCTATCTTTTAAAAGAGGATGTAGAAGGGTTAATGCTTCTAAAAACGTCCAAGTCCAAATACGAACTTGTAAAAGACCTCTTTATTTTTAGTTGCTTTACTGGGCTTTCTTATATTGATATTCAAAAGCTGAAATGGAGCAACATACAGTCCTTCTTTGACGGCCACCAATGGATCATTAGCAGAAGGAAAAAATCAGACGTTGCTTCAAACGTCCGCCTATTGGAAATTCCGAAACGTATTATTGAGAAATACAGGGGCGTTACACGCAATGAGTATGTTTTTCCGGTTCCTTCCAATGCAACGTGTAATAGTCATGTAAAGAAATTGATAGAGGAAGCGGAAATTATTACAGAACAGAAAATAACCTTCCATACTGCACGTCACACATTTGCTACCATGTTCCTGACCGAAGGTGTGCCACTTGAAAGCCTTAGCAAAATGATGGGGCATAAAAATATTTCCACCACACAGATTTATGCCAAGATCACAAGTCAGAAAATCAGTAAGGACATGGATTTAGTATCACATAAATTCGCCAGGATGGAAGCTGCATTTATTGAAATGGAAGAAGAGGTTATTGTGTGAAATTATTATTTGCTTATAAATCTAAGCAGGATTAAGTCCTGCTTTTTTTTATGCCCATACCAAGAGAACGGAAATTTATTTTTGCTTTATTCATTTATTAACCTTCTTATTTTTATCTGCACAAGCCGATTATAATCCATAAGCTGAAAACTGAAACCAGCATCCATAGTATAATCCCTTGCAATAATGGCTTAATGCCAATTGATGCAATTACTTTGAATGGCAGACCACATCCTATGAGAAACAGGGTAAGACAAAGCCCTGCCTTTGATAGGGAAACAATACCTGAACTGATCGCATTGATAAATGGTACATAAGTGTTCAGAACAAGGGCAATAATAAACAGTCCGATGAAATAAGGAGGCTTTACCTTCCCCTTACTTTTAAATAGTTTCATAGCTATAATAGTAATAGGGACGATCCATAAGGCACGTGCCAGTTTTACAGTGGTGGCTATTTCCAGGGCCAGATTACCGTACCGGCTGGCAGCGCCAACGACAGAACTGGTATCATGTATAGAAATGGCACACCATAGCCCAAACTGATTTTGTGAAAGGTGAAAGTAATGACCTATAACCGGGAAAATGAACAGCGCGATTGAGTTTAATATAAAAACTACCCCCAGGGCAACTGACATTTGGTTTGCTTTGGGTTTAATAATAGGTGAAACTGCGGCAATGGCACTTCCCCCGCAAATGGCAGTGCCTACAGAAATAAGAAAAGATGTTTTACTATTAATTTTAAGAAACTTACCTAAAAAATAGCCGATTGTCAATGTGATAGCAATAGAACCTACGGTAAACTGAAACCCCTGTTTGCCTGCGCTTAGTGCTGTCGTCAGGTTCATGCCGAATCCCAGACCCACAATACATAGTTGTAGCAGCCAATGGATAGCTTTTTGATTTAAATCCGGGTTAGGATGATTTAGAAATTGTGCAAAAACCAAGCCCATACATAAAGCCAATGGCGGGGACATAAACGGTAATAAGCTAATGGTTGCGGCAATAAAAAAAACGATTTTGCTAATAATTGATTTTAACTTGCGATCATCGTTTTCGGGAATGGATGTGTTTTTGGAAGGTATGCGTGCTTTATTCATCATAATATTATTTTGAACAAAGTTCGCTGCAATATATCAGGCAGGTAAATCGCAAATAGTAATGAACTATGTTTTAAAGTTATAGTTGGAAAAGAATTTCAACAAAAGGTCCACAGATTTATGCATATTACCATAGGGCTGTATAATAAAAAAACTGCGGTCAATTTTTAGGTCGGTAATATCTACTACATGCAATTTTCCGGATGTAAGTTCCTCTATAACGGTAAAAATAGAAAGGAAAGCAAGGCAATCCGAATTTTGTAAATAGGATTTAATGCTGTTCACATTGCTCAATTGCAACTCAACTTGTAGTTGGGAAAGATTCAAGCCTAAGTCTTTCATTGCGAATGCAATAACTTCCAGTGTGCCTGAGCCCGGCTCTCTCATGAGTACAGGTGTTTGCAAAAGATCCTCTATGGTTACAACTTCCTTTTTTGTCAATGAGTGTCCTCCACGGCATACTACAACAATTTCATCCTTCAAAAATTCCAAATAGCGGAACAGCGTATTTTTAGTTCGCCCTTCAATAATCCCAAGGTCAATCTTCTCCTGTTCTAACGACCTTTCGATCTGCTCGGTATTATCAATGCTTAATTCGATCTTAATGTCAGGATGCTTCTTATGGAAATCCGCCAATGCCGGTGGAAGGATATATTGTGCTATAGTAGTACTGGCACCTATTCTTAAAACACCTTGGTAATCCTGGGCAAGCTGTCCAATCTTGAACTCGGTTTCCCGGTAAAGGTCAAATATCTTTTCGGTCTGTTGTAGAAGTAGGGTACCTGCTTGCGTTAGCCTGATCCTGCTGCCTGTCCGTTCGAAAAGCTTAGTCTTGAAGTAGCTCTCAGTCTCCTGGATATGTCTGGTAACAGCAGGTTGTGTGATGCATAGCTCATCCGCTGCCTTAGTAAAATTAAGGCGCATGGCAACGGTATGGAACACTTTAAGACGGAAATCAAACATTATTTTATAGTGATGAATAGGTTATCTCTCTTCAAGCCAATGCAGAAATCCCGGCACCCTGTCTTTGGGAACAAGCAGTTTTTCTGATGTGGGTATATTAAGCTTTACAAGTAGCTTACGTGAGAAGAAATGCTCAATTTCAGTAATCGCTGTAAAGTTTATTACATATTGTCGGTTTATCCTGAAAAAATGGTTCTCCGATATTAGCTGTCCTACTTCATCCAGCGATTGAGAAATAGCATATTCCTTCTGATCAAAAGTAACCAGAAAAGTACCTCCAAATTGACTATAGAAATAAGCTATCTTTTCTGTAGGTACATTAACGTATTTATTGTTGAGAAAAACAAGAAAATTCGTCTTTCCTTTACTGGGGGACAGGTTCTTTAAAATTTCTCCAAAATTATTTTCGGAAGTTGAACTATGCTGAAAGAAGTTTTTTAATTGCTCTATTTTCTTAAAGGCAAGTTGTATATCACTCTTCTCGAAGGGCTTTAAAATATAATCCACCCCATTGCTCTTAAAAGCTTCTACAGCATATTCATCAAACGCGGTGCAAAAAACAATAGGTGCTGTAATGTTTACCTGTCCAAAGATTTCAAAGGAGGTGCCATCTGCCAACTGAATATCCATAAATATAACATCAGGAGTTTCGTTGTTAGAAAGGTAATCAACGGCCTGAGATACGCTCTCTATATATTGCAAAATCGTGACTCCAGGTACAACATTTTCAATTATCCTTCCTAATGCTTTCGCCGTTTTTATCTCATCTTCTATTATTAATACCTTCATGAATAATGGGTAGTTTTACTATAAATGTATTTCCATCGTTAATTACAGCCAATTCTGTGTCCGTAAAATGTCTGTAGCGTTGCCTGATATTATCAAGACCTATTCCAGGGGATTCTTGCGGTATATTTTTAGCCTGAAAGTTATTTTCTATGATAATATAGCCCTCTTTACTATACAGCCTTATCATAAGAGGGCTGGCCGCGGATACCACGTTATGTTTAATGCAGTTTTCAGCCAATAGCTGTAATGTGAAAGGAGGTATATAGGAATCTGACTTTGCCACATCTTCTTCAAGTTTAAAATCTATACCCTTTTCAAATCTCGAGGTAAGAAGAAAAAAATAAGCCTTTAAAATTTCAAGTTCCCTTTTTAAGGGAATTAAATCAAGCTTTCTATTATCCAATGTAAAACGATAAAAGTCAGACAGTCTGACTACAAAATCACCCGCATGTGGATCTGCAATATCAATCATTGACTTAAGCGTGTTGAGGCTGTTAAATAAAAAATGAGGATTGATCTGCTGTTTCAGTAATTCATATTGTGCATTCAGGTTATCAGTTTTGATCTTTTCCAGTTCAAACTTTATCTGCTGTGTGTTGTATCCTTGATAAAGCAGGTACAGGAATGTGTAAATTGTGAGGTTGATCAATATCCCTCTAAATTGGTACATCATCATCATTGATCCAAATCCATATTTAGGAAAGACAAATTGATGGACGGTAACCAGAACTGTCATCACAATTATTCCAACCAGTAGACTGGTAAACAATCTCCGGTTAAAAAAACGTGTTGAGATGTTCTGAATCGAAAATTTCGGAAGTCTGTACAAATTAAAATACCATACATACATTGAAAACAACAGTGCGATGATCGCATCAACCATTAATTCAACAATAGTGATATGCAGTTGAAGTATTTTGGGTATAGAGGCCAGAATGCCCATGAAAACAGAACTGAACAGAATTATTTTTCTGTCAATCCTGAAAACTTTTTTTTTATTGGTCTTTAAATATTTACCATAGATCATTTTACGGCGGATTAAGATTTAGCACATACAAAAATAGCTAAAGCAAAACTAGCAGGTATGAACGACCTGCTAATTCTGTTGTTTTATTCGCTTGGAAATATAACGATGCACTCATTAAGGTGTTGCTACTGGCATATCCTTAACAGGTACCGGCCATATACCACCAGGCATTGGAAAAGACACACCTTTATTGGAACCCATTACCATATTATCCTGTCCAAAATGATAAAGCGGCCATCCTTTGTAACTGAGCTGCTTTCTTCCAAACACGGTTATTGACCCAAAAAGAGATTTATCCAAAGAAGAAGGTACCACTATTTTATCTGTTTCATAAATGGGCCAAACGCCATTGTTAGAGAAATCGG
Organism: Pedobacter sp. T50_32; assembly: GCF_057652195.1. Taxonomy (NCBI): domain Bacteria; kingdom Pseudomonadati; phylum Bacteroidota; class Sphingobacteriia; order Sphingobacteriales; family Sphingobacteriaceae; genus Pedobacter; species Pedobacter sp. T50_32. The sequence continues at coordinate 121,389 of NZ_JBYFBY010000007.1, read as the reverse complement.
CAGCCGTAAAATTATTCTTGTTCTGTTTGTCGTTCTTGAACGTATAAAGTGTCACGCCATTTGCATCTGTAAAATACAGTGTCTTCCCTGTACCTTCGGTGTAAGTTGAGGTATAGTTTTTTCCATCATGACCAATAAGCTGTGCGTTGGTCAGCATGATTGTATAATCAGGTTTTGCAACAAACCAAACCCCTCCCACGTTTTCACCGTTAGTCTGCCCCGGAGCTTCCTGGGTATTTTGACCATTTACAGCAGGTGCATAATAGTACAACGGGCGGCCATTATAAGTTAACTGTTTTTTATCTGAGCCTGTAGTAATAGTGTTAAAATCTGACAAATCAAGTCCGGAGCCCAGCTTTTCTGCCGACAGATTTTCTACATTGAATACTGGCCATACCAATTCACAATTACCTGTACAATTGTTGGCTGATGTCGCATCATTGGCAAAATAGTATAAGGTTCGGCCTTCCTTATCGGTAAGAATGTTGCCAAGGGTTGCATTCGCAGTCAGCTGTATTTCTTTTGGTGCAGGTTCCGAGCCTGTATCATCATCTTTGGAACACCCGGTAGTGACAGACATAAATAATAAAGCTGTGGCGAAAGCTGTAAACAGCTTTGATAAATGTTTAACTTTTCTCATTTTTTTAAATTTGATTGTTTATATATTATTTTGAAGGAAATAGTGCCGGTTTCATTGTCAGGATGCTCTCTATTCTTATGGAGCTGTCTTTTACATCATTTTTATTGCCTTTACCATCATATAATTGATACAGGATAACTTTGCGTTCAGAAAGTGCATGGTTGCTTTTCAGGGATTCTATGGAAATCAGCTTTCCCGGGACTTTGGCGCCATACCAATAAGGGTCGTCTTTTTGTAACCAGGTTACAAGTAAAAGAACTCTTTCACTATTTGTAGAATCCTGTAAAATTTCTGCTTCAGTTTTTATGTTATTTTCCAGGTCGGCACTAGCCTGGCTATTTCCATACAGTGTCGACATTGTATTCTTATTGTGGTTTATTGACGAGGTGATAGCTCTTAACCCCATCTTTTCAAATCCGAAATTTTGGGGAAGGGAAGCTTCCATATTAATAGCCTCAGATTCATTTTTAGGGTTGCACCCCATAATGAACAAAAGGCACATTGCGTAAAAAGATATTTTTTTCATGATTAGTGGGCAATTGGAGAAGTGAATACAAAATCATTATCTTTCATTGGACGATGACAGTTAATACATTCCGTGGTAAACATTGCGTTTTTTCCATAAGGTTCCAGTTTTGGCGATAAAAACCGGGCCCATCCCCATCCTTTAGTTGAAGCAAAGCGTTTTGTATCTTTAATCATATATTCAACTTGCTTAAATGCGCCTGGAGTAATATTTCCAGAAGAATCAATTAATTGATCCCAGGCAACTTTTGCGAAAATGGTTCCATTGGGCCACGGATTGGTTTTATGGTCTTTAATTGCTTTTACCGCTATTTCGTTACCATAAATAATACGCATCGTGCCGTTATCAAATCGTTCTGTAGAACTAACCGGTGTCCAGTTTTTGTAGTCAGGAATATATGTAATGCCATTTAAGGAAACGGGTAAATCTTTGTCCGGTGACTTCTTTCCAGGCTGTAATTCTTTATATTGTTTTTCAAAGAAAGCAACCTTTGCCGTATCAGGAACTTGCTTAGGAGCCAATGAACTGATATAATTCTTAAGGATATTGATATCACTGCTTGAAAGTTTAGATTCGGGGTGCATCATTTCATAGCTTTTAATGGGCATGGCACCCAGCTTGATCTGGTTGAAAGCTTCCCATAGTTTAGCTTTTTGGGCGGCAACGGGCAATTGATCCCATTCGGAAAAATTCAACCCTGCTTTCCCTTTTTTGATATGATCTTCAACCAGCCAGTATGCAGGTGCAACCTGATCAAACCATTTTAATTCTGTTTGATTGGAATGACAATCATAGCAAGATCGTTTCAGAATAGATTTAACATCTTCAGGTACATTGATGTCACCTTTTGATATTGGTTGATAAGGGATTTCTGGTCTATAGAATTGAAACAATAAAAAACAAACCAGCAATATTAATAGTACGTATTTTATTTTTTGTTTTTTTAAGGTAAAGCCCATGCAATTGAATTTTTAGCAAAGAAAATAACTTCGTAAAAAACCTCAATTGTTGAATTTGTCCAGTCGGACAAATTCAACAATGAGTCTGACAAAAGAGGTTTTGATTTTTTAAAGGAGATGGACTTTTTTATATTTAAGGTCTGATGCCCTTTTAACTGACACACTCAATTCACCTATATCATTACTTTTCGGAATAGGGTTTTAATATGTTCTATTTCTTCTGCATAATTTATTTTCTTTCTATTGGCGAAGTAAAGCGTATTTTTAGGTGTTTATAGCCTTTCCAAACTAATTTTACAAATCCGTTTTCGATCTCTCTACTACATAGAAAATCCGGTATAACCGCCAGCCCTTCACCACTGCTCAGGCAAGCGTACAATGGAATTAAGATTGGGTATAATGTAATTGGGCCGAAAGTCAGGCGTATGCCCCAAATTAAGCTGCCAGAAACGGAAAATATATTCCATATCACAGGTTGTGCCATACCACTTTTCCTTTTTAAGCCAATGCTCGGCCTCTGCGTACTCCTTGCTTTAACGGTTTTTCAAAACTCTCGTTAGCTATGTAAAGAAATTGATAGAGGTAGCAAAAATTGTTACAGAACAGAAAGTAACTTTCCACACTGCGTGTCACACATTTGCTACCATGTTCCTGACTGAAGGTGTGACACTTGAAAGCCTTAGCAAAATGATGGGGCATAAAAATATTTCCACCACACAGATTTATGCCAAGATCACAAGTCAGAAAATCAGTAAGGACATGGATTTAGTATCACATAAATTCGCCGGAATGGAAGCTGCATTTATTGAAATGGAAGAAGAGGTTCTTGTTTAAAATTATTATTTACTTAACACTCGAAGCAGGATTAAGTCCTGCTTTTTTTATGCCCATACTTAACCCTTAAAGCACATTTATTTCTCCTGCACACATCCTCTGGCATAAAAGAGCTTTAACAGGATGTATTGATAAACCATACAAAAATCTTCCCTTCTACTGCTCAACTACATTTTCAGTATCGTTTACGTGGCTTCCCAGGCCACGATATTTTGAAACAATAAAAGGTCTTTAAAAAATTCTGTTACAACTGAATGCAGATTTTGTAATCACACAGGACCGTTTCCTAATGCCTTTTCCACCTGCTTCCACATAGTTTTTATTCAAGAGCCAGTATTCCGCTTTTGTTCCATTTCAAGAGCAAAGGTATGATCGTGTTCTTAACCCAGGAACAAGGTCATGCCCTTGGGTTTGCCAAAAAATCTCCACCCATGCGGGTCGTATTTGTTTGGCAAAACCTTGTTCCTGCTAAACACTAACCTTTTATGCTCGTGAAACGAAACAAAGCATACTTCGGCTCTTTAGACGAATAAAAAAAATGTCAGTAATGGAAAAATACAGCATTGAAAACGGTAACAGAGTGAAACGAAACTTCAGCACCTCCTCTCATTACCGAATAAATCTAAAAAAATCAAATCAGAACAAATTTCATAACGCAAAAAAGTAAAAATCATGAACATCACAGGAAGACTGACAAGGGATGCGGAAGTACGCACAACGTCACAGGACAAACAAGTAGTAAACTTTTCGATAGCGACCAACGACAGCTACCGTAACAAACAGGGCGAACGCATAGATCAAACAACCTACTTCGACTGCTCATACTGGATAAGCCCCAACGTAGCGAAGATACTCACCAAAGGCACATTGGTAGAGCTGACAGGCAGGGTAAGTGCAAGGGCGTGGACTGGCAATGATGGAGAAGCACACGCAGGGCTGAATTTCCATACCTCAAACATCAAACTGCACGGAGGTGGCAAAAGAGCAGAAACCGTACAAGCTACTGCAAAGGTAGAAAGTAACAAGGTAGTGCCACAGCCAGTAGAAGATGACCTACCATTTTGACAACAACTATTCATTCAAATTTCAAACATTTTAAATATCAATATCATGGCACATAATATCAATTTCAACGAGAGAACAGGACGTTATTCATTCTTTAGCGTACAACAAAAAGCATGGCACGGTTTGGGGCAAATCGTGGAGCAATACCCGACAAGTGAAGAAGCTATCAAATACGCAGGGTTAGATTACGAAGTCGTAAAATCCCCACTGTTTACTAAAGGTTCGGGCATAATCGAAACTGCAAACGGCATAGAAATAGGCAATAGCGAATTGGAAGTACCCAACTATTTCGCCAACATACGAACCGACAACAATGCTGTATTGGGTGTGGTGGGCAAAGACTATCACATTGTACAAAACCGTGAAGCGTTCAATTTCTTTGACGCCATTGTTGGTGGTGGCGAGGGTATTCTGTACGAAACCGCAGGAGCATTAGGCAACGGAGAACGCATATTCATAACCGCAAAACTTCCTGACTATATCCGTGTAGGCAATGGCGATGACGTAGCAGAGAAATATATCTTCCTCACGACTTCGCACGATGGTAGCGGAAGCATTACCGCAGCATTTACACCTATCAGGATTGTATGCCAAAATACCCTTAACGCTTCGCTTCGCAATATGAGCAATGTTGTACGCATCAAGCACACTTCGGGAGCAAAACAACGTTTGGAAAACGCTCACAAGGTTATGGGCTTGGCAAATACCCTAAGCAACCAGTTAGAAGGCATTTTCAATGAATGGGCTAAGGTAAAAGTAACAGACAGGGAAGTAAGAAAGCTAATCCAATTGGCACTTTGCCCGAATAAGGAAACATTTGATTTGCTGAAAAAAGGTGCGGAAGATGAAGTTTCCACGCTGTTCAAAAATACGGTAGAGGATGCCTTTGCATACGCAATGATAAGCGATACACAGCAAATGGACACCACTAAAGGCACATTGTTCGGGGCTTACAACGCTGTTACAGGCTACTATCAGAATGTACGTAACTATAAGAATGATGAAGCCAAGTTGCAGAGTATTGTAATGGGTGGTACTGCACATTTAAAGACCCAAAAGGCTTTTGAACTATGTGCCTCATTTGCCACAGACGGACCAGAAATTCTAAACCTTAATTAAACAACTACAGGCTACCGCCTTAAACGGTGGTAGCCTACCAAAATTATGGCGATGAAATCAAAATCAATAGACGAAGCGAGAAATATGGCTAAAGATAAGAGCCTTGAAACTGGGCATATGGAGGAAGCCATATACATCATTTATTGCAGTAGAAGCGAATATTTCTATGTAGATACGGACAGCTTAATACGGCTTTGGGAACGGCTGATAGGCTACTATGAAAATGGGATTTATACCGCTGAAAAATGACTCATAACATTATGCAAGTAACAGATTTGAACGGTTGCCCTATTGAGGTAACAAACCTCAAAGAAGCCATTAAAATGGCGAAGCAATATAAAGAATACCGACACGAGGATAAGAGTTTCTCCGAGTTTGACAAACGGCAAAAAGCCTACTGGACGGATATGTACGAGAAACTGACAGCAATCAAAAAAAGATTAGACGACAATTAAAATTTAAGAACGATGAACGCAAATTTTTTCAATCAGATAGCACAGTTGGATTTTACAGGTAATCTGCAACTGACAATAGTAAAAGGCAATGACAGTAACCTTATTGTATCGGTTTTGCTCAATAACGAAGGGTGCGGAGATAACGCCAAAAACCTTATCCCCCCTTTGACCTTTAACGCCACTCCGCAGGAGTTTGACGAGGGATTTTTTGAGCAGATAACCACGCCTATACAAAAGGCTTCGGGCTTAATGGTGGATATGGAAGCATTTATGAAACAATTGGAGGAAGCCAAAAAAAATTCCGTAATGGAGAAAGAGAAAGCAGATAAGCAGAAGAAAGAACAGGAAGCCAAAGACAAAAAATTCAAAGATGGAATGGCAAAGGCTGAAGAACTGGAGAAAGAGGGCAAGTTCCGTGATGCTTGGATGAAAGTACCCGATATAACAGAGTTTCCCGAAAAAGCAGATGAGATACGTAAACGCAAGGGCGAACTATCCGCAAAATTTTCAACACCGAGCCTTTTCGGAGCTGAACAGGAACAAATTGTTTAACGCCAAAATTCAGAAACCATGTTATTAGCAACGCAATTAGAAAGAGTATTTATACTCAGCGATAAAGGACAGCAAATAAAACTGACCGACCCCGAACCAAAATGGAGCGTGGAAGCAGTGATGAATTTCTACGCAAATTCTTACCCGATACTGACCACCGCAAAAGTATCTGCCTCTGTTATCCGTGACGATACAGTACAGTACCGATTTGAGAGTGTAATGGGAACCAAAGGTTAAACCAAAAAGCAAAAACGATGAACTATGCAACGCAACATCATATCGGGTACTATCAAAACCCTACAGCAACCCAAACAGCGGACTTTGCGCAAACAGTTGGGCGAGTTCGCAGACTGGATGCAAAGACCAAAGGACGCAAACGAGATACGGAAGGACAAATTGAAAGCCGTACCGATAGCCATGCTACCAATGGTTTTCTAAGATGTTCATTCCTTCCGAAACTGCAAGAAGCGGAAACGGCACAGGCTTGTAAGAAATCTGAAAAAAAGGAGAGGGATTTTTACCAGTCCCTTTCCAAACTTGCAGGACATTACGGCATACAACCTATGCAGTCCAGGCAATACGCCTATCCCTACAATATCGCTTTGGCTTTGGATGATACAGAAGAACAGTTAAGGAAAAAGTTTCGTGATTGGGAAGAAATACGTTTGATACAGGATAGTAAGAAAACTTATTTCGTTAGCGAGGAACGGTACAGTACAGGTGCGACCCTGTATTACATTCCTGTAGTGCCGTTGTACCGACTATCCAAGAACCCCAACCGTAAGCAAGCCGTACAGTTATTGCAGTCGGTGTGTGCCTACCTGTACCACATTGCAGATGTTCCCTATTATCGGCAGGAAAGCAGTTACCTGTATTGGATGTATGAAATGGTAACAGAGTGGATTGTATGCGATGATGAGAACGAAGACACGCCAACCTATTTAAACGAGATTAGGCAAGCAGAACAGATAGGCGAACGTATGGAGCAGAAGATTTACAACGGGCAGAATTTGAGCCGATTTAAAGAGCGTTTAAATGCCTTTAAAATCAAAGACAGCTTTGACCAAGATTGTTACAAACTGGCAAGCGAAGCCTTTGACCTGTATGGACAATTCCCGACTGCCACCATAAACCGCAATGCCCTGCCAAACGGAGAAGATAACGAAGAAGATATGGAAAACATTATAGGGATGGAAAAGTATGTTTCCTTTTGTGCCGATGCAAAAGGCATTTTGTTTCAAACACTTTTCGACAGCGTTAACACCGAGTTGCAGGAATACGGACAGATGGAAGAACCCACAATTGTGAAACGGTTTGATGGTAGTGACATTACCGCCAATACTCTTGAATTTGAAAACCGTGTTTTTGCCTTAATTGAGGAATTGATATACATACTGAATAACTATTAGATACAGCAAGTAATGAAAGATATAACACAAGACTTTGGAACACTTTACCACCCCTTATCGGCTTTGGTTTTCTACCAGACCAAAGGAAGTAGTAAAGCCACCTATGTAGAGCATTTTGATATGGATAAGAACGGTAATCCTATCAATGCCCATCCTTTGACCGAACGGGAAGCCAAAATATTGGCAAAAGCACTTAATACGGAAAAGGAAAAGAGCAAGGCATTTTTAAAATCTAACGGCATTCTGCCTACCAACGTCCTGCACATTAATCCGAGTGAAAACGGTACGGTACTTTGGTACACCAAAGCACGAAAAGTCAAAATGTACTTTACGGAAAGTCTTGAAATACCAAACGGCACGGCACAAGTACCTGCCATGCTTTGGTATGCAAGCAAGCAGAGTGTAGTTGTTTTCGCCCTTGAAAAAGACCGCAGACCCTCCGAGAAAACCCCATTGTTTCACGCGCCGTTTTTCAACGTGTATGAGGACGGACACGTATGTATGGGGAATGTAGATGTGAACATCAAAAATTCGGCTTCGGTAGAAGAATTTATACAGGCGTGGCAAAGCTATTTTTTTAATAGCTATTTCAGCCACTTGGTAAACGAACACAACCCCATAAAAGGGAATTGTGTGAGCCTTTGGAAAGACCTTATCAGCACAGGTAAAGCATTTCCTAAAGATGTATTGAAAAAGACAAACAAGACTATAAAAACGATATTGTAATGAACACAGAAATTTTAAAAGTCCATTTTACGGACAGCTATTTGATAAATCCAACCAACCCGATAACGGTAAACGTAATCGGGGCAGGTGGCACAGGCTCAAAAGTAATGACCGCTTTGCTTGAAATGAACCATAGCCTAATCGAGTTAGGACACGCAGGATTATTTGTACGTCTTTGGGATGACGATGTTATTACCCAAGCCAATTTAGGCAGACAGCGTTTCGCTGAATGTGAGGTCGGGTTGTACAAGTCCGTTGCCATTATCAACCGTATCAACCGTTGGGCAGGTACGAACTGGAAAGCCGAAGCAAGAAAATTTGAAAAAGACAGTAAGGACAGGTTGCCCGAAAACGCAGGAGCAAGTATTTATATTTCTTGTGTGGACAGCGTACAAGCAAGGTTTGAGATTGCGGACATATTAAACGGATTGAATAACGGCAAAGCCTATTCCAACTGCCCACGCTATTGGCTGGATTTTGGCAACAGCCAACATACAGGACAAGCTATACTATCTACAATAGGAACTATACAGCAACCCAAGTCCGAGAAATACGAAACGGTGGCAAGCTTGCCAATGATTACGGATGAATTTGGCGAGTTGCTCAAACAGTCCGAACTGGAAGACGATACACCAAGCTGTTCCCTTGCTGAAGCGTTAGAAAAGCAGGATTTGTTTATCAATTCATCTTTGGTGCAGATGGGTTGCTCCCTGTTATGGGGTTTGTTCCGTAACGGATTGACACCATACAGGGGATTTTTTCACAACCTGAAGGATTTCCGTACCCACCCTATAAAAGTCGCCTGATTGGAAAATCGGGCGGCAAAAAGACACTCCCTCCCGATGCGGGGCAGTCTTTTTGCATCAAAGCGGTGCAACCCCTTTGCCAAAATGGGATACCCACGCACCATTCCTGCCAACACATTTTACCAAACAGGTTGTGGCATTATTTGAGGGATATTCATTATCCCTTTCTCTGTTTTAGAGAACTTCTTTTCTTACCACATTGGCGACCTAAGAAAAGAAGCAAAAGAACGCCGCTCTTTAATGATGGGTTCTGATTTAGATCTATTAAAGCAATGTTTTATTTTATTAAATTTGGATTTAGTATATAAATTATTACACCAATAAGCTCACTCAATAATATTTTGTGTTCAATTAATATCCCAAACAAATTGCCCTATGATTGATAATATGCAAAACGCAGAAAAGAATGCTATTAATAAAATAAACGAAAACTATAACGAAATAAAATTCCAACTTGAAAATGCATACAGGTCAAGCCAATTTGATTTTCTACGAGAAGAAATCTGTTTATGTATTTTATATGGCTTAAATCAGGCTGCTATAACTCTAACAAATCATTTTTTTGAAAATTTTTTTAAAACAATGATTCAATTAAAATTAGGCTATGATAAGAATAACACTGATTTAGGAAGCATGTATAAAGATGTGATTGATGAATATGATGACAAAAACCTTGAAACTGTACTAAATGTTTGTTGTTCAAGCGGATTAATAACAAAAGAGCAAAAGAAAACTCTTAAAGAACTTAAGACGAAATACAGAAATCCATATTCACATGCAACAAAAAAAGAAATATTCGGAGAGGACAAATTAGTAGGATTTCAAGTAAACCCTAATTCTACATCTGGCGAATCTTCTTTCTCAGAAGTTAAAGAATATGAAACTAAATATAATCTTGGGGTACAGGGATTGTTCCAAGAATTGAAGGCAAGAAAAGAAGCGAAAGAGTATTTCATTCAGTTAGATTCAATTATTAGAGAAACTCTTGATAAATTTTACAAATAAAAATCTTACACCAATCTATAATGACACTGAATCTATTCGGAAAACTGGATGGCATAGAAGAAAATATATTGCATCGAAAATTTAAGCTTCTTCGTGATAATCCTGCTTTGGATGGCGAACGAAAGGTAGTGACAAGTTGGACAGAAGGCTTTGTAGACAGAGACAACAAAATTGTTAAGGAGTTTCAGACCACTTTCCACTCCAGTTTTTGGGAGTTCTATCTTCATAAGGTCTTCAAGGAGGCCGGTTTTGTCATTGACTTTAGCCAGGACAGACCTGATTTTATCATTAAGTCACCCATTGATCTGAATATTGAAGCGGTAGTATCAAATATTAGACAGGGAGATAAGGGAGAAGAAAATAGAAACATGGACAATATTCTCAGTATGCTGGAACCTCCGCACCTACAGGAGAACTATAATGAATTTCTGGACGAGGCTATTGTCAGAAATTCAAATGCCATACTTTCAAAGAGTAAAAAATATGTAAACGGGTACGCAAATTGTGAATGGGTTGACCAGGAAACACCTTTTGTCATTGCCCTGAGTTCATACGGGCAAATAGATTATGGCAGGGAATATTATTACCCATTGCTCGCATTGCTCTATGGACTGTATTTTATCACCTCAAAAAATGGTTTTAGTACGGTAACGGAAATCACAAAACCCAATACAACATCAACCATTCCCGTAGGCCTGTTCAATGACAACTCATTTGAGCATATCTCTGCAGTAATATTTTCATGTACAACTACTCTGGGAAAGTTGACATCGCTTTCCATATCACAATCGTTATCCAGCTTGCAGCTTAATACTGTGCTGAATGTCCGACAGGATTACGAGCCGCCAATATATAAAACACAGATGGTAGACCCGGATAATCCCGAAGAGCTCTCCGATGGCCTTTTTATTTTCCACAATCCGTTTGCTAAAAAGAAAATTTCAAAGGAAATCTTTGCAGCAACAAATATTCTCCAACTGACTTTTGAAGACAGGGTTCTTGCGGCAGAGGGAGAAAACCTGCCGATTGTTGCACGATTAAATATGCCTAAGTATCTTTTTAACAAATTTATACCTATCGATGTCGACAAAAAATTTAATAGACGTTAGACCTAACAACATTATTTAAATGATAGAAACAGAAATATCAATAAACGTAAACAGGAAATCCGATATTACTATATTAGAGCAAACAATTATAGGGAACAAGTTCCAATTTCCGGTTTACATTCGGGAATATGAATTTAGCTATCAAATAGATTTTACAAGTGATTATGAGGAATGGGAATTAGACACTGCCATTCTCAATTCTTTTCCTGGATATGAATTTACTACTGACCTTGAAAAAGGACGTAAAGAAATACGAGTTCAGATTTCCCGATTCCAATCAGAATTATCAACTGATGGTTGGGGAAGAAGGATTGAAAACCCTTTAGATGAAACTAAATATCTTGTAAAGGCATCGGCAAATAAATCTGAAAAATTCAACCCTAAAATAAAAGTCCTGTTTGAAGATAAAGAGCAGTACTACTTTGTAAATATTGTGAATGGTATTAACAGCGCTACTGAAGAAAAAGGTTTTTTACTTCTGGATTGTTTTGAAACCGATGAAGCTAAAGAAGCAGCATTTTTTAAAGATAGATTGTATAAATCTCCTTTAGAAGCCTTTCATTCAGGATACTATAAGTTGTCTGAATTAGTAGGTAAGGATTTTAGCACTTACATTAAAAATAAAAATAAGGAAAATAGAAAAATTCAGAAACTACCACGAAAAATCATCAGGGATTTTATAAATGCTTGTAACGCTTCCGACGATAGCAGTATTGTGCATAATCTTTACGAAAATATTATTTTTGAAGAACGTAAAAACTGGAAAACTATATTTGAAACCGAAGGTCTTTCAAAATTCAAAGAATATTTGAACTCATCCAAACAACAATTGTGTGGTAAGAATTTTAAAATTAGGTCGTCTTGGAGTTTTAACTTACCAAATGTGACTATTGGTGTCAAATATTTTCCGCTACCTACAGAAGGTAATATGCACCCTACTCAAAAATACGAGCAGATAAGGTTTGTATTAAATGATGAAAAAATAGTCAGCATTTTATATGAATATTAGTCGGTTACAGGATGAAATGATTTAACGTCCTATCTAGCCTCATTCATAGTGGTTTCAATTACTCTTTTAAAATCATCCACATCACTACCAAGTAGCAGATAACTTGAAAAACCAATATCCAAAAGAGATTTCTCAACTTTCTCATCATCTATATCACTATAGGCAATCAGTTTTATTGTAGGATATTCTGTTTTTAATTTGTGAAGCTGCACCAGCACATTTTGGTCGTAAAAATCCAAATCAATAATACAGATTTTGGGAAGTTTATTCAATGAAGACAATTGAGATAGTCCATCCTCAATATTTTCTGACCGACATAGGACTTTCATTTCGGATGCAGCGAGATCTTTACAGATGCTATCGGTTATCGGGCTTTTATCATTAATAAAAGACAGGGAGATTGTTTTTTGTGCAGTACCAGTTTCCATATCATACCTTTTTTGTGTTGATGTAGCCCTGCACAAAAAGAAAGCGCAGGCAACTACACTTACCGCACATTGAGGTACTGGTATACCCGACAACGAATAAGCGAGCGCCCACGCCTATAGCGTGAGCGTTCCTACTTATCTGTCCCGTTGTCTAAAAATTACCAGTTTTCAATGTGGGACTTAAAGCAAAAACACTTTAAGTATTTTTATATTTTCGATGGTAAAGATACTAAACTCGTTCCTTTTCGACAGCATGTATGGCAAAAAAAGGTTGCAATCATTTTGGTTTAGCGGAAACGTAATTTCGCTCCAGTATGGTCAGAATATCGCTTTCCTTATAAATAATCTTACCGGCTATTTGTACGTACGGCAGTATGCTATCATCACGATATTGCTGTAAAGTCCGTTTGCTGACATGGAGCAGCTTACAAACATCTTCGCCAGACAGATATATTTCCCCGTTCATTACAGGACGGTAGTTTTTTAATATTTGTTCGATACGATTTCGTAGCTGCGTTATCATTTCATGATGTGCAACGATTTCGTCACTATCATTCGTGAATAAATCCATTTTCAGTAGTATTGTCCGGCTGTTCGGCTTCGAGCAAAGCCTGTACATCCGAGCGTTTATAATAATTTTTGCGGTTCAGTCGGGAGTATGGTAATAAACCTTTGTCCTTATACGTCTGCAAAGTCCGCTTGGTAATATTCATCATCAGGCACACTTCCTGGTTATCGAGCCATTGCTCTTCGTTGAAGATGGGCGTATATTTCTGCGTAGCATTTTCGGTCAATTCCAAAAGTGCTTTCATTTCATTCTTCATTTCGTCCAATGCGGATTTTTGTATTGCGATTACTTCCATTGTTTGCTCAATTTTGCTATGGAAGTCGAATTTATAAATGCTAATGACAGCGTTAGAAAATGTTGCAGGCTTTGGCTCTGAAAGGTAGTGTTTGGCTCCGCGATAAATTTCAGCATAGTTTATTTTGTAAATTTGAAAAATATAGGTTAATAATAAATCAATATGAATTTTTAAATGGCAGTTTTACAAAAAGGCAAATCAAACTATCCGTTTTGGGGAGCGTCAATAAATTTAATTACAGGACTTGACCCATTAGGGCTTCAGACAACGTCAGAGGCAACTTATGCAACGATGTTGCCCGGAATTTCTAACTTGACTAATCGGCTGCGTTACTACGGTTTTTATTGTTGGTTGTTAGATTTTTACTTTAAAACGGAGAAACAAGGAAATTCAAAAGAACAATACCGATTTATTCGTAGGGCTGAGTTGATGATTGCCATCATAATGCAAAGCCAGCGGAAGGGAGTTCAGCAAATTACTGGTAGTAACTTCGCATCAAACCTTCTCAGTACAGTTGAAGAAAATTATTTTGATTTAGCCGAGGGAGCTGATAAAGACGGTACCGACAAAAATGTGTATTGGAAATATCCGTCAGGTGCTTTCGGACAATATTATTACGGGGCTATGCAAGCTCTTTCATTGATTATTACTGCGGTTAATGATTTTGGCGATGTTGTTTACAATATCAGCCAACCACATCCAAGACAAAAAGTTTCAGGAAAACAATTGGCTGACGCTTTTGAAATGTTATTATCCGCTGAAATAAAAGAACTGTTCTACAACAACATAAAAAAAGGAAAGCTTTACCAATCGGATATTCCAGAACTAATCAAATATTTTGCGATTGAGACTATAGAAACTGAAAGCAGCGAATGGCAATTGTATATGGAAATGCTCCTTGACAAAGATGAGCCAAGCCAAGAAGTTGAAGAATTGGTGACTTTTCATAGAAGAGAAACCATTTTATCGCTAATAAAAACAGCGGTTCAAAACGATAATGACTATAATTGGTATAAATTTTTGCTCGAAAGCTATCATAAAAAATTAGGTTCAAGCACTCAACCCGAAACAGAAACCAATATGGGTTGGTATTGCTATCAACTCAATGAATATTGGCAATACAGTTGCGGAACAATATTTTGGGCAGTACTACAACATCTTTACGATTTTCAGCAAGACCAATATTTGCCGTCTTTTGTCGGGAAGTTTTCGGCTAGTATCACCAAAGAAATTTGTAAGGATTTTAACCAAACATTACAGCCAACATCATTGGTTGCAGAAATTCTGTCCGTTATTCCAGAATTAAACGACGAAGAGGAAACGAAAAAAGCAATCGACCAAACCAAAGACCCAATTCTTGCTGGTAAATACGGTTTCATCCTTTTACTTCAGCTATTCAAAAATAATAGAGAACAATTGCATCCTTTGAAAGAATTTATGAGTAGAAAGAGAACAGAAAGAGATGGAAATATGGTTGATGGAATCCTTACAGTTCATAAAGCAGAGAAAGAAACACTTAAAGATTTTGTTGAACAATTTATTTTACGCAAAATAATTTACAGACACACAATGGTTGCCCTTAGAAAAATGGGTAATGGCTCACAATCCACGCATAAATTTTTTATAGAAGAACAATACATCCGTTTTATAGATATATTTCCACCAAGAAATACATCGCCGAGAATGAATGCTTTGCAAAACATAATGTTTGATTTGCAGGTAATCGATGAGGAAAAGGTTTTGTCTCCGCTTCACACAAAACTTTTGGTTGACTAATGGCATTAGAAAGAGAAAATATTTTGACTTTAATTGGAAGCAGAAGATATCATTCTTGTATTCTTACCACTTTCAGCTTTGACTTTTACTACTTTGAAATGAAAGCAATGAAATGGTTGCGTTCGTGTGGTGTGAGAAACATTAATGTTTTTATTGACGGCTACTATTATTCAGAGTTGATGAGCCAAGCCACTGGCGAAGAAATGCAACTTACTGCCGGTTACTCACTTTATCCTGTTTTTCAAAAATCAGTATTTCATCCAAAAATTTGGATGCTATTTGGCGATAAGGAGGGTCTGTTAATTGTTGGTTCGGGAAATCTTACCAATTCGGGAAATGGAAACAACGATGAAATTTGGGGAGCATATCATTTTGATATTCGTTCGACCGAGAACGCCCCAATATTTTCATCTGCTTGGAATTATTTATCGATGCTTTCATCAACAGTTAAAGGTCAGATGAATGAAAAGACCACAAGGTGGATAATTGAACATTCAAAATGGCTTAATGAATTACCAGCAGTAAAACCGTTTGAATTTTTAAATACTTCACAAAAAGAGAAAGTTGCTTTTTTATTCAATTCCGAAACCTCTTCGATTTGGAATGAGCTATTAAAACATATTAGCAACGAAAAAATTGTTGAAATTACTACCATTTCTCCATTTTATGATAGCAAAGGAAAGGTACTGCAAGAGCTGAAAAATCTTTTCCCAAAAGCAGATATTAATGTTGTTTTAGAAGAAAGTGGTTTTATTCCATCGGCAATGGATTTGAGTAAAACATTTTCATTTTACGACTGGTGCAATGCTGGTATCAGTAGAGTTCAATATTCGAAATCTGATAATTCAAACTCTAAACTTCACGGAAAGATTATCCATTTTAAAACAAAAGATGGAAAAGAATTTTGCCTTTTCGGAAGTGCCAATATAACACCGGAGGGCTTGGCATTAGCAGGAAAAAATGCAAATGCAGAAGTTTCACTTCTTATACAATCTGAAAAAGGTGGCTTGCTTAATAAATTAGGCATAAAATTGAAAGTTGGCAACAAAAAACAACTTTCAGATTTTACTTCTACAGCTCATAAATCCATTTATGAAACGATAATCAAGAATAATAAATTTCAGGTTCAACTTCTTAGCGCAGAATTGATTTATGATGAGCTTACAATTCACTTAAATGGCAATTTCTCAGAACCGTTTAAATTTATGCTTTTTGATAAAGAGAACCGATATTTTCATTCCCAAACATTCTCGAAGTTTGAGCAAGAACTAAAAGTAAAACTCAATGCAGAATTAGGTAGTTTTCAGTACGTTCAATTGGCTAATATGGAGGATGAATTTGTATCAAACAAACTTTTGGTGTCTGATTATTTTCTTCTTGCCAAAACCCATCCAAATCCTAAAACTGAAGACATAGAAAGGATTTACAGCGAAATCCAAAATGGAGAACTAAGCAAAGTTCTCGACTTGTTGCATTATGCGATAATTGATGAAACGGAAAACGAAGAAAGTGCAAGTATTCTGAATAGCCGTACAACTACAGATGCAAAAAGAGACGGAAACAACGAGCCCGAAAAGCTGTATGACCTTTCTTCTTACAAACCAATTGAGTATTCTGCGTATGAGAAAAGTCTTTTGCTTTCTTCTCTTTCGCTTCGGGTTTTAGATGTTTTAAAATTCATTCACTCCAAATCTCTGTCCACAAACAGACAGATTGATATTAGAATTGATGAACAGGAAGAAAATTTAGGTAACATTGATGGAAATGAGGAAAACGAAGTGAAAACAGTTCGCAATCTTTCTTTTGCGTTGCTAAAATCTGAAAAAAGAAAATTGACAAGCTATTTTGATAATCTGTATTATAATCAGCAAGAGCTTCTTTATGGTAGCAATAGACCTCAAAACTATAAACCCACATTAACAGACTTAACCAAATATTTGATAACGCTTGAGCTAATGCTTGAATATGGAGGCAAGACAGAAAAATACGACGAGCAAGACAAGCAACATTTCTTTAGCTATCTTCCGTTTAGTAACAATTATGACAACAATAATGTGAAAGGTTGTTGTTTGAACTTAATAGGCGATTTTTTAATGTTGGCAAGAACAGGCTTTAAAGAATACGAATTTGATTATACAAAAAAGAAAGTTGAGGAATTAAAAGCCGATGCACTTGTAAACACGATTGTTTGCCTGATAAACAATTATTGGAAAGATGGCGAGATGCATTACTTTTTTTCAATGCTTCTAAACACGCTTCATTATTTAGGGTGGAAAAATATTGATGATTTTGAAAATAATTTTGATGATTTGCAAACTAAAATCAATCTTAGAATTTCTGACCTAAAACAGCGAACCAAAGGACTTGAACAAAATCTGATGGTGTTTTATTACAAAGTTTGTCCAGCATTTAAAAAAGTTATGAAGCAACTTTCAGAAAAAAACTTCGATACACTTGCAGTTCAAGGTCAAATTATTTACAAATCTCCGTGGGGTTACAGCTATGTTCAATCAGTAAATAAAATAAATGACTTCACGCTTGTTAGACCAGGCTTTATGTGGGATGATGTTAAAGAAGATTATATAAAACATAGCCCAGATGAAATATATTTGCCGTTAAGGCTCTCTTCTTTTATTTGTACGGATTTGTAGTCATAAAAAATCGGATAGCCCAAAAGGTTATCCGATTTGCTTTTAAAATTTATGCTGTAATAATTATCTGCGTTGGGCAGGTTGTTTGGTTGTTACGTCAGGCTGTTGTTTTTCCGTTTTTTCACGGGAATAAACCCATAACGACAACAGCCCAAATATAATCAACGCATAAGCTATCCATTTACCAACCCTTTCAATCAATTTAATGAAAACCGAACTTTCATAAGATGAGAACCCTTCTGCTCCCATAGGGCTACGCCTGTAAAACTTTCTCCGGTTAATCCAATAACGAAGTCCCAAGCCTGCAACCAAAAATATTATTCCGATAACCAATGATGCAAGCATAACAAAAACACTTTATTTCTACTGTTTGAATTTACAAAAATATTTGTTTCAATCTGTAACGATGTGTATTAAATACGAAAACGGCTTACCTGTCAGATAAGCCGTTTTTTTATGAAATGACCTGTTATTTTTAATCACTACTATTAAACTGGAAAGTTATCTGTTTTTCATTTCCAAAGCCATCCGAAATCCAAACATCAAAAGATTGTGATACGGTAGATGTTGAAGTGTAATACAACCGGAACTGCTCCGTTGGCAATTGATATAGGTCATTGGGCTGATAAGGCGGTTCATTGTAGTATTGCAGCGTTCCCTGACCATCAAACTGAAAGTAACGGAGAAAATACTGCGTGTTGCTGTAATTGCCTGTACGCTGTATGGTAATACGTATTTCTACGGTCTGCCCATTGACAACATCTTTAGGCACTGGCATTACCTTGACCTCGAAAGGAAAATTGTTCTGTATTTCGAGGTCATCATCTTTGCTACAAGATACCAGGAAAACCGAAGCTGTGAGGATTGTCAGGAATACATATAATGGGAGTAACCCTATTCTGAATTTATTAAATATTGCTATCATCGTTTTTGTGTTTTAGAAGTTAAACCTTAATCCCACACCTGCCGATGGTCGGAACTGTTGTAAATCCGTACCCCAAAGGATTTTTGTACGCCCTTGCAGGACTATTACAAAACGGTCAGACAGGTACGTTTCAAAAGTGAGGCGACCGCCTGCTCCATAGATAAAATTATCCTCGCTCAATAGCTTCGCACCGTCATATAACATCGCTTCACCCCGGTTGATGGTTTCGTAACCGACCACGCCCGTTGCAGCAAAATTCAACGTGATGTTCTTCCGGGCATCGCCCAACAAAAAGAAGCTGTAACCGCCCTCTGCGGAATAGGTTTCCTGCGGTATGCGTAGGTCTTTATACTCGTGGTACTGGTGGGTATATTCTAACGCCCAAAGCTGATAGTTGCCGTTCTTACCGTTTACCGTCATTGCTGCGCTGATGTAGTAATCATCGCCAATCTTATCATCAGACAATACACCTGCACTTATTTCCAATCCTTTCTGCTTTGGCAGCATCCTTTGCGCCTGTGCAGCCGTGATGCCTAACAGGACAAGCAGTACGGTATAGATATACTTTTTCATATTCTTGCTTTAAAGGGTTATTAAAATTTCAGGTGCATATCGTCAATCAAACGGGCTTTGATTAAATCAGAATTTTCAACCTGCAATGTTTGATGCCTACCGCCGTTCTTCTCGAAAATCTCAATCAGCAGCACCTTGTCATCAGCAATGGTAAACTGGTCTAACAGGAACACGTTTTGTCCGGTTGATTTTCCGCCAATGCCATCCAATGGCTTATAAGTTCTCAACGGCGTTAAAGGACGTTCCTGTACTACAGTGCGTTTCGCTACCTTTTTATCCACGACTTTGAAGTTGATGAAATCAACCTCAAAAGGCACATTGGTACGATTTCTCAATTCCGTATGGAAGTAGTATTTACCGTTGTATATGTATATCCCTTTCAGGATAAACTGTATGCCGAAGCTCTTAGCCCCAATATGCTTTATAATGGGTTTATCTTTCTTGTAAATGGTTTCCAATAGCAAACCTGCCAGTGAGGGCGAATTGTTGCCCAGTTCCTCAAAAAGCACATCGTTACCGTTGGCTTTGTCCACTGCCTTTTGCATCGTAAGTAGGTCATAGCTCATTGCCTTCGGGTAGGAACTGTAATACACGTTGAAGCTATAGAAACGCCCGTCATTCGTAATAACCGAAAAATTCGTTTCCGGCTCAAAATCTCTTACAGATGCTTTTACACGCAATACGTTTTCTGCATCTTCGGCTTTACCTGCAATCAGGTATTCGCTACCTAAGTCCACGTAACGGATGGTAGTCGGGAAAATAAGATGCGACGTTTTATCGTAGGTAACCTCCATACGGTACGGTTCTATCTTGCCCAGGGCAAGCGGCGTTCTGATGGTGTCCTGTGCGTAAGAGGTTACGGCAAAGCCGAGTATCAGGGCAAAAGCCCAAAAGGTTTTTAAATGATTTTTCATTGTTTTATTTATTTGAGTTCAACATTATTTTTTAGATACAAGAAAGACCTGATAGCCCGCTTTAAGTGTAACCTTTGGCGTTCTAACTTTCTTGGCGAAATAGCCCGAAATACCCTGTACCACGCCACGGCTTAAATCAGCCGCTACCTGCTGTCCGGCATTCTGCGTGAGCATTACGCTTGTTCCCCCTGTCTGGCTCATATTGCCCGCCATTTCGGTAAGTGCATTCATTTCCGGCGAATACGGAACGTACAAGCCTTGCTGCCCGTCCAAATCGTAAATGGTTATATCTACCTGGATGATGTTGCCCTCCAGTTCTACGGAGGTAACTTTTAATTGTAGCCTGCCATTCTGAAATTTTGCATTAGCCGTTACAATTGTTCCTTTGGGAATGGTACGTTGCGGGGTTTTGGCAGGCTCTAACAGGCGTAAACGCACACCCGTTTCGCCAACTACCGTTTGGGCTTCGTGTACACAGGCTTTGATACTGTTTTTAGGCTGTACCACCTCTTCAGTAGAACCTGCGGTATAGAACCCCCTGTTTTTTGTTTGGCTCCAATCGGCTGCAAAGGCACTGTCCGACGGTTCACGGTACAAGGCTGATACAATGTTCTTTCTTGTTGGTGTGAACGATACAAATTGCTCTTTTTGGTTAGCACCCGCAGCAGCAGGAGTTGCACCGATGGCAGGAGCAGCGTTTCCGGTATTGGCATTTTGGGGAAGATACTTTGCTGCCATTTCATAGGATTTCTCCATTAATTTGAGTTGGTCGTCAACGGTGGCCACAGGTGGCACATCTTTTTCCGACAACTTTGCTTTCAGTTCGTCCACTTGCTTACGGAGTTCCATTGTTTCAGCATTGTCATTATTATAAAATGAACCCAGTGTGCTTTGTGCATTACGGTAGCTGTTCAATGCAGAATTTCCGTTTCGTCCCGAATTTCTGCCACCACCGCCAAAGCCGTTGCTTTCTTCATCTTCTTCAGGTAAGTTTTCTTCATTGTCAGCAGATGCACTGTCTTCAGTATTCCAATAATCAGAAAGCGTGGTTAGCGCATTCCGCTTTTCCTGCTCTTTGCGTTCGAGCATTTCCTGCTCATACGCCTTGCTTTTATCATCGGGCATCCCTGCTCCGGTAGCCTGCGGTACAGCATCGTTCAACCCGATATTTTCAACCGCTTTTTTATCTTTCGACGGTTTAAATATGAGGTACATACAGCCGAGAAATACCACGCCCATCAAAAGGAATATGATTGGCT
Organism: Pedobacter sp. T50_32; assembly: GCF_057652195.1. Lineage (NCBI taxonomy): Bacteria > Pseudomonadati > Bacteroidota > Sphingobacteriia > Sphingobacteriales > Sphingobacteriaceae > Pedobacter > Pedobacter sp. T50_32. The sequence goes on along the minus strand of NZ_JBYFBY010000007.1, from coordinate 99,786 downwards.
TTTTGAGCTTATCCTTATTGCTCTTTTTATTATCCGGCAGATTTGATGCTCCGTTTTGGTCTTCTCCCTCAACGAGAAAGCTGACCCTTTTTTCATTTTCTTTCATAAATCTGATTTTTTAAAATTGTTGATACACTATCCTGCAACCTTGCAGGATTTTTACTTTTAAGGACAGGGTTCTCGATATGCTCTATGACCATACCGTTACCGGACTTTGAGGTATCGTACATCACTTTGCCAATGACCGCTACGGTAAGCAGCAGATAACCCACAAAGAAGTACAGCGTATATCGGTGCTGTTTGCGCAAGGGCAACGCCCGCCAACGTTCGTCCAACTTGTCAAAGTATCTGTCCATATTTGCTCTTAATTTTTTCATAGCCTTACTATTTCTGTGTTACAGCTTGAAACGCTTAGGACTTTTACCCGCCTGTTGCTTCGGCGCATCGTTAACCAGTGCGACCGCTTCCGTTAATTTGGGTGCGGACATTACGGACAGGTTTGCCAGTTCCGTTTTTTTGAGTAATTGCCCAAAGCCGTCTTTCTTGGCTATTTCCATTCGGCTAAGAGAGAATTTTCCATTCAGGTATTTTACCCACATATTGCATTCTACACAGGGCTTGTCATCGCCCGACCATTGTAGGTAGCCTGTCAGCAGTAAGTCCTGCTTAGGCAAACTGTCTGCACCTTTTTGGCAGCTTTCGAGGTATTCGCTGATGCTGTCTTTCAGCTTTCCGGCATACGCTCCCTGCGTATGGAAATACCCGTTATATCCTTTGTCGGTAAGGATTTTTGCGAACGTGCTTAAATCTGATAATGCTTCCATAAGATTGTTTTTTTAGCGTTCGATGACCTCTATATCCTTATTTTCCACGACTGCAAATTTTTCAATATTGAAGCCCTGCGGATTATTGTCGGAACGAACGGAGTTGACGAGATAGCAGGAAGTAATCAGGTTACGCCTGGTTACGTTGCTTGACCGGATAATGAACTGTTTGGCATAAGTACGCACTGCATAAGGGTAGTTGTCGAAATTGCACAAGACACTATCCACCTCGATGCGTTGCTGCACGTTCCCCGAAATGATACGGCTGTAATAGCCCTTTTCCGACAAGTCTTTGTAGTAATCAAAAGCACTTTTATCGGCAAGGTTGAACGCCCTGCTCATATTGCTTTCAATAGCGTTCTTGTCGGGCGCAAGCGTAAAGAACAGTTCGTGAAATCTCCTTACGTGTTCCCTTGCCTCAACCGGGCGGTTGATGCTCGCATCCTGCGATAAGGCAAGCATCAGGGATTTGCCGTTATCCAGTACATAGATTTTTTGGCGTTGTTCTTCTGCAAAGCGGTAGGAACGCCATACGGTGTAACCTACCACGCTAATGCAGAGAACCGCAAACACAATGGCATATAATCTTATCTGCCTAAAGCTGTTTTCGATATTTCTTAGCGTTTTAAATTCCATTTTTTAGAATGATTAATGATTATTTATTCATCAGTTTACCGCCGATGTTTCCAACTGTTGAACCTGCGCCTGCTCCGGCGATGTTTCCGGCTTTCATTGCTGTGGAGTTTACATTGCGGGTAAAGTTTCCTGCGCCTCCGGCTTGGATTACCCAACCTGTTACTGTCGGGATAGTGAAGTACCCGATGATGCCGATAATCATAAAGATGATGTACACGGTATTGCTTGTATCAGGTATATAGGTAGGGTCGGCAAGCATTGCTATATCCCGTTCTAAAATGAGGGATTGTATTCTTGCCAACATTGAGCTGAACAAATCCGAAACGGGAAGCCATAGGTAAACGCTGACGTACCTCGTGAGCCATTGCGAGAGCGTGGACTGAAAGCCGTCCCACACGGAAATAGCAAAGGCTATTGGTCCGAGTATGGAGAGGACTATCAGGAAAAACGTTCGTATGGTATCAATGACCAAAGCCGCCGCCTGAAAGAGAATTTCCAATAGATTACGAAACCAATCCTTTATGGCTTTTTCAATCTTATAGGCTTGCCTGTCCATATACATACCCGCCATTGTTCCAATGTCAGAGGGCGACCAACCCAGTTCGTCCAGTTTTTTATCAAACTCTTCGTCTGATACCATATAGGCGGTTTCGGGGTTCCTGACCATTGCCTCATATTCCAACTGGTCTTTCTGCTGTTGCAGTTTGTTCAGGTCAAGCACCTGGTCTTCCAGTATTTGGTGGGTTCCTACTACCACCGGGCTAAGTACCGCATTGATGGTTCCCAGTACGATGGTCGGGAAGAACATAATACAAAGCCCTAAAGCGAACGGGCGCAGCAAAGGGAACATATCAATAGGTTCGGCACGGCTTAAAGCCTGCCAAACCTTTAATGCCACATAGAACAATGCTCCCAATCCCGCCAAACCCTTAGCTACTGCCGCCATATCGCCTGCAAGCGGCATCATATCGTCATAAAGCGAACGCAGGAGTTCGTGAAGATTATCCCATTCCATTTTTACCAGTATTTTTGGTTAGCAGTTCCGTAGAGTTGAAGCACTCTTTGGGCATCGTTTTTCTTTTTCGCTCTTAGGTAGCTTACAGAAATGTTCTTATTGGTGTAGTAGCGTACAAGGCTGTGGTAATCCTTTACCTCTTTGTACACTCTGTCGATAATATCCATACGCTCTTTGTCATTCAGCGAAAGGCTTGATGAGGTTATAATCTGCTTCAATTCTTTCAGCAGTTCGGTACTTTCATTGAGCAGTGCCGAATAGCCATTACCGATAGCGACCAATTCCTGCGGTGTGAAATTTGGGTCGTTCATCATTTTACCAAAATTTTGCACGTACATTTCGGACACATCGCCCACCAACAATACCGTTTGTTGCACCTTACGGGCATCTTTCACAAGATTGTTGATAGCTTTCAGCTTGTCATAATATTCCTTACCCTGGTCGTACACTTTCTTCACTTCGTTGAAGTTCTTTATCACATTGCTCACGGTCGAAGAAGTCTGTATGATTTCGTTCGCAGAGTTGATAATTCCTGAAGCCAGGTTTGCAGGGTCAGTAACTACAAACTGGGCTTTTGCTGACGGTGCTACGGCGAGCATTAATGCCGTACACACCAGATACAATACTTTTTTCATTGTTTCTGAATTTTAAAATGTTAATGACTATTGATTTACTTTGTCCCGCCTTTGCATTGCGATATGCTTAATGGCGAGTTCTACATTACCGTCCAGTTCGGAAGCAAGCTGCATTACTTCCATTTTTTCGGTTTCTTCGGTTGTGTAAGCGAGGTATTCCTCCAAACTAACTTCAGTGGCATAGACTGCCGAGTGCGTACCACCTAAGCCAATCCAAACCTCTTTGTACAGTCGGCTTGCATCGTTGTTCATATTGATGGAAAGTACCTGCCCTTTCTCTTTGTCCGTAAGTCCGAGCATCGCCTGTATATCATCGAACTTGTTCATATACTTGCGTTGGTCAAGCAGGATTTTACAGTCGGAATTGTTGATGATACTTTCTTTCACAATAGGCGATTGGATAATATCATCGACCTCTTGCGTTACGACAATTGCTTCTCCGAAGAATTTGCGGACAGTTTTAAACAGGTACTTGATGTATTCCGCCATTCCCTCTTTGGCAATCGCTTTCCAAGCCTCTTCAATCAGGATGAGCTTGCGAATACCTTTCAATCGGCGCATTTTGTTGATAAACACCTCCATAATGATGATGGTCACAATGGGAAAGAGGATTTTGTGGTCTTTAATCGCATCAATCTCAAACACGATAAAGCGTTTAGAAAGCAGGTCTAACTGTTTGTCGGAGTTCAACAGGTAATCGTATTCCCCTCCTTTGTAATAAGGTTCGAGTACGTTCAGGAAGTTGGCAATGTCAAAGTCTTTTTCCCTTACCTGCTTTTCCTCCAGTACCTTGCGGTAGTCGCCTTTTACATACTCATAGAAACCGTTGAATGAGGAGTACACATCTTCCGTTTTGATACGTTCGATATAACCGCTTACCGCATTGGACAGGGCAACTTCTTCAGAACGGGTTGGCGGCTCATCATCACGTTTCCATAAGGTCAGTATCAGGGTTTTGATACTTTCCCGCTTCTCAATGTCGAATACGCCATCATCGGTATAGAAAGGGTTAAAGGCAATCGGGTTATCTTCGGTATATGTGAAGTAAACACCGTCTTCGCCTTTGGTCTTTCCTTTGATGAGTTCGCATAAGCCCTGATAAGAGTTACCCGTATCTACGAGCAGTACGTGTGCGCCCTGTTCGTAATACTGGCGTACCATATGGTTAGTGAAGAACGACTTACCCGAACCCGACGGACCAAGTATGAACTTGTTCCGGTTCGTGATGATACCCCGTTTCATAGGCAGGTCGGAAATATCCAAATGGATAGGTTTTCCAGTAAGCCTGTCAGCCATCTTGATACCGAACGGCGAGGGCGAATTGTGGTAGTTGGTTTCTTCCGTAAAGAAGCACAATGCAGGCTCAATGAATGTGTAAAAACTTTCCTCACTGGGGAAGTCGCCCGCATTGCCCGGCATTCCTGCCCAGTACAAGGTCGCTACGTCCGTTGTGTTGTGGCGTGGCTTACATTCCATAAGTGCCAATGCACTACCGCAATCATTCTTTAGCTGTTTCAGTTCCGCAGGGTCTTCCGACCACGCCATAATGTTGAAGTGCGCACGGATTGAGGACAACCCGAAGCTGTGGGCTTCGTTCAGGTACTTTTCTATCCACTCTTTGTTGATTTGGTTGGCACGGCTATACCTTGCCAGTGAGTGCATATTCCTTGCGGACTTCTCAAACTTTTGCAGGTTGTCTTCGCTGTTATCCAAAAAAATGTACTGGTTGTAAATGTGGTTACAGCTTAACAGTAAACCCACAGGTGCGGCGAATGACAGACGGCAGTCGCTACGGTCGGTGGACAGCTTTTCAAAACGGGTATTAGCCGATACCGTTCCGGGCAGGTCGTTCGTATCTGAAAGCGTATGCAGGCTCAATCTTTTGTTTCCGATGCGCACCTCTTCGTTTCCGAGTGCGATGTCCTGCATTGGTGTTCCTGCTCCCCTCGATAACGTGAGGTATTGCTCCAATAATCCCTGTGTATCGTCCGTTCCGATAATCTCATCTTCGGTCAGACGTTTCAGGCTCACAAAACCGCTATCATTCACGATACGCTCAAACTGTGCCACCGCTTCCATAAAGCTGTGTATTGTTTCCTTGTTCCTGATTTCCTTTGGTATCAATGAACCTTTGCAAAGCGAGCTGAAGTTGCTTTGCATACGCATTCTTTCCTTGGTAGTCTTGGTAAGGAACAGGTAGCAATAGTGGTTTAGAAATGGTCGCTCGTTAAAATGGCGCTGGTAGGATTTAGCCAAAAAACTTTGGTCTTCTTTTGCCAAATCGGGATCGTAGTTTTCCTTGATGTACCAATCCTGTTTGTGAATGACCGTAAAATCAGGGAGGGTTTTAATAGCCTTGTGCCAGGCGGAATGTATTGCTTCATATTCCGCAGAAGCTACCGTGAACAGTTCAGGTAAACGTACCTCAAAACAGGCGGTAATATCTGCATCTTTGGAAAGGATGCAATTGTTTTCTACTGCCAACAAAGGAAATTTGTTTTCCAGCGTTGTTGTTTTAGATACATTTCTCATACGGCATTCTGTTTAGGAGTGAATTTCAGATAGCGGTGTACAGGCTTGCGGCAGATGATATAGCGGGGATGCCGTTTATTGGCTGCAATTTTCATCAGCCCGTGTTCGCCGTACTTCCTGTTAAGTGAAAAGGTCTGCCATACAATAAGCGAAGCTCCGCCTGCTCCGAGGAACAGGCAGATGTAGGAGTTTACGCCTGCCATATACAGTATCATCACGAGGATAAGCGTACCGAGCAGCCCGCCTGCGAAAATGAAGAGGTACTGTGCTTTCAGCCCTTTAAATTCCACCGTTCTACCGATGCCTTTGTTGATGTTGTAATTCATAAGGCAAAGGATTAAAGGAAGAATGAACGCAGGATAGTAGCGGCAACAATCAAGAAGATACACGCACCAAACCACGAAGCTGCGGTCTTGCTCGTGTCGGGGTCGCCGGAACTGAATTTGTTGTACACCTTAACGCCCCCGATTAACCCGACTACCGCACCGATGGCGTAGATTAATTGCGTTGCGGGGTCGAAATAAGAGGTTACCATTTGGGTGGCCTCGTTGATACCTGCCGAGCCGTTTCCCTGTGCGAACGCACCAATTCCTGACAGCATTGCCACGGCTGTCAGCAAAACTTTTTTTCTCTGTTTTTCCATAATTGAAACACATTAATTTGTTACTGTTTATCCCGCACCTTGCGAGCTTTCGGGACAAAGGTGTTTCAGAAATCAGGGCGTTATAACAAAGTGGCAGTCAGTGGAATTGTTTGGCGGTGAGTGGCTTCGTAAAACGAAATGAGGCTATTTCTATTTCTAGAAACAGCCTCATTTACTAAAATTTATTGAAGTGTGTTTAATTCAAAGATTCCTTAATTGTTCTAAAGTTAACTAAGGCACTTTCGATATTTTCAATTATATCCTCAATCAATACTTCTGGATCAGGAAGATTGTCCAAATCAATTAGATTATCATCTTTAAGCCAGAAAACATCCAAATTTGTCTTATCTCTCTCAATAATCTCTTCATAAGAATATTTTCGCCAACGACCATCAGGATTATCAATAGACCAAGATTCTTCTCGTTCATTCATAGAACTTATTTTATAATTGTTGATAAAATCAGTTAAGTTCCTAAAAGTAATCGGATTATTCTTAGGTGTATGATGAATATTTGTACGGTAATCATAAAACCAAATTTCTTTTGTTCCTATTTCTCCAGAATGCTTATTTTTCTCGAAAAACAGAACGTTTGACTTCACTCCTTGCGCATAAAATATACCAGTAGGCAATCTTAAAATCGTGTGTAAATTTGTTTCTTTAAGCAGTTTTTTACGAATGATTTCACCAGCACCACCCTCAAATAAAACATTATCAGGAAGTACTACTGCGGCTCTTCCATCTTCTTCTAACATAGATACTATATGTTGTAAAAACGCTAATTGTTTATTACTCGTAGTAATCCAAAAATCTTTGCGTAAGAAATATCCATCTTTTTTTGCTTGGTTTTCATCTGTAGTTGGTATATCACTACTGCTTTTTCCAAACGGTGGATTCGCTAATACAATTTTTACTTTAGGAACTTGCTTATCCACTTTATGAGGATTCAGGCTATCAGACACTTGTATGTCTGGGGTCTTTTGCAAATCTCCAATACCATGCAAATACAAATTCATTAAGCATAATCTTGCAGTAGCTTTTTCGATTTCCCAGCCATGAAATGTGTCAAACTTTAAGAATTTTTCTTGATCTTCTGTGAGATTGTTATTCTCCCAAATATGATTTAATGCTCCTAAGAAGAACCCTCCTGTACCGCATGATGGATCTGCAATGGTTTCACCCAATATCGGATTGATACACTCTACCATTGCTTGTATCACAGCTCTTGGAGTAAAATACTGACCAGCACCACTATTTTCTGCATTTTTCTGTAGTAAGGTTTCATAAATCTCCCCTTTGACATCAGAATCTGTTGAAGACCAGTTGTCCTCATCAATAAGCTGAAGTAATCTTTTCAGCTTTACAGAATCATGAATTTTATTTTGAGCACTTGCAAATATCTTTTCAAGCATTCCCCCTGACTCTGCTAGTGTTTTTAATATTTGTTCATATTGTTCTAAAAGTGTCCCACCTGAATTAGAAACCAATGCTTTCCAATTGCAGATATCGGGTAAATTATACTTATTCTTGTTTTCGTCTGCCATTTTTAGAAACAGCAAATAAGTTAATTGTTCCAAATAGTCGTTATACCCTAAACCATCATCACGGAGGGTATCACAGTACGACCAGATTTTTTGTGCTATATTGGATGTTGACATACTCTTTGTTTTTTATGCTGCAATTTTAGATGCCCATGGCAATCCCATACTATCTAAGCAAGCTTTGACAGTTGCTGAAAACTCTGCAGTTTTTTGTACTAAATCTTTTAATTGTTTTAATTTTTCTTTTATTTGCCCTCTTCTTAATACACTCGGATTTGCATCATTTAAATCCATCAAATTTTGAGTTTCTGAAACAAGTGTTGAAACTTTAACCCAAATATCTTGTCGAGCCTCTTTTAATTTTTTAAAATTCAAATTCAGACTTTTTATCGTATAATCAGCTCTCTCAAAATCCCAACCAGATGTTTTAATTGGAGTGACTTCTCCTTTAGGATTAAATGTGATTTTTAGAACATCCTCTTCTTCACAAGGGTCTAAAAAATAGGCCAACTCATCTTCAATTGGAGTATCTGGGTTATTAGACTTATGACTTCTCACTGCGAATTTGTCTCGTTTCCTTACATTTCCAGCACCTCCACAAACTCTATAATTAGACCAGGCAAATGCCAACCACCAGTATCCTCCTTTATCTTTTTTGTCAATTCCCAGTGCTATTTTTTTTGGTCTGAAATGATCCACATGTAAGTGATTATATTTATCTTTTGATTCAGAATACCAGCACTTTTCATGTGATATAGATAATAAAAAATCTTTTAACTCCCCCCAAACAACCTGATTGTCATCTATAATCTGGTTTCTCGTTAGCGCATCCGGAGCAGTGATAAGTTGTTGCGTTAAGTTATCTGCCTTATTTATCCATTCAATATCTGGTTCAAATCCAGTTCTATCTATGTGAATCATTTTTTTCTTCTTTTGAAAGTTCTTCAAGTATTTCCATAGCTAAAGCATTTTGTTTATCTAACTCCTCTTTTGTGAAGCTATTCTTTCCATGTTCTTTTATACGATTTTTGTAGGCTACGATAAATTTTTGGTATAATGGATCTCTAAATGTATTTCCAAAGCCTAAGTCTTCTAACTCAATAAAGAGTACTCGTAGCTCCTCTTGCTCTTGCTCTGAAAGTGCCTTCTCTTGCTGTTTTACAAGCAACTCATTTCTCTTATCTAACTTTTCTTGAGTAAAATCATCTATTGTTGTTGGTAATCCAAAAAATTCACTTGTTAATATTCCTTCAACACCAAGTCCTCTTGGATCTACCTCTGGTTCTTCCACTGTAATTTGACCATCGGACGCCGTTCTGAATAATCGAACTTCTTCTTTAGTTAGATTTCCTATTACCAAAGGATCATGCGTATTAAGTATAATTTGAGTGCTTGCAGGACGATCAACCACCTTATCTAAAAACTCCAAATATCTCCATTTCCAAATAGGATTAAGATGTGTATCTGGTTCGTCGAGTAAAATTAATGAGTCCTCATCTTTTGTAAATTTCAGCAATCCCAGTACGGTTAACAATTGCTGCTCTCCCTCGCTTAATTCCTTAAATGTAATACTACCATCAACATTTTTCTTCTGTACTTTTATCCTAACTTCCGCAATTAGTTTTGAAATGTATGTACTTTCTAATGCCTTGAAAAGGGCTGTATTATTCGTATAAGTTTGGGCTAACTCTTGCAATTTATCTTTCCCTTTTAAAAACAAATAGAGTCTTTTTTGATCTTCTGTTTCAGCAAAATCAGTTTTTATTTTCTCATCATTATATATTGGAGCAAGAGATAATTCCCAAAGTTTTTCTAAGAATGGCCTAACCAATCCTTTTGCCGTCCAAAAAATATCATCTGGATTGTTTTTAATCCTACTTTCCGCCCATTTGGGCATTTTAAGGACAAAAAGAATAGATTCAATATCTTCAATATTCAATACCTCATTTAAGAATTTTAAACTTTCTTCTTCCTCATGAGTGAAATAGGCAAGCAAAACAAAATAGGAATGAACTAATTGAACGTAGAAAAGCTTTCTTAAAGAATCAAGTTCAGTATCTTTAAAATCTTCACCGATTATCTTGTTATAGAAATTATTTTGGTGATCCCAAAAAAGTTCTTTCAATTTATTGCTTAATCCAGAGTAGTAGGTAAATACATATTTAGGTTGATATTTTGCTTTAGCTTCATGGGAAAAGAAAGACTTAAACGTTTGCTTTTCATCATTTACCAGAATCACATAATTTCCTTTTCGAAAGGTCACATTGATTATATCACTCTGTATCTTGTAAACAATATTATACTCAAAACGTGGTGATAATCTTTTTGTATCAGTACTTAAATCAAGATATTTGAAAATTAAGATTAAAGCTTCAATGAAATTTGATTTTCCCGAAGCATTTTGCCCGAGTAAGACAGTTTTCATCTTGTTTTCATCAAGATTAATTGAGAACTGTTTTAGGTTCTTATAATCTTCTATGTAAACCTGATCTATTCTCATGATTTCTCAGCTAATTTTAAAAATGATTCTTTACCTTTTCTCGGCAATTCAATAATATCTCCTGATTCGATATGTTTTTTTAGCTCAGCATAGAACTGTTCAATATCATCTATTTTATCAGAGGATAGCCAAAGTTGTTTTGAAGATATCGGTTCTGTAGTCTCATTTAATATTTCGAGAATTGACTTGGATTTTTCAGGCATAGTTTTAATTTTAATCGAATTATTCCTATTTTCTTTTTCTTTCACTAAATATTCTTCTTTTTCCACTCTAATACGTTTAATTAGCATTCTTACTGATTCATCATTAGAATCTTGTTCTGATAATTTTCCCTCAAAACCTTTCCGAAGAACACTTTGTGTAAGCAATTCTATATTTCGAAGATTTTTTTCTATTGTACCTTCAAAGTGACTAATAATTGAAAACTGTCTATCTAGTTCTTCAGTAATAGCATTTTGCTCCTCTATAGAGCAAATTGGAATAAACTGGTCAAGTACATCACTAGCTCTAACAGCGGGGTACGAAGAGCCTGATTGTAATTCATTTAACGGCTGAATAAAGTTGTCCGATGTAATATATTTAAAGATATACTTTGGGTTTATAAAGTTGTCAAAGACTCTTATTACCGCAAAACCTGAACTTGCTATCTGGTGATTGAATTTTTCTTCTTCAATCATGGCAATATTTTTCAAATAAGTTCTTACAGTGGAAAACAGGATGTCATTTACTTCAATAATATGCTGAGCTCTTGAGGGAGCATCTTTCCATTGATACTCTTTATAGGTTTCAATTACATTCTTACTGTTATTAATACCCCCAATGTCTAGATAAATAAACTTATCAACACTTTCCCTTTCTTTTAAACGGACACGTTCTACGGTTTGACAAACATCTTTTAATTGAATATATGACCATCCTTTAGGTAATTTCAATTTTGCTAATGCTTCAGCGTCTGATGAAATTTGTATATTTTTAGGTTTTCTTGGCTTTATTTTATTTTTCCCTGCTTCAAAATCTTTTAATTCTTTTTTATACCGTTCCTCTTTATAAACATTTATCTCTTTTACAATTTGTAGAGGTGTTTTTAAATCATTTTGATTCTTTCTCCATTCTTTAGTTAACGTTCCATCAGAAGCTTGTTTTAAAATTGATTGCTTATAATAGGTTAACTGTTTTAATGAACTTGCTAATTGCTCTTTACTTTTTTCTAAACTACTTAATATCTCTTCAATTTTTAAGACGATCCTTTCTTGTTCCTCTATTGGTGGTAAGGGTATTGTAATTCTCTTTAACGTAGTAAGATAAATGCCTTTTTGAGCTGTACCAGTTGCATTGTCAGTAAGTAGTTTTTGACAAAAAGGAGAAGAGAGGTAGTACATTAAATATTTACCCGAAATTATGATGGGTTTAAGCAATGCAACACTCCTTTGTATTGCAATTTTTTGGGTTTGCTCAACCATAGCAACTCTACCAATCGTACCTACAATTGTCAACAATACATCACCTTTGTGTACATTAGTTCGTTGCATCTCATTTTTATACGCATCTTCACTTATGTATCTAACATCTTTATCAAAATTTATACTATAATTTTCTATATTTCTTGCACTAAGCATTGCAATCCCCACTTCCTGCTTAGGAGGCGGATTATGTGATCCATCTGTTATTTTATAACAAATGTTTTCTAATTCATGCCAAACCCAATCTTCAGGTAAACTATATTTTTCTTGTTTTTCTTTCATTTAAATCTTTTTCAAAAGATTTGCTTTTTGCAAATTTGTATGCTTCGTCTATATCGTATGCGATCCAGTTCTCAGCGATACCATTCATTAATTATTCCTACTTGAATTCAGTAACTCTTTAATGTCTATTTTCAATAGATCAGCAATTTCTGCTAAAGTTTCTACTGAAGGTTGTACTTCATTGGTACACCAGCGAGATACTGTACTTGCACTTTTGCCGAGTTCTTTAGCCAGCCATCTACTGGTTTTGGATTGTTCTGTCAATACAACTTTAAGTCTATTGATTTTCATTTGACGCTATTTAATTCGCATGAAATGCGAATTTAGTATTATTGATAACATAAACAAAGTGTATTGAGACATTTAGTTAGGGTAGATAACTAATATTGTTAGATTAAGAAGGATTTATAATAGAGAACAAGAGAGTTTGCTTATACAAACTCTCCAATGTCAAAATCACCCAAATCACTTTTCCGCAAGGTGGAAGAACCGTCGTCGCTTTCAGATGAAAGTGTGCTATCCAAAAGCTTGGCAATTTTTCGGGAAGCACCCTCTATGGAATTTTCCAGTAAGCTGAATAATTCGGTTCCCTGTAATTTCTGAACTATGGCTACCGCTGTTTCCTTTTGAGGTTGTTCCAAATTTTCTTTTTGGAGCAATGCCCCTACGGAGCTTAGTTCGTCATAGGTAACCCCTTGGGCAAAACCGTTATCGCCACCGGATATTCCGTACCTGTTCCATTCTTCTTCCTCTTCTTCCAAATCAGGCATATTGCTGAAAACTTCGTCCAGTTCTTCCTGCGGAATTTGAATGCTGACGTTTTCGTTTTCGTCGTATTCGATGTCTAAATTATCAGGGGTTATCTCCGGTTCCATTATTTGGCTTTCATTGGCAGTATTTGGCAATGAAAGGCTTCTTACTGGCTTGGGCTGCCCCATAATATCGGGCAGGTTCGGGTTAACTTTTTCCTGTGCGGGCTTTTGCTCCGAACTTTTATGAATGACAATCTTATCCTGTAAAAGCAGGACAATTACAATGAGCAGACAAATCACAATTATTATTTCCATAATCAGGTATTTTAAAAAATGGGTTTAAACTTTTCGTTGAAATCATCGGTAATGGCTTTTTCAAATTGTTCAAAATGATGCTCCAGTACGTTATCGAGATATGCATACAGGGGTATGGCATCTTTACCGATTACCTGTACAATACGTGATAAACGTTCGTGGTATTCCTGCCGGATGTAAATGCTTTTATCCCCCCGCTTTGTCATTGAGTGGGTTTTTAAAAAATGTTCGCCATAGCTTCCATCAAGGTTTTTCTTAGTACGGTTCCTTTCCCGTTGTGCGGGTTTGCTTTGTGGTAATTCATCCTGCTTTAACTCATCTTTTACCCCTTCCTTTTCCTGCTCTTCGGCAGGTTTGGGCGGTAATTGTAAACCGTCCTTTTTTACGCCGTCCACCATCAGGTTCATCATCATTTCCTCATTAATGTCCGGCGTGACTTTTCTTTTATTGTCTTTTTCCATAGCACTACAATAGAATGATGTTTAAAAATTCGCTGATGAAAAGGTCTAACTGGCAGGCTTTCATCAAACGCTCATCGGGTGGCATTACGGTAGAACGGAAAACCGTTTTGCTGTCCGCTTCGCTTTCCTTGCGAAAACGGGTGCTGTTCTTGATTTGACTTTGCATCAGGCTTAACCCCAGTTGTCCGATAAGCTGATTGTAAACGTCATATAAGGGTGTGCTTTCCCTGCCGTCCACCTGGTTCCAAAACAGGTTAATGGTCTGTATGGAAGTTATGCCCTTTTTCATAATCACATCCTGTAAAAGCTGCGTGAAGATGAGCGTACTTTCCATTACCACACGGTCTGCCGTAATGGGCGTAAAGATGTGGTGCATACCTGCCAGTGCTTTCAGTATGCCGGGCGTGTTCACGGTTCCGGGCAGGTCGAAGAATAGCACATCAACCGGAACGGGAGAAGTGTTTACAAATTCGTGCGCCGCATCGAGTACGCTATCCGCTTTGTGCTGGATAATGGGATAGGCTTTTTTGTTGATGGTGGTAAACTGCTTATACGCCAGTTTTTTCAAAGCCTCGTTTTCCATTACCATTGCCAAATCACGGGTTTTCATTTTCATCAGGCTGTGCTGCGGAAAATCCGCATCAAATACGGCTACGTTGTAGCCCAAACGATAGTGCATCGTACTGGCAACAAGTGTAGTAAATGTGCTTTTGCCAACGCCACCTTTTTGAGAAGAAAAGGCGACAAACAGCGGTTTCTTTTTTGTGTCCATATTTTAAAATTTAAAGTTTACATCTTACTGTTTTCAAGCTTGCAGGCTTTCAGCCGTGCAGTCCTGATTTCGTGCTGTCTTTATTGCAGGATAGCCATCAGGCTTGCCTGCGGGAATTGCTGATTGCCTGCTTCCCTGCCGTACAGCAGCCCTGCATCGTATCAGGCGGGATTGCGTTCTTGCATTCGTTCCGTCCGTCATTCCATCCGTCACGCAAACGTGATTGTCTGATAGCAGGCTGTCACACTTTCCGTCATTCCTGCGCTCTTGCTTTCTTGCATTCCTGAAATCTTGCAGTCTTGCAGGCAGAATAACCTGTCATCTTGAATGTATGCCGTCTGCTCGTCCTGAAGTACGGGCTGCCTGCCTGCCGACATTCAAGGGCAAAGAACTCATCAAATTCATTCGGTTGTATATCAGTGGCAGTGTTTGGCGGTCAGAGGCAGCATTTGGCACTGTGGTACAGTGCAACGCAATCATAAACAAGGCTTTACTTTGTATTGTGATTTTTATTAACGGATTTATGCAAAAGTCTTTTGACATATCAGGAGGTAACGGGAACGACATCGAGCCGTTTTTCCCTGTTACATACAATCCGTCCCGCAGGGCGGATTTTTGTGTTCACCGGAACACGGCAAGTTGTGTTTTGAGGCACTCGAAACTGAGTTTAGTGCCTCAAAACAACTTGCCCTGCTGGGGGCAGAAAACACCTTCCGAAGTCAGGGTTTTGTATGATTTTAAAATGGATTAGTGATGAATGAGAACAATAACAGCAAACGGAACAAGGGCGGTCGAAAGCCGAAGCTCAACCCAAGCACCCACCGCCACGTTTTCCGTCTTACTGACGAGGAAAACGCCAAACTTTTATCGCTTTTTGAAGCATCGGGAATGAACAATAAAGCCAAGTTTCTCATTTCGCAGGTGTTTGGAAAGGAAATGAAATCGGTTAAGATTGATAAAGGAACGGTCGATTATTATATGCGACTGACTTCGTTTCACACGCAATTTCGGGCAATAGGTGTCAATTATAATCAGATTGTAAAGCTGTTGTACCGTCATTTTTCGGAGAAAAAGGCAGGAGCATTTCTCTACAAATTGGAAAAACAGACGGCTGAAATGGCAATGTTGTGCCAAAAAATCATTCAGCTAACCGCAGAATTTGAAGCCGAACACCTGAAAAAACAGCGTGAGAAATGATAGCAAAAATCGGAAGAAGCGAAAATCTGTACGGTGCTTTGGCGTATAATAATCTGAAAGTTGAAAAAGAAAACGGACAAATTCTGTTTACCAATAAGATAATTGAAACGCCAAACGGAGCATATACCGTTGCACAATTAACCCAATCTTTTGAGCCGTACCTCATCGCAAATCGCAATACGCAATATCACACCTTGCATATTTCGCTCAATCCCGACCCGAACGACAAAGTAAGCGATGACCAATACAGGGAAATGGCACAGGAATATATGTGGGAAATGGGCTACTGCGAACAGCCTTTTGTAGTCTTCAAACATACCGATATTGACCGTAGCCATATACACATTGTATCGGTTTGCGTGGACGAGCAGGGCGTAAAGATTTCGGACAAGTTCGAGAAAATGCGGTCAATGAACGTATGCCGAGAATTGGAAAGAAAACATCATTTAATACCTGCCACAGATAAGGAGCGTAACCAAACCGACAAGGTTTTCCGTCCGGTGGATTATCGGGCAGGCGATATAAAAAGTCAGATTGCTTCGGTCATTCGACACCTGCCGAATTACTATCAGTTTCAGACTTTGGGAGAGTATAACGCTTTGCTATCCCTGTTCAATATTACCACCGAAAAGGTGGAGGGCGAACTGCACGGAAAGGCACAGCAAGGTTTATTGTACATTCCATTAGATGAGAAAGGCGAAAGAGCCGGACACCCGTTCAAGGCTTCGCTTTTCGGGAAGAACGCAGGGCTTCCGGTTTTGGAATTGCATTTTGCGAAATGCAAAACAAGCCTGAAAGATACCCCAACCAAACAGACCTTACAATCAGCCGTTACCATTGCCCTGCAATCTACCGACAATGAGCAGGCTTTTAAAAAGCAATTAGGGGAACAGGGCATTAACGTTGTGGTGCGTAGGAATGATGCAGGTCGTATTTATGGAATGACCTTTATTGACCACAATTCCAAAACGGTATGGAACGGCTCACGTTTGGCAAAGGAACTATCTGCCAATACCTTTAATGACTATTGGAACAACGACATCAAACCAAACATAAAAGAGCCAGCCGAGCCACAAAAAAAGTCCGTTACGCCAAAAGATGCAGACGAATTGACTGCGGAAAAACCACATCATTTCTTTGACTTCCTGAACACAGAGCCGAAGCACGAAGATGGTTTGATAGAAGCCTTTGGCGGTTTGCTCATACCCGATGCACAGGGCGAAGATTACGAAGCACAAGCCTTTGCCAACAAGATGAAGAAGAAGAAACGGAAACGCAAAAGAGGTCAGCAGTAGTATTCAGCCAAATACCGCCACGCACCGCCATTGAGTGCCACATTCTTATTGCCACAGCACAGAGCCTTTAAATTCACGCCCGAACATTAAAACTGAAAAATAATGCAGGGAGAAGACGATTTAAGAGGACTTGCCAAGATAATGGCATTTATGAGAGCAGTGAGTATTTTATTGGTACTGATGCACCTCTATTGGTTTTGCTACGGTTTCTTTTTAGAACGTGGTTGGACGTTGGAAGTAATCAACAAAATACTGGGCAATTTCGACCGGACGGCAGGTTTGTTTTCACATGCCTTATATACCAAAGCATTCGCTTTGGTTTTGTTGGCTTTGAGTTGCTTAGGAACGAAAGGCGTAAAGAATGAGAAGATAACCTGGTCTAAAATATACGTGGCTTTGGGCTTGGGCTTTGCGCTGTTCTTCCTGAACACACCATTGTTGAAGCTATCACCGGCAACAGGCACTTTCCTGTATATGCTGACTATCTCTTTAGGTTATATCGCTTTGCTGATGGCGGGCGTATGGATGAGCCGATTGCTGCGCACTAACCTACTGGACGATGTTTTTAATAACGAAAACGAGAGCTTCCAACAGGAAACAAAATTGATGGAAAACGAGTATTCCGTAAACCTGCCCACCAAATTTTACTACAAAGGCAAATGGAGCAACGGTTGGATAAACATTGTAAATCCTTTCAGGGCATCAATCGTGTTGGGTACTCCGGGTTCTGGTAAATCGTATGCTATCGTGAACAACTACATTAAGCAGCAGATTGAGAAAGGCTTTAGTATGTATATCTACGATTTCAAGTTTGACGACCTTTCTACTATTGCCTACAATCACTTACTGAAGCATCGGGACAAGTACAAAGTTCAGCCGAAATTTTACGTGATAAATTTCGACGACCCACGCAAGAGCCACCGTTGTAACCCGCTTAATCCCGACTTTATGACGGACATTTCAGATGCTTACGAAGCGGCATATACCATAATGCTGAACCTCAACAGGTCGTGGATACAGAAGCAAGGCGATTTTTTTGTGGAAAGCCCAATTATATTGCTTGCTGCTATTATTTGGTATCTAAAAATCTATGAAGACGGGAAGTATTGTACATTCCCACACGCCATAGAATTACTAAATAAAAAGTATTCGGACGTATTCACGATTTTAACCTCATATCCCGATTTGGAAAATTATCTGTCGCCTTTTATGGATGCCTGGCAAGGTGGAGCACAAGACCAATTACAGGGGCAGATCGCTTCGGCAAAAATTCCTTTGTCAAGAATGATAAGCCCTCAATTATACTGGGTAATGACAGGGGACGATTTTACGCTCGATATCAATAATCCCAAAGAGCCAAAGATTTTGTGTGTAGGCAACAATCCCGACAGACAAAATATCTATTCGGCAGCATTGGGTTTATACAATTCAAGAATTGTAAAGCTGATCAATAAAAAAGGACAGCTAAAGAGTTCCGTTATCATAGATGAGTTGCCTACAATATATTTCAGGGGATTGGATAATTTGATTGCAACAGCGAGAAGTAATAAGGTGGCAGTTTGTTTAGGTTTTCAGGATTTTTCGCAGTTAACAAGAGATTACGGCGACAAAGAGAGTAAGGTAATCCAGAATACCGTGGGTAATATATTCAGTGGGCAAGTGGTTGGAGAAACTGCCAAAAGCCTATCGGAACGCTTCGGTAAAGTATTGCAGAAACGCCAAAGTATGACGATCAATCGTAACGATAAATCTACCTCTATCTCCACACAGTTAGACAGCCTCATTCCGGCTTCTAAAATCTCAACACTTACACAAGGGATGTTTGTGGGTTCTGTATCGGATAACTTCGATGAACGTATTGAGCAAAAAATATTTCACGCTGAAATTGTGGTAAATAATGAAAAGGTAGCTGCCGAAACCAAAGCCTATCAAAAGATACCACAAATCCTATCCTTTGTAGATGACAGCGGAACAGACAATATGAAGCAGGAAATTGAAAGCAACTATAAACGCATAAAATCCGACATGATACATATTATTGAAAACGAAATGGAGCGGATCAAGAACGACCCAAACTTACAGCATTTGATACAATAAAAGAAAATTGTCGTTTGAGAAAGTTAGTTCAATTGTGGAATTTCAAAAAACGCCTTTAATGTTTTAAACTAAATTTCGGATATAAATCCGTTTTCTGTTCTTGCTCCTTTTATCGAGAAAGGCTATTTCTAACGTTCTTCGTGATATATACACTTTGATTAAACATTTTTTCACGTAAAAGAATAATAAATAAATCAGGAATCAAAATTGTAAAAATGTGGTTTGGTAACATTTGTTACAATATATTATAAACGCTAACTATACTTTTACGCATAAACATAAATAGTAAGGGTATGAAAGCACATTATCAAATAGTCATAATTGGAGCTGGTACAGCCGGTATTATGACAGCAGCTCAGCTTTTAAAAAAGGATAAGTCACTTGACATTGTCATCATTGATCCGGCAGAGATGCACTATTATCAACCAGCCTGGACATTGGTCGGAGCAGGAACTTATGATTTCGACAAAACGGCAAAACCTATAAAGGATTTAATTCCACGAGGTGTAGAATGGATACAGGATTCCGTGACAGAATTCTTTCCCGAGCAAGCCAAAATAAAAACCAAGCAAGGACAGGTAATTAGTTACAGTTATCTCATTGTTGCTCCCGGATTAGTGAATGATCTTTCCTTAATAGAAGGATTGGAAGAAGCAGTCAAAAAAGGAGTTGTATGCAGTAACTATATCGACCCGAAATATACCTGGGAATGCCTAAAGAACTTCAAAGGTGGAAATGCGGTTTTTACTCAACCTACAACCCCTATCAAATGTGGCGGAGCTCCACAGAAAATTATGTATCTGGCAGCAGACTACTTTCGCAGGAATGGATTAGATAAGAAATCAAATGTAGTTTTTGCTACTCCCGGTACTGTCATATTTGGAGTAAAGCGGATTGCGGATACATTGATGAAAGTTATCCATCGATACAATGTACATTTTAAACCTTTTTATGCTCCCGTTAAAATAGATGCCGAACAAAAAATAATCTATTTCAAAAGTGTTGCTCCTGATGATAACAACTGTATCGTAAACGAAGGTAATGTTTTGGGAGAGAAACAACAAGGTGACTCATTGATTGAAATGCCTTTTGATTTGTTGCATTTAGCTCCGCCACAAACAGCTCCAAAGTTTGTAAAAGAATCTGTGTTGGTAAATGATGCAGGTTGGTTAGACGTAGATATAAATAGTCTTCAGCATAAAAAATTCCCTAATATTTTTGGTTTGGGAGATGTCGCTGCTTTACCAACCGCAAAAACCGGAGCAGCCATACGTAAACAGGCTCCTGTAGTGGTAGATAATATCCTTAAACTGATAAAAGGAAAAACTGCCAACAACAAATCATACCAAGGTTATTCATCTTGTCCCTTAGTAACAGGTTACGGAAAAATGGTATTGGCAGAGTTTAATTACAAAAACGAATTTACGCCCGACCCAAAACTCAAAATGATGCTGATTGGCGACAGTTCCAAAGAACACTGGCGTTTGTGGCTGTTAAAAAAATATATGCTTCCTTATTTGTATTGGCATAAAATGATGAAAGGCGAAGATGTTTAGTCCTGTGTAACCTATGTAACAGACTATCTCTTTTTATAAGCCGAAATTTGCAACAATAAAAAAGAATGAAACTATAATTTATGGAATGGATTTTACAACCGTGGCCGTGGTATGTTAGCGGACCATTGATTGCACTGACGATGTTTATTCTACTTTACGTAGGTAAAAATTTTGGAATGTCGTCTAATTTAAGAACACTGTGCACCATGTGCGGTGCAGATAAAACCTGTGATTTTTTCTGTTTTGACTGGAAAGCACAACGATGGAATTTATTGGTCATGAGCGGAGCCATCATTGGTGGTTTTGTTGCTTCTAATTATCTTTCAAATAATCAAATACCTGACTTAAACCCAAAAACGGTTGAACATTTAAAGGAAATAGGTTTTGAAAGTGCCGGGAAAGCATATGTACCAACAGAGCTTTTTGGACAGGAAGCTTTTTCAGACCCTAAGACATTGGCTATACTACTAATTGGCGGAATATTGGTTGGTTTTGGAGCACGCTATGCAGGTGGTTGTACTTCAGGTCATGCCATATCAGGTATCAGTAATTTACAGTTACCGTCATTGATTGCTACTATTGGATTTTTCATTGGAGGATTAATTATGGTACATCTTATTTTTCCTTTAATTTTTTAATACCAATGAAAAGGCTGGTGGTAATGCTGGTTGTAGTTATACTTTCTCAACCAATAAAAGCACAAGAAAACCACACAAAAGATACTCTTAAAAATAAATCTTTGGTTTCTTATCTGAAAGAAGGCGAAATCAGCGGACATATCCGAAATTATTTTTTGATGACTGAAAACCATAATGGAAACGATTATTATGCCAATGCCATTGGAGGTGTATTAAGCTATGAAACCAAATCGTACAAAGGTTTTCAGTTAGGTGTTTCAGGGATATTTACCTACAAGGTGTTTTCATCAGATTTGAATAAACCTTACGATCAGACCAATAAATCATCACGATGGGAGCAGGAACTTTTTGATGTGAACCATAAAGACAATTTTAAAGATTTAGACCGATTGGAGGAACTGTATATCAAATATCATTGGAAAAATTCGTATATAACCTATGGAAAAATTCCTATAGAATATACGCCTTTATTGAATAAAAGCGATGGAAGAATGAAGCCTTTTGCTTTTCAGGGAGGTTGGTTGCATCACAAAGATGAAAAATTTCAGGCTGATGCGGCATGGATTCACAGAGTTTCCCCAAGATCAATGACCGAATGGTTTTCAATGGAAGAGGCTATCGGATTGACAGATAACGGCTATTTACCGAATGGCGAAAAAGCAGATTATGAACAATCAACATCCACGAGCAGTTTGTTTATTGCTCATTTAGGAAAGGAATTTAAAAATTTGAAAGTCAATTTTTGGAATTTTCATTTGGATAAATTCATTAACACCTCCTGGTTGCAATTGGAGTATGCAAAAAAAAATTGGGAGCTTGGCATTATTTATTCTTATCAGATACCGCATTCTTATCAAAAGGAGCTTGATTACGCAAATAGGTATATACAGCCGGATGAAAACGGACAGGTAGTCAGCAGTATGCTGAAATACAAAAATGGTTCATCACAATTTAAAGCAGCTTATACCAAATCTTTTGAGTCCGGCAGGTACTTATTCCCGAAAGAATTGGGGCGGGATCAGTTTTATACTTCCATGCCCAGAAGCCGTATCGAAGGATTGGGTGGAGTTGATGTCTTTGCAATGGGGTATCAGTACAGTTGGAAGCATTTATTTTTGAATATCGATGCCACCACTACCCATGGAGCAGTAACAGATGACTATGAATTAAACAAATACAATATCGATGATTATTACCAGATCAATACACGTCTTCATTATGAATTTTCCAATTTCTTAAAAGGGCTTCATGTCGAGTTACTATATGTCTGGAAGCAAAATAAGAGCGAGCATAACACAAAATTGGTTGCACAAAGAAGCGATTACAACCAAATCAATCTAATAACAAATTTTAATTTTTAAAAGCAATGAAAAATATAGTTTACTTACTAATCGGAACATTTTTCGGAATTGTTATGTACAAATCCGAAGCAGCATCCTGGTTCAGAATATATGAAATGTTCCAGTTTCAATCCATTCACATGTATGGATTGATGGGTAGTGCCTTAGCCGTAGGAATAATCATAGTACAGTACATCAAAAGAAACAAAGTAAAAGACGTGAATGGCAATCGCATTGTCATTGCAGACAAGGATAAAAGTATTCCACGCTATTTAATAGGCGGTATTCTTTTTGGATTGGGCTGGGCGTTGGCAGGAGCATGTCCGGGTCCTATGTTTGTAATGACAGGGGCTGGCTATTTTCCGATTTTAGTTGTAATTTTAGGAGCTGTATTAGGCACTTGGTTATATGGATTGATAAAAAATAAGTTGCCTCATTAAAATCAAAATAACTATGGAAGAATTAATCCGTGAAACCTATCGGGGTATATTTGAAAAAGAGCTGATTGACGAAATAATTTCAGTTTCGAAGCTGGTTGAATTTAAAGAAGGCGATGTGTTAATCGATATAGGAAAATACATCAAAACCATGCCTTTGCTTATTAGTGGTGCTATAAAAATAATGCGTGAGGATTTTGATACAGGTGAACTATTACTATACTTTATCGAAAAAGGAGATACTTGCTCTATGACACTTACCTGCTGTATGGGCGATAAAAAAAGTGAAATCCGGGCAGTGGCAGAAAATAATGGTTTGGTAGCGATGATTCCCGTAGGGAAAATGGAAGAATGGATGGGTAAATATAAAAGCTGGCGTGCTTTTGTTTTTGAAAGTTATAATAACCGTTTCAATGAGATGCTCGCAGCCATAGACAATATAGCATTTACTAATATGGATAAGCGACTTTATAATTACTTGTTTGAAAAGAGTAAAATAAACGACTCCAATATCATTACCAAAACCCACCAGGAAATTGCTTATGAACTCAACAGTTCACGAGTGGTTATTTCCCGATTGTTGAAAGCTTTGGAAAATGAAGGAAAAATAAAGCTGAATCGCAATAACATAGAATTGTTAAACTAACGCTATGGAAGAAACCAAAGGCGAACAAATAAATTCACCTTTCAAAAAAGACCTGATACTTAGAGAAGAATTAGCTATCCAACGTACATTTCTTGCCAATCAATCGACATTTCTTTCATTTTTAAGAAGCTCCATGTATTTTTTGGTGGCTGGACTTAGTGTCAACAAGCTCGTTGATGGTAACGAGGCGGTTATTTTTGAATATATCTTGTTCGTTATATCCGGGCTTTTACTCGTTGTGGGCATTATCAACTATTTCCGCAACCACAAAAAAATCAAACAAAGTGAAATTCATATAGGAGATTATAAGCTGAAATATGAAAAGGTAGAATGATTGAAACTAAAGAAAAAATACGCTTAGGATTAAAAGAAAACTGGCAGCAATTCACCTTACTTGTCCTTGTCAATATGATGGTGGGGGGCATGGTCGGCTTGGAAAGAACCGTTGTCCCATTGGTTGGCACAGAAGAGTTTCATATACAATCCGATGTTGTTGTTTTTTCATTTATCATTGCTTTTGGTGTTGTCAAAGCATTTACCAACCTGATTTCGGGTGTGCTGGCAGACAAATATACCCGAAAGAAAGTTTTGATCTGGGGTTGGTTATTTGGTTTACCTGTTCCATTTCTTTTAGCTTTTGCACCGTCTTGGAATTGGATTTTATTTGCCAATGTATTACTGGGTATCAGCCAAGGATTTGCTTGGTCTATGACCGTCAATATGAAAATTGATTTGGCAGGTAAGAAAAATAGAGGTTTGGCAATGGGGTTAAACGAAGCCGCAGGTTATGGAGCGGTTGGATTGACTGCATTGCTTACGGGTTATTTAGCATCTCATTACGGACTGAGACCGCAACCTTTTTATATCGGAATTGCTTATACCCTTGTTGGATTATTACTTTCCATTTTTGTAGTACAAGATACCCGAAAATTTGCTCAATTAGAGGCCAGGCAAGTATCAACGGACGAATCTGCTCATAAGCCCAACTTATGGTGGGTGTTCAAAGAGACTTCATTTAAAAACAAAAACCTGTTTTCTATTTCTCAAGCTGGACTCATAAACAATCTGAATGACGGAATGTCTTGGGGTGTATTCCCTTTGCTCTTTATGTCTATGGGAGTAGGCTTGGAAGGTATAGGCTGGATCAAAGCCGTTTATCCTGTCGTTTGGGGCGTAGGGCAAATTGTTACCGGACCTTTAGCCGATAAAATCGGAAGGAAACCATTGATTGTTTGGGGAATGTTCGTCCAGGTTTTAGGCCATGTTGTTATCGGTTTTGAATGGTTTCAGCCTTTAACATCGGGCTTGATTGGTTCGGTACTTTTGGGCATTGGAACTGCAATGGTTTATCCTGCTTTATTAGCAGCTGTAAGCGATACTGCACATCCCAACTGGCGGGCATCATCCCTGGGCGTGTATCGTTTTTGGCGAGATATGGGCTATGCTCTTGGTGCATTGATGGCAGGAATAGTCGGTAGCTTCTTCGGATTAGAATGGGCTGTTCACATAGCAGGAATAATTACATTTATTTCTGGTATTATCGTATGGATAAGGATGAAAGAGGCTATAGCTTAAAAAAAGTGATTTGAAGAAAGGTTTATAAATTGACAACGAACTAATGTTATAATTTATTCTTCTGTAACAATTGTTACGATAAAAAAACTTTTATAAAAATAACTTTGTTGCAATAATGATTTCAAACGATTCTCTTTGAAAAAAATAGTCTTGTACATTTTCCTTTTCACTATGGTGCTTAGAACATTCTATGTACAATTTCATTATGCTTTTTATTTGATAGACAGAGAAACCTACATCGAACTGTTTTGCGAAAATCAGGACAAACCCGAAATGCACTGTGATGGTAAATGTAGTTTGAGCAGAGCCACAAAAGAAACTTACGACAAAGAGGATAAAATTCCAGAACATATAACCACTCTGATCTTTCCTGACTTTATTCCTACCGAAAAATTCACCTTAGAGTTTATAACAATCGAAAGATTACAGAAGAAAAAAATCATTGCCCAACAATCTTTATACTCTTTTCTGTATTTGGATAAATGCAAACACCCACCCGAAAATTTGATGGTCTAAATTCAAAATCCCTGATGTATTCACGGGACATATTTATTATTCATCAAATTTTTAAACAAAATGAAATCAATACTTTGGGTTTCACTTTGTGCAATGCCTTTTATGGCTGCGGCACAAGAGAAACAGCAACAAGATAGCGTAAAAACGACTATCTTAAACGAAATTATTATTAACGGATACAGGCTAGAAAACCCAACTTTTAGCAAAATTTCCAACAACTACAATGAAAAAATAGTACAACCCAAGAATGTAGCAGGACTTTTTAACGATATCAATGGTTTCTCACTAATCAAAAGAGGAAACTATGCAATGGACCCGACTTTTAGGGGGGCTCAATATGAACAATTGAATATTCAATACGATGGTGGTATCAAAGCGATGCACGCCTGTCCCAACCGAATGGACCCGATTACTTCTCATATCGCTCCTGAGGAAATCGAAAAAATCGAAATTATCAAAGGACCGTACAGTGTTCGTTATGGAGCTACATTTGGTGGCATTGTTAATCTCGTTACCCGCAATCCATCCAAAGGAAAACACGGTTTGCATGGTTCAGTAGCTTCGGGCTATGAAACCAATGGAAATGCGTATGTAGGAATGGCTCAATTACAATACGTCACTGATAAATTCGACCTTGCCGGAAATTTCGGTTACCGCAATTATGACAACTACAAAGATGGTGACGGGACAGAAATTCCGTCGGCTTTTAAAAGTACCGATTACGGATTAAAATTCGGTTATAACATCGAAAAGAATCACCGTATACAAGCCGCATGGAGACAGGCTTTTGGTCGGGATGTGCTACACGCAGGTTTACCGATGGATACCGATTTTGACAATAGCAGCATTGCTTCGTTGGATTATAAATGGCAACATTTCGGAAAAATCATTCAACAATTCCAAGTAAAAACCTATTACAGTTATGTAGATCATCTGATGACTAATTTTGACCGTTCTACCGCAAGAGCTACCGAGTCTTCTGCCTTAGTAGAATCCCGTACGGCAGGAATAAAAGCGGAGTTGGAATGGAAAACATCGGATAAACTGCATTTTTTCAGCGGAATAGATTACCTGCACATCGGCAGAGATGGTGACAGAACAAGCTTGATAAAGATACAGAACGGCAATCCGCTTACGGACCCTGTCACACGGATTAATTCAATATGGCAAGATTCTTATATTGATGATTTGGGCATTTACACAGAAGGAAAATGGAATTTTGCTCCAAGCTATATATTAACAGTAGGATTGCGGTACGATAGGGTTATTTCCGACATTCGTAAACCCGAAAACGATTTTGCTTCGCTTTATGATTTAGGAAAGAGAACCGAAAACAATATCAGCGGAACACTTTCCCTTAAAAAAGCAATCAGCAACCGCTTGTTTATAGAATTGGCTTACGGGCGTGGCGTTCGTTCGGCCAATATGATTGAACGTTACATCAATCGGTTCAACGTAGGTCAGGACAATTATACTTATACCGGAAATCCCAATTTGAAAGCGGAAATCAATAACCAGTTTGAAATTGGAGTAAGCGGATACGAAAACCTAAACGATTTTTTCAACACACTTTATTTTGAAGGTTCGGTCTATTATTCCTTTTTGGACAATTACATTTCGGCAGTCATTGAACCCGCAATCGGAACGGATGCTAAAGTATTTACTAACATACGTGACGCTTACAAAACCGGAGTGGATGTTTCAGTTAAATTAGATTTTGCCAATCATTATTTTCTAAAAACAGACCTTTCGTATGTATATGCACGCAATAAAGATTTTGATGAGTCATTACCGTTAATTCCACCGTTTACGGCACGTATATCTGCAGGATTTGAAAACACTAAATTCTGGGGAAATATGCAGTACAACATTGTAGCAACACAAAATGAATTAGCACCTTCCTTTGGAGAAATAAGTACAGGAGGTTATCAAACAATGGATTTGCGTTTAGGATACCGACCTGTTGAAAATTGGAGCATCGGTATTGCAGGACTGAATATTTTTGACAAGACTTACCACAATCATCTAAATTTTGCATTCCGCAATCAGGAAGGTTTTGCTAATGTTCCCATCAATGAACAAGGAAGAAATTTTACCGTTTTTGTTCAATATAAATTTTAAGGGAAAATGAGCAAGTTAACCAAAGCACATAAAATAACCACTATCACCGGCTTAGCGATCGTCATTGCGAATATGATTGGCACAGGAGCTTTTACCAGTCTTGGCTTTCAGTTGAAGGAGCTGAACAATCCGATGGTGGTTATTTCGCTTTGGATATTAGGCGGAATATTAGCTTTGTCAGGAGCATTCAGCTATGCAGAGGTAGGAACCGCCATTAAAAAATCGGGTGGCGAATATGCTTTTCTTTCCAAAATATACCATCCTTTAATCGGGTATTTGTCAGGTTGGATTTCGCTTACCGTTGGCTTTGCAGCACCTGTTGCTTTGGCAGCGATTGCTTTTTCGGAGTATTTTCCATTTGGGAATTTCAATGTCAAATGGATGAGTATTGCTTTGGTCGCTGTCATCACATTAATCCATACCCGAAGTTTGAAACTGAGTGCCGAATTTCAAAACATCAGTACTTTGCTCAAAGTAATTTTGATTGTAATAATCATCAGTATTGGTTTGGTTTTACCGGAACATTCGGGAAATGAAATTATTACTTACAAAGGATATTTTACGGAATTGACCTCAACAGCTTTTGCCATCGGCTTGATTTATGTAAGCTATTCCTATTCGGGCTGGAATGCGGCAGCTTATATTACCGAAGAATTTGAAAATCCTTTAAAATCTTTACCCAAAGCACTTATCGGAGGAACGGTTTTGGTAACGGTTTTATACACCTTATTGCAATACGTTTTTCTGAAACACGTTCCGGTTAACGATTTGGCCGGGCAACTAAATGTAGGCACCATTGCTACAAAGCAAATGTTGGGAGAAAAAGCAGGAAGTTTCTTTGGGTTGGCTATTTCATTACTGTTAATCTCAGGCATTAGTGCAATGGTTTGGGTTGGTCCGAGAGTAACATTAAGCATTGCAAAAGAACATCGTCTTTGGTCGTACTTTCAAACACAGGAAAACGGCATTCCTAAAAGAGCCTTGTGGTTGCAGTTTGGCATCAGTGCATTATTGTTGCTTACCGGAACCTTTGAACAGATTATGATTTATTGCGGAATATTGCTCACGGCTTCTTCTTTAATGACGGTTTTAGGTGTATTCAAATTGCGAAAGCAAAATCAAAATCAACAAATAAAAGGTTTCAAAAGTCCATTATTTCCGCTGTTTCAAATTGTGTTTATTCTTTTATCTGTATGGATGATTACCTACGCGTTTATCAATAATCCGTTTGAAACAATATTAGGAATGAGCAATTTACTCATTGGAACAGGAACTTATTTCTGGAGTAAAAAATTAGAAAAGTCTAATTATTAAATTAATATAAAATGAAAAAACAAATTATTACCGCAATCCTTGCGATTGCCTCAACCAGTACAATTATGGCACAGGAACATCAAAACAAAAAGCATCACGGTCACGGAGACGGAAAACCTGCACACTCTGCAAATGAATATATGCACAAATCTTCTACGGATGATTTGATTAACCGTTTCGAATCCAAAGAACGTGACGAATACCAGCAACCGCACAAGGTGATGCAATACTTAGGCGACATCAATGGAAAAGCCATTATGGACATTGGTGCGGGAACGGGATATTTTTCTGTGAAACTTGCCAAACACGGAGCAAATGTAATTGCAGCCGATGTAAATGATGAGTTTCAGACTTTCCTAAAAAAACGTATTGAAGACAACAAAATCGAGAATATCACTCTTCGCAAAATACCTTTTGACAGTCCTGATTTGAAAGACAATGAAGTGGATATGGTGTTAATCGTAAATTCATATCACCATATTGACAATCGAGCCGAGTATTTTGCAAAAGTAAAAAAAGGTTTGAAAAATGACGGAGAATTAGTGGTGATTGATTTCTTTAAAACCGATGTTCCGGTGGGACCTCCAACAAACCATAAAGTTTCGATTGATGAAGTAGTAGCAGAATTGAAAAAAGCGGGTTATACTTCTTTTGAAGTGAATGTAGATTTACTGCCGTATCAATTTATTATTAAAGCGAAATAAATCTCCTTTCTGTAACAATGGTTACTGTGTAAATTCCTGTTACGACATAATTTTACAACAGTTTAAAATGTAATAAAAATGGAAAATAAGGCAACAATACAGGAGTTCAATCGCTTCTTGAATATTCACGAACAACTTTATCTTCAAACGCTGGAATTACTGAAAGATGTTCCCGATGAAGTATTTAACAGTACACCGATTGATAACGAAGTGATGTATCTCGGAACTCGTGTGAATACAATTAATATAGGTGGATTAATCCGTCATTTTGTATTGGCAGAAATTCATTGGTTTCAGGCGATGAAGGAAGAAGAAAGCGGATTAGCAATTCCAAAACCCGATAACGCTTCTTTATTGGAAAACATTGCAGACGGACAGGAATTAGTGGAAAAATACAAGGACGTTTTTGCCAAAGGATTTGAAATCTTAAAAAGCTATACCGAAGAAGATTTGAATAAAACCGTTTCCTTTATGGGACGGAAATACACGGTAATGGCATTTCTGTGGATTACGTTTGGGCATCATTCGTACCATTTAGGACAAGTGGATATGCTGATGCGTCAAAACGGAATTTATCCGGCTGAATATATGGAATGGCCCAACACTTCAACCTTAATCGGATAATGGAAAACATTAGAAAAAAGTACGAAGAACTGCTGGGTTTCGTTCCGGAAAACATCGAGAAAAGGTTAAAATTGGCAGCACTTTCAGACGAAACAGATGCCATAGAAATCATCGAAAAATACCGAGAACAACTCATTTACAACAATCCACTTGACAAGAAAACCCAGCAATTGGTTCACTTTGCTCTATTGATTGGCGGAATGCACAAAGAACCTGCAAAATTGCACGCCAAAGGAGCCTTAAAAGCCGGAGCTACCGTAAAAGAACTTTTTGGAGTTTGCGAAACCGCAGCGATTACAGGTGGAATGCCTGCATTTAGCATGGCAGTAGATTGTGTGTTTGAAGCAATTGAAAATCCTGCTTAGAAAGCTGTTTAATAGCTTTAGTGAAAAACGAGGATTAAATGTCCTCGTTTTTTATTTGTGTAACCTTTGTTACAGTGTAGCTTAATGAGCTAAACTACTTTTACATTTTTAAAATAGTTTGGATTAAATGAATTTGTCTGAAAGACAGCTGGAAATCATAAAGGCATCAGGTAAAATATTGATGGAAAGTGGCATTGCAGGGCTTACAACTAAAAATTTGGCTCGGGAAATGCATTTTTCAGAAAGTGCTTTGTATCGTCATTTCAAAAATAAAGAGGCAATCGTAACACTATTAATTGCTTATTTATCAGAAAATATTACCCAGCGTTTTGATACTATTATCAATACAAAACAATCACCGGAAGAAAAGTTTAAAGCACTTTTTAAAAGTCAGTTTTCGTATTTCAAGCAAAATCCGTGTTTCATCAATATTGTTTTATCAGACGGGTTGATTGATAATTCCGAGGAGGTAAAAAATGCCATACAGCAATTATTACAAACTAATTTCATCCGTTTCAATTCCCTGATAAAGGAAGGACAAGAGACAGGTGTTTTTAGAACAGTAATAGCTTCAGAAGAACTCGTGCATATTGTGATGGGTACGTTTCGGCTGCAAATGCTGAAGTGGAAATTGACTTCTTTTGAATTTGATGTTGAGGTTCAGGGACAAAAAACAATGAACAGCATTTTAGCTCTAATCAAAGTATAATATAAATATTTTTTTGAATGAAAAAGTTAGTGAATATTCACAAACATAAATTGCTTATAGTCATCCTTTTCTTGCCTTTTATGGTAAGGTCTCAGGAGAAGAAAGAATTTCATACGCTGGACGAAGTACTTGCCTTTGCAAAGGAGAAAAAAGTCAGTTTCAGAAATGACATCATCCAGCAAAATTTAGCAGAGCTGACCAGAAAAACCGCAGTTGGAAATGCTTTTAATCCGAGAATTCCGGTATCGGCTCAAGTTATTGATAATATGAATTTGCAAACCAATTACATTCCTGCCGAAGTTTTCGGCGGTTTGCCCGGTTCTTTTCGTGAAATCACAATGGGTTTGCAATATGTCAGCACATTCAGCATACAACCGCAGTTCGATATTATTAACCTTGGAAATATAAGTCGTATAAAACTTGCCAAAACCAATCAGGAACTGGTAGCCAATCAGCAAAAAATAAACGAATGGACTATTTATGATCAGTTGAACGGCATTTACTTTAATATCTTATCGTTTCAGGGACAGCAACAGATGGTAGAGCAGAATATCGTCATTGCAAAACAAATTTTAACCATCGTAAACAACAGATTTGAAGAAGGACTTGTACGCAAACAAGATGTAAACGAAGCCGAAGTGAACCTTATTCGATTACAGGATCAGCTTTCGCAATTGCAATTTAATATCCAAATCCAACAGCAAAATCTTGCTTTGTTTTTTGAGAATGAAGTCAATCCCATTTTAAATCAAAACATTCGAGATTTTGATCATAAACAAATATTGACAGAAGCAAACAACAATTTATGGGTAAACCATTATCAGCTGAGAGAAAAAGTGGCAGAACAGGAATGGAAAGCGGCACAAAAACAACAGTTACCCGTTTTGGGATTTGTATCTTCCTTTAATTGGCAAAACTTGAGTAATGAGTCCTTTTTTCACCCTAATTCCAATTGGATTAGATATAATTATGTTGGTCTTCGTTTGAGTTGGGATTTACCTACTACCGTTTCAAAATATTCGGCGGTAAAAGAGAAAAAAATGCAATGGCAAATGGCCGAAAATGATCGTATTCACTTTTTGCGTGAAAACGAAACCCGCAATAGCAATTTGTTGGTGGAGTACGAAAAAGCATCTTCACAGCTCGAAAATTTTAAGAAAATTCAAACCTTGAAAGAAGATACTTATCAGAAATACTTCGATCAGTATCAGGAAAATATTCTGCCCTTAGACAAATTACTTACTGCACAAACGGATATGCTGCTGAGCCAGCTAAATGTTATTACAGCTTTGGCAGGCATTGGATTTAGTGAAAATAAAATTATCATCAATAATAAGTTTTAAACTATGAAAATAAAGTTGTTCGTTACCATTGTACTGTTCGCTACACTACAATCCTGTGGTTCAAAGGAAGAAGCGCAGCCGGTGGTAAAAGATATAAAAGAATTAGTTTTTGCATCGGGAATGCTCGATTGGGATGATGCCTATCATCTCACGGCACAAACAGATGGCATACTTACAGAAGCCAATTTTGAGGTGGGAGACAAAGTGAATACAGGAAAGGTCATTGCGGTTATCGACAATCCGTCTAACCGTATCAATACGCATTCGGCAGAGGAACAATTAACCATTGCCAACGAAAACCTAACGGAAAATTCGCCTGCCATTCAGCAACTGGAACAAAACATTCGCTATGCAGAAAGCAAATACGAGCAAGACAAACAACAAGCTGAACGTTATGAACGCCTGTTCCAAAAGCAAAGTGTAGCCAAGGTAGAATTTGAAAATATGCAATTGGCAGCAAAAAATTCACTGGCACAGCTGAATGCCTTAAAAAAGCAAAAAGCAGAACTATTGCAACGTGCCAAAACACAGCAGATTTCTAACAAAAATCAGCTACAAAACAGCAAAGTGATAGAACGATACAATCAACTGATAATACCTCAAAATGGTACGATTGTCAACAAGCTGAAATCAACAGGCGATTATGTCAGAAAAGGAGATATTGTTGCTACAATTGCTGATGACAGCAAACCGGAAGTGGTATTGAACGTAGATGAAAAAAGCATCGGAAAAATAAAATTGGGACAATTGGTTTATATTCAGTTTAACACAGATAAAAGCAACGTGTACGAAGGCAAAATCAGTGAAATAGTGGCTGCATTTGATGAAAAAACACAATCATTTGTTGTAAAAGTGTTGCTGAATGAAGCACCTTCAAGTAGTATTTACGGCACACAGTTGGAAGCCAATATTTTGACAAGCGAAAAGAAGAATGCTTTATTAATTCCGAGAAGTTATTTGGGCTTTGGAAATAAGGTAAAACTAAAAGGAAAAGACGAACCCGTTGTTGTAAAAACAGGTATCATTTCTACCGAATATGTAGAAATATTGGAAGGAATTAGCAAAGATGATATTCTGGAACATATAAAACCTTAGACTGATGAATATTAATACAGACATAGCCAGAACCTATCTGTTTTCGGGCAAAAAAATGACTGCTGTAGCCGTTCTTGGTGTGTTGCTCGGAATGTCGATCTATATTTTCATGAACAGTTTACTGGTTGGTTTTGATAAAGCATCTGACGAAAATATTTTCAAAAATACGCCACATATTCGGTTGTACCATGATGATGTCATCAGCAAAAATCTGGTAAGTGATACTGCTGCCGAATACCTGATTTCTAATCCGAAAGTAGTACCCAAAGTCAATACTATCATTAACCCGAACGGTATTGCAGAAATGGCACAACAGCAAAAGGAAGTAACTGTGGTAACAGCCCAGGTAAACACAAGCGTGTTTTATAATAACGGAAGAACTCAAGTGAGTGGATTAAGCATCGGGATAAAGCCAGATGAAGCAGATATGATGTACAGCATTACTTCATCAATGGTTGAAGGTAAATTTGAAACCCTGAAATCCGACCCGAACGGCATCGTAATCGGTATAGGAATAGCAGAAAAAATGAACTTGGCACTTGGTGATAACATCAATCTTACATCACAAAAAGGTGTAACTAAGAACCTGCGTGTAGCAGGTATTTTTCGATCATTTAATTCAACTGCCGACGACACCAAATCGTACGTTAATCTATACACCGCTCAGCAATTGCTCAAAGAAAACAATGTGTATGTAACAGACATCAGTGTCAATGTAAAAGATCCGCACCAGGCGGCAGCCGTTGCCGAAAAGTTATCTCAATTAACCGGATACAAATCCGAAGATTGGAAAGAGAGTAACGAATCGCTGATGGCACTCAGCAAAATGCGGTTCATTATGATCAATTTTGTCTCTACAGCCATTATGCTCATTGCCGGTTTTGGCATTTACAATATCCTGAACATGACCGTTTCCCAAAAAATAAATGACATTGCCATATTAAAGGCTATTGGTTTTAAAGGGAACGACGTGATACGGATTTTTGTAACGCAGGCATTATCTATTGGCTTGATCGGTGTAGTTGGCGGAATGTTGATGGCATTGCTAATGATTACCTTGTTGAAAAAGGTATATATCGGTGGTGACATAGGATACTTTCCTGTAGATTATGAACTGCAGAAATTCATTCAGGGAGTTGTTATGGGCTTAGTTATTACATTTTTTGCCGGATACATTCCTGCCCGTAAAGCAGCAAAAGTGGATCCGGTCAGCATTTTTAGAAAGTAAATCATGGATAAAAATATCGTTTTAAAAACAGAAAATATCGACAAGTATTTTTATGACCCGGTAGAATTTCAGGTGTTGAAAAATATTGGTTTTGAAGTAGAGAGAGGTGAATTTCTAACACTTATCGGGAAGTCAGGGAGTGGTAAATCTACTTTGCTCTATATCCTTTCCACTATGGACAGAGATTATAATGGAAATTTAGTGATAGATAATGAATTAATTACCGGAAAATCGGTTGATGAACTGGCTGCAATCCGAAACGAAAAAATAGGTTTTGTATTCCAGTTTCATTACCTGCTGTCAGAATTTACCAGTCTGAAAAATGTGATGATTCCTGCACTGAAATTAGGTAAGTTTTCACCAAAAGAAATAGAAGAACGGGCTTATGAAAAGTTAAAAATGCTGGGTATGGAAGATCAGGCTCTCAAACCTGCGAATAAACTTTCGGGTGGACAGCAACAACGTGTTGCCATTGCCAGAGCGTTAATTAATGATCCGTTGATTATTATGGGTGATGAGCCAACAGGTAATTTGGACAGTAAAAATACAGACATTGTTTTTGATATTTTCAAAGACCTGACCCGCAGTTTTGGACAGACCATTATCGCTGTAACCCACGATGATGAATTCGCTCAAAAAAGTGACCGAACCATAGAAATGAAAGACGGAAACATCATTGGCGGACATACAAATTAAATACAATGAACAATAACATATCTATACCTCAAAACATTGAAAATCAAACTTCGTATAAAAGAAAAGTTTCTTTATCGGAACTATTTCGTTCGCTGGTATTAGCACCGAGGTCAGCAATAGTATTTATCAAAAATAAAAAACAGAACACCATTGATGAACAATTTTTAGAAAGATTGCAACTGGCAGTAACTGAGGTCAACTCTTGTGCCGTATGTTCATACGCCCATACGCAGATGGCATTAAAAATGGGAATGAATAACGATGAAATATCGGGTTTCCTTACGGGAGACAAAAGCTTTGTCAAACCCGAAGAATCGAAAGCTGTCCTATTTGCTCAACATTATGCCGAAACACGTGGATTGCCCGAAATGGAAACATACGAAGCCATTGTAAAAGAATACGGAAAAGAAAAAGCAAGAATTATATTAGCTGCCATTCAACTGATGCTGATGGGCAATATGATTGGCTTACCAATGAGTGCACTCCGTGCCAGAAAGAAAGGGAAACCTTATTCAGATAGTTCTTTGTTGTATGAATACGGAATGATTATAGCCGCTATATTCATAATTCCGATTGCATTGGTTGTTTCATTCGTAAAATGGATTTTTGGAAGACCGAATATCTATTTTGAGACCAACAAAGAATAGGTAAAAGATTAAAACAATGGAACAACTGCTTTTTTGAATGATTTTTTATTCCTGCACCCCTATGTAACCTATGTTACTTTCCGCCCAAATGAGAATTGCTAATTTTGGTAATTTAAAACTACACTATATCCATGTGAAGTTAGTGTAGATAATTATATAACATTGAAATTTTAAAGCAGTTAATATATGAAATCTATCTTTTTTAAAAGCAGTTTCCTTGGGTTGGTAGCCTTACTCTTCTTATCGAATTCCTCGTTTGCACAAGGTCTTTTTTTTGAACGTATTTATGACGAAACGCTATCACAGGCAAGTTATGTGATTGGCGATGCACAAACTAAAGAAGTAATTGTTATCGACCCTAAAAGAGACATTGATACCTATTTGCAAATTGCAGAGAAACATAATTTGAAAATTACCAAAATTACCGAAACACATATTCACGCAGACTTTCTCAGTGGTTCGAGAGAACTCGCAGCAGTTACTAAAGCACCCTTGTATTTATCCGATGAAGGCGGAAAAGATTGGCAATACGATTTTCCACATACCGGACTGAAAGATGGCGATAAGATTTCGGTTGGAAGTATTACGATAGAAGTCATTCACACCCCGGGACATACGCCCGAGAGCCTGACTTTTTTGGTTAAAGACGATACAGAAAATCCAATCAAAGCCATTACCGGAGATTTTATTTTTGTAGGAGATGTCGGTCGTCCTGATTTATTGGAGAAAGCAGCCGGACAGATTGGTTCGCAGGAGCTTGGAGCAAAACAACTCTACCGTTCTATCGAGAAATTTTTGAAATTACCAGATAATACCGAAATATGGCCGGGACACGGAGCAGGTTCTTTCTGTGGAAAAAGTTTGAGCAATATTCCACAATCGACTTTGAAACAGGAAAAACTGACTAATCCGGCTTTGCAATTTTCAGGGAAAGAAGCAGATTTTGTAACTTATATTTTGAAAGACCAACCAGCTCCACCAAAATATTTTGCGGTAATGAAGCATCTGAACAAAGCAGATCGTCCGCTATTGGTTGAAGTGCCAAAACTTGCTGAACTCAATCAAAAAGAAATAGATAATGCAATTAAAAATGGGTTAATCGTTATAGATGCCCGTCCTAAAGCAGTTTCGAGTCAAGGATTTATTTCGGGAAGTTTTCTGATTGAAAATATGAAAACATTCTCCACATTTGCCGGTTCGATTGTCGATTATCAAAACCAGATTATTTTGATTGCCGAAGAAAATCAAATCGAAGATTTGATGCGAAAATTGATGCGTATCGGGATGGACAACATCTATGGTTACATTACCAATCCGTCTGAACAAAATTTGGCTTTGCAAAATGTAAAAACCATTGATATAGATACTTTCAAATCGTATTTAGGAAATAAAAACGTTCAGAAAATTGATGTCCGTACCGAAAACGAATACAAAAGCGGACACATCAGCGGTGTTGAAAACATAGCATTAAATACGCTTGAAAAGAATTTAGATAAAATCAATAAAAACGAACCAGTTGTCATTCATTGTCAAAGCGGTGCACGTGCAGCAATAGCTTATTCCATTCTTGTAAAAAACGGTTTTGAAAACATTCTGAATTATTCCGGAGGCATCAATGATTGGGTGGAAAAAAAGAACGAACTTGTGAAATAATTTTTTTGAATTCTAACGATGCAAAATAAATCTAAAGCCATTCAGGATTTATACGCCGACGAATTGGCACATTGCTACGGATGTGGAAAGAATAATCCCTTTGGCTATCAGTTGAAAACGTATTTAGTGGGCGATGAAACTATTGCCCATTTTACGCCAGATGAAAAATCCACAGCACTTCCCGGCAGTGTTTACGGAGGTTTGGTGGCTTCTCTTTTGGATTGCCACCGTACAGGTTCTGCCGCAGCCTTTGCTTGTGTTGCGGAGAATATTGATCTTGAAAATACAGAAACTATTCCGGTAAGATGTGTAACTGTTCATTGAAAGTAGATTTCAAAGCACCTACACCTATGGGAGTTGAACTGGAACTAAGAGGAAAACTACGAAGTATCGAAGGACGAAAAATATGGGTTGATATGACACTTTCCGCCGGTGATGCTCTTTGTGCAACAGGAGATATTTTTAGTGTTCACCATATCCAACATCGTCCATTTTTCCTTTAAAGACTCTAAACTGAATAATAAAATAAGCTACAACCAGTATTGCTGCTATTATAAACCAGTATAATCCCACAGATAGACCATATTCGTGAGCCGCTACATTTTGAATCGTTAAGGAAGGATTAACACCATTTGTAGAAGGCAATAATGTCGGAAACATAGAAGCTATCGTAGTAGCAAAACTCCCGAAAATAAACATTGAAGAAAACAGGAAACCACTACTATCTTTTTTGAATTTATTAATTCGGAACAACCCGATTAGACCTACTGCACCAAATATTGGGAATATCCAAAGCCAATAATGCGTTTGCAGATTATTTAAAGGAAAGGGTTTTACATAATGCCATAAACAAGCCGAAGCAACAACTAATGCCAGCAATACAAAATTCAATTTAAAAATAAGCTTTTTAAGTCTTTGGTTTAGTGAAGTAGAAGTTTTTAGAATTATCCAATTTGCTCCATGAATGGTTAATGTAACAACTGCCACAAGTCCCAATAACAAGGTAAACCAATCAATAACTCCCTGTTGTTCTGCAAGCGGATCAAACGTAGGATTCCAAAGTGGTAAGAAGAAATAATGAGCCTCCTGTGTAGAAACACCATTTTCGACCATTCCAAGATTGACACCTCTCACTACATTGCCGAGTGCAGCTCCAAAGAAGAGAGCCAATAATAAACTTGCTATACCAAATGCCTTATCCCAGATTGCTTCCCACATTCGGTTATGCACCTGTCCTCTTAACTCCAATCCTACAGCCCTGAAAATCAATAACCATAATACCAGCATCAAAGGCAGATAAAAACCACTGAAAGCCGAAGCATAAAGTGTAGGAAATGCAAAAAACAGCACGCCTCCAGCGGCAATGAGCCACACTTCATTGGCATCCCAAAAAGGACCGATAGCATTGGTTACAGCTTTTTTCTCTTCTTCTGTTTTAGCAAAAAACAGATGTACAATTCCTGCACCAAAATCATATCCATCGAGAATCACGTAAGTTCCCAACATCACCATCAATACAATAAACCAAAATATTTCCATAACCAACTATTTTAATGCAATTTTAGCTTCAGGACCTTTACGAATGATTTTTAAAACAAGTAAAAGAAAAAGAAGTCCAAGCAGCAAATACAATCCGACAAAACCCAAAAGTGTAAATAACGTATTTCCAGAAGATACGGTAGGTGAAACACCATCTACCATCCGCATCAGATTGTAAACAAGCCAGGGTTGTCGCCCTAATTCTGCTGTATACCATCCGGCTGTGTTAGCTATATAAGGGAACGGAATCATAAACATCAGTATCCATAGTAACCATTTCGTTTTATACAATCTGCCTTTCCAGAGTAAGAAAGCTGCAAGCACCATAATTCCGATAAAAATAGTTCCTAAACCAACCATAATGTGATAACCATAATACAAACCGGGAACATTGGTAGGATGTATTGATTCGTCAAATTCATTCAAACCTTTGATTTCGGCATCCCATCTTTGGTAGGTTAGAAAACTAAGTATATTAGGCACAGCGATTTTATTATCCAGTTTTTTGTTTTCCATATCGGGCTGCCCGATCAATACGATTTCTGAGCCACCTTTTTCTGTTTCAAAAATACCTTCCATTGCTGCGAAGGTT
This sequence comes from Pedobacter sp. T50_32, assembly GCF_057652195.1. Lineage (NCBI taxonomy): Bacteria > Pseudomonadati > Bacteroidota > Sphingobacteriia > Sphingobacteriales > Sphingobacteriaceae > Pedobacter > Pedobacter sp. T50_32. The sequence continues at coordinate 59,492 of NZ_JBYFBY010000007.1, read as the reverse complement.
GCCGGTTGATGTTTAACGACATTTTTGGCAGCCCAATCTCCGGTAGGGAATGCGACTAAGATGGAAGCAACTACTCCAAAAACAACACCACTTTTGACGAATATTTTGCCAAAACGACTATGTTTATTGCTAAGCAAATAAAAAGCACCAACTGCCGCCACAAAGAAAGAACTTGTGATTAATGATCCTGCCTGATTGTGCAAATAGGACGGCCACAACCACGGATTAGTGAACAATGCACTAAAATTGTTCAAAACAAACTTTCCGTTTTCTAATATTTCATATCCGACCGGATGCTGCATCCAGGAATGCGTAGCAAGAATTAAAAAACCACTTGCCCAGGACCCGAGGAAAACCATCAGCCCAGAAAGAAAGTGTAGTTTTTGTCCGAGTAGTTTTTCACCAAAAAGAAACATGCCCAAAAACGAAGACTCCAAAAAGAATGAAAACATCCCTTCCATCGCCAGTGTTTGTCCGATGATACCGCCCGTGAGTTCAGAGAACTTAGCCCAGTTCGTTCCAAACTGAAACTCCATTGGAATTCCTGTAACCACACCCATTGCAAAATTCAAAGCAAAAATCCGCATCCAAAACTTTGAAGCATTGTTGTAATCTTCATTTTTAGTTCGAAGGAATTTCCATTTGAAATAAACAATCATCAGTGAAAGTCCCATTGTGAGCTGAGGGAACAAGTAGTGAAAGGTAATCGTGAAGGCAAACTGTAGCCGATTGTAAAGGATCATATCTTCCATAAGAGATACTTTTAATTATTTAAATATAAAGACATTCAATAACATTTATTCATCTGTTATAACTACTTGCAAATGTATTTCTAAATTACAAAAACAATTGTAACACTTGTTACACAGTATAGAATAAATAGACATCTGATGATTTTTAATTTTAATTTTTAGCTCTGTAACAATTGTTACTGCCTGCGTTATCGTGGTATTCTAATTTTGCCGTATCATTTAATCTTTGAATTATGGCAACAGATCTTATAGGCTATTTATTAGCCGTTTTAGTAGGTGTTTCATTAGGACTTATAGGTAGCGGAGGTTCCATACTTACCGTCCCTATTTTGGTGTATGTAATGGGCGTTAATCCTGTATTGGCAACAGCTTATTCCTTATTTGTGGTGGGAACTACATCCTTGGTAGGTGGTGTTCAGAACGCCATTCAGAAAAAAGTAGATTTTAAAACCGTATTTATTTTTGGTATTCCATCTATAATTGCGGTGTACCTAACTCGGGCATATCTGATGCCTTTAATTCCTGATGTAATTTTCAGTATTGGAAACTTTGAAGTTACCAAACCTATTGCCTTAATGGTATTGTTTGCCATCGTCATGATTTTTGCTTCGATCTCCATGATACGTCCTTGTCCGCATTGTAAAGACGCGGACGCTGGTGAAATAAAATACAACTATCCAATGATTTTATTGGAAGGAGCATTAGTCGGTACGCTTACCGGATTAGTCGGTGCAGGTGGTGGTTTTTTAATTATTCCGGCATTGGTTTTATTGGCAAAAATGCCGATGAAATTAGCCGTAGGAACTTCCTTATTTATCATTGCTACGAAATCACTTTTAGGGTTTACAGGTGATTTACAAGGCAGTGAAACCATCGACTGGACTTTACTTTCAACTTTTACCGGATTATCGGTTGTTGGTATTTTTATCGGAATCTTCCTTTCCAAAAAAATAGAAGGCAATAAACTCAAATCTGCATTCGGTTGGTTTGTACTGGTGATGGGAATCTATATCCTTATCAAAGAATTATTCTTATAAAAAACAGTCTTGTAACTTATGTTACTGTGCAGGTTATAAGCAGGTTGTAGTTTTGTATCATAAAATTTAAAACAATTAAAAAATCATAAAAAATGAAAGTAGAACAAATTTATACAGGATGTTTAGCTCAAGGAGCTTATTATATCGAAAGTAACGGGGAAGCAGTAGTTATCGATCCATTACGTGAAGTACAGCCTTATATCGAAAAAGCAGAAAAAGACAATGCCAAAATCAAATATGTATTAGAAACGCATTTTCACGCTGATTTTGTAAGCGGACATTTAGATTTGGCTAAGAAAACCGGTGCAACTATTGTTTTTGGGCCTACTGCAAAGCCCGGATTTGAAGCACACGTTGCCGAAGACGGGGAGATTTTAAACGTAGGAAACATTCAAATCAAAGTAATCCATACACCGGGACATACCATGGAAAGTACTTGTTTTCTTCTGATAGATGAAAATGGTAAAGAAACCAGCTTGTTTACAGGTGATACTTTGTTTATCGGCGATGTAGGTCGTCCTGATTTGGCACAAAAAGTAATTGCTGACTTAACACAGGAAAAATTAGCGGCTCATTTATATGATTCATTGCATAATAAAATCATTCCGTTGGCAGACGATATTATCGTTTATCCGGCACACGGAGCGGGTTCGGCTTGTGGTAAAAATATGAGCAAGGAAACGACCGATACTTTAGGCAACCAAAAGAAAACCAATTATGCTTTGCAACCAATGAGTAAAGAAAAATTCATAGATGAAGTATTAGACGGTTTGATGCCGCCTCCGGGATATTTTCCTGAAAATGTGTTGATGAACATCAAAGGTTATGAGAGCATTGATGAGGTGTTGCACAAAGGAACACAGGCTTTAAGTCCTGAAGCATTCGAAACGGCTGCTAACGAAACCGATGCATTATTACTGGATACTCGTGATGCACAAACATTTTCTAAAGGATTTATTCCAAATTCCATCAACATTGGCATTGACGGCAATTTTGCACCTTGGGCAGGAACATTAATTCCGGATATTAAACAAACCATTTTGTTGATTGCAGACGAAGGTCGTGAAGAAGAAATCGTTACCAGATTGGCTCGTGTGGGTTACGACAATACCATTGGTTATTTGAAAGGCGGATTTGAAGCATGGAAAAAGGCAGGTAAAGAAACTGATGCTATCGAATCAATTTCAGTAGATGAACTGGCAAAACGAATGGAAGAAAATCCTGATTTGAATATATTAGATGTACGCAAAAAAAGTGAGCATTTTTCAGAACACGTTTTAGATTCCGAAAACATTGCTTTGGATTATATTAACGAACATATAGCTGAAGTAAACAAAGACAAAACTTATTATGTCCATTGTGCAGGTGGTTATCGTTCTATGATTTTCAACTCTATTCTTAAAGCCAGAGGATATGACAACCTGATTGATGTTCAAGGTGGATTCGATGCCATTAAAGCTTCAGGAAAATTCAAGGTGAGCGATTACGTTTGTCCGACAACTATGCTTTAATTTTTTACAAAATGAAACATACAATGCCGTAGGAAATTTAAAATCTTAAAAATTAAAAATTATGTTTTTTCAACACGTATATGATAAAAGTTTAGCTCAGGCAAGCTATTTTATAGGTTGTCAGGCAAAAGGCGAAGCCATCGTGATCGATGCACAACGGGATATCGATGTGTATCTGGAAATTGCGAAGCAAAACAATATGAAAATCACGCATATTACCGAAACACATATCCACGCTGATTTTCTATGTGGTTCACGCGAATTGGCAGCAGTGACAGGAGCAAAAATGTATCTTTCGGACGAAGGTGGTGAAGACTGGCAATACGCTTTCCCGCACGTAGGTTTAAAACACGGAGATAAAATCAACGTAGGAAACCTGACCTTGGAAGTATTGCACACACCCGGCCATACACCCGAAAGTATCAGCTTTTTATTGACTGACCATCCGGCAACCGACAAACCGGTAATGGTTTTCACAGGAGATTTCGTTTTTGTCGGCGATATTGGCCGTCCGGATTTATTGGAAAAAGCAGCAGGATTAATTGGCACACAGGAAAAAGGAGCCAAACAGATGTACGAATCCATTCAACGCTTTGCCGCATTGCCGGAATACGTGCAGGTTTGGCCGGCACACGGAGCAGGTTCGGCTTGCGGAAAAGCCTTGGGAGCAGTACCAAGTTCTACGGTAGGTTACGAGAAAATCCGTAACTGGGCGTTTCAATATCAGGATGATGAAGCCGGATTTATCAAATATTTGTTAGAAGGTCAGCCGGAACCACCAAAATATTTTGCGACGATGAAACACTTGAACAAAGTGGATCGTCCATTATTGGTTGAAGTGCCGAAACATCCAAAGCTTTCCAGAGAGCAATTTTTGACAGCCTACAACGACGGACTGAAAGTTATTGATGCACGAGTAAAAACAGATTTTGCCAAAGGATTTATTCCGGGAAGTATCAATATCCAAGGCAATAATTCTTTCTCTACTTGGGCAGGTTGGTTACTGAATTATCAGGAACAATTTATATTGGTTGCCGACGACAATCAGATGGAAGATCTGACCCGGAAACTAATGCGAATAGGCTTGGATAATATCTACGGATACATTTCTGATGTGAATGATTTAGGTTTGGATTTAGAAACGGAAGACATTATCGATATTGATGAATTCAAATCGTATATCGGAAATCCGGATGCTCAAATTGTCGATGTGAGAGGATTGACAGAATACGAAACCTATCACGTAGAAGGTGCAGATCACGTTTTTGTAGGTACATTACCTGATAATCTGGATAAATTCAGTAAAGACAAGCAAATCGTTATTCATTGTCAAAGTGGTGACAGAGCGACCATTGCACAATCCCTTTTAGCTAAAAACGGGTTCAAAAATGTGAAAAACTATAGTGCCGGAATGAAAGAGTGGATGGAAGTAAATAGTTAATTAAATAATATTAAAATTCTAAAAAAATGGAAAATCAAGTAAATACAATGCCAAGAATTGGCGATATGGCACCCGATTTTGAAGCGGTGACCACTACAGGAGTAATCAAATTTTCAGAATACAACAAAGGAAGCTGGGTGATTTTATTCTCACACCCTGCTGATTTCACACCAGTTTGTACCACAGAAATGACAGGTTTTGCCAACGAAAGCGATTTCTTCGAAAAGCACAACACTAAATTGATGGGATTAAGCATCGACAGTATTCATTCACATATTGCATGGGTAAATGCCGTTGATGAAAAAACTGGCGTTTTGTTCAACTTCCCGATCATTGCTGATTTGGATATGAAAGTAGCAAAGCTATACGGAATGTTGCAACCGGGCGAAAGCGAAACTGCGGCTGTCCGTGCAGTATTTATTATGGATCCGGCAGGAAAAATTCGACTAATTATGTATTATCCTTTGAATGTGGGTCGTAATATGGACGAGATTAAACGCTCTTTGTTAGCACTTCAAACATCCGATGAATACAAAGTAGCTATGCCACTCAACTGGCAACCAGGAGATAAAGTAATTGTAGGTGCCCCAAAAACATTGGAAGGGTTGAAAGAACGTAAAGCCGACACAAGCCTGGAGCAAGTGGATTGGTACCTTGCTAAAAAATCAATTTAATCATTAAGAATAAGGAGATTGGCTTTACGCAAATTTAGGGTCAGTCTTCTTATCATAAATATTTACATCATATGTTAGAGTTATTAGACAAACTTTCTAAAGATAGGTTTTTAGATAAAGATTTTCTTTTTTTGGTTGATGTACGCACTCCTGAAGAATTTAATTCGGGAAGTGTTGACGGTGCCATAAACATACCATTAAGCGTATTGGAACAGGAGCTTTCACAATTTAAAAACAAAGAAAACATTATCGTTTTCTGCCGAAGCGGAGCAAGAAGCGGAAATGCACAAATAATCCTGCAACAACACGGATTTGAAAATGTAGTGAACGGTGGTCCGTGGCAAAATGTACAGCAAGCCTTGGATGAAATATTGCAGAAAAAGTAAATGACACATCACTTTTTCACTCAACGGTATAAATCAAAAAAAGATGCAAAAACAAAGTGTCAAATTCATTCTTATTATTATAATTGGAGTAGTTATGTTAGGAATTTTTAAAAATCTTTTCGGTCAGAAAGACAATACAGAACTAAAAGAAGTACTTACGGACAATGCCTATTTGGTTGATGTCCGTACACCTTCCGAGTTTGCATCCGGAAGTGTAAAGGGAGCTGTCAACATTCCATTAGACAAAATTTCGGGACAACTTTCCAAATTCAAAGGAAAGAAAAACATTGTTGTGTTTTGTAGAAGTGGTAACCGGAGTAGTCAGGCAAAAAGTATTTTAGAAAAAAACGGTTTTGATAACGTTCTCAATGGCGGAACTTGGAACAATGTACAGAAAGTAATTACAGAGAATTAAAAACAGACCAATGAAAAACTATTTAAGCAACTGGAATTTTATGCGGATTATCCGTCTGGTTTTGGGAATTGTGATCATCGTTCAAGGCATTCAAGCACAGCAATGGATGCTTGTTGTCTTAGGTGGATTATTTACACTAATGCCGCTGTTTAATATTGGCTGTTGCGGTACTGCTGGATGCAATACAACATATTCTACAAGCAAAGCCAAAAATACGGAAGACACTACCTATGAAGAAGTAAAATAATGATGATGCAGACATTTATAAAAAAGAACCTTTTAACCATCATTGGCGTCCCAATTGGTGCAATTGCCGGATTTCTCTATTGGAAATTTGTAGGATGCAATTCGGGTACTTGTGCCATTACATCTAATCCTATAAACAGTACTTTGTATGGCTCGGTAATGGGAGGTTTGATATTCTCCATGTTTAAAAACAATAAAAAAGAAAAACAATGACATTTCAGGAAATCATTAATCAGGACAAGCCCGTATTGGTTGATTTTTTTGCGGAATGGTGTGGTCCTTGTAAAATGCAGGCACCTATTCTGGAAGAATTGAAACAGCGTGTGGGCGAATCTGCATCAATCATCAAAATAGATGTAGATCAGAATCAGCCGGTAGCGGCTCAGTATCAGGTAAGAAGTGTACCCACGCTTATGATATTCAAAAACGGAAAAATCCGTTGGCGACAATCGGGAGTATTCCCGGCAAATGAGCTGGAACGGCTGATAAATGAAAATTTATAAAAAATCCGAAGATGTAATTGTCTTCGGATTTTTTGTGGGCTACTCCTCCAAAAGCTTTTTTAATCCATTAAAGATTTCAGGTAACGAATAATCCCTTCCTCCTTCAATCCTTGCCGCTATAGCACCTTTCTTATCCAGAATAACGGTCGTAGGTATTGCTCCGGCCAAGTATTCTTTGGGGATTTCGCTATGGGGAACATATACGGAAAGATTATATTTTCGCTTGTCCATAAATGCCTGTGATTTTTGATGTTTACCGTCTACATCTACCATCAGAAAAACAATATTTTCATTTCCTTCAAATTTTGCTTTCAACTCATTAATGGACGGCATTTCTTGGATACAAGGCGGACACCAAGTTGCCCAAAAGTTAATAAAAACAACTTTTCCTTTGAGGTCATTTAACGCAATTAATTTACCATTTCCATCCTGAAATGTAATGTCGTTTTCAATAGAATTGTCCTTTTTTTTAGCGACTACATTAGTTTGCCGTGGTTTATTTCCCTGATGCTTACGTTCAGAGTTGGAACAGCTTCCAAGCACTCCAATCAACAATATGAGGTAGTGAAATGAAGGAAGATAAAACCAATTTTTATTTTTGGTCATTATTTTTCAATTTAAGATTTACAATTTACACCTATCGAAATTTATACCCTGTTTCAGCCATTTGTGAAAAAGCATTTGTGCCTAAATCTACTGCAATGGAACGTCCGTCCAGTACAGGATTTACTGTTCTTTTTGCTTTTAAATATTCTTCTACGGCATCGTGTAAAGTATAATCTTTAATCTCAACATTTTTACCATTTGGCATACGACATAATACGTGTAAAGGTTCTCCGGTACGGTTACAGGAAGCCATTTTATAGGTTTTATCGAGTTCCATCGGCTTGCCCTGGATGGTTACTTCCAGCACACGTTCGCCCATTTCTTTTGAACTGTCGAACTTTAAGGTCATTCCCGAAAAACGAACTAACCAACCGCCAAAACGTTTGGACGGATCTTTGGCAAACACATTGTTGATTTCCTTCTCCAACCAATCCTTAATTTGCTGTCCGATCACTTCACCGATTTTCATATGTTCATCTACAGGAAGCATCCGCCACAAATCTTCTTTGGTAATGGCTTTTTTACCACTTGTATCAGGCACAATAGGTACGCCAAAACGAAAACCATTAGATGTAGCAAAATCAGCTCCTGATTTCCACAGCAAAGCATCGGTAATCATATTGTCCATCGGATTTTCAACCACCAGATAGCGATACATCGGTGTAGTAGTATAGCCCAAAACACGTTGCATATCTTCTTTGTAAGGAGCTAATGACTGATCCACTAATTGCTGTACTTCGGCATTTGCGGGATATTTTTTTGGGTCAACTTCCACCAGTTCGTAGTCGTAACCGATGATTTTTTTGTCTTTGGTTTTCAATTCCAATTTTCCGACAAACGAACCAAAAGCACCGGGTTCAACTACGGTAGTGAATTTACCTTTTATCGGTTTTCGGATGCGTTCGTGTGTATCGTTTCCAAAAATGAAATCTACACCTTCTACCGCAGGATTATTTGCCAATAAAACCTGTTTGGAAATACCAATGTGTGCCACTAAAAAGAGCAAATCAACCTTTTGGGTTTCTTTAAGCTCTTTGATGAGTTCTTTCAGATTATTCTCTACTTCGGTAAATTTCAAACCTTTACTGAAACCAGGATTTTGACGGATTGGAACTTCAGGATCGTTATAAGCAATGAATCCAATTTTAACACCTTTCTTTTCTGTAATCCAATAGGGTGGAAAAATCGGCTTTTCGTCCGCTTCGTGATACATATTCGACACGATGACATTCGTTTTATATGCGTTCATCACATCCAACATTACCTTTTTACCATAAATAACTTCCCAGTTGCCCGGAATCAATAAATCATAATTCATCTGTTGAATCAGAGCTGGAAAAATTTTTCCTTCGGAATGTACGCTTTCTCCGCTTCCTTGTATCAAATCTCCTCCGTCTATAAAAATAGTTCCGTCTGGATTTTCCTGACGTGCCAATTCTACCAAGGTTTTGATGTTGGCCAACCCACCTGCATTTCTGAAAACGATTGAATCGTTCTCCAAAAACAATTCCGAATGCGTATTCAGATATGAGTGCAAATCGGCAGTTTGCAAAATGGTAATGACTTCCTCTTTATTTTTGTCGCTACAAGATAGCATCGCTATTGAGCTGAATAATATTGCTAATTTTTTCATACAGTTCGATTAAAGCGTTATGGTTTTAAATCCTAATTCCTGCAAACCAAAAAGGTAGGTAAAACCGTTTGGCGTAGTTAATATTGAAGGTTGATATTGCGATTTTTTTACGCCTAATTTTTCCATTGCAAATTCGCAAACTACGATTTTAATTCCTGCTTTTTCGGCTTTTTGAATGAAATGTTTTAAGTCTTCTTTTTCGGCTAAATCTTTTACGACTTCCCCGATTAAAACAATTTCGAATTGAATATCTGAGCTTTTTGTTTTGTATTCTTCACCCGTCATTACCGATACCATAAAGTGCATCGAATTCTGAACTAATAGGGCATATTTTCCATCTTTTTTGATGGCATTTTCAACTTGAGATGTGGTAAGACTTTGCGCTTTTACATCATTAAAACAAGTGATTCCTAAAAGGAATAAAGCGATGATGATAATTTGTTTTTTCATTTTATTTTAATTTTAAATGTTATGGATTATTTGTTGTAAAGACTATATGATTTCGGATTGTTGAGGATAAATAATAGTAATCCCCCAAAAAGGGCTACATTTTTCCATAGCGGTCCGTGTAGTATGCCATTTCCCATTTGTATAGTTACCGTAATGGGAATGAGTGTAAGAAACAAGATAATGGCTGACCAACGGGTAAACACGCCCAATAGCAAAGAAATTCCGAAAATGAGTAGTACGTAACCTGAAAGAATCCCTAATACATGTGGATTGCCGAACATAGATGCAAAGCCGCTGTAAGGAGCATTTTGAATACGTTGGGTTACGCCGTCGGGATTTAATAGATGCGATACGCCTGCAACAACGAAAATGCCACTGAGTGCAACACGTAACAATAAAACGGATAATCCGCTTATCTGAATTTGTTTGTCCATATAATTCTGATTTGATAAATATTAATTGAGAATTGTTGCTGTTTGAAACAGTAAATTCATCAGGGTATCAAATCAAGAATTGTTGATTGCGGATATGGGTAGGAATTTTCTCTTTAAAGAAATGATATTGGTCTAAAATAGGGAAAATAAGATGAGCAACAATCCTGTCTTTTTGTATAAAAGAGAATGGAGGTACGTTTTTTTTGAAAACTTGCTGTTTCTGTTTTTTGTTAGAGTTTATGTAGCTGGAACAGAAAGAAGCACAACCAATTTTAGCAGAATTATTTTTTGCAGACTGATTACTTTCAATATTGAACTGCTGTTTCAGATCTCTTTTTACCGAACACGGAATAGCCAATACAATCGTTAATAAAACGATTACGATCTTCCGGTATGTTGTTAGAAATTGAAACATAATCAACTGAGCACAGTTTAATATGACAACAAAAATAACAAGACCATATTCATTGGTTTGTAACCAATGTTACACATTGAAAATTTCAGATAAACTATTTTTGAAAGAAAAGAATGTGAATTTGAGAATAGCGACTTTACTATTGGCATTTATAGTGGTTTCCTGTAAGCATGCTACAAAGAATGAAAAAGAAATTTCTGCCTTAAAAAATCAGGCTGATTCCATTGCAACAGTATCTCAAATGATTTTATTGCAAAACGTAGCTGGAGCAATACAAAAAGGAGGAATAGATTACGCGGTTGAATTTTGCAACATTCAGGCAATCCCACTCACAGGCAGCATTGCTGAGGATCTTAATGTTTACATCCAACGACTAAGTGATAAGAACCGAAATCCCGCTAATGCAATTAAAACACAAGCAGATAGTTTGGCTTGGAAAAAGATCAAATCTAAGAAAGTAGATTTTATCGAGCAGCATAATAATGGGGAGGTATATTATTATAAACCCATTTTAATAGCGATGCCCACTTGTGTCAAATGCCACGGTGGTAAATCTGATATTGCCGAAAGCACACAAAATAGTATTGCCCAAAAATATCCCGGTGACAAAGCTGTCAACTACAAATTGGGCGATTTAAGAGGTATGTGGAAAATTAAATTAAAGTAATGACAAATAATATATCTATATAAAAGAAAAATATATTACCGACAATTGGAGTTCATCTTGGAATTTTGATGGGTTTTCTCTATTGGAAATTCATGTGATTAAGTTCAGTTAGTTATACTATAACTAAAGAAAATTTTTCAGGATACTATACACAACGTTTAGCAATGTTCTGGAAAGCGTGTAATCCGGAGCATTGCCTATTAGGCTAATATTTGATAAAAACTGAAAAATCAGATTTCATCATAAGGGATTTACCAATTACATGTCTGAAAAGTTTGTTAAGCAGATTGAAAACCTTATAAAAGAATAAGTCTATGGAGAAATACTATAATGAATGTGTTCAGAATTTAGATTATCAAATTAACGAACTGTCTGTTGAAATCGAAGACCGCATGCAATTAGCACAAGAAGTAATCAAACTTCTGATAAAATGTTTAGCTGACCTAAAACAAGAAGTAATGAAAAGTGGTTTTAAAGATGAGGAAGAAGAAATATATTTCTTTAAAAAGCTAAAACCCATTATACTTTCTAAATTGATTTGTTACAACGCCGTTTTTAAGATTGAGGCTAAAAAACCGTATGGTGGAAAGAAAGTGTTAGATGAATATTTCAGCGCTGAATTAACAAAGCTTAAAAGATTTTATGACAACAATAAAGAATTTTATAGTTATTATAGAACAAACAGCTCGTATCTTGACCATAAATATTTTGTACGTGGAAATTATGATATAGTTTTAAGTTTGGACACATTTTATTTTGAAACGGATCACAGCTTTTCTACATCGCACGATTACAAAGTAGCCAAAATTTTAGCGAATGACAGAATACAGGTATTTCTTGAGGAGCAATTAAACAACAATAATATTACAAATAGAACTAACGATATCTCCTTAAATTGGACAGGAAGTAAAGTAGCTTTAATTGAATTGATATATGGACTAAATGCTCAAGGTGTTCTGAATAATGGAAACGCTGATATTGTTGCTATTGTCAGATTTTTTGAAAGATCCTTTAATGTTGATTTAGGCGATTTTTATCATACGTATATGGAATTGAAATCCAGAAAAATAACCCAAACAAAATTCCTTGACAGCATGCGTGAAGCTCTGATTAAAAAAATGGAAGAGCAGGACGAGAGGTAATTATAATACCCCTCGTGGAAAATGAATTCCTTTTGTGCTTACGACACTATCAGTGATGGATGGCGAATGTTCCTGTTTTTCAACTTGCTTTTCGGCTTCTTCTTCGGGTTCGTCTTTCGTTTCTTTCATAGAAAGCTGTATCTTTCGCTCAACAGCAGCCAGTTCCGTTTTAAGTTCGCTCAGTCGGCTCTCTTTAGACCAAGTTCCGTTTAATACTTCCTGAAGAACAGGCAAATCCTTTTGGATTTCAGCAATTTTCTTTTGCTCCTGTTCGATATAAGCAGGTAATTTCTCCAATGCGTTGAGGAAATTCATAGAGGCTAATTTCTCATCTTTGGCTATGATACCGTTGTTATACGTGTATTTGATATTGCCCTCGCCCTGTATCAAAAAACGGTTTACACGAATATCCACGCCCTCTTTTTGCGACATTTCCGTTTTGACCAAAAGTTGAAAACCGTAAAGGCTTCCGATTTCTTCATAATCTCCGCCTGTACGGGCTTTGTCCGCAATCTGGTTGAGTTTTGCACCGATTTGTTTTATATCTGAATTGGGCGACAAACCGTCTAACCTTACAGGATTTGCAATAGTACCGTCAGAACGTTTTTGAATACGTCCTTGCAGATTATTCCAATCGAGGCTCATACGGTCAAAGCGAGATTGGGCTTTGTCCAATTCTGCTGTATAGTCTTCCAATTTGTATTTCGCACTGTATTTAGAGCGGTTGAATGCTTGTTTTTCGCTTTCCAATCCGGCAATCTGTTTTTCTATTTTAGCTTTATCCAAAAGGTCGGAATTTCCCATTAGAATAGCCACATATTCCGAGAAATTCATACCCGATTTTTCATCCATACTGCCCTCGTCAATCGTCCGTTTTCCGAGATTATTGGATTTCAGTTGGTCTATAAATAGCTGTTTGTTGTACAGCAGGTTGAACTTGTAACTGTCCAGTGATTTTTCTACTGCATAAATAATTACGTCCACTTTGTTGTTATTAAAATGTTTAGCGATTTCATTTCCTTTTCGGATAGCCCGACCGTCACGCTGGGCGAGGTCAGACGGTCGCCACGGTGTATCTAAATGATGAACAGCAACGGCTCTTTTTTGTGCATTTACGCCTGTACCGAGCATACTTGTAGAACCAAACAGCACACGGATTGTACCGTCGTTCATTCCCTTGATAAGTGCCTTGCGTTGCTTGTCGTTTTTTGCTTCCTGTATAAAGCGGATTTGATTTGCAGGTATGCCGTGGTCTTCCACGAGCTTGCGTTTGATTTCGGAGTAGATATTCCATTCGTTCGGCTTGTACGTCCCCAAATCCGAGAAAACGAACTGTGTTCCTTTTTGTGCGTTGAATTTGTTGTAATACTTGGCAATATTCTTGGCACAATGCGAAGCTTTATTGTCGGGGTGGTCTTGGTAATGGGGGCTTACCATTCGCATATCCAATGACATCTTACGGGCGTAATCCGTAGCGATAAGCATTTTTGCCTTTTCCTCCTTTTGGGATAAGGGTGCTCTGCCCAATAATTCTCCTTTGCCGTTTTTGGCAAACTCCATCAGCTTTTGGATAAACACTTCCTGGTCCGGAGTTGGAGGTATGTTGTAGAATATCTCGTTCTTTTCAGGGCGGTCAATGCCAATCATTTCCGCTGTACGGTAGTCCGTGATTTCGGAGTAGAATTGAGCCAGTTCCGGCACTTTGATAAAATAGCGGAAACGCTCCTTTGCCACGATGTTGTTAGCCACCGAAAACTCGTAATCGGTGGTTTTCTTTGCATAAATCGCCGCCCACGCATCAAAGGAGTTAATGCCCTGTTTTGCCAATGCCCGTGGTCGCAGGTATTTGAACAGCAGATACAACTCGGTCAATGAATTGCTGATAGTTGTACCCGAAAGAAAGGTTGCACCCATATCCGCATCAGTGCGTTCCTGTATGGTACGGATAGCAAAAAGCAGGTTCAATGCCTTTTGGCTTCCCTGTTGATTGCCCAATCCTGCCACCCTTGAATGCCTTGTATTGAACATCAGATTTTTGAACTGGTGGCTTTCATCAATAAATAAATGGTCTATGCCCATCATCTTGAAGTCCACTATATCATCTTTGCGGTTTTCAATATCGTGTTGCAGGGTTTTGAGCTTTACTTCGAGGTTTTCCTTTTGTTTTTCCGCTCCTTTGAGCATCCATTGCGTTATGTCATCGCCTTGACTTCGCATAACGTCAAGGTTTTCCTCTACGCTGTCTAATTCGTCTTGGAGGATTTCCTTTTGTATCTCCGGTGATTGGGGTATCATTCCGAATTGGTCGTGTGTCAATATCACGCAGTCCCAATCATTGTTTTTTATATCGCCGAAAATCCGCAAGCGTTTTTCGGGCGTAAAATCGTCAATGCCGGGATAGAGGATTTTGGCGTGGGGATAAGCGGTGCGGTAGGCTTCGGCTATTTCGGGAATATTGGCTTTCAGCCCGATAATCATCGGTTTATGAGCCATTCCCAAACGCTTCATTTCCTGTGCACCTGTACACATTATCAACGTTTTTCCTGCACCTACTTCGTGGTCGCAGATAGCACCGTTGTTGAGTTTTATCATCCAAACAGCATCCTTTTGGCTCGAATACAGGTCGTCAATGCCTAATCCCTTGCGATCTAATCCCGGAAACTCCTGATGTGAACCGTCATAGTCCGGTCGGACAAAACAGTTAAAGGTATCGTTGTATTGGTCGGTCAGCCTTGTTTTGAACTCATCGTTTTGGGCGTGAAGCCAATCGGTAAAGGCGGTACGGATTTCGTCAATCTTGGTATTTGCCATTTGTATAGCTTCCATATCCCGCACTTTGGCATCTTTACCATCTACTGTTATTGTTTTTGAAATATCGGGCGTGGTATTGACAAGGGCGTGTTTGAGCAGGGCAATCCCGTCATATGTCCGGCTTTGGGCTTTGACCGCATATTTATCCCAAATATGTACGTTCTTCTGTTTACAGGTTACGGAAAAGTCATCGGCACTATCGGCATAATGGATATGGACTTCTGCCTCGAACAAGTACGAGGCAAATCGGGCGTAAATGCCTGTGGGTATCCAACGTTCGCCGAGATTAAAATCGAGTTCCTCAAATTCGATACGTCTTGGTCTTGCTTCCTCTAATACGATAAGGCTTTCTTTGGCTTGGGCATCATCGGGATTGTTTTCGAGGTAGGTGCTTACTTCATTGGCTTTCTCTACTACGTTCCCTGCAATCCAGCGTTCGGATATTTCATATTCCTTTTGTAGAGGATTGTAATAGATACGACCGTGTAAGGCTTCTTTCAAAGTATCGGCAGGCATACCGCTGATTTCGGACATATAGTCCAAATCCACGCTTCCGTATTTGTTCAGCGATGCCGACAAGGCTTCTTCGGGATTGTCGGTTGCTATGGTTGCCGTAGAAAAAGTTACAGGGCGGTTGAATATATCTGCCTTATGGATTACACCACCAACAACACGTTCCAAACAGGGCATTTCTTTACCTGCACTGTCCGTTTTGATAAGTTCGATGTTTTTAGCATCGTTGAGATTTCCGTATCTTTTTACAAAGGCATCGTAAAGGCTGTTAAGGGTTTCCCTTTCTTCTTTATGTTCAGTGTGTAGTTCTGCTTCTTTGTTGTAAAGCTGTTGGTAAACATCACGTACAGCTATGTACGCTTCGGCTCTTGCTTTTTGCAAGGACGGTAATTGCAAAGGGTGAAAAACAGCCATACCGTCTATTGTATCAACTTCTTGCAGATGACCGACCCAACCATTGTCCACAACAAGGCAGTCATTTCGGTGGAACGATTGCAGTTCGCCACTGTACGAAGCAGATTCAGGAATGGTGCTAATTGCAATGTTGGGAATGGCTGGCGTGTCCGCTCGGCCATTCCCGTTTACTTGTGAAAACAGGTCGCCGACAACTTCCTGTTTTTTGCCGTTTACTTCTTGTGTACCGTTAGATTTTGGCGGTGTATAAGGTTGTTGCATCGTACCACCGAACAGGTCGGTTTGACGACCTATTGTACCCCGTCTTTTTTTAGCGGTTTGTCTTTTGGCTTGCGTGGTTCTTTTGGGTGGAGCAACCACCATTACGGGTTCATTCGCATTTTCAAACAGGTCAAAAATGCTCAATTGTTTCAGTTCCTGTGGGCTTTCCCGATGAATGACCGGAGTTGGTGCAGGTTGCGGTTTTTGCTGAATGATTTCGGGTTCGACAACCGGAGGTATAACCGTTGGTTCAACCGGAATTTGTATTATAGGTTCATCATTCCGTTCACCTTTGTATAAATCCAAATTCAGGTGTTTTCCAAAATCTTCGGAAAGCATTTGCTTCAAATCTTTGGCTATTCCGGCAACGCCGTCTTTATGGGTATAGATGATTGCAGGTTGTCCGTAGGGGTCGGTGTCAATTTTGCGGTCGGTATGGATTACCCTTGTGCCATTCCGAAAGAAAGCATTGCTTGGCGTACCGTATTTGGTCTGTTTACTTTGGCAAAACAGTTCTTCCGTTTCGGTCAGACTTTGTTTTGCCGTATTCTTTTGCAGGATAATCAAATCGCTTCCTACTTCCGTACCAGCATAATCGGTAAACAGGTTGTTGGGCAACCGCACAACTGAAACCAAATTATTGTTCTCCATTAACGCCCTGCGTATCGGCTCATTCTTCGGGCTGTTTAAAACGCCTTGTGAGGTAATGAAAACCTGTAAACCGCCCTCACGGAGCATATCATTTCCTTTCAGAAAGAAGTAATTGTGTATGCTTCGGGCTGCCTGTACTTTTGCAGGGTTCTTGCTTCGGGAATAGGATAAATCAAATACGGAGGTATCGCCGAACGGAATATTACTTGCAACTACATCATAGCTGTTTTGTTCCTTTTCGGGGATTTCCTCAAAACCACTTATGCGGATAGTGCTTTGGGAATAAAGGTGCTTTAAAACCTTACCTGTCAGCAAATCCTTTTCATAGGCGGTAATTTTGGGTTGTTGGTTTTCGGAAAATGATTGTATAAACGAGCCGATACCTGCGGAGGGTTCGAGAAATTTATCAATATTTACACCGCTTTCACGCAAGGTTTCGGAAATCGCATCAATGACCTGTGGAGGTGTGTAAAAAGCCGTCAGTACGGAGCTTTTCATACTATCCACATATCGGCGGTATTGCTTTTCGTCCGTAGAATTTTCTTTGAGTAGTTGGTGGAGTTCCTGCGTAATGGGGAATAAATCGTGGTCGGTTTTCCGCCAATGGTTGATGTCTATATCGTCCGCTATGGGGTTCAGAACGAATTTAAGACCGCCAAATCCGCTGTAACGCATCAATGACAGTCTTTCGCTTACGGTGGCTTGCCGTTTCTCCTTTTCCAATGTAAAAGCAATCCGCAGGGCATCAATGTTCTGTTGGAGGTGTTGCTTTTTACTGAAGCCCATTTTCCTGTATCCATATTGCGATTGCTCCGGTTATTTCGGTGTAGAGCAGGCTATACTCCGTGGTAGATGCGAAGTCATCGGTTAGCTCATATCTTGCGAAAACAGGCTCACATACAGGGAACATTTTAAGGGCGAACGGTCGCAGTTCCTCGTCTGCCATCAGGGTATCGAACTCATTGCAGACCACTTGGAAAATGGTGTCGAATTTGGAGAAATACAAACCCTTAAAAAGGATATAATTAGCTATCTCATTGCATTGCTCAATAGGGTTTCCTGCCCGAAAAGCACCCTCGTAGGCATTGGAAGCCCAGGATGAACGCTGGTCGATAAATTTTTGGTCGTGTGCCATTTCGGGGAAGCTGCTGTTTAACAGTTCCTGTAGCCGTAATCTGAAATACGATAGGTCTTTTTGCTGTGTACTCATACTATAATTTTGTTTAGAATTTTACTGAAAGCCTAAAATTATAGCGGTACATAAGTGCCTTTGAAGATGTGGCAGGGTTTGGCGTTGAGAGGCAGGATTTGGCGTATTAGTATATCATATAAGGCAGAAAAATGTATTTTTGTACTTTACAAATTTTAATTCACTATCATAATGAACGGACTAATTGAAAAAATCAACGCAAGCTATGAAGCGTTGAAAGCAGATGCAGAATTACAGGCAGAAAAAGGGAACAAAGCGGCAGGTACAAGAGCACGTAAGGCTTCCCTTGAATTGGAGAAACTTTTAAAAGAGTTCAGAAAAGCATCTTTGGAAGCATCTAAAGGCTAAAACAAAACCCTCTGAAAATTCGGAGGGTTTTGTTTTATGGAGTGTTCAGAATTTGAAGCATTCTCCCGACTTCAATATCCATCCGTGAAAAGGCAAACCACTTTTTGCCCAGGTCTTTGAGCGATGCTCCGATATGGTACAGTTCCGTATGGTCGATAATCAAAAATCGGTCGTGGGCATCGGAAAAAACCTCAATTTCAATCGTGGGATATTGGCTGTTGTACCGTTGAACATCCAGCCGTAACTGATTGCTGATATTTTTGGTATAGATAGTGGCATTTACATTATCATTGCGTTTGCCCAATAGGGTTAGTACCGTGTCATCTACATAATTATCCAGCAGGATAATGGAACTTTCGGCACTTCGGATAATATCAGAAACAAAAGTATAGGCATCAAAAATCTGTCCGTTGTAGAAGATACCTTTTTCGCTGTGTAGCTTGTCGCTTTCCAGAGCTTTAAATATTTCCTCAAATTTTTGGTCGGCTTGTAATTGTTTTAGCTCTATATTGTCCAAACGATGAAACAGCGAAGCGTTGCTGATAAGCATTTTCCGCATTTCTACAAAGGCATCCATTATCTCAATGCTGACCTTTACAGCCACGTCGGAGCGAAGCACTGCGGACAGCATCGCTATTCCTTGTTCGTCGAAAACGTAGGGCAGGGAACGTCTTCCACCTCGCCCTACGTTTGAGGTTCCAATTTGGAACTTCAAAAAATCCGCTTCCTCATCGGTCAATTGAAAACAGAATTTTTCGGGAAACCGCTCGATATTCCGCTTTACAGCTTTATTAAGGTTCTTTGTTTCCACTTGGTATAACGAAGCGAGGTCGCTATCCAGCATCACCTGTTTGCCACGTATGGTATAAATCAGATTGCTGATTTCTTTGGGTATAATAATTGGCTTATTTTCCATTGCGTTTGTAGCTTTTTTTATTCTCAAACTCAAAGGAGGTTTTACAATCGGCATCCAATACGATATACGCATCGAATTTCTTTCCGGCTTTACTTTTCATTCCTTTGATAAGTGAAGTTTTCCCTTTACTGACAAGGTTTTCAATATCAGCAATGCCGATTTGAACGCCACACACATTGCGGAACTGCACCCAATTACAAACTTCATCGGGGCATTTGGCAAGTTTGTCATGGATAATGAGTTGCTGACTTTTGCACTTCGGGCAGGTAAGTTTCGGCAGATTGTGTTGGGCAATGGAGGTTTGCAATAGTTCGTTTGTGATTGTTGAAGCATAGGTTTCCATTTCTTTTTGAAACGCTTCCGCATCAGCTTCGTTATTCTCGATTTTCTGTAAAGCCAGTTCCCATTCGGCGGTCATTGCCACATCTGCAATTTTTCGGTCTTTTACCAATTCATACACCTGCAATCCTTTTTCGGTCGGGATTAGGGATTTCTTTTCCCTTTTGATATAATTGCGGGTAAACAGCGTTTCAATTATTGATGCTCTTGTAGCCGGAGTACCGATACCGATGTTTTGCAGGGCTTTTCGTTCTTCCTCATTTTCGATTTCCTTACCTGCGGTTTCCATAGCCGACAAAAGTCCGGCTTCGGTATATAGCACCGGCGGTTTGGTTTTCTTTTCCAAAACGGTAGCTTCTTTGATTTTGAGTTCATCGCCCTTTTTCAGTTCGGGCAAATCCTGTATCGGTTCGGTATCATCATCGGAAAAATTACCTTTGATACCACGCCAGCCCGCTTCCATAATTTTACAGCCTTTCAGCGTAAAATCGTAGTGCGACACTTCCAATGAAACATCGGTTATCTCTTTGGTGCAGGCTTGTGAAACGGCTTCGAGCAAGCGAAATGCAATCATATCATAAACCTCATTTTCCTTTGCGTTGAGTGCGGACGGGATTTTGTCCGTAATCAGCAACCCGTGGTGGTCGGTAACACGCAAATCGTTTACGATACGTTTATTGAAACGCCCCCATTTCATTTTTGACAAGGCTTTTTTACAGGTTTCCCTGTTTTGCAAAGCCCTCACGAGGTTGGGGATTTCAGCCCACATATCGTCAGGAATGTATTTGCTTCCGGTACGTGGATACGTGATAAACTTCTTTTCGTACAGGCTTTGGGCAATATTGAGGGTTTCTTCGGCAGAAAGATTAAGCTTTTTGTTGGCTTCCTTTTGAAGTCCTGTAAGGTCGAACAGTAGGGGCGGTTGCTCCGTTACGCTTTTGGTCGCTACTGATGTAACCGTTGCCGTTCCGATACGCTGAACGGATTTCAGTGTATCATCGGCGAGTTTTTGGTCTTCCCATTTGTTTTTGGAAATGCTTTTGAACTCAATATCTTCTTTGTGGTGCAATAGCTGTATCTGCCAATATTTCTTTATCGAGAAATTTTTGTTTTCAAGGTAGCGTTTGCAAATCAAAGCCAATGTTGGCGTTTGCACTCTACCCAACGAATAAAGCCCATTGCCTGCGGAAATACTTAACGCTTGCGTAGCATTGATGCCCACGAGCCAATCGGCACGGCTTCTGCCTTGTGCAGATTGGTACAATCCGTCAAATTCTTTTCCGTCTTTGAGGTTCTCAAAGCCCTGTTTTATGGCTTTTTCGGTAAGCGAACTAATCCAAAGGCGTTCAAAAGGCTTGTTGCATTTCAGATACTCATAAATGTACCGAAATATCAATTCGCCCTCACGACCTGCATCGGTAGCAACAATAATGCTGTTACTACGGTTAAAAAGTTGCTCAATAACTTTCAGTTGCTTTAATGCTCCTGTATCGGCGGTATAGCCTTTGTCTTTTTTGACCTTGCGGACGGTCAATAAAAAAGGGTTTGGCAATATTGGCAATGATGCCTTGTCAAACCCCGGAATGCCGTAATCTTCGGGCATTCCCAACCCGATAAGGTGTCCGAATGCCCACGTAACGAAATAGCCGTTGCCTGTCAGATAGCCGTCCTTTTTATCGGAAGCTCCCAACAGGCTTGCTATTTCCCTCGCCACGCTTGGTTTTTCTGCGATGATTGTTTTCATAATTAACTTACTTTTCTACCTCTTGATTTTGCTGGGGCTTTGGGCTTGTTCTGTTGCTCCTGCTGCTTTTCATTTTTCGGTCTTTGTTGCCCCGACTTCAAAGGCTCTTTGATGTTTTTGGTCGCTTCGTTGGTTTTGCCCTGCGAATTGACGGCAGTTTGCGTTTTGTGGGCTTCGGTAGGTTGTATTCTTTCCTTGTATTGATTTGGAAATTCAAAATCTGTTTTCCCGGTGTCTTTGTTGAACGTGATGTAGCCGTTATACGTTTGCCCTTTCTTATCGACCAGACCTGCCATATACACGGTTTGACCCGCTTTGAAATCCCTGTACTGCTCATCGGTCAGCTCTTTTCCACGAAAAGTTTTTGGAGCTTCCTGTGATTGGCTCTGCTGATTGTTTTGTTGGTTATTTTGCTTTTGTCCGTTGGAGTTACTACGGTCAAACAAAAATTCGGTATAGCGTTTATCAGCATTGTACTGTACCGTTGCCGAAAACTCCGTTCCCTTTGTGGAAATCATACCCTCTAAATAAAGTGGTTTGCCCTCCATTAAGGTTTGCTTTTGCTCATCATTCAGCTTTACACCCTTAATTTCATCGGGAATTTTAATGAAGTCTGTCCGCAGTGCAATTACATCATTGGTAAGCCTGTCAATACTGATAATAGACGGCATTAGTTCACCTGTTTTAGAATTGATTAGATTAACCACACGCCCCATATTACCTGTTTCGAGCAGGTTTTTCTTGTCCTCATCCGTAAACTTGTGTCCGAAGAACTCAAAGTGCAGGTTAGGTTCTTTTTTGATACCGTGTATTGCCACGATAACATTTCCGTCTTCGCCCTGCTGTAAAGACAGACGGGCATCTGTGCGGAGGATAGAACCTCCGAGGTTAATGCCTACTGGTACAAGTTCGTTGGTTTTATAACCTCGTAACAAAGGGTCGAGCAGGTTTCTTTTTTCGAGGTATTCCTTGCTCAATCCGAGATTTTTCATTGTGTCCCAATCAATCTGCTCTGGCTTATAGCGGTATTCGCTTGTTTCCGTTGTTGTTTGTGCTGTTGCCATATCATTTTTATTTTTTTGTTTATTATTCTCTTGTATGTCGGTTTTTATTTCGTGTTCTTTCATCACTTTTTCGCCCTCCGGAGTAGGCTTATCAACCTGTTTCTGCATTTCCTTTGCCTTTTCTACGGCGATAGGCTCGGGTACTTTGAAAAATGAAAAGTTGGTCGGGTTTTTCAGTTGGCTGATAAAATTGGAGAAGAAATTGGAAAAGAAATCGCCGTGCTTATCCACACGCATAAACTGATTTTGGTTCTTTTTCGTGGGGTCAACGGTTTCCATTTTCCCGTTTTCGTCAATGCTCTTTACGGCTTGGATTTTCATTTTCTCTTTATCCAGCACCAATAATATGTCCGATAGTTGTTCGGGCATTTCCTGTTTGTTTGTTGTTTCTTCGCTCATAATCTTAAAAATTTAACGTTCATCGCCGAAAGTAAAATAAGCGTTCACTGCCTCGCCCGATGTGGCACTCAAAGGCAGTGTTTGGCATTCATTGGCTTTCATTTCTTTGGAGGAGGGTTAAAGCTCTCTCTAATGAACTGATGCACATCGGACAGCTTGTAATACAGTTTTCCACTTATCGTATAATAGGGTAGCTTTCCAATGGAGCGATACCGTTGCAGGGAGCGGTTGCTGATTTTCAGCATCTGCAATAAGTCCTGATTGTCCAACAATTCTTCGCCATCTATGCTGTTGCGTTTCCTTTGCAGTTCATCTATATTATCGCCAAGCATATCAAGGCGACCCATTAAGCGTTCCATCCACGCCAAAAATTCTATTCTGTCAATATTCATAGCCACACGTTTTAGGATTTACCCGACTTCAGCTTTCTGCCTTTTTCGATATAACTTTTGCCTTTTGCCATCAGCTCCTGCACAAACGCATCGCTACTTTGTACGGCATTGGCATTCAGCATATCCTTAATTGCTCCGATGGTGTAGAAGTATTGTCCATAAAATTTTGAGTAGGCTATTTCGCCTTTGGTACGCATACGCCACAAAGTTTTTTCGCTGATGTGCAGGTATTGGCATACCTCGTGGTTATTGAGCCACAGGTCATCGTAGCTTGTGTCTTCCAATCTTTTCAGATATTCGGCAATAGCGTTGATACGGCTGTTTAGCTGTTTCCACGCTTCTTCTTCGATTGTGATTATTTTCATCGTATTGCTCCTTAATGTTTACAATGCAAAATTCCCAAAGGTGGCAGTGTTTGTCCGCCAACCCTTGCCAATTGGTTTGGCGGTTTTTTGAAATTTTTTTAAATTAGGAAAACCCTTGTTTTGCAAGGGTTATAAAGGATTCGATGTATTTTGGAGGTGCATTTTGTATCCATTTGCCAATTGGCATACATTGGCAGATGATACAAACAAAAAGGCAGCACACTTTTGTGTACTGCCTTGCAATAAAAATCAACTATTAATTTACATGTCTTTATCCATATATTCTTCGAGCGAAATTTTGAGTTGGTCTAAAAATGCAGTTCTTGAACCTGCTCTTGTTTTCATTCGGTGGAAAGCGTGGTGTAGGTCGCCCAGCGTAATACCGAAAAGTATCTGAAACATCATACTGATTTTTCGGACACCGATTTTGCCGTGCGAAATCGCACCGGAAGCATAAAGGGCATAAGTCAATTCAATAAGTGCATTTTTGCTGTCTGTCCAAAATATATCTTTGGAGTTTCCCGGCTTTTGGGAAATAGCATCAGGGTTTTCATCAGGATTGATTTTCGTCAGCAGATAAGTGTAGAGCAATTCGTTGGCAATAATCCTCGCCGTCCTATAATCATAAAATGTAGAAAATTCGGCATCTATTTCAAAAACAATGCTGTTCAGCCCGTCATGGTAATTTATATTCCCTCTTTTGAAATAAATGTGGTCGCGGTCAGTTCGCCCCGAACGGTAGTACCTATAAAAATCGGTATTGCAAATATGCTCAATGTATTCTCGTTTTAGGTTCGCTAATTGGGTAGAAAAATAGCTGTAATACATTTTGCCATTATTAACCGGACAAGTGGTTTCAATTCGATAAACCTTGTTGTAATAAATGAGCTTTCCCAGAATTTGCGGTTTAATGGTTCGGAAAAATTGTATTTCTTCCGTATCATTTTTAAAGCCTTCATCAACAATATCTTTCTTGACGTCAAATAACAACTCTTGCAAATGCAAAGTCATTTCATAAGCCTCATCAATATGTCTTTTACTTTGAGATAGAATCTTGTCTTCCTTATTATGTATCTCTAAAATAATGTGTTGCAAAGAATGTTTCATAGCTAATGATTTTTTTGATGCCTACTAAATTTAAATTCAGTCTATTCCTAATTAACACACAAAAATTCCAAAAATAAGCGATAATGTTTCCCCAGGTTGACCCCACTGTGGGAATATTTTTTTCATTTTTTAAACCCACCTAGGGAACTGATTTTAAAAATATTCAGTATGAAGTGACCGGAAAGACTACTTTTGAAAACATAAAATTCAATTAGTGAAATGTGGCTTTAAGTCTAATAGATTCATTATATTTGCTATTGATTTACAAGGTAATTAAAGGAAAGCAACTGCAATAAGCACCATTACTAAATCGTTACCGATAACACTTTCGGTTCTTGTAAGCTACTCTTTTTAAAGAACTTTGACCTTAACTAATCTTTTTTATAAAAAAAGACCTGTTTTTGGACAGGTCTTGGAATTAATCATTGCAAATTAATTGTTTTTCTTTTTATCGGAAATGTATTTCTCGATCACCTTGAGGTCGTTGGAACCGGTCGTCCTTTTTGCGCCTGTTACCTGTTGGATGCTTACGCCCATTTTTTCCGCTACATGATAAAGTTCATAGTCCTTTGATGGGTTCACTTTCTTTCGGTCTGTTGCTGTTCCTCTGTTTGCCATCAGTTCATGGATTTAAATTGATAATCGGGCTGATTGATCATAAAACATAGGTGGATTGGTTTTTGTTGGTCAACTTTCGGAACGTTGGTCCATACCGGAATTAGCTCCGTTTTCTTGACGGTATACAAGTTTAACTTACACTTTTCCCTCAGCAATAAGATCAAAGTTAACTTTGGATAAAATAGGCAGTCCAGCGACATTTCGGTACCCATAAATTTGGAGGATAGCGCTATTGGCCATTCGCTACAAAACTTAATTTTATTTTGAGCAACAACCTGCACGCTGGATGCACTCCAAAATCGTAGTTAGAAATCGTTGCGATTTGTAAAATGCTCTGATTCAAAGTAATTTGGCAGCAGTTTTAAGTACAACAGCTCGCTAACTATAAACCAAACCAACCAAATCTATGGAAAGCTATAAGCTAGATCCCACAGACCATAAGCTCCTGTCGCTGTTACAGCAAGACGGGACCATGACCTATAAGGAACTCTGCCATGCCACCTACAAGACCCACCATCCTGTCGTGGAAAGGGTAAACAGGCTAAAGAAGCTCGGCTATATCCAGAAGACCATCGCCATATTGGACATCGGCAAGATCAAAAGTCTATTTACCGCCTTTCCAATGATCCAGCTCATAAGCCATTCCAAGGAAACATTCACCAGTTTCCAGCGCCAGGTGGCACTGCATCCAGAGATCATGGAATGCCATCATATCATGGGACAGTTCGACTTTATCCTTAAGGTCGTTGTTCCCGATGCGGGTGCCTACCATACGTTCCTGCGGCAACATATTTCTGCTTTGGAAGAGGTCAAACGCCTGGAAAGCTTTCCGGTACTGGCCGAGATCAAACGTGATTACGCTTATCACCTATAACGATGGGCAGCGCAAAGAAAGCCGATGCCCAGCATTATATCGGCATTGATGTTTCCAAACTAACCCTAGACATTTCCATCTATAGACGCAGCACCTTTATAGCGCACTACCAGATTGCTAATGAACCGGAAGCGATACGTAACTTCATTGGGGAGGCCAGGATTCTCTATGCGATCGCACCTAAAAAAACCATATTTGGCATGGAACAGACAGGCCTTTACTGCAGGCACCTGCTGGACTGCCTATCGAGAATGGATACCCGGATAGTGGTGGAAGATCCGGCCCACCTCAAAAAATCGATGGGCACTATCCGTGGTAAAAACGACAAAGCCGATTCGCAGCGGATCGCCACCTATCTGTTCAAGAACAGGGACAGTCTCACTTTCTGGAATGCCAGGCGGCCGATTTTGGATGAGCTGGCCAGTCTCTGCACCCTACGGGATCGGCTTATCAGTATCGAACATGCGCTCAGGACCCCGCTCAAGGAATCAAGGAAGTTTATTTCCGAAGATGTAGCGGCAACACTTTATAATGCCTGTAACTCCACTATCACTGCGCTGGGCGCCGACCTGAGGCAGCTGGAGCGTTATACCGAAGCATTATGGAAAAGCGATGGGCAGCTCAATGCCCTGATGGAGCTGATCACCTCTGTTCCGGGCGTAGGGCCTATCACCGCGCTGCGCATACTGATTTCGACCAATGAGTTCCTGGCGATCAATGATCCGAGAAAGTTTGCCTGCTATTGTGGCGTAGCTCCCTTTCCCCATAGTTCCGGATCCTCGATCAGGGGCGGCACCAGGATATCCCCGATTGCAAATAAAAAAATGAAGTCCCTGATCCATTCCTGTGCGGTTTCAGCCAAAAGGTTTGTGCCAGAAATCACTGCCTATTACGAAAGAAAGACGGCTGAGGGCAAGCATAAGATGAGCGTGATGAATGCTATTCGCTTCAAGATCATTGTCAGGATCTTTGCATGTGTCAACCAGCAGCGGCGATATCAGAGTGACTATGTATCGGCCTATGGGGCCTCATGTAACCACATAGGAGAGAGAGGTTTGAGCGATGGAATGCCAATTCATACCTTAGGTTCCAGTAAGAACAGCCAGTAAAGGCATGGCCCAAACGACTTCCCGGAGATCGTTCATGAAGATTATGAAAAGAATTTAAAAACTCAACAAAAATAATGGCCCAGATACGGACAGCAATTGGAACCGCAGACCCAAGTAAACCATCAAGTAGGACTTAAGGTATGATTGAGGAGGAACAATGAACGTCCTTGTGCAGCTGGGCGAACCAATGTCAAAATAAGGAAAAGACCCAGATTATGATCAAGTCCCAGCTGCAGGGGCCATTGGTCCAATGCCAGATCAAAGGAATCGCCACGGTGACTGCCGGGGTGGTAAAAAACTAGGGAGGTTGTCGTTAAGAATGGCTGATCAACCGGCCTAATAGCTACCGATGGGGGACCATTGTCGAAGTTAGGTTATCCCCAGATTACGATCAAGTCCCGTTCTGTAGCCATATCTTGTCCATGCCAACCAGACCGATCGATGCCATAGCGATCTTGGAAATTTGGTCAGCTTGTTTTTATGAAAGCTGCGTGCCAGATAATACAGCTATCCCACCGAAATTAAACCGCCGATCAAAAGTCCGGTCAAAATGAGCATTGCGATAACCAAGGCGATCAGGTCCTGGCAAAGGTGCTGGTAATGTCTCCGGTGATTGGCCGTGATATGCTGGATGGCAAGTGTGTACGCAGCAATGATCTCTGCAAGGACCTGCCCTGGATCAGCGTTCAGGTGATCGATAGGATATGGATAATGGTCCATACGGTAGAGCCTGAACAATTGAAATACTGAAAAGAAGACATACGATCCTGAAGATAGTGTATATAGATAGGGGAATGATAGTACGGTTGTTTGGGGATAGGCAAGATCGTGATCATTCCCATGAGAAGTGTATAATAGCAGGCTGCTCGTCAGGAGCATTACCAGAAGAATGAGACCGCTGTAAATCCGGAGCAAAACCGAAGAATTTCGCAGCTCTGCTATAAATGCTTTTGATTCGGCGAAAACTAAGCCTGCTTCCCGAACGTGATCTGTATTCTCCATGTCAGCTTATTTTTTTAAATGTAGCAAATTTTCGTAATCAGGTTTACGTTTCTGCATCAGGTCAAACCAATTGGAGCTAGTGTTTCTGATGGATTTTATTTTAGCTTGCCTATCAGGCCGTTGCTGTCCCGTGGAAGTGGGCACTACATCGTAATCTGGATCTTTAATCTCATTTCGACATTAGTTCCGCCCACTTCCTATACTTCCGCTTCAACCAATCCCGGATCCTTAATCATTCCTTATGCCTTTTACTTAGTAGTATATATAGGTCTTCCCAGGACAAGTTTAAAGAGAAGTATGCTCGGTACAGGCCAACACGAACTGGTGTTTATAATGGACGCCAGTTCGCGATATCAAAGATAATTAGTTGGACTTAGAGAAGCAATGTTAGCAGGTAGTTTTGTCATTTTCTGGGTGCTGCGACGGCTCTGGAATTTTTTGTTGGCTTCCCAGCACTTTTCTTTTTCGCTGATCTGGTCTCCGCTTTTTTCAAGTGTGTCTAGTAAAGTCAGCCGCTGTGCCCATTTTTCGCTCAATTGGTCACTGGTATAGGGGAGGCCCTTCTTATCGATCAGTCTGAGGGCTTGGGCCAGTGCCCTGCTGCTTTCCACCTTGTCATGGTTGGTTTTGACCAATTTCTTTGGGCATCGGTGGTGCCATTTCGGTAGGAGTTGATGGCCTTTTGATGAGCTGAAGTTCCTGCTAGGGCTTTTTGAGTTTCCGCAGGAAGGCCATCTGGCGGTGCAAGGCATCTGCCTGTATGGGATCGCTGGCGGTCACCTTGGCGTACAAGGCAAGGGTGGCGGTCAGTTCGCCCTGTTTTTCCGATTGCTGTGCTGCCCGGAGCCTGCTGCGGATGGTGGATTTTCGTGCCATGTTTTTTTGGTGAGGGGGCCTGCAGATGGCTATTCCTGTGGGGCTTGGTCATCCTGACTATTGTCTTCATTAGTTTCACCGTCATCTTCGATTTCCTCGGACAGTTCGGTTCCTTTGCCATCGGCATATTCCATTCCTTCTGGGGTGTGTTCCACTTCCTCGTACTGATCGTGCTGGTGCAGGGGATTGATCCTGCCTACCTGGAATTGCTCGGGGTTGTTAATCTCTTCGTTTTCCTTTTGTTGATCGTGATTTTTCATGTTGATTGTTTTTGTCATTGGGTAACAATCGGCAGCGGCTAAAGTTTGCCGGTTGGCGGCAGATGCTTCTCCGTGCAGCAGTGGAAGGGTGGAGTGTCTGCGGTCTGTTTTTTCTGCCTATGGGACTGGTCTTCGGCTGTCCCTTCCGCCCTTGGGTTTTTGTCGCACTTGCCCGGAAAGATCCAAGACGGTTTTGTTAGTTTTGATATATAAAGGTAAGTTTCACGATGAACATCAGTATCGATGGATATTGCGACCATGAACTGGGCAGTCCAACCGAGGAACTGATGGACTATTTTACGGGATGGATGGACAACGGGAACCTGCTGTTCTATGGCAGGAAGATGTACGCAATGATGTTTCCGTACTAGGCTTCGAGGTTTTAATGCTATATTTGTATCGGATGGGGATGCTGGGAGATCACCAGGTTGGAAAACCTTGGATAGATGATTTTTCTTGCGGCTCCCTGCCCGCATAAATTTTGTTTTAAGATTGGTTTTTTATATGGAGAAGACGGTGTTCCTGATCGATAAGGATCCTGATGTTATAGAGGTTATTACCATTCTACTTACTGAGGAAGGTTACCTTCCGGTAATTGCAGAAAAACCGTTCTCACTTTCTCAGCTGCGCTCGGTTTCACCGGTGCTCGTGCTGTTACATAGTGGGCTGGAATCAAGGGCTAGATATCTGCCGTCAGCTCAAAGCGGATCCACAGCTGTCCAGAATTCCGGTGCTGTTGAGTTCCACCCTTCACAACCTGCCGGAATTGGCTAAGGCCTGTGGTGCCGATTGCTATATCGCAAAACCGTTCGATATTGATGAATTCTGTACGCTGGTCAATCGATGTTTGCGAGATGCACAGATTTCAGACTAGCCACGAGGGCAAGGTATCTCATCTGGGTTGAGGTAGGATTTACATTGGCGTCAGTACAGCTAATCCAGGATCCTATCTTGATGATAGATGGTTCGTTAACGGGATCGTGCTGGTCGTTCCAGGTCAAAACATTTATCTGCTAGTTTTGTTATAAGATCGTCCCAGGATGAAGCTGCCTCCTATGTATCAGCGTCCAGGACATGGTTTAAAAAAATCAGCATGCTTGAAATTATACTTGCAGACGCCAAAAAACTTGTTCGCAGTGCCGTAGGCGCACATCTGCTCGCTCATCCGGGAATTACAATATTAGAAGCGGAAAGTTTACACCAAGCTCTTTCTCGGGTATCAGCACATCAACAGGCGGAAGTAATGATCGTGGATATAGGAATGGATGGTGGAGAGCTATTGATCGAGCAGGCACTAAAACTGCGTTCAGACCTAAAGGTTTTGGCCTTCTCTGACGTAGACGACATCCTAAAGATAAGATTGGCTTTTTCACTAGGTGTCCACGCCTATCTCCTAAAGGAATGTTTGGAGGAAGAACTTTTGCTCGCCATTAAGTGTGCCCAAAAGAAGCGGAGATACATCTGTAGCGGGATCGCGTCACTATTTCCGTTGGAGAAATTACTGGAACCCACCTGTTTTGGCCAGCATATGGAGTGTTCCGAGCGGGAAACTGAGATCCTCAAGCTGTTGGAACAGGGAATGACCAATAAGGAGATTTCAGATCGTCTTTTTCTGAGCAAGCGGACGGTAGAAGGGTATCGACAACAGTTGCTTGAAAGGAGCGGCTGTCGAAATACGGCACAACTGATCAGTTTTGCCATCAGGAACGGCTTTCTTTGATTTGGCAGATCTAGAGGCTGCGCATTTAATGTTTTCCGGTTGGTCGGTGCGGCCTATAAAAGCTAACTAACTAAAATATAAGAGGTGAATGCGACAGGCTAAGCATCAGCGATGGGGAACATTACTCAATTAATAGGACAGTCTAAATTTGGGATATATTTTCGGCTCCTATGCTGATACTGCCAACGAGACAATTTCATGTTGTTGTTAACATGCCATAAATTTGGTAGGCTACTCTAGGCCATCTCTAGGATAGGATACACGCGCTGCTGGACGTCATAACATCTAATCAGCGTGTTGCTTGGCTCAGGCTCAGATCGGAATGTATTGTGGCCTACCTAACGAACTTATAACCACAAGCTCCGTAGCATGGGAAGTATAAAGTTAGCGTATCCGGTTGTAATTGATAAGGAACAGATCAATGGTCTATCACGGTCCAGCATCTTGACTTCCATAGTACTAAGGTCTAGAATACTATAGCCCGAAAAATTTGTTAACGCGTCGCCCTGCTGCCTACCATCTCGCCGTATGATCAGGTGTCTTGATGCCCCGTCAACTTTTACAAACCTTCCGCTGCTGATGCTTTCCGCGGCGCGGATCTCCTCGGCAAGCTTCCAGACACTATAAATTTCAACGTTCGTTCTAATTTTCTTTTTTCTTACCTATACTCCAGCTATGGTCAACCGCTACAAAAGATAAAAAGAGTTATAATATTCCTTCCAGAGGCCGGTATCGGGGGCTTGGCGATCAAAGCAATAAATATATATCCCGTACTATACAGTCGTCAATTCCAATTTAAGCTGGAAAAGTAGATGCGAAGTTTGCGCTCGTTGCTAACTGTGCAGCTCAAGAGAAATTCCGGCGACCGGTCTTTGCGGAGAACGTTGAGTATACTGATCAAACTGCCTGCATTTTTTGCCTGAGGACAAACAGTTCGGAAAAAAAAAATAGACAAGCTGATCAAAGTTAAAAACGATCGGAAACCGGCGAGAAGGCCTCCATTAATTTCTGGGCATGTTAAGGACAGAACGGAACGGTGCGCATGCTAGTTCTTCTAAGTTTATCGCCATTGACAGCAATTTTTTTACGGGTTAATTATAAAATTCTGGCGTTTGCCATCTATAAGTTTTATCTTAAACCATGCAAAAAATCCAAAAGCTACTTTCTAGATTCCTGTCCGCTGTCATACTGAAGGAAAGTGAGCAGACCCATACTTGGGCTGAGATCTCCGTAGGAATACTCACCATCCTATTGCTGATGGGCCTGTTATTTTTCTTTAGCTGAACAGATGTCTTGACTGTGCAGCTTTGGTAGGCATCATGTTGGCTCGCCCTATAGTTCGAAAGATTCCCTAATTGCATAATGTTTACCTCACTGCGCTGTATTGCTTCCCAACGCCTAGCATCGCTTGCACGAGACCGCAGCTGCGCTGATGGTAGTCACGTGGCAATTTTTATGTGATCAATTTCAGAAATACACCTGCAGCCCCTATCTTAGCGTTGAGAGCATCAATTTAAGGAGCGGTATCGGTTTTCGGACTGGTGCCGCTTTGTTCTGCAGGATCACCGTATGCTGCCGAACAATGACGGGGCTAAAAATCTAAATCCTACATTGACCCTCGCCAGGACGGAACATTTTTTCGAGAGATAATGAGTTTTGAAGTTCATCCCAAGGGAATCACTGATCTCAAAAACATACATACGGCCGGTCGAAAAGGACATGGGTTGTCCAAAATGCTTAAAAACTTTGTAATTGGTGCGGTACTGAGGACGTCCAATTCGGACAAGCATAAGGGCACGGTTGTTGTTGGCCGCTATATGCTTAAATCCAAATCATATGCAGCTGAACAATACCTTCAACCAATTGCTTTTAAGTGATCAGCTTTCCCTAAAACAGTTCGCTTTCAAGTTTACCCAAGATTTGGAAGATGCCGAAGATCTCTTGCAGGAAACCATGCTCAAAGCCCTACGCTACCATAATCAGTTCAAGGAAGGGACCAACATGAACGGTTGGCTGTTTACGATTATGCGAAATACCTTCATCAATAGTTATAATGCTGACCTGAAAAAAAAAGTTTTGATAACCATACATGACGAACTTTCTTCGGAGGATCTAATGGAGAGCTCTGTAAGGAACCAGTGTGAATCCAGGTTGGTAAGGGAGGATATCGATCGAGCGATGTCGAGTCTGCCACAGGTATATAGTATGCCGTTTCTGCGTTATTTCGAAGGCTATAAATATGATGAAATCGCTGCAGAACTGCAGATTCCCCTCGGCACCGTTAAAACTAGGATCTATGTGGCCAGGGGCTTGCTGCAAAAGCAATTGGAGATATATCGTAGGTAGAGTTTTGGCCAACAGTATTTACACTATCCGTAAAATTGGCATGCAATTGGAAATACCAATAAATTTGACCCCTCTCGCCAATTTCAAATTGACCCCCAGAGTTGTTGCCTGAAACAAGCAGAAGTGGTTGTGCAAAAAGGCATCTTAGAATAGATCTTTTAAGTCCTGTTTAACAACTGTTATTTTAAAAATACATTTTCAACCTTAGAGTTCCTCCTTATTGATTCTCCGAACAGTTCAATCGTCAGGGAGTGGTGGACTATTTGATCAAGTACCGCTTCAGCGATCGTTTTCTCACCAGTCGAAGGTCATAGGCAGACGTTGTTGGACAAGACGCAAAGCCGAAATAGCGCCCAAGTTGATCAGGTTTGCAGTTAGAAATGCACTGGTCAATTGAAAGGGTGTATTTAATGGTTTGAGCATCACTTGCACAATCGTGTCTGTTTTCAAGCTGGCTTCCCGAGAAGTGCGGGACATTTTGGTAATGTGCTATCGGCAAGTAGCTATAATCCTACAGGTTGTGGTCTGAAGAAGGCCGTTTGGGATTAATTCTTCTTTTTAAGGTAGGGATGGCATTGCAAAGATTTGGATCTTAAAGTACATAAGATAGTAGACAACGATTTATTTTTCCTACATTAGCAATGTAGCGCTAATCTTTATCGAGGGTTACTTTGTTACCAAACAGTTGAACAATGGACGATACGCTAACAGCAGACAATATCCTTGAACAGGAGAACAGACTTTACAGTGCGATCAAAGCTGGCGACATCGCCGAGCTCGACCGGTTGCTGCACGACGATCTGTTGTTCGTGCTGCCGGGCGGTACGACCATTACCAAGGAGATAGATCTGGACACCTACCGAAGTGGCGCCTTAAAAGTACGGGAGCTGCGTCCGGAAATGGAAAAGCTGAACATCATCGATGACATGGCAGTGGTGACATTGACGATATTGCTGAAAGGGAAATTTAACGGTGAACCTTTTGTGGCCAGCTATCGCTACATCAGGTTTTGGAAGAGGTTTGACGGGGAGATCAAGGTGGTTGGTGGAAGCGGAAGCGCTATTTGATCTTCCGGGTTGGTGGATGGATGTAGCAAGGTGTTCAATTAGATCAGGGTCTCGCCAGCGGCTAATCTTCGGACAGTTTCTAAAAGTTCAGGGAGGGGCCTACATTTAGAAAGGATCGCTTTAGCACCGAAAAATTTGGCCAGTTCTTCGATGTCCGGCTCATCGCTCATTGTGGAAATTACTATTGGGATAGTGGGGTGGTTGTTGGCCACAAAATCCGTGAGCTGTAGCCCATCCATCCTTGGCATGTTGAGGTCGGTGAGTATGACATCGCAGAGCATGCCAGATGACAATAATTTGCTGGCAATTACGCCATCACCTGCGGTCGCGGTAACTCTCAACCCTTCCTGATCATTAAAGTAGCTCTCAAGCGAGTTTTTAACAATTTCATTATCTTCTACTATCATTAGCCTAATCATGATAATCCAACCAGCATATCAAAGGCAAAGTTTGAATGGTATGAATTTCAGGTATTAAGCTTGAGAAAACGGATGCCGACTACCTGCCCCTTAAACCGTAGGATATTGTTTTATTTCTGATTTAACAATCCGATATGCCCAATTCTGATCTCTGAGCTGCTACATTAGTGGAGATGAGAGGTTTTAAAATGTGTTGCTAATTTATTTAGTAATTAAAGGCTTTGTTTTACCTTTATCCAAAAAGTATAAAAATGGGTAGACGATCAACTGTAAAGTAAAAACCGTATTAGGCCAAACGACAAGTAATTTCAGGACAAGACACTACTGGAGTTCATACTAAATTAATGTTCGGTTAATATGGCAATCGTTCCTTTGTGGCTCATTCGCAAATGTGGTGATGGTTCGAATGATTTAAATATTTGGCTTGTAAGCTGGTTTTCTTTTTTTTACTTTTACTTAGCAGCTCAAGCTGTCAATGAAAGCAAACGAAATATATAATTGTAATAGATTTTTGCGGTATTTTAAGAAATGCATCTATATCCTATGTTAAGTGCTGAAATAATCAATGATTTTCGGGGGGGAGATGAAACCGCTTTTAGAGAGATATACCTCTATTTTAGCCCAAAAGTTTATCGCTTTGCCTTCGGTTACCTGAAAGATAAGGAGCATACCGAAGAAATTGTCCAGGAAACCTTTCTTTGCCTTTGGGAGAACCGTCAAAAGTTTGAGCAGGATAAGCCGCTTGGGCCCTATCTTTTTACGATCACCAAGCGGCTTGTGCTTGACCAGTTAAGAAAACAGATAAGTACGGCACACCTAAGGACGAAGTTATTGACCAAAATTTCGGAACAGCACAACGAGACCGAGGAACAGATCATCTTTTCAGACATGTTGGTCTATGCCGAAAAGGCGATCAGCCAACTCCCGCAGCAGCAACAGACGGTATTCAGGCTCAGCAGGGTGGAAGGTCTTTCCTATGATGAAATAGCCGACCGGCTGAAGCTTTCCAGAAATACCGTTAAAAATCATCTCGGGGTAGCGGTAAAAAAGCTGAAGGACAGCTTCAGTGATTCGGAAATTAATTTCCTCATGTTGATATGGCTTAGCTTATTGACTTAAATTATTCAATTGATTGCCTGTTAGTTACATTTTTTATTGAAAAAATATTTACAAGAGGCTAGTCCTAATTCTATACTCATACGTATTCTTCATATGTCCCCACGAATTGTGGACCTTAAACCAAATCAAACTTGAAAGATAACAGACTGCAATTCCTTCTAAAATTGCTGGTTGACAACAAAATTAATGCTCGGGAACTTGACGAACTCGCAGCATTGATGGCGCAACCGGATGACGAGCAGCATATTGATGCCCAAATGAAAGCGACTTGGGCGCATTTGATTGCGACGAACGAAAGCCATGAAGAGCTATACCATAACATTATTGGACATCCTCGTTTTTATGCTGCCTTGGTCGAAAAACCAGTCTCGTTACGCAGACAACGAGCAGTATTAAGGCCTTGGCATTATGCCGCTGCAACGATCCTTTTGTGTTGCGGTATTGGATTAGGCAGCTATTATTATCAGTCCGAAACCGGCGAGGGTAAGATGAGCACCAACGGTCATGATACAGCAAGGCAAAATGATACCGCCATACCAGCAGAGTCCCATGTCACCCTAAGACTGTCTGACGGCGAGCAATTGGTGCTGGACGAGGCTAGCGTTGGTAAGGTCGGCCAAGACGATCATGTCGATATTATCAAAAATAAGGCAGGCGAGCTGGTCTATGACCTCAGCAGGATGGAAGTTAACGGCGAAATTGCCTATAACAGCATCAGTACGCCTGTGGGCAGCGACTACCAGTTGGTGTTGTCCGATGAGACAAAAGTTTGGCTGAATGCTAAATCTTCCCTCAGGTTCCCGGCAGCCTTCAAGGGCAGCGAAAGAAAGGTTGAGCTTTCCGGTGAGGCCTATTTTGAAGTGGCATCCAATAAAAATAGACCATTCATAGTGAATGCTAAAGCGATGGATGTGAAAGTGCTGGGTACTCATTTCAATATTTCTGCCTATGAGGATGATGAGCTGGTGGAGACAAGCCTGCTGGAGGGAAGTGTTGTAGCCAATCACCAAGGTAATTCTTTGCTATTGAAACCGGGTCAGCAGGCTTTTTTAAAGGGTTCATCGGGACAGATGGGCAGGCGTAGTTTCAATGTGGATGAAGTGATGGATTGGAAAAATGGCTATTTCATCTTTAGAAATGAGCCTATCGATGAAATTATGAAAAAGATCGGTAGATGGTATAACATAGAGGTAGCCTACCAGGGCAAAATGACAAGAGAAGCCTTTGGTGGAAAGTACTCCAAAAGTAATTCGCTGAAAGAGCTGTTAAGCAGCTTGGAACTCACCGGAATGGTAAGATTTAAGGTAGAGGGAAGGAGGGTGACCGTAGTGCTGTAAACAACCTAAAATTAGCAGTTACATAAAAAAGATCGAGAGAGCTTGGACCCTCTCCCGATCAAAAGCATGATATGCTTACCGGTAACTAAACTGAAACGACAAGAGACAGATTAATTAAACCCGTACCTCAAATGTATAAAAATTATACTTCTTTACTGCGTAGCATCGGCTGCGTACCCAAAAAAATATTGCTTGTAATGAAACTTACCCTTGTTTTATTAACCGTTTTAGGTTTGCAGATGGCCAGCGCAAGCAGCTTTGCCCAGATCAGCCTAAACAAGACTAATGCCAAACTGGAAACCGTACTTGCCGAGCTGGAAAGACAGACAGGTTATAACTTTATCTATAACTCTGGCATGATCGCCAAGATCAACAATGTAAGCCTGTCGGTAAAAAATGTATCATTGGCCGAAGCACTCAACAAGGCATTGGAAAACCAGCCGTTGAGCTTCACCCTAAATGGAAATACTGTAGTTATCGTGGAAAGGAAGCCGGTCCAGAAGCAACTGCGCATCACAGGTACTGTGGTTGATAAAGATAACCTGGCTATTCCAAATGTTTCGGTCAACCTAAAGGGCACAAAAGTAGTGGAACTCACCAACACTGACGGTAAGTTTGCGATTTCCGTGCCTGATGTCAATGCGATCTTGGTTTTTAATTTTTTGGGATTTACATCTACCGAGGTGAAGGTCGGCAACCAAAATAATTTACGTATCATACTTAAAGAAAACATCGAAGCGCTCAACGAAGTGGTCGTGACAGCCTTAGGGATCAAAAGGGAAGAGAAATCGCTCGGATATTCAGTTACGCAGGTGAAAGGGGAAGAGCTTACTGATGCTTTATCAAATAACTGGACCGACGCATTAACTGGTAAAGTTGCCGGTCTGAACATGATCAAGTCTGGGGGTGGACCTGCGGGTTCAAACAAGATCATTTTAAGGGGGGAAAGCTCACTAAGTGGTGATAACTCTGCATTGATCGTCGTAGATGGTGTAGTGGTAAGCTCAAAAATTTCTGAGAGTAACGGATCCTATCTCGGTTCGGAAAACCCGGTTGACCATGGTAACGGTATTAGTGACCTTAATCCCGAGGATATTGAGAGTGTATCGATATTAAAGGGGCCGGGTGCTGCAGCTTTATACGGATCCAGAGGATCTAATGGTGCGATCATCATTACCACCAAATCAGGTAAGGAGAGCCAAAAGGGACTAGGCATTACCTTCAACTCCAACGCAGTTTTTGGTACGATCAACCGCTGGCCAGATTTCCAGTATGAGTATGGACAGGGAGCTATCGGTAGCGACCAATATTACTCTTGGGGCGCGACCGAAGATGGTCCGAACACCAAAAACACCGGAGCTGCATGGGGACCGAAATTCGACGGGCAGGAATATTACCAATGGGATCCAAATTTGTTGACCCGAGGAACAGAAAGGACTCCGTGGATCCCCTACAAAAACAATAGAAAGGACTATTTTGAAGTTTCCCAAACCTACACCAACAGCCTATCCGTAAGCGGAGGTAATGCAAAGACTACTGCCCGTTTAAGTTTTACCAATCTTAACAATAAATGGATTGTTCCCAATACCGGGTATGACCGGAATACCATTGCCCTTAACGTGTCCCAAAAGGTCAACGATAAGCTGATGATCTCCACTAAATTGAGCTACAATAACAAATACAGCGACAACTTACCCTCTACAGGCTATAACAACCAAACGGTAATGTACAGTATCATTGGCTTGACACCCAACGCGGATATCAACTGGTACAAGCAATACTGGGTTCCTGGTAGTGAGGGCTTAAGCCAAATCAGGCCATTTGCCAACGGATTGGATAATATCTATCTGGCAGTCTATGAAATGCTCAACAAGAGCAACCGAAACCAATTGATTGGGACGATCAGTGCAAATTATGAATTTACCAAGAATTTAAATTTGATGGTAAGGACTTCTGTAGACTGGGCCGCTGAGTCACGTTCGCAGCAAAAACCAAAAGACGCCGCAAGGTTTCCCCAAGGTATGTTCCGTACACAGGATATAGATCAGATGGAAACCAATACCGACTTCTTGCTGAACTATAAACAAAAATTGGGTAAAGACTTTGAGGCTTCTTATTCGGCTGGGGGATCATTGATGATCAACAGGTACAAAATGGTATCCTTAAGTGCCGATAGATTGCGATTTCCGGGAATTTACACTTTTGCAAACGTTCAGGATAGGGTAGAATCTAGCTCTAGAACGACGGAATATGCGGTTAACAGTTTATATGGTTTGGCTCAATTAGCCTACCGAAACTATCTTTTCTTGGATTTAACTGGTCGTAACGATTGGGCATCTGTACTGGCATCAGAATTTTCAACCGATAACGTATCGTTTTTCTATCCATCTGTCAACCTAAGCGGCTTGGTGTCTGAAATGTTCGATTTGCCCAAAGCCATCTCTTTTTTCAAGTTAAGGGCTTCTTGGTCACAGGTTGGTGGAGGCGGGGTAACCCCATATTTAACGGGATACAATTATATTTCTAGGGCTTTGTACTCCTCAGGTATGGCCAATCCAACTTTTATTGCTAACGAAGATCTAAAAAATGAATTGTCATCAACTTTAGAGTTTGGGGCAGACATGCGCATGTTTAAGGGCAGATTGGGCATAGATGCGACTTATTACCGCAGTAATATTAAAAATCAGATCTTGAATGTGCCTTTGGATAGGGCGACAGGTTATAATTACAGTGTAATGAACTCGGGCCTGGTACAAAACAAAGGGATAGAGTTAGCCCTAAATGGCGTACCTCTTAAGTCTTCGAAAGGTCTAAATTGGGATATGTCTGTTACTTTTGCAGCCAACCGCAACAAGATCGTTTCCCTGGCGGATAGTGTAGATAACTATGTGATGCAAACTGGACCGCGTGGTTCCATGGAAGCTCGCGTTGGTGGTAGGATGGGCGATCTTTACGGATTGGGTTATTCACGCAGTCCGGACGGTCAAATCATCTACAATTCACAGGGCTATCCTGTCCTAACGGAAGAGGCCTTTTACCTAGGGAGGGCTACGCCAGATTTCAATTGGGGAGTTGTCAACAACTTCAGGTACAAACAATGGCGCTTAAAGGTATTGGTTGATGGGCAATACGGCGCGGTGGCCTATTCACACACGCACGTGGCGGCTTCGGTTGCGGGAAAATTAACAAACAGCTTGCCTGGAAGATACACCGGTATCATCGGCAAGGGTGTACAGCGTAACCCAGATGGTACATTTAGGCCAAATGATGTCGTGGCTGAGCAGGTGGGGACCTATTATAACGAACATTTTAAAGGTGATAACGTAGAGGCCAATACCTTTAGTACCGATTTTATCAAGCTGAGAGAGTTAAGGTTGGACTATACGTTTTCAGCAAAATTGATGAAGAAAATCAAGTTCCAGAAAGCGGTAATTGGTGTATATGGCAGAGACCTTTTTGTCTGGAGCGATTGGCCTGCATATGATCCCGAATTTGGTACGCTCGGCAATAGCGACATCCAACGTGGCTTCGAGGTGGCGCAGTTCCCGTCTACAAGGAACTTTGGCGTCAATCTATCCTTTACCTTTTAATCCATGAAAGTGATGAAAAAAATTATAGCAGCATTAATCATAACAATTAGCCTAGTTTCTTGCACGAAGGAATTTAAGGAATTGAACACGAACAAAGACGGAGCGAAATTCACGACGCCCGAAACCCTACTTGGACCAGCGGTGCACGATGTGCTTAAAAGAAACTTGAACAGATGTTTGAGACTTACGCACGAGCTGATGCAGGTACATGTGACCCTTAGCGATGGTGATGAGATCCATCGTTATGTGATCAGGCCCCAAGAGTCGGATTACATGTGGAACAACTGGTATCTACAGTTGACAAACATCAAGGACATTTACAAAGGGGGTGATGCGATCAACAACAAAGCATTTATGGGTATTTCCCTGATACTCGATACTTGGGTGTCATCGCTGATCACAGATGTCTATGGCGATGTGCCTTATTTTGATGCTAACAAGGGCAGGGACTACATTCTGCAGCCGCGTTTTGATAGACAAAAAGATATCTACCAGGACCTCTTTAAAAAATTAGAAGAGGCCAACGAGTTATTCAAGACGGCTAATGCCGCCGATGTAGAGGCCAAAATGGATCCCATTTTTGCAGGTGATATTGCGAAATGGCGGAAATTTGGCAACAGCCTCTATCTAAGATTATTGCTAAGGGTATCGGGTACGGGCGAACTCGGAGCAGTTGACAAGATCTTGGATATCGTGGAAACCCGTAAAAGCAATTATCCAATTTTCGCAAGCAATAATGATTCGGCAATCCTTAAGTTTCAGACTACCGCGCCGTACCTTTCAGAATTTGCGGAATATCGGAGTATAGATTTTCAGGTAAACAGCAGTCTTTCAGAGTTCTTCATCAACAATCTTAATGATTGGGGCGACCCCCGCAGGGATAAGTGGGCCAGTAAACGTGACAATGCATTTGTGGGCATTCCGAGCGGTTACCCTGTAGGGCAGGTGCCAGCGCCACAATCGCAGTATATGGCAGCGTTGATGAACGAACCATTGCTCGGTAATATCATTAATTATCCAGAACTGCAGTTCATTTTAGCAGAATGCGCCGTAAAGGGCTTTATACCAGGAGATGCGAAAACCTATTACGAGGCTGGCGTAACTGCGGCACTGGGCATGTGGGGATTCAGTGTGCCGACTGGATATCTTACCGATACCAGTGCCCAATGGTATGAGAATGATAATGCCAATCAGAAACTGCAGCAGATCATGTTGCAAAAGTACTACACATTATTCTTTACGGACTTTCAGTCTTGGATAGAGCACAGACGTACAGGGTTTCCAATCCTGCCCAAAGGCTTCGGGCTGCAGAACGATGGTGTAATGCCAACCCGTTTAAAATATCCGGTGAATGTCCAACGCGTAAACCAACAAAATTATTTGGCCGCGGTGGCCAGCATGGGCGGTGATGATCTGAAAACTAAGGTTTGGTGGAATAAATAGAAATCAAAGATGAAAACAACTATAAAAATATTTTTTGCGTTTTGCATTGGTCTTGCCCTTTTCAGCTCTTGTAAAAAAAATGAGTACGAATCTGGTGGCGAAGTAAGTCCCGTAATTTACATGAGCTTTGTAAAGGCATTACATAATGGCGACGATGTCGTACTGGCAAAAGAAAGACTGATGGGTGCGACGCAGATTGCCGGGGTCGTGATATCCGACAGAACCAGTGGCAATTTTGAAAGTAACGAACTGGTCGTCCAGAATACCGCC
The DNA here is from genome assembly GCF_057652195.1 of Pedobacter sp. T50_32. Lineage (NCBI taxonomy): Bacteria > Pseudomonadati > Bacteroidota > Sphingobacteriia > Sphingobacteriales > Sphingobacteriaceae > Pedobacter > Pedobacter sp. T50_32. The sequence continues at coordinate 16,596 of NZ_JBYFBY010000007.1, read as the reverse complement.
AGGGGCAAGGTGACAGGTCTGATCTTTAAGTTTACGGATGACAATGCCAATATCAACTATGGCGATTCGGTGAAGATTGATATCGAAAACTGTGTACTCTATCGTGAAAATGGCGCAATGAAGGTGAAAGGTGCGAATTTGAACTTTGCCAGGGTAAATAAAGTTGCCTCAGATAAGCAGGTCACGCCTCGTATCGTTTCTTTAACGCAGCTCTACAGCGAGTTTCTTAACTATGAGAATACCTTGGTGGAAATTGCAAATGTCGCATTTCCTGACCTTTTAGGTGGACAAACCTATTCTGGTGACGTAAAAATGGGAGAGGAAGCGAATGTGACAATCTTCCTGAGTACAAAAGCTACGGCCAATTTCGCCCAAAAATCATTGCCACTTTTGGCTTCCTTTCGCGGTATCCCTACCTATTTTAATGCAACATCTAATTATTACAATACGGCAAAATTGCTGTTCAAAATGAGAAATGAGGATGACGCATTTAATGAAACTGGAGCAACCTATGCCAATTTTCCAGAAGACTTTGAATTAACTCCGGCAAGTGAGAAATCAGCTTACACGATGCCAGCCATCAATGATATTGCCCAGTTCAAAACGGGACCTTGGCGCATTTATCAAGGAATTATCAGTAACGTGGTCAATGTAGATAAATTTAATCCGACTGGCAAACAGGCCATCAGGATGAAAGATCAATTGTCTGAAGATGCATTATTGGAGATGAGATTTGATCTGCTTTCGGGCGCATCAAAAGTGACCTTCTCATATGGCGTTCCTTCCTTGGGATCAATTACGGCAAGTACGATTAATCTAGAATATTCCCAAGACGAAGGTATGAGCTGGACTAAAGTTGGAGAAAGTGTTACCAATCCTGGTAAAGATGCGCAAGAGGCGGTATTTAATGTCAATGTTTCGGGCAAGGTGAGATTTAGGATCAGAAAGCTGGGCCTAGGTGCCAATACATCAACAGTGAGCAATGGCCTACTTAACATTGACGATTTTAGAGTTTATCAGAATATTAACTAATCACATGAACATTCATATGAAGAGGATATTATTAATTTTTAGTATAGTTTCAACGACCTTTTTGGCCTGTAAGGATAACAGCGATGAATTTAAACCGACAAATCCATCGATAAGTCAAATTGTTCCTTCCATGGCTCTGGCGAACCAGACGGTGAGTCTGAGGGGCAAAAGATTTGCTGCCGATCTTTCGGCAAATATTGTAAAGTTTGCCGGGGTGCGTGCAGAGGTGCTAACGGCTTCTGACACATTGCTTACCGTAAAAGTTCCAGCAGAGGGCAGCACGGGAAATGTCACCATCACGGTAAATGACCGTACTTCAAAAGGACCGGTTTTTACCTACGGTGCTGTGCAGGTAGCTTTCGATTACGTGACCTCCACCTATGCCGGCACTGGTATAGCAGGAGACAACTATGGCTCACTGACCGAAGCACAATTTTTGTTGCCAAATGGGGTTTCCTTCGATGAAACTACGGGTGATTTGATCGTTACCGATAGAACTGCACAAGCCATCAAACGTATTTCGAAAGATGGCACGGTGACCAGGATAGCAGGTACCGGCGTCAGAAGTTCGGTGAACGGAGCCCTCTCCGTGGCAACATTCAATAATCCCTATAAGTCTGCAATAGATAAAAATGGAAATATTTACGTGGCTGACAATGGTTCGAATTTGATCAGAAAGATAGATTTAAGTAGCAATACAGTATCTACTCTGGCCGGAGGAGGATCCACAGGGGCATTTTTGGATGGTCAGGGTACGAACGCCCGGTTCAATACCATTACTGGTATTGCTGTAGACGAAGACGGTTTCGTTTACGTAGCTGATGCCGTAAACCATGCCATTAGAAAGATTTCCCCGACAGGTGCCGTAACGACACTGGCTGGAAATGGCACAGCGGGGATCATTGATGGAGACTGGCCAAATGTGAGGATGAATAGACCAACTGCTGTATGTGTAGGGAAGGATGGCTTTGTTTATGCAGCCGACCGTTATGGACAACGTATCCGGAAAATCAACAGACATACCGGCAGGACGGTCACTATTGCAGGATCTGGCGGTAGTGCGTCTAATACGGGTGGTCAAGTGGATGGCGAGGCCCTGAAAGCAAGATTCAATAACCCTTGGGGTATAGAGGCCGCTGCCGATGGAACGATTTACGTATCAGAACTCGGCGCTTCAGGTTCGGCAACCCATACCATCCGGATGATCAAGGACGGTATCGTAACCACTATCGCCGGTAACGCAACTTTCAATGCTCCAGGATATGTCAATGGCCTGCAGGGCGTTTCCAGATTCAACAACCCTACAGATTTGGCGGTAGACAATGAGGGTAATATTTATGTGGGTGACATGAACAACTACGTGATCAGAAAAATAGTAAAGGTGCCAAAACCATAATTTCTTATTTAGGAGCTAATATCCTTAGCTCCTAAAAAATCTTCTTAAAAAAATAGGGGCGATTAAACGCATTCGTGCTTCCATGCTGATGGATGTAGGAGAATTTTGCCCAAAAAAACTTATAAACTTCATCTAAAATTGAACGATATGAATAAAATTCTACAAGAACTAAGGCTGGCATTGCTGAGTTTCGCCATGTTGGCATTACTTAACTCAGCGGCAAGTGCACAAGATAGCCAGTTATTAGGCTGGCAGTTTCTTACCTCTGGTCCAGGCAATAGTTCCGCCACGGGAAGTGAAACCACTTACGCTTCTACTGAGCAACACGTGGGTGTTAATACCTCAGTCTTAAAAAGAGCTTCTGGATTAAGAAACCATGCTTTAGCCAATATTTTTGGCGGTATACCCGATGTGCTGGTTCCTGATTTTGCCACGGCAGAAACCAAGTCATATTATGAATTCAATTTTCAACCAAAGGCAGATTACAAGATGTCCTTATCGCAGTTGAATTTTAAGGTGCGGACATCTGGAACATGGTCTCCAAGTAACGCCACGCCACTATATTTTATATGGAAGTACAGCTTAGATGGTGTAAACTTTTCGGATATAGGTACAGTTTCGCAGTTTACTACGGCAGTACAAGATGTTAGACAACCCAGTCGTAAACTGTCTGGTTTCCAAGATCTTCAGGCCTTGACTAATGCGGATAATGTCATCTTTAGACTATACATTTGGGGCTTCACGAATGCTCCTGGTTCAGGTACTTTTGGCATCGGTCGTTCTACGGTTGCAGACCCTATCGCATTGTCTATTTCGGGTACCTCAACATATTTGGGAAACATTACTTCAGAAATTTCCCAAGCTTATTTTACCGATATCAAAGCCATTGCCAAGGGCGAATCATCAAACGTAGTTATAGATAAGCTCATATCGATGATTAACCATACGCCGGCGGGCGAAAATATGCATGTAGCAATCTATATGATAAATCATCAAGGTATCATGGATGCATTAAAAGCAGCTGAAATCAGAGGAGTGCATTTGCACCTCATCGTAGATATGAGCCGTGCTGATAGTCAGGAGACTAATGCCGCCAGTTTACCATGGTTGCAGACGAATTTGCCAAACTCGGAAGTAGTGGTCAGCGTCAATGATGTTAGCCCTAACGCTATTAACCATCATAAATTTGCTTTGTTCAGCAAGGTGCAAACGCCAGATGGAGTCCTTCAAAATGTAACTTTCCAAACCTCTCATAACTTCACAAATGCTGATGCGAGAAAGATACAGGATGCGCTGGTCTTCAACAACGCAATTGTATATCAATCCTTTTTAAATAACTGGCAGCTTATCAAAGCAAATGCTGCATCTGGAATGAAAGCTAATTTCAATTTTAACGCATACGATATACCATCAATTAACGCTAGGCTGGAGTTTTTTCCCAGATTATCTGCAGGCGTGCATGATGGTGTAGATAATATTGAAGATCATCTAAACCAAATTACCGATGTTGCCAATGCGAAGATTAGGATTGCCATGTCAGATTGGTCAGATTCTAGGCCCGCAATTATTGATAAGCTAATCGCACTGCGAAACCAGGGTGCTACTATTGAGGTGTTTGCAAAAGATGCGGCAGGTACACAGACCAAAAATAGACTACGTCAGCTTGCTACATTAGGAGCAACGGTTAGAATTTTTAATCTGGAACAAGGTGCAGATGCTAAGTTTAATATCCATGCTAAAATGATGTTGATCGAGGGCGTATATAAAGGTCAGGCAAATTCAAAAGTAATCATCACCGGATCCCATAATTACACTGATGGTGCATTAAAGACAAACAACGAAGTACTGGTGACCTTGGTGAACTCCGACTTGTATAGCCAATATGCTACTTATTTTGATGGTTTGAAAATAGTTGTACCCACAGTACAATTACTAGCTTGGGATTTAAGTGATATTACCACGTCAGTCCAATATGCAGATTATCAGTCCACAACATTTTCCGGTTTATTTCCTTCTCTCTTAAAAAGAGGGCCTGGTTTGGTTTACGGAGGTTTAGCAAAGGGTTTTTCATCATCAAAGGCTACAACTCCATCGACGGTAACAGCTGACGTTACCGAGGCTATAAGCAGGAACGAATATTTTGAAATCGATATCAAACCGGCTTTGGGAAAAAAAGTTTCCATAGCTGAAATTTCTGCAGTCGTGAGAAAATCGGCTGGCGGAAGTTTCAAAATGCAATGGGCCTATGTAAAAGATGGGGGTACACCAGTGTTGCTTGGAGAGGTTATTGATTTGGCGGCTGTTACAACGGGACAGGTCATGGAACCTCTAATGGTGAGTAATATCAGTGGCTTACAGAATTTAACAGCCTCCAGTAATGTAGTATTGCGATTATATATGTTCGCTGAGACCTCAAGGGGCGGAACGTTCGCCTTTGGTCCTAGTACGACAGAATTAGCTAACGTTATATCGCTAAGGGGAGATTTAGAAACCATCGCCGATGAAAAAGTGATTTTAGCATGGAGTGCAGGGGGCTTGTCGGGCGAAACACCAACGGTTAATGCGACAAGTAGCGCTCCGTCGGTTTCTACAAGCACCATGACTAGAGGAAATGGCCTAGAGGCTTCATCTCTTGCCAATGGTTTCAGTTCGCGAACCAGGAACGATCTAGATTTCAGTACGGTGACCACCTATGCGGCAGCTGTAGCGAATAATAGTTACATAGAGTTTAGTATGAATATTAAATCCGACCATAGGGTTTCTTTGGATAAGATCTACGCCAAATTACGACGCTCTGGTGCAGGTGCTAGAAACTACGTTTGGGCCTATAGTATTGATAATGCAGCCTTTGTAGATATTAATACTTCGCCAGTTAGTTTTACCAATTCGGCAACTGCTGGTGTCTATCAAAATGAAATAGATCTGTCATTGGTGGCAGGTTTGCAAAATCTGCAGGGAGCGAAGGAGATCAGGTTCAGGATATATGTATGGGGCTTTACTTCTGCGGCTGGTTCATTTGCATTCGGCCTGTCAGAAAACGCATCGGAAGATGTACTAACCCTTAGCGGAACAGCCATTAATACCTTACCGGTTCAACTGACCAAATTTGAGGCTAAGGCGGTTGGAAATGAAGTAAAGCTATTCTGGCAAACAGCATCTGAGACCAATAATTCACACTTCGAAGTGTTGAAATCCACTGATGGTGTGAGTTGGACGCTGTTAACTACCTTAACCGGTGCCGGTACTATTGGTCAGAAAAAAGCTTATCAAGCTATCGATCACCGCCCAGTTTCAGGGGTTAATTACTATCAGTTGAAGCAGGTAGATTTCGATGGAAAAAGCACTTTTTTAGCCATAGAAGTTGTAAATTTTATTTTTGTAGGCCCAAAAAAATTGACCGCAAATTATAATAACCCGGGTTTAAATATTGCTATAAATGGATTCACCGAAGGGAACGCTAAAATTTCCCTTTATGATATTTCAGGCAAAACGATAGCTCACAAAATGCAATTGCTAAGTAATGATAACCATACGGTTTTATTACCGGTAACGCTACATAACGGAATTTACATTTTGTTGCTAAGTACGCAAGCTGAAAGAGAAGCCATAAAAATCTTCGTTCAAAACTAAAACAATGAAAACGCACTATTGGCTATTCTCATCTTTATTTTTACTAGTTTCTTGTAAGCAAGAAGTAGCTGTAAACCAGGTTAACCAAAAGGCTGTACCAGATCAGGTTGCTACTGCAGAAGATAATATTCAAACGGTACTGACCAGAAAGACTAACCTTATCGGGAAGGTAGTTCTTTTTCAGGAGAGCCAGTTAACCAAGGGGGTAACTTCTACAAAATTTGCCTACATAGATAAAGATGGTTTGCCAATGGTGCTTTTTTTCTTTAGGGTAGATTTAAATCAGAAAGAACTAACCTTAAAGCCTTTAATGCCTAACGGTGAACAGAAATTCGCCCTGCAGCGTATTCCTGATATGTTGCGCAACAATAAGTATGTTGCACTCAGGGTACTGGGCGCAGTTAATTCCGATTTCTTTAACATGAGCACAGGTGAGCCTCGAAGCATCTTGTACCTGAACGGCCAAGCGTTAAGAACTGTCTTGCCTGAAACCAGAAGCTATTTTGGCTTAACACAAAGTGGAAAGCCGCTGATTGGCGATCAGTCCGTATTTGCGAAGCAGCGATCATCAATATACGACGCAGTTGGCGGGTATCAACGTTTAATTAAGGCAGGGCTAAAGGTTAGCCAAACCGATCTAAGTGTACATCCACGTACGGCTGTTGGTTTCACGGCAAACAATATCGTTTATTTTTTAGTGGCCGATGGGAGGAATAGTGCTTACTCGAATGGATTGACTCTTGGTCAAGTTGCCGAGGTCATGAGTGCCTTGGAGGTCAAAGAAGCGATCAATTTAGATGGAGGTGGATCCTCAACATTCGTAACCAATGTGCCAACGCTTGAAGTTAAAAATAAACCCTCTGATGGTAGTCCACGAAAGGTGGCTAACGGATGGGCAATCTGTATAAAAGAATAAGCTAAAAGATGAAGTTGAAAATTTTACTGGTTATTTCCCTATGTTGGGGTACTATAAAGGCACAAACGAAGCCTAAATTTAAAATAGATGAGCTAATTGTCAGTTGGGAACTGTTGCAAAATAACTATCAAAAGAACAACCAGTTTTTAGCCGAACTTACCATCAGAAATTCGTCCAAATCCGCAATATTTCCGTCGAAAGGCTGGGAGATGTATTTTAGTTATCCCCGAGAGGTGGTGAAGGTCATCAGCGGCAATGTAGGCTTCACCCTGATACAAGGGGATTATGGCAAAATGTTCCCTACCGAGAGCTTTAAAGGTATACCACCTGGTGGAGAAATAAAGATCAGGTTCGTAGCCCGTGGTTTCACACAAAACAAAACCGACGTGCCATCCGGGTTATATTTTGTCATCAATGGAAAGCCGATTACTGTTAAAAACTTTACTGCCAAGCCCATTTTAAATTCTGGCGTGAAGAATTTATCTCCGGAGGAGCTATTTGAAAAATACGAAAATACCAAAGATTTACCATTAAGCGAGTTCTTTGGAATTTTGCCTAGCCCTGTAAGCACTAAAGTCAAAGCTGGAAAATTTACCATTAACGGTGGGCTGACCATTAAAGCTGATGACTCCTTCCTAAATGAAGCGATGCTACTTGGAGAAGATTTAAAAACAATATTTGGTAGATCAATTGCTATAGTACAGCAAACCGATGGTAATCAGATCATACTTCAAAAAATAGCTGGTCTACCGGCAGAGGCTTACGAACTCGACATCAGCAGTCAACAAATAGTGATTAGGGCAAGCGATGCCGCAGGCGCTTTTTACGCTACCAAATCACTGACGAATCTATTTCCACCGAAAGTATGGTTAGGTAGGAGCGAGCCGTTTAATATCAACGCATTAACAGTTAAGGATCAGCCGAGATTTGGTTATAGGTCTTTTTTGATGGATGTTGCCCGTAATTTTCAGTCAAAAGATCAGGTCAAAAAGGTAATAGATCTGATGTCAATCTATAAGTTAAATACATTGCACTTCCATTTGAACGATGATGAGGGTTGGAGACTGGAAATACCGACATTGCCCGAACTTACCGAAGTCGGGGCCAAACGGGCTCATCCTTTTACCAATGCTAACCTGCAGCCAAGCTATGGTTCGGGACCAAGCATGGACAATAGTGCGGGAACTGGCTACTATAGCAAGGCTGATTTTATAGAAATATTGAAGTATGCCGCACAAAGGCATATCCAGATTATTCCGGAGATAGAAACACCTGGACATGCCCGAGCAGCAATTAAGTCGATGTTATATCGTTACGAGAAGTATACGAAACAGGGCAATCGGAAGGCAGCCGAAGAATTTTTACTGGTCGAACTAGACGATGGTTCGGTACATAAGTCGGTGCAGGGCTTTACTGATAACATTATGAATGTGGCCTTGCCTTCTACTTACCATTTTATAGAGACAGTTGTAGATGATTTGCTGGAAATGTATGTACAGGCCAATGTCAAACTGAACACGATTCACATTGGAGGAGACGAGGTGCCTAACGGATCGTGGCAAAAATCCAAAGCTGCCCAACAATTGATTGCCGATAAAACTATCGAAAACACAGATGACCTTTGGTACTACTATCTGAATAACGTAAGTAAGATGTTAGCGGCAAAAAACTTACAAATTGCTGGTTGGGAGGAAATATCGCTACGCAAAACAAAACTAGATGGGAAGTCCAAACATATTGTTAATGCAGGATTTGTAAACCGCAATTTTAAGGTATACGTATGGAATACCGCCTGGGGCAGGGGAAATGAAGATTTGGCCTACAAAATTGCCAACGCAGGTTACAAAACGGTATTGGCCCCGGTAACCAATTTTTATTTCGATCTGGCTTACAGCAGGAATAACGATGAAACCGGTTTGTATTGGGGCGGCTATGTAGACACCGACAAACCTTTCTATTTTGTGCCATTTGACCATTATCAAACTGCAAAGGAGGATTATCAGGGCAAACCTGTTGATAAAAAAACGCTCTCCAACAGAGAGCGACTCACCGATTTTGGAAAGTCTAACATCTTAGGTCTACAATGCCTCTTATGGTCCGAAAAGGTAACCAATGCCGACCAGTTGGAATATATGCTTTTCCCGAAGCTATTGGGTTTTGCGGAAAGAGCTTGGGCCGCTTTACCGGCATGGGCCGAAGAAAAAAATAGCATTAAAAGTGAGCAAATGTATCTCCACGCCTGGAGTGTTTTTGCCAACCAATTGGGCAAAAAGGAACTTCCAAGATTGACCTATTATGGCAACGGAGTAAACTATCGCATTCCTCCAGTTGGATTAAGTGTACAAAAAGGTTTAATTCATGCCAATGTGCAATTTCCCGGACTTCAGATTAGGTATACTACCGATGGTACCGAACCAAATATGAGAAGCAAATTGTATACTGCACCCATTGCTTATCAAAAAGGTACAAAATTTAAGGCTTTCAACGAAACGGGCAGATTTTCAAGTACGACAAATAACTAACAGATGACAAAAAACAAGATGAAAATAGGGAGATATTATATTGTATATCTTCTGATGGCTATACTGGGCTCAGGCTGCGCCAGTTCCAGAAGTTCAATGAGTAGTAAAAAAGCGGAACTTTTAGACCAAAAAGATTGGCAGATTGATACCTTGCGAAAGGATGTGATCTGGTACAGATTCTCTTCCAGTACAGATCGGGAATTTGCAGAACAGAACGTGAACGTTGTCAGCTTCAATCCAAAGGCTAAAATGGGGCATGCCATTCTAGTGTACCAAAAGGAAAAAGATTCCTTATCCGTATTTGGCAATCGTATTCCGGCAGCCTTGGTGGGAATAAATGCCACCTATTTTATTGAAAAGAAAGATTCTGCAGATTATATGCATCTGCGCCTGAAAGGGAAGGATATCCAGCAGGTAAAAGTACCCAAAACAAGCATATACTGGTGGAAGCACCAAGGTATGATGACTTTTAACGACGAGGGGACAGCATTCGATATCCAGTTCTCTCCAACCGATTTTTCAACAGTGAAGGCATCCAATATAATCACGGGCGCGCCAATGTTGATAGATAATTTCAAACCTGTTGGATTGGCCTTTGCGGACACGGCAGGTCTAAAGCTGGATTTGAAAAAGCTACACTACGAACATTACCTAAAGCATCAGGGGGTAAGGCATCCCCGTACAGCAATCGCGCTAACGAACGCCGGGAACTTGCTGTTAATTACAGTAGATGGCAGAAACCCAAAGGCAAAGGGAATGTCTGCTAAAGAATTGACCACATTTCTAGTCCGCTACTTTAATCCCAAATCCGCAATGAACATTGACGGTGGGGGGTCAACAATGATGTGGATCAGAGGCGAAGTTCCGAACGGGATTGTCAATTACCCCACCGATAATAAAAAATTCGATCACTACGGACAACGTATGATCGAAACGGCACTCTTTATAAAGTAACAATCCATTAAACCGATAAACAATGTTTGATTCTAGAAAAATTCTAATATTCTACGTTTTATGCAGTATATCTCTGTTATTCAGCACCCCGCTGCATGCACAAAAAAAACATAAAATAGGCTTATCTATTGGTGTAAATGCTTTAGATAAAAAAAAACTACAACAAATCAGCGATGCGGGCATCGATTGTATCGAAACTGGTCTAACGGCCTACATTAACAAAGATTCGTTGACATTTACTTTGCCCGATGGGGAAATGAGAAGAAGGATGAGAGCTGTAAGGCAAGCCGCAACTGAAACTGGGGTTGAAATATGGTCCATCCATATGCCTTATGGCAAAGAAATAGATATTTCCTTTGTAGAGGAAGAACGTCGTGCCAAAGTAATTGCTTTCCATAGGCAGGTATTAAAATATGTGAGTATTTTAAGACCTAAAGTAATCCTGTTCCATCCGAGCTACTATCTAGGCTTAAACGAGCGAGAAATGCGCATCCAACAATTAGTGAAGTCTGTTGCTGAACTAAATGCATCCGTTAAGTCAATAAAAGCAATGATGGTGGTAGAAAATATGCTTGGACCTGCGTTATTGGTAGGTAAGGGAAATCAGGAAAGGCCACTCTTGAGGACAGTTGAAGAATGTGTTGCGGTTTTTAAAATGTTTCCAGACGATGTTTTTGCGGCGGTTGACCTCAATCATATCGCCCAGCCCGAAAAACTACTAATTGCCTTAGGCGAAAGAGTGAAAACCCTGCATGTTGCTGATGGCGACGGACAAGCAGAAAGGCACTATTTTCCCTGTGATGGGAAGGGCAAGAACGATTGGAAGGAGATTTTCACAGCACTTGAATTCATCAAATATAAAGGTCCATTTCTCTATGAAAGTACTACGAAAGAGTTGGAAGGATACAAAGAATGCTATACCAAGTTGAGTGCATTAATAAAATAACAATCATCAGATGAGAAACTTCCAGCGATGAATGTGGAAGTTTCTCTATTCCAAATTGATAAAATATAGGATGATTATACTACTTCGGTGACACTCCGGAAACTAACCTATCCAAGACCAACAGTTCTTTGCAGATTGGTCGTGTGTCTAATGTTGCACTGGTCTGATGTGACTAGCAAAAAGAATAATCATCATACATATGCGTTTTTACCACCAGCACCTTGTTTGGGGCAATTGCCAGCCATCCATACTCACAACAATAGTGGTAGGAACCTTTTTGGGTAGCCCGCACATTGGTGTAAAATCCGAATTCAAAACCCTTTTCCTCAAACGTGGTGCGAGGTACCACGACAGTCTTTTTTTGAGGCGGGATGGTCTGGGCGAGCAGCCGCCGATTGCGCATCAGCGCACGATTGATCTTACCGACAAAGTTGGGCTCTGCCGACGGCGCTGAGCCTGGGCATGAAATCGATTCCGGCAACTGTCATTACAGAATTTCTTATCGGAACGGCCAAAGATCGGTTCGTCGCAAAAGTGGCAATAGTTGGGCCCCTCGTGCATTTGTTTTCCTAAAATATCCATAGCGTCAATGGTTATCCATTATATAAACGTTTAAATATCCAGCCTTCATTTATTGCACGACCAATGACCTGTTTGAGTGTTTTAGACTAGGTTTTGATTGCTGGGGAAGTACCCGATTATCTGGGCAAACTACCCGATGTGGATGGGGAACTGGTAACTCAATATTGATCTGGTTAAAATTACAATGAAACAATCCTGATTCTTTTTTGTTAGCAGATTGGAACGCTCGGGCTAAGGGGAAGATGGGAAATCCTGAAGCCCGCTGCCGTTTCCATTTCCAGCCAGTTTTTCCTTCAACTTTTCCGGTAGACCAGTTTCAGCAGCAACATCGTCAGGGCCATCAAAAGGGAAAAGGCATTGGTAACGATGATGGGCAGGTCTTTCAATAAAATACCATAGTAGACCCAAGTCGCATTGCCCAATACCAGGATAATGAACATAAAGGGGGAGATGTGGTCCACTTTCTTTGTCCTCAGTACCTTGATGATCTGTGGCAGGGTAGAAATGGCCGTCAATGTGCCCGCTGCAATACCGATGAGCAGTTTCGTTTCCATCTTCCGCTTTTTAGGTTTTTATTTTTCTTATAGGAGAGATTGGCTATTCATCGCCAGCTGCTTTACCTTGTCTCCAACTAACGCCCCGCTGTTATAAAATGTTTGGATTGAGTAAAAGATTGCCAAAAGTAGGCCTGTCAACTAGGATGTACAAAGTTTGCACTTTAAAGAAAATAGGTATAAATAGGAGAAATGCAGCTACTTTTTTTGCCAGCGTTATTTCGCTGTTCCGAAGTATCGTGGTTAAAAAAAAGGTCCCGCAACAGCAGAACGCTGTTACGGGACCATCTAAATTAACGCTCTCGTATAATCAACGCTAAATATTGCGTCGTATTGCCCAATATATCTTTTTATACCGTCTCTATTGGTAGGGTAAACCAGAAGGTAGTGCCCACGCCCAGTTCGCTTTCCGCTCCGATCTGTCCGCCATGGCGCCTGATGATCTCGGCACAGATGAACAGTCCCAGTCCTAGTCCACTATAGTGCCTGCCCGAATAGTCCGCCCGCCAGTATCGGTCGAAAAGGTGTGGTAGCTGCTCTGGGGAAATGCCCGGGCCGTGGTCCCTGACGCTGACCTTGACGCTATTTTCCGTTTGTTCGATATCCAGATAGATCTTTGGTGAAAGCGGCGCATATTTGACCGCATTGTTGACGAAGTTGGCCACTACCTGTTCGATACGGGCCTGGTCCGCATCGATCAGGATCTCTTCTCCACTTACCAAAAGTTCATGGGTAGCCTCCTGCCTTACATTGCCACAGCATTCCTCCAGTAGCGCCCTCAATTGGAAAGGAGCCTTTTCTAGTTTGACCTGTCCCTCGTTGAAACGATTGATGTTCAATAGGTTGTCGATCATGATGTTAAGTTTTTCCATATTCCTTAACGAGGTTTCGACCAGCTTTTCGGCCATTGGATGTGCCAATTGTGCCTTGAAACGGTTCATCAGTTGGAGATTGGCGCGTAGGGTGGTCACCGGAGTCTTCAGTTCATGGCTGGCGATGCTCAAAAAGTCATCCTTGCGCTGGTCAAAAGCCTTCTGAACGGTGATGTTCTCGGTCAGGCCTACCAGTTTGGATGGCTTGCCTACATTATCGTACAGCACCTTACCGGAGGCCTTGATCCAATGGTGTGAGCCGTCCGGCCAGCGGATCTGGAATTCTCCCTGTAGCGGAATATTCTGGTCTGATGCCCGCTTCATATCTTCGTTCAGCCGTTTTCGGTAATCTGGTGCCACGTAGGCCAACAATTGATCCAGGTTGATCTCTACACCAGATTCCAGTCCGAAATCCTTGATGAAGTTTTGGTTATACTTGACCTCGCCAGAAGGAATGGAGATTTCATAGGAGCCCAGGTTTCCCACCTCGAAGGCCACGTTGAGCTGTTGGTAGGCCTCAGCTATGGCATAGGTCGTCTTGACCTGATCGGTCACTTCGTTGGCCACGATCATGATCGAATGGGTCTGCCCATCTTCATCCTTGATAGGCTTATAGGTAAAGTTGAAATAAAGTTCTACATTTTCGCCATTATTGACGATGGTCGCCTGCTGCCCGATGCCGAAGTAGGGCTGCCCAGAGGTATACACTTCATCCAATAGTTTGAGGAAAGGCTGGCCCTGCAGTTCGGGAAGAGCGATATCCAAGCGCTTTTCGATCACACTCGCATCCTTGCCCCATAGTCGTAGGATCTCTGGGTTGGCCGTTTCGATGACCAGTTCCCTTCCGCGCAACAGGCCGATGGCCACTGGAGCATCTTCGAAAAGGGTAAAGAGTTTTCTTGTCGCGGCGTTAAGGTCCAGGTTCTCCATTCTCAACCTAGCATTGGCCACCGACAACTCTTCGCTCAGGCGGTAGACTTCCTCATTGGTGGCGCGTAGTTCTTCATTGGTGGCAGCCACTTCTTCATTGAGTGCGGCAAGTTCTTCATTGGTCGCCGCATATTCCTCATTAGCGGCTTCTAGCGCCTCGTTGGATTCCTGTAAGAGAATTTTGTTCTCTTCCAGGTCTTTTCTTGCCGCTACTACGTCGCTGATGTCCTTGACGGTCACCATGACCGAGTCCACTTTTCCCTGGGTATCAAATAGGGGCTGGTAGCCAAAATCCACATAGATGTTTCTGTGTGAGCCATCGGTATCGCCAATGGTTACGGGGATTTCCCTGCTATGCACAGGTATTCCCGTATGCAGTACGCTAAAAAGCATGTCGGGAAAGGGCTGGCCAATCAGTTCGGGAAACACCTCCAATAATTTTTTGCCGGTGACCTGTTCCCTTGTCCGTGCCCAGATGTCCAGGATATGTTCATTGGGGAACTCGATTTCCAGATCTTCGCCCCGAAGGATGGTCATGCCCACCGGAGAGGAGAGGACGAGCTGCTCGATCCTTTGCTGGCTGGCCAACAGTTCCATTTTGGATTCCTCTTCTCGGATATCTTTTTCCGCTACCATCTGCCATGCCTTCATGCGGTCGCTGACCTCGGTGGCCGTGTGCAAGATCCATTGGGTATTCCCCTCGGGATTTAATAGTGCCCTGTAGGTAAAATCGAAATAAAAGGTTTCCAATTTTCCATTTGCACCAGGCAGTTCCGCCGCGGTGTCCTGTGCGGTATAGGTCCGGCCAGAATTCCAGACCCCTTTGAGTAGATCCTCAAAAGGTTGTCCCACCAGTTCCGGTATGGCTTCCCTGAAAGTCTTTCCTATAATTTCCCTGCCCTTGCCCCAAAAGGCGAGCATGGCTTCGTTGGCGAATATGATGTTAAGTTCTTCTCCCTGATAGATGGCAGTTGCATCCTTGGACTGCATGAACACCTCTATGATCGCACTGTCTAGGGCAGCGCCTGTTTTTTCCGTCATTGAATTCCTCGTCCTTATGGCAAGCCAAAGATAATCAATTGCTGAGATAAAATCAGATCAAAATAAACGGATCAGCCAAGCAGTTTATTGACCTTGGCCGATAGTTCGTCGATGTCGAAGGGTTTGGCGATAAAGTCCTCCGCCCTGCAATAGAGCTGTACCTTGTTGAAGGCGGCATGGGCGGACATCATCATGACCGGAACTTGGCCCAGTGTACCATCGGACTTGACCACTTCGCAGAGTTCGATACCGTTACCATCTGGAAGCATCACGTCAAGCAGGAAAAGGTCTGCATCGTTTTGTTTTGCCGCTAGGGCAGATTGGAAACTTGTAGCATTGGGGAAAAGGGTGACCTCGTGGCCATCCTCGCTCAACAGAAGGGATACGATGTTCGCAATATCCGGGTCATCTTCCACAACCCACACTCGTTTCTTCATTAATATATGAGGTATCAGCATTATTTAATCCAATAACTAACATTTTAGTAAATGGATTGTTTTGACAATTTTGTTCTATTTTTTATAAACATCCAAAAAATGATCGTAAAAAGCAAATCATATCACTTGTTTATGCAAAACAGACATTTTCGTGGCTGAAATATTTATGCATTGTAATATTCTGGATGGTCAGCGGTTTTGCAATAAGTATTGACTACATTGGATCTGATCTAAATCCATTCCGTATGAAGCAGCAAACTTCCGATCCCAATCATGAAAAAGAGCATTTGAAGGAACTGATGGACCGTTCGGCAAAAGTAAGGAAGCAGAATGCAGTGACCAAGGAAAAACTCGGACAGCTCAAAAAAGATAGTGATAAACTGCTTTCCGAACAGCAGGGAGAAGCAGCCGAAGATCAACCTTAACTCTTACTTCATTCGGGCTGGTCAGGTATCGACGCCAACAGGAATTTGGGGTATGTTGAACGGCTTAGTCGGTGAGGATATTCCAAAAGTGGCCACCTTTTTTTCTACAAAGTGGCCACATATTACGCGCTAAAGTATCCACCTAATTTCGCTTAAAAGTGATCATTTGACTGGTTTTAAAGGGTTTTAAGCGTTGGGGTTGTTGTTCTGGATGATGGTGTCCACTATGTTTTACATGCTTTAGAACTTCTTAAACTTATCTAAAATCGAAAGATTGTTGCCTGCTTGTATATTTCGGAGAAACTGACCATGGGATTCCGTGTCAAACTGACCACCCAAACTGCTGGCGAACCTGTGCA
>NZ_JBYFBY010000006.1:0-306108 GCF_057652195.1 Pedobacter sp. T50_32 | reverse complement strand
TGCTAAAAAAAGTTGAGTACTAGTTGAGCTGGTCAGTTTGGAACGAAATAGAGTGGTTACTTTTACCGAAATCTACACAATGGCAACTTTCAATGCAAAACAAATATTCGGAAGATTATACGTAGAATTAGGGGCTGATGTGTTTTTTAATAAAATCACTATTTTAAACGCCTCTGATGATTTGAAATTGATTATCAGCTTAGGGATCCAAAGTGCATTGGAAGATAACTTTTAAGCTTAAACGCTATCTTCGTTTATTCTAAGAATTAATAGTTTTATATTTCTACCAACTGATATTATTTATTTTTAAAATCAATTGCTAAAACAATGACAATTTTCTAAACTTTTGGTTTTTGCAGAGACGTTTATTTCCCTTTTAATAACTCTAACTTTTCTCTTTCAGAAGCTAACAACCTTTCATATAATTCAACGATCTTTTCAATAGGGTTGAAGTTATTCTGAATTGAATTATCGTGAAAGTTATTGATGTTATTGAAAATAGTTTCTTCCGTGAAGTGCTTAATCCCTTCCGCACTAACCCCCAAAACTTTCGCCACTTTCTCCAAAGTACTTTCCTCAATTTCTTCGCTCTGCTCTAGTTTGCTTACCGCTTGTTGGCTAATGCCCAATTCTGCTGCTAGTGCATCCTGTTTCATGCCACGCAGTTCGCGTATGCGGCTAATCTTTCTTCCTAAATGAGTGCGGGTAGTTTTAGTAGCGTTTTCCATATCCAAATATATAAGAAATAAAGGTAGGTAAAAAACAAACACGAGGTGGTTTTTTACAACTGTTGGTGGTTCGGTACGCTACGTTGTCAAGGTAATTTAGTGTTACATCAACCCACTTTTATCTTATGGAAACATTAACCCCTATTGGCAAAGCCAAAAGACCAGCACATTTTATTGCCTTTTTAGAAAAGCTTGTTGCACAATTTAAACCCTTACAGGTATATCAGTATGCGCAGTTGGGGCATCAATGCCAAATACACAGTAGTTTTTGTGCTGCCAAGCAGCAAGAGGAGTC
Organism: Pedobacter sp. T50_32; assembly: GCF_057652195.1. Taxonomy (NCBI): domain Bacteria; kingdom Pseudomonadati; phylum Bacteroidota; class Sphingobacteriia; order Sphingobacteriales; family Sphingobacteriaceae; genus Pedobacter; species Pedobacter sp. T50_32. The sequence goes on along the minus strand of NZ_JBYFBY010000006.1, from coordinate 305,085 downwards.
AATTTTTTATTTGCTGGTAATTACCGAGGGGAGCACCCGAATTGAAAATGGTATTCAAGAATTTGCCAACCAACATTATGCGGAGGGAAAATTAATAGTACATGCACATGGTGCGGAGACGTTAAAGCAGCATATTGCGCAAAGTAATTACTACTTCGCTACGGTGCTTAACCAGGGGCAACTGCTTTATAGCTCCAATGGCGTGCTCTGCTTAGCAGAAGTATCTACACCACAACCTGATAAAAGGCTGGCGCAAGCTAAATTGAATTGGAAACATCGCAGTAAAATGGCCAATGGTTTTTTGCTGTCTGCCGATAGGTCTTTGGAAGAAGATCATGAAACTGTCTGTTTGTTTCTGTTGCATCAAGTAATAGAGCAGGCTTGTATTGGGCTGATTTGGGTGTTTATGGGCTACAAATCGGATATGCATAATTTAAGACGATTGCTCTATGTATGCGGTTGTTTTTCTAAAAAGCCCATGCAACACTTTATGGGTACGCCCGAGAATGAAGTGATGCTAGGTATCATTATGAGGAGTTATAGCGAAGCCAGATATAGGGAAAGCTTTTCGTTAGAAAATAGATCGGCTTATAATTTCTTGGAATTGGTAGAGCGCTTTATGGAGCTGGCAGAGGAGCTGTGTAAAGAGAAATTTGAGGAAATGGAAAACAATAACCAATCAAACAATAACCAATCATCAAATTGCAATGACCAAAATACAATGATCAATCAAACAATAACCAAAATACAATGACCAATTATCAAATTGCAATAACCAATTATCAAATCACAATTATCAAATTGCGATAACCAAAATACAATGATCAATCAAATAATGACCAATAACCAATTATCAAATCACAATGATCAAATTGCAATGACCAAAATACAATGATCAGTCATCAACTTACAAAGGTTAATAGCCAATGTTGCGGAGGTATTTGTTAAGCCTGAATTAAAACTTAACCTTTTCTTATCATTAGCGCAACAGAATGTTAATGGATTTTTTGAAGGTTTGCAAGGTTTTAAAAATCAGTGAATTGTGTTTGTTTTTGAGTTGGTTGTTGCTGTGTTGTTAACGGTGTGTTCATGGTGGTTTCTTTTTTGTAACGCCTGGTTTGCCCAGCTTGATGCGAGTAATTTTCAATTTCGTATCGATCAAAAAACGGATATCCAAATTCAAACAATTTAAAGAAACAATGAAAACACTTTTTACTTCAGTACTTTTATTCTTGACTGTAGTATGCGCCCATGCACAACAAGGGAGTGGCGTAATTACAGGTAAGGTGATTGAGAAAATGACGAAGGCATCTTTACCGGGAGCCTCTGTAAAATTAAATGTGGGTAATCGTTACACGGTTTCAGACCAAACGGGAGATTACGAATTTCTGCGAGTGCCAGAAGGTACTTACGAAGTGGAGGTAATTTACATGGGTTACCAAGCACAAAAACAAACGGTTACTGTAACTAGGGGCGGAAATACAGTGCTTAACTTCTCTTTAGAAGACGGTGCTTTTGCCATGAACCAAGTGGTAGTAATGGGCGATAGACTAAGAGGCCAAGCCCGTGCTTTGAACCAACAAAAGAGCAAATCGAACATCTCTAACATCATTTCTTCTGACCAAGTAGGTCGTTTCCCAGATGCAAACGTGGGCGAAGCTTTACGTCGTGTACCAGGGGTAACCATGCAGAATGACCAAGGTGAGGCTCGTAACATCATCATCAGAGGTTTAGCGCCAGAGTTAAACTCGGTAACCTTAAACGGCGACCGTATTCCATCTGCCGAAGGCGATAACCGTCGTGTGCAAATGGATTTAATTCCATCTGATATGATTGCAACTATCGAAGTAAACAAAACCCTAACTTCTGATATGGACGCTGATGCGATTGGTGGTTCGGTGAATTTGATTACCCGTGCCTCTCCAAACGGCGAGCGTGTATCGGCAACTTTATCATCGGGCTATAACCCAATTCGTGATAAAGCTTTGTACACAGGTAGTTTTGTATACGGAAATCGCTTTGCTAAAAATGCTATTGGTATGGTTTTAAGCGGTTCTTACAATAACCAAAATTATGGATCAGACAACGTTGAGGCCGTATGGTTAAAAGACAATTTCGGAAATGCTTTTATAGAAGAGACGGACATTCGCAGATATGATGTAGAAAGAGTAAGAAGAAGTGTTGCTGCTGCTTTAGACTTTAAATTAGGTAAAAACCACACTATTTTCGCTAACGCGATGTACAACTGGCGTGACGATAGAGAAAACAGATATCGTATGCGTTTCGACAGAATTACCCCTCAGTATAATGCAGCAAACCAAATTACGGGTTACTCTGCTCGTGTTGGTTTACAAACTAAAGGTGGTATTGATAACGATAGAAACAGAATGACACGTTTGGAAGATCAGCGTGTACAAAACTATTCGTTACGTGGTGAGCATTTAATTACTTCTGGTTTAGATATGGACTGGACAGTGAGTTATTCTACTGCGAGAGAATTTCGCCCGAATGAGCGTTACATGTTGTTTAGACAGAATAACAGAACTTTAAACTTCACCGGAACTAGCGAATTTCCAGTATTTAATGCTACTAATTTGAATGCAAATGCAGTTGGTTTAAATACCATTTCAGAAAATAACGATTTGACGGAAGAAAGCGAATTAGGAGCAAAATTGAATTTCAGGATGCCTCTTTCAGTAATCGAAGGTCAAAAAGGTCGTTTACGTTTTGGTGGTAGAGTGAGAATTAAAGATAAAGACAGAAACAACATGTTTACTGCCTACGAACCAGTAGATGGTAATTTAATTCCAAACTTAGGCTCAATTCCTAATGTCTATTTTGATGGTAAAAATTACCAAGCTGGAGAACAATATGTACCAGGCTTGTTTGCAAGCAGAGCTTATTTGGCTGGCTTAAACCTAACAAATACAGCTGTATTTACTGGAGAAGAAGATCCAACCGAGTTTTTGGCGTTAAATTATACGGCTAAAGAAAATATCTTAGCTGGTTACCTACGTTGGGATCAAGACATTAACGATAAATTATCGGTAATTGCTGGTTTGCGTTTAGAGCATACTAGAATTAATTATACAGGTAACATTATCGAAGATGAGGAAGACTTAGCGGGTGTGCGTGCTTCAAAAAACAATTACACAAACTTTCTACCAAGTGCAACCTTAAAATACCAAGCTAATGATGATTTAGTTTTCCGCGGCGCATTTACAACTGCTTTGGCTAGACCAAACTACTATGCCCTTACGCCATTTGTAGGTATTGTTGCTGGCGACGAAGAAATTGCAGCTGGTAATCCAAATTTAGATGCTACCTACGCCTATAATTTCGATTTAATGGCAGAACAGTACTTTAAATCTGTGGGTTTAATTTCTGGAGGTGTATTTTACAAACGTTTAAAAAACTTCATTTATAACTATTCGGATATGGCTTACACCACTGCGAAATTTGCTAACGACTTCCCTAGTTTGGCAAATCCAATTCCAGCGGGAGAGCAATGGGCATTTCAACAAAACAGAAATGGTGAAAGCGTAAACGTTTACGGATTTGAGGTAGCGGTACAAAGACAGTTAGACTTTTTACCAGGTAAATTCTTGCAAGGCTTTGGTGTGTATGCCAACTATACTTTCACTAAATCTAAAGCAAAAGGTATTGCCAGCGAAGACGGAGATTTTAGAGAGAACATCACCCTGCCAGGCACTGCGCCACACATGCTGAACGGTTCATTATCATGGGAAAACAGTCGTTTCTCTGTAAGGTTATCAGCAAATTACACTGCAGCATACATTGATGAAATTGGTGTAGATTCTTTCTTTGATGCTTACTACGACAAGCAGTTCTTTTTAGATGCAAATGCTTCTGTGAAGGTTTCTAAAGTAGCTAGGTTTTTTGCTGAGGCAACCAATTTAACTAATCAGCCTTTGAGATATTACCAAGGTGTAGTTAACCAAACTAAACAAATGGAATATTACCGCCCTAGATATAACTTGGGTGTGAAGTTTGATTTTTAGGGATTGATAATTAGAAACACCCCGCCCGTTGGGCACCCCTCTAAAAGAGGGGGATGTTGGATGCAATTCCCCTCTTTTAGAGGGGGGGTCGAAGACTGGGGTGTTTAGAAAATTAGCTCCCTCTGGCTACGCCATCTTTACTAGAGGGAGAGAGTTTGAAAGTTGTTTTTCTCTCCCTTTTAAGAAGAGATGTTCAAAGGGCAAAGAGGGTTTTGAAAATAAATATAGCAGTATGATAAAACGAAGTTTATGGTTCATATCAATGGTATTTTGTGTAGCAGGGCAACTTGCTGCACAAAATCCAACTGCTATACATGAAGTTAACGAGCACATCGAAAAAACTTCGCCACAAACTTCAGATGCTTTATTTATCAGACAGAACGAAATCTATAAACAAGCAAAGGCTGATGCTGATTTAGTGCAACAGGCGAGAGCCTTACAACGAATGGGGCAAATTTGTTATCAAATGGGTTTGTTTACGCAATCGCTCAATTATCACATCAAAGCCGATGAAATTTACCGGTCGGATAAAAACGAGAAACAAGCTGCGGATAACCTGAACGATTTGGCTTTGCTTTTCCTCATCACCAAACAGGAAAAAGATGCCAAACTATCGTATTTCAAAGCTTTAACTACCTTTCAGCGATTGAGAGATAGTAGTGGGATAGCTCGTACTTACGCCAATATTGGCCATTATTACGAGAAGACACTGAATTATGATAGTGCTTATTTCTATCAGCAAAAAGCCATGCAAGTATTTGATAGCATTGGCGATGCTGAAGGAGCAGCATTGGTGCACGAAAATTTAGGTAGTATTTATGAAGACAAATCTCAATTTAATAAAGCTTATTTTCATTTTTCTAAAGCGTTAGCTTGGTTTGAGCAGGGCAGTAACACCGAAATGCTGATAGATGCTTACAACAATGTTGGCGATGTTTACCGTAAACAGGGAGCTTATGCAGAGGCCTTGCGTTATACCAGAAAAGCAGAAGCTTTGGCTAAAAGTACGAAGTCTTACAGCAGGTTAAGCAGCGCCTATCGGGATTTAGGAAAAACCTATAGCTTCCTTAAGCAAACCGATAGTACTTTTCATTATCTAGAGCTGAGCAGGCAGTACTTTTTACGTTCTTATTCTCAGGAAAGTAAAAACCAAGAAGCCTTGCTAAAGGTGATTTATGGGCTAGATAGAAAAGAAATGCAGCTGGCCGAAATGGCTAGACAGGAGAAAATTGCTTGGGCAATTTACATCGCCTCTGGTATTGCTGCGGTGGTGTTTATTTTAGTTGCAGCCATTATTATCCGTAATCAACGGCATCGTATTTTAAGAGAAAGAGAAACACGTTTAAAAGAAGAGGAAATCTTGAAAACGAAGCAGGAACTGATGGAGGTTGATTTGAATAACAAGAAACTGCAAGAGGAGCAATTGAAGGAAAATCTGCACACTAAAGCCAAAGAAATTACCGCACATACGTTGCAGACCATTCAGAAAAATCAGTTGCTGGAGGATATTAGGGAAGCCTTGACGGAAATGATTAAAAGCGATGGCAGAAGTTATAAAAAGGAATTGCGAAGTTTGCTGAACAAGATCAATCAGAACTTTCATAAAGATGCGTATTGGGACGATTTTAGAAGAATATTTGAAGAGATTAACCAAGAGTTTTTTGATCAGTTGCAACAAATCAATCCAGGGCTTTCTGCAACCGACATCAAGTTCATCTCCCTAATTAAGTTGAATATGAATGCACCTGATATAGCAGCGCTGTTAGGCGTTTCTACAGATAGTTTACGTGTGGCTCGTTACCGACTAAGAAAAAAACTAAAATTGGAGCAGGGGGCTAGTTTAACGGCCTTTATCCAATCTATTTAACAACAAATGTTGCTTTTTTGATACCCAAAATCTCAAGCTTGTTCACTATTTGTAACGCTGTTGTTTTGGTTTAATCGACATGAAACCCAACATTTGTTCATCAAAATTAAATGTAATGAATAATTCGAGAACATATTTTTTAGGATTGATGCTATTAGCCCTAAGCGCTTGTGGCCAAAAAGTAAAAGAAAATAAAAATCTAAACAATCCAAATACGGTACAGGCTACTGTAATTACAGAGAAGGTAAAACACGATACCGATGATCCTGCGATTTGGATTAACCCCGCTGATGCGAGCAAAAGTTTGATTATTGGTACAGATAAAGATACAGACGGTGCTTTGTATGCTTTTGACCTATCGGGTAAAGTAGTGAAACGAGTTGGTGGTATTCAACGTCCAAACAATGTGGACATCGCCTATGGCATTTTGGTAAATGGTAAAAAGGTAGATGTTGCCGTAACTACCGAGCGCCAAGCAAATAAAATCCGCATTTTCACTTTGCCAGATTTAAGGCCTATTGATAACGGTGGTATCGAAGTTTTTGCTGGTGAGCAAGAAAGAGATCCAATGGGAGTTGCTTTATATACCCGTCCATCTGACCAAGCTGTGTTTGCCATAGTTGGCAGAAAAACTGGTCCGGCAGATGCTTATTTGTGGCAGTACCAATTGAAGGATAATGGTAAAGGAGCCATCACTGGCGAAGTAGTGCGTAAGTTTGGTAAATACAGTGGTAAAAAAGAAATTGAAGCCATTGCGGTAGACAACGAATTAGGTTTCATTTATTATTCTGATGAGCAAGTTGGCGTTCGCAAATACATTGCTGATCCTGCTGCTAAAAACAATCAGGAGTTGGCATTATTTGCACAAACAGGCTTTTCTGACGATCACGAAGGTATTGCAATTTACAAAACTGGTGCAAAAACTGGCTATATCCTGGTGTCTAACCAAGGTTCGCAGAGTTTCATGGTTTACCCACGTGAAGGTAGTAATGGCAACCCGCATCAATATGACTTAATTACTGAATTTCCAGTAAGTGCCATGGAAACAGACGGAGCAGATGCTGTGAATGTAAACTTAGGCGCTAATTATCCAGAGGGGATTTTTGTAGCGATGAGTACCGACAAGACTTTCCATTTTTATGACTGGAGGCTGATCGCAGAGAAGATCAAAATAGGAGCAAAGAAATAACATATTTTCTCAATTCTCCTAGTGTGTTTTATATCATTCTGCTGAGAGAATTTGGTTAGCAGAGAAAAGCCATATCTTTTTAGATATGGCTTTTTTTGTATTACGAATGACTAATTTTTATTTTATTAATTCGCACAGACTCTTTGAACTAACGAGCAGATACGTCAAACAATATTCCTAATTTGTTTAGGTTTCTTATCTTAGCAAAACAATACATTCCGTTTGAAAGCTGTCGGTATCCTTCTTTTATTTTCATTATTAAGTTTTTTCAGCGCATCTGCACAGTGGGGCAACAGTTACGAAAAAGGTAAATGGTTAGACTCTGTACTGAATGTTTATCTCTTTAATAAAAAACAGCGTGCTGCTGTTGAGGAAACATTGCAACAGAAACTTAGCACAGGCAAAGACGGCGAACTCAAATCTTTTGTAGAACTTGTTGAGTTTATAAACGGAATAGAGCATAACCCAACTAGTGTTGATGCTTTTTATGAACAAGTAGGCTCTGCGTATAAAGCATACCCGAATATACAGGCCATGTGCTATAAAACCATTGGTTTCTATTATTTTGTGGTAGCTGTTAACTATGAAAAGGCCTTTAGCGCTTATGTTAAATTGGAGAAGTTATTGGAGGTTTATCCTGCAAACGTAATTACCGATTATGCTACTTACTGTGCAGAAATTTCCTCTGCTTATTATAAGTTTAAAGACTTCAAAAAGGCAATTGAATTAGGCAAGAGGGGGGTGGTACATGCCAGTAACCAGTGGGATTTTTATAATACCATTGGCTTGTGTTTCATGGAGCAACATCAAATCGACTCGGCCATCCACTACCTGCAAAAGGCAGCAGATGTGGCAGTGGAGAAAAAAATGTCCAACATCTACAGAACCATATCTTTGGGCAACTTGGGCTACGGTTACTATCGGAAGAAAGACTTCGAAAAAGCGAAACCGCTCATTCTTATCGATTTAAACGAAGCCTTAAAAATGCAGGATTACGGTTTGGCATCTGGCGCAGAAATTCCTTTGGCAGATATCTACCTCACAGAGAAAAAATGGACAGCTGCCAATGCGCTTTTAGATAGTGCCCGATACCATATTGCGCTAAGTCAGCAATTGAGTAGGTTAGAGAAGTTTTTCCCGGTGCGCAGTCGTTATTATCAGCTAATAGGTAACCAAAAGCTTGCACTGGCTTACCGCGATTCGACCATCAAAGCCATTAAACGCAATGATTCTATTTTCAATAGCTTGTTGGTAATGCGGGTGCAACAACGTACCGATTTAGAAAAACTTTTGGAGGAAAGGAGCAAGTTAGAAAGTTATAAGAGAACATCTCAGATACGTATCATTGCAATAACAGCTGTTTTCATTATACTGCTAGTGGTTATTTTAGTAGTAAGGTATTATCGTGGCAGATTAGAGAAAGACAAAAAAAGGATAGAGGAACTGAACAGGATCATGATGTTGCGGCAAAAACTGAGCGCAGATATGCACGACGACATCGGCAGTACCTTGAGCAGTATTTCTTTATACACCCACTCTTTGTTGATGCAGCCACAGGCAGATCCGCAGCGAAATACCCTCGAAAAGATTAAGCAAAATGCACAAAATGTGCAGGAAAGCATTGGGGATATTATTTGGAGTGTTAACCCGGATATGGATGTGATGGATCAGGTAATTGCCCGGATGCGAGCTTTTGGTGCCGATATGACCGAGCATGCTGGAATAGTTTTTCATTTTACAGCCGATGGCGATGTAAGCAATTTATCGTTAGCCATGGGGACGCGGAAAAATCTTTATTTGATTTATAAGGAGGTGGTTAATAATGCCGTAAAATACAGTAGTGCTAAGAAAATTACGGTGTTAATGAAAGCAGATGCTGGAGCATTTTCGATGACTATAAGTGACGACGGTATTGGCTTTGATGTTTCTGCCAAAAGTTCTGGTAATGGACTTTCGAATATGCGAAGAAGAGCAGAGGAAGTTGGTGCAAGCATTACAATTTTGAGTGAAAAAGGCAAAGGTACTAGCGTTACATTGATGATACCTTTGTAGCGAATAAAGTGAATTTGGGTTAAGTATGCCCTAACTTTATCTAGTTTGCCTTTGAAAGTTTTTTTAGCTCGCCGCCGCTGGGCTCCTACTTTTTGACCGCAAAAAGTAGCAAAAACTCTCGGTTGCTTATTTTTCTTTCAAAGAACGTGGTTTGGCTCATTGATTCAACCCGAAAAATAAGAGACCGAAAATTAGCTGAACGGAGATTTGAGTGGGCTATCGCTAGCAACGAAAATAATTTTCTTATCCGTAATTCACCTTGAATAGCTAATATTAGCTATTGGGTGCTGACAGTAATGGTTATAGTTTTGCTGGTCTTGGTGATTATAGGTCTGTGATATTTAGTTTTCCGAAATTTCTGTGCAAGAAGTCGGACGGTTTAAATAGTCTTCGACAAGCTCAGACTGACAGGCATAAGATGAAGTTTATTAGACCGCAGAAGAAAAAAACAGAATGAAGAAACGCATTATCATATTTGATGACGATAGTACCAGAAGGGACAGTTTAGCTATGTTGCTAAATATGTGCCATGATATGGAATGCGTAGGTGCTTTTGAGAGCGCTGCCGAGGCTGTGGCTATGGTAAAAGCTACCCAGCCAGATTTGGTATTAATGGATATTGATATGCCACTGGGTAATGGGATATATGGTACCCGTGTAATTAAGTCAGAGTTTCCAAGCCTACTTATTATTATGCAAACGGTTTTTGATGATAATGAGCACATTTTTGAAGCCGTAAAAGCGGGGGCAAATGGCTATCTCCTAAAAAAGACATCGCCAGATAAATTGTTAGAAGAACTGAGAGATGCTTTTGAGGGTGGTGCTCCAATGACTGGCAGTGTGGCTTTAAAGCTATTGCAGTTTTTTAGGGAAGAGCATATATCGCCATCTTATAATTTAAGTGAAAGAGAAAAAGGCATTCTTAAATTATTGGTGGATGGTCATAGTTATAAGATGATTGCCGCCAAAAGCGATATTTCCTATTTTACGGTTTGCAACCACATCAAAAAAATCTACGAAAAGCTTCATGTAAATAGTGCCACCGAAGCGGTACGTTTGGCTATTCAGAATAGAATAGTTTCTTAAGCTTTATAAATTTTCCTGCTGATTTTATTAGAAAAATTTAGGACTAATTAAGTTTAAATTCACAGCAGTAAATCTTTACTGAGCTCTCATTTTTACATTAATTTTTTTGACGCTAGGTGCTGTCAATAGCTAATATTAGCTATTGTGCGACTAAGCTATTTACTCTTTTTTTGCGTAAGGATTAGCTGTGCTTTTGCAGCTTTTCCACAAACACAATTTCAATAATGCTTTATTGTCCCGTCATTAAATTTACACGCTCCAGTACCGTTGCTCACAGCGGTATTTTCATTATTTCCAATCCTTAAGAATTAAAAATATGAAGAAACTTTACTTTTTGTTATGCGTCGTCTTATGTAGCTTGTTTTTAACGACCAAGTCGCATGCACAATCTAACTCTATTACCTTCGATTTTTCAGGTGGTAATTCGGCAAATGGTCATAGGGATATATGGAGCACGAAAAATGATTACGTGCTTAGAGTAACTAACAACTATAATACGTTGCACGTCTTAAACATAGGAGGGACTAGTATGATAGGTCCTGCATATAATGTCGAGAAATTGACTACTTTTTCTATAGACGATAAATCTCCCTTTGATTTAAGTTCGATTGATGTTTACAATAACTCCAATGACCTAACAAACATTGTGATTAAAACGAGCAAAGGTGGCTCTGCTACCATGCAAATTGGAGGAAATAATTATAATGTATTTACGCTTCCTGTGAATGATGAAAAGTTTAAACAAATTACCTCTTTTACTGTCGAAGGTTCAAGCGAGTTTAATAAATTTCAATATGATAATATAAAGTTGAACAATATTACAGATATCATTGCTCCAAAAGTAAATAATGTCAGCTCTATAAGTGATGACAGTAAAATTTATAAAGCTGGAGATGAAATTCTGATACATTTGGATTTTTCAGAAAAGGTAACTGTTACAGGTACGCCTAAATTAGAATTAGAAACTGGCGTTATAAAAAGGTATGCTAACTATATATCTGGTAGCGGAACCTCAAGCCTTACTTTTAAATATACAGTTCAGGATGGAGACGCATCCTATGATTTAAACTATACTTCTGAGTCGGCACTGATTTTAAATGCGGGAACGATTAAAGACCGTGGAGGAAATGACCCGGCACCCTTGCCGCCTACATCTTGGAATTCAGGGCATCTAGCTGCTAACAAAAATTTTGTAGTTGATGCACTTAAGCCAACTATCGTTTCTGTGACCTCACAGGCTCAAAATCGTCGTTATAAGCTTGGAGAAGTAATTAGCATAAGGGTTAATTTCTCAGAAAATGTAAATGTTACGGGTACACCTCAACTTACTTTAGAAACAGGCAATACAGATCGCACAATTGATTATAGCAGTGGAACGGGAAGTAACGCACTTTTTTTCAATTATACGGTACAAGTTGGAGATTTATCTGAAGACTTGGACTATGTATCTACTACAGCACTTCAGTTAAATCAGGGGACTATCAAAGATGCTGCGGGTAATGCAGCAGTACTCACACTAGCTACGCCAAGAAGTGCAGGCTCACTATCAGCCAACAAGGATTTAGTTGTTGATGGTGTCGTGCCTACTATTACAAACGTTTCTGCGTCATCCAATGATGGAGCTTATAAGATTAACGATGTAATTAATATTGAGTTAACTTTTTCCAAGGATGTTTGGGTAGATAGACGACCTGAACTCAAACTAGAGACTGGTACTACAGACCGTGTGGTTTATTATTCCACAGGATCCGGAACCAATAAACTTACATTTAGTTATACCGTACAAGCAGGCGATTTAACCTCTCGTTTAGATTATTTTTCTACTACGGCGCTTGTACAGAATAACAGTACAATAAGAGACCTTGCTTTAAACGATGCTTCATTAACCTTGCCATCACCTGGAGCTGCTAATTCTTTGGGTGCCAATAAAAATATAGCGATAGATGGCGTGATACCAACGGTAGTATCAGTCACTTCTTTAGCCACTGATAAAACCTATAAGTCGGGAGATGACATTGACATTCAGGTAAAATTCACAGAAAATGTGATCGTGACGGGTACGCCACAACTTACCTTGGAAACTGGTGTAACAGATCAAAAAGTCAACTATTCATCAGGTAGTGGAACATCCACCCTAATTTTTAAATACACGGTACAGGTTGGAGACGCCAGTGCTGATTTGGATTATGTAGCTACTAATTCTCTTTCACTAAATGGAGGTACGATAAAAGATGCAGCAGGTAATGTGGCAACCCTCACTTTGCCAACGCCAGGAGCTACTAATTCTTTAGCAGCAAATAAGGCTATTGTGATTGACGGAGCACCACCAACGGTAGTTTCAGTGACTTCTAGTACTGCCAGTAGAACTTACAGAGCAGGACAGTCTGTTATTATTTGGGTAAATTTTTCAGAAAATGTTACGGTAACAGGTACGCCACAACTTACCCTAGAGACAGGACCAACCGATCGCGTAATAAATTATGTTTCAGGTAGTGGAACTTCAAGCTTACGCTTTGATTATAACATCCAGTTTGGCGATTATACGTCTGATTTAGATTATGTTGCTACCAATTCGCTTAAGCTCAATGGAGGAACAATAAAGGATGCTAGAAGTAATGACTTCATATTAACCTTACCAACGCCAGGAGCAGCTTCATCGCTATCAACCAGTAGAGATATTGTAATTGAACAGGTTAATCCAAATACGGATGGTGTACTTTTTGTTAATAGGCAAGCTGGTGCATTTGCAGAAAACGGAAATAGTTGGTCAACTGCGGTTCGCGAATTGTCGAATGCACTAAAACTGGCCAAAACGCAAACTAATATTAAACAGATATGGGTAACGGCTGAAACACATTCTCCAATGTATAGCCCTGCAGATAATAACTTTGGTGTAGGTGCAGGTAGGGATAATGCTTTCCTAATGGTTAGAAATGTTCCGCTTTACGGTGGTTTTAATGGAAACGAAACTGCCATAACGCAGCGAAATAATTCTAGAAAAACCATTTTGAGTGGTGAGCTTGGGGCAAGTGGTAATGCGGATAATGCGTACCATGTGGTAATATTTTCTGGAGATGCTGGTACAGCTACACTGAATGGTTTTACGGTTACAGGAGGTAATGCAGATGGATCGGCTGGGATCGCAGTGAATGCTAAATCTGTTTCAAGAGGAGTTGGAGGTGGGATCTATCTGAATTCAGCTTCGCCTCTTTTAACCAACATCGATGTCAATGGAAATTCAACTACCGGCGCTGGTGGTGGAATATTTAATATCTCGTCATCATCACCAGTTCTTACAAATGCAAATGTGAATAACAACACAGCAACTAACGGTGCTGGTATATACAATAATGATCACTCATCTCCAGTTTTTACAGATGTAACTATTAATAATAATACGGCAACTAGTAATGGTGGGGCTATCTACAGTATAGGTATTTCTTCTCCTAAATTAACCAACGTTAATATAAGTGGTAATTCGGCCAATTTAAATGGGGGCGGTTTATACAATGCAGACGCTTCTTCGCCTTTGTTAACCAATGTAATTATCCGTGGTAATAAAGCAGGAGCTGAAGGAGCTGGTTTGTATATCGAAACTTCTTCGCCCATATTAACAAATGTTACCTTGAGCGGTAATTGGGCTGTAGCCAATGGTGGTGCTATTTATAACAGATATTCCTCGCCTAAAATTTATAACAGTATTTTGTTTGGTAATAGTTCTGGTGTTTACAATACATCAAGTAACCCTGCTTTTTACAATTCAATTGTACAGGAAAGTGGCGGTAGTAATAGCTGGATTGCCACTATTGGTACTAATGGGGGAAACAACCTTGACATAGATCCTAAATTTAAATCTGCGCCAAATTATAACACTGCACCTTTTACCGGTGGCGATTATAATTTGAAAGCTTCTAGCCAAGCCATTGACGCAGCAAATAACGCTTACTTTACAGGGCTCTCTGCTGCCACTACCGATTTGCAGGGAAAACCTAGAGCCTACAATTATGGAAGTGGTGGTATTGTAGATATGGGAGCTTTTGAATATCAATCAAGCTTTAGAACAAATGCTCAGGGCGTAATCTTCGTGAAAAAAGGAAGTACTGGTAGTGGATCAAGTTGGACTAACGCCATGGGCGAATTGGCAGACGCGTTAAAAATAGCCAAAACGGTTAGTGACATTGAGCAGATTTGGGTAGCCCAAGGGACATACTATCCGCTATATAGTCCAGCAGACAATAACTTTGGTAATAACGCTAATAGGAATAATGCATTTCTGTTAGTTAATGATGTGAAAATATATGGAGGTTTTGCAGGAACAGAGACCACTACAATGCAGCGAGATACCATCAGCGGGTCGCATAAGTCTATCTTGAGTGGAGACCTTGGAACTGTTGGGAATAATGCCGACAACGCTTATCACGTGGTGGTTGCCGTTGGAAGTATAGGCAAAGCCTCGTTAAACGGGTTCACCGTTACAGGAGGAAATTCGGGTACTGGCAGTGAACAATATATCACGGTAAATGGACAAAGCTTAAGGTCTTATTTTTACGGTGGACTTTTATTAAATGGCGCCTCACCAGAACTTTCTAATTTAACGATAACTGAAAATACCGCTCAAAATGGTGGCGGGGGGATAGGCATTGTATCAGGAGCCCGACCAACAATTACAAACTCAGTGATTAGTGGCAATTCGTCATCTAGCGGCGGAGGCGTTTATATCAACAGTACATCACCTACATTTGTCAATGTAATCATCAACGGCAATAACGCTGGTTACGCCGGAGGAGGAATTTATGTAAATAGCTCATCTTCATCAGTTTTTAATAACGTAACCATCAGTGGCAATAAAGCAACTACTAGTGGCGGAGCAATGTATATTCAGTCTTCATCTACAACCGTACCATCTTTTTACAACAGTATTATTTACGGTAATAATACAGGAGTTGCTGCGGCGTATGCTAACGTAGGAGCTAGGTACTACAATGGCATTGTGCAAGGTAGCCGAGGTAGCATAAATTGGGCGTCGACAACAGGAGTTGACGGTGGCAATAATTTAGATGTTGACCCTCAATTTGTATCAGCTCCAAACGCTAATACCGCACCTTTTACAGGTGGTAATTATAAACTGCAATTAACAAGTCCCGCCATCAATGCCGGTAAAAACAGTTATTTTACAGATTTGACAGAGTCGTCTTTAGATTTGGCTGGCAACCCAAGGGTTTCTGATTTTACGGATGCAGGGATCATTGACATGGGTGCCTACGAATACCAAACCTCAATTGCCCCTAATGCAGACGGTGTGCTTTTTGTTAAAAAAGGCAGCAACGGCAAAGGCGGAAGTTGGACAAAGGCTGTTGGTGAATTGGCGGATGCGCTTAAAGAAGCAAAAACAAATACCGATATCAAACAAATCTGGGTAGCCGCAGGAAGTTATAAACCTATGTACAGCTCAGAAGATGGCGTAAACTTTGGTACAGATAAAGGAAGTAGCAATAGCTTTTTGCTGGTAAAAGATGTGAAGGTTTACGGTGGTTTTGAGGGCACAGAAAGTACGCTTTCACAACGTAATTTTAAGACCAATGTAAGTACCTTGTCGGGTGATTTGGGAGGTGTCGGAAAAAGTTATAACGTGGTTATCAGTTCCGGTGCCATGGGTTCGGCAACACTAGATGGCTTTACCATACGGGATGGAAATGCAAGTAATTCGTCTTATTTTTATGTAAATGGCAACCAAGTTTATCCATGCTCTGGAGCGGGTATCTATAATTCTGTGACCGATGCAGATTATAAAAACTTAATTTTAATGAATAACATCAGTGGCGAGTCTGGCGGTGGTATGTTCTGTTATAGGTCATCTGTAAAACTAAACCATGTAATCATGAAAAACAACAGTGCCAGACATGGTGGAGCGATGGCCAATCAGGATAATTCTCACGCTAAGGTTATCAATTCATTGTTTTTTGCCAATAGTTCATCTGCGGGTGGGGATGCCGTATACAACGTGGACGGCTCGCAACCAGAGTTTATAAATGTAACCGTTGCCCAAAACACTGGAGGTGTAAAAAATGGTATACTCAACGAAAATAATGCTGAGCCTAAGGTTTACAACAGCATAGTTTGGGGCGGAATAAACGGAAGCTATCAAGCTCAAAACTCTATCATACAACATAGTGCCGATGCTACTAACGGTAATATTGATGCTAGCAGCCTAAACGATACCGATATATTTACAAATCCCGCAAATAATGAGTTTAGCTTAAAAAAGGGAAGCCCTGTTATAAATAAAGGTAGTAATACATTATATGAAGCTGCCGATGGAGATAACAATAATAATAACCTGGCCAATGATAAAGATTTAGCAGGCAACTCTAGGGTGTATAATTTTGCAACTAGCGGTACTATAGATTTGGGCGCTTATGAATATCAGGGTGTTCATGTATTGTCAGATGCAGCCGGAATTGTTTATGTTAAGAAAGGTAGCACTGGCAGTGGTGTAAGTTGGGCAAATGCCCTGGGTGAGCTTGCAGATGCGCTTATAGTAGCAAAAACAAATACCGCAATCAAACAGGTTTGGGTAGCCGCAGGTACGTACCATCCGTTATATAGCCCAGCTGATGATAACTTTGGTGTAAATGCGGGCAGGGCAAATTCCTTCCTGTTAGTAAAAGATTTAAAGATATTCGGTGGTTTTGAAGGAAATGAAACGGCAACTGCGCAAAGAGATACAATTACTTGGGCACACCAATCTATTTTAAGTGGTAATATTGGAGTGCTGAGCAACGCAACAGATAACGTATATCATGTTTTGGTTTCGGCGGGCGATGTTGGGACTGCCCAACTTAACGGTTTTACAATTACAGAGGGGGGCAGCGGTTACGCAGGTGGATCTATCATCGTAAATGGCAAAAATGTAGATGTGACAAGAGGAGCTGGTGTTTACAATATTTCTTCTTCACCGCTGTTGACAAACCTAAACATAACAGGTAATAACGCATTTGCTGGCGGTAACGGTGCTGGTGTTTACTGCAACTCTTCTTCACCTAAAATTTTAAATACTACCATCAACAACAATAAGTCAGAAGGCGGTAGTGGCGGAGGCATGTACCTCATATCTTCGTCTATTCCTGAACTAAGAAATGTAACCATCAGCGGTAACTCTGCAACTGTTAATGGTGGTGGAATATATAGTGAAGCATCTGCCCCAATCTTGAACGATGTTGTTATTAGTAATAACAAGGCATTGGGTAATTTTGGTGGAGGTATTTTTAATATAGCGTCTTCGCCAATTTTAAAAAACGTAACCATTAGTAATAATTCAGCGCAAGTTTATGGGGGCGGTATTTATAGTGGTAGTAATTCCGAAATTGTATTTGATGGAGGTGAGATCAGCAACAATACAGCTCAAGAAGGAGGCGGTATTGCAAATCAAAGTTCTTCGTCTACTTTTAACAAAGTAGCTATCATTGGAAACTCAGCTACAAATAAGGGTGGTGGTGTGCATAATGATACAGGTGCAACACTGATATTAGATGGTGTATCGGTTAAAGCCAACAACGCTGGATCGGATGGAGGTGGTATCTTCAACAAGTCTAATTCCTTAAAATTGGTCAATGTTGCCATAACAGGTAACAAATCGGCTTCTGGAGGAGGTGGTGGAATTTATAATGAGGCATCAGCTACATTTACAAATTTAACCATTGCAGGTAACGCAGCTCCCATGGGTGGTGGTGTATTAAATGTTGGATCTTCCGTTAAATTTTACAATACTATTTTATATGGAAATAGTTCAGAGCTGCTTAATGTTTCATCTACTTCAGAGTTTTATAACTCTATTGTGAAGGGTAGCGGTGGCAGTAATAACTGGGATTCTTCTATTGGAACAGATAAAGGAGGCAATCTTGACCTAGAACCTGGATTTGTTGTTGCGCCAAGTCACGATACGGCTCCGTTTACGGGTGGAGATTATAAATTGGTGCCTAATAGTCCAGCAATTAATAAAGGTGATAACAGTTACTATGCAGGGCTTTCGGCAACTAGTACCGATTTGGCAGACAATACAAGGGTATATAATTTTGCTACCAATGGTACAATAGATCTAGGTGCGTATGAGTATCAGGGTACACTTTCTCAAACCATCAGCTTTGCTGCTTTGAGTGGAAAGACAACTGCCAGCGCAGATTTTGCATTGAGCGCTACAGCTAGCAGCGGATTGGCCGTGAGCTATGCAAGTGGTGATGCGGCCATCGCAGATGTTTACCAAGACAACGGCGTTTGGAAGGTGAAAGTTAAAACTGCAGGTTCGGTTGTGATCACCGCAAGTCAAAGCGGTAATGGCGACTACGCTGCGGCAACAGCGGTAGATCAAACTTTAGTAGTTACCGATGCGGTACTTCCGGTGCAGTTAACCAATTATACTGCAAAAGTTGCAAATCAAACAGCTAGGCTAGATTGGAGCGTATCTTCTGAGCGTGATAACCGTAATTTTGTAATTTATCGCAGTGGCGATGATAGGCAATTTACCGAGATAGGAACGGTACTAAGTTTAGGTAATACCAATACCAACAGAAATTATTTCTTTGTAGATAAGCAGCCTTTAAACGGTAACAATTACTACAAGCTGGTGCAGGTAGACTTGGATGGCAAGCCGGTTGAACTTGGTGTTAAACCATTGAACTTCGTGCTTTCGGCTGTTAATTTGAATGTATATCCTAACCCAACAAAAGATAAAGTAAACGTTACTTTTGAAGCTGGGACATATAGCCGCATAGCTTTAACAGGTATAGAAGGTAAAGTATTAAAATCTTTTGAACTAAGCTCGCAGCAAGGTCAGTTAGCCATAGATTTAACTGCTTATCCTGTTGGAACTTATTTTATAAAATTAACGGGAGGGCAACAAAGCACTGTTAAAAAAGTAGTAAAACAATAACATTATACCAAACAAACATCAACCCTGTGGGCAATTGCTTACAGGGTTTTTTTGTTTAGCTATAGCCTAAATATTTCTGAAGCAGAGGGTGATTAATGTTAGTTACGCTGCGGTTACTGTTCTGTTAGGATAGATTTTGGTAAACAAACGCATTTTGTGGTGAACAAATTTGCGCTTAGCCTTAATTTCGTTAGCAATTAACTGCTTAGCGAGAGATTTATAAAGTGCTTTTGTTTCTGCATCAGCCTCTGCAAAACCTGGTACGGCACTTATCGCGATAGCTAATGCGCAGTCGACCAGTTGAGGTAATCTATTTGTGATTAATGCAGTTTTCATGATATTCAGGTAAATACAAACGATGTGCCGAATTAAGTGCTGAGCTAATTTTTCACATTAATTTAACATCAAGCATAGTTGGATTGATAAAAAGGGAATGGATGGGACACTCCCTTTAAATTTAAATTTGTGGACTGTGACTAGTTTTCAGATCAGAAGCCATATTTTTTGCTTTTTCCATCCACTCTGGTGCACGGTCTTTAATATAGTCCAGTTTTGTTCTGCCAAAGGCATCTTTTTTCGTCAAATATTTCACTGCGCCGTACACTGCGGCTCCAATCAGCGCTGTTTTTACAATTCCCATATCTTATTAGTTTTTAGAGATTAACAGTCTGCAATCATTTTGGTTTTTAAAAATACTTCGGCATTTCATCACAAACATTTCCCATGCTTCTATGTTCAATTGAAAAGAGAAAAAGACAATGAGCAACTTAGATATCTTTCCAGAACTGTTGGGTAAAACAGTAGTAATTACCGGTGCTTCAAGTGGCGTTGGTTTAGCAACTGCCGAAGCATTTGCTGATGCAGGTTGTAGAGTAGTGCTGGCTGCTAGGGGCGAAGAAGGGCTAGCAAAAGCGCTTGCAAGCTGCTTAGCTTTTGGTGGCTTTGCAATAGCTGTACCTACAGATGTTTCCGATTACGAGCAAGTGCAAAAGCTAGTAAGCGAGGCCGTGGCTTTTGGTGACGAAATAGATTATTGGGTAAACAATGCTGGTGTTATGGCAAGCGGCAAATTTGAAGAAGTTCCAATCGAAGTCAGTCATCAGGTAATTAAAACCAATTTATTTGGATATTTGAACTGCGCTCATGCGGTGCTGCCCATATTTAAGCAACAAGGTCACGGAGTGCTCATCAACAATGTATCTATTGGTGGTTATATGCCAGCGCCGTACAGTGCGGTTTATTCTGCCACTAAATTTGGTATCAAAGGAATGATGGAATGCTTACAGGGGGAACTATCTGGCGAAAAAGATATCCATGTTTGTAATCTTTACCCTCAAATCCAACGTTCTACGGGTAACATGCATTCGGCAAAATACTCTGGATTGGATTTTAAAGTGCCACCCTTTGCTGCCGACCCAAAAGATACTGCTGCACAATTATTGAAACTGGCTATGCATCCTAAAAAAGATAAATTTTCAGATTTTACCTCTTGGGGATTGAAAACCATGCATGCTTTTTTTCCAAAGTTGTTGGTTAATACCGCATCGGCTGGAATGCGTTTAATGATGAAACTAAAACAGGGTGAGCCAACGGATGGTAATGTGCTCCATCCATCAGATGATCCTCATCAAATTTACGGCGAAACTATTTTGCCTGTTCCATCAAAGAAAACAAAAATGGCTATTGGGTTAGGTGTAGTAATTGGCGCAGCACTAATTTTAGCATCCGGAAGAAAAAGTTAAATAAATCTAACATGTATATAAGAAGAAATCCATCCGTTCTAAATGTTACACACAAACCTTAATTACCGTTGTTTTATTTTATGTAAAAGCTTCGATTAATAATGAATTGGTATGAAACAGTTTGCGATCATATTAGTCTTATTGGGCATTTCGCTGTTTGTACAGGCCCAAACAACCGTTAAGAAAGTAAAGAAAGTAGTTCAGGTAATGGCACCGCAAACTTTTTACCTTAACGGTAGAGCTAGGGGCACTTTAGGCGGCAAGTCTACGGCAACATTTAATGTTACACTTCCCAAAAATACCGTAGAATGGTTTTATTCGTTTACTACCTCTAGGGCCGAAAAACCTAAGGTAAGTATTGGTCTGCTGTCTCAACTTACAAGGTTTTATGATCCAACAGGTCTATCGGCTATGGCTACCAACGCCGTACTTACCCCGTCTGGTGCAGGCGTTTGCGATATCTATGTGATGGATAGGGAGAATTGTGACAAGTTTATGAATAGAATAGATCATCTAAGAGGAGCTTATCGATATGATACAGACGACTCGCGAGAGAACTATAAAAATGGCACTGTTCATATCAAGGAAATCCCATCTTTAGAAGTGTGTTTAGGGTTTCGAAATCCGAGTGCTACCGAGGGAACTTCTATTACTTTCGAAGTAGCGGCCATTGTTGAAGAAGATAGTGTGGTGATAAAGAGTATGCGTGAAATTGAAGCGGAAACTTTCGCTCGGCTTGGTCGAAATTCTTTTGAAAGAGAAGAGTACGACCGTAGTTTAGAACTCAACAAAAGAGCGGTTGAATTAGATCCTGAATTGGAACGCCCGCATCACGACATTGGGATGGTGCATCTCGTGAAAAACGACTATATCTCAGCCATCAGTAGTTACGCCACTGCGATTACCCTTTTCAAGAAATCTACAGAAACTGCTTATTGGTTCAATACCGCTATCAATGATCTTAAAAGTTTGATCGCCAAGCATGGCGAACTGGAAGGGGCAAAGGATATTCTCGAAATGTTGAAAAGTGAAGCGCCAAACTAGCAAATCATCGCAAAGTGTATAAACAAAAAACAAAACGTAGTGTTATGAGATTATCAATATACGGCTATGACAGAACATTTAGAAACTTTTAGAACAGAACTTCTAACTTATTATCAAGACTATTTACTGATGGCTGATTTTACGTCGAACGGTAAATTGCTGCTGTTAGCCAAGCCCTTTGTAGATTTCCACCAAATCATTGTAGACTTATGTGATAATATGATTGATATGGTTGATTTTAGGGAACATTTAGATGTGCATCTTTACCAATTTGGTAAGAATGAGCTTGTAGAAATTGTAATTAATTAATCTCTCAAACATTTTAAGTTTTAGCTTGTTTAATCGCTACAACAATTCATCTATGCAACAGCTACAGCTAAGCCCTCGGTCTAAAGGTGGTATTCCGCCAAAAAAGACAACAAAATCTTACCAACAAAAGGCAACCGAAGCGGCCGGTTATCTCTTCGAATTATTTAATGATGCAATTGAATATACTCCTGGCGAGCTAGAAGAGCAACAAGGTGTATTTAGCTTGAAAGTTAGAACCAATTTAGGCACTTCTTTTCATGTTGATATTACCTTCACTCGTTCTGAACTTCGTCTGCAAGCGAAATTTCCATCAGGAATTTTGCAAACTGAGTTCAAGAAGATTAGACATTTCATTGAAGACTTGGAATGCTACCTTAATGTAGCTCACCCTTGGTAGGGGCTATAAATTGAGCGGCTAACTACTTTTTTTAGCAGTTGAATACTTGATATGCTGCCGAGTTATTATGAATGGCAGTTTCTTTGCATACACACAAGAACCATGAGAAAAGAGATCAGTATACTAGAAGATGATTGGGATATTATGGAAGTATTCCGTTTATTACTCGATGAAGAAGGGTACAAAGTAAATAGTTTTGCCAATGTTTCTTCATTAATGGCTAGCACCGCAACTCCCGATTTATACCTGCTGGATATTCGCTTGCCAGATGGTAACGGCATGGAAGTTTGCGAAAAGTTAAAAGATGATCCTCGTTATGCCAGCATACCTGTTATGATGCTTTCAGCACATGCTGATAAAAATCTTTTAATGGCCAATTGCCGTGCAGATGAGTTTATGGAGAAGCCTTTCGATATCAATAGGCTGTTAGAAAGTGTCTCTACACTGCTATCACCGCCAAAGGGAAAAATGCTAGATTAACTTCAGGACTTTATTCCTTTTATTGGCTTTGGAAACTGATTTCTACATGATGTATAAAGTAGATGGAATTATATCTTTGCTAAAAAACGCACAAAATGGGCATAGAGATAGAACACAAATACTTAATTAATCTAAGCGAATGGAACAAAGTAACTGCTACCGAACAGGTGCAAATTAGACAGGGCTACCTGCAAACAGATCCTAATAAAACCATTCGTGTAAGAACAAAAGGTGGGCAAGGTTTTATCACGATCAAAGGAAAAGCAGAAGGCGCTAGCAGGCTCGAGTTTGAATATGAAATACCACTTACAGATGCCAATGAACTATTGGATAAATTCTGTTCAAATTTAATTGAAAAGGTTAGGCATCACGTAATTTACAACGGTAAAACTTGGGAGGTTGATGTGTTTACAGGTTTAAACGCCGGATTAATTGTTGCCGAAATTGAACTGCGGAGCGAAGATGAAAGTTATACTTTGCCAAGCTGGGTAGCGGAAAACGTGACGAACGAGGTTAAGTATGCAAATTCAAATCTAGCTAGCACGCCGTATACTAGGTGGCGATGTTAGAAATCGAAGTTACTTTCTTGAACTTTGTACCACAAATTTTTTCCATTTTACAATCTGCTTCACATAAGCGTAATCTTAAAGCGATAGTTTTAATATCCCAGCGATAGTAGTAAGATTGTTTCGTACCACGCAATGACTGGTTAAGATCTATTTTACGTTACTTTTCTTCCTTATTAAACGTAAATTCTGCACCATTTTGGCGCAAGATCATTTTTCCTTCTAATGGATAAAACTCGAATTTAGCACCTACTTGATCAACCTTAAATTTGTCTTTCCCCGTAGCTTCAAGCGCTAACGGCTGTTGTCCATTACCTTGTCCAATTAGTAAATTTCCATTTTTAGTGAATGTAATTTTAAGCGGAATTTGTTTAGACGCATAAACACCTAGGTATTGATCTAGCTCTTCTGGTGTAGTACTGTAATTGGTAAAAACAGGGATTTCGTATGGTCTGCCATAAACCGCACTTAATACTGCAATAGAAATATTGTTGCTATTCATTTTGGTGCCGTTAGAAATTAGTGCATAGCTCAGGTTCCCATCAGCAAAATGACAAAAGGAAGAACTAAAGCCATCAATTCCGCCAGAATGTCCATAGCTCACTTTATTAGCAAAAGGCATTTGAAACAATCCAGCACCATAGCCATCTTTGATACGCTTCATTATATCAAGACTTTCAGCTTTCAAAAGCTTTCCGTTAAAGAGTGCATCTGCAAAAACATTCAAATCTTTAGGTGTAGATATAATTGCTCCAGCGCCCAAAGGGATGGAAGAATCGGTTTCTGCTTCAAGCGCCCATGTTCCAGTAAATTTGTAAGACTTGCACTCATTTTTATTCGGATCTATCTTTCCGAAAACGTAAGTGTTTTTTAATCCTAAGGGAGTTGTAATGTATTTTTTTAACAATTCTGGATAAGATTTTTTGAAGGCTTTTTCTAAGATGAAGGTTAGCAGCACATAATTAGAATTGCTATAATTCGCTTTACTTTCTGGTTCAAAATCACTGCCTGCTTTAACGATCAGTTCAACCATTTGCTCAGGCGTTTTGGCTTGTGTGTTCCAGGTTAAATAGTCTTGATCGTCTGTGAAGTTATGTATACCGCTTCTGTGCGTTAACAAATGTCTTAAAGTTATTTTGCCTGCATTTTTGATGGATGGAAACCATTTATCTATAGTCTGTTCTAATTTTAGCTTGTTTTCTTCAACTCCCTTTAAAGTGAGTACAGCGGTAAAAGTTTTTGAAATTGAACCTATTCTATATTTATGGTTTTCGGTTGCTTTGATCTTATTTTCAAAGTCAGCAAAGCCGATGGTTTTAGAGTAGATTACTTCTCCGTTCTTCGACACCGCAACGCTGCCCATAAATTGGTTGTTCTTATCTAGCGTATCGAAATAAGTATCTAGTTTCGATTTGTCAAAATCTACTTGTGCAATCCCGACCTTAACTAATAGAAGAAGTACTGCGAGCGTTAAATTTATGCGTTTCATGTTACAATGTTAATTTAGTGATATCGAGCTACTGAGATAATTTTTGTGGATTGTTCCTAAGCTAACATTTTTATATAAGATACGCAAATTACGCTTTGATGGCTTAAATAATAGCTTTTTAATTCCTGCGCCTACTGATAAAGCGACGGTTATATAATCTGTTTTAATGGTTTAATTTTTAAGTCTACAATAGATGTTCGTTCGTGTTGCGAAAGCACATAAATAACGCTTTGCGCAATATCATCTGCCATTAGCATTTCCATGTCCTCAATCTGCTGTAGCTTTTCATCCTGTGGTTGCTCCTGCATATCGGTATCAACGGCTCCCGGTTCAATTAGGGTAATGTTTATTCCCTTCGCATTAACTTCCTTCCTTAACGATTCCGAAAATCCCTGCAAGGCAGATTTGGTAGCCACATACACTGAACTACCATCTCTAGTATTGGCACTCATAGAGCCGATATGGATAATATGTCCTTTTTCCTTAGTTAACATTATCTTAAGCGCATGATTACTGCAGGCCATATAGCCTATTAGATTAGTTCTTACAATATATTCCCAGTCGCTGTAATTACCTTCTGTGATACTCCCATAACCTAATGAGGCATTATTAATTAACACATCTAAGCCGCCAAGTTCTTCATTCACGGTCATAAATACTCGTTCAATATCTTCTTGTAAAGAAAGGTCGGCGGCAACACCAAGTACTTGGGTCTCAGAATCGTCATGTTTAATTGCTTCTAAAGTTTCTTGGATCGCATCTTGGTGGCGACCAACAATCACAATATTGGCACCTAATTCTGCCAAGGTAATGGCTAAAGCTCTGCCTATACCAGTTGTACCGCCTGTAATGAGTATTCTCTTTTTAGCTATTCGTTTTGTATCGAAATATTTTTCCATGATGATTGATTTTGTGTCTATTAAAAACCACTGGTAACATGAGAAGTTTGTAAGCTAAATACCCCTTCTAATAAGGTGAATACCCAATTGTCAGAATAATATTAAGGTAGCAGAGCTGATGGCCAATCCTCTAGTTTTCGACAAATACTGGGCATATCTTTTGTGCCATGATTACTTATTCACCAAAAATCAGATAACGATGGAAAATCAAGCACCACAACACAAGAACGATCCGAAAGGTCAACATAACCCTGTTGATGGTCCAGGAAATGGAGACGACAGACCGCAAACCCATGACGGCATAGCTGATCAAGGTACTACAGCAGAAGAAGTGGGTGGAGAAGACCAAAAGGGTACAAATGCCAATGAAAGGGAAATTCCTGAGTTAAATCCAGATAGAAATGATGTAGAAAACCAAGAACCCACAGATTTTGATGAAAGTACTGGCTAGGATGTTGGTCTTAAGAGGAAGCGTACATCTACGCCTCGAAGTGTCAAGAAATACTGTTTTTTCTAATAGCAAAAACTTTTAGTTCATAATTTACTTAAACCTATCCGATGGGATGTCCCTGTCACTAAACCTTTTAGTTGAAATATCATGAATTATCAAGAAAATGAGCAACAAGGTACTGAACAAGGTTCGAACCTAGAAAACCAAAACATTGGTGAGCAATCGCAAGGCAGTCAAGACCACGATATCCTAAGGGATGATGAAGATCAATTAAATGGTTCTGGCCAATCGATCACTCAAGATGAAGAAACGGCCGCCGATGACTATGAACGCGATGAAACTGCAGATAGCGACTACGACCAAAGTGGCGATGGCGCTGACATGCAAGATGATGAGCTTGAGGATGACGTAACATTTGATCCAAATGCTGATGATGACGAGCGTGATGGAACGATCATCTAAGCGCAATTCAGGATGATTTTATTTAAGCTTCTGTAAGGAGGATGTTCAAAAAGACCTGATAGCGAACTTTTGAACATCCTTTTTTATTTAATATTGAAATTTTAGATGAAAATCGATAAAAAAGGTAAATAGAAGAGCCACGGGTGGTGGTTTGGGAGCAACACTGCTAATATTATTCATTTTGTTCCGATACTTTCAAGATAAAATACAGACTAGTTAAAAGATTTACTAAAAAGATGCCTCATACCGAAGAAATTTTGATGAAAGTAGCGGCTTTTGCTGCCGATGCACACGCTGGGCAACAGCGTAAATATGTTGATGAGCCTTATATCGAACATCCCGTTAGGGTAATGTATACATGTATGGTACAGCAACAACCATTGCCAGTGCTCTGTGCTGCGTTACTGCACGATGTTTTAGAAGATACTTCCGTAAGCGAAGATGAATTATTAGTTTTTCTAAATTCGATGTTTCATCCGCAAGAAGCAAAAGATGTATTAGGCATAGTACTTGAGCTTACTGACGTATTCGTTAAAAGAGATTATCCGCATTGGAACCGACAGATAAGAAAAGAAGCTGAATTGGAACGGTTAAAGCGAATTTCTAGCAGTGCACAAACCATTAAATATGCCGATATTTTAGACAATTCAGAGGTCATCGCCATGCAAGATCCCGGATTTGCTGCGGTATTACTGAAAGAATATCAACAACAAGTTAAAGCTTTACAGCAGGGAGATGCTACTTTGAGGCAAATGGCAATAGAAAAGTTGGAGTTAGCTTTAAAAGGATTGCCTCACAAGCAAGTCAGGAAGAATTTTTAAGGTAGATTTATATTTTAAAAAACCGAAGGTTAAGCAATTCTCCTTCGGTTTTTATTTGAGATTAGTGTGCCGTAGCTTCGTCTTGACTAATTTTTAACGGCATATCGCCTTTATCTCCTTTAATAATGCGCATAATTCTATAATTATGCTGCGCTTCCATTAAATGATGCTCTAGTGTAGGCAATTATTTGCTAGTGCAGGCTGTGTCTCGTTAGTACTTGCAGCTCTAAACAGGTTAACTGCCGCTTCGTGCTCCTTCACCATCAGCTGTGCGTAGAAGTGGTTTCGCTCATCAAACTTTAATGAATCTAAATGTGCAAGTATCGCTTTTTTATCATCAGGCAATCTCTGCGGTATGCTGATCTTATTTTGTTTGGCAATGGCTTTGAGTTCTCTTTGTGCCATTAAGTGATCTCTCACCATAATGGTAGCAAGGTTTTGGATGTCCCTATTTTCGGTGCGTTTAATCATAATCGCACTACTTTCTATTTCCATCATGGTACCAATCGCTGCCTTAGTAGCAAAATCATTTACGCTGCCTTTTTCCAACGCTGGATCTATCTTGTCTTTCCTAATTTGGTTAAGATTGTTCTGACTAGATGGATTGGGATTTTGTTTACAAGAAATTAAGGCAAAGCCCATCGAAACTGCTAGTAATAGTATCTTTTTCATGTTCTTTTAATTTTTGGTTACTTATAAAGCAACAGCCATGAGACTATTTGGTTTTAATTTCATCGGCATTTTACGGGATTTTCGTGTTTGTTTTGCGATAAATACCCAGCAGCTAATACACAAAATACCTATTTCTTTTTTTTGAAGAACTTTTCAGCGTAAGATCAATTTCATTATAAAATTAACCGTGATATGGAAGAAGAATTAGATCATCAGAATATTCCGCCACAAAAAATTGGCGAGCAAATGGATGTGGTTGAAAAGCGCTCTTTTGATGATGAATTATCTGCAATGGATTTTTTCGAATTGGCAAAACACCGACTGCTCGATGTTAATCATTGGTCTGTTTTGGCTGGTACCGCTTTGTCCAACTTTCAACTCACCAATAACTACGGTAATTTGGTAGATCGTTTGGTGGAGGAAGGAGATTATTTACGGATTGATATTCCTGGTCCAGGTTCTAGCGTTGGAGATGGCTACGACTGGGTGCGGGTAGAGTCCATAGTAGAAGAACGCGAGCCTGGAGCCGAGACGATTAGTGTAACCGTGAGACCTGCTGCAAATCCACTTTCTAATAACAGCGATACTGCCCATTTTCTTACAGAGCAAGCTACTTCAACTTTTCAGGTAAAACGCATAGGAACCCATATCTATGCCGCAGAACATGGTCGTAATGAGCTAGCCAATACTTACAACACAAGTACAACGGATAATATTCGGAATATGCTAGTAGGCTGGGCGGCTACATTAGGGTTTTCTTATCCGCAATGGAAATCTTTAGTGAGTGGATTACTCAAAGATCCTGATAAATAGCATTGAGCTTAAAATTAATCGAATAGCTGTTTAATTGATGTATTGGGTGGTTGCGTAGATGTGCGTAGTCAAATTTTTTACCACGCTAATTGTTATGTTTTTCTTTGCATCGTCTAAAAAATAAGACCTAAGAAAGACGATGAAAAACCCTACCTGCCAAAAACAAGAAGCCGTAAGTCTAATGCGCTTTATCTACATTATTATTTCGCTAATAAGCTGGATTGTGATCTGTAATTGCCTCTAGCAAAAACGTATATCAGCGCTACTGAACTAATTTAATTACTGATGAGATGAAATGGACTAATCCCAAATCTCGTTCATTGCTGTAAGAATGATTGGTTTGCCGTCAGTCACTACAATGGTGTGTTCGTGTTGCGCCATGTAACCGCCTCTATTGCCAACCATCGTCCAACCATCAGCTAAGGTTTCTGCAATAGTAGAGTCGGTAGAGATGAAAGTCTCAATTGCCACCACCGAATTTTTCTTGAAACGTGTTAAATTAAATCTATCCCTGTAACAGGCAACCTCATGTGGTTCTTCATGCAGACTGCGGCCAACACCATGCCCTGTAAGGTTTTTAATTACTTTGTAGCCACGTTTTTTAGCTTCTGTTTCAATCAAATGACCAATGTCAGAAATACGTACGCCACCTTTAATATTCGCAATGGCTTTTTGCAGGATATCTTTCGAAGCATCAACTAATTTCTGGTGATTGTTGACGTCGTTTCCTAAGATGAATGAACAACCGTTATCAGACCAAAAGCCATCCAGTTCTGCCGAAACATCAATGTTGATCAAATCTCCTTCCTTTAAAATCCTTTGTGCATTTGGTATGCCGTGGCAAAATTCATTATCAACGCTAATACAAGTATAGCCTGGGAAATTATAGGTTAAAAAAGGAGCCGATTTAGCACCAAACTCTTCCAACATCTTCCCGCCAAAATCATCTAGTTCTTTAGTGCTCATGCCAACTTTTGCATAATCCTTCATCGCTTTTAGCGTTAGGGCAACTGCTTCGCTAGCTTTTTGCATTCCTTGTAATTCGGCTTCGTTGGTAATAGACATGTGCTTTTCGTTTTGCTTCAAATTATGATGATGCAAAGTTAAAAAAAATAAGAAGTCTGGTCTGTCTTAAGGATGTAATTTCGCATAGAGCCATTCGCCAAAAGCATAGCCATTTTGGTAAATTCCAATGGCAATAACAAGCAAAATGATGGGAAGTAAAATCTTAAACCATTTTGATTTTAGTAATTCTTCTTTGTTCATGATGTAGTTTATTTAGGTTTTCTTTAGAACGATAAGCCGATTGAATTGTTACAGTTGTCAACTAGTTTTAACGTATTAATAACAAAAGCCTGTTATAAAATTCGCTCGTTTATCTTATCTTTAGGCGATTTTATCAAACCAGTCCTTTTTTTTGGACTTCTTATTTTCAAACATCATAAAATAAAAAACATGTCAAACTCATCAAAAATTATCTATACCAAAACAGACGAGGCTCCATTGTTAGCTACATATTCATTTTTGCCTATTGTACAAGCTTTTACAGCATCTGCAGGAATTGAAGTAGAAACTAGGGATATCTCTTTAGCAGGAAGAATTTTAGCAAACTTTCCTGAGTTTTTGAAAGATGATCAAAAAATTGGAGATGCCTTGACAGAACTTGGAACTTTAGCTAATACACCAGAAGCTAACATCATCAAGTTACCTAATATTTCTGCTTCTATTCCTCAGTTGAAAGAAGCTATTGCCGAATTGCAGTCTCAAGGTTTTGCATTGCCAAATTTTCCTGAAGATGCAAAAACCGATGAAGAGAAAGCAATCAAAGCAAAATATTCAAAAGTTTTGGGTTCGGCTGTAAATCCAGTTTTACGTGAAGGTAACTCAGATCGTAGAGCACCAAAGGCGGTTAAAAACTACGCAAAAGCTAATCCACACTCAATGGGTGCTTGGTCATCAGATTCTAAAACCAAAGTAGCTCACATGAACGATGGCGATTTCTATGGTTCTGAAAAATCTACAACGGGTGAAAACGATACCCAATTCAAGATTGATTTTGTAGATGCTAGTGGTGCAGTTACCGAATTGAAAGGTTTAGCTAACTTAAAAGCTGGCGAAGTAATTGATAGCTCGGTAATGAGTTTGGCAAAATTGAAATCTTTTGTGGTTGATGCCATTGAAGAAGCTAAAGCTACCGGCGTATTACTTTCTGCGCACTTAAAAGCAACGATGATGAAGGTTTCAGATCCTATCATTTTTGGTGCAATTGTAGAGGTTTATTTCGCAGAAGTTTTTACAAAATATGCTGAGCTTTTCAAATCTTTAGGAGTTGATACTCGTAACGGTTTGGGCGATGTTTATGCAAAAATTGCTGGTCATGTACAAGAGTTGGAAGTAAAAGCAGCAATTGATGCTACTATTGCTAACGGTCCAGCTTTAGCCATGGTTAATTCTGATAAAGGCATTACCAACTTGCACGTTCCTTCAGATGTAATTGTAGATGCTTCAATGCCTGCAATGATCCGTACTTCGGGCCAAATGTGGGATAAAGATGGCAAACAACAAGATACTTTAGCTATCATCCCAGATAGAAACTACGCTGGTGTTTACACTGCAACTATCGATGATTGCAAAAAACACGGTGCCTTCAACCCAACTACCATGGGTTCTGTACCTAACGTTGGTTTAATGGCTCAAAAAGCTGAAGAATATGGTTCTCACGATAAAACTTTCCAAGCTGCGGCTAACGGTACTATCCGTGTAAGCGATGCTGCTGGTAATGTATTTTTTGAACAGGCTGTAGAAGCTGGCGATATCTTCCGTATGTGCCAAACTAAAGATGCACCTATCCAAGACTGGGTGAAATTAGCCGTGAACAGAGCTCGTCTATCTAGCACTCCAGCTGTTTTCTGGTTAGATGAAAACAGAGCACACGATGCACAGATCATCAAAAAAGTGAATAAATATTTAGCTGATTTTGATACCAATGGATTGGATCTTCGTATTCTTTCTCCAATCGAAGCAACTAAATTTACTTTAGAGCGTATCCGTAAAGGTGAAGACACTATCTCTGTAACTGGTAACGTACTACGTGATTACCTAACCGATTTATTCCCGATTTTAGAATTAGGTACTTCAGCAAAAATGTTGTCGATTGTACCTTTAATGAATGGTGGTGGTTTATTTGAAACTGGTGCTGGTGGTTCTGCCCCTAAGCACGTAGAGCAGTTTGTTAAAGAAGGTTATTTACGTTGGGATTCATTAGGTGAGTTTTTGGCACTACAAGCTTCTTTAGAGCACTTGGCGCAAACTCAAGATAACTCTAAAGCGCAAGTATTGGCTGATGCCTTAGATGAGGCTAACGCGAAGTTTTTAGCAACTGATAAATCTCCTGGTAGAAAATTAGGAACGATTGATAACCGTGGTTCTCACTTCTATTTGGCGTTCTATTGGGCTGAGGCTTTAGCTGCACAAACTAAAGATGCAGACTTGAAAGCCAAGTTTGAGACATTAGCAAAAACTCTAGCAGAGAACGAAGCAAAAATTACTGCTGAATTGATTGAAGCGCAAGGAAAGGCTCAAGATGTTGGTGGTTATTACAACCCTAACGACGAATTAGCTTCGAAAGCAATGCGTCCAAGTGCTACGTTGAATAATGCTTTGGCAGGTTTGTAGTAGCATTTAAATGTTATATAGAAATCCTCCGGTAATTCACCGGAGGATTTTTTATGTTCCCATTTCGTCATTGCGAGGAATGAAACGACGCAGCAATCTTTCGCAATCACGATTTTGTCTAGCCCTCCGACAATTCCTTCACCTTTTCCAGTGCTACTGGCCATTTTTCTTCAAAATAGCTTTTATGCTCTTCGGTAGTATCCAATTCTACACTTAATAAAGATTTGCCGTCTTTTGTGCTTAACTTATAAGTTTCAATAGCGCCTGCCCATTTTTTTATCTCTTCGCTATCATAGTCTTCCACCCCATTCATATACATGCCTAAATGATGAATGGAAATGTATTCATTAGGTATATGTTCGGCAATTTTAGAAATCATTCCATCACCTTCCGCATTCACAAACAAAACCTTGCTTCCTATTTGCCAATCGGTTATTGCTCTAGAGCCCTCAGCAAAGGGAGCAGTCCAAACTGGATAGGTTGTTTCTCCTAAAAGTACATTCCATACTTTTTCTTTAGGCGCATCAATCTCGATTTTGAAATATATTCTTTCCATAATATTTGGTTTTAGCCATAGATGCACAGATTTTAAAAAATCTGATCAACAGCATTAATAATTTGGTTTTTTGCTTTTCTGTATCAATAAAATCTTTGCATCTGTGGTATTAATTAGTTTTATTGATTGAAATTACTAAAATCCATGAACAAGACATTCCATTTATGTCCATCTAAATCAGTAAAACCGCCACCATACATCCAACCATCTTTTTCGCCACCTTTAGCGTAAATGTAAGCACCTGCAGCCTCAGCTTTCGCTAAAATCTCATCTACTTCCGTAGGGTTTTCCGCATCGATAGAAATCAAACATTCCGTTTTATTTTCTAAATCAGCTATTTTAAAAGGAGTAAAGCTGTTAAACACCTCATCGGTAAAAAAATTAACGATAAAATCCTTTTGCCCAATTTTAAAAGAAGCCATGGTGGCACTTTGTGGCGCATGCGTGTTTAAAGTAAAACCGATTCTCGTAAAGAAGTCAGTGGTTTTCTGGATGTTTTTAACTGGCAGGTTAAGCCAAATTTCTTTAGTCATGGTTTTATTGTTTAAGTTAAGTTAATCAAATTTCACCAAAAAAGCCAGTTTGCTTCGGGTTAAAAACGACAATAGAAAGGGTTGTAAAAGACTTTCTTTACTTATTGGATATCAATTTCTATGTTAAAAAAATAAATTCCTAGTCATGCAACAAAAAGATTTTTTATGCCTCTAATAGTTGAAGTTATAAAAAATTCGATGAAAATTTGCTTCGTACGAAAGTTATCCTACCTTTGTTTTATGCAACAGAATAACGTGAATAATTCAATACCAGAACCAACCCGAGCAGAGTTAGAGATTTTACAGGTTTTATGGGAATATGGCGCAAGCACTGTCCGTTTCGTAAATGACGAGCTTAACAAGCAAAGAGATGTAAATTATACTTCTACCTTAAAGCAAATGCAGATCATGGCCGAAAAAGGGATTTTAAAGCGTGACGAAAGCCAGATGAAACACATTTATGCACCTGTACAAGCCGAAATTAAAACCAAAGATCAACTATTGGACAGATTTGTGAATACTTTGTACAAAGGCTCTACTACTAATTTGGTAATGCAGCTTTTGGGCAATGAAAAAACTACGAGGGAGGAATTGGAGGAGATTAAGAAAATGCTGAAAGACTTAGAGAAGTAACAAATTTAAAATATTAACGGAACCACAATTATGGACTTTCAATGGTTAAACTTTTTACCTGCAGACTGGGTTAATGCACTTTACAGCACCTTGTTTCATTCTTTATGGATAGGGTTGCTGATGACGCTGCTAGTTGGAGCTATTGTTCTGGGTACAAAAAATAGCTCGCCAGCCTTAAAATATAATCTGCTTACAGGTTTGCTGGGTACGTTTTCTATTGTTATGATTGTTGTTTTCTATCAGTCGCTAAACAACGTTAATCTTTTTTCGGCTTTTTTAAATAGAGATGTTTCAAACTCAAATTCCACATTTAAATACAATTTTGTTAACGATATAGCTACTGTTGTCACTACTTTAAGCACTTATGCTAATCAGCTGCTGCTGGTGTGGTTAGGTATTATTCTTATGAAGGCGGTAAGGCTGCTGCTTGGCTTGCAAGGTGTTCATCATTTGAAACATACAAAAATTTTCGATGCTGGTAACTTTTGGCAACATAAAGTAGATGAGCTTTCGCAACAGCTGTATATTAAACAAAGTGTTCAAATTTTTCAATCCGGCATTGCTAAAATTCCTATGGTTATCGGGCATTTTAAGCCAGTTATTTTAATGCCCATCGGCATGCTAAACCACTTAAGTTTAACCGAAGTTGAAGCCATTTTAAGCCACGAATTGGCGCATATCAAACGTAGAGATTATTTGGTGAACATCTTTCAGAATGTATTGGAAGTGCTATTTTTCTTTAATCCGGCGGTGCTGTGGCTATCTCGATTAATAAAGGAAGAGCGAGAAAATTGTTGCGATGATTTGGCTATTTCATGCACTAATGATAAGAGCGGTTACCTTAAAGCATTGGTGTCGTGTCAAGAATTTAACTTAAATGCTACCGGCTTTGCAATGTCTATGGCCAATGGCAAAGGCCAATTGATTTCACGTATCCGTAGAATTGCCTTCAATAAAAAAGCTTCTTTAGGGAGTTTAGAAAAGACAATATTAACAATGTCGTTGTTATTGGTTTTAGCATTAAGCGTAGCTTTTACATTGAGTGAAAAGCCAAAACACATTGTAAAAACCACTACAAGGAAAGTACAAACCATTACAGCGCATAGCATTACTGAAACTATTGATGAGAAAACTAGGATGATACAAACTCCAAAACATACTTCTACCAAAGCCAAGTTCTCCAAAAAGGAAGTTATTTATTCAGAAGATTTGGAATTGGGAGTAGCCGGTCCAGCAAGTAAAAAAGTTGATGTAAAGAATGAAGCTATTGCAACTTGTGCAAAGGTTGATCCTGTAAAATCGGTTGAGTTTTATGCGCCACCGGTTTCTAAAACGGTGAGTACAACTACATCTACCACTACTAGCACTGTAAAGGTTGATGGAAAAGTAGTCGTTCATGTTTCATATCAAGGAAAAGATGCAAGGGAAGATATTAAAAGAGATATGGTAAATGATAATATCATCGTAATTGGAGAAAATCCATCCTATGTTTTAAACAGAAACGAAATGTTGGTGAATGGCGTAAAACAGGATACTAACACACATCAAAAATATAAAGAGAAATATATTACCAGAGCCGATACCCAATATCGCATCGGTAGTTAAACAAAATAAAAGCTTTAATGAAATCAAAATTCAAGGTTATATTGACCCTATGGCTTGCCATTGCCTCAATTTATGCTACCGCACAGCAAAGTAGCACTTCAACAATCAACGGAAAAATTACAGATAGTGATCTTAAACCCCTTGATTTGGCCACGGTAGCCTTATTTACTGCTAAAGATAGTGTGTTGGTTAAAACTGTTTTTACAGAAGCTGATGGAAAATTCTCTTTCGATAAGGTGGCAAACGGTAATTACCAAATCAGGATTGCATTGGTGGGTTATTTAAATTACAGAAGCGAAGCCATTGTTGTTAGTGAGAGCGACTCGAAAATTCTATTAGGCGATTTAAAGCTTACTACCGCTACCAAAACCTTAAATACGGTAAATATTGTATCAAAAAAACCTTTCGTAGAGCGTAAAATAGATAGAACCGTAGTTAACGTAGATGCTTTGATTTCTAACGCTGGTACTTCGGCACTTGATGTTTTAGAGAAATCACCAGGGGTAAGTGTAGACCAAAATGGAAGCATTAGCCTAAAAGGAAAACCAGGTGTAATGATCTTTATTGACGATAAACCTAGCTATCTTTCTGGTGCAGATCTAGAAAATTACCTTCGGTCATTACCGTCATCCATGGTAGATCAAATAGAATTGATGACCAACCCGCCAGCAAAATATGATGCCGCTGGAAATGCAGGTGTCATCAATATCAAAACAAAAAAAGATAAAGCTGTTGGATTTAACGGTTCTGCTAATGTTAGTTTAAATCAAGGTAAAAAAACAAGATCGAATAATAGCCTCAACCTAAACTATCGCAAAAACAAGCTCAATTTTTTCGGGAACTTTGGTTATAATCTGAGTAACACTTTTACAGATTTAGATTTAAATAGAACTTACAAAAAGCCCGATGGTAATGTAGATTATTTCTTCAACCAAAACTCCTATTTCCAAAGACATGGCAATACGTTTAACGGCACCGCTGGAATGGATTTTTACCAATCAGATTTTACCACGTGGGGTGTAGTTTTAAAAGGGAATTTAAGGAATGCTGATAACGTGAATGACAATACCAGTAATTTACTGCATCCATTGAGGGTAAAATATTCGAGCATTGTAGCCAAAAATATGGATGATGTTGACTTCAAAAATGGAGGTGCTAATATCAATTATCGTCATAAATTTGGTAAAACAGGTAAAGAAATTACGGTTGATGGTGATTACATTAATTACAACACCAGAACAGACCAACAATATTTTAATGATACCTATGACGGTAATGGTAATTTGATAATGCAAGACTTGCTAACTGGACATTTGCCTGCAAAAATTAACATCTACAGCTTAAAATCAGATTATTCGCAAGGTTTAGGCAAAAATTGGAAAATGGATGCGGGTGCTAAATCGAGTTACATTAAAACCAATAACATTGCCAGCTACTTTTTAACCGCTAACAACGTAACTTCTCCAGATTACGATAAAAGTAACCACTTTTTATATAGTGAAAATATCAGCGCTGCTTATTTAAACTTAAGTTCGGAGGGGAAGAAATTTTCGGTCCAAGCTGGTTTAAGGGTAGAAGGAACTATTTCTAAAGGTCACCAGTTGGGCAATATCATGAAACCCGATTCTAGTTTCAAGAGAAGTTACATCAACGCCTTTCCAAGCTTATATTTCTCATACAAGTTAGATACTACATCCACCCATCAGCTTGGGTTAAACTATGGTAGAAGAATAGACAGACCGTTTTATCAAGATCTAAATCCGTTCTTTTCTCCGTTAGATAAGTTTACTTACTATGTAGGAAATCCATTTTTGAAGCCGTCATTTACACAAACTATTGAGCTTTCGCATATGTACAAAAACAAAATTACCACTGCAGTAAGTTATAACCATACACGTGATCAGGTTAATGAGACGATTGAGATTGTAGATGGAACATACTACAGTCGACCAGCTAATATTGGTAAACAAGAGGTTTATAATGCTTCGGTTGATGCAAACTTAGATTTTGCAAAATGGTTGGGTTTGCATTGGTTCGGTCAGTACACCTACATTCATTCACAAAGTGATTTTTATACAGGTTTCTTAAATACTAAAGGTGGTTTTTTCTCTAGCAATGGCCAATTGCAATTAAAGTTAAATAAAGGCTGGAGTGGAGAAGTAAACTACAGATATCAAACTAAATTAAGAAACGTACAGTTTGAAATCGGTAAAGTTTACGACATCGGTTTGGCTGTTCAAAAGAAACTTTCTACAAGTAGCACTCTGCGTTTAAGTGCAACGGATATCTTTCAAACTAGAGCTATTAACGGTATCATTAACAACTTAAATTTAACCGAAGCCAACTGGAGAAATAGAGGCGATTTTACAACAGTTGCCGTGAGTTATACGTACAGGTTTGGTAAAGCAATTAGCAACTTACGTAGGCATAATGCCAATGGAGCACAAACAGAGCAGAATAGAGTGAAAAATTAAAAAGTGTTTACTTTAATTTTGAGTATTAAAATGAAGATTTAAAACTTTTTTGACTAGAGCTATTTGTTTTATCGCTTAATTATCAGTAACTTCATACTGTGATTTCAGTGCTTCTACGATGAAAAGGGGTGGCCTTCTTCTTTTAATCATTTTTATTTTACTTGCATTTAAGCAGGGTAACATAGGAGCGTCCAAAAAGGGTACATTTAACCTTCCTGTTGGCATTACCTCTAAAGACTACCTTCCAAATACACTTGTTATTAAATTTAAAGAAGGTGTGAGGCTAGATGTGGTTACTCAGAGTACAGCAAGAGAGCTTTCTACAAACGGGATTTCACTAACAGCACTAGAACCTATATTTAAGGAACAATCGAAAGGCAACCAAGCGCTCGCAGATAAAAATGGATATAATTTCGAGCTTTACTACCATATTAAATATCAAAGTAATGCTAACATAGAAAAGGTAATTAATACGTTGTTGGTTAGTGATAACATTGCATATGCCGAACCTAGTTACATACATAGTACTTGGCATACACCAAATGATGTGGCTTATAGCACGCAATTTTATTTATCACAGGTAAGGGCGCCACAAGCTTGGGATGTTTTGAAAAACTCCTCTAATGTAATTATTGGTATTGTTGATACTGGTTCTGAAATCACTCATCAAGATTTAGCTGCGAATATTTACTACAACACGGCAGATCCGGTTAATGGTATAGATGACGACGGCGACGGCTTTATAGACAACTACGCTGGTTGGGATTTATGTGGAGCTTCGGCATCTACGATGATCCCAGATAACGATCCAAATGTAAAAAGTTCAGCAGCAGATCATGGTGTGCATGTAAGTGGTATCGCAAGTGCGGTTTCAAATAATGGTTTAGGAGTAGCTAGTTTAGCTTACAATGCAAAGTTGCTGATTGTAAAAGCTGGTGCAGATGATGCCGCAAGATCTATTTACAAAGGTTATGAGGGCATTAAGTATGCTGCCGATAAAGGCGCTCACATCATTAACTGTTCGTGGGGAGGTGCAGGCGGTGGACAATTTGGCCAAGAAATGGTGAATTATGCCATTAGCAAAGGCTGTTTGGTAGTGGCTGCAGCGGGCAATTCTGGCAATGATTATCCAATATACCCAGCAGCTTTTGATGGGGTGTTGGCGGTAGCAAATTTAAACGCTGATGATACCAAAGGTTCGGCTTCTAATTACGGCACTTATGTTGATATTTCTGCTCCAGGCCAAGGTATTTACAACACTGTGTACAACAATAGTTATTCATATTACTCTGGCACATCGATGGCCGCACCACTAGTATCTAGTGCGGCTGCATTGTTGAAAGCAAAATATCCTACCTACACAGGAATTCAAATTGGTGAAATATTACGAGCAACTGCTGATCCGATAGATGCGAAAAATCCAACCTATGCAAATATGTTAGGCCGTGGAAGACTAAATGCTTACAGAGCTTTAACCGAGTCGGCTGCTTCGGTACGTTACCAGAGCATTTCCATTAGCGATCAGAGTGCTGGCAATAGGGCACCAGGCACAGAAGTAACCATGCGATTTAGCCTGAAAAATTTTCTCATTCCAGTAAATTCGTTAAATGTCAGTATAGCTAGCAATAGTAGTTTCGTGCAAGTCTTAGATCAAAACATCAATGCAGGAAATTTCAATACTCAAGAAACGAAAACGGATATTGGTCCTATAAGAGTTAAGGTTCTACCTAATGCACCAGAAAACCATGAAGTTACTTTTACAGTAAGATATACAGGTAATAATGGTTCCTACACAGATTTTGAAAGTTTTAAAGAAGTTTTTGCATTAGATTACCTCAATATTCGAGTGAATAAAATTAGTACTACTTTAACTTCAAATGGTAGGGTAGGGTACAGTCGTCCAAATGCTACAGCCGGTTTAGGTTTTGTATATAAGGATGAAAATATGCTGTACGAAGCTGCGCTCTTAATTGCCAAATCTGAAACGCAGGTAATGAACAATGCGAGGATAGATGCCAGTTATAGTGATGATTTTAGAAGACAGCAAATAGCAGCAATGGTATCGCCATCTACAGCCAATTTTGAAGGTACAACTGTTTTTACCGATGCTGGGAGCGCTAGCCCGATTGGTTTAAAAATACTGGCTAAAGGTTTGGCTTTTGATACTGCTACCGATGATAAATATGTGATCATGGAATACGAGATTGCTAATACAGGAAGTGCAGATTTGGAAAATATCTATACTGGTTTATTTACAGATTGGGATTTGGACGAATCTTCAGCGAATGCTACGCAATACGATGCAGCTAATAAATTGGCTTACGTATATGCAAAAAAGAATGCTGGTTATCCTTTTGCTGGAGTTAAATTGTTGAAATTAACTGCTCCAGCCTCCTACTATCCACTTTCTTATCAGGTGCCGGGTAATTTTTTGGCAGATAATTATTTTACGATAGCTGAGAAGTACCAAACGCTAACTTCTGGAGTGCAGGCAAATGGTTTGGGGCATGATGTTGCTAATGGCTATGATGTAATGTTTACCATAGGAAGTGGCCCCTACAGTATCCCTAAAAGTGGATCAATAAAAGTTGTTTATGCGTTTTTAGCTGGAGATAACAAAAACGATCTGATAGCAGTTGGAGATGCAGCACAGACCAAATATGTCGACTTGCAAAAGAAAGTTGATAAAGTGTTGCCTGCCGAATATGTGCTTAAACAAAACTATCCAAATGCTGCAAAGAACTATACTTATCTACCTGTAGATTTACCAGAAAAAACCGCATTAGAAATTACAATTTATAATATTGACGGTAGGAAGCTGAGCAGTATCGTAAATGGTGTGTTTGAAGCAGGTAGCTATCGTTTTTATGTTGATACTAGTCGCTTCCCTAATGGAATTTATACGTACAGCGTAAATGCTTCAAACTTTAAGCAAGCAAAGAAAATGGTAGTGGCCAGGTAAGCAATTCATTGGTTCATTAGCCA
The DNA here is from genome assembly GCF_057652195.1 of Pedobacter sp. T50_32. Classification (NCBI taxonomy): domain Bacteria; kingdom Pseudomonadati; phylum Bacteroidota; class Sphingobacteriia; order Sphingobacteriales; family Sphingobacteriaceae; genus Pedobacter; species Pedobacter sp. T50_32. Next base: position 263,337 of record NZ_JBYFBY010000006.1, on the reverse strand, counting down.
TTATTAATTTGCAATGGATGATTTACCTACTTCATTGCTACATAGCATTAAAACAAGCTCTGCAACGAGGTTCGTAACTGTCTTTTTCTCCTAGCAAAACTCTCGATTCGCTAGCTGCGGTGCGATAAGAATACACCGCTGGGCTACCACATTGCATACAGACAGCATTTACCTTAGTTACATGTTCTGCAATAGCCATTAAAGCAGGCATAGGCCCAAAGGGCTTCCCTAGAAAATCCATATCTAAACCTGCAATAATCACTCTAATTCCTTTTCTAGCCAATGTATTGCAAACCTCTGGCAGTTCTTCATCAAAAAATTGAGCCTCATCTATGCCTACAACTTGGGTGTTTGTGCCTAAAAGTAAAATCGCAGCCGAGCTATCAACGGGAGTAGATTGAATAGCGTTTTTGTCGTGAGATACAACAGCGGTATCATCGTAACGTGTGTCTGTCTTCGGTTTAAAAATCTCTACATTTAACTTAGCGATTTGGGCTCTTTTCAGCCTTCTGATCAATTCTTCAGTCTTGCCAGAAAACATCGAACCACAAATTACTTCAATACTACCACTAAATTCTCCCCGTCTAAAGTTTTGTTCGCTAAATAACATGTAAGGTATTTTTAGCCAAACTTAGATAAATTTGCTTTGATATGCAATATAATCTGTTAGTGTATAAGCTCAATTTAACGTTCTCTCCTAGACCATAACAAGATATATTCATCAAGAGAAAATATAAAAGATTTTTATAGTATTTTTGGCTGAATTATTAACATAAAACCCCGAAATTTTCGTTACAACTTTATGATTTAATAATTGTTAGGATAATTGGGTCGTACATGGCTGGCCGTTAAAGAAAATGCAACAGATGAAACAAGAAGCTCTTTTCAAGAAATTAGGAAACATACTCAACGAATTGAATGAACAGTATCAGTTTTTATCTCAAAATCCTGAGCAACTGAGCGAATTGGAACTAGAGTTGTTTTTAGCTAACGCTAATTTCTTGGCTGATCATATCCAAATCATCAAAAAATTAAATTTACCACTACATGCTTTACCAGTTGCTTTGCAATCTCAAAACACACCAGAAGAAGTTGTGATTGATGATGAAATAAGTGATGAATTGAAGGATGTACAGCAAGTAGAGGCAATTACTTTTGCGAATGTACCAGATGAAGAAGTCTTCGAGGCTCCAACTCCCATCCTAATTGAAGAAGAAATAGAAGAGGAAGAAGCACCACTAGCTGAACATGAAAGAGAAATTTTTAAGTTCGATGAAGAACCTGAGCATACTTTTGAGTTTATTTTGAATGATGGTAGTTTTTCTGAAGACGACAAGTTTGATTTTGAAGAAAAGTCCACAGATCAGTTATTTGATAGGCCACTAAGCAAAGAAGAGGAGCTAATTCTAGAGCACAAAAAGAAGGTAAAAGAAAACTTAATTCGTGATCCGGAAGAGTTGGAGGAAGATGAAATTGGACCAGAGCCATTTTTGGTGCATGAGATAGAAAAGGAACCTGTTGAAAAAATAGAAGAAGTACAAAGCACACCAGTAATAGAGCAGCTTGCAACTCCAGTTGTGGCAGAAGTGAAAAAGGTAGTAGTAGAAACTGTAGAAACTACGAAGGTTGAGATTGAAACCAGTAAACCTACCCTAAATGATATTCTTGCTGGTAAGAATACAGGTACTAGATTAAATGAAACATCAGGCAGTACAATTACTGATTTGAAATCGGCAATAAACCTGAACGATAAACTACTTTACATTAAAGACCTGTTTAATGGCTATAATTTAGCTTACGCTGAAGCAATTGATATTGCCAACAAAATGCCAAATTTTGATGCAGCTGATAACTTCTTCCAAAAGAACTATGCTGCAAAGAATAACTGGGCAGATAAACAGGCTACGGTAGATAAATTCTATTTATTGTTGAATAGAAGATTTAAGGATTAACCTCTTAAACCTCCTAAGGGGACTTTAAATAAATCCCATCCTATTAGAATCTAACTTCAGGAAGATAAACAGTAATATCGTAAAACTCCACAATGATGACCCCCCGTAACTGATAAACGGCAACGGAATACCTATTACTGGCATAATGCCAATCGTCATCCCTATATTAATAAATACATGGAAAAAGAAGATACACGCAATGCTGTATCCGTAAACTCGAGAGAATACCGACCGCTGTCGCTCTGCCATATTGATAATCCTCAATAAAAGAAACGCATATAAGCCAATTACTACAAAGCAGCCAATAAAACCCCATTCTTCACCTATGGTAGAGAAAATAAAATCGGTGCTTTGCGCCGGTACATAGCCATATTTAGTTTGCGTACCTTCTAAATGCCCCCTTCCAGTTACCTGGCCAGCACCAATAGCAATTATAGATTGAATTACATTGTAACCTGCACCTCTCTTATCACTTGTTAATCCCAAGATTAGTTCAATACGTGTGCGTTGGTGAGGTTTCAGTACATTCTCAAAAATATACTTTGCTACAAATAAATAACAGATGGCCACCAAGGTTACAATACTAATGTTGATGACTTTTTGCATCCGCTTTTTATTGTTGTAGGCAAATAAACCACCAATTACCAAAATGGAAAAGATAAGAATTGTAGGCGATACAAATAGGTTGAGGATGAATAGTAGTACTGCACCCCAAAAAATAATCAAAAGATTTCCTGGTAAACCTTCGCGATACAAGGGGAACATAAATGAAAGGAACACCAACATAGAACCGGCATCTGGCTGTAACATAATCAGCGCCATTGGCGCTATAATGATAGCTGCGCAAATTAATATTGGTTTTAAGGTATTCAGTTTAATGTTAAACGAACTGATATATCTCGCTAATAGTAATGCTGTTCCAAATTTTGCAAACTCTGATGGTTGTAAGCGGAAAGAGCCTATGGGTATCCACGCTTGATTACCCCCCACGTTTCTTCCTACAACTAACACAGCTATTAACAGCACAATGGTTACCCCATAAACTATCGGCGCAAAAACACTGAAAAACTTTGCATCGAACAATAAAATAGATAGACCCAATACTAAACCCGAAATAATAAAGATGAGCTGTTTTCCGTATTCAGCGCCAAAATTAAACGCCTCAGATTTATCGGGATCGTATCGTACCGAAAAAATATTGAAAAACCCAATAGTACACAAAGCCATATAAATTAATATGGTTACCCAGTCAACATTAAAGAAAAATCTACTATTCTGTTGTTGCATTATTTTTAGGTAAAATGGCTGCTTTGTTTATGTTATTTGCTGTAGATACAGGTTTAATTGGTGCAGATTTTTTCGTGCTATCTACTTTAGTTGTGTCTACTTTTGGTTTTACTTTTGGCAATTTATCCTTTAAAACCGGAAGTAGGTTGTCTGCCTTGTACTGTTCTACCGTAGCTCCATTAATCCTTCGGCCTTTTAAGCTGTCGGTTAAGTATTTTTCAGTAATGAAACTGGCCATTGGTGCGGCATAAGCACCACCATAACCACCGTTTTCTACAATTACCGCAATCGCAATTTTAGGGTTATCACGCGGAGCAAAACCAATAAAAACCGAGTGATTTTTACCATGTACGTTTTGTACAGTTCCTGTTTTGCCACACATCAAAATATTTGGAATACGCGATTCTGTGGCAGTTCCCCAAGGTGCGTTAACTGCATCCTGCATGCCGTCAATTACAGATTCAAAGTGTCTTGCATCAATTCCTACTTGATGCTTCTCTTTATATTTTGGATGGATATATTTGGTATCTCCAATGCCTTTTACCAAATGTGGTTTAATATAATACCCTCTGTTAGCTATGATGGCCATAATGTTGGCCATTTGTAATGGAGTAGTAGTGATCTCGCCCTGCCCAATACTTACCGATAGGATAGAACCGTAACTCCAGTATTTACTATAACGTTTGGTATAATCAGCTGCGGTAAATAGTTTGTAACCACTTTCACCAGGAAAATCAATGCCCAAGGTATCTCCAATGCCAAATTTTCTAACTTTTTCTTGCCATTCATCGTAAGCTTTATGCTGATTCTTGCGACCTTTCTTCAGCATCATTCTAGCAAAAATATCATAGAAATATACGTTGCAAGATCTGGCAATACTTTTTCTAACGGCAACGTTACCATCACCACTTGCGTGATCACACCTAAACCTTCTGTTTCCAACAACATAATAACCAGGACAATAAATTGTAGTAAGCTCATTAACCACACCATCTTGTAGCGCAATTAGTGCATCTAAAGGTTTAAATGCAGAACCAGGAGAATATCGACCTTTAATTGGACGAGAAAAAAACGGGCGATAGGGATTGGCAAGAATCTTCATATAATTGTTGCCCGTTTCACGCCCTACCATTAAGTTGGGGTCATAACCCGGACTACTCACGAAAGCTAAAACTTCGCCCGTGGCAGGCTCAATAGCTACAATACTTCCAACTTTGTTGCGCAACAATTGTTCTCCCAATTTTTGTATCTCTACATCAATTGTAGTGGTTATTTGATCACCCGCAATAGCTAAGGAGTCGAATTTACCATCGGCGTAACTTCCTTGTGGTACGTTATGGGCATTGTAAAGAATATTTTTTACGCCTTTGGTACCTCTTAGTTCTACTTCGTATTGGCGCTCTAAGCCCATTTTTCCTATATAATCCCCCGGTTTGTAATAACCTTTGTGGCGCTCAATTTCTGTAGCGTTGGCTTCTCTAATGTAGCCCAATAGTTGTCCGCCAATACTGTCTGGATAATAACGGATCGTTCTTTTTTGTACATCAAAACCCTTGAAATTTGCCATGCGCTCCTGTAAAGTAGCATAGGTTTGTACCGAGAGCAATTTCTGAAAAATAGAGGCCTGATATCTGGATTGTACCACTGCCTTACGAAATTTCTTCCTGAAATCTTCCATGCTAATCCCAATGATGTTGCACAAAGAAAGTGTGTCAAAAGGCTTCACTTCGTTAGGGATTACCATTAAATCGTAAGTAGGTTGGTTCTGAGCCAGCACCTTGCCCTTCCTGTCGGTAATTACGCCACGAGCAGGATAGATGAATTTCTTACGCAAGGCATTATTGTTGGCATCAAGAAAATATTTATCACTAGCTACCTGAATATAGAAAAGTCTACCCAGCAAGATGAGTGCAATAAGCACAAATAAGCCTTGTATGATGTATTTTCTATTAAACAGTTGATCCATTAAGCCGATTTTCTGTTATGGAAGATAAACTCTACCAGTAATACGATGAAAAGTGTAAATACCACACTCAGCAAAGTTCTTCCCAAAGTGTAAGCTAAAGATGTAAATTTAAAAGCTTCTAGGAAAAACAATATGATGTGATGTGTAAAAATACACAATACAGCGTATAAAGAAAACCACCTAAAACCCATATTTCCCAACGAAGGCTCAGGTTCATCAACTGCCTCTCTGTTTAAACTTACAGAAATGAAGAGTATCCTTACAAAAGCTAAAGCGATACAAGCGCTTGTATGTACGCCTAAAGTGTCGTAAAATACATCTAGGGTAAGACCTGTTATAAAAGCGATAATGTATAACAGCAAATTTGGGATGTTAAAAGGGAGCACTAAAATAAATAATACATAAATGAACGGAGTAGATAGGTTATAAAATGCCATGTTCCGCAACAGAAAGATCTGTACAAACAAAAGCACTAGCCATCTAAAAATATTTATAAGTATTACTCTACTGTTCATTTTTCACTTCTGGTTGCAAAGCTTTTACCTCTTCCGCAAATTTATCCTTAACTACATAAACAAATTGAAGTGTGTTAAAATTGTTAAACAACGCAACTTCTAAAGTCATAAAGCTATCGCCTGTGCTAATAGTGTTGGTTACCTTACCTACTTCAATGCCTTTAGGGAAACCACCAAAGCCCGAAGTTACAATCGTATCTCCAACTTTAACCTTATAATGGTTAGGAATTTCCTTCACTTGCGCTTTGCGATAATCAAAATTATCTTCGCCCCAAACTAAACTACCAAAAGCATTGTCTTTTTTCAAAACTACGCTAATTGCTGTTTCTTGATTAATTAACGGGCGAATAGTAGCAAAATTTTCAGACACATTTTGCACAAAGCCAACCACACCTTTACCCGGAGAAATCACGGCCATATCCTTTAAAATGCCTTCTTTCGTACCTTTGTTAATGGTAATGATATTGTTAGTTAGTGTAACCGAGTTCTTGAAAACTTTGGCAGCTATTAAAGTGTATTGCTGATGATTGATAGTGTCTTTCACTTTTGTGATTTGTGTACTATCAATACTGGCAATAGCAAGTAACTGCGTTTTTAAAGCCGCATTTTCTGCCGCTAAACTATCATTTACGGTTACTAAGTTTAAATAACGCTTAATTACATTCAATCTTTTATAAGCCGTACCTACTACTTCGTTGGTAGAGCTGAAAGTAACACTGCGTTGGTACACATTATTCCTAATCGTTAAAATAATGCCAACGGTAAAAAAGATGATAAAAAAGAAAAATGCGTTGTATCTGCTAAGAAATATCCAAAGGTTACGCATTTAGGTGTTAGGTTATAAGTGATACGTTGTAAGTTACAAGACTTAAAACTTATAACTCACAACCTACAACTCGATTTATTGCATTAAGAATTTATAATTTCCAATGTTTTTCAAGGCAATGCCCGTACCACGTACAACCGCACGCAAAGGATCTTCTGCAACGTGAACCGGCAATTTAGTTTTTGCAGCCACACGTTTATCTAAACCTCTTAACAAAGCACCACCACCGGTTAAGTAAATACCAGTTTGGTAAATATCAGCAGAAAGTTCTGGCGGAGTAATCTCTAAAGCTTTCAAAATCGCTTCCTCAATTTTAGAGATCGATTTATCCAAGCAGTGTGCAATTTCAGTATAAGAAACTGTGATTTGCTTCGGCACACCAGTCATCAAATCTCTACCTTGAACCGCAAAATCAGCAGGTGGATCGCTCAATTCAGGTAAAGCAGCACCAACTTCAATCTTGATTTTCTCCGCAGTACGGTCACCAATCATAATGTTATGCTGACGACGAATGTAGTTCACGATATCCGAGTCGAAGTTATCTCCAGCCACACGAATAGATTGATCGCAAACAATACCCGAAAGCGCAATAACCGCAATTTCAGTAGTACCACCACCAATATCGATAATCATGTTACCCATTGGTTCTTCCACATCAATACCAATACCTACAGCAGCAGCCATTGGCTCGTGAATTAAGTAAACTTCTTTTGCACCAGCAATTTCGGCACTGTCCCTAACCGCACGTTTTTCAACCTCGGTAATACCAGAAGGAATACAGATTACCATTCTCAACGAAGGGAACATCCAACCTTTACCGCCATTTAACATGCGGATCATTCCTTTAATCATGGCTTCAGCAGCGTTAAAATCTGCAATTACACCATCTTTCAAAGGTCTAACAGTTCTAATGTTATCGTGGGTTTTACCCTCCATTTGCATTGCCTGACGGCCAATCGCAATAATTTTATTTGTCGATCTGTCGAAAGCCACAATAGAAGGCTCATCAACAACTACTTTATCGTTATGTATAATAAGGGTATTCGCAGTGCCAAGGTCAATGGCAATTTCCTGCGTAAACCAGTTAAATAATCCCATGTAAAAGGTATGTTATTATGTGTATTAACAAATATGTCTAATATCCTAAATGTAAAATTAGACAAAATATTATATTAAGTTTCTTTTTTCTCTTTGAAAATCAAAACCAGTAGTGCTTTTTAAGGCCAGTCCCTCTTTGCGCTTTAATCTTTTTGACAACCTCTGTCATCCTGAGCTTGTCGAAGGATCTGTTTCATCGTTTGCAAGGCTTCGATTACTTGTCCCGACCTTTCGGGAAACTCAGCCTGACACGTATATCAACTTCAGCCAAAAAGTATTTCCGCTTCAATCGGGTTTAATAAACTCAGGTCCGGTGTTTCAAATTTTCCTCCCCCTGCGCCCTCCAAAGGGGGAAATCCCTCAAAGTTTCAATATCCCTCAGTTATTTCAGTATCTTCCAAAGGGAAAGAAAAGCAGTTAGTTAAGTTTCTGCAATTAAAACTGATCCCTAACTCCTAATCCCTGATTCCTAGGTTAGTGCTTAAAATGTCTCACACCCGTAGTCACCATTGCAATACCTTTTTCATTAGCTTTTGCTACAGAATCAGCATCTTTAATGGAACCACCTGGTTGTAAAACTGAAGTAATACCAGCATCAGCAGCAATCTCAACACAATCAGGGAAAGGGAAGAAAGCATCAGAAGCCATAGCAGCACCTTGTACGCTGAAACCAAAAGAAGCCGCTTTTTCAATCGCTTGTCTCAAGGCATCAACCCTAGAAGTTTGACCAACGCCGCTTGCAATTAAAACATCATCCTTAACCAAAACAATGGTGTTAGATTTAGTATGTTTTACAATTTTATTAGCGAAGTGTAAGTCTTTTAATTCTTGTGCGGTTGGTACTTTTTCGGTAACAGCTGTCATTTGCTCAGGACCTTCAATAATTAAATCTTTATCCTGCTCAATTACACCGTTCAATAAAGTTTTGAATTGTTTGTTGCTCAATTCAACTTCGTTGCGTTTTAAAATTACACGGTTTTTCTTCGTTTTAAACAAGTCAATAGCAGCTTGCTCATAACTTGGTGCAATTAAAACCTCAAAAAATAAGTTGTTAATTTCTTCAGCAGTTGCTAAATCAACTTCTCTGTTGGTAATTAAAACACCACCAAATGCAGAAACTGGATCACAACCCAAAGCATCAATCCAAGCTTGTTTAACAGTGCTTCTAGAAGCTACGCCACAAGCGTTAGTATGTTTCAAAATCGCAAAAGTAGGCTCTTCAAATTCGTCAATTAAACTTACGGCAGCATCTACATCTACCAAGTTGTTGTAGCTTAATTCTTTTCCGTTCAATTTAGTGAACATCTCATCTAAATTACCGTAGAAAGTTCCTTTTTGATGAGGATTTTCTCCGTAACGCAAAGTTTGTGCACTAGCAATACTTTCTTTAAATACGTTTAAAGGCTCTTCGTTGTTGAAGTACTTGAAGATAGCCGTATCATAATGAGAAGAAGTATGGAAAGCTTTTTTAGCGAAAGCCTTACGTTGTGCTAAAGTTGTGGCGCCATCTTGCGCTTGCAATTGCTCTAATAAAGTTGAGTAATCATCTTTCGATGCAATAATTACAACATCGTTGAAGTTCTTCGCAGCAGCTCTAATTAAAGAGATACCACCAATGTCAATCTTCTCAATAATTTCTTCGTCAGTACCACCGTTTTTAACAGTTTCCTCAAAAGGATAAAGATCTACAATTACCAAGTCAATTTCAGGGATTTCGTACTGCGCAATTTGCTCTTGGTCGCCAGCTAAGTTTCTGCGGTTTAAAATACCACCAAAAACCTTTGGATGTAAAGTCTTTACACGTCCACCTAAAATTGAAGGATAGCTAGTTAAGTCTTCTACAGCAGTAACTGGCACATTTAAGTCTTTAATAAACTGTTCGGTTCCACCGGTAGAAAATAGGGTTACACCTTGTTTGCCAAGGTACTCAACTAATGGTGCTAAACCATCTTTATAATAAACTGAAATTAGGGCGTTTTTGATCTTTACTGACTGGCTCATTTTGAGGGGTTTGCTTTGAGCCGCAAAGGTATGAAAATGAGCCGATTTTTAGAGGAGGTTTTTCAAATAAAATTGAAGCCTCGAATTTTGCTACTCTACACTCGCAAATCGTGTTTAGCGCAAGCTTTTTTAGCTAGTAAAAAAGAAGCCCTGCTTTGTTTTCTGCAGGGCTTCTTTAATGTTTTTAGAAACCTAAGCCTAGCGTGAAAGCTTTAGCTGCAGGGGTGAAAGCTGCCATTTGCGTGGCGGCACCTGTAGTTAGGTTTACGGTGTATATTCTTTGCGTGGTGCCTACCGTGAAAATTCCGTATGCAATGCCACTTGTTCCGCCAATATCAAATCCATTAGCACTTTCTACATTTATGCCAAGCGCACCAACTTCAACAAGAACACCATTGTTAGGTGGTTCTTGTCTGAAAAGTCTATCGCCTAAAGCGTCAATGTCGTAAAGTACTGTAGTGGTAGCGCCAGCAAAATTGTTGGTATATGCAGCACCACTTATTGATGCAGTAATGGATGTAATAGCGCCATCTACAGTTACAGCACCATTATCTGGGTCAACCCTCAAGTTTTGTCCAAGATTACTTATAATACGGATTCTATCAACGGTCGGATTGAAATCGAAGCCAAATTGAGAACCTAGAATCGAACTGCTGAGTTGGCTAACTATGGATGCCTGTCCAGATGAAGCGTTGATAGTGTACAGTCTAGAGGTGCTGCCCAAAGCATAAAGTTGCCCATTTTTCGGACGCATATCTAAACCAAGAATACTCTCGCCAGCTTGTATACCTTCAATTTTTTTAACTACAGCAGTAGGCGTAGCACTAGTGTGATTAAAAATTAAAAGATCGTTAGTTGCAGAAATTGCGTAAGCTACTGGTTCTGTAGGAATTGCAATACCAATAATTTGTTGATTAAAATCGCCAATTTTTGAGGCTTTTCCTGTGTTAATATCAATCGTAAATAAAGCCGATTTTCCGTTGTGTCCAAGTGCTGCTAACGCTGCGCTGCCATCTGGACTAATATCAAAACCGCCAGTTTCATCAACATCGTAACCTAAACTGCCAACAGCCATTAATTTTCCATCATTTGGCGGAATTTGTTTGTAAAGTTTATCGGTTGTGGCATCAATATCATATAAAGTCGTATTAGCTGCGCCAGCTCTATTATCTGTGTAAGCAATATTTCCAACTTTTGCACCAGGAACATCAGCAATGTTTAAATCAGTTGCTGCTACTGCTCCATTTTCTGGGTTTAAACGTAGGTTTTGTCCGCTAGAGCTTACTACACGAATTCTATCTACAGTTGGGTTAAAATCGAAACCGAAATTACTGCCAGAAAGTGCTGGAGTAAAAGGAGCGGCATTAATAGCTCTCGAAACGCCGGTTTTAGGGTCAATTACGTAAACGTAGCTATTGCTGCCAAGTCCGTAAAGTTGTCCGGTTGCTGGTCTGAAATCAATTCCAACAATTTTATCTCCTGATACAAGGCCAGAAATGGTGGCCTGAGAGGTAATGGTTTTTGGATTTTGTGCATTAAACCATAAAAGTTTTCCATCGTTGGTTAATGCATATAAGTTAACGTTCGGTCCGTTAACAAGATTTTCTGAGTTTCTGTCTTTTTTACAAGCACTAAAGATTACCGAAATGAAAAGCACAGCTAGTACTGCGAAAGAGTTTATTTTTTTTATCATGTTTTCTAAAGATTATTTTAAGTTAAATGTTGATTATTTGTTTTTAACTTAAATTCTGCGGTGGCCGCTTTCTGATCTCTAGGATTGATGACGGTATGTTTGGTTTATGAATGCGAAATATGGATGCGGTTTTTAACGGTTTAAAGCAAATTGTGTGGCTACCTGCCGTAATAAATTCAGTGATCTTTGTAGATTTTTTTTGTTCGGAATTTTCGGTTTCGCCAAACTTCTCACTGGTTTCGTAATCAAATTTGAAATAGGTATATACGTGTTTTAATGCTGTAGGCGAAGACCTAACCAGCAACAGCGAGATTAATAATAATGAAACACATAAGGTACAAAGTCTCGCCATAAACAATCATTTAACATTAATGATTTTGCGTTTATATACGAATGAACTTTAGCTTTGGTTTTTTAAAATATTTGTTTTGCTCTTAAAGTGCTGATTATTAGTTTATTTCTTTATCTTCTTAATCAGCGTTTCTACAATCCTTGGGTAATGCAAATGCTCTAATTGCTGCCCCTTGAATTTTACCATTTCCAAATTGTCATCTTTATCTATGCGGTATTTAGCTTGATAGATGAACTCACCTTCGTCATAATGTTCGTTTACATAATGGATGGTAATGCCGCCCTCATGCTCTTTAGCTTCTAGTACAGCTTTATGTACCCTATCTCCATACATTCCTTTGCCGCCATATTTAGGTAATAGAGCAGGGTGTATGTTAATCATCCTCCCGGGATATTCTTTTAATAAGTTTTCAGGGATTAACCAAAGGAAGCCTGCTAATACGATTAGATCTATGTCTAGATTTTTAAGCAAGTCTAGCACTTCGTCGGTTTGGTAAAATTCATGTCTATCAAAAACATGAGAAGGAATTTCGAAGCTGTCGGCTCTTTGTAATACGTAAGATTCTGGGTTGTTGGTTAATACTAGGGCAACTTCTGCCTCTGTACTGCGTTTAAAATGCTCCATTATCTTTTGGGCATTTGATCCTGAACCTGAAGCAAAAATGGCGATACGTTTCTTCACTGATTTCTGTGTTTTTTCCAAAAATAATATTTTATGCCTCTTTGCACTAATTTCAGGCCAAAAAACCTTAATTTATCAAAAAATAATGCTTGGTTGTAAGTATTTAGCATTCAAAAGCTTTGTGCTTAAAATGTTAGATGAAAATATTTTTTAAAAACCATTTTGCAATTAAAAATAATACCTCTATATTTGCAGTCCGAAAATAAATACAAGAAGAAATAAAAGGCTAAACAATGGCAAATCATAAATCAGCATTAAAAAGAATTAGAGCAAACGCTGCAAAACGTCTACGTAACAGATATCAAGCTAAAACTACACGTACTTTTATTAAAAGATTGCGTGCTGCTGAAGATAAAAAAACTGGATTAGAAATGCTTCCTAAAGTAATTTCTATGTTAGATCGTTTAGCTAAGAAAAACGTTATCCACAAAAACAAAGCTTCTAACAATAAAGCTAAGTTAACTAAGTTCGTTAACACTTTGAAATAGTCGCTTTTTTTAACGATATTTAGAACGGTGTCATCGTAAGATGACGCCGTTTTTTTTGCCTAAATTTTCTATATCTATGTCTATCTATGAAAACAAACTCGGCATCAAAGCTTGGGCAGAAGCCGACCGTCCGCGGGAAAAATTATTGCAGCAGGGCCGAAGACAGCTTACCGATGCAGAGCTTATTGCAATTTTAATTGGTTCTGGTAGTAGGAACGAAACTGCTGTTGATTTAAGTAAGCGCATTCTAGGTTCGTGCCAAAATGATTTGCACAAGCTAGCCCAGCTTGGGGTAAAAGAACTCTCGAAGTTTAAAGGTATCGGTGAAGCCAAAGCCATTACCATTGTTGCTGCTTTAGAATTGGGACGGAGAAGAAAAGATGCTGAGCCAACCGAAGTGCAAAAAGTAACTTCTTCTATTGATATTCATCGACTAATTAAAGCGGATTTAGCCGATTTGCCACATGAAGAATTTTGGATAGTATTGTTAAACAGAAGTAATGTGGTTTTGGGCAAACATTTCGTGAGCAAGGGCGGTCAGGCAGGAACGGTAGTAGATCCAAAAATTGTTTTCAAGTTAGCATTAGAACACGGGGCGGCGTCAATCGTTTTGGTGCATAATCATCCCTCTGGGAGTTTAAAACCAAGCAGTGCTGATATCAGTATCACTAAAAAACTGATGGAACTCGGAAAAATGATGGAGATCGCTGTTCATGATCATTTGATTGTTTATAATGACACTTTTTTAAGCTTGGCTGATGAAGGGCATGTTTAATGTTTCATAGATTTTACTTTCGCTTAATTTCTATTCTTTACATTTGAAATAAATTTAAATGAAATGAAAAGAATTATCATAGCACTTTTGCTAATCGTTGCTGGCTTTCAGGTTCAGGCTCAAAAAAATCAGACCATTAATGTGATGACCTATAATATAAGATATGCCACAGAGAAAGATGGAGTTCACGCTTGGTCTAAAAGAAAAGATGATGTAAAGGCGCTAGTGAAATTTCATGATACAGATATTTTATGTGCTCAAGAAGCTTTAGCCGAGCAATACGATGCAGTTTTAGAAAATTCCGATTTTGATGTAGTAGGTGCTGGCAGAGATGATGGTAAACGTAAAGGCGAATTTTCTCCAATCTATTACAACAAAAATAGATTTACCAAGAAGGATGGTGGTGTTTTTTGGTTGTCGCAAACGCCGAATGTGCCAAGTAAAGGTTGGGATGCTATGTTTAATCGTGTATGTACTTGGGTAAGATTGTACGACAAATTGAATAAAAAAGAGTTTTTGGTTTTTAATACGCACTACGATCATGTTGGTGTGCAAGCAAGAATAGAGTCTGCAAAACTAATCAAACAAAAAATACAAGAGATTGCGCCTAAACTTCCGGTTATTTATACAGGCGATTTAAACGTAACTCCAGAAACTGAAGCCATTGCAACGATAAAATCATTCTTGAACGATAGTAAGGAAGTTTCGATTGAGCCACCATATGGCCCAGAAGGAACTTTTAATGGTTTTAAATTCGATAGTCCATTGAAAGATAGGATAGATTATATCTTCGTTAACAAAGGATTTAAAGTGCAGAAATATGGTGTGTTAACAGATAGCAAAGACCAGCGTTATTTCTCAGATCACATGCCTGTGTTGGTTAAATTACTTTTTTAAGCAATTGATTTTTGAAGGTAGGCAAGCCAGACTTGCGAAGTTTGATAAACTTCGTAAGTCTTAACGTTTAATCTTTCTCCTTTACCTTTATAAATAATATCTTTGCGTTTTAAATCGTAAAGCAGAGATATGCGTTTGAGATAATCGCAATACGCAATACGCTTATCGCAACATATAACAAATGAAAATATCATACAGCTGGCTTAAACAACTATTAAAAACAGATAAAAATCCTCAAGAACTTTCGTTAATCTTAACCAACATTGGTTTAGAGGTAGAAAGCTTGGAGAAGGTGCAGACTATTCCAGGTGGACTGGAAGGTTTGGTAATTGGGTATGTCGAAGAAAGAGCACAGCACCCAAATGCAGATAGATTAAGCGTTACCAAAGTAAATGTTGGTGGTCCAGAATTGCTACAAATTGTTTGTGGTGCACCAAATGTGGCTGCCGGACAAAAAGTTGTCGTCGCTGTTGTAGGTACTACCGTTCATCCAAACGAAGGCGAGCCTTTTAAAATCAATAAATCGAAAATTAGAGGTGAAGTTTCTGAAGGGATGATTTGTGCCGAAGATGAAATTGGCCTAGGTGGTTCTCACGCTGGCATCATGGTATTGCCAGAAGATGCGACCGTAGGCTTAGAAGCTAAAAAATATTTCAACGTTGATGATGATTATCTGTTCGAAATTGGTTTAACGCCAAATCGTGCTGATGCAGCTTCGCACTTAGGTGTAGCTAGAGATCTAGCTGCTTATTTGCGTACAAGTTATGAGTTGCCAGATGTAAGTGCTTTTAAAACTGAGAACGAGAATTTAAACATTGCTGTAGAAGTTGAAGCTACAGATGCTTGTCCACGTTATAGCAGCGTAAGCATTAGCGGGGTAACCGTAAAACCATCGCCAGACTGGCTAAAAGATAAATTGAAAGTAATTGGCGTTCGTCCAATTAACAACATAGTTGATGTTACCAATTACGTGTTGCACGAGTTGGGACAACCTTTGCATGCTTTTGATGCAGATCAAATTGCGGGTAATAAAATCATTGTTAAAAAATGTGCTGAAGGTACACCATTTGTAACTTTAGACGAGGTAGAACGTAAACTTTCTGCTGAGGATTTAATGATTTGCGATGCGGAAAAACCTTTGTGTATTGCAGGCGTTTTCGGCGGAATTGGTTCTGGAGTTACCGAGCAAACTACCAACGTATTTTTAGAAAGTGCCTATTTCAATGCGGTTTCTGTGCGTAAAACGTCGAAGAGACATGGTTTAAAAACTGATGCTTCTTTCCGTTTTGAGCGTGGCACAGACCCAGAAATTACCATTTTGGCACTGCAAAGAGCAGCTTTGTTAATTAAGGAAGTTGCAGGTGGCGAAATTTCTTCATCAGTTTCTGATATTTACCCTGTAAAAGCTAATCCTTTTGAGGTTGCTGTAAAATATCAAAACATAGTTGATTTAATTGGTAAGGATATCCCTGCTGCAGAAATCAGAGAAATCATTACGGCTTTAGGCATCAGCGTTGCTAAAGAAACAACCGAAGGCTTAGATTTATTAGTACCGGCTTATAAAGTAGATGTTACCCGCGAGTGCGATATTACTGAAGAGGTTTTGCGTATTTACGGTTATGATAACATCGAAATTCCATCTAAACTAAATGCTTCGTTGGCTTTTACGGTAAAACCGAATAGAGAAAATATCCAAAATTTAGTAGCTGACATGCTTACAGCAAACGGCTTTGTAGAAATTTGGTGTAACTCTTTAACTCGTTTGGCTAACTCTAAAAATGAGGAAGAAGCGGTACAGATTTTAAATCCATTGAGTTCTGATTTGAACGCAATGCGCCAAAGTTTGTTGCAGCCAGCTTTAGAAAGTGTTGCTTATAACATCAACCGTAAAAACTCAGACATTAAATTCTACGAGTTCGGTAAAACCTATCACTTAATTGAGGGGAAATATGTGGAACGCCCTCGTTTGTTAATTGCGTTGAGTGGTGCAAAACAAAGTGAACAATGGAACCACCAATCTACACCATCGACTTTTTATAACTTGAAAGCGGCAGTAGATGCTGTGGTAACACGTTTAGGTCTTTCGAGTTTCCAAACTGCTGAGGTGAAGGATGAGAACTTCGCCTATGGCTTAAAATACTTTAGAGGTGATAAAACCTTGGTGAGTTTTGGTGCGGTAACTCAAGCGGATAAAAAAGCAGCTGGTTTGAAACAGGATATTTTCTATGCTGATTTTGACTGGGCTTTTGTGTTAGATGCTTTGAAAAAGAACAAAATCATCAACAAAGAAGTGTCTAAATATCCAGCGGTAAGAAGAGATTTATCTTTGTTGGTAGACCAAGCGGTAACTTTTGATGAATTGAAAACCATTGCCTTCAAATCTGAAAAGAAATTGGTTAAAAATGTGCAGGTATTTGATGTTTACCAAGGCGATAAATTGCCGGAAGGTAAAAAATCTTATGCTTTAAACTTTACTTTACAAGATGAAGAGCAGACGCTGACTGATAAGCAGATAGATAGCATTATGCAAAAGATTATTACTAACTTAGCGCAAACTGCTAAAGCGGAAATAAGATAAAATAAGTTTAAAGTATAAAGTTTTTGAGTTGAAAGTTTTAGGTCGATATGCCGAAAACATTCTCTCATTCAACATTTACTCATTCAAAATTAAAATTAAAAAATGGCTGCTGTAGCTGATCAACTCAATAGTGTAATGCAAAAAACTGCTCGATTAATAGAGCTTTGCACTGCGTTACAGGAAGAAAACCAGTTGTTGAAGTCAGAAAATCAGCAACAAAAACAAGCTTTAGAAAGTGCTAAAAGTACTCATTTAGAGCTAGATGAAAAGATAAGAGTACTCAAATTGGCAAAGAGTATTGAAGGTACAAGTGAAAAGACACTTGATATAAAGCAAAAAATTAACGAATTTGTGCGTGAAATTGATAAGTGTGTAGCATTGCTTAAAAAGTAAGTAAGGCAAGATTAATTGAAACAAAGCTAAAAAATGGGAGAAATCTCGATTAAAATAACTATCGCCGACCGTATTTACCCTTTAAAGGTGAGTATGGAAGAAGAGGAAATTGTGAGACGGGCGGCAAAGATTATCAATGAACGTATAAAAGACTATCAGGAAAATTATGCGGTTAGGGATAAGCAAGATTTGTTGTCGATGGCGGTTCTACATTATGCAACGGCAGTTTTAAAAGCTGAGCATAAGGTACAGCACCAAGATACCACAGTAACCGATAAAGTTGAAGAATTAGATAGTTTATTGAACGGATTTTTCGCTAAATAAAATGTTCTTTATAGCCTTTTCGAATATCGAAAGGGTTTTCTATAGCTATATATTTGGCCGTGGCTAAATTTTTATGTTTCTTTTAATTGGTGCAAAACCACGCCGGAACATAATGATTTAGTGACGGCTTTTTTTATTTATGAAACCAAGATGGTTGTAAAAACCATCACATTATAACAAACAAAAGTAAGGATGAAATATCTTGCCTTAGGCAGTGATAGCAATAGTCCTTTTAAAACAACACGAGAAAAATGGAAATATTAGGAATAGTAGGATGCGTACTCGCCAGTTTAGTTATTGGCGTAGTAATTGGCAGATTTCTACTGCGTAACCTGTTAAAACAACAGGAAGTAGCAGCGCAGGCAAAAGTGAAAAAGATCTTGAAAGAAGCTGAAAATAATGCTGAAATCTTAAAGAAAAACAAACTGCTAGAAGCGAAAGAGAAATTTTTGCAAATGAAAGCGGAGCATGAGCAACAGGTGCAATCTCGTAATAGTGAAGTTGCTCAACGCGAAAACAGTATTAAACAAAAAGAGCAATCGTTAAACTCGAAATTAGAGAACGCGAATAGAAAAGAACAAGAGCTAGATAAGCAAAAAGATACTTTAGAAAAGCAAACTGCTTTGGCTGTTAAAAAACAGGAAGAAGTAGATGCAATTAAAAATCAACACGTACAACAATTAGAAACTATTGCTGGTTTAAGTGCCGAAGAAGCTAAAAATCAGTTGGTAGAAAACATGAAAGCAGAAGCTCGCTCTCAAGCTTTAATGCAGGTAAAAGACATTGTTGACGAAGCAAAATTAACCGCAAGTAAAGAGGCGAAGAAAGTTGTAATTCAAACTATTCAGCGTACTGCGGCAGAGGCTGCCATTGAAAATTCTGTTTCTATTTTCCATATCGATAACGACGAAATTAAAGGTCGTGTAATTGGTAGAGAAGGTCGTAACATCCGTGCTTTAGAAGCAGCTACAGGTATCGAAATTATAGTTGATGATACACCGGAGGCGATTATTCTTTCAGGTTTCGACCCAGTGAGAAGGGAGATTGCTCGTTTGGCTCTACACCGTTTGGTAACAGATGGTCGTATACACCCAGCTCGTATCGAAGAAATTGTGGCTAAAACCAAGAAACAAATCGAAGACGAAATCATTGAAATTGGTGAGCGTACGGTAATCGATTTAGGTATCCATGGTTTACACCCAGAGTTAATTAGAATGGTTGGCCGTATGCGTTACCGTTCTTCTTACGGACAAAACTTATTGCACCACTCTCGTGAGGTAGCTAATTTCTGTGCTACTATGGCTGCAGAGCTAGGCTTAAATGCGAAATTGGCTAAACGTGCTGGTCTATTACACGATATAGGTAAAGTGCCTGATGATAATCCAGAATTACCACACGCTATTTTGGGGATGCAATTGGCAGAGAAATATAAGGAACATCCAGAGGTTTGTAACGCCATTGGTGCCCACCACGACGAGATAGAAATGACGTCGATGATTTCTCCAATTATCCAAGCTTGTGACTCTATTTCTGGTGCTCGTCCGGGTGCACGTAGAGAGGTAGTAGAAAGCTACATTAAGCGTTTGAAAGAGTTGGAAGAACTGGCATTG
This sequence comes from Pedobacter sp. T50_32, assembly GCF_057652195.1. Lineage (NCBI taxonomy): Bacteria > Pseudomonadati > Bacteroidota > Sphingobacteriia > Sphingobacteriales > Sphingobacteriaceae > Pedobacter > Pedobacter sp. T50_32. The sequence goes on along the minus strand of NZ_JBYFBY010000006.1, from coordinate 243,901 downwards.
TCTTATCCAGGAGTAGAGAAAACTTTCGCAATACAAGCAGGTAGAGAATTACGTGTTGTAGTAGAAAGTGAAAGAGTAACCGACCAACAGGCAGAATTGCTAGCGGCAGATATCTCTAACCGTATCCAAACAGAAATGACTTACCCAGGTCAAATCAAGGTAACGGTAATTAGAGAAACCCGTTCGGTAGCGTTTGCGAAGTAGTTTTGTGATTACACCGATTTCAGGATTACACTAATCAATAGTTCCGTCATTGCGAGGCACGAAGCAATCTTAAAGCGATATTCTAAATTCAAATAGAGATTGCTTCTTGATTTGCAATGACGACATATTAAAGATACTAAAACTAAAAGCGATAGATTTCTATCGCTTTTCTTATTTTTACAATTCCAAAATTAAACAGCTATGAGCAAGACTGTAAAAGCCCCGGAAAGAAAGCCTGTAGATATCCTTTTTGATAAATACGCAGAAAGCCATCAAGATCATACCAATAAACTGATCCATTGGATTTGCGTTCCTCTAATTGTCTTCAGCTTGTTAGGTTTAGTTTGGCAAATTCCATTTCCTAAGTTGGAGTTTTTAGGACAATACCAGACATTTCTTAATTGGGCTTCCTTCTTACTCGCTTTTTCGCTTTACTATTATTTCACGCTGTCGCCAGTTTTGTTTTTCCTGATGATATGGGTAGTGTCTGCAATGAGCTTCGTAATTGTGAAGATAGAATTGATTGTGGGCTTAGGTAGCGCAACGGCTTATGGTATTTATGCAGGCATATTTGTACTTGCTTGGATTGGTCAATTCATCGGTCATAAGATAGAAGGTAAGAAGCCTTCGTTTTTAGAAGATGTTAAGTTTTTGTTAATTGGCCCAATTTGGTTATTACACTTTATTTGCAAAAAAATCGGCTTAAAATATTAATACAAAAGCGATACTGGCGGCGTTTAACAATTTGTTAACCTGAGGGTAAACAAATGGTAATTTCACGCTAACATCAAGCTAACATTGTGGTAATAGCTTTGCCCTAATTAAAAATAAGGCAAATTGAAATCACAATTAACTCTAAAAAAAGCACTACTAACCATTATGTTCGTGTTAGGCAGTGTACTTGTTTTCGCACAGGGAACAGGAAAAATTGCAGGAACTGTAACTGATAAAAAAACTGGCGAAACGCTAATTAGTGCAGCCGTTAAAGTTGTAGGTGCAAATAAAGTTGCGGGTACTGATGCGAACGGTAAGTACACCATCGGCGGACTAGCAGCAGGTAAATACACCATAGAAGTTTCTTATGTTAGCTATCTTCCAACAACTGTAAAATTGGTTGAAGTAAAAGAAGGAGCAACAACAACTTTAAACGTTGCTTTAGATGAATCTAGCTCTACATTAAACCAAGTTGTAATTGCAGGTAAAGCAAACAAAGAATCGAATACTGCATTGCTTGCCGAGCGTAAAAACTCTACTTTAGTAGTGCAAAAAATTGGTGCTCAAGAGTTAAGCCGTAAAGGTTTATCTAATGTTGCAGAAGGTGTGAGCAAAATTGCCGGCGTATCAATGGTTGGTAACAAAAATGTTTTCGTTAGAGGTTTAGGAGATCGTTATAACAATACTACGTTAAATGGATTGCCAATTCCTTCTACCAACCCAGATTTAAAGTTAATTCCATTAGATATCTTTCCTACTTCGGTAGTTAAGAACATCGGTGTAACTAAATCTTATTCTCCAGAGTTATATGGAGATTTCTCGGGAGGTTCTATCGATATCGTAACTAAAGATTACCCTGAAAAAGGTTTCTTTAAAGTTGGCTTATCTAGTGGTTATAATTCTATTACTACAGGAAAGGATTTTTACACCACCCAAAGAAGTTTCTTGAATTTTGCCGGTTTTGATAGAGGTGAGAGAGCAATGCCGCAGGCTATTGATAATATGCGTATCTACAGGTCTGCAGAGCGTCCTAACTTAAAACCAAATTTTGCAACTAAATGGTCGCCAGAAACTATTACAGCACCAGTAGCTACAGGTTTCTCATTGTCTGGAGGAGATTCATACGATTTAGGCAACAACAGAAAATTTGGCTATTTAGCAAGTTTAGGCTATAAAAATGATCTTCGTTTCAACGATGGTATCAGTGCAATTTATAACGCACAACAAGCGCCAGATTATTTATACCAAACAGAACGCTTCAGCTTTACGACGAATACTTCTGCATTGTTGAACTTATATTACAAACCAGGAAGTAAGAGCAGTTATAGTGTAACGGGTATGTTTGTTAACGATTCTGGAAATGATATCTTCAACCAACAAGGTTTTAAGGCAGATTTAAGTGGTGATATCTACGCTAGAAGAAATGCTTATGTACAGAATTCGTTGTTAACTGGACAGTTTTCTGGGACAAACAACTTCAGTGAGCGTTTTAATTTGAAATATACTTTAGGTTACACCAACATTAGTGGAAGCACGCCAGACAGGGTGCAAAATACCTTCATTGATAATAAAACTACTACCTATTCATTTTTGAAACTTAACAATAGTGATAACCACAGGTTTTTTGCAGACTTAAATGAGGATGATTTCTCTGGTAATATCACTGCTGAGCTAAAATCAAAAAATACAGAATCAGCTTTTAAAACTTTGCAATTTGGTTTTCAAGGTAGGTACAAAGCCAGAGTTTTCAACTCAAGACAATTTGAAACTAAAATTGGTTTAAATCCAGTATTTAATTTAAATCAAGTAGATCTTTATTTGAATGATAATAATTTAGGAAGCGGTGATGATGCAAATACTTTCAGGTATGACGAGTCTTACTACGCACCTAACAACTACGAAGCAGACTTAATGATTGCAGCTTCATTTGTGAATTTCAACTTTGAGTTCAATAAAAAGTTAAAATTAATTGCTGGTTTAAGAGCAGAGTATTCTGAACAAAACACTTATTACAAATTAGGTAGCCAAACTTACGATTCTCCTTTTAGAGTTAAAACTATAGACGGATTAGACATCTTACCAGCATTGACTTTGAAGTATGCACTTGATGATAAATCTAACGTGTTATTTGCAGCTAGTAAAACTATTTCTCGTCCACAATTTGTGGAAGCTGCGCCGTTTAGATACAACGTTGGTTTTGGTATAGCAGAAGGCGAGGGAAATCCTGATTTGGTTAATAGTGATAACTACAACGTTGATTTGAAATATGAAATCTATCCTTCTAGCGGCGAAATTTTAGCGGTAAGTTTATTTGGAAAATATATCGATAAACCCATCGAGTTAAGCCAAGTAAATTCTGCAGATCCATTGTTTACTTACATCAATACGGACAATGCAATGTTAGCTGGTGTTGAATTGGAATACAATAGAAACATTGGTGCTTTATTCTCGTCATCTTCTAAGACTTTGCAAAATATGTCGTTGGGCTTTAACGCTTCTTATATCTATAGTAAAATTGACATCAGTCAAGAAACAATTGACAATTCTGCAAAGCCTATTGCACCTACTAATCGTTCTCGACCATTATTTGGAGCATCTCCATATTTGATCAATTTCGATTATAGTTACAAACACAATTGGTCGGCGAAATCTAACACCACATTTACTTTGGCTTACAATGTTTTTGGTAAACGTTTATTCGTGGCAGGTGCACAACAGGCGGGAGATATTTACGAAATGCCTGTAAACACTTTAGATTTTATCATCAACACAAAATTGAATAATAAAATAGGTTTAGATTTCAACTTTGGTAACATTCTAAATCCAGAAATTAAATTCCAGCAGGAGTATAAAGACAATAATCTTCCTTATAACCAGTATAAAAGAGGGATGAATATTGGTGTTAATCTTAACTACACATTCTAGCTTTTGTTAACAATTAATTAATGTTTTGTTGATTGACTAGTAATCACTAGCTAATCTATTGTTAACACTAATGTTGTTGCTTTGTGATATAAAATTTTGAATATAAACAATTTAAAAAAAATGAATAAGCTTAAATTTTCAAAACTTCTTTTTGTTGTAGCTTTAGCAGGTGCTTCTACCTTTACAGCTTGTAAAAAAGACAAGCCAACAGACGAAGAAACAGTATTGTCTGGTTCATTGGCTAATGGTACCGTAATTAAAGGTGATCTTGTAAACGATGTAACTTTGGTGAAAGGAAATACTTACGTTTTAAGAGGTGGTGTGCATGTTAAAGAAGGTAAAACTATCACCATTCAAGATGGAGTTACTGTTAAGCACGATCCTAACGAGCCTGCAACTGCTTATTTATTAATTGAGCCAGGTGCTAAAATTATGGCACAAGGTACGGCAGCTAGTCCTATTGTATTTACTTCAGGTGCAACAACTCCTAAAGAGCAAGATTGGGGTGGTATCATTGTATGTGGTAGAGCACCGGTAAATGGTGAAGGTGGTCGTATTTCATCTGAAATGGGCGCTGGAGTAACTTACGGTGGAACTGTTGCTAACGACAATTCTGGTGTGTTGAAATATATGCGTGTAGAATTTACTGGTAGAAAACAAACTGCAGATAAAGAGCACAATGGTTTCACTTTTGAAGGAGTAGGTAACGGAACATTAGTAGAAAATTTAGCTGTATATAGAGGTGGTGATGATGCTTTTGAATGGTTCGGTGGTACAGTTAACGTAAAATATTTGTTCGCTTACGGTGCACAAGATGATACTTTCGATTGGACTTTCGGTTGGTCGGGTAAAGCTCAGTTCTTAGTAGGTGTACAAGCAGACGGTGTAGCTGATAGAGGTATTGAGGCAGATAATAGCGATAAAAACAACGCTGCTAATCCTTTCTCTAATCCAACTTTATCAAACGTGACTTTAGTAGGTTCATTAATCGCTAAAACTGGTGATGATCCGACCGCAGTTAAAGATACAGATGTTGGTAAAACTACTGGTTTAAAATTGCGTCAAGGTACTAAAGGTAAGTTGCACAACTTCGTAATCTATAACTTTAACAATGGTGTAGATGTAGAGCACAATGGAACTTTAGCTAACATGACAGACGGTTCTTTAACTATCAAAAATTCAGATATCTCTAACATCAAAACTTGGGCATTTAAAGTATCAAGTGGAAGTCCAGCTTTTACTGGTGCAAATCCATTCATTACTGGTCCATATACTAACACTATTACAGAAACTAGCACTAAACCTGCTTACATCACAGGTGTATTTGTTGGTACTTCTAACACAGGTTCGGTAGATCCAACTACATTAGATCCTTTCTTTACTGCTGCTAACTACAAAGGTGCAGTACAAGCAGGTTCTGATTGGACTAACGCTTTATGGGTTAGAACTGATAAAAGATAATCTTAATTAGTTAACTGATATAAAGGTGCATTGTGAAAGCAATGCACCTTTTTTTATTTGGCGCTAGGTTCATAGGCATAAACTACTTCGTATGCCTCCTTTCTCAATTTTGGAGGAAGTTTCCCTATTGGTAAATCATTGATTTGAGGTGTAGGTTCGCAAACAGAGTAAGCTCTATTGTTGTAATTAATGGTTTTGCCAATTGGTTTATCAAACTGAACAGCCATGGTTACATGGGTAGGGTAAAGCAACACAATCATTGGTAAATCGTAAATCTCCTTTACTAAATAAAAGAATAAAGCGGCTCTATCGTCGCAATCGCTGTATGGGTTTAGTAAAGTTTGTTCTGGCGACAACCTCTTTTCTTTACCAAAGTTTTCATGATCGTTTTCATACAAGAAAGCATATCTGGTAAACTTCATCAAATAATTTACACCATTTTTTACAGACATACCGTCTATATTCTTTTTTAATGTAGGGATTAAAGAACCGTACGTCTCTTTGGTTAAAGGGATGTTAAAATAATACGAAAAATCTACACCAGGATAGTTCTTAAAAATACTTTCTACCTCTGGGCTCACTTTAATGTCGAAATGATAGTCTTGGGCGCCATATTTAAATGAAACTTGCTTCTTATCATAATTCGATGGATTAAAATCAGGCATTTTGGTAATCTGATAAGAGAAAGGTTTGGTAGCTTCAGCTATACCAATCATTTCGGTATCAGGTATCGAAGTAAAATTAGTGTGGATATAATCATGATAGTTTAAGCACATATACTTTTTGTTATCCAACATTAGATATGGGATATCAAAGATCTTCTCCTTGTTGTAAACATACATGATGATCCTATTGTCAGCCAAAATTAAGCGAGCATCGTAACCACTTTTTCCTAGTAGAAACCATTTATACAATGTGTATTGCTCATAGTTCTTTTTCTTTGCGCAAATGGTTTCGGCAGTTCTTCTAATGAGCTGATAAAAGAGCCAGTCGTTTAACTGTTTCTTTTTTTGGAAGGCCAACAGTGTATCAACTATAGGTTGGTAGTTGCTCGCTTCTAAAGTATGATAAGCGGAAGAAATGTACTGGGTATTAAATTCAACTTTTTTCTTAAGGACGATGTTCGAATCTACATCAATATTAAAGGTGTGACCATAAAACTCAAAGCTGTGCATTTGCCCTTTCACGTTGGTGAACGAACATAAAACTATCAGCAATGCTGAGAGTTTAAAAATGCCATATCGCTTAATTGAGTACATGTCTTAACATTTTGTTAACATTAAATTTAAATATAATTAACGTTAAAATGCAAGAGATTTCTGTAGAAAAAATGAGTTTTTCTACAATTTTAAGATTTCCTGTTAAGTGAATATAAAATAACTCAGGTTTTACAAGGACTTAACATTGCCAAGCTACATTTGTGACGTTAAATATTTGGTTAGTATTTATCATACAGTTTAGGTTAGTTGATAGCAAAAAGCCCCGATGGATGTCGAGGCTTTTGCTTTTGTAGATACTTTGAAAGTTATTAGTGAACTGAAAACTCTTAACTGAAAACTTCTAACTGGTTAAAGGTTCTTTCCAACCTTTTCTAAAATATCTGCTGGAATTTTATGTGTATCTACTACCAAAAATCCATCTAAACAATCAGAAAACTTAGGGTCGATATTGAAACAGATAATTTTGGCATTCAAATTCATGTACTGGCGCAATAACACCGGAATTTTAATATGATGATTTTCGATATCCCCAATTAATCCGTCTAAGTCTTTCAAGCTTTCGCTCTGTTCAATCAATAAGTCGGTATCAATAGGTGTAAGATCCGCTTTAAACTTATTTCTCGGTTTTACGTAATGCGCCATCTCGTAATCGAAGTGGTTTTTCGTAATAAAATCTACAATTAAAGATTTGCTGAACTTCGAAAAGCTATTGCTAATACTTACTGGTCCAATCATGTAGCGGTACTGTGGATTTAGAATTAAATACTTCAAAATACCTTTCCACAATAGAAAAAGAGGCAGTGGTTTTAATTGATATTCCTTTCTAATCCACGATCTACCTAGTTCAATCCCTTGTCTTAAAATTGGGTAGAATGGTTCTTTGATTTTGAAGAGCTCGGAAATATAGAAGCCACGTTTACCCATGGTGTCCAAAATTTCATCGCCTTTGCCAATTCGGTAAGCACCCACAATCATCTGTGTTTCTTTATCCCAAATAAAGAGGTGGTTGTAGTAAATATCGTAGTTGTCTAAATCTATTTTCTTATTGGTGCCCTCGCCAACCTGTCTAAAAGTAATTTCACGTAAACGCCCAATTTCTCTTAAAATATTGGGAATACCCGTAGTTGGAACGATATACACTTCATAAGCTTTCTCTTCCCAAACTTTGTATTCGGTTAAGTTGGCCACTTCTTTAGCCATCAGTTCCTTGCTGGTCTCTGCAACTATTTCTTCAGGCTTTTTCTTAATCTTAAATAGATTGATGGGATTAAAAAGCTTTCTTTCCTGTTCTATGCTAGTTCCTAGTGCATAGGTTCTAGCTCTTAAGAAATCAAGTAGCTTATTAGTATCCTTGTTGTAATTAATGTCTTCAATTTTGATAGGCTTGCCAATACGAACTTTAATTTTCAGCCCCTGCTTATTCAAAAACTCTGATGGTAGTTTTGCTGTACGTAACGTAGGATGAATAAAACTCAGGATGTTAAACAGCACACCATTATTACCATGAAAATAAATTGGAACCACTGGAAGTTTTGCTTTTGAAACCAATTTTCCAACCACCGGATGCCAAAGTCTGTCGGTAATTTCCTGCTTTTCTAAGTTAAAGGTAGAAACTTCGCCAGCCGGGAAAATCCCGATAGGAGTGCCACTCCGTAGCAAATCGAAAGTAGATTTTAAACCGCTAATGCTTGAGGAGTGCTGTACATTTTCGAACGGATTTACCGCCACAAAAAACTCACTCAGGTTTGGTATTTTCTTTAGGATGAAATTCACCATTACCTTAGCTTCTGGTCTAACGGTGCAAAGTAGCTTTACCAAAGCCAAGCCTTCTACACCGCCATATGGGTGATTGGCAATGGCAATAAATCCGCCAGTTTTCGGGATGTGTTTCAGGTCATCCTCATCAAAATCTATAGAAACACCAATGGTTTCCAATATCTTATCCACAAACTCTAAGCCCTCGAAATGTTGGTTTTTGGAGAACACCTTGTTAATGTCGTTCAACTTCATTACCTCCATTAAAAGGGTTGCAAGTCCTGGTACGCCTAACTTATCTATTTTGGTTGCCTGGGCAAACTCGTGTTTGGTTATGATCTTCATTTATAAATAATAAGCTGCAATGCAAATCCAAAATTAACGATTATATTTATATACCTTCTAATCTATGAAAATATGAAGAACTGGCTAATCAATAATTTTGGTTTTAGCAAGCGGGAGTATAACGGATTATTGTATCTTTTGTTATTGATCTTGCTTGTCACTTTCACGCCTTATGCTTATCAATATTATCTCCATAAAAATCAAGCGACAACATCTCAAGAAAAGTTGGCACTACAGCAACTAGTGTTAGTAGATAGATATCAGCAAAGGAAGTACGAAAGCACAAGAAATGAGATCGAAGGCAGTAATGTCAAACAGCCAGCTCATTATTTTCCGTTCGATCCCAACGTCATCACAGAAAAAGAATGGCAGCAATTTGGACTTTCTTACAAGCAGGCTATGTCTATCGTGAATTACGTGAAGAAAGGAGGGAAATTTTATAAGCCCGAAGATTTGAAGAGGATGTACACCATATCTCCCGAAAAATATGAAGCTTTATTACCTTATGTTTCCATCGCAAAAAGAGAACAGCTAGATCAGAAACCGACGTTTACGTATACAAAGAAAGAACCTGTAATTGTAGAAATCAACACTGCAGATACGTTGGAGTTGGATAAAATTAAGGGCGTTGGTGCAGCTTTCGCAAGGCGGATTGTAAAATATCGTGAACGCCTAGGTGGTTTTTACACCAAGGAACAATTGTTTGAAGTTTTCGGGGTAGACACACCAAAATTCATGGAAATTAAAGATCAAGTGAAAATTGACTTAGATGGCATTAAAAAGATCGACATCAACAAAGTGGAATTTGATGATTTAAAAAGACATCCTTATTTAAGTTTTAAGCAAATGAATGCCATTATTCAATACAGAAAGCAGCATGGGGTTTATAAAGGTATAGCCGATTTAAATAAAGTCCTGATTTTAAAACCAGAAATTATTGAAAAGATAGCGCCGTATTTAGAATTTAAATGATGTGATATAAAGTAGCCCATGGTTTAAACCGTGGCTATGAAGTTAAACATATCAATAGTTTTAGCCATTTTTATATGTTTTTTTGCTTCATTATTCGAAATGTAATAATAATCCACTGCGCTTTCTTAAATTTGGATGATGTTTTAATTAGCAGCTTGCGATTAAGTGACTGTTAAACCTTCCAATATTGAAACAATTAACCAATGGTATCCGATAAAATCAAACAAATCATTAGGGACGTACCCGATTTTCCAAAACCAGGAATTATCTTCAAAGACATTACCCCAATATTGAAAAATCCTGCTTTGTGTAACGAAATTGCCGATGCATTAGCTGAACAGCTTCAGGGACTTAAGATAGATGTAGTAGCTGGTATAGAAAGCAGAGGCTTTTTGTTTGGCTTAGCGTTAGCGCAAAAGCTAAACGTTCCTTTTGTACCGATAAGAAAAGCTGGGAAATTACCTTATAAAACGGTACAGCAGTCTTATGATTTAGAATACGGAAGTGCGACCTTGGAAGTTCACGAGGATGCTTTTGAAGCTGGACAGAATGTTTTGATACACGATGACCTATTGGCTACTGGCGGAACTGTAGTAGCAGCATCAAAATTGGTACAAAAATTAGGTGCGAATGTGGCTGGCTATTCGTTCCTGATCAACTTAGCTTTTCTTAACGGTAAGGATAGATTGCAGCTGTACAGCGAAAGTGTGTTTTCGTTGGCAGATTATTAGAGAGAAGATTTTAGCTATAAAAGCAAAACTGATATAGCAGCATTGGCACTGCTTTTCAAATCGTTAGGCAAATTGTGATATTTCTTTTAAAATATTTCTAATAAAATATTGCGAATTTAAAATTGAAACATTACTTTTGCAGTCCGTTAACGATACGGAAATGCTTTCGTAGCTCAACTGGATAGAGCATCTCACTACGGATGAGAAGGTTTGGGGTTCGAATCCCTACGAGAGCACAAACAATTAGGTAAAGCCTTGCCGCCCAAGCGGGAAGGCTTTTAATTTTTAAAGACAAACTTAAATGCTCAATTTAGTTCTCTTTGGCCCTCCGGGTGCAGGCAAAGGCACCCAATCTCAAAAACTAATTGATAAATATCAACTAGTACACATCTCTACCGGCGATCTTTTTAGAGGCCACATCAAAAACCAAACTACGCTAGGAAAACAAGTAAGTAAATTAATTGCAGACGGCGAGTTAGTGCCAGATAGCATTACAATTGCAATGTTAGAGGAGGAGGTAGATAAAAATCCAGATGCAAAGGGTTTTATTTTTGATGGTTTCCCTCGTACAGTACCGCAAGCCGAAGAGTTAGATAAATTCTTGGAAGGCAAATCTTCTAAAATTAATGGTGTAATTGCTTTAGATGTTGATCAAGATGAATTGACACGTCGTATTGCAGAGCGTCATAAAATTAGTGGCAGGCCAGATGATGATGCAGAAAAACTAAAAAAACGTATCGACGAGTATTTCACTAAAACTATCCATGTTTTACCATACTACGAAGGTCAAGGTAAATTGATTAAAGTTAATGGTATTGGTGAAATAGAAGTTATTTTCGGCGACCTTTGTAAGGTAATCGATAACTACTAAAATGAATTTTAGCGATTAGCATTGAGCGTCGCACGATACATAATTTATTAAAGAAGCATCCGTATGAAATACATTAGCTATTTTTGCGGATGTTTTTTAGTTTTTTACCACAAAGGCACGAAGAACACAAAGATTTTGTGGATTGCAATTGCGCAATATCCTAACTGCTAAGTAATAAACAATATAGCCATTTAACAATCGTACTTCGTAAATCTAAAATCGTAATTCCCTATGTCTCAAGGCTCCAATTTTGTTGATTATGTAAAGATCTGTTGCCGCTCTGGTAAAGGTGGTGCTGGCTCTGCGCATTTGCACCGTGACAAACATACGGCTACTGGTGGTCCAGATGGTGGTGATGGCGGTAGAGGTGGTCATATCATCTTGCAAGGTAATGCCCAATTTTGGACTTTACTGCACTTGAAGTACCGCAAGCACATCATTGCAGAAGATGGTGGCGCTGGTGGTAGTGGGCATAAATTCGGAAAACAAGGCAAGGATGAGGTTTTGGAAGTACCACTAGGAACTATTGCTAGAGATGCAGAGACTGGTGAGGTGCTTTTCGAAATTACGGAAGATGGTGAAACTAAAATATTAACCGCTGGTGGTAGAGGGGGCTTAGGAAACGCTCACTTTAAATCGCCAACATTGCAAACTCCACGTTTTGCGCAACCTGGAGAGCAAGGAAAAGAAGAGTGGGTAGTGTTAGAATTGAAAGTACTGGCTGATGTAGGTTTGGTAGGTTTCCCGAATGCGGGCAAGTCTACTTTGCTTTCAGTAGTTTCGGCGGCTAAGCCAGAAATAGCAGACTATCCATTTACTACCTTAGTACCTAATTTGGGGATCGTTTCTTATAGAGATTCTAAATCTTTTATCATGGCCGATATTCCTGGGATTATTGAAGGAGCTTCGAAAGGAAAAGGCTTAGGATTTAGATTTTTAAGACATATTGAACGTAACTCGGTATTGTTGTTTATGGTGCCAGCAGATACCAGCAGAACAATTGCAGAAGAGTACGAAATTCTAAAAAATGAGCTTCAGGTCTTCAATCCAGAATTAATGCAGAAACCTCATCTGTTGGCAATTACCAAATCGGATATGTTAGATGAAGAATTGAAGGAAGAAATGGCAAAAGAGTTACCAGCGCAGGTTCCATACTTGTTTATTTCTTCTGTAGCGCAGTTGGGATTGGTAGAGTTGAAAGATTTGTTGTGGAAAGCGATTAATACACCTAACTCCTAGAGAAGTTATTTGGTAGGTCAAGAATTATCCTTATTGATATCAAAATAAAAGGCCCGGTAGATTTCTATCGGGCCTTTTAATTTAATATTTGCCATATAATCAGCTACCGTTCAATCACAATATCTTCTAATACAAGCATATCCATTTTTGTCCTTAAAAAGCAATTAAGTGCTTCTTCTGGCGTATTTACAATAGGCTCATTTTCATTGAATGACGTATTCAGCAAGATAGGAACACCTGTTTTTGAGTAGAAATTATTAATCAATCCAAAATATTTAGGTTCTATAGTTTCGTCTACACTTTGTAGCCTTCCAGTGCCATCTACGTGTGTAACTGCCGGAATTTTTACTCTTTGATCTTCTTTAATTAGAAATACTTTCTCCATGAAAGGAACATCGTCTACCTGCTCAAAATAATCGGGGATGTATTGTTTTAGTATCGAAGGTGCAAAAGGCCTAAAAGATTCTCTTCTTTTAATTTTGGCATTAAGTATCTCCTTAGCATCGTTACGACGAGGATCTGCGATGATGGAACGATGTCCTAAGGCTCTAGGTCCAAATTCAGCCCTGCCTTGAAACCATCCTACCACACCAGAATTGATCAAACAAGCCGTTACTTTATCGAATAAAGCATCTCCTTCTAATTTGGTGTAACTGATATTTTTTTCCTTTAAAAGTGCTTCAATATTTTCGTTGCTAAAGCGACTACCCAAATAGCCATGCAACATCGGTTCGGTTCTTGGCTGGTCTAACAACTGGTTATAAACCCAAAGTGCTGCGCCGATACAGGTCCCAGCATCATGACCTGCAGGTGGAATATATACTTTTTTGAAAGGAGTTTTTAAGATGATCTTTCCGTTGGCTACAGAATTTTGAGCTACACCGCCAGCAATACACACAGAATCTAACCCAGTTTTTTGTTGCAGATGCGTCAGCATATGATAAATCACCTCTTCGGTAATTCTTTGTATAGATGTTGCCCAATCTCTATGCGATTGTTCTAATGGCTCTTCGGTTTTTCTGGCAGGGCCAAATTCGCTAAGCAAGGCCTCGCTGTAAAGACTATCCATGGCTGGAATGCCTCCTTCCCAAGCCATATTTACGCCTTTAGTAGGATGATTGAAGTACTTTAGTTCTAACTCGAAAAGACCATTATGCTTAAACTTAATCACCTTTCTCAGCTGATCCAAGTATTTCGGTTCACCGTAGGGTGCTAAGCCCATTACCTTATATTCATCACCGTAATGCGGAAAACCTAACCATTGTGTAAAGGTGGTATAAAACACACCAATGGAATGCGGATAAGACACCGTTTCCATCACCTCTATTTTGTTGCCCTTACCGATGCCGGTCATGGTACTAGTGAAATCTCCAAAGCCATCAATAGAAAGCAATGCCGATTTTTCAAAAGGTGAAGCAAAGAAAGCACTAGCCAAATGACTTCTATGATGCTCTACATTATGAATTTTAGCCTTTAATTCTCCGGCCTGTAAATTGAAATGTTGCACAAATTCATCTTCTATAGATGCCGCCTTTTTTAAATTTTTCACCCTATCAAGGATGTTGCTCAGCTTCAATCTATTCTTTAGCGCAGTCATAGCTTTTTTGCCTAAGTTCGCTTTAGGATCTCTTGAAATAGCAATATGATCTATGTCTTTAATTGAAATGCCTGCTTCTTTAAGACAGAAGTTAATTGCCTCAGTAGGAAAACCCGCCCAATGTTTAATTCGCCTAAAACGTTCTTCTTCAGAAGCTGCGATAAGCTGGCCGTTTTTGTAGATACATGCAGACGAATCTCCATGATAAGCATTAATTCCTAAAATATACATAATAATTTGCTGTCGTTAAATAACTGATTGCGAAGATATAAAAATGATAGATGTTCTAAAACAAAAAGGAGTATAGGGTTATGCTTTAGCAACTTTGCTAATATATTTTAACCAAATGTACACCAGTATAATCAATACGGCGTAAACTACAATATTGAATAGGTCGTGGTGATCCATATTTACTAGTGGATCTCTGCGGTTCCAATACAAGGATAATAATACGAGTCTCAAAGTGTTCAGCAGCTGAATAACGATCAATCCTAAAGCTAAGAAGCCGTATCTTGCTTTTATCCGACCTGGAAATGTAATTACAAATGCAGCGAATACGCTCATGACGCCATACCCTAAGCAACTATAAACCATGGTGAACCCATATTTACCGATCACTTTCAATTGGTATTTGTTTGTGTAAACAATATAATCGAACCATCTTAAAACCGTTGCAGTACTCTCAATAGTGAACCTGCGCCACCAATTGATATAATTTAAATGTTCATCTAAGAAAGGGATATAAATACCACCTTTGGCCGTTACACCTATAAATGCGGTATTAAAACCTTCCAATAGGAAATAGAGAGCTATAAAGTAGACTACGAACCTAATATAAGGATCTTTCCAGCGGGAAGAGATGTAGTTAATGAGCTTGCTCATTTCTTTTATTGTTTAATTTTTCTTCAATTTTAGTATCAATGATTATTCTAAACCAAAATCCTTGAAGGAAATGAAAAAGGATTCCAGTCCTCCCATCTAAGAAGCCTAATTTAAATGTCATTCTATATCCAAAATATAGGAAAGGTCTTACAAAACGAGGCATGTTCCACCAAATACGTTTTAAAGAGGCCATTCGCTGATATGGGTCGCCAAATAAATTAGGTTGAATGCTCTGTGTTCTCAAGGCCTGCATTCGCTCTATTTCCTCTTCGGCCACTAAGTCGCTGTACCTATTATGTTTGCTAATCCAAAAACTAATTTCATTTTCTTTCAAGTTCTCTTCTAAAATGTGCCCTTTTTTCCAAATAAGAGTATTACCTGTTACAAGAAACCGATGATCCATGTTCTCATTTAGGTCCGAATATCCAAAGTTACGACGAAACATTTTAAGCTGATATTTCGGATAGTAACCTCCGTATTTGATCCATTTACCTTTAAAGATGTTTTTGCGATTGAAGTAGATACCATTGATCTCTCTGTGTTGATCATCGTTAAAGCTAGCTAGTTGAGTAAAAAGCTCAGCAGTTACGACTTGATCAGCGTCTAGTCCGATAATCCAAGGCGTTTGAATATCGAAATTTTTAAGCGCAAAATCCCATTGTTTAGGGTGGTTTTCAAAGGAATGATACTTTATTTCTGCACCAAAACTAGCGGCAATCTGTAGAGTTTGATCTGTGCTTCCAGAATCTAGTATGAATAACGGCGCATTTAAACTACTGATGGAATTTAGCAAACGAGGAAGATGGATTTCTTCGTTAAAAGTTAGTATAATAAAACTAAATAGTTTGCTCATTTAAATGGTAGCTCTTATGACCATAGACTTCCAAAGATAAGGTAATCTTCCACAGCCGACGAAATGAGTAACTTTAAAGCCCTGTTCTGTTAGCAGCTTGCTCAAAGTTTTTTTAGACCATAGTTTAATGTGCCCGCCATCCCAAAGAGGATCTGCGTGGCTGTCCCATTTGCCTGTTAGGGCAATAGTAAGATTTTTAAGATAACCGTGATAGGGAGTTGACAATATAATTTCGCCTCCTCCATTTGTTAAAAGTATTTTCTTTGCAAACGAAATAAAAGTTCTAGGATCATAAAGATGTTCAATTACTTCCGTTGAGATAATTGTTTTAATTTTTTTACTTTGCAATTCAAAAGGCAAATCGTCTGAAGATAGATCCTGAATAAAAAAATTGTCATGATTTATCTTCTTTGCCTGATCAATGCCTTGCAAAGACGCATCTGTACCATATGCAGTAAAACCTTTTGATAACAAGGTATTTGTTAACCACCCATTACCACAACCTAAGTCTAGAATATCTCTATCTATATCCTTTTTTAGTAAAGATAATATAGGTTTTAATAGATAAGCTTGAGTATGAGCAGGTTCTGTGGTAGGGAAACCATAATCTTTGTATTCAGACATTTATTATATTAGTTTATAAAGTTCAAGATATTTATTTACGAGTTTGTCTTCATCAAAATCTGCTCTAATTATATTTAAGGCATTTTCTCTGATATTCGTTCTTTTTGCTTTCTCAAAAAAGGAAGTTTTTATACCCTGTGCTAATTTGTCAGGGTCATTTGTATCAAAAACCCATCCTAGGTTTGTATGCTCAACATAATCGGCAAGACCTACGTTATTACTAACTAAGACAGGAGTTCCTACAGACAGCGCTTCTATCACTACATTAGCGAAGTTCTCCTTAAAAGATGGTAATATAAGTAAGTCAGATGATGCTAACCATTGAAATTTTTGTTCATCGTTTAAATGACCTAACCAACTTATTCTATCGCTGATCTGATACGAGGACGTTAGAGTTCTTAAGTTATCCACATAAAGAGGATCTCCCTCTCCTCCAATATTTAAATGCCAATTTATGTCAACTGTAGCAAGCGCTTCAAATAGATTTTCCAATCCTTTTATTTCATTAATCCTACCTAGAAAAATAAGATTGAACCCCTCTATTTTTCCATTATTAAGTGGAGAAAAAGATGGCATTTTTACAAAGTTTGCGATTATGGTCGTCTCTTTATCTAGAAATCTACGGATGTCATCATTTTCTATCTTACTTGTAGCGTGAACGTATACATATTTCAGTAGACTTTTACCTATGAAAAAATGTATCACCCTTTTGCTAATTGAGTTATTGTTGCTTAGCGTATACTCGTTTAACATCCCTCTGGGTGATAAGATGACTTTTACACCATGCCATTTGGCTACCAGCGCAGAAAAAATGGAAACCAAGTTCCACCAGGCGTGAATATGAACCACAAGCTGCGGCTTTGATGATTGGCGTTTGACATTTTTGATTGTTCGGTGCAGAAAACTCAAAAGGGACGGAGAAAAGTGCGTATGATCTTTCGTTAAGCGTTTGAAATAATACACCTTCACACCATCTACCAATGTTTCTTTACCAATGGGTACATCCAATTCATCCTTGCCGTTAGCGGTAGTAGCTAATACTAGCACATCTTGGCCAGCTTTCACCAGTTCTTCCGACAGTTTGGAAACCGACATGGTTGGCCCGCCGTAAACGTAGGCTGGTTTATAGGCCGCACATATTTGGATGATCTTCATACCCCCTTAGCCCCCTGAAGGGGAAAAACAGTATAATGTCTTGAAAATGTCGATTTATTATTCACTCGTATAAAAACTCCCCTTTAGGGGTTGGGGGTTGACAACTTACTATGCTTATAACCATAAGAGAAATAAACAATAAGTCCGACAACTAACCAAATACCGAAGCCTACCCAATTGCTCAGCTCTAATTCGCACATCATATAAAGACAGCTAATTAAGCCCAATACAGGAATTAAGGAAAGATTTTTGGTGATGGATAAATAAGTTACGATCAAACAAATGATCATAAATATCCACATCGGAATTTTATGCTTGAACAAATGCCATCCACTTTCATATTTCTTAAGTTCGCTTACAGCCGATTTGGTCATGAAGCTTTCGTATTGCTCGGTTTTTAGGTTGCTCAAATAAGCTTCTGCATCAATTTGTTTGCCTTGCAACACCACTGGACTAGCACTAATTTCGTTCTTCACTGTTTGCAATTCCTCCGCATTTAATGAAGTTACAAAGGTTACAGGACTAATCACTTTGGCTTCGTTGGTGATAAAAGCTATTGTTTCCTTTTTGAATTGCGTAAAGGCAATCACGAAACCGCCAATTAATAGGATAGGCGCAACAAATTTTGCGTTTACGTAAGGGATCTTAAATTTACCTCGTTGTACATCTGGTCTGTTTTGAAGTACTAAAACCCCTGCACAAACCAATACAAAGGCAAACAAGGTGCCAATAGAACAAAGGTCGGTAACGGTAGTTAGGTTCAAAAATAAAGAGGGGATAGCCACTACAAAACCAACTACAATGGTAGAAAAAGATGGGGTTTTAAATTTAGGGTGGATTTTAGAAAAAGCAGGAGGTAGAAGACCATCACGGCTCATGCTCATCCAAATGCGTGGTTGTCCCATTTGAAATACCAACAGTACAGATGCCATCGCAAATACTGCACTCACGGCAATAATGCCACTCATCAATTTTAAATCAATCTGATCAAACACGTAGGCCAATGGATCGCCAACGGCTAAGGTGTTATATTTTACAATACCAGTTAAAACCAATGCAATAGCAATATATAGGGTTGTACAAATGATAATTGCCCACATCATCCCTCTGGGTAAATCTCGTTGCGGATTTTTACACTCTTCTGCTGTAGTAGAAATGGCATCGAAACCGATATAGGCAAAAAATACAGCCGATACGCCCTTCAGTACACCAGATATTCCATTAGGTGCAAATGGGTTCCAGTTTTCTGTATCTACATAGAATACGCCTACTGCCAATACCAACAAGATCACTGCTAGTTTAACCACTACCATGGCATTGCTGGCATTTCTAGATTCTTTCATCCCTCTATAAACCAACCAGGTAATAAAGATGATGATAGCTAGCGCCGGAAGATCGGCAACCAAATGGAAGCCTCCAATTTGTGGTGCGGTATTCCAAGCGTTGGCCGCAATACGGGTAGCATCATCTAAGTTAGCCATGCTCTTGCCTGCGTTTACCAAGGCTTCGGCATGTTTATGACCATTATAGGCGCTCAGGTAATCCATACTTGCCCAATCTGGCACATGGATACCATTAATGCCTAATGCGGGTATTTTGATGGAAGAGAGTAAGCCTGTAAAGTAATCGGACCAGGAAATGGCCACCGTAATATTGCCAATGGCATATTCCATAATCAACGACCAACCAATGATCCATGCCACCAACTCGCCAAATGCTACATAAGAATAGGTGTAAGCGCTACCAGAAACAGGTACCATCGACGCAAATTCTGCATAAGCGAAAGCTGCAAAGCTACAGGCAATAGCAGTAAAAATAAATAAAAAAATTACTGCCGGACCACCATCGGCACTTGCTTTACCAATGGTACTGAAAATCCCCGCGCCAATAATTGCTGCAATACCGAAAGCTGTAAGATCTCTTACGCCTAAAGTTTTATGTAGTGATGCTTCATGATCGCCATAACCTTTTTGGGCATCGGCCAATATTTTGCTAACTGATTTTTTTCTGAATAGGTTGTTTAGCATTTGCTAGGTTTTGTTTGATGTTGGCGCAATTTACGATTTTAGATTTATTTTATACGATGCATCTGAACGAGGTTCGTCATACCCAAATGATTGGGTGGGCGTAATTCGATAGAAGGGTTTATTTACCACCTAAGACACCTAAGTACATATCAGTTGCTTGATTTTGATTAACCGTATGAGACATTTAAGTTCATTTAAGATTTGGTTATTATGCACAAGCTCTAATCTTAGCGTCATGCCCAACTCGATTGGGTATCGTAATGCGATAAAAGGATTTTATTTACCACCTAAGATACCTAAGATCACTTGAGTTTTTATAGCATGCTATGCTGACATCACATAACACACTAACACAAATACGGGTATCCAAAATGGTTAAGCACTATATGTCCCCCTTTGGAGGGGGTAGGGGGAGGAATTAAGCCTGCTCCTATAAATCTTCGCCAGATCTCTTACCCCAATTTCTCCAACTCTTCCTTCACAAAGCTCGCTAACTCTTTGATATATTCTGCGCTGAAATCGAATTTGATGCCCGCAGTTTCGTAAATTTCATTCATTGGTTTAGTATAACCCAAAGCCAAGGCATCTAAATATTGTTGCAATCCTCTCTCAGAATTTTCCTTATAGTTTTTCCAAACGGCAATAGCACCTAGTTGTGCAATGGCGTATTCAATATAATAGAAAGGAACCTCGAACAAGTGCAACTGTTTTTGCCAAACGTTACCGAATTGCTGTTCAAATTCACTCCAATCTGCAAAGCCAGCACCAAAGCGAGTATAGATCTGTTTAAAAGCTTCTTCTCTATCGGCAGCGTTGTGTTCTGGGTTGGTGTAAATCCAATGTTGGAATTGATCGATCACCGCTACCCAAGGCAAGGTCTTTAATACATCTACCAACTGCTCTTTCTTAGCCCTGATCAAATCATCTTCCTTGTCGAAATACACCGACCATTGATCCATGGAAATTAACTCCATACTCATCGAAGCCAGCTCTGCCACTTCAGAAGGACAGTGTTTGAAATCATTCAATTCCAAATTGGCCGTTAAAAAGGTATGAATTGCATGACCACCTTCGTGCACCATAGTGGTTAAATCGCGTAGGGAATTGGCCGAGTTCATAAAGATGAAAGGTGCACCCGTTTCTGCCAGTGGGTAGTTGTAACCTCCAGGAGCTTTGCCCATTCTGCTTTCCACATCGAAAAGGTTGTTTGCTTTCATGATGGCTAATTTTTCACCTAAAGATGGATCGATCTGATTGAAACAAGCAATCGACTTGTCGATTAAATCTGCACCATTTTGGAAAGGCTTTAATGCCGGTTTCCCAGTAGTGCTCACTTCTAAATCCCAAGGTTTCAATTCTGCTAAACCCAAAACTTCTTGGCGTTTTTCGGCTTGCTCCTTTAAAATCGGCACAATTTCCTGCTCAATGGCTTCCGCAAATTTGTAACAGTCTCTTGGCGTATAATCAAAGCGACCCAAAGCTTGGAACATGTAATCTCTGTAGTTCTCGAAACCTGCGTTTAAACCTACTTGGTGACGTAGTTTCACCAATTCATCAAACAAGATGTTCAATTGGTCTTTATCCACCAATCGGCGTTGTTGTATGGTTTCCCAAACCTGCTGACGAACGCTGCGGTCGGTATCTTTTAAGAAATTGCTGGCTTGCTCCAAAGTGTACTCCTGATCGTTAATTGTCACACTCATGGCACCAGTAATCCCTTGATACTTTTGTTGTTTTACTTGTAGCTCAGTGAATAAAGGAATGTTTTCTTCCCTGAATAACTCTAAAGCCTTACGAACGCCACGGAGGTAAACGAAATATTTCTGTTCGTCTAACTCATCTACATAAGCGCTTTCTACTAATTTCTTATTCAATTCATTAGCAAGTGGTGCAATTTTCGGTTCAATCTCTGTAGCAAAATATTGAAAGTCTGTTACCAATTGCTCATTTGCGGTATCACAGCTCATTTTAATGTAACGCCATGCGAAATCTTCTTCCAGTGCTGCCTCCAGCTCGCTCTTATCTTTTAGCCATTGCTCAAGTTCAGCAGCGCTATTGATTGTTCTATGTTGTAATTCCTCGAAAATAGGAGCTAGGTTCTCCCATTTAATTTCTAGGTTTTGGGGGATGTAGGTACGTAGTATCATTTGTAGTTCTAATTTGATATTTACTTTAGATCAAAATGGTTTAAGATGTCTCTCCTGCAAAATTTTATCAATTGTTGAATAGATTTTGTGTCATTTTTATAAAACAAACTACGTGAAAAAAGTAGTTGATTATTTTATCTCTTTTTTGGAATCTCTCAGAAAGATATACTTAAATAGATCTTAAAGTCTAAACTAGTCTCTCTAAAATATTGTTTAATGAGTTCGACTTTAGGATTGTATTGGAGGTCAGAAAATCAATATTTGTTCTAAACTTGACATTGGTTATACTTTCTCAAGTGTCATTTAGATGTTTAAGGTATATATTAGTCTGTATTTGAAATGACCAATTTTTTATAATTTCAAAAGAACGTTGACCAAAGGACACATAATTTCTTTCTCTGATTATTTGTAATATATAATCGCCTAAAGATGTAGAAGATTGGTTTTCAAATATATATCCATTTTTATTATGTTCGATTAAGTCAGCAGCACTACCTACTTTATTGCTGCATATAATTGCCTTTCCACAAGCCATAGCTTCATTAATTGAAAGACCCCAAGTTTCACTTTTTGAAGGCAAGCAAAATATATCACACGCTTGGTAAATTACGGGCAAGTAATTTTGGTTCTGGAAATCCAAAAAAAATATATTCTTGTTCTCTTGTGCGAGTGTTTTTAAATGTTTTTCTTGAGACCCATTGCCAACCATTAGCAGCTTTATATTTGGTTGCTTTAAATTAACTAATTTAAAAGCATCTATTAATATTTGTAAATTTTTCACGTGGTCAAATTTACCAGCATATAATATTACTATATCGTTTGAGGAAATACCTAGTTTTTGTTTTAATATAACTACATCAGTTAGCCTATTTGCAGAAAATCTTTCGTTATCGATAGCATGAGGCGAAAAAATTAACTGCTCGTTTTTGATACCATAATTTTTAAAATAAGCTCTGTTATTGGTGCCGACATAAAATGCTTTATCAATATATCTATATACCCACTTTAAGTACACTTTTTTAAAAAATGATTTTAAATTTCGTTTTTCATTTAATAAAGTAGAGTCCCCTCTAAACCAAATGTGTATTTTACCTTTGAAATATTTCATCGTATTAAAGTGGCTTTTGTAGATGTAGCCGTGCACCAATATCGAATCTGGATGAAATTTTTCTATATTATCTATAAGTTTTGGATTTATAATTCCTTTACTATGATGCGAACCTGGTTCATTTGCTGAATTTTCTACAAATTCATAATCGTAACCTTCCAGTAACGGAATATCCCATTGGATTTCTTTACGAAAACCAGGATCGTATTTATTTGTTAGCCAAGATTCTCCCCATGTGTAAAATACCTTTAATTCGCATTTTTTAGCTAACAGCTGGAATACGGGAACATAGTATTGGATGGGGTGGGTAATTACTACAGCTAGTTTTTTCATGAGAAAGTTGATTCTTCTTTATAATTACTTAATCGTTATATTACTTTCATCTCTTCAAGCAATTTTTTTAGAATCTTTAAATAAGAAAAATTTCCGTCAACTATTTTTTGATAACCTTTTTGTGTTAGTTCTTTTAATTCAGATCTATTCTTTAGATATTTTTTAATTAATGGAATAATTTCATCTTCCTGCTCCCAAAGAATAGCTTCTTCTTTTGAAAAGAAGGATTTAATTTCTTCATTGGCTTCACTAATTAATGCAGTACCACTTGCTGGAATTTCAAAAGTTCTCGTTGTATGTTTTTCGTCACATAACTTAGAAACAAAACCAAAAGCTATTAATGAAGAAGAAATGAATTTTGTGTAATCATGATTAAACAGTCCGCTGCCGCAGTAGGTTAAGTTTTTATTTCCAATATTAAATTGAATAAATTTTTCCCAGTTTGGTCCGGCTAGTTTTAAAGAGATATCATTATCTAAAACCATTTGCAGAATTTTTTCTCTATTAGGTTCGTGATGTCCGATAAAAGCGATATCTTTTTTTTGCTCAAAAGAGTGATGAGGCATATGGACAGTTGGATCATAACCTTGTGTACAATATAATAGGTTAGCTCCGCTTTGTTTATAATAAGCTAGTTCGTAAGATTTTGTGGTAATGCAATAACTGTAATAAGGGATAGATTGGGAAAACAGCCTCGATTGGTGATATGTGAAGGCCGGATCTGGTGTGAAATGGATAATTTTTTTTGCGTTATTTTTTAAATGCTTTACTGTTTCTGGTGTAATTATTACACCTTTATCTATCCAAACAATATCAAATGAAGATTTTTCTGTTAAGGCAGTAATTTCTTTATTTATTTTGTGGAGAAGTGGCCCTGTTTTAAATCTCCAAGCTAAGGATCTGAATAATTTATTACTCGATTCCGATTTTTTTTGTAAATCATACTCAATAAAAACGAAATCTTTGAGAATAGATTTTAAGCTTAACAGCCGCATTGCAGACGTACTTCCCTCATGGCATTGGCCTACATATAATATAGCTCTTTCTTTTTTCATTGATATTTAAGTCTTTTAAGGAATAGTTTTAACGCAACAATTACCAATACCGAATTTCTGAAAAAATTAATAAATGGGTTTGCAGGGTCATCAATTGAAGCTAAGTTGTTTATTAAGGCTAAATACAATATAATTCCTCCAATTCCATATGTAGGAAAAGTCCAAATAGTTTTATATAGTATACCAAATGCAATAAAGATGGGGATGATATATAAAAAGCTCCCCAAGTCTAAAATAATAAAGCCAAAAAGAGAGGGAGAAATAGAAGTACCGGTAGGCCTATTCAAAATTTCTTCATTGAAAATTTTTCCTGCTTCTTGTTTAGGTTTATCTTTCCAAATAACTCTGGGTATAAAACCAAATATTGGTGAGAGTATAAATTTTTCCTGTAAGTGGAAATCTACATTAACCTTATCTACATCATATAATTTATAGGATAATGCACCAAATTGACTAAGATTTAATCTCGAGATTACTTTGTCAAAAGTGTTTGCTACAATTTCGGCGGGAGCTTCTATAGTGACCGTTTCTGTATTAATTTGATTAATAATATCATTGAATTCTATAATGTCATTGTTTTTCCTGTCCGAGAACGTTTCTCTCATAGGCTCTATAATTACATAGGCTATAAGGATAGAAAATACGCTTAAGACAATAAGTGACTTTGAAGGCTTATTGTAAATAAAAAAATGCGATACAAAGACCAATAGAAATGTTCGGATCACGTTTCCCTTCATACCCGAAGCCAAACTAAAAAGTACCTCTATACAAATAATTATAAAAAATAGATTTTTATATCTTTTGGTCTTGAAAAAAATTAAGCTAATGATTAATAACTGTAAGCTCGATACAGATGAGATAATATGAAAAACCTGACTAAAGTTTACATTTTGTTCTGTAACATTACTATTTGAAGCCCATCCGTATTGCCCACTATTAATTAAATAAATCTTTAAAAGTGTAGAAATGACGAAAAAGGTTATAAATACTGGATAATTGATCTCATTACTAAAAGCGAGATTTTTTTTTAAATTCAAGATATTTGAAAAAGAGCGGTTAAAAGCATTTGATATTCCATTTAGTTCATAACCTATTAAGATACATACAAGCGCAATATTGACCCAGAACATTAGTTTCGCTAAGTAGTAATAAGCAATAAATTCTTGGTCGGAAATTAAAGGTAGATAATCAAATTTACTCTCGCCCAGTAAAATGTAATTGCTTACGCCGTATGGAAGAAGAAATGTTAAGATAAAGGCTATACATATAGGATGCAATATGCCTATTTTTCCAAGCTGATCAATCTTAAAGTAAATTTCGACACTAACAATAATACAGGTTAAAAAAGTTTGATATAAGAATATTTGCTTGGGACTGCTTTCTATCAAATTGAGAGAGTATAATATAAAGCTTAAGGAGAAATAGCAAATAATCCTAAATAAAATATTCAAAACGCTAAAGTTTAAGAAGTTTTTTTGTTTTACTAAATTCGGGGAGATAGTAAAAAATAATGATAGGAAGTATTAAATATAGATAGAAAAGATGCAAGCCGTAATGATTAAATATGCACACACATATCGCTAAAAGTAACGTAGTCAATAAATTTAGTACTAAGAATGGGTTTTTACTAATATTGATGTTAAAATGGTTGATACAGAATATAAGTGGAATCAATGTGCTGCAAATTAACTCAGAAATAAGAATGCCAAAACCTATGCCAGCTACGCTCCAAATTTCATTAAATAAGTATATCAATGGAAATGTAGTAATTATCCTAACAAAGGTGATGTAACGTAATATTTTTAATTGGTTGGTACTTACGATAATTTGATAGTATAGCGCACTTATAGAGGAGAATGCAACAGCAATTACTAAACTAAAAAGTAATAAAAAATCAAAATGTAGCTTGTAGTGAGTCCACTTATTGTAAATTGTTTCAATAAACGGTAGTATTAAAATTATTCCTGTGTTTATAAAAAACGAGCTTGCGAAAGAATATGCTCGAAACAACAATGTGATGTTATGATTGTCTTTAGTTGCGTATAGCCTTGTTATTTCAGGATATATAGAATTGGTTAAAATGGTAGTACCGGCATTTATAGAATTTGTCAATGTCCGCATAGTACTAAATGTAAGCGATACAGTAGAGTTTGCAATGTGTGAAATTAAAATAATACTTCCATTTAAATTTAGTTGTTGACCTAGCGAATTGAAAGTAAAAGTAAAACTCTTTAATAGGTTTTGAAAACCTGTTTTGAGACTGAAACCGCTCCACCAAGGGTAAAATTCTTTGGTAATCTTTCTTATCCTCAAAAAAAGAAAGAAGTTGATAATACATGTTAGTACTGAATATAATATACAAGCATTTAAAATACTGAAATTAAAATAACCAATGGCTATAAGCGATGCAAATTGTAAAAAGCGGGTAATGATTCCCCATATCTGTGTTTCATTGAAATAATTTAACGGAATAAGCAAACGAACAAGAATGCCACCTATACTCCCACAAAGCCACCATGATATAATTAGAAGTAAAAAGCCCCAATGGACACTATTTTGGACAATTTTATCGTTTTCAATACCTAAAGGATAACTCAGATTATTTGTGATTATCAATACCACGACAATCACAATTTGGATTAACCCAAGTATGACTGCAATCATGATGGAAGATGATAAAGATTCTTTTGCTTTAAGCCTGTCGGTATGACATTCTAAATTAATTTTGTTTCCTATGTAGGCGGTATGGCCTGTGTCTAATATCTGAAATATACCATAAGCCGCCATTATTAATATCCACATAGAATAAGAACCTTCGCCCCAATAGCTTAGTAAAAACGGAATAAGTAAAATGCTCTGTAGAAAGGACAGAATAAATGAGAGTAAGCCTAGAAAACTGCTCTTTATAACCCTTTTTACTATTGTTCTTTCCATCAATTACCTGTTTCGTAAAAGGTTAATGATTACAGTTTTTAGTTTGCTTGAAACGTGTTGTTTAAAATCTTTCAAATAGATATATCGAAGGACTATATTCTCTTGGATACTGTTTTTATATTCCTCAATTGGGTACTTTTTAATATTTAGTATTTCTATAGGAAGTTTTAAGCTATGTTTGCGTGCGTACCTCCAAGCCGAAGCATTGGTTGGATGTAGGTTTTTTGTCGCTAGATTCCATTTTAGCCACTTAACATTATAAAAATCCTTTAAAAAATCGTTTGAATGCGACTGTGTTTTGCTTTTTCTGTACATTTCTTCATCTGTACGGACATAAGCCAAATGATACATATTTTCAGGAAGCTTAGCTGCTTTTGTGCCGTTTGTAGTTCTCCTTGCTGAAAATACTGTTGTAGTTTTTAGATTCACTACAACTGTAGGAGAAATTTGTTCGTGCTCTCCATTCGAGTCAATAAGTATATAATCCCTATTTTTCCAAAAATTAATCCAAGAGGTATAATAGAAATCGAAATTTGGGTGTTCTTCTATATATTTTTTATTTTTTACAAAGCTATCTTTATGATAAAACTCATCAGGATCAATAACGAACATATAATCAAACCCCTGTTTTTTCGCTTCCTCTAAACATTCGTTTCGCATTTGTTCTTCATAGTCCCAAGTATCTTCAATCAATTCAATTTTGTCTGCGTGTTTAGATTTTAATATAAACTCTTTTGTTAAACTATTAGTAATTGTTTTTCTAGCTTCAGGTATATACGCAAAAGGGACTTTACTATATCCAATAAATATTTTATCGAAATGAGGTCCACAATTTTCCAAACACTGATGGAAAAAATCCTTGTTATCGAAACCTAGTATCTGTACACAGAATTTCATAGTCTATTTCTGAAAAATTTTATCCTTTTTCCATCTTTTAAAAGAAGAAATAACATTACGTCTTTCTATTATCATGTGTTTTAAGGAGACAAGCTTTAAAATCATTAACCAGTTGTTTAAGTATTTGATATTGAACTTCTTGCTTTTGAAGATATGGCTAAACATATACTTAGGATAGACATAAAATCCAAATAAGATAACTTGATTATAAACAAATTGCCGCACATAACTAGCTCTCGTTGTTTTTGCAAATCTATCTAAATAGCCAAAAGTGTTAGCAAGCCTAGCTCCATATTTATTAAAACTTTGGGTTATACCATCCTGTCTCGGATGTTTACATGCTATAACAGGTCCCGCAGGTATAATCACGATTTTACCATTTCTAGCTGCTAAAATGCTTATAATTAAATCTGCTGATTTATTTGACTCCCAGATATGCTTATCATCTTCCAATAAGTCCTTGTTTAGTAGCCACATTGATGGAAAGCCCAATTCATATCCAGATTTAACAATTCTCTCTTGGTACTCTTTAGGGCTAAAGTAAATCGTTTCGGAAATTTGCTCGGGTGTTTCAAATACTCCAGTACTGGTAAAGTAGTTAGTGGGCAAAGTAGATATTAGTGAAACATCATCTTGTATATGTTGAGTAAAAGATGATAATCCTCCCTTAATAAGGTAGTCATCTTGTTGAATAAATTTCACCCATTTTTTTTTGGCATTTTTTAATAAAAAATAATGATTTTCCCATAAACCTAAATTTTTAGAGGGCTGAATAATTTTTACGTTCTCAAAAATTGAAAATTCTTTTTCGAGCTCCACAAAATTGTTGTTAGGACTACAATCATCAGATACTATTATTTCACCAGGTTGCTCATTAATTGCAGTGTATATAGCTTTTTTAGTAAATTCGGTTTCTAAGTATGATGGGATCAGAATAGATACATCATTAGCGGATATCGGCACTTTTGGGATTTAAGGTTTAAAGAGGATTTATGCTAATTACAAATCCTTTAGTAACAATTGATAATCTATTTCTTCTTTTTTAAGCCAAGTTCTGCTTTTGACACCGTTCATGCCGTCAAGTAGGGAACCGAAATCAAATAAGAAAATATTCTTTTTTAATAAGTTTAATCTTTTCATTAACACCCTGCCGCTACAACCCATCGCTACGATAACTACGCCAAAATTTGTTCTGTTTGCTAAAATAGGGGCTACTTGCTGCTCAATTTCATCAATAGCGTTGTAGGCATTATTGTCAGGAGTACCAATAATTTGTATTTCTTCACCAAACAACCTTTGCAGAAGATTTTCTTTAACGTGCTGATTACCTATGAATAAAAAAGTCTTCGATTTTAAGGCTTTTAAAAAATCATTAGCTAATGCTGGGTGATAAGTAGCTGCATAGTGCAAGGCTACCGGACTGTAAATCTGGTGCCCGATAAAATATGGATAGCTGCTTTTTAAAAGATGAGAGGCATAGGCATCTGATACAAGATGATTTCCGGAATACATCTCTTTTTCATAGCCAAAAGCTTGTGAATGTATACTTAAAGATTTGTAAATATTTTCACCAGATAGCGTAAAGGCTTCTTTCATTTCTGTTGCGAGTTTTTCAGAAGCTTTTTGGTATAAGTCTGTTTGGTTGTTCAACAAGAATACGTCTCCGTCTCCAAACCTCATGTAGCAGCCTCGCTGTTCCTGTACTATCGTCTCTTTTATTTTAATTAGGGTTTCGAGAGGAGAAACAATCCTAATGCTATTAACCGTCTGCACTAGTTTTTCAGAAAATAAAATATCTTCCAACTTCCGCTTAACTGGTTTAACTTTTAAAATGCGCTTAAAAATTGCTTGGGCAATATTTCTTAAAATCTTACGCAATTCCTTTTTCTAATGTCCAATTTGTAGGCGTAAAAAATCTCATATGCTTAGGGAAATTTCGTTTTCTAAAAACAGCTCTTCCTTGTTCCATATAAAATTCAAAAGCATCGCTTACACGAGCAATTTCTTGTGAGTGTGCTATGCCAAACCAAATATGAATAACATATTTTCCGGCGGCAAATAACAATTCATGCGTTTTAATGTTGAGTGTATAAATACTGTTAATATCTATTTGATCAAAACTAATGTCATAATCTTCATTAGAAATATGTGAAATGAGCTCTCCCGATGGAGTTTTGATATCTATCGCTACGCTGAAGTCTTTTATTTTTCTTAAAAATTTGATCTGTAGAGAAATTTCTAGTTTTTGACCTATAGACAGTATGCAGTTTTTGGTCAGTTCTTTTTTTAAATCAGAGAATTTTAAAGAAATGAGCTCTATATCTTCAAGTGTTTGGTAGGTTTTCTCTGCGGTAATATGATGATCAGTAGAAGTGGTGTATGCTGCGATACAGCTTTCGATAGTTCCATGATAAGCAATAGTACCATTTTTTAACAAAATGCCTTTACTGCATAATTGTTGTACACTACCCATATTATGGCTTACGAAGAGTACCGTTCTACCTTCGCTTTTACTTACATCGCCCATCTTGCCAAGGCATTTGCTTTGGAATTCGGCATCTCCTACAGCAAGCACTTCATCTACAATTAAAATTTCACTTTCTAAATGGGCTGCAACTGCAAAGGCCAAGCGCACATACATACCAGAAGAATAACGTTTTACGGGTGTGTCAATATATCTTTCTACACCAGCAAATTCTATAATTTCATCTAATTTTCGAGTAATTTCTTTTTTGCGCATGCCTAAAATGGCACCATTTAAATAGATATTTTCTCGTCCGGTCAATTCTGGATGAAAGCCTGTACCTATTTCTAATAATGAGGCAACGCGACCTTTACCTGTGATACGTCCAGAAGTAGGGGCGGTAATGCGACTTAATACTTTCAATAAGGTGCTTTTTCCTGCTCCATTTCTACCAATAATTCCTACAGCATCACCTTGTTCAATCTCGAAGTTGATGTCTTTTAACGACCAAACAATATCAGTATTGCCTTTCATTGTACGGTTGTTGGTTTCGCCAATTCGTAGAAATGGATCTTCTTTACCGCGTATGCTGGCATACCAACGCTCTAAATCACGGCTAATGGTACCAGTACCTATTTCACCTATTTGATAGGCTTTACTGAGGTGCTCTACTTTAATTGCTATGTTTGACATTTATTTAGTCGCTAACTTTAGAAATGCTCGGGTTTGCATAGACTCTTCTTTGCATTTGAAGAAAAAGCGGTAAGGAAAAGTTATTAAGGTATTTAAAATATGCTTGAAAAAATGAGGTTGCTTTAAGCCGTATTTAAGCAAATATCCAATGAAATATGCGCTTCCCTTTTGTTCAGAAGGATTTGCGTATGCTGCCTTTATACTCGCCAAAGTTCGTTTCCATTGTGCGCCTAAAGTATGATTGACTGTTTTAATATTGCGGTCGTGGTAGATATAACTATGATCTACGATACAGATTTTCAAATTGTGCCATTTCACTCTATCGCAGTAGTTGTCGTCTTCGCCGTAATGGAAAAACGCCGGCGAAAAACCACCTACTTTTTCTATGCATTTGTTGCTAACCAACCAAGCTGCTGCATTTACAAAATCACAATCATAAATATTTTCAAGCTGCTCAGACGTCTTTTCCGAAGCTGATTTTTTACGGCTAGCATTATCTAAATAGTTAGAAAAGTTTTGATCCATAGCACTTCCTTCAGCGTTTACATGTATAGGACTTAAAATTCCATAAACTGGATACTTTTCAGCTATGTAAATGAGCTTAGACAAAGTATCCGGCTGTACGCTGGCATCTTGATTAAGTAAAAAGGCAAAGTGATAGCCTTTATCTAAACAGATCTCCAAGCCGATATTATTTGCTTGTCCAAAACCGAGGTTTTTCTTCGTACAAATCAATTGCACATCAGGAAAATGTTGCTGAATATATATTCTAGTATGATCTGTAGATGCGTTGTCTATTACGATAATATCAGTATAATAGTCAGACTTAATCAATGAATTTAGACAAGTGCCAATCCAATTGTTAGTTAAGCCATTGTATGTAACTATAATTGATAGAACAGTGTACACTTTGATTTATCTTGCTTGTGCAGTTTTCTTCATTACGATCTCGGTTTCAATAATTTTCTCAAAACCTTAAAAGCGAATGATTTTCTAAATTTCTCATCAAAAGGGATCAAATACCAGATACGCTTTCTTCGAATAAAAGTATTGTTGAAATAATGTTCTAAGTTAATTCCCTTTTCTTGCGCTCTTAATATTCTAACCACCCAAACCCAATAGTAGGCCAAATCTCCCTGCGCATTGGTAGATATACCCTTATCATGAAACCTGTAATAATACAATGTTTCAGGAAGATGGATGCAGTTGCCAGTATCGTAAAGTTTTAGATAAAGGTCTTGGTCTATTGCTCTTTTGAGTGTAACATTTAAACCACTTGTTCTTTCGTAAAATTCTTTTTTAAACGTAGCAAAAGGACCTATTCCCTTATCATTAAAAAAGGCATATTCCCCATTAATTACTTGTTCAGTTTTATACTCACGAGTGATTTGCAGGTGCTCATTACACTCGTAATAGTCGCTGTAAATTAAAGCAGCCTTAGGCTTGTTCAGGTGCGCCCGCACCATTTTGCTAATGGCATCGAGTGTAAGTGTGTCATCAGGATCTAAAAACCCACAGATTTCACCAGTAGATTCGTCGATACATCTCTTTTTTGTATAGCCTACGCCTTTATTCTCCAAGTTGCTCAGCAGTTTGATATGGCTGTGCTTTAAGTAGGGCTCAATAAAGCTTAGCGAATTATCTGTAGAAGCGTCATCTATAATGATAACTTCAATGTTCGGGTAATCTTGCTTTAAAACGCTGTCTAGGCATTCGGAAATGTACCTTCCGTTATTGTAATTGGCTACTAAGACGCTAAAAAGAGGCTGCATTAAACAGTGTCTACGAAATTCTTCTCTACTTTATTAAATACCACAATACCCACTAGAAGAATAACTAAAGTAATAACTGTAGTGTAACCAATTGCACCCCAGCTAAAAGTGCCACTGCCTAAAAAGCCGTATCTAAAAGTCTCGATCAATGGAGTCATTGGGTTGTATTGCACTAGCCAACCCAAAGGTTTTTTAATTACTATGCTTAGCGGATAGATGACTGTGGTGGCATACATTAGTAACTGTACGCCGAAAGTGACCAAAAAAGCTAAATCACGGTATTTAGTCGTCATAGCTGAAATTAACATACCAGCTCCTAAACCTAATAAGGCCATTAAAAGTATGATGAGAGGAAATAAAGAAATAGCCCAAGTAATACCGAAATCTTCTTTGGCAATAAAATAATAGTACGCCATTACCAATAGGAACAACAAAAATTGTACACCAAATCTTATCAAATTACTTACCACAATGCTCAACGGCATAATTAACCTCGGGAAGTAGACCTTGCCGAAGATATTAGCATTGTCTTTGAAAACGGTGGATGTTTTGGTCAAACAATCAGCAAAATAATTCCAAGTAGTAATACCCGCCATATAAAATAATGGCTGCGGTAAATCATCAGTACTGATTTTAGCTAATTGTCCAAAAATAAAAGTAAATATGATGGTAGTAAACAGCGGTTGTATAAAAAACCAAAGCGGTCCTAATATGGTCTGTTTATAGAACGATACGAAATCTCTTCTTACCAAGAGCCAAAGTAAATCTCTGTAGGCCCAAGTATCTTTCAACTTTAGGTCTAGCAATGAGTTTTGCGGCTCAATGCTCCAGTCGTACGATTGTCGGGTGTTCATGGATTCGAATTGCGTTTGGCGTGAAGCGTTCAGTTAGATAAATTTAATAGTAGCTTTTTCTTTTGGTTGGCGTTATCACTAGCCAATGTTTTTCTGTATTTTATTGTTGATAATACCAACAATGGGTTTAGCATTGCTATCAATTAAGTGATTCTGCAATTAAACAATTAACCTTTTCTACGTATTGCTCAAAACCAAAATGCTTCAATGTCAGTTCCTGCTGTATTTTTGGTTGATGCTGAGTATTATGGATCGCTTTCTGTATGGCTTCAATAATTGCTGCTTCGCTATCAGGGTTTACTAATTGACCTAACTGACCGTTTAGAAGTGCGTCTGTGCTACCATCAACGTTTCCACCAACTACCTGACAACCACAAGAAGCAGCCTCTATGAGTACGATACCAAAACCTTCTTTTTTACTTGGTAGTACAAAGCAATCAGCCAATCTATAGTGTGCTTCAATTTCCTGTTCATCTATAAAGCCAACGATTTTTATATTTTCGGTAACCTTGTGCTTCTCGATTAACTGTGTCAATCGGATTTGCTCCTGCTCTTCGGCTTTACCGCCTATAATATAAATGAGTTGGGGAAACTGATCTCTTAGTTCTTTCAAAGCATTGATTACCAAATCATAATTTTTGGCGTGTTCAGTAGCCGATAACCTGGTTAGCGTAAACAAAACAAAAGCGTCAGGTTTAATATGGTATCGCTCTAGCAGGTTTTTAGGTTTGTCAAAATCCTTTATCACTTTGTAAAAAGGATCGATCGTGTTGTTCAGCACTTTAATATTTGCCGATGGAATTTGATGCCTTTCTATCAATTGATGTTTGGTATAATTGCTTACTGCCCAAATTTCGACTTTCTCTTGTAAGAACTTCTTTTTCCAATTGGGGATTGCTCTCCAAACTTCAATGCCGTGCGCCCAAAGGATAATTTTTGCACTTGGCTTTATGCGCTTAACTATTTTGCCGAATAGCAATAAGTTGATGTGACTTAAAATCAACTTATCTGTACTAAATGCTTTTTTTATTAAGGCCCAAGCGAAAGAAACTTGTTTTCCTCCAAATCCTTTAAAGTTACTCTTTGCAATATAACGCTTGTCAGCATGAGTATTGTCATCATACATCGAAAAAGTACTTAGCTTAACATCCTCATTTTGCTGAATTGCAAAAATGAGAGACCTGCAAGCTTTTTCTATCCCGCCTGTAATGCAAAATGTTTTTAAAGTAAGAAAAAGAATGTTCAACGAAAACTAATAAATAATGACTAATAATCAATTACCGATATACAATGATCAAATAAACAACCGGAAAATAAACTAATGAACCAGTGAACTAATCTCACAGCTTCGCCCTTTCAGTCCCATTTTGGTACCTAAGGGTATTAATTTTGATCCGATAGCTATCGGATGATTAAGTCTAGAATGATTGAATAAGCACGGATTAAGGTAAGAGAAAATATTCTCTCACTCCAATCATTCAAAATTCTATATCTTCTACTTCAACGGCTCTACATAGGCCATCGAAGTTTTCACTTCAATTGCGTAGCCCAAGTTTTCTAGTTTTAAAACAAGGCTTTTTTTATTTTTGATTGACACTAGGTAGGCAATCATTCCCTTAAAAGGACCTGCATTAACCAATACTCTTTCGCCAGGCTGAATATCATGTTCAATCAGCTCTAAATCTTCGCCCGAAGCCATCAATAGCTTCAAGTCATCCATTTGTTTATCAGGCATAATGGCAATTTTTCCTGAAAAATACAGGAAACGACTAATACCTTGCGTCATGAAAACTTCTGCGTGTTCTTTGTTAGAGATGCGAACAAAAAGATAGGATTTAAACAACGGCTCTTCTACAATTTTCTTGCGGTCGCTCCATTGCTTCACTTCCTTTTTAAGCGGTAAATAGGCCTCAATTCCTTTTTTTTGTAGTTCTTGATAGGCCTTTTTCTCTGCTCTAGAATTCGTATACACCGGATACCATCTGTACAAACTATCGATCATTGTCTATTTCCTTTTCCAAAATTCCCACCATTTCTTGTCTTGCTCGTCACTGTAGTAGCCACTACCATTGCCCGTATTCGAATAATCGGAATAATAGTAGTAATTAGCATAGTAACTGCCTGTATAATTGGTGGTATAATATCTGCTGTGTAGGATGTCGTTATCAAATGCGTTTAAAATAATCGCAATGTTAGAGAGGTTAAATTCTTTCGATAATCGCTCTGGTACAGAAGCAGCTTGGTATCGAGATACGCCCGAACGCACTACAAATAAATTTACATCGGCCATTCTAATCAAAGGAATAGCATCAGAAACCAAACCTACTGGTGCGGAGTCTACAATTACAAAGTCGTAAGATTTGGTCAACTCTTCCAAAAGATTTTTCATTTTATCAGAATACAATAATTCTGAGGGGTTAGGCGGTACAGGCCCAGCCGGGATAAACCTTAAATTTTCTACTTCAGTATCAAAGGTAATTTCCGACAGCTCAGCTTGGTTAGAAAGATAAGAGCTTAAGCCTTTGAGGTTGCTTACCTTAAAAGTGTGTTGCAATTTCGAACGTCTTAAATCGGCAGCAATTACAATTACTTTTTTATCGATCAAACTTAAGGTACTGGCCAAGTTTACGGTAGTGAAAGATTTACCTTCGCCAGAAATTTCTGAAGTAATACACACTACCTTGCTCTGTTTTTCGGAAGCTAAGAAACTCAAATTGGTTCTTACCGATCTTACTGATTCAGCAAAAAGCGACTTTGGATTTTTAATGGAGAGGATCTGACGGTTGTCTTCGTCAATCGTGTCTTGATATTTCCGAATTACCCCAATGATAGGGATATTGGTTAAGCTTTCAATCGTTTCTTTATCGTAGATAAAAGGGTTCAACATCCTCACCAAAAATACCAAGCCAATACCAGCTACTAAGCCCATTATTAAAGCAGTGATATAGGTTTTCTTGTGGATAGGGGAGATTACGTTAGTGTTGTACAAAGCTAAATCTACAATGGTAGCGCCTGGTGTGATCGCTGCTTTACTGATTTGTGCTTCTAATTTCTTTTCAGATAGATAGCTGTAAACCTTTTGATTGATCGCTGCATTAGAAGTGAGATTGATCAATTCACGCTCTGCTTTGGGAATGGTGTTGAAGGTTTGTTTGATAGAGCCGATTTGCTGCTCAAGAAATGCTATAGTTTTTTGGTTCTTTTGACGTTGGCTATTGGCATTGCTTACGAAGGCCGATTTAATGTCTAAAATCTGCTTGTCAATATGTTGTACCTTGTCTGAAGTTGACTTAAAGGTGGCAAGCGCTACTTCTCTCTCCGTTAGTAAAGTGTTGTATTGCGCCAGTAAAGAGCCAAGCATAGGATCTGTAATGCCCTGCAAATTGTAATTAATAGCATTTAAATTTTTATTGCCTACAATTTCTTTCTCTAATTGATTAATGAAAATACCTTGCAGATTGAGCGTGTTTTTCTCAGTTTCTAAATCGGTAAGTTTCTTCATTACATCTTGTCCTGTAGCAGAAATATCTAATACCTTATTCGCAACTTTAAACTGTTCCAGCTCCGAACCAGAAGATCTAACGGCTTTAGACATATTCTGTTGTAAAGTGTCTATGAACTTTATTGTTTGCGTAGCTGAAATGGTTTTCTGCTCTCGATCATAACTTACGTAAGATCTTAATACAGCGTTTAATATGTCTGTAGCAAAAAACGGATTTTTATCGGTTTGAGATAAGCTAAGGATGTTGGTGCCTTTTGTCTCGTTCATATTCAGGCCACTGGCGATGCGGCCTATAAAACTCGATGGTGAATTGAATTTAAAGCAGTAAACTGAGCTGTTATTGTTTGAAAAGGTGCTGTTGGTGATTTTGAACTTAATACCCGGAACAGATATAATTTGACCTGTTTGGTAGGTTTTAACCACTTCTTGGCCATTTTCTTGATGACTTAATTTAAAAGACTTGTTGTCAATAGGCTCATACTCGAACAGGTTACGGAAAAACTCTAAGCTGTCTTGCTCGATAATGGCGATACTTAAAGGTTTTTGGGGATAGATATCGCTGGTTCTTATCCGTCCTTTAAGATAGAATGAAATTTTATAATCTAAACTTTTTGCAGCATTTAATAAAACCTCCCTAGATCGAATTACAAATTGCTCTGATTGTATCTTGTTATTCCGATCAAAATTGCTCCTTACATTTATAAGCTCAGAAATTTCTGAACGCTTTTCTTCAAATTTTAAGGATGCACTGGTATTAAAAATGGGAGGTGTATACCAAAGATAAATATAGGCAATTACCATGGCTATAATGACAGTGCTAGCTACCCAATACCATCTGCTAAGTATAATCTTTACGATTTTAACATAGTCTATATCTTGCTGCACATTCGCGTTTCCGTTGACCTGTTGTTCCATCTATTTGGCAATATTGTAAATAAGTAATAAGGTGTTTACGGCAACTAACCCAACTTGGATAAAGGTAGAGTAAGCTTGGAAATTTTGGCTGCTAGAGGCAATTCTTCGAGGTTCTACATACACAATATCTTTGGCACGTAGTTTAAGTTTCGGATCTTTGATGAAGCTATAGTCGTTCAGATTGACTTGAATGATCTCTGGAT
Organism: Pedobacter sp. T50_32; assembly: GCF_057652195.1. Lineage (NCBI taxonomy): Bacteria > Pseudomonadati > Bacteroidota > Sphingobacteriia > Sphingobacteriales > Sphingobacteriaceae > Pedobacter > Pedobacter sp. T50_32. The sequence goes on along the minus strand of NZ_JBYFBY010000006.1, from coordinate 205,449 downwards.
TAGCCCTGTCGCCTCTAAAAATCCTCACCATTTTCCTGTTGGCATTGATATTCACACCACCAGCATCTGCTAAGAGGTCAATCAATTCGTAATCTTCTCTGTCGATGATATATTTTCCTTGTTTGCCTACTTCACCTAGTAAAACAATGTAGGCATTGGCAATCCGCACATCAATTAGGGGAGCATTTAGTTCTTTGGCTTCGTATGCTTTTTGGATGGCCGCCGCAGCTTGTGTACGGTTTAAGTCCGATACTTTAATGTTTCCAATTTTAGGCAGCACTACTTCGCCGTTAGCATTTACTTTAAAAGTAATATAGATGTTTTGTAAATTGTAATTAGTCACCTCGGGTCTTCTGACTATCAGGTTCATGTCTTGTACATTTCTAATAGCCAATTCATCTTCGGGCTTAATGAGGTTGTAGTAATCTTCACTTTCGGCCACGTTGCTATTAATTACCCTAACGGTCTTTACAGTATCGGCATCGTACGGTGTCTTTAGCAGTGCCTGTCTGTTCCTAAACGAACAAGAGCTCAATAGCAGTGCAACAAGACCAATAAAAAATGGTGTTGTTAGGTATAATTTGTTGTACTTCATTAGTTTGAATGAAGGGGCAAATTACAACTTTTTATTGTTAGTCAAACGATAAAAATAAAAAACAGGTGTTAAGAATTTTTAAAACCATTGGTTTTAAGCTTTCACAAAGGATGCTTTTTTCAGCGCTTTCAAATGTTGCCTGATAATTCAGTGTTAATCGTATGAAAAATTAGAAATAGAACTGCCATTAGCTAGGGGTCTGCTTCGTACCTGCTTCGGTACTTGTTCGGTAAAAGTGGCGTTTTACCGAAGCAGGTACGAACACTAACCGAACAAGCACCGAAGAAATACTGTTTTAGATGTGCGAAGCGTTGGTAAGAAGTGTTTTGAAAATTATTGATGTATTGCCCCTTAAGGGCAATATTCTTAGACACTAGCCAATGGTACTCCATTGGCTAGTGTAGTGATAGGCTTTCAGCATAACTAAATAAATATCGGAAATCGCCCACCAAATTGCCTGAAAGGCTTTTATAAGCTAGCACAATGCTTGTATTGTGATTAAGCGCCAAGTAGCAACACCAGTTCCACACAGCCTACACATGATCTAGCATTAGGATGATACATGAATAACACATGATCAACACAAGAATGGTACATCATCAACAGATGAATCACACATGGTGAATTAATAATTTCCGCTATTGCGCAGTATTTGTATTTTTACAACCAATAAATCTAAAAACTTTGAAAGTAACCATCATTACGGTAGTTTATAATGCAGAGCAGCATCTTCACGACTGTATCAAATCCGTACTAGCGCAAAACTATCCTAACATAGAGTATATTTTAATTGATGGTAACTCTACTGATCGCTCGTTTCAAATAGCGCAAGAGTACGCAGATCGTATAGCTGTATTGATTTCGGAACCAGATCGTGGAATGTATGATGCCTTAAACAAAGGAATTGCCTTAGCAACCGGAGAAGTGATAGGTATTTTAAATGCTGACGACTTACTTGCCGATGAAGATGTGATCACAAGAGTGGCTGAACTATTTCAGCAACGTAAAGTAGAAGCAGTTTATGGCGACTTAAACTATGTGGCGCAGGATGATGTCAATAAAATTCAGCGTAAATGGCGTGCTATGGAAGCAAAGCCAAGGGATTTAGCCTTGGGCTGGATGCCCGCTCATCCTACCTTATATATAAAAACATCACTTTTCGAACAGTTTGGCGGCTATAAGCTAAACTATGGCTCTGCGGCAGATTACGAGCTGATGCTACGATACCTTTACAAACATAAAGTAACCACAGCGCATTTACCTAAATTGATGATTAAAATGCGTAATGGCGGTATGAGCAACCAATCCCTAAAACATCGGTACGCCGCTTTCCTTAATGATTATACTGCCTTAAAGCACAACAATGTTCCTTTACCTGTATTAGCCCTGTTGCTGAAAAAGCTTAGAAAAATTAGGCAATTTTTTTAAGGTGTGTTGTGTTTTTAATATCCCAAGTTTAAAATTATAACACCCTTCTTAAATGCCCTTACGTGTCTTATGTGGTTAAAAAACAGTCGTAAAAGCATATATCTCATCTTAAATGAACTAAAGTGTCTTAGGTGGTAAATTATTTAATTTAAAATTAACAACGCTCAGTTTATATTACCTTATATATCTTATGTGGTTAAAAAAAGTCGTAAAAACACATGTCTCGTCTTAGTGGACTAAGATTTCTTAGCTGGTAAAATATCCTTGCATAAGCTTATGCGTAAGTAAAATACCCAAAAATGGGTATGTGAATTTTTAACGCTTTTTGCTTTTTTTGAAATAATACAACTGAGTTGTTTAAATAAATCATATTTTTGACTGTCAATCATTTATAGAACGACAATGCCCAAACAACTATTTGCCGAATACCCTTTGGTGTTCTATATTTCTATTATTACGCTGGCGTATCTGTTAGTGAGGTTTGCTATACCATCAATTATCCACGCTGCTAACAAGCATAGTTTATTTGATTCTACAGATTTACATCGCAAAGAGCATAAAGGAAATATTTCTAGATTGGGCGGAATAGGTCTTTTCTGCGGCTTCACCATTACAGTTTTATTGTTTGCTACAACGGTACATTACCAGGAAGCAAATTTCTTAATAGCATCTAGTATTTTATTATTCGCCTTAGGGATTAAAGACGACATCTACGGCGTTAGTCCAAGTACTAAATTTGCATTACAGATTGTAGTTGCTTTAATTTTGGTTGTTCTTGGCGATTTTAAATTATCGAGCCTATATGGTGTATTCAATGTTTGGGATGTACACCCTGTGGCCGGAGGTATTTTTTCCATCGCACTAATTATCTTCATCAATAACGCATTTAATTTGATAGATGGGGTAGATGGATTAGCAGGTACTGTGGGTGCGATTGTTAGCTTGTGCTTTGGGGTATTTTTTGCCTTGGGGAACGACGTAGCTTATGCCTTTATCGCCTTCTCGATGTTGGGTGCAATTTTAGGTTTTTTAGTTTTCAATTATCCGCCAGCAAAGATTTTTATGGGCGATACGGGTTCGTTGATTATTGGATTAGTTTGTGCCGTATTAGCCATTAAGTTTATTGAGATCAATAAGGTTGGTGTTGTTCCTGGGCCTTTCTTTAGTTCTGCACCCTCCATTGCAGTAGCGGTGCTTATTGTTCCTATTTTCGATTCATTACGTATATTTTTTATTAGATTGATTAACAGGAAATCTCCTTTTAGAGGCGATAGAAACCATATTCATCATCGTTTGTTGCGCTTGGGTTTAAATGCAAAGCAAATATTGTTGGTCACTGTAGCCTTTAACGGAAGCATGATTGCGCTAACATTAATGTTGAGCCATCTTGGTAATTTCGCACTTATCTTCTTGCAAATTGCAGTTTGTATGGTATTCAATACTGTGCTAACCTATGTAAAAGGTAAAAAAGTGAGAAAAACCTATACCATTAAGGATGTTTTCCTGAAGGATACCGTTAAGGTGTCATAGTTTCTTCTTTATTTCAATTTCTGATTTTCTATTCTGCAGATATTGGTAGCTTTGCGATGTAGAATGATATCGTTCTACTTTATCATCACCCACCAAAATGAATATAGCCATCAATGGTTTTGGCCGCATCGGTAGAATGTTCCTGCGTGCTGCGTTACAAAGAAAATTCAATGTCGTTGCCATCAACGATCTAACTACAGCTACAACTTTAGCTCATCTATTCAAATACGATTCTGTTCATGGCGTGTACCCAGGTGTGGTGTCTGCCAATGAACATTATTTGAATATTGACGGTCAGCAAATTCAAATTATAGCGAACAGTAACCCAGAAGTTTTACCATGGACGGACTTAGGGGTAGATCTTCTGATAGAAGCAACAGGCAAGTTTGCTAACAAAAAAGGTGCTGAAAAGCATTTACAAGCAGGCGCTAAACAAGTGCTAATTTCTGCACCAGCATCAGATAAGGAAGTTCCAATGGTGGTAATGGGTGTTAATGATGATACTGTAGATTTTTCATCTCCAATTCTTTCTAACGCTTCTTGTACCACTAATAATGTAGCACCAATGGTGAAGGTGTTGGATGATATTTGGGGTATCGAAGATGGTTACATTACCACAGTGCATTCTATGACAGGCGATCAAAACTTGCATGATTCGCCACACCAAGATCTGCGTAGAGCAAGAGCGGCTTCTTCGTCTATTATTCCGACTACCACAGGCGCTGCAAAGGCGATTACGCATATTTTTCCGCATTTAGATGGGAAATTGGGTGGGGCAGGTATAAGGGTGCCAGTTTTAAACGGATCGCTAACAGATTTTACTTGCATCCTTAAAAAGAAAACTACCATACAAGCTATTAATGATGCTTTTAAAAGTGCAGCGAGTGGCGCCATGTCTAATATTGTCCAATACACCGAAGATCCAATAGTTTCTATCGATGTCATCAACAATCCTTACTCTTGTGTGTTTGATTCTCAGTTGACCTCCATTGTTGGAGATTTAGTGAAGGTAGTAGGCTGGTACGATAATGAATCAGGTTACTCGAATAGGCTGGCGGATGTAGTAGAGAAGATAATGATGGTTAATAAATAACCAATAATCAATTTACAATAATCAAATTACTAGCGGTGCCTGAGAATAGAAGCATCCAAAAACAATGAAACAATTTAGCAATAAAGCAATTTAACAATATATCAAGCAACTATGATCAAATTTGTTCCTTTAGAGCTAGTGCTGCCATTAAGAAGTAAGATGCTAAGAAATGGCGCTCCTGAGAATGAATGTGTTTTCCCCACAGATAGCATCGAAGGTGTTTTTCATTTGGCATACTATGTAGATGAGACTGAGGTTGCAACGGTAGCTAGTTTCTTTCCGCAAAATATGGAGGATAAAGAGGGGCAAGGTTATCAGCTTCGCGGAATGGCGACAGATACACCCTTTTTTGGAAAAGGTTACGGCGCCACTTTGGTAAAATATGCGGTAGATTACATAAAAGAGGCAAAAGCTGAGTATATTTGGTGCAATGCCCGTACTTCGGCTGTAGAATTTTACAAGAAGCAAGGCTTCGATATTGTTTCAGATGAATTCGAAATTCCAGGTGTCGGCCCGCATTACATCATGATTTTAAACCTAATATAGCATATAGAAAACAATGAAAACAGTAGACCAGTTTGACTTTAAGGATAAAAAAGCCATTGTAAGGGTGGATTTTAATGTTCCTTTAGATGCCGATTTCAATATTACAGATGATAAAAGAATGCGTGCTGCATTGCCAACCATCAAGAAAATCTTAGCAGATGGTGGCTCAGTGATTTTAATGTCGCACTTGGGGCGTCCGAAAGAGGGACCGACCGACAAATATTCTTTAAAACATATTGTAGCAGATTTATCTCGTATGCTAAGCTTAACCGTAAAATTTGCTGATGATTGCATTGGTGAGGATGCGATTAACAAGGCTGCTAATTTATATCCTGGTGACGTTTTATTGTTAGAAAACCTTCGTTTTTATAAAGAAGAAGAAAAAGGCGATGTTGCATTTGCGGAGAAATTGTCTAAATTGGCTGATGTGTATGTGAATGATGCATTTGGTACTGCACATAGGGCACACGCATCTACAACTATCATTGCTCAATTCTTTCCAGAAAATAAATATTTCGGTTATTTAATGGCTGAGGAAGTTAAGAATGCAGAAAAAATCATTAACGATGCTGAAAAGCCGTTCACCGCTATTATGGGTGGAGCTAAAGTGTCTGACAAGATTTTGTTGATCGAAAGTTTATTGGAGAAAGTAGATAACCTGATTATCGGTGGCGGTATGGCTTATACCTTTGCAAAAGCACAAGGTGGCGAAATTGGTACTTCTTTATTAGAGGCTGATAGAATGGAACTTTGCTTGGAGCTGCTAGAAAAAGCAAAAGCTAAAGGTGTAAACTTGGTATTGCCTGTTGATACTGTAATTGCAGATAAATTTGATAACGAAGCGAGTAAAGATCAAGTAGAAAGTGGACATATTCCTGCAGATTGGATGGGCTTAGATATCGGTACAAAAACCGTAGAACTATTCAGTGATATCATCAAAAACTCAAAAACCTTACTTTGGAACGGTCCAATGGGCGTTTTCGAAATGGAAAGCTTTCAACAAGGAACCAAAGCTGTTGCCGAAGCAGTAGTAGAAGCGACTAAAAATGGTGCTTTCTCATTAATTGGTGGTGGCGACTCTGCTGCTGCGATTGCTAAATTTGGCTTAGAAGATGAAGTAAGTTATGTATCTACCGGTGGTGGTGCTTTATTAGAGTATATGGAAGGTAAAGAGTTGCCAGGTGTAGCTGCTATACAGAAATAGTGGTTAATCTGGTTTAAACCATAGATAAAAATTAAACGTTAACGGATGCGTCCTCACCTACAAGCATAAGATAAAATAATCTGTGCATCTGTGGCTGTATAAATTTTAAAAAACAAAGGTTAACTCCTTGTATATAAGCGGCCCCGACTGAAAAGTCGGGGCCGCTTTCTTTTTTACCACCAGCCAAAAATGCCCTAGCAATATTAAAAAGTGGGTTAAAGTGGTAAGAAATATGTGTTGAAAACTTTTTTGTGGTAAAAAGTGGTAAAAAGTGGTAGAAGTGCTTTACTTTTACACTAGATAAAAAGTGTAATTACTATACATGAACCAACTCATAGGAGAATTTGATTGCAAAATGGATGCGAAGGGGCGCTTGATGGTGCCTGTTTTGCTGAAAAAGCAATTGCTCGATGTAGAGCGAGATGGGTTGGTTGTGAATAGGGGTTTCGAGAAGAACTTAGTGATTTACCCTAAGAAAGTTTGGGATGAAACAGTAGCCGAGTTGAGCAAGTTGAATATGTTCGAGAAAAAGAATCGTGAGTTTGTGAGAGCGTTTCAACGAGGAGCGATGCCTTTAACATTAGATGCTGCGGGTCGTGTGCTTTTACCGAAATCTTTGGTGGAGTATGCTGGTATCGAGAATGAATTGGTGCTGGCCTGTCAGTTGGATAAGATTGAGGTTTGGGATAAGAAGGTTTATGACGGGCTTTTTGACGATGTGCCAGAAAATTTTGCTGCATTGGCAGAAGAGGTGATGGGCGGTAAGAGTGGTCAAAATAAAGGAGGTGCTGATGGAGGATAATTACCATGTGCCTGTTTTATTGCAAGAGTGCATTGATGGTTTGGCGATTAAGCCAAATGGTGTGTATGTAGATGTGACTTTTGGTGGTGGCGGGCACTCTCGAGAAATTTTAAAGCATTTAGGTGCTGATGGAATTTTGGTTGCTTTTGATCAAGATCCTGATGCGCAACGAAATAAAATTGATGACCCTCGCTTTCGATTTGTAGATCAAAACTTCGGTTACTTAAAAAATCATCTTCGCCTTTTGGGTATTAAACAGGTGGATGGAATTTTAGCTGATTTGGGTGTTTCATCTCATCAGTTTAATGAGCCGGAAAGAGGTTTTTCTACTCGCTTTGAAGCTGATTTGGATATGCGTATGGATCAGCAGCGTGCTTTAACCGCTGCGGTTGTGCTTAATACCTACACTGAAGAGAATTTGCATAAAATTTTCGGCTTGTATGGTGAAGTGCAAAATGCAAAATCTTTAGCCAGAACTATTGTGACAGCACGTTTGGATGAGCCAATTCAAACTTTGTCTGGTTTTAAAAATGTAATTGCGGCTCATATTCCTCGTGGAAAAGAGCACAAGTATATGGCGCAGGTTTTTCAGGCTTTGCGTATCGAGGTGAATGGTGAAATTGAAGTATTAGAGCGCTTTTTGGAGCAATCGGCAGAGGTGTTAAAGCCGGGCGGTCGTTTGGTAGTGATTTCTTATCACTCGCTCGAAGATAGGCCAGTAAAGAATTTCCTGTCTAAGGGAAAATTTAAAGGTGAGGTAGAAAAGGATTTTTTTGGTAACGATCAAAAGCCTTTTGATGTCATCACTAGAAAAGCAATAGTAGCCGATGCGGATGAATTGGCTCGTAACAGTAGGTCTCGTAGTGCTAAACTGAGGATAGGAGAGAAGCGGTGAATAGGTTTAGGGAGAAGCTAGAGGAAGAATTGGCTCAAGAAGATGAACCAGTTCTGAAGAAGGAAGAAGAGCCTCGCAAGAAAGAGCGTCAAGAGCCTGCGAAAGAAGGTAGTGCAACAGCTTTTTTTAGAAAGTTGTTCGTGGATGGTGCTGTTTCTAAAGAGACGGCAACTGATATGCTTCCTTACTTGATTTTCTTGTGTGTGTTGGGGATGATTTATATCGCTAATAGCCATATGGCAGTAAAACGAATTAGAGATATAGATCGCTTAAGTAAAGAAGTAAAGGAGTCGAGTTGGGAGTACAAATCGCTAAAGGCGGATTTGATGTTTAAAAGTAAAATGACTGAAGTGGCCAAAAAGGTAGATACGTTGGGATTGCAAGAGTTAATTGAGCCACCAAAAAAAATAATAGTACAAGTTAAATAATGAATATCAGGGCAAACATATTACTCAGAGTGTACTTGGCTTTTGGGCTAATTGTACTTTTTGCGCTTGCGGTTTTCGTTAGGTTATGTGACGTGCAATTTAGGCAAGGGCACAAATGGGTGGCTATGGCCGATAGTTTATCCATCAAAGAATTTGAAATTGAGGCAACCCGTGGCAACATCTATTCTGTGGATGGTAGTTTGCTGGCTACATCTGTTCCTGAATATGAATTAAGAATGGATATGTATGCTGGTGGTATCCAAAGTGATAAAGTCTTTAATTCAAAAGTTGATTCCTTGGCAATGAAACTGTCGAGTTTCTTTAAAGATAAAAGCACAAAAGATTATTCTAGGTTATTGCGTAAGGCTAGGCAAGATAGTGCTCGCTATTTGCTCATCAAGCGCAAGGTTTCTTATCAGGATTTGAAAATTGTGAGAACTTTCCCTTTATACAATATCGGAAAGCATTCGGGTGGTTTAATGGCTATCTCGAAGAATAAGCGGATTTTGCCTTTTAAAGCTTTAGCTGCCAGAACAATCGGTTATAAAAATGAAAATGTAGCTAATGGCGTTGGTTTAGAAGGTGCTTATGGCAACTACATTAATGGTGAAACTGGAAGGCAATTGAGGCAACGCATTACTGGCGGTGTTTGGATTCCGGTAAATAGCGACGCTGAAGTTGCACCTAAAGACGGTGCGGATATCATTTCAACTATTGATATCAATATCCAAGATTTGGCACAAAGTGCTTTAGAAAAACAGCTGATTAAAAGTCAGGCGCACCATGGTTCTGTAATTGTAATGGAAGTGGCTACGGGAGAGGTTAGGGCGGTTGCGAACTTCACAAAAGTAGAAGAAGGTGTGTATAAAGAGCAGTTCAACTATGCCATTGCAGGTAATCAGGATCCTGGTTCTACTTTCAAATTGGCTTCTTATATGGCTTTGTTAGAAGATAAAAAAGTTGATACCAGCACTTTGATAGGAACTGAAAACTACCGGTTGCCGGGTGGGCATACGATTAAAGATTCGCACGGTAGTATTGGCGTGGTTACAGTAAAAAAGGCATTCGAGCAATCGTCTAACTCTGCTATTGCGCAGTTAATCAATAACCATTACAAAGAAAACCCTAAGAAATTCACAGATCACTTATATAGCTGGCATCTGCATGAGAAAACAGATTTGCAAATCCCTGGCGAAGCGAAGCCTTGGGTTAAAAATCCAAGTGCCAGAAGTTGGAATAAAAACATGACGCTACCACAAATGGCTTATGGTTATGAAATGATGTTAACACCGCTAAAGATGTTGACTTTATATAATGCTATTGCTAACGACGGTAAAATGGTAGCGCCAATTTTTGTGAGAGAAATTAGAAGGTTGGGCAACCCGATAGAGCAGTTTAAAGCAAAGGTGATGAATGAAAAGGTATGCTCTGACGAAACTCTATCAAAGTTAAAAGTGATGTTGGAAGGTGTAGTGACTAACGGTAGTGGTAAGCAAGTGGTGTATAATCCTTTGTATAAAATTGCTGGTAAAACAGGCACGGCGCAAGTTGCAGATGCTAATTTGGGTTACAAAGCTAAACGTCAATATCAGGCATCTTTTGTAGGTTATTTTCCTGCTGATCAACCTAAATATTCAATGATTGTGGTAATCAATGATCCCAAAGGTGCTTATTATGGTGCTTTGGTTTCTGGGCCGGTATTTAGAGAGGTTGCCGATCGTATTTATGCCAGCGATGTAAATATGTACAACAAAGTTGAAGAACGTTTTGCTGGAAATACAGTAGCGCCTGAGGCGAAAGCGGGCCAAAGTCAGGCAACTAAAAAAGTTTACAACGCATTTGGTATTAAGGCGCTTTATGCTGCAAAATCTGGTTATTTCAATTCTGTTGATACCAATAATGGTGTGGCCTACGAAGAAAATACCCCGGTTAAAGGAGTAATGCCGAATGTAAATGGTATGGGTTTAAAAGATGCAATGTTCCTTTTAGGAAATGCAGGCTTAAAAGCTCGGGTTAAAGGTAGTGGAAAAGTAATCAGCCAATCTATACATCCTGGTAGCAGGATTGGTAAGGGCTTGATGGTAGATATATTGTTGCAATAAGAAGATTTAAAATGAGGAAATGACGAAATGAGAAAATAATGCTGGAGCATAGTCCAACATTTAAAAATTACTCAATTAATCATTAATAGAAAATATGAATTTACAAGATTTACTTTACGGAGTTTCGATTAAAAGCTTAAAGGGAATGCCTCAGGTAGAGGTAACTGCTTTGGCTTTTGATTCTCGTTTGGTAAATCCAGGAACTTTGTTTTTTGCTATCCGTGGTACAGCGGTTGATGGACACAAATTCATTGACCAAACCATTGCTGCTGGAGCAAGTGTAATCGTTTGTGAAGAATTGCCTGCACAACTAAACGAGCAAATAACTTATGTAGAAGTTGCAGATTCTGCGGAAGCATTAGGTATCATTGCTTGCAATTTCTACGGCAATCCATCTGCAGATTTGAAGTTGGTGGGCATTACTGGAACTAACGGGAAAACCACTATTGCTACGCTGCTTTTCCAACTATTTGGTAATCTAAATTATGGCGTAGGCTTAATTTCTACGGTTCAAAATCAGATTAACGATAAAGTAGTGCCAGCTACGCACACAACCCCAAATCCAATAGCACTAAATGAGCTGTTGCGTGATATGGTGAATGCTGGTTGCGAATATTGCTTTATGGAAGTAAGTTCTCATGCGGTTTCACAACATCGCATTGCGGGATTAACCTTTGCAGGGGCTGTGTTCTCTAACATCACTCACGATCACTTAGATTTCCATAAAACCTTCGATAACTATATCAAAGCGAAAAAAGGCTTTTTTGATATGCTGCCTAAATCGGCTTTTGCCTTAACGAATGCCGACGATAAAAATGGTATGGTGATGTTGCAAAATACCAAAGCTTATAAAAAGACTTATGCGTTGAAACAGATGGCTGATTTCAAAGCGAAAATCATCGAGAATAAATTCAGTGGATTGCATTTGGAGGTAGATCAAACTGATGTTTATTTCAAAATGGTTGGCTCTTTTAATGCTTACAATTTGTTAGCGGCTTATGCTACCGCAGTTTTGCTAGAGCAAGATAAAATGAGAGTGTTAACTACACTTAGCGCTTTGTCTGGTGCCGAAGGAAGGTTTGATTATATCGTGTCAAAATCTGGCATTGTAGGGATTGTAGATTATGCACACACACCAGATGCAGTTCAAAATGTGTTGAGCACTATCGCTAACATCAGAAAAGGAACAGAGCAAGTAATTACGGTGATTGGTTGTGGTGGCGATAGAGATACCACTAAACGCCCAATAATGGCGCAAGTAGCCTGCGATTGGAGCGATAAAGTGATTTTAACGTCTGATAATCCTCGTACGGAAGATCCGCAAGCAATCATAAAAGATATGGAAGCTGGAGTTTCGCCAACTAATCAACGCAAAACGATCAGCATTTTAGATAGAAAAGAGGCAATTAAAACAGCTTGTCTTTTGGCTCAACCAGGCGATATCATTTTGGTTGCAGGTAAAGGACACGAAAAATACCAAGAAGTCAATGGTGTAAGACATCATTTTGATGATAAAGAGCTCATTAAAGAACAACTAAATTAAGCTAGCAGATGTTATATTTATTATTCGAATATCTACATAAAAACTACGATTTTCCGGGCTTAAGGTTGTTTCAATACCTTACTTTCAGATCATCTTTGTCTATTATTTTATCATTAATCATTACTACGGTTTACGGTCGTAGAATTATTGATTATTTACAACGTAAGCAAGTTGGAGAAACCGTACGTAATCTTGGATTAGAAGGGCAGATGCAAAAACAAGGTACCCCAACAATGGGTGGTATCATGATTTTGATGGGGATTTTAATTCCAACTTTGTTGTTTGCTAACCTTACAAACATCTATGTAATTCTAATGATTGTAACTACCATTTGGATGGGTGCAATTGGTTTCTTAGATGATTATATCAAAGTTTTTAAGAAAAATAAAGAAGGTTTAGCCGGGCGATTTAAAGTGGTTGGACAAGTAGGTTTGGCAATAATTGTGGGTTGTACCATGTATTTTCATCCTAGCATAGTAGTGCGCCAAACAGTTGATGAAACTGCGAAATTGGACACTGCAAAAGTACAAAGCGCAGCGCCAATGGTGTTGCGTAAAAAAGGCGAAACTTATTACTACACACAAGATGTAAAATCAACGAAAACTAATATTCCATTCTATAAAAACAATGAGTTTGATTACGCCAAAGTAGTTAAGTTTTTAGGCGAGGGATATGAGAAATATGCGTTTGCGGTGTTCTTGTTGTTCGTTATCATTATTGTAACTGCGGTTTCAAATGGGGCAAATTTAACCGATGGTATAGATGGTTTGGCTACGGGAACTTCGGCGGTTATTGGGATAACGATGGCGGTGTTTGCTTACGTATCGGGTAACACGGTAATGGCCGATTATCTGAACATCATGTACATCCCTAACAGTGGCGAGCTCATCATTTTTGCAAGTGCTTTTATTGGTGCGTGTATAGGTTTCTTGTGGTACAATTCATACCCAGCTCAAATTTTTATGGGCGATACAGGTAGTTTAACCATTGGAGGTATCATCGCTGTATTTCTAATCATGACTAGAAAAGAGCTGTTAATTCCAATTATATGTGGTGTGTTTTTGATAGAAGTGCTGTCCGTGAGTTTGCAGGTAACTTATTTTAAATACACGAAGAAACGTTTTGGGGAAGGTAGAAGGATTTTCCTGATGTCGCCATTGCACCATCATTATCAAAAGAAAGGTTATCACGAAGCTAAGATTGTAACCCGCTTCTGGATTATTGGGATTTTGCTAGCGGTAATTGCTTTTGTGACGTTGAAACTGAGGTAAGAAAAAGGATAAAAGAACAAAGGAAAAAGACTATAAAATAAAGACGAAATATTTTTCGTCTCAACAAAAAAAATGAACTCAAATAATAACATATCACAAAACAACCTTAAGTCAGCGATGGCAACGGGTGCTCGTGTTGTTATTTTGGGTGCGGGCGAAAGCGGCGTAGGAGCAGCTAAATTAGCGCAAAAGCAAGGCTTCGATGTTTTTGTATCAGATTTTGGGAGCATAGCCGATGCTTACAAAGCCGATTTGCAAAGGATGAACATCCCTTTTGAGGAGAACCAACATACCGAAGCATTGATTTTGAATGCAGCGGAAGTAGTAAAGAGCCCAGGTATTCCTTCAAAAGCACCAATAGTAAAAGCGTTGGTAGAAAAAGGTGTTCCAGTAATCTCGGAGATTGAATTTGCAAAGCGTTATACCAATGCAAAAACAATCTGCATTACAGGTTCAAATGGTAAATCAACTACCAGCTTATTGACCTACCACATCCTTAAAAATGCAGGATTAAATGTGGGTTTGGCCGGAAACATAGGTCACAGCTTTGCGGCTCAGGTTGCAGATCAAGATTTTGATTGGTACGTGTTAGAAATATCAAGCTTTATGCTAGATGATATGTACGCCTTTAAGGCTGATATCGCAGTATTGCTAAACATAACACCGGATCATCTAGATCGGTACGATTATAAAATTGAGAATTACGCAGCTTCGAAAATACGCATTGTACAAAATCAAACATCAGCCGATGCTTTTGTATACTGTGCAGATGATGAAGAGACGAAAAAAGTACTAGCTACTGTAAATATACAAGCCCAAACTTATCCTTTTTCTATCCTAACGGAAGTAGAACAAGGTGCCTATTTAGCGCAGAATAATATCCACATCAATACAAATTTAAACAACACACTAACCATGTCAATTTCAGAGTTAGCCTTACAAGGTAAGCACAACATTTACAACTCAATGGCCTCGGGCATCGTAGCAAAAGTTTTAGAGCTACGTAACGAAACTATCCGCGAAAGCATGGGTAATTTCAAAAACATTGATCATAGGTTAGAGTTTGTGGCGAAGATAAATGATGTAATCTATATCAACGATTCGAAAGCTACTAACGTAAACTCAACTTGGTACGCACTAGAAAGTGTAAGTACTGATGTGGTTTTAATTATGGGTGGTGTAGATAAAGGCAATGACTACGAAATGCTGCGTGACTTGGTGAAAGGAAAGGTGAAGGCTATTATTTGCTTGGGTAAAGATAACAAGCGCATACACGATGCTTTTGAAGATGATGTGGAAGTGATCGTGAATACTTTTTCTGCAGAAGAAGCGGTTCAAGTGGCTTATCACTTGGCTAAGAAAGGAAGCACGGTATTGTTGTCGCCAGCTTGTGCAAGTTTCGATTTATTTAAAAATTACGAAGACCGTGGCAACCAGTTTAAAGCTGCTGTGAAAGAATTGTAATAAAGACCAAAGCAGAAAGACTAAAGCTGAAAGAACCCCAATTAACTAGGGGAACAGAAATAAAAAGCTAAAATGACCTAAGGCGTCTTAGGTGGTAAAAATAGATAAATGTCAGTCTGAGCTTGCCGAAGACTAAATTAAAATTAACAAAATGTTTAACATCAACGCACTTTTAGAACGTACCAAAGGCGACCGTTGGATCTGGATTATCATTATCCTGCTTTCGATGATTTCTATTATGGTAGTGTATAGTGCCACTGGCGCTATTGCTTATAAAAAAGGCATTTCGGTAGAGAGGTATCTTTTATTTAAGCATGTGATTTTTGTATTGTTAGGTATTGGAATGATTTACATTGCGCATTTGCTCGATTACAAGTATTACGCAGGTATCTCTAAAATTTTGATGATTGTGACTGTGCCATTGTTGCTTTACACATTAGCATTCGGGCAGTCATTAAACGATGCATCTCGTTGGGTAAAAATTCCAGTGATTGGATTAACTTTTCAAACCTCCGATTTAGCTAAACTTGCTTTAATTACCTTTTTAGCAAGGATGTTAACCCGTAAGCAAGAAAACATCAAAGACGTAAAAAGTGCATTTATTCCAATTATGGGATCGGTTTGTGTGGTTTTTGTGTTAATCGCATTGGCCAACTTATCTACTGCTTTAATGTTGTTTGGCGTTAGTATCTTGTTGCTGATTATTGGACGTATCAGTATCAAACAGATAGCTACAGTTTGTGCAGGTGGTTTAGTGTTATTGATGTTCGTTGTGTTCTTAGGTCCTAGGAGAGAAACTTATAAATCACGTATCAATTCGTTTTTACATCCAGAACTTCAACACTCTGATAAAACATACCAGTCTGACCATTCAAAAATTGCTTTGGCAACTGGTGGTTTGCTGGGCAAAGGACCTGGCAACAGTACAGAAAGAAACTTCTTACCGCATCCATACTCCGATTTTATTTTTGCCATTATTATTGAGGAATATGGAACGGTGGGCGGTTTAGCGGTGATTATGTTGTATTTGGTTTTGCTCTACCGCTGTGTAAGGATCGTCAATCGAAGTCCCAAGGCATTTGGTGCATTGCTTGCGGCGGGCTTAAGTTTCAGCTTAACCATACAAGCCTTTGCAAATATGGCGGTTGCGGTTGGTTTAGGTCCGGTAACGGGTGTGCCTTTACCGCTGGTAAGTATGGGTGGTACCTCAATGATATTTACAAGTATTGCATTCGGTATTATCTTAAGTGTAAGCCGCGATGTTGAAGAAAATAGTAGTAAAATTAAAAAAGAAGATAAAGTTATTGTAGGCGAAATACCTGCGGTGGCTTAGGAGGGTTTGTTCGTCATTGCGAGGAAGAATGACGAAGCAATCTCTAAATTAAAATATAGATGATGAAAACAAGATTGCTTCGTTCCTCGCAATGACGCAAACGAATTAATTAACAACATGAATAATTTCCCAAAAATTATCATATCCGGTGGTGGCACAGGCGGGCATATTTTCCCCGCCGTTGCTATCGCTAATGCCTTAAAAGCAGTTTCGCCGCAATGCGAAATTTTGTTCGTTGGGGCAGAAGGTCGCATGGAAATGGAGAAAGTTCCGGCGGCTGGATATAAAATTGTGGGACTTAATATAAGTGGCATTCAGCGAGGTTCAATTTTTAAAAACCTTGGACTGCCTTTTAAGGTTATAGGTAGTGTGCGCAAAGCGATGAAATTAATTGCCGATTTTAAACCCGATGCAGTAGTTGGGGTTGGCGGTTATGCTTCAGGTCCGTTGCTTTATGCGGCTTCCCTAAAAAATATACCTTACTTGATACAAGAACAGAATTCTTACGCAGGCATTACCAATAAATTGTTGGGTAAAAAGGCAGCTAAGATTTGTGTAGCTTTTGATGGTATGGAAGCTTTTTTTCCAGCCGATAGAATTTTGAAAACTGGAAATCCGGTGAGGAAGAACATTGTAAATATCGATGGTCGCCGTCATGCCGGTGCAGAGTTGTTAAAGCTAGATCCGTTAAAGAAAACCATTTTAGTTACTGGCGGAAGTTTAGGTGCAGGTACTTTGAATAAGGCAGTAGAAAAACACTTGGCAGATATCATCGCACAAGATGTGCAGGTAATTTGGCAAACTGGCAAATTCTACTACAAAGGGATCATTGAGAGATTAGGGGTTGAGTATCATCCAAACGTTCGCATCCTGGAATTTTTAAACCAGATGGATTTAGCTTACGCAGCTTCAGATGTGATTATTTCTAGAGCGGGGGCAGGAACCATTGCAGAGCTTTGTCTCATCAAAAAACCTGTGATCTTGGTGCCTTCGCCTAATGTTGCGGAAGACCACCAAACTAAAAATGCTTTGGCATTGGTGAAGGAGAACGCAGCAATACTAATAGCAGATACAGCCGCCGAAGATACCTTGGTAGCACAGGCGTTGGAACTGTTAACTAATAAAGAAAAATCAGCCCAGCTGAGTGAAAATATAGGAAAAATGGCTTTTGCTAATGCTGATGAGGTTATAGCGAAAGAAGTGTTGAAACTAATAAGAAGCTGAAAGTCTAAAGCAGAAAGACCAAAGCACTATAGATATAAATAATAAACAATGAACAGGGAAAAGGCAGCTTTTAGCTTTAGTCTTTTCGCTTTCAGCTCAAAGAAAAATGGAACTGTCAAAAATTAATAGGGTTTATTTTGTAGGCATAGGAGGTATAGGCATGAGTGCGCTTGCCCGCTATTTCGCAAAACGTGGTTGCGTAGTTTGCGGCTATGATAAAACTCGTACAAACTTGACGATCCAATTGGAGAACGAAGGAATTGTTATTTCTTATTTAGATGAAGAAGATACTATCCCGTTTGCATTCCAAGAAAAATATGAAGATACTTTAATCGTTTATACGCCCGCAATTCCGAAGAATTCGAGCATACTCAACTTCTTCCAAAACAAAGGTTTCGATTTAAAGAAACGTTCGCAAGTACTAGGAATTATTAGCGAAGGAATGTACTGTATTGGCGTTGCTGGTACGCACGGCAAAACTACAACCTCATCTATGGTGGCACATATTTTAACCGATACTGGTTTTGGCTGTACAGCATTTTTAGGCGGAATTACTACCAACTACAATAGTAATGTGCTTTACGGCAAAAACAATGTGGTAGTGGTAGAAGCAGATGAATACGATCGTTCTTTCTTAACCTTGCATCCCGATGTGGCGGTAATTACATCGATGGATGCCGACCATTTGGATATATACGGCGATGAAAGTCATTTGCATGAATCGTTCAATTTGTACGCTTCGCAGTTAAAACCAGAAGGGCGTTTGTTTATTAAAGATGGATTGCCAATTGCCGGAATTACCTATAGCGCAAATGGAACATCGGCCATTAATGCCAAAAACATAAGGGTAGAAGATGGTTGCTTCGTATTCGATTTTGAAGATGGCTATAATACCATTAAAGATTTGAAGTTAGCGATGCCAGGTAAGCACAATGTGGAAAATGCTACTGCCGCTATTGGTGTGGCTTTGAGTTTGGGCATTCATCCTAACAGTGTGAAAAAAGCGATTGCAAGTTTCAAAGGCGTAAAACGTAGGTTCGAAACTATCGTTAAAAGCGACGAGCATATTTATATAGACGATTATGCGCATCATCCTGAAGAACTAAGAGCTTGTTTTGATGCAGTCAGACAATTGCACCCAGATAAAAAATTGACAGTGATTTTTCAGCCGCACTTGTTTACGCGTACACGCGATTTCGCTGACGAATTTGCCAAGGTATTAAGCTCCGCTGATGAAATTATCCTGTTGGAAATTTATCCAGCAAGAGAGTTGCCGATTGAAGGCGTAACCTCGCAAATGCTATTGGATAAGATCAATCATCAGAATAAACAAATTTGTGCTAAGGAAGATGTGTTAGCATTGATAAAAAGTAAAAACCCTGAACTAACTTTGACGGTTGGTGCAGGCGACATTGATACATTAATAGAGCCATTAAAAAATACATTAACCCATGCTTAAAAGAATTAACTGGAAAGCGATTTTTAAAGGGTTTGCCTGGCTCACTTGCTTGGCAGGTGTAGTGGTATTAATGGGCTTTATCGATACTAAAAAGAAATCGGTAAAGTGTGCTAAAATCGAGATATTGATTCCGGGAGCGGACAATTTTATTGAAATTGAGGAGATTGATGCGATTTTGAAACAAAGTCAGGGAGATTTGATTGGTAGAAACTTAGAAGGGGTTAATCTGCACGACATTGAGAAAAGCATTGCGGCAAATCCTTACATCGGTTTTGTAAAGGTTTATGCAGATATGAATGGAACTGTATTCGTTGAAGTAAAACAGCGTCAGCCAATCCTTAGAATTTTGAATGCTGGTGGGCAAGATTACTACGTAGATAGCGATGGTTTGAAAATGCCAGTATCGCCAAACTTTACAGCAAATGTTTTGGTGGCTACAGGTAACATTTTGGAAGGATTTAATGGTAGGGTAGATACTTTAATGACCAACGTTGCAAAAGATCTGTACAAAACTGCAATGTATGTAAAGAGAGATACACTTTGGGATGCGCAGATTGAGCAGCTTTATATTAATGACAAAAGCGATATTGAAATGATACCTCGTGTTGGTAACCAACGCATTGTATTAGGAAATGCAAAAGATATCGGTGCTAAGATGGATAACTTGTTAGCTTTTTATAAGCAAGCAATGCCAAAGGTTGGATGGAATGCTTATCGTTCTATCAACTTGAAATACGTAAACCAGATTGTAGCAGAGAAAAGGGATTCGATAACGATTAAAAAACTGGAGAAACCCGCAGTGCTAGATTCTGCAGTGAGACAACGACAGGTAATAGATGCGGCAGTGCAGTCTACTATCCAAAATGAGATAAGAAAGGCAATGGGCAACGAGACAACTAGAGAAGAGAAAACAACATCAGCCCCTGCTAAAACAGAACCTAAGAAAACAGAAAATATAACAGATAAAAATAAAGTAACAAAAAGCGTGGAGAGCGTAAAGAGTTCAGAAAGTAAAGAAAAAGAGAAGGAAAAGAAGACAACAGCAGCAAAAACAGAAACGCTTTCACAGAAGCAAGCAGCTTCTAAAGAAAAATCATCTACCAAAGAAAAACAGTAACAAAAACTAACAGATAATATCAAACTCAACAATAAATAATAATGGTTATGGGCAAAGAAAAAACTACCATTCAATCTCCAATCGTAGTCGGATTAGACATCGGTACTACCAAGATCTGCGTAATTGTGGGACGCAGAACCAATCATGGTAAAATTGAAGTTTTAGGGATCGGCAAAGCTGAGTCTGCAGGAGTAACCCGCGGCGTGGTTTCAAACATCCAAAAAACGGTTCAAGGCATTAATGCTGCTGTAGAAGTTGCAAGCGCACAATCAAACGTAGAGATACGAGTGGTTAATGTAGGTATCGCAGGTCAACACATCAAGAGTTTACAGCACAGAGGTATTTTAACTCGTAGAGAGTTGAATAACGAAATCAGCAAAAAGGATATCGACAAGTTAATTGACGATATGTTCAAGTTGGTAATGCCTCCAGGAGAAGAAATTATTCATGTTTTACCACAAGAGTTTACGATAGATAACGAGCCCGGTATCAAAGATCCAGTTGGTATGGCAGGGGTGCGTTTGGAAGCTAATTTCCATATCATTTCTGGTCAGGTAACTGCGGTTAAAAATATCATGCGTTGTGTAACAAATGCAGGTTTACAAACGCAGGAACTAATTTTAGAGCCTTTGGCTTCTTCTGAATCGGTGTTGAGCGACGAAGAGAAAGAAGCAGGTGTTTGTCTAGTTGATATTGGTGGTGGTACAACCGATGTGGCGATTTTCCACGAAGGTATCATCCGTCACACAGCGGTAATTCCATTTGGTGGTAACAGCGTAACCGAAGATATTAGAGAAGGATGTTCGGTAATGCGTAACCAAGCCGAATTGTTGAAGACTCGCTTTGGTTCTGCCCTTGCAGAAGAGAACAAAGAAAATGAGATTATCTGCGTTCCAGGATTACGTGGTCGCGAACCAAAAGAAATTTCTGTGAAAAACCTTGCCTACATCATCCAGGCCCGTATGGAAGAGATTGTAGAGCACGTTTATTACGAAATTAAATCATCAGGATACGAAAAACGCCTAATTGGTGGTGTGGTAATTACCGGTGGTGGTGCTTTGTTGAAACACTTGAACCAAATGGTAGAGTATGTAACTGGTTTAGATTGCCGTGTTGGATATCCGAACGAGCACTTATCTAAATACGAAGATATGGCTAAAAATATCTACGAAGATTTGAAGAGCCCAATGTATGCAACCTCTGTAGGTTTGCTAATTAAAGGTATTCAAAAAGCAGAAGAGATGTTAGAGGAAATGAAACAGCCAGGCGTGTTTGTAGAGAAGCCAAAAGAAGTTAAAGAGAAAACGAAACGTGTGGGTTTGTTCGATAAATTATTAGGAAAAGCGACGGAATTTATCAAAGATGATATGAACGTTAGCGACGAAGATTATATCAAGTAGTAATATTTTTCCACAATTCAGGAATTTTCCACATTCTTAACACTTGTGGAAAACGACTGTTAAAAAAGTGTTAATATTACAAAAGGAATGAACAGCCCAAATTAGAATTTTAAACTACTGATTCATAACAATATGAAGTTCGAAATGTTAAAAGATAAATCTTCAATTATCAAAGTTATTGGTGTTGGAGGTGGTGGAGGTAATGCGGTAAACCACATGTACCGTCAAGGAATTACTGGTGTAGACTTTATAATTTGTAATACTGATGCACAAGCGTTAGAGTTTAGCCCAATTCCTAACAAAGTACAGTTGGGAGCAAGCTTAACCGAAGGGATGGGTGCTGGTTCTATTCCGGAGGTTGGAAAAAATTCTGCTATAGAAAATATAGAGGATATCAAGACCATGTTAGGTCCACAAACCAAAATGCTTTTTATTACAGCAGGTATGGGTGGTGGTACTGGTACTGGTGCCAGTCCAATTATAGCAAAAGCAGCTAGAGAACTAGATATATTAACTGTAGCAATCATCACTACACCGTTTTCTTTCGAAGGAAAAAGACGTAAAATGCAAGCTGATGATGGTTTAGAGGAGTTAAAGAAATACGTAGATTCTTACTTAGTGATTTCTAATGATAGATTACGTGAGATCTTCGGGAACCTAACTTTAGGTTCTGCATTTGCACAAGCGGATGATATTTTAACTACCGCTGCTAAAGGTATTGCAGAGATCATTACTGTTCCAGGTTATATCAACGTCGATTTTAAAGATGTGAAAACTGTAATGAACGAAAGTGGTGTTTGTATCATGGGTAGTTATGCTGCCGATGGCGATAACCGTGCTTTAGCTGCAGTAGAAGGTGCATTAGCATCTCCATTATTAAAAGATAATGAGATTGAAGGTGCAAGATATATCCTTTTAAACATCAGTTCTGGTGTTAAAGAGGTAACTATGGATGAGGTGTCGATCATTACAGATTATATCCAAGATAAAGCTGGTTTAAGTGCCGACTTAATTTGGGGTAACTGTATCGATGAGAACTTGGACGATAAGATTTCAGTAACAATTATTGCTACTGGTTTCCAAACTACCGAACAAAGAGAGAAAGACAAACAGAACGTTAAAAAAATCTCTTTATTAACACCTGAAGAAGCTCCTTTGGTAAAACCTGTTGAACCTGTTAACTCTTTCATCACACCCAAAGAGGCTCCAGTAAGTAATGAGCCTGTATTGAAAGTGCAAGCAGAGGAAGCAAAGCAACCAGATTTATTTGGTGATTTGTTTAATATAGCCAAACCAGTTCCAGTTGCTGCTGCTCCGGCACCAGCTCCAGAAGAAAATGGTATGGTTTTCCATAAGTTAGTAGAAGAGGAGCTTCCAGAAGAAGAGCCAGCTCAAGTAGAGGAGCCTGCTTTTCAATTTGAAGTAAAGGTGGCAGAAACTGAGTTCGTTTTCGAAACTCCAATTGCTTCTGTTGAGGAAGATGTAGTGGAAGAAACGCCTGTAATGACAATGCCTACACCAGAGCCAATTCAAGAGTTCAGTGCAGATCAAGATAAAACGGACGAATCAATTGAAGAGCAGCTGAGAAAATC
Organism: Pedobacter sp. T50_32; assembly: GCF_057652195.1. Classification (NCBI taxonomy): domain Bacteria; kingdom Pseudomonadati; phylum Bacteroidota; class Sphingobacteriia; order Sphingobacteriales; family Sphingobacteriaceae; genus Pedobacter; species Pedobacter sp. T50_32. The sequence goes on along the minus strand of NZ_JBYFBY010000006.1, from coordinate 182,423 downwards.
AAAGGAGAGAATCTTAAGATTAAAAGATCTGAGCATGAAATTGAGGACCACTAACGGTTTACAAGAGTTGGAAAATGTACCTGCATATCAACGTAAGCAAATGCAGTTGCAACAAATCCAACACTCATCTGAGTCGCAAGTATCAAGGTTTACCTTAACTAACGATGAAGATGGAGAAACAGGAATTAGACCTAACAACTCATTCTTACACGATAATGTGGACTAACGAGTTAATTTAGATAAGTTAAAGCCTTGGCAATTTATGTTGCTGAGGCTTTTTCGTGTTTAACATCACGTTTAATGGGTTGCCAAATCGTGATTTTAACCGTAAATTTGCGCTCAATATTCACATATACAATAACATCTTACACATAAATATAACACATTGGATATTTTTGATAAAGTAGCGAAACGCATGGGACCAATTGGTCAACACCAAAAATGGTCACATGGGTATTTTTCTTTTCCAAAATTAGAGGGAGAGATTGCGCCTCACATGCAGTTTAGAGGCAAAGAACATTTGGTATGGAGCTTAAACAACTATTTAGGTTTAGCTAACCATCCAGAAGTTAGAAAAGCAGACGAGCAAGGTGCTGCAGAATTTGGAATGGCCTATCCAATGGGAGCCCGTATGATGTCGGGTAACTCGAAATATCACGAGCAATTAGAGCAAGATTTGGCAGCATTTGTTGGTAAAGAAGATTCATTTCTTTTGAATTTCGGTTACCAAGGTATGGTTTCTATTATCGATGCATTGTTAGATAGAAATGATGTAGTAGTTTACGATGGTGAGTCGCATGCTTGTATTTTAGATGGTTTGCGTTTGCACATGGGAAAACGTTTTGTGTACAAGCACAACAATGTTGAAGATGCTCGTAAACAATTGCAAAGAGCTACCAAATTGGTTGAGCAAACTGGCGGTGGTATCTTATTAATTACTGAAGGTGTATTCGGTATGTCGGGTGCGCAAGGTAAATTAAAAGAGTTGATCGAACTTAAGAAGGAGTTCAATTTCCGTTTGTTAATTGATGATGCACACGGTTTTGGTACAATGGGCTCAACGGGCGCAGGTACGCACGAAGCACAAGATAGCATAGAAGGCGTAGACGTTTACTTCGCAACTTTTGCAAAATCTATGGCTGGTATTGGTGGTTTTGTGGCGTCTTCAAAAACGCTAACCGATTATTTTAGGTATAACATGCGTTCTCAAACTTTTGCCAAAGCATTACCTATGCCAATGGTTATCGGTTTGATAAAACGTTTAGAACTGCTAAAAAACAATCCTGAGTTAAGAGAGAAATTGTGGACAATTGCGACCACTTTACAGAATGGTTTGAAAGAGCGTGGGTTCGATATTGGTGTAACGAATACAGTAGTAACCCCAGTTTTCTTAAAGGGAGAACTTTCTGAAGCGACTGCACTAACACATGATTTAAGAGAGAACTATGGTATCTTCTGTTCTATTGTAGTGTATCCAGTTATTCCAAAAGGGATGATTGAATTGAGATTAATCCCAACCGCAGTACATACAATTGAGGATGTAAACCGTACACTAGATGCATTTAGTGAGGTTTCTGACAAATTAAAAAGTGGTTATTACCAACAACATTTGTTTCCGAGAGGAGAATAAAATAGCAAGTGAAGAGCCTCGATTTTATCGGGGCTTTTTTGTTAGTTTTTGATTTACAGTGTTTTGCTGTGAATAAATGTATGATTTGTGGAAAAAAAACGCAAAAAACCGTACTTTTTCTTTGGCGAGGTATTTTTTTATTAAAATAAACCTCTTACTTTAGTAATTGAGTATTAATCAAAACCTTAAAAACTAATAGGAGTATTTAAAAAATGAAAAAATTTGCTGAAGTAAAAGCACTAGTAGCAGCTTTAGAAGCTGATGTGGACAAGTTCTATTCTAAGTCTAACAGTGCTGCCGGAACACGTGTTCGTAAAGGTATGCAAGATTTAAAAAATTTAGCTCAGAGCATTCGTTTAGAAGTGCAAGAAACTAAAAACAAAGCTTAATTTAAAACGCATTTGTGAACAAAAAAGCACCTCTGACCAAGGTGCTTTTTTTTGCTTATATCCTTCGTATAAGTCGATAATCATCAGGGTAGGTCCCTTCTTCAAACTTTACCAGTTTCTGCCTCTCAAACACAAAGAACTTGTAAGATTCTGTAATGTTATTATACGTTCTGTAAATCACATCTCCTTTTTGGTCGCCATAAACCTGTACTGCAGATTTATTAAACCGTTTAAATTCTTGTTCATCCATGCCTATGGAAAATTTCGGCTCGTAATATTGCATTACGTTACAGCTCATTGTGCCTAGCACAAGTAGCAATAGTACTAATTTTTTCATTTGTGTGTTTTAAGTGTGTTGCCTAAAAATAAGCAATTAGTATGCCTTAGGCTTATATTTTGATGACAGAACTTGTAACACTTTTATGATAAGATGACATCATCATTAACTTATAGATTCATCTTTAAAAAAAGTCCCGATAACAATTTGCTATCGGGACTGGTTTTTATTGTGTGTTGGGAAAAATTCTTAGTGGTGTTGCTCCCACTCATTTACATCTTTGTGGTCGTAAGGTTCTACCATTTGTTCCTCAATGGTTTGCCCTTTTTTGTTGAAACCGAACTTCTCTAAAATATTATCGAAGATTTGGTACATTACTGGTACAACCACCAAGGTAAGGAATAGCGAACTGGTTAAACCTCCGATGATTACCCACGCCAAACCGTTTTTCCAGTCGGCACCGGCACCACTTGCCAATGCAATAGGCAACATACCGATTACCATGGCGATGGTGGTCATCAAAATTGGACGCAAACGAGCGTGGTTAGCTAATATTAAAGCTTCGTGAGTTGATTTGCCTTGCGCTTTCATTTGGTTGGTAAAATCGACCAAGATAATTGCGTTTTTAGCTACTAGACCCATTAACATAATGAAACCGAGGATAGTAAAGATACCCAATGCATTGTTGGTTAAAGCCAAGGCAAGCAAGGCTCCGATTAATGCTAGCGGTAAAGAGAACATTACCACAAACGGATAAACGAAACTGTCGTAAAGTGCTACCATGATTAGGTAAACCAAGATTACAGCTGCTAGTAATGCGATACCTAAAGTACCGAAACCTTCACTTTGGTTTTCTTGGTCACCAGCCCAGTAGAAGCTAATGCCAGCAGGTTTTTTCATCTTATCTAATTGCGCTTGGAAATCTGTAACTACAGTACCAGTTGGTACACCTACAGTTTGCGCTTGGACGGTTACCGAGGTAGATTTATTTAAACGCTCTAATAAACTTGGTCCAGAACCTTCTTTAATTTCCGCAAATTGCGAAAGCTTAATTTGTTGGCCAGCTTGGTTTACGAAATTCAAATTACGTACATCGTCAATGTCTTTACGGTCAAAATCTTGGTATTGGATATTGATATCGTACTCGTACTCGCCTTGACGGAACTTACCATCTGTATTACCCGCAAAAGCAGTTTGCATGGTAGAACCTACAGTTGATAGATTTAAGCCTAAAGCCGACATCTTATCGCGGTCTACTTTTACGTTAATCTCTGGTGTTCCTTTTTCTACCGAAAGCTTAGTTTGTGTAGCTCCAGGTACTTTCGCAAGTACAGCTTGAGCTTTTTCAGCAAAATTCAATACGCTATCTAAATCAGAACCTAGTACAACGAATTGGATAGGGGCATCATCTGCAGTTCCCAAAATACCAATTGGCACGGTTTTAATTTTAGCACCAACCAATATTTTTTCTAGCTCACGGGTGTAAGTTGTAGAAATAATGTCTGAAGAAACGTTGTCCAACTCTTTTTTGTCTTTCAACTTCACGTTGATTTCTGACTTGTAAGCAGTTGCTGTAGTAGCTCCCATACCGCCACTAGATTGACCAACAGTAGTAATCATTTGAACTACCTCTGGCTTGTTGCTTAGATAATTTTCAGCTTTTTGCGTGTAGAAGTTGGTTTGCTCTAACGAAGCATCTTTAGGCATCTCGATTTGTAACAAGAACTCTCCTTTATCAGATTTAGGGAAGAACTCGAAACCGATGAAACCACCAAATAATAAACCACAAGAAGAAAGGAATAAAACAAACATACCGATTAAGGTAATCGCTTTGTTTTTAAGTGTCCAGTTTAAGATGTTAGTAATCCAGTTTGTGAATTTATGAAGTTGTTTTTCGAACCAAAGGATGAATTTACCAAATGCGTTTTTACCTTCGATACGCTCTAATTTACCAAAACGAGAGAATATTAATGGTACAATGGTAAACGAGGCTACTAACGATAGTAAAGTAGAAATAATTACCACCACACAGAACTGACGTAAAATGTTGGCCACCATACCTGTACTTACAGCAATAGGGAAGAACACTACCACAATTACGAAAGTGATGGAAACTACGGTAAAACCGATTTCGCGAGTACCATCTATAGCTGCACGTACCTTGTTTTTACCCATCTCCATGTGGCGCTGGATGTTCTCCAAAACCACAATCGCGTCATCCACGAGAATACCTACCACGAGTGATAGACCTAGTAAAGACATCAAGTTTAAGGTATAACCAAACATTGAAATACCGATAAACGTAGCAATTAAAGATGCAGGAATAGATACCATTACAATAACCGCATTACGCAAGCTATGTAAGAAGAAAAGCATTACCACTGCTACCAAAATAACCGCTAAAACTAAATCGTGGATTACCGCATCTGCAGATTGTAAGGTATAGTCAGAACTATCATTTACAATTTTAATATCTAAGCCGATGTTTTTGTAATCTGATTTTAGTTGCTCGATGATTGCTTTAGTGCCCTCACTTACTGTTACGGCATTGGCATCACTTTGTTTAATAATTTGTACCGCAATAGAGTTCGCTCTGTTGATACGGGCAATTTTCTCTGTTTCTTTTTGCGTATCCTGAATGTCGGCAATATCTCCTAAACGGATTTGTGCACCGTCTTTACTAGTAGTTACTACCAAGTTGCGCATTTCTTCGATACTAGCGTACTTACCAGATAAACGCACCAAAATGTCTTGTGCTTTGGTTTTAACACTTCCGGTAGGGAAATCTAAGTTAGAACTTAAGATAGCTTGTTGTACAGTAGGGACAGATAAGCCGTAACCTTGTATCTTTTTAGCATCTAATGCTACTTTAATTTCACGCTCAGAACCACCAATTAAGTTTACTTGTGCCACACCAGATACACGAGAAATGATTGGTGCAATACGTTTGTCCATCAAATCGTAGAACGAAATATCGTCCATGTTGCCAGATGCAGACATCGTAATTACAGGGAAATCATCTAACGAGAATTTACTTAACGATGGCTGTTTTACATCGTCCGGTAAATCGGCCAAGATGGCGTTTACCTTTCTTTGCGCATCGTTTAGTGCAATGTCGATTACAGCTTTATCGGTTAGGGTAATAATTACAACCGATAAACTTTCGTAAGAGTTTGCGTTAATTTTCTTGATGTTTTCCATCGAAGAAACGGCATCCTCAATTTTTTTGGTTACAGTACTTTCTACCTCATTTGGCGAAGCACCTGGATAAATTGTAGAGATAGATACTACGTTTGGAGAGAACTTAGGTAAAAGCTCATATCCTAACGAGAAATAACTCAGTAAGCCTAGCAAGGTTAGTGCGGTAAATACCACAATTACCAGCGAAGGTCTTTTTATGGATATATCAGTAATTTTCATTTTATTTAGTATTGCGTTTGGCGTATCGCGATTAGCGTTGGCCAGTTTTAGCGCCCAGTTTTAATTGCTGAGCTTTTTACTTTTTACTTTCGACTTTTTACTTAATCACAGTAACTGCAGTGCCTTCTGTTAAGTTAATTTGACCGCTTGTAATTACTGTTTCGCCTTCTTTCAAACCACTTAAAATTTCTACGCTTTCGCCTAAAATACGTCCAGATACTACTTTACGAGTTTCTGCAGTGTTTTTAGCAGTTAAAACAAATACTTCGTTACTGCTTACACTACCCACAAAAGAAGTACGTGGAACCAAAATTGTTGGTGCTTGTTTAGGGAATTTGAATACCGCAGTACCGTACATACCTGCTCTTAAGCTACCTTTTGAACTGTTGGTTACTTCAACCTCGATAGGGAAATTTAAAGTTTGGTCTGCTTTTGCAGCAATAAAAGATACTTTACCAGTAAATTTCTCATCAGGGAAAACGTTAGATTGAATGTCTACTCTATCGCCAATTTTCAAGTTTGCAACCTGACCTTCGTTAACGTTTACTTTCAATTTCAACTTAGAAACATCAACTAACTCAAATAATTTCGTTCCTGGAGCTACTACAGCACCAACTTCAATCATTTTTTTGTTTACCACACCGTTAATAGATGAACGGATGTTGGCATCGCTCAATTTACGTTGTTGTTGTTGCAAGCGTAGTTTTGCGTTTTCTGCAGAAAGTTTTGCTTGGTCTAATTGCTGTTGCGTTACACCACCAGTTTTAAAAGAACTCTCATAACGAGCTAAATCTTTTACTGCGTTTTGATAAGTTGCTTCTGCAGTTTCTCTGTCTGTGTTTAAAATTTCAGCGTCAATACGAGCTAATACTGTACCTACACTTACTTTACTACCTTCTTCTACATAGACTTTAGATACACGACCACTGTTTTCTGCCGAAAATTCTAATTCTTTGTTTGGAGCAAAAGTACCATTAGCACTAAAGTCTAAGTTAACTTCTTTACGCTCAACCTTAGCACTTTTAACAGCAACTGCGCCACTGCCTTTGGCAATAAAATCGGTAGTTTCTTGTGCTTTCTTTTTGTTGTTGGTTAATATATAGCCAATTCCAGCTAATACTAGCGCTATTACAACGATTATAGTGATTACTCTTTTCATTATTTCTTGGTATTATTTCTTCTAAATTTTGGTTTATTGTGCTAAAGTTTTGATTTCTCCTTTAGATTTGATTAACTGTATTTCGGCAACTTTGTAGTTTAACAAAGCTTGCGTATAACTATTTTGAGCTTGTGTCAACGAGTTTTCAGTATCTAACAAATCTGTTAAAGACGCCAAACCATTGTTGTAGTTGTTTTGCGTACTTACATAGATCTCTCTAGCCAATTCAGCATTTTTCTTTTGCGAATTGATGGTGTTTAAACTATTACGTAACTGAATTTTAGCATTTTCATAAGCCATGTTTAATGAGTTGGTTTGCTCAAAACGATCTGCTTCAAATTGTTTGATTTCAACATCTGCTTGTCTAATTTTAGAACGAGTTAAGAAACCATTGAAAATTGGAATACGTAAGGTTACGCCAATTGCCGAAGCATCAAACCCGATAGCATTACGGTTAGAAGTTAAAAAGTCGAAACCGTTAGACTGACTATTGTAGTTATAGTTAGCATTTAATGATAGGCTAGGGTAGTACTCAGAAACATAAGCTTTACGTTGTAAATCAAGTAGCTTTCTTTGCACGTCCATTAACTTCATTTCTGTACGAGCAGCTAGATTAATGGTGTCTGCTAAAACTGGATTTTGTTTCACATCAGTAAGCTCAGACGGTGGTAATGTAATTGATGTTGTAACTGGCATACCCATAGAAAATTTCAAAACGTTTTCATATTGAGTAATACCATTTAAAACTTGTTCTCTTTGTGTTTCCAAGTTCGTTAAGTTTACATTGATACGATCAACATCAATTTTTTTAGCTAAACCATTTTTGTACTGATTAGAAATGATCTTTTCTACAACCTTTACGTTTTTAATGTTGGTATCAATTACATTTAGCTGTTGTCTGTTCACCAATACCTGATAATAGTTATTAGCAACCTGCTCAATTACTTGCTCTTGCGTAAGTTGTGCGTTCAATCTATAATAGTTTTCACTAGATCTTGCTGCTTGCAAGCCAGTAAATACAGTTTGGTTAAATAACTGTTGTGATAATTGTACACCTGCAACAGAATTCCAAGCCTGGCCCATTTTAAAAGATTGCGTTTGACCGCCAATATCAGCAACTAATTGGCCAATAATTGCATTGTAGGTTAAGCCTGCATTACCTGTAATTTGTGGTAAAGCTTGCGCTCTAATTTCCTCGGTTTTGTATTTGCCTTTATCTATTTCAAGGATGGCTTTTTTAGCAGCCGTGTTGTGCTCTAGCGCATAATTTAGCGCTTCTTTTAACGTTAGCGGTTGTTGGGCAACGCTTAACGCTGGCAAGCCTATGCTGGTGATCAGCAGTAATAATAGCTTTGCCTTTTTTATTCTAAACATAGTCGATATAATTATTAATTTTTGGGTGAATGCTCGTTTATTAAATGGTATTTTCTTTCTCTTTTTTTTGCAAGAGTTCTTCGTCGTATTTATGGATTAGTTTTATACCCTCATTGTTACAAATTCCAAATAAAAAATGTCTGGTTACTTCAACCATAATACTCGATAAACTATTTTTATTGGTATCGTAATGCCCATTTTGGGTGAAAACAACATCCACCTGATCAAGCCTCATTCTGGCAATAATCTCGCTATTAATTTCAGCTCTGTAAAGACCTTCTTGTTTTCCTCTTTCTAAGTTTTCTAAAATCTTCTTGCCTATTTCTTTTTCTTTAAAGGCGATGAATTTTAACCAAGCTTCTTGATGATATTTTTGCAGATCATAAAAAAGCATTGGGTTCATCGTTGCTAAAAAATAATCCATGTCTTGCATGCCAAAGTAAAGCTCTTGTACTGCGTTTTCAGAGGCATCAAAACATTTGTTCATCTGTAAATCTTGGTTCACAATCCGGTCGCGAATTAGAATGTTGATGAGCTCATTCTTGTCCTTAAAATTCTGATAGATGGTTTTTTTGGATATGCCCAAATGTTTCGCAATATCATCCATCGTCACACTTTTAAAACCATACTGGCAAAAAAGTTTGTCGGCCCCGTCTATGATATAATCTTTTACTTCCAATTTATTTTCCTTTCAAAAATTCGATGCAAAACTATGGAAACTTTTTTTAATCCAAAAGTTTCCTATTGAAAATTTTTGAGTTTTATAGTAATTTACAATTGGCAGACAAACTAAAGTGAAGAGCTAACAAAGTGCTAAATCGTAATCCGATGCTATTGGATATAAAATCATTACTACATTTGCAATAAAAAATAGCTCAATGCCGCTTCTAGAAAATTACTCCTTAAAACAACTCAACACTTTCGGAATAGATGTGAATGCAAAACTATTTGCAGATATCACTAGTGAAGCAGACTTAGCGGAAGTTTTTAGCGACCCCTTGGCTAAAGAAAATAAGTTGTTGATTTTGGGTGGTGGAAGTAATATGCTGTTCACCAAAGATTACGATGGGATGGTACTTAAAGTTAGTATCAATGGCATTAGTGTTGAAGAAATTGGAGATGATGTTTTGGTTACAGCAGGCGCTGGAGAAGTTTGGGATGATTTAGTGAAATATTGCGTTAGTAAAGGCTATGCTGGTATAGAAAATCTTACTTTAATTCCTGGTACGGTAGGGGCGTCGCCGATACAAAACATTGGTGCTTACGGTGTAGAAATTAAGGATGTGTTGGAAAGCTGTACGGCGTTTGAAATAACTACTGGCGAAATTAGAACTTTTAGCAGGACAGATTGTGAATTCGCCTACCGAGAAAGTATATTTAAAGGAAAACTCAAAGGAAAATATATCATTACTTCGGTAACTTATAAGCTTTCGAAAACAGCAAAGATCCAAACCCATTACGGGGCAATTAATACAGAGATGGAACGGAGGGGGATCACAAATCCAACCATTGCCGATGTGTCTGAAGTTGTGGCTGCTATTCGCGTAAGTAAATTGCCAGATCCTAGTACAATTGGCAATGCAGGCAGTTTCTTTAAAAACCCAATTATAGATAAGGAAGTATTTGACGAGCTGGTGTTGCAATTTCCAGACATCCCTCACTATCCTGCACCAGATGCTAGAATTAAACTAGCTGCAGGATGGCTAATCGAAGCTTGCGGTTTTAAAGGTATGGTAGAAGGGAATACCGGAACTTGGAAAAACCAAGCACTTGTGCTAGTTAATCATGGTGGTGCAACAGGACAGGAGGTGTACAGATTTTCGGAAAAAATTATTAATACTGTACAGCAAAAATTTGGAGTGCTTTTAGAAAGAGAAGTAAATATTTTTTAATTTGACGTTTGGAGTGCTTTCTAGCGCTTTTTGAAGTGATTTTTTTCAAAATTGTAATTTCAGCCATCAGTATTTGCTGTTTTTGGTATCATAGTTGTAATGTGTTACACGACTATGACAGTTGCCGCCCATCAAGCATCTGTTCTTTATTAACTAAAAACTAAAAAGAATATGACACAGCTGCAATTTAACGAACAATTGAACGATTACTCTACCTCTTTGAAATCATTTGCCTTAAATTTTACTAAAGACCTGGAAGACGCGAATGATTTGGTGCAAGATACCATGTTGAAAGCCGTAACATATTACAGTAAGTTTAAGGAAGGAACCAATTTGAAAGGTTGGTTATTTACCATTATGCGTAATACTTTCATTAACAATTACAGACGCTTGGTAAAAACAAATGCATTAATTACGCAAAGCGATGATATTACTTATGCTAACTTACACTACAGTGCAACTAATAATGCAGTAGAAAGTAAGTTCGTATTAAAAGATATCAATAAAGCTTTAGATTCTTTAGCTCCAGAATATTATGTGCCCTTCATTAAATATTTCGAAGGCTTTAAATACCACGAAATTGCTGAAGAGTTGAATATTCCAATTGGCACGGTGAAAACTAGAATTCACGTTGCTAGAGGTCAACTGAAAAAATATTTAAAAAATTACTCTGCTGATAGAGGTTAATTTTAACGAATACACTGAAAGCCCCGGATTAATCGGGGCTTTTTTTATTTAATGCGGTTCATGCTTACAGTAAGAATTTGAATACGAGTTTCAAACCATTAATAAAATTATACTTTTGTGGATTAACCCCACACGATGATAAAATTTGCTTTTCTGTTCTTGGCACTTGGACTAATAGTATTTCCGCTTGTTTTACAATTCGATAAGAAGATTTTTAAGGAGGATGCTTCAAGGGCAGTAATTGGAGCTAGTTTAGTTTCTGGAGTTATCTTCTCTGCCATAACGTTGGCCATGCATTTAGCTGGATTATTACATTTTGATATTGCTAGTAGTATAGGAGTAATTATAGGAGGTGTTCCTTTAGAACAGTTTCTCATAAACTTCAGTTTCAGTTTTGCTGCTGTTAGTATATATCAATATCTCAATATCAAGTTTCCGAAAAACGACTTACAGAAATACAGCTTAGCGGTAAGCAACTTATTGTTGGGTTTATGTGTAGCTTTTTTGTTTTTTGGCTATACAAAATGGTACACGGTGTCTACTTTTGCAATACTCGCAATTGTTTTGTTTTCAATAGAGTATGTAGGTAGGCTAAGATTCATGTATAGGGCTTATCGTGCTTTTTTGGTGATGTTGGTTCCTTTTTATTTAGTGTATGGAATTCTTTTTTGGAATGGCATTGTACGTGTGACCGAAACCCAGCTTACGGGAATGTTTGTGATAAAGATCCCAATTGAAACCCATTTTATTGCTTTAGCTATGCTACTGGTAAGTGTATATGTTTTTGAGTTTTTAATGCGTAAACGTTTGGTATAGTGGAACTGCAAACCTACACTAAACAGCAGTTGGCATTGCGCAATGGACAAGATAAACCTCAGATTTGGGTAGCTTATAAAGGTGTTATTTATGATGTTACCGAAAGCAGGCTCTGGAAGAACGGCAAACATTACGAGCATTGGGCGGGACAAGATTTAACCGATGAACTTGCTGATGCGCCACATACCGATGCGGTTTTTGAGAAGTTTGACAAGGTGGGGAGTTTGGCTTAAGGTAATGACTAAACAAAAATAGCCCCGGTTGTAGCGGCACCGTAGGTACAGCGTAAAACGGGACTATCTGTTTATAGCAGCAGTATTAGTGCGCTTCTAAAAATATTATTGCTTAATCTCGAAGCTGCTTAAGCTTACAAATTGCTGTAAACGGTTAGTGATTTCTTCTTGGCTTAGGTCTAATAATCTCTCTGTACCAAATTTCTCTACGCAGAAGGAAGCCAATGCAGAACCGTAAATCAACGCGTTTTTCATGTTATTGAAGTTGATGGTGCCCACTTTTGCCAAATAACCGATGAAACCACCAGCGAAAGTATCGCCTGCGCCAGTTGGATCGAAAACGTCTGCCAAAGGCAATGCTGGAGCAGAGAAAATTTTGTCTTCGTGGAATAACAAAGCACCGTGCTCACCTTTTTTAATGATCAGGTATTTTGGCCCCATTGTAAGGATTTTTTTAGCTGCTTTTACCAAAGAATATTCTCCAGATAATTGGCGAGCTTCAGCATCGTTGATCGTCAAAACATCTACCAATTTGATAGTTTCCAATAGATCGTCCATCATGATATCCATCCAAAAGTTCATGGTATCAAGTACAATTAGTTTTGGGCGATTTTTTAATCTTTCGATAACGGTACGCTGAATTTGTGGTGTTAGGTTGCCCAACATTAAATATTCGCAGTCTTGATAGCTATCTGGAATTATTGGATCGAAATTTTCTAATACGTTTAATTCTGTAATTAAAGTATCGCGACTGTTCATGTCGTTGTGGTATTTTCCGCTCCAAAAGAAAGATTTTTCGCCTTCTTTAATTTGCAGACCTTCGGTATCTACACCGTGTTTATTTAAGGTCTCGATGTCCTCTTTTTTGAAATCGTCGCCAACAACTGCAACAATTTTTGTTTGATTATAGAAGTAAGAAGCAGCTAAACTAGCGAAAGTTGCAGCGCCACCAACGATTTTATCTGTTTTTCCGAACGGTGTTTCAATAGCATCGAATGCTACAGTACCTATGATTATCAGGCTCATACGTTATTTATTGATGTTTTTATCTTTTTTTTCGCTACAAATATTGCATAAATAATTTAAAAGCCCTAATATTGCATTCCCAAAACGAGCAAGAGTGTTCAAAATCATAAAGAGCATTTTTAAACGTTTTAAGGATTGCCAGCATTCCTTCTTAGCTCAGCTGGTTAGAGCATCTGACTGTTAATCAGAGGGTCGCTGGTTCGAGCCCAGCAGAGGGAGCAAAAAGCCTTACTTAAGTAGGGCTTTTTAATTTGAAAAATTGATAACCATCCTTTCGAGGAAAATTCCTTCTTAGCTCAGCTGGTTAGAGCATCTGACTGTTAATCAGAGGGTCGCTGGTTCGAGCCCAGCAGAGGGAGCCAATGCCCTTCACGATATTGTGAAGGGCATTTCTGTTTTTAGTTGATTTTCAAATCGTTGCATAGGGCAAATAGAGGCCGATTTTTGGTTCGAGCCCAGTACCCGTACCCATACTGTGCAAAGCTTCTAAAAAACTCAAACTTGCTTTACTAACACCTTCTTAGCGAATAGATTATAATTTATATTCTCCGCTTTTTTCGGTTCGATGCTGTTAAATTCGATAGAAATACATGTTTTACTAGCATTATAGAGTTTAAATGCCTGTTCTGAGAAGAAGTAAATTAAGTCTATATACTTTTCTGCTTCCTCTTCTGAAAGATTCGTGCCTTTAGCTTTGAAGTCTTCGATAACCTTTTTAGTGGTAAGAGATCTGTTGATTTGATTTTCCATTATGGTTGGTTTTGGTGAAAGATGCCATAATAGTTTGTTGTGGTTTAATCAAGATATGAAAAACTTTGGGATCATCGGTAGTTATGTCCAAGAATGCATTTGGAAATGCACAAGATACTTTTGATTTTGCCAAAGTTGGCTTCTATGCATCGAACTAAAGTCCCTTCAACGAGGAAATTAAAACGCTAAGGACTGATTGTTATTAGTGCTTTATCATACTTAAAATTTCAGGATGCCCTTGCAAACACAGCTCTGTAAAATCCTTTCAATAGTTTGTTTTCGATATATGTATATTGCAAATGATAATTTTTTTAAAATGAAGCTATGTTTATTATGTCAACAAAAAGAAGCCGATAAGAAAGGATCGCACTTAATTCCTCATTTTCTGCTAAAAATGGTTGAAAATATCGATAATTCTGGGGGTAGAGACAAAGGTTTAGGTTTTACTTTAACCGCAGAAAGTTCTAAAGTGCACTTTGAAAGGGGGGTATCACCAGAGAAAATAGAAGAAGTGGTGGGGAATTTGCCTGATGAAGAATTGCAAAGTTTTAAGAATCCATCCATCCAAGATTATATTTTTTGCTCAGATTGTGAGAAATTTTTATCCACGATTGAAAGTAAATATTCTCAATCTTTAAAAACTCATGGGACTGGAATTTTTCAAAGTAATAAAGATCCTTTGAATTCTGCCGTTTTATGGATTTCAATATTTTGGAGAGCTTCTATATCAGGTGTCTATGGATTTAAAATGTCGAATCAAGACGAGGAATTATTGCGTTCCGCAATTTGTGCCTTTGCACTTGCAGGAAAAATTGAAGATGTAGAAATACCCGAAAACTTAACAAAAGTAGGTTATAAGGTAATTAGAAGCCCTGGATTTTCGGAAAAAAAGATAGGATTTACTTTTTTTGAGCCAAGTGAAAAGAAACCATTTTGTATGTTGATTGGTGAATTCGTGGTTATTTTAAACGTGAATTACGAAAATGATTTGAATCCAGTTTCATTTATGGGTTTTGAAAAATTATTTGCCGAGGCTCCGGTTAACAATTTCAAGGATGGAGAACTGATTTTGAGTTGTGAAGATGCATTTTTTGATGCCGCTAATGCAGAACTTGTATCAAAATATATAAAAATTAGATTGAATTATTTAGGTAATCTGGTTCAAGAAGTTGCACAATTCATGTATGGTGAAAGGATCATAGTTCCCGAATTTCTCGTTAAAATAATTTTGGCAGAGATTACACAACAAGAGGAAAAACTAGGGGTAAAATATACTTATGAAGCCACAATTAGATATATCGTTGAATGCTTTACAAATATGCATATTGTAAAGTATTAAAATTCAAATAGGCCTCAGTTAGTATGAAGATATTTTTGCTGAAATTTTCATACGCTTTTACAGACGTTAAATAATTAGGGTTTTGATTAGTGTTTTCTGAAATCGGGTGGAGAATTACTAAAAAGAAATATTAAATGTTCCAATGTAGATCAGCGCATCAAGGAATAGGACTCGAATAACAATAGGCTAATTTTTTTCTTTGCTTTGAAGCCTTCGACGACTTTTTTAATGGTAAGCGATCTTGTTACTTGGTTTTCAATTACGGTTGGTTTTGGAGACTAATGCCATAATATTATGTTTGAGTTTTATTAAAATAGTATAAAATTTTGAGGTTCTATATCTGAAACAATTAACATGGTTAATCATCCTACATTAATATTTAGACAGCACATTAACAAATTCCAATAAGAGAAATCATATAGCCATTTTCCACTTGTTACTTCAACTAGTACAAGGTACTCACCTTGTACTAGTTGAAGCAAGTAATACTAAGATAACGTGACCTGAAAACTTTTCAAACCAGCTTTGATGTTTTCACCATTTAGCATTCTAAATCCATCCAAAATATCATCTATTAAATTAGGTGTAAAACGATAAACTTTGTTTTTTACAAAAGCAGCCAACTGACATTTGCTTTGCTTAACATTTAATTTATAAAATGTTCGGTATCCACGTAATTCCATTGGTGCACCAGCAAGTTCTATTACAGGTTTATCTAAAAGTATAGCCAATATTTCCTCAAAAGTTCCTTCCCCATCTACATTTTCTATCAATACCCATTGCCAATACCAATTGAGGAACCTATTCATAGAACGTACCTGAATAATATTTAACTCCGCACCAGTATCTACAAAACTCCACATTGTTTCAATAGCTGTTTCAATTGCGTTACAGAAAAAATGTTTGAGGCCTTTTTTAATCTTTGCATTCTCGTAAATAGAAGCATACTTATATTCTGTTAAAAGACCCCAGACATCAGCTTGATAATCAGCTTCTTCAATTACTTTCGGGAATTGCCCAATGCCATTAGCAATTTCCTTTGTTAGTCGATGTCCATCTTTACTGTAGTGTAGGGCTTCATGAAAAAAGAATAGCCTACTGGCCTGCATAATATCTGTATCTGTTGATTTACTAAGCCTTTTGGATAAACCGAAAAGAAACCCGTCATCTATCAGCCAAGTATTGTCTTTTTCTATATATTCAAACCCATCTTCTACATCAACAGTTTCTACATCTATCCTATCGCTCTTTAAGCTGGTTTTATTTATATCAGTCACTGTAGACCAAGGATGTTTCAATTGTTTAGAAACTTTTTTGTATTCTGCATCAGTTGAACAAACCATTTGCAACCAATTTTCTGATTTCTTTCCAGCAATATTGGTTATGAATGGCTTTAAATTATTATCCAACTGATCTTGCCAGGTTGTTCTAATTTTTTGAGCAACATTTCGGTCATCCTCTGATAATATAACCCGACTGTCAACTTCTTTGGTAACCAGTATTGCTTCCTTGTATTTTGGGCTTTCGTCACGGCTGAATTGGTAAGTCTGTATGAAAGGATAAATGTTTGTATTTATTAGTGTTCCCAATGCAAAAGGTAAACCGGCCGACGCCGCGATAAATAATTGAATTTTATCTCGGTCACTCAATTTGTTAGCATAACTATCTAAAACTTCCTGAAATGCTGAAACCACTTTCTCTATACATCTCTGGTCATAAAGAGAATCTACATTTGGTGTTTGCAAGGTAATGTCGAATTCATTTGCAGGATTTGCAGCAACCTCATATGTAGCTTGTGGGTCAATATTATAAGATGTGGCTATTCTGATACTAACGTCTCCTTTTCCTTTTTGAGTTTCCGACGGTAGGTTTATTGGCAAGATTGAAAATTCATATTCAGCAGAAGGCTTATCAGTTTCCTTTAGCCATTTATGTTGCTTATGATGGTATTGATAAATTACATATGGATGTGTATTTCCAATCAAAAAGCCAAAATGGAAAGCAATAGGGATAGGAGTTAACCCAAAATATGCAATCAAAGCACCAGGATGTTCCTCTAAAACTGGCTTTACTATCTCAATAAATTTTCTTTGCTGATAAAGTGCAAGATTATCGTAAGATAAATTGTAAAGCTCACTTAGCTTATTGTTGCCAGCTTCGAAATCAATGAATTTATATTTTATGGACTCATCGCTACTCAAAGCACTTAAGCATTCGGCCTCAGTGATTTTTCTATCTAAACCATAATGGGCAATAACTATTGTTAATCTTTCTTTCATATCCGCTATTTAATTAAAGGTGATGGTTTAACTGTTTTCAGAACATCCAAATACAAATCAACTGAAAAAGGCGTATTGGTTTGGATTGCTAAAAACAATGCTTGTTTACCAACTTTTTGAATTAAGTCTGAAAAACTATAAAGAACTTTTCCTTCACTTGCTTCAATCAGTTTGCCTAATTCAGCAGAACTTAAAGTAGCGCCTTCAAATATGCTTTCAAATACTAATTTTCGAGATTCTGCGTCGGGTCTTTCAAATTCAATTACTTGCACCGCTCTCCTAATAACAGCTGGGTCTAACACCTTAAGTCGGTTTGTGATTAAAATTACAGCAAGCTCTATTTTCTCTCGTGAAACAAGATCTATCTGCTTAATCAAAACATTTAATCCAGCACGATCTTCGTGATGCGCCTGGTTTTGATCTCTATCGGTTGCTAAATCATCAGCCTCATCAATGATAAGAATACCCATTTCTTCAGCCTTGATGCTCTTTTTTACTTGAGTAAAAGCATCTGTTATACGGTTGCCAATTTCACCAACATGCCCCCCGCCTCTAATATTTGATGGCGTTTCATATGTAATAACACGTTTTTGAATAATGTTGCTCAATGGGGTACCTATGCTATGGGCAAGAGCGGTCTTACCACAACCTACATCTCCAGATAAAATGATTAGCGGTGTGCCAGATAATATATTTGAAAAGAAAGCTAATTTATTAGCATGATGTGTTTTATGCCATTTTTCAACTTTTGTGGTGTTGAAAAATAACTCTAAAGAGTTTAACAATGCCTCCTTTTGGTCATCAATTGCAATCAATTGATCAAATGCTCTTTGTGATGCTTTGTCAGGGTGCTTATTTTGTTGTAATTGGACGTCCATATGTTATTTTGTTATTATTGACCTAGATAATTTTAAGTTATTGCTAACATAATCTCTTTCGGATGTTTGGTTACCTGTTAACGGTGAACCATTTGTGCCCCATCCTCTGCGCCCTAATTCTTCGTTTACACCCGCCGCATTAGAGAGGCTATTATCGATATCGGCAAATAGTCCAGCAGTTGTGCCAGCAGGTATAGACCAAAAATTAATACCTCCTGATGAACTTCCGCTAGATAGGTAACCGCCAACGCTTACTGTGTACTTATATGACTGGAAACGTGTTCCCGATTCATTGTAAAGTTGGATCTCGAAAGATTTTAAAACCTTTGCTTTTAAAGTATAGGTTATGTCTTCAATCCAATTTTTAGCCCTGTCATAAGTTATAATTCCTCTGTTCGCAAACCCTATAATGTCCTCATAGGTATTTTGCATTACCGCCTTAACATCAGCTTCTGTGTAAGAATCGGTACCTGTAAATGTAAATGCACTCATATTTTTTTGTTAATCGCAGTGTGATGAAAATATTTTGCCAAATAATAATTGTAATTGAGTCAAACTGTCTCCGTTCCGACCATCAAGATCAGCCACTATGGCCCTGTTCATGATTTCGGAAGCTTCTTGTAGCCATTCCGCAAGGTCATCAACTTCATACCATGACCAATTTCTAACGACATTGTTATCGGCCATCACTGGATCAAGTACTATCCAAATTTTCGATGAATCAGGGGTGATGCTCTTGTAGTAGTCTTTAAACCAAATTGTCTCTTTTTGTTTTACAATATGCGCTAGATAAGAAAACCAATTTGCCAAGGTTTGAGGGTAGGTTGTATCGTCACCACAAGTTTCATAAGCTTTAGCAGACAAAAGATTTATCAAGAAACTCGGAATGCTAAGTTTCTGGTTGGTTTCATGTTCTTTGTTAATTCTCCACCACTTTAGCAAACGAATCATATCGTTGAAAGTAACGATACCATCATTTGCTTTTGTTTCCGCTGTTCTTTTTCTGATAAATTCCCGATGTTTTTCAACACGGGTTCTAATCTGCTCGCCGGTGTTGCGGATCAGTATCTGTTCGCCAGCCTTACCGCCTTCAAACATGGGTACAAGATCGAATGTTAGCTTCTCATTATCAAAAACGATATTGACGGAACTTTTAGTTTCTTCTATCTCATGGTCCGGGTAGCATTCCTCAGCATACTTTTTAAATCTGCGGATTAGCGGGCCAAATTCCGTCTCTTTATCTTTTTTAACTACAAAGGGTAGATCAATATCTTGACCCTCGGTAGTGGTATTTCCGTACATGTGGCGACGCAATCCGGTACGAGTGGCGAAAGATCCAGAATGTGGCATGTCTATAATAGTTAACCCATCCGATTCAGCTTTTGCTTTAATGTTAGCTCTGACTTCATCCGATTTTTTCTTAATTGCTTCTCGACTTTCCTTTGTTGGAGCTATCCAAGCAACAAAGTTTTTTATTCTAACATGAAGCTTGCTTTTGTGATTGTATGAACTCATTCCTTATGTATTTTTATTTTAAATTTTTTATTGAACTACTTTTTAATCCGATACCGCATCTGCGACCTACCTTACTTTTAATTTTTTGTTTCCCATGTTTTTATTAATTTTAATCTTACTAAATCCTCAACCTCTCAAAATAATGCACTATCAACCAAACGCCCTTTTATTAAGTACGAGAATCGTTACTAACGGTTTTACGTATATCAATTGTAGCATATGATGGATCGAAGCGAACTTGAAGATGCTACTACAGCGGAACTTATCGAATACATCCAAGGAAAGGATGATTTCATGGAAGCTGCGAAATGCGCATTTGAAAATTTTTTTCTAAAATTTGAAAATGAGCTAACAAAGAAATGCCGTGTTGTTGCTAAGAAATGGGGATACGATCAATCTGTAGGAGATATTATTTCAGAACAGGCACTAGAGAAATTTTGGTTGAAAGCAGACCGTTTTAATCCGAGTGAATGCAAAGCAAGTAATTTGGATAGATGCGTACTATTTTACATATTCAGGATAGCTCAAAGGCTATTGTGCGATAAAAATAGAGAGGAAAATAAAACTGGAGATGACTATTCTGGAGACGAAGACATTATAGTTGAGTTTCCGAGCTTAGAAAATCTTTCTTTGCCAACTGAAAAAGCTAAGGATTTAAAATTGAAAGCCGAACTAATTGAAAAAGCTTTGGACAGGCTTGGTCCAAAACATAAAATAATTTATTTAACATACCAGGCACATGAGCGTAAAGGGATGAAATTACCAAGACGTTTATTAGAGAAGTTAAGAGATGAGTTGGAGTTAACTCAGACATCCATCAGGATATATAAAAAAGTGGCAACTGACACTATTACTCAAATAATACAAATTTATGGCTCAAAATAAATTGTTTCTTGATCCTGAGGAAATTACAGTCTGGTTAGCTTCTACTGGCCATTTATTTCCTAGGAACGAGCTAGAGTTAAAAAGATTCAACAAACTTTTTGATGATAATGATGACATCAAGTTAGCCGATTCTAAAGTATCACTGGATAGAATATTTTCCGGAACTGTAAAGCAGTTCCCAGAAGAAATACCATTTCTAGCATTTGATAAAAATCAAATAATTTCAGAGTATAAGATGGTTGCGCGAAATGGATTAGAAGGATTACCTGAGCATATTTTAAATAAAATGTTAGATAATCAGAAAAAAAATGACGCCGATAAGACAGAAGAAGATAAGTGAATTAGCTGATTTTGTGTCTAAAGAATTCTCACTAGGTAACCTTACTGACTTAATTGCTGCTGCTGATTCAGAATCTCTCTCCGTATATTTTGATCATTATGAAAACAGCTTTGATGGAATGCTAGTACATTATGAGAGACAATTTCACGTTCATATAAATCTTGATAAAGGGAATACTAAAACTTCAAAAAGAGGCCGCTTTACTTTGGCACATGAGTTGGGCCATTTTTTTATAGATGAGCATAGAATAGGCTTAAAGCATGGACTTCTGCAGCCTCATCCTTCTCATAACAATTTAAGTCACCATAGTTTAATTGAAAATGAAGCTGATTACTTCGCAGGCTGCCTGCTTATGCCTGAAGGAAAATTTAAAGCTTTTTGTGCTCGAAAACCCTTCTCTTTTGATTTGATAAATTCTATATCAGATAGTTTCCAAACTAGTTTGGTCGCCTCTATCTTGAGATTTATTAATATTGGTTCGAGGGAATTCATGGTAGTGGTTTCCAGAACTGGTGTAGTAAAGTGGTTTTCAAAAAGTCACGACTTCCCAAAATTTGCTTTCCGTTTTAAGGTTGGTATAAATCTTCCAAAAGGTACTTTGTCTGCAAAATATTTTCTAAACCCGATTATTCCTTATGAGTCGCTAATAGAAGATGTTGATCCCGAAAGTTGGTTCTATATTAATGACAATAGGGCCAATAGCACGATGTATGAGCAGTGCTATTTCTCAGATATTAATGGGTATTTGATAACTCTTATCTGGTTCAAGTAGATAAAAAATCGCCTGTTTCAATCAATTCAGCTACAAACTGGTTTGAATTGAAGAGCTCCTATACCTTGATTAAATAGTGTAAACATCTTTTCAAAATCTAATATTTGTATTTTTTGACCATGTTATTTTTATTAAAACATTGAAATTTCGTATTTCTTCGGCAAAATCATTGCATTATTCTAAAGGATCTTCATCAATTTTTGAAATTCTAGTCAAATCATCAAGCAAATTTCTGGAAAAATACACAGTGTCGGGAGCTTGTTCATTCGAGCTAAACCCCACTCCGTCCGAGTGGGGTTTTTTTGTATATTGGTGTTATGGTCTACCTATACATCCCAATCGCTGTGAAAAAACTTAATTTGGTAATCTACAAATATGCTTAGCCATACCTTAAATTCACTTTTCGAAAGAGATTTAAATAGAGTAATTAAAGAACTTGAACTTTATCATACTGAATCTAATATTTGGCTTATTGAAAAAGAAATAGCTAATTCTGCAGGTAACTTAGTCTTGCATCTCATTGGGAATTTAAACACCTACATAGGCAAAGAAATTGGCGGGACAGCTTATGTAAGGAATAGAGAGTTGGAATTTTCTTTAAAAGATATTCCTAGGCAAGAAATGATAACACAGTTGCAGGCTACCATCGAAGTTATTAAAAGCTCAATGAATACATTGACAGACGAGGATATGAAAATGGATTACCCGATAATTGTATTATCACAAGTAACCACAACTGAGTATTTTCTGTTGCATTTGTTAGGTCATTTGAACTATCATCTCGGCCAAATTAACTACCATAGACGGTTGGTACAAGAGTAGTTCTAAAAAGCTAAAAAAGGCTACCTGACCTCTCAGGTAGCCAAACCAAACAAATTACTATTTTTTCAAATTAACGGTTATTGTGTTTTTGGGATAATGTTTTACGTTTAGTGAAAGACAATTTTAAACTGGCTGAATAATCTAAAATTTTCTTTTCATTTAACTATAGCGTCTAATTTGATATTCTAAAGTTACATGTAGTGATTTAACTCGCAGTATGTAATTCTACTCGAAATTCATGTGTTTTTACTCGAATAAATACTTGAATATGATTAAAACCGTGTGAGTTCAATAAGTATTTTTCGAACTGGAGAAAAATCAACCCAATATTTTATCCTTAAATAAGTATAACTTCCTAATTTGGTGTCATTGTTAAAAGAACCAAATATTTGCAAGCCTCATTTAATGCCAGAAAAAGAAAAGATTAAGCTATTGTTTCAAGAAATCCAACAAGGAAAAAAGGAGGCTTTTAATCATCTTTTTACTATTTATTATTGGCGATTGGTAGCATTTGCGAAGCAATACACCAAGCAATTAGAAAGTGCCGAAGAAATTAGCTCTGAGCTTTTTGTGAAGCTTTGGCTTAAGCGATCGGAACTTTCTAGCATTCTAAATCCAGAAGTTTATCTATATATCTCCGTAAAAAATGCTTGCCTAAATTTAATCAGGAATGGGAAAAGACAAGTCGTTATAGTTAGTGAAGATGAAACCATAGTTGAAAAAGACGAGACAAGTTACTCGCACCTGGAAGATAAGGAACTGATAAGATTGCTAGATGCCGCCGTCTCATCGCTTCCCGAACAAAGAAAAATCATTTTTAAGCTGATTAAGGAAGATGGATTTAAAGCCTCGGCAGTTGCACAAATACTGGGATTGTCGAAAAGAACGGTCGAAAATCAGTTGTATAAGGCTGTAAAAACATTGGCAGATGAGATTAGCGAATATTTAGGTTATCATCCTCAAGCTAAAACAAGCAAGAAAAATTTGCCACCTGCGTTATCAATTCTATTTTTTTAGGCTAAGTGAGTATTCATTTAAAAAGTAGTGTCTTTAGGTTGTAAGCATTGAACAAATGGAAAAAGATAAGTTCATCGAGTTGTTGTCTAAAAAGCTGTCGGGAGAAATTTCGGAGACTGAACAAGTGCAACTGAACCACGCCCTAGAAAATGAGACGTATCAAAAAATGGCTTCCCAAATGGATAGTTATTTTGCTGAAAAGAAGGAAGTGGAGGCTGCACCACTAGTTCTAATTTGGGAAAAAATAGGAGAAGCCCAAACTCATGCAATGGTGGATAAATTCGATTTTACAACACCGAAACAAAGTCTATTTTCAAGCATTTTATTTAGGGCCGCAGCAATTTTGGTAGTTGTTTTCGGAGTTGGCTTGATAAGCCATTATTTTCTAAATCGCAACGAAACAACAACACTAGTAGCAAGCAACCAGAAAGTTTTTAAGGTTTTAGATGATGGCACCCACATTTGGCTCAATAAAAAATCTACCCTTAGCTACAACGAAGATTTTGGGAAGGAAAGCCGAGAAATCACCCTTGATGGGGAGGCTTATTTCGATGTCGTAAAAAACACTGCTGTTCCGTTAATTATTCATGCTGGTGAAGTAGATATTGAAGTGAAGGGCACAGCTTTTAACGTAAATGCCTATCAGGAAAATGATGGCGTGGCAGTAGCATTGATACGTGGCGCCATAGCAGTAACCGATAGACAAAATGCAAAAAACAGTGTGTTACTTAAACCCAACGATAAGCTCGTTTTCTTGAATAAATCTACAGCCAAAGGAGCTTTTAATATCACTTCATTACAACCAGAATTAATTTTAGAAGAAGCTAGTTGGACAGCAGATACTTTGGTTTTTAAAAAAGAGAAGCTGGTTGATTTAGCACCCAAATTGGAAAAGAAATACGACCTAAAGATTGAAATACGTAGCGAAAAACTAAAAGAAAAGCGCTTTAGTGGTACTTTCACTACCGAAACTATCCATCAAGCGATGGAAGCCTTGAAACTTTCTTATCCGTTAACTTATACCATTACTAATCGTTTGGTAATTATTAAGGAATAGGGATGAAGAGAATACTGCTATTTACTTCCATTTTTTTGACTTATTTCTCGATATCAGCGCAAGACCGAAAGTTCACTTTGCAAAAAGAAAATATTCCACTACCATCTTTATTCAGGGAAATTCAAAAGCAATGCGGTTACACATTTGTTTACAGCGATGATGTGGTTTCTGATACAATGACCGTAACCGTAAGCGCCAATCGTTTACCAGTTAGCGAAGTCTTAAAAACTGTGTTGCCAAGCAAAAAGCTATTCTATCAGTTACTATCTGAGCGTATGATTGTGATTGGAAGTGAACACATTTCAACTAAAGAAGATGGCATTTCTAAAAGCTATTTAACAGGAGAGATTATAGGTGCCGATAAAGAAATTGTTCCCTTCGCAACTGTAACACTTTTGGAAAACGACACGCAGGTAAATGGTGCCATAGCTAACGAGAAGGGGGTGTTTCAATTCTCTCATCAGCTAAAATTCAACGTTTCTTATACCTTAAAAATATCGTCTATGGGTTATGAAAACGTCCAGGTCGATTTTGTTCAAACTGCACATCAGCCTTTGCAAAAAGCCTTTGGACAGCTAAAGTTGAAACATAAAGCGAGAGTTTTACGAGAAGTAAACGTAAGTGGAGCACAAAAAGTAATTGAAATGGATGGCAGCAATATCATTTTCAACGTTGCCAGAAGCCTTACAGCGCAAGGCACTAATGCACTAGAATTGTTGGGCAGAGCACCTGGCGTAACGGTTGGAACGGATAACAATATTTCATTGAACGGAAAAGGCGGAGCAGCTATCTTGATAGATGGTAAACAGACTTACCTGTCAAATCGTGAAGTTGCCGAATTGCTGAAATCCATGTCGGCCTCCGAAATAAAAGCCATAGAAATTATTAGCAGTCCAAGTGCAAAATACGATGCTGCGGGTACGGCTGGCGTAATTAATGTGAAAACCTTAAAGTCTAATGTGCAAGGTTTTTCGGCAGCATTAACTAGCGGCTTAAGTTATGGTGTGTACTTGAGGAATAATCAGGATGTGGCGTTAAATTACAGAAAAAATAGGCTCAACATTTTCGGTAATTACAGTCATTTTGTTGGTTATTACTCGTATTTATATGGTGGCGATAGAATTCAGGCAGGCAAGTTTTACAATAGTTTCACTGACGACGTTGATAAGCGTAACAAAATGGGTTCTCGGCTGGGTGCAGATTTTGCCATCGACAAGAAAAACACCATCGGAATTTTGCTGAATGGGAATTTTATTTTCGGAGGCGGAATTACTGATACCCGAACCGACATAGGCATTGCCCAAACCAACCAAATAGACCAAACATTAACGGCTATTAACGATTATTATCAGCAAAAAACACAGCGATACAATGTTAATTTAAACTATAAATACGAAGATACTTTAGGGAGAATTATCAATTTTGATGCAGATTATGGCGATTTTACCAAACGTGCAGGCAACTTACAAACCAACAAATACACCGCTAGCAATGGAACGGTGTTAAGTGATAATTTGTATCGCTCTTTAAATGCAATTGATATTGGTTTAAGAGCCATCAAGGCTGATTATACCACCAAAGTTTGGAAAGGCAAATTAGAAACTGGACTTAAGTTTTCGTCAATATCCGCAGATAATGACTCTAGATTTTTGGAGGTTTTGCCAACTGGCGAATTTCGAGATCCAGACCGCTCCAACAGATTTGTTTATCAAGAGGAAATTGCGAACGCTTATGTAAATTACCAGAAACCTATAGGGAAATGGCAATTACAGGCAGGTTTAAGGGTAGAAAACACAGCATCGAAAGGAGAATTGGATGAAATTTCTATTGTAGCAGGAAATATGAAAATGACTGAAAGGAATTACACTAACTGGTTTCCATTTTTTGCTGCGACGGTAAAACCATCCGCAAATCATAATTATTCTTTAAGCTATTCTAGAAGGATAGACCGACCAGCCTATCAAAACCTTAACCCGTTTATTTACCTATTAGATGAGCTTTCTTTTTGGCAGGGAAATCCGTTTTTAGCACCACAGCTAAGCCATCGTTTGCTCTTGCAATACGTTTATAAAAGTTCTACAATTATTGGTTTAAGTTACACCTATACTGATAAATTTAGTGTAGAGGTTACAGATAAGGTTGATGATAGCAAAATTGTAATGACGCCAAGAAATTTGGGTGTGCAACAGCATTTGGCTTTAACGTTAACCCAAACTTTAAGCCCCGCAAAGTGGTGGAATATTACTTTTAATGGTGTTTTATTTGGACTTAACAATGATATTGATTTTGGTGGAGGAAGAGAATTGGATTTGCAACAATTTGCAGGGCGAATAAATTTACAGCAGAGCTTTAAACTACCGTACCGATTTAATGCGGAGGTAGTAGGGATTTACAATTCGAGGAAGTTAGCAGGTGCAAACCAGTTTCATAGAGCAACAGGCCAAATAGATTTGGGCTTACAACGTAACTTGATGAATGATAAAGCGACCATTAGGCTGATTTTTGCTGATATTTATAAAGGTATGCAAGGCAATTCGGTGCAATCTGTTGGCGATTTGTATATCCGTAACTTTAGTTATTTCGAAACCAGACAGGTAAGACTAAATTTTAGTTACAGGTTCAGTAGTGGCAATTCCAAAGGACCTAGAGCTCGAAGCTCGGCACTAGAAAATGAGCAGGGAAGGATTAAGTAAAAGTATACGTTATGTAAATTTAAGGCTTTAAACCTAGGTCAATGAGGCTAGTTTTGTCAAGCTGTAGTAAGCTACGCAAACAGTCTTGATTGTTGGCTTCATTTTCATCAAGAATAAATAAGATAAATATTTTCTTTACCTTCGTCGCCCCGCAAAATTTTATTGCTTTAGCTTCCTTCTCATGAAACGATTTTTATATGGTATCGATTTTGGTACCACCAACTCTGCTTTGGCCATTTACGACGAAGATTCGAAAGAAATTCACAGTACTATCATTATCCCTTCCTTAATTTATTTTTATCATCAACTAAATACCAGTGCCGAGAAAAATTATGTGGTAGGCGAAGAGGCCATTAACGCTTACTTGAGTGATGGTATGAAAGGTCGTTTCATCAAATCCATTAAGCAAATTTTATCGAGAAGCAGTTTTTCTGAAACACGCATTCACAACCGTAGGTACAATGCTTCAGATTTAGTGGCTATTATTTTGAAAGAGCTTAAGGACAGGGCCGATGAAATTGTTGGTCAAGATGTACAAAAAGCTGTAATTGGTAGGCCCGTTTTCTTTGATGACGATAACGTACAGAAAGACACTTTAGCGCAAAACCGCTTAAACAAGGCAGCGGAACTGGCTGGTTTTACCCAAGTTCGTTTCCAGTTTGAGCCCATTGGTGCTGCTTTTGCTTACGAGCAAACCTTAACCAAAAAGGAACATGTTTTGGTTGGCGATTTAGGTGGAGGTACAACCGATTTTACTTATTTAATACTAGACCCTGCTAAAGTTGGAAGCAAAGACCGCAAGAAAGACATGATGGCAACCGGCGGTATTTATGTAGGTGGCGATAGTTTTGATTCTGCCTTTATGTGGGAACGTGGGACACCTTACTTTGGTAAACATACTACTTACGAAGCTACACTTGGGAAAGTGCTGACAGTACCAAAATCATTGTTTGCTAATATATGTTCTTGGGAGCAAATGAACTTTTTTAATGGTCAACGCATTAGAAAGGATATCGACGATTACTACTACTATTCGGGTAAAGATAGGAAGTTTAAAAACTTGATCACACTCATTGAAAATAACTTGGGTTATTCGGTATTTCAAGCCATTGAGCAAACGAAGATTGCTTTGTCGAATGAAGAGCAGACTAATTTCGTTTATCATCAAATGGAAATAGATATTGATGAGGAGGTTTCCTTAGCTGATTACGAGCAAATCATTAAAAAAGATGTAGACAGAATTGCCAATTACTTGGAGGAGTTTTTACTACAAAATAATATCGATATACAAAAGATCGATAGTCTGTTTCTAACTGGTGGTACTTCTATGGTGGCGAGTATTCAATCTTTATTCAAGACAAAATTTTCTCATATTAAGTTAAACTCTGGCGATAATTTTAAAAGTGTGGCGAAAGGTTTGGCTTATAGCGGTTATTTATTTGAGGATTGAAACAGAAGATATTTTCATATAAATTAAAACTTTTTAAGGCTAAAATCGATTATGTAATTGATAACTAATTACTAATCATCATGGAAAATCAACATAATTCAGAACAACCAGGCGATCACGTAGATAAGCAAATTGAGAATGCAAAAGCCGAGATTGACCAAACGAAGGAAGCAACGCCAAAGGTTGAAATCAAATCTCAAGAAAATGTACTGTCTGGTTTGAGCGATAAGGAACGTTCGCAGGCAGCAGAGTTGGATAATAAAAACATGACCGGCTTGGAAAGTGATTTAGATAATGCTGGTTTATCTGAAAAGGAAAGAACAGATGCAGCCGAAGCTGATGGTAAAATAGGCGATGAAAACAAAGGCGGTTTGAGTGATAGGGAACGCCGAGATGCCGCTGATGAAAGTTGGTAGTTGAAATTCTTTTCGCTGTCATCCAGAGCGTAGCGAAGGATCTACTAAATCAAAATAGATGTCTCGTAGCCTCGACATGACAGGATGTATATGATATTTTTAAGACTTACGAAGTTTTTGAAACTTCGTAAGTCTCTGATATTACCCCAACAAAACCTTATCTGGTGTAATTGGCAAATCTCTTAATCTTTTTCCTGTAGCGTTATAAATGGCATTGGCAATTGCGGCGGCAGTACCAATAATCCCTACTTCGCCCAAACCTTTAGAACCTTGCGGATTGATATTTGGGTCGGGTTTGTTAATAAAAGCCACCTCAATAATTGGTGCATCTGCATTTACAGGAAAGTGATAACCTGCAAAATCGTTACCCACCAAAGTTCCCAAGCGTTCGTCTGTTGCTTGTTCTTCCATTAAAGCCATACCGATACCACCAACTGCCGCTCCCGACATTTGATTAGCTGCTGCTTTTTCGCTGATAATTTTACCACCATCAGAAACCGTCACTAACCTTTCAATCTTCACTTTTCCTGTTTTGCGGTTTACGCGTACTTTGCAAAAATGTGCTGCCGATGAGCAGAAAGCATATTTTTGTCGCTCTGCACCTGGACCAGAACTAGCTTCAACTTCTAAAATGGTCAAGTTATTTTTCTCCCAAAGGGATGGATAACTGATGAATTGGTTGTTCGCTGTTTTGAAGGAAACTCCAGTATCCGATAACAAGATATCAGCCGCTGCTGCATTTTTATAAGCTTCGTTTTGCATTGCAGCGCTTTCTGCTAATTTCAGTTTTAGCGCATTTACCGCAGCTACTACTGCTCCACCAATAGAAGACAAACCATTACTTCCACCCTGACTAGGTGCAGGCGGGAGGTTAGAATTGCCTAACTCAATCTTGATTTTACTTTTGGAGATACCTGTACTATCGTGAGCAATGTTCTGCATCGAAATTCCTGTTCCTGTACCGATATCTGTCATCGCCGTTTGTACGGTAATGGTGCCATCTTTCTGCATTTGGATGCCTGCACTAGCCGTTCCTCTACCTGCGTTCCAAGCACCAACAGCCATGCCGTAGCCAATACTCCAATCACCTTCAATAGTTTGAGAATGCGCAGTTTTTCTGTCTTTCCAGTTAATCATTTGCGCACCTTTTTCTATGCACTCGTTAATGTAGTTGGTAGACCAAGGCAAACCGTTGTCGGGATGTTTTTCTAAAGCTAGGTTTTTCATCCTTAGCGCAACAGGGTCCATTTTAAGTTTGTAGCTCAGCTCATCAATGGCACTTTCTATGGCAAAATCTCCGGTACAATCGCCTGGTCCACGCATCCAAGTTGGTGTAGATAAGTTTAAAGGAACAGTTGCCGCTTCGGCTTTTAAATTATCGAAATGATAAATCAATCGCGTTACACGAGTAATGCCCTCGTTAAAGTTTTCATAAAATGATGTCCCATTTTTAGCCTGATGATGGATGCCTACGAATTTGCCATCAGCATTAGCACCCAATTTGATTTTTTGCCAAGATGCAGGACGATAACCCACTGAATGGAACATCTGAGGTCTGGTTAACATCAGTTTTACTGGACGTTTAACCAATTTTGCCGCCATGATACACGCCAAGGCATGAGGCCAAACTCTTAAACCCGAGCCAAAACCACCACCTACAAACTCACTAATCACTTCAATATTATCCACAGGAATATTGAAAAGCTTAGCAAAAGTTCGCTGCACGTTATTTACACCTTGGTTTTTATCGAATAACTTCAGTTTATCATCAGCTGTCCATTCTGCAATGGTGGCATGCATTTCCATTGGGTTATGCACTTCAGCTTTAATGTTGTATTCTGCTTCTACAGTTTGCGCAGCGTTATTTAGTGTTGTGATATCACCTCGGTCTTTTCCTGCAGCAGTAAGTGATACGAGACGTAGCGCATTGTCAAAATCTACAATCTTTATTTCTTCCTTATACTCCGCAGTTACCAACGATGCCGCATAAGTAGCATCTTCCAAAGTTTCTGCAATAACCAAAGCAATGGGCTGTCCTTTGAAATAGATTTTATCGGTATGGAAGACAGGTAAGCCAAAGCGAGCTTCCTTAATTTTTGCTTCATCGGCCATACCTGGTACCAATGGCTTTTGCAAATGCGTAATGATATTTAGTACACCTGCAACTTGCTTGGCGTTATCAAGGTTGATGCTTTTGATAGTTCCTGCCGCAACTGTACTGCCTACCAAAACAGCATGGCAAAGTCCGTTAACCTTATATTCTGCAGCGTATTTGCCGCTGCCAGTAACTTTGGCAACACCTTCTACACGACCATCAGCTGCGGTCATTAATTCGTATGGTTCGTCAAAAAATCCCATCAATTCTTAATTTATGGATTTAAACATTGTTGTAATGCAGTTTCAATTGCTCCCTTTAACATCGGGATTTTGAAACCGTTATGCGCTTGTGGCTTTAAGCCTTTAGTGGCGATATTTGCCGCAGCTTCGAAAGTTGCTGCATTGGCAGTTTTGCCTTTTAGATATCGCTCGGCTTCGAGCCAGCGCCAAGGTTTGTGTGCTACACCACCTGATGCTAATCTTGCTTCCACAATCTGATTTCCTTTTAGGTTAAGTGCTGCTGCCACAGAAACCAAAGCAAAAGCATAACTATCTCTATCGCGAACCTTCACGTAAGCGCAGTTCTTCGCAAAAGCATTATCGGTTAATTCTATGGAATGGATAAGCGCATTTGCTGGTAGGTTATTGTCTCTCTCGGGAGTTGTTCCTGGTAAGCGATGAAAATCTTTAAATGCAATGAGTTGAGTTTTGCCGCTTTTATCTTGAGTTTTCACTGTAGCATCTAGCGCAGCTAAAGCCACACATAAATCTGACGGATGAACTGCAATACATTGTTCGCTGTAACCCACAATAGCCGACATACGGTTTTCGCCTTTTATGGCACTGCAGCCCGAACCAGGTTTGCGTTTGTTGCAAGGCGTAGTTACATCGTAAAAATACGGGCATCGAGTGCGTTGCAATAGGTTTCCACCAGTTGATGCCATGTTGCGAATTTGAGGCGAAGCACCAGCTAAAACTGCTTTGGCCACCAACGGATATTTTGCTAAAATGGTGGCATCATTAGCTAATGGCGTATTGCGCACCATTGCACCAATTTGTATGCCTTTTGTAGTCGCTTCAATTTTTGCAGGCAAAGCCGATGTGATATCTACTACGCTTTCTGGCTCGGCGATATGCTTTTTCATCAAATCTACCAAGTTGGTACCGCCTGCAATATATTGCGTAGTGCCAGTTTTCTTGGCTAATGCCTGATTAATGGCTGATGATTTTGAAAATAGAAATGGTCTCATTTTGCAGCTACTTTTTGAATAGATTCGACAATACCATTATAAGCGCCACAACGACATAAGTTGCCACTCATAAATTCCTTAATTTCTGCTACCGATTTTGTGTGCCCTTCTTTTACGCAAGCCACTGCCGACATGATTTGCCCAGGTGTGCAGTAACCGCACTGGAAACCATCACATTCAATGAAAGCTTCCTGCATAGGGTGCAATTTGTCGCCATCGGCTAAGCCTTCTATTGTAGTTACTTCTTTACCGGGAACCGTTGCCGCTAGCGTCAAACAGCTCAATACACGTTCGCCATTGATATGAACCGTACAAGCACCACATTGTCCGTGGTCGCAACCCTTTTTAGCTCCCGTAAGGTTCAAATCTTCCCGAAGCAAATCCAACAGGGTAGTACGGGTATCCGCCTTGATGGCGTAACTTTTTTTGTTGATAGAAACTGTTAACGGAAGCTGTTCTTTTTGCGGTACAATGAAGTTTTTAACTTCTTCGTAAAATGCTTTTACACCTCTGGGAATAAAAGCCAATGCACCTAGCATCGACGAGGTTTTCAGGAAAAACCGTCGAGAATAATTGTGTTCCTGCTTCATAAAGACGAATAATCGTTTAAGGCAAAGGATTTATTAATGAAATTGTTTTGTTTATCGGGGATGCTTGTTTAGGTCATCCTCTAAATAAAAGTAGTAAAAATAAGTTGGGATTGGTTAGCTGGTTTCTTTTTGAAGGTAGAAATGTTACACTTAGCATGGAAGGCGAAAGCTGTTTTGCTTCTTATGCTTCAAGGTTGTATCTTTCCAATGAAGTAAACCGAAAATGACAGCTGAAAAAGTAGAAAAAGAAATATCAACAAAAGATCGGATCAAAGCCATTGTAGGCGGTTCTGTAGGAAATCTAGTTGAATGGTACGACTGGTATGCCTACGCAGCTTTTGCTATCTACTTTTCCGGTTCATTCTTTCCAAATGGTAACCAAACAGCACAGTTACTTAATACCGCTGGTATATTTGCAGTTGGTTTTTTAATGCGCCCCATTGGTGGTTGGCTTTTTGGTACAGTTGCGGATCGTGTTGGTCGTAAAAAGGCAATGACGGTTTCCGTGTTATTGATGTCGTTTGGATCGCTACTTATTGCATTAACACCAACTTATGAAACCGTAGGCATATTTGCTCCTGCTATGTTGCTTTTAGCTCGTTTGTTGCAAGGTTTAAGCGTGGGCGGCGAATATGGTGTTTCTGCGACCTATTTAAGTGAAATGGCCACCAAAGATAAGAGAGGGTTTTACTCCAGTTTTCAGTATGTAACCTTAATTGGCGGCCAGCTTACCGCACTAGGCATACAACTCATTTTGCAGAAGCTTTTTCTTACCGAAGCTCAGTTGCATGAATGGGGTTGGCGTATTCCTTTCGTAATTGGTGCTGCCTTATCTGTTATTGCACTTTACCTTCGCTCTAATTTACATGAAACAGAGTCTTTTGAAAAAACTACAGCTAAGCCAAATGCAGAGCAGCGTAAAAAAGGTTCAGTTAAAGAGCTTTTGAAACATCCAAAGGCTTTAATTACGGTTATAGGTTTAACATTGGGAGGTACGCTTGCATTTTATACCTACACCACCTACATGCAGAAGTTTTTGGTAAATACGGTGCTGTTAACCAAACAAGAAGCAACGCTCATTTCGTTTTTATCATTGTTGATATTTGCAATGATACAGCCACTTTTCGGACTATTATCTGATAAAATTGGTCGTCGACCGTTGCTGTTAGGCTTCGGCATTACTGGCACATTATTTACCGTTCCTTTGTTGAATGGTCTTAGCGGCGCATCGAGCATGTGGGAGGCATTTGTTTACCTGATTATTGCACTGCTTATTGTTTCGGGATATACCTCTATCAACGCTGTTGTAAAAGCCGAACTATTTCCAACACATATTAGAGCCTTAGGTGTAGGATTGCCTTATGCTATTACAGTAGCTGTTTTTGGTGGTTCGGCGGAATACATTGCGCTGTTGTTTAAGAGGGAAGATGTAGAACACTATTATTATTGGTATATCACCGCCTGCATCGCTTTTTCGCTTGTCGTTTATATCTTTATGAAGGATACCAAGAAAACATCGATGTTGAATAAAGACTGAGTTTTGTTGATGAAATAAGGGTTGAATCTACGATGGAATAATATTTATCGTAAATTGCTGAAAGCTAAATTAACATGGAAAATCAATCAATAATTACCGAAGATATAAACCTTGAAAAAGATGAACAGGTAGAAATTCAATATCTCATCAGTGAAAACAAGTTTATATTTTTATCAATCATTTCTGTAGGCGTATATCCAGTTTGGTGGGCATACAAAGCTTGGCGATTTTACCAACAGAAACAACGACTAGATATTTTTCCAGCATTGAGGGCAATATTTGCTATCTTATTTTTAATCTCTCTTTTTGAAAGGACACTAAAATTTGCAAAAACTAAAGGCTACAAATCTAGTTATTCTCCTATACTACTATTTTTAGGGATTATTGCTTTTAGCTTGTTGTCGTATCTTCCCGATCCTATGTGGCTAGTCTCGATTTTAATCGTGGCTTTTTTTATACCACCGTTTAATGCATTTAATTTTGCTAGACGTAATTCGACAGACTTAGTGATAGTTGAACAAAAAGCATTTAATACTAGACAATATATACTCATTATAGTTGGAGCTATATTGTGGAGCTTGTTTTTGTTAGGATTGTATCTAGAATGGTCGGGATATTATTTAGCATATTAAGCCTATTATAAATACGGAAACTAAATTGAGCGATACAGAACAAAATATCACCACAACTAAAAAACTACTGCCCATAATTTTGGCAACATCCATTTTTATGCAGATGTTGGATTCTACCATCCTCAATACCTCATTGCCTACTATCGCTGAAGACTTGCACGAGTCGCCTTTGAATATGCAAAATGCGATTATCAGCTATGTACTAACTTTGGCTTTGTTTATGCCTGTTAGTGGTTTCTTGGCAGATAAATTTGGTACGAAGAAGATTTTTATCGCATCGCTGATTTTATTTGCTTTGGGATCGTTGTTCTGTTCACTTTCGCAAAGTTTAACCCAGTTGGTGTTTGCCAGGGTGTTGCAAGGCATTGGCGGTAGTTTGATGACACCTGTAGGGAAGCTGGCACTTATCAGAACTTTTCCAAAAAACGAGTTGCTTAAAGCTATGAATTTTGCCATCATTCCAGCATTGATTGGTCCGGTTTTAGGACCTTTGGTGGGTGGTTATATGGTAGATTATTTGTCTTGGCATTGGATATTTTTAATCAACATCCCAATTGGTTTGCTTGGAATAATACTAAGTATCAAGTATATGCCAGATTATAAATCCAACCTCATAGATTTTGATTTAAAGGGATTTCTAATTTTCGCTGCGGCATCATTGCTTTTGTCAATTGCTTTGGAGATGTTTGGTAACACAGCCCACGTGACACCAGTTCTATTGGCGTTTTTTCTAGGCTTTTTAATGCTGTACTTTTATTATCGTCATGCAAGCAGAGATAGAAACCCGATTTTTCCATTAAACCTGTTTCAGGTACGAACTTTTAGGGTAGGTATTGTGGGGAGTTTGGCGACACGTTTGGGGATTAGCTCGGTGCCTTTGTTGCTGCCAATGATGATCCAAATAGCATTCGGGCAATCTGCGGTTACCTCTGGTTGGATTGTTGCTCCGATGGCACTTACGGCAATGTTAGCCAAATCTAATGTCATCAAAATACTGAATAGATTTGGCTATAGGCGCACGCTGATGTTTAATACTTTTATGATTGGTTTGCTGATTTGTTGCATGGCAATTCCAGTAATCGAAACTTCCATTTATTGGTATATGCCAATCATCGCAATGTTAGGTTTCTTTAACTCGATACAATTTACAGCGATGAACTCTATTTCGATAGCCGATTTACGCCATTATCATACCAGTAGCGGCAATTCGTTGGCGTCGGTAAACCAACAATTAGCTATCGGTTTTGGTGTAGCCTTTGGGTTAATAGTTTTAAAGGTTTTTCAGGGCGATGTAAAGCTGATCCACAACGAAATACATAATGCTTTTCGCTATACTTTCCTAGTTATTGGCGGTTTAACAATCCTATCGGGATTTGTTTTCCGAAGGTTACATTTTAAGGACGGGGAGAATATGAGGACGACAGATTAGTTTAGCCACAGATGCACGGATGATTTTAACATTAGATATGGTAGCTTTCTTTATCTGTGCATCTGTGGCTAAAAAAACTAGCTGTTTTTCAACGAAGCCATGTCAATTACGAAACGGTAACGCACATCGCTTTTTAGCATACGCTCGTAAGCAGTGTTAATGTCCTGCATTTTGATGATTTCGATTTCAGAAACGATACCTTTTTCACCACAGAAATCTAACATTTCCTGAGTTTCGGCGATGCCGCCAATTACAGAACCAGCTACAGATTTACGTCCTAAAATCATTGGAACGGTATTTAAGATTGGCTCTAAACCACCTAAGTAACCCACTAAAACTAAAGTTCCGTTGATGTTCAACGTAGCTACGTAAGGATTTACATCGTGAACGTAAGGTACAGTATCAATAATCACATCGAACTGACCACGTACTGCTTTCATTTGTGCTTCGTCTGTAGAGATTACTACATGGTCAGCACCTAATGCTTTTGCATCTTCAGTTTTGTCTGGAGTTCTAGAGAATAAGGTAACATCAGCACCTAAGCCTTTTGCCAATTTGATAGCCATGTGACCTAAACCACCTAAGCCAACTACTGCTACTTTGCTGCCTTCTTTTACATTCCAATGCTTTAATGGCGACCAAGTGGTAATTCCCGCACATAATAAAGGAGCTACTGCTGCTAAATCTAAGTTTGAAGGTACCGCTAAAACGAAATCTTCTTTCACTACAACTTTCTCAGAGTAACCACCAAAAGTTTGCCCGCCTAATTGTAAATCTTGTCCGTTGTAAGTGCCAGTGAAGCCATTTAAGCAATATTGCTCTAAATCTTGCTGACAGCTGCTGCAAGTTTTGCAAGAGTCTACAATACAGCCAACACCTGCTAAATCGCCTACTTTAAATTTAGAAACAGCGCTGCCAACTGCGGTAATTTTACCTACAATTTCGTGACCTGGTACTGCTGGGTAAATAGAACCGCCCCAATCGTTACGAGCTGTATGTAAATCTGAATGGCAAACGCCACAGTATAAAATCTCAATCTCTACATCGTTGGGTTGTACTGCTCTACGGTTAATGCTCAAAGGAGCTAAATCTGTTTCGGGTGCCGTAGTACCGAAAGCTTTAACACTTGTTGTTTGCATGTTTTGATTATTTTTGATTTTGAGTTACAAATAACGGAGATACTTGTTAACGCAATGCAAAAGTCAAGTCATTTTTTTGAGGTGCGTAGATTTTATTTCGAATGATTGCTAGGCTTTAGGTATGGAATTAATCCTTTTAATTAACTCGATACATGCTCTGCCGTTATGGTAAGGACATTTCCAAAAACCTGCTTTATCTTCGTTTGGCATTGGTAATAGATTTTCATCTACACCCCAAAACCATTCGCCGTTTTTAGTGTCTTTGAGGTGTTTTTTGATGAATTCCCAAATCTGGAAGATTTCTTTAAGGTAATTTTCATTGCCTGATATTTGCCAAGCATTAAAGAACCCAACCATGGCTTCTGCTTGTGGCCACCAATGAAATTCGTTTATCCAATGTTGGTTTTCTTGGTCAAATTCGTAAGCTAAACCTCCGCTTGCATGTAAGCCTCTCGATGCAGCATCAGCCATTTTTAGAGCCAGTATTTTAAAATCCTGAATTTCTTCCTTGTCATTGATAATTTCTGCGGCTTCTAGTAATAACCACGCTGCCTCTATATCATGTCCAAAAGATACTAGTGTGGATTTTATCTTCCAATCCATATCGAAAAACAGTTGCAAATGTCCTGTTTGTGGATGGATGATATGTTCTCGGAAGTTCGCTAGCAATTGTTTAATCGCTACTCTTAGTCCATTATCAGGCCAAACTAGATACAGATTTGCATAAGCCTCAATCACATGCAAATGTGTATTCATCGACTTTTTGTCGTTTTGGTCTTTCTCGCTTAACCTTAAATCTGTGAGAGGTTGCCAATCTTGTGTATGTGCTTCAATATAGCCAGTATCAGTGCTGTCGTAACTATATTTTTCTAGTAACTGATAGGTTGACTGGGCTAGTTTCAAAGCCGCTTCTGTTTGGGTAGCTTTGTAATATTCGGCTAAAGCGTAAATAGCAAAAGCTTGTCCATACACTTGCTTTTTGGTGTCTAGAGGTTTGCCTGCTACGGTTAGCGACCAATAAAATCCGCCCTCTTTTTCATTAATAAAAAAATCAGTTAAATACTGATAAGCTCGATGGGCAACTTCGAGGTGTTCTGCTTGCTCATTTAGTAAGTAAGCAGAAGAAAAAGTATAAAGTATTCTAGCATTTAACACCAATCCCTTTGGTGCAAAAATGGTGTGGTTCTCATTGGTGACTTTGCCATGAAAGCCACCAAATTCTTCATCTATAGTATAGTCAGTCCACCATTGTAGTAATTGAGCAAGCTCTTCTTGTAATTCTGTTTGAAGTGTTTTTAGCTCTTGCATTAATGGTGTGCAGATTGTCCGTTCAAATGTACGTTAATCTCTTCCTTTGTTGTTATCGATTTATTTCTGTCGATGATATCAATGATGGTTTGCACAGTTGCAGCAGACCTTAATCCATCTTCGGGGTTGTTGATTACATAATCCACCAATTGTTCGATGCTGCTTGTTGCTACGTGAATACGGGTGTCTGAGGAAGCGTAGTAAATATAAACTGTTTCATCTTCATCGGCAATCCAGCCGTTGCTGAACACCACGTTAGATACATCGCCAATTCTTTCTTCGCCTTCTGGCGCAATGAAATATCCGGCAGGTTTATGAGTTACTTTGGTTAAATCGTGCAGGTCGGTCATGAACATGTACAACACGTAACGCAAACCAGCTGCAGTATT
The DNA here is from genome assembly GCF_057652195.1 of Pedobacter sp. T50_32. NCBI lineage: Bacteria > Pseudomonadati > Bacteroidota > Sphingobacteriia > Sphingobacteriales > Sphingobacteriaceae > Pedobacter > Pedobacter sp. T50_32. The sequence goes on along the minus strand of NZ_JBYFBY010000006.1, from coordinate 142,936 downwards.
TCTAACGCCGTGTGCCAAATGTAACCAGCCCTTTTGGGTTTTGATAGGGGCAGGACCTTGTCCATTTTTAGCTTCATAAACGGTGTGGTAAACCTTTTTGTCGATTACAATTTCTTGGTCTATCTCCGCATTTTCGATAGATTTTGATAAACCGAAGCCAATACCACCACCTTTGCCTGCTTCGATAAAACTATCCTGCGGGCGAGTGTAGAAAGCGTAGCAACCGCCTACAAATTCTGGGTGTAAAACCACATTGCGTTGTTGTGGAGAGTTGGTTTTCAAATCTGCTAAACGTTCCCAGTTTTTAAGGTCTTTAGTGCGAGCGATACCGCATTGAGCAATGGCTGCAGATTGGTCGCCTTCACTTGCCTTTGGGTCTCTTCGTTCTGTACAAAACAAACCATAAATCCAGCCATCTTGGTGTTGTACTAACCTGATATCGTAAACATTGGTATCTGGATTTTCGGTTTCTGGCATCATTATAGGGTAGTCCCAAAACTCAAAATTATCTATCCCGTTAGGGCTTTCGGCAATAGCAAAAAACGATTTCCTGTCTGCACCTTCCACTCTTGCCATCAAAATGTACTTGCCATTCCATTTTATTGCGCCTGGATTTAACACTGCATTGATACCGAAGCGCTCTATTAAAAACGGATTGGTATCTGGATTAAAATCGTATTTCCAATTTAATGGAATATGTTGGGCCGTAAGCACGGGATTTTTATAACGATGATAAACTCCGTTGCTAGGGTTAATTTGGGTATTTTTTTGTTGTAATAATTGCTCTTGTGCGCTGCTCATTTGCGAGATGCGTTCTTCGAAATTCGTCTTCATAAGTCTTAATCTTCTAATCTATTCCACCAGGTTCTTTTTAAAATGGTAACGATAACCACCAAAATGGCTACGGTTACTAGCAGCGGCGTGTACATGCCCGTGATTAAATACATTGGAAATATGGTTAAACACAGCTGGGCAACAATGCCGATGGCTACGTTAAACATATCGAGTTTGAAATTTTTGTTTTCTTTGAAAGATGGGTCTTCTGCCGCAACTAAATTGTGTATCGGTTTCCAAAAGCCCCAAGGTTTTACGTTGCTATAAAATGATTTTAGCACTACCATGTCTGTTGGTGGAGCGGTGTAAGTTCCAATCAAACATCCCGCTAGTGACAATAAAAAGAGTGCTGGCCACCAAAATAATGGCAATCCGGTAGTAACGTAGGGCATCAATAATGCTGCGCCAACCCCAACTGCCATTCCCCAGAAAAAACCGTGGGCATTAAAGCGCCACCAGTACCATTTTAGACAGTTGGCTGCTACATAACCTCCGTACAAACCACCTACAATCCATTGTAAAATGTTGTTCACGTCTTTGGTTAAAAAACCAAATCCAATACCCGCTGCAACTACAACTACACCTACAATGTAGTTCATAGAGATGATTTTCTTGGTCGGCGCTTCTGGATTGATGTATTTTAAATAAATATCGTTAACGATGTAGGCCTGTGCTGCATTCAACGTGCCACTGAAAGTTCCCATAAAAGCACCAAGTAAACCAGTAAGTACCAAACCTAGCACACCAACAGGCAAAAAGTTATTGATGGTTGCAGGTAATATCCTTTCGAAATCGGTAATACCATCTGGACCTTTTAAGTACAATTGGTTGTAATAAAGTAGCGCCAAAACAGTTAATCCTGTTACCATCGAATAGCGGATTGGCAATAGTACAATACTCACAAAGCCTGTCATTTTACTTGCTTCTTTAGGGCTGCGGGTACTTAAAATTTTCTGCATATCGTAGTTTGGCGCAGGGCCAGCCAATGAAGCGAAAACGCCTTTCAACAACATCATCATAAAGAAGATGCCAAATAAACTAAAGCCATCTTCTTCTATTTTTTTATTGGCATCGGCGGCAATGGCACTCCAATCTAAGTCTAAATTCCAGCCAAAAAGTGGGTTATCCCATCCCTTTGGTACATTAAGCGTTTGGTTTTGCAAGTGCATTACGGCAATTACGCCAATGGCGATACAAGCCAAAGTCATGATGGAGTACTTGATGGCATCGCCTAAAACGATACTGTGCATACCGCCAATAATGGAGTAGAACATGGCGAAAAGCGTAAACACGATACCGTAAAAATGCGGCACATATTTGCTCGGTACATCAAACGGGATGTAAGCTTGCACATATTCCCAAGGGATAAAAACTTCGATGAATTTACCTAAGCCGATGAAGCCGTATGCCAAGAAACCCAAACAGCTAATTAATGCAAAGGCGATGATGATAGCATGCGAACCTGTAACACCTTTACCCACCAATCCAAATCTGGTTTTTAGCCACTCTGCGCCAGTTGTTGCGTTCGACCTTCTTAACCATTTAGATAAGAACATCATCATGAACACCTGATTGAAAACCGGCCATAACCAAGGTATCCAAATGCTTTTGAACCCATAAACAAAACACACGGAAACCATCCACATGGTACCGCTAATGTCGAACATATCGCTGGCATCGCTTAAGCCAAGCATATACCAAGGCAGTTTTTTGCCGCCCATTAAGTAACTTTCCTTGTCTTGTTTGGCTTTATTCTTCATGTAAAAACCAATCATTACCATGGTAATTAGGTAAACGACGAGGATGGCAATATCTATTAGTTGTAAGTTCATCTAGTTTGGTATATTTTTTTGGTTCCTAATGTCTTTTCAAATAGCACTTGTTTGTTCTGGTAGAATTTCTTGAAATCGTTTGCCGATACTTGGCCTTTGTAGGGCGCATAGTAGTGCATCTTTTTCGTGGATGGCATATAGCCCGCATTACGCCACACCAATACATAAGAGAGTGGATAGTCTTTAATGGCTGGCCATAATGTCTCCGTCCACCAATTTGGGTCTGGAATATTCTCGAAACCTGTTTCGGCAAAGGCTGCTAATTTTTTCTTCTCCTTAGCTAGCTTAGTAACTATTTCTGATTGTTTTTTAATTGCATCTATAAAATCTTGTTTTTTACTGATGTCGAATTGATAAGTATCGAAACTGAGCACATCTACATAGTTATCGCCAGGATAGCTCCTCAAAAAATCAGCTTCTGTTTTAAAATCGTTGGTATTGTAAACCATAATGAGCTGGTTCAGTTTCTTCGTTTCCCTTAAATAGTCTGTAGTGAACTGCCAGATTGCCTTCATTTCTTCGGGTGTATTACCGTGACTGCCCCACCAAAACCAGTTGCCAGTAAGTTCGTGAAATGGTCTGAATAAGATTGGAATTGCTTCTCCCTTACTTCCTTTTAGGCTATGTAAAAATGTTGCAGCTCTGTCTAACCAAGTTTTATAAAGCTGATGTTTCTCGCCATTTGGCAGAATAGATTTTACGGTGTTACGAGTGGTGTCCCAAGATGAACCACCAGTAAGTGGATTGTCGAAATGCCAGCTGATGGTAATGACTGCACCTTTTTGATAGGCAGTTTTGATGAACTCACGCATCTTGTTAAAGGGCACACCATCAATGTTCTTTTCAGCTTGATGTTCAATTTTGCTAATATCCCATCCGTATATCGCGGGGTAGTCGTTAACAACCTCTTTAATGTCGCTTTTGCCAGCTTTATACTTCCAGCCTACGCCGTAAGCTAAATCATCTTGATGACCAAAAAGTATATGGTTTTTAATTAACTGATGTAGGTTTTGATAAAGCGTTTTAGTAATGGGCGTAGCTTTATCATTGCTCAGTTTCTGTGCGAAAGTAGTACTGGGACAAGCAAATAATAAAAATAGCAAAAGGGTATTCTTCATGTAGTATCGGCTTTAAAGTTTTGGTAAAACGCTAGTAATGGGTTTGCCTATGGGATGTCCGTTTTCAAATTTTATCCCTAAAAATGCGGCAATAGTTTGTGCAATTTGGTTTTGGTATAGTTGTCCTTTTTGTTTGATTTCTCCCAAAGGTTGTGTGTCTGGCCCCATTACTGCCAAGAAAATCTCGTTAGAATGTGGTACGCTGTAATAATGATGCTGCCAATTGTCTCCGTAACCTCTGCCATGGTCTTCGGTAATGATAAATGTAGTTTGGCCTTTATAGAATGGGTCGTTTTGCATGAAATTCCACAAATCGGCAATCATCTTATCATTGTAATTGGCAGCATCTAGGTAATAGTCATATTTTCCACTGTGTGCCAAAGCATCAGTTTCTATAAAGCTAATTTGTAATACTCTTGGGTGATGTAATTTGATGTGTTCTTTGGCCAAAGCGTAAGTAACAGCGTCGTGTCTTTGTCCTTGCCCGTAATCTTTGGGTAGCCACCATTGCAAATCGTTTAGCATTTTTTGCACATCGCTTAGGTTTTCGCCTTTCACGTTGTTGTAGCCTGAATTGATAGGAAAACCAGCTCTTTCTTGGTTAAGGATTTTGTTGAAAGTATCCCACGATGTGTAGGTAGCAACCTTGTCTTTGTAGGCGGGTATCTTATTCAGGAACTCCAAAACGTTCACATTGTGATTAGCTGGATGTGTATTAGAATTCACTAAAGTATCGGGATAGCCCGTGAAAATCTCATTGTAACCTGGGTAAGAGAACCAGTATTTGTTGCTCACATCTACCTTGTTTCCATAATTTCTGTTGCCGTAAATCTGCCCATTTTTAGCAATGGTATTCCAGAAGAAGGGCATCAGCTTTGCCCTTCTTTCTGCTGCGGTTTTGCCCCAATATTTTCTTACACGCCACGTAGAGTCTTGCGAAGTAAATTTCTTTCCATGCAAGTTGCTAGAGTCTGCACCATCAAAAAGTTCTTTCCAGCGGTAGCCATCAAAAGTGATGACCACCACATTTTTGGTTTTTTGAGCAGCACTGAATTTTACAAACAGCAAGCAACAAGCAAATAGAACAAAACTTAAGCGCATGTAATCCTTAATAAAAACCTACATCATCAATAAATATCTGCGATGCGAAACCGCTAAACTCTTGAAAAGTGATATACTCAATTGAAGTAGGATTGCCAATGTTGATGAACGGTACTTGATAATCTGTCCATTTGCCTTCATTTAACACAAGGTCGTAGGCAGTTGCTGCTGGAGTAAGTGCAATTCTTACTTTTTTGCCTTGCGTTCCAGGGCCGCCAAACATTGATATTTTAACCATGCTGTAGCCTGCTGTTGCAAACTTGGCTACTAATCTAAATCTTACCGCAGAAAATGCTTTATGGGTTACATTGATAGCTGTAGTACCTCTACGTGTATTGGTAGCGCTTGCTAAATCAAGCGAAGTTGTCGAGTAAGAAGTGTTTGTCCAAGCGTTTTTAAGACCGTCATCGTAAATCACATGTTTTAAACCGAACGTTTTAGTGGCAGTTACGTTGCCTACAGGGGTTGAAATTACCACTACACCAAAAGTGCCGCCAGTTGGAACTTTAATTTTTACCTGTGTTTGGGTACTCGACACAATCGTTGCAGCCACACCGTTAATAGTTACGCCTGTAATTCCTTTAAAGTAGTTCCCATCAATGGTTACCTCTTGGTCTACATTGCCAGCACCTGGACTAAAATCTACAATTTGTGGACCTGGCTGTTTAATTTGGAAGTTCAGGGTAGCTGTCCCGTGTTTTGTGGTTACTTTAATTGGGTTGTTAATTGGGTCTGTTAGGTTAGCAGGAATTTTAACAGTGATGGTGTTATCGTCTGCATACGTTAACGAGTCTGCCGCTAAAGTACCATTGAAATCTACTTGAGAAGTAGTGCTCAAATTGGTTCCTTTAATGATAATCCACTCGCCATACCCAATAGATTGCAAGTTTGTAGCTCTATCGTTAAGTGTGGTTACTGCACTTAAAGTTGGCGCTGTGGTATCTTCGGTCTTGTCTTTTTTACAAGCTCCGATGGTTAAAGTAGCTAACAGAAATAAGCCAGCTCTAACGTAATTCTTCATCATTCTCATACATATAAAAATTTAATGTTTGATATTACCAGCCAAAGTTGTTTTTACCCTTAATGGCTGTATTTGAGTTTAATTCGTTTAATGGAATAGGTAGCAATAAATTTTTCTGCTGACGGACTTTCGAAATGTTGTTCTGTCCTGTACTAATCTTGTTCATCACTTGTAAATAAACACCCCAACGCATTAAATCGAAACGTCTGATGCCTTCCAAGTTGAACTCTCTAGCTCTTTCTGCTAAGACATAACTGCGGAATTGCTCTGGTGTCATTCCAGCTGGAGCATAGGCTTCAGGTACTGGCATAGCAGGTGTGCCAACGGTTGGAAAAGAACGAAATCTCACCGTATTTAAAGCGGTATAAGCATCTGCATTAGCGCCGTTAATTTCATTTTCGGCTTCGGCAATCATTAAATAAACCTCAGAGTAACGCAACAGCGGATAAAAAGCATCGCTATTAGCTACGTTAGGGTCTGATACACCTGCATATTTGATAGTGTAAGCACGTTCTGCAGTGGTACTGCCCGTATTATTGTAAGTAATTCCGCCAACTACCCTATATTGTGCCGACTGCCACGAAGGATAAAAAATGTAAGTGCCTTGCAAAGTTTGATAGTTATGGGTAATACCATCTAGCACACGTTTATCTTGTACATCATAATCGTTGTAGTGGTTGTTGGTAGTCCATACAGCGCCCACACCAAAGGTAGAACGAGCAGAGAAATAAACACCCAAATTATTCATGAAAGCAGAGCCAGCCAACGATTGCAATTGCCACATGTGCTCTTTGTTATTTCTTCCTGCAATGCTCCATAAATCTTTCCAGCTTGCAGTAAGCGCATATGGGTTATTAGCGGCATTTATTACTTCTTTGGCCTTATCTCTAGCCAAGGTATAATAAGCTTTCGCATCTAATCCTTCCAATCCTTTTACTACTTCTTTTGCGTAGGTGTAGAAGCCATTATCTGTTCCACCACGAACAATTACATTTCCTGTAGAAGCACCCGATGCCATAGTTAGATAGGCTTTAGCTAGAATTGCTTTTGCTACCCCTTGTGTTACTCGGCCAACTTCACCAGCCTTTGCATGGCCAGCAGGGAAGAGGTTAGTTTCTGCTAGTTTAAGGTCGGCAATAACTACGTCGTAAGTTTCTTTTACTGTAGCTCTCGGTACGTTGGTTTCAGGATTGCTGGCAGACAGTGCTTTTAGCTTAATTGGAACACCGCCGTACAGTTGCACCAATTGGAAATAAGCCCAGCCACGTAAAAAATAAGCTTCGCCAAGAATACGCTGCTTAATTTCAGCATCAATGTCTGTGATATTAGGTACATTCTCCAATACTGTATTTGCTCTGGCAATCATAGCATAGCAGCCCACCCATGGGCCATCTACACCCCAATAAGATTGAGGGTTGCCGGCACCTGTTGTACCTAAATACCAATCTGCTCCAGATACATGGTCATCATCTAGCATGGTGATGTTCCAAAATGGTTGTAAATACATTTCCCAAGAATATAGCTCGTTATATACACCATTGATGGCAGCTCTTGCATCGTTCTGGTTTTTATAAGAGTTTTCTGGCGAATAAAATGAGAATGGAGTTTCCTCTAGGGCCTTTTTGCATGAGCTGGTGCTTAGCAGTGCCAGCCCTAGTACTGATGCCATAAAATATGTCGAAATCGCTTTCATGTGATTATTTTATTAAGGTTAAAAATTGCAACGTAAAGAGAAATTGTAGGTTCTGTTATTTGGATATCCTCCCAAATCAACCCCGAAAAGTGCAGGGTTATCTCCGTAGCTGTTCATCTCTGGGTCGAAACCAGAATACTTAGTGAAAGTAAATAGGTTATTTACACCTACAGCCACTCTCATTCTAGAAATTACAGTCGATTTTACAGGAATTTCATAACCTAAGGTCACATTCTTAATCCTTACGAAACTGCCATCTTCGATAAATCTTCTGCTAAACAAAAGGTTTCTAAAGAACTGACGCATAATTTTTGGACCAGTCGCGTTGCTGTTGTCTTTTCCTTGTGCCCAAGCACCATCAGCCATTTCTTGTGTGATGTTTTTGTTGGTTCCCAAGTTGGCGTTAAATCTGGTATTCATGTTAATGATGTCGTTACCTTGTACACCATTTACAAATACACTTAAATCAAATTTTTTGTATTTGAAGTTGTTGGTAAAACCGAAAGTGTAATCTGGGTTTACATCGCCAATAAAGGTTCTGTCGCCCTGCGACATGGTTGTTGGGTCGCCGTCTAAGTTTTTATATTTGATTTCTCCAATGGTACGTAAAATAATAGCATTCCCTTGATTGGTGTATTGTGGGTCGTTTCTTACTTCGGCCTCGTTGTCATAGTAGCCATCTTCGATGTAGCCATAAAGCGCACCGATTGGTTTGCCTACAGTTTGGATAAATGGTGCGTCGCCAGTAGAAATGTTGCGGGCATATTGCTCAGTTACATCAGCACTTAAGCTTAAAATTTTATTTCTGTTGAATGAGATGTTGAAATTTGAGCTCCATTCAAAATCTTTGGTTTTAACCACTTTTCCGTTTAAACTAACTTCTAAACCTTTGTTTTCGATAGAGCCAGAATTTACCAGCTTCGTTTTAAATCCAGTTGATGATGGAATAGTTAAGTTCTGTAAAAGGTCATCGGTTATTTTCTTATAAGCTTCGATGGTTAAGTTTAGCCTGTTCTTGAATAAACCTACATCCAAACCTAAATTATAAGAGCTGGTAGTTTCCCATTTTAACTTATCGTTAGCTGGACCGGCAAAAATATCGTTAGCTAAACCCGTTTGTATAGCGCCTCCGAACACGTAGTTGTAGACACTCAGTTTTGCAAGAGAAGCATAAGAGCCAATACCTTGGTTACCTGTTTTGCCATAACTGAAACGTAGTTTTAAATCGCTAACTACTTTTGCGTTTTTCATGAAATCTTCGTTCGAGATTTTCCAAGCAGCTGCTGCTGAAGGGAAACCTGCCCATTTGTTGTCTTTACCGAATTTACTAGAACCATCTTGACGAAAAGATAAAGTCAGTAGGTATCTATCATCATAGCTGTAGTTTGCACGTCCTAAAAACGACATCAATGTAGATTGATAGCGATTGGTAACTACTGGCATAATTACTTCGCCAGCTGCTAGGTTTTCGTTTTGCAAATTATCGTTAGGGAAGGTTTTTGCCTCTGCTCTTTTGCTTTGTCCGTTGGTGCGTTCAAAAGTTCCTGCACCCATCACGTTCAAACTGTGTTTCTCAATTTTTTTATCGTAAGTAAGGATACTTTCAGAAGTAATGTTGTTCCAAATGTTGTCAGATTTTAATCCCCAACCTCTCATTGCAAAGCCTTCAAATACTGTTGTTGGATAGTATTGGTCTCTGGCGCTGCTAGAATAGTTGAAGCCTATGTTCTGTCTAAATTTGAAATCCTTCAAGAATTTAGCTTCCAAATAGTTTGATGAAAAGATGTTTAAACCTCTTACTTTGTTCAATACATCGTTTACGTAGATGTATGGGTTGGTAATAAAGGCATCGCCCACGCCATCATAAGCGATAGGATCTGTAATGGTAGAAGGGAAAGTTAGTGCAGAGCGGATAACACCTGCACTAGCCGCATCAGATTTATCTGTGCCTGTTTTTACACCATTGGTTAAGGTACTAGCTAATGACGTACTTGTACCAATCTTGAAAGTCGGACTAAGGTTCCTGCCTAAGTTTAAGCCTAGTCCAAATCTGTTGTAATCCGAATTTTGGATAGTTCCTTCTTGGTCTAAATAATTAAACGTAATGCTGTGCGAACCAGCATCGTTTCCACCATTTACGTTTACAGAGTAATTTTGGTAAACACCATTGCGAAAAATCCTGTCTTGCCAATTATTGTTGTTGCCAATATAGTCTTGCGGCCCTTTGTCATAGTAAGTTTGTCCAGGGTTTAACGGGTCTGGAACATTTTCGCCTCTGTATGGTAGTGTATAATTTGTGCCTGTATAGATGTTAGAATTTGTATAAGCTAAATTTTGATATTCAGCATACTCAGCAGCATTTAACACATCTATTTTTTTAGAAACCTGCGAAGAACCAACAGTGAAATTTGCTTCAATTCTGTCTTTGCCGCTTTTTCCTTTTCTAGTAGTAATTAATACTACGCCGTTGGCACCACGAGAACCGTAAATTGCGGTTGCCGAAGCGTCTTTTAAAATGTCGATACTTTCAATATCATCCGGGTTGATGAAAGACATGGCGTTAAGCGTCTGCTTTTCGTCATCGCCAATAGACATTGGGGTAGAACCCGAGCTAGAGTTGTTAAAAGGTACACCGTCAATTACATAAAGTGGTTCTGTTCCGCCTAGAAAAGAATTAGAACCTCTAATTCTGATGCTCAATCCAGCGCCAGGAGCGCCGTCGTTTTTCGTAACGTTTACACCTGCAATTTTGCCTTGCATGGCTTGTAAAATGTTGGTCGGCGCATCTCTAATGAATTCTTCTCGTTCCAATCTGCTAACAGAGCCCGTGAGGTCGCTCTTCTTTACAGTGCCATAACCTACAACAACTACGTTAGATAGTGTGGTGCTGCTTTCTTTAAGTCTAATGTTGAAATTGGTATTGCTGCCAATGGCAACTTGTTGTTCTTCCATTCCCAAAAACGAGAATACAATAGTTTGTGCGTTGGCTGGGGCGGTAAGCATGAAATTTCCGTTCACATCTGTAACAGTCGAAACTTTAGTGTTTTTGATGCTTACTGAAGCACCAGGAAGAGGTGTGCCGCCTTCGCCGACTAATCTTCCAGTTAACTTCTTTTCTTGTGCAAAACACAGTGTAGTTGCGAACAGACATACAAGTACTGCCAATAAATTAGTGGTTAGTTTATTAAGCATAAATGGTTTATTTGGTTGATATCAAAAGTAGTTGCGAAAACTAACTTTAAGATAATACTATTTTATCTATTTGTAATGTTTTTAATTCATTGAACTTATTTTTTAGGCAAAATAGTAGGTTTTAATTGTTGTAAGTGTCTTTTTTATTGATTGATAGTATTTGTATGTCTTATATTTGTTGTTGATATTATTTTATCTTAATAATTGATATTATATTCACTTTTCTATGCATTCAAGTATCATAAAGGAAATTACTCCACTAACAAATAGCGATTGCTTTACTATTTTCGAAAGGAGAAAGCAAGATTTTGACTTCCCTTTACACTACCATGAAGAGATGGAGCTTAACTTTATTTCTAATGCTAGTGGTGCACGTAGGGTAGTAGGCGACCACATTGAAGAGATAGGTGATATTGAGCTGGTGCTGATTGGCTCTAACTTACCCCATGTTTGGGAAACGCATAAGCTGAATGGCAAAGAAATTCATGAGGTGACTATTCAGTTCCATAAAGATTTGTTTGATGAGAAGTTCTTACGTCGTAACCAACTGCGTATCATCAGAGAGATGTTCGAAAAGGCAAAATGCGGTATTCTGTTTTCCGAAGAAACAGCAAAGCTTATTGGTCCTCGTTTAATAAAGCTTAACAAGCAACATGGGTTCGATTCGGTTCTGGAGTTGATGTCTATTCTACACGACTTATCTAGTTCACGAAGTATGCGTACACTTTCAGATTCCACTTTTAGTCAGGCGGAGTTTTCTTACAGCAGTAGAAGGGTGGAGAAAGTAATGGAATACATCAACCTTAATTTTGACAAGCAAGTTTCATTGGCAGAAGTTGCACGCATTGCAAATATGACCGAAGTTTCTTTCAGTAGGTTTTTTAAGAACAGAACTGGGGTAAGTTTTATAGATAGCTTGATAGAAATACGCTTGGGACATGCATCTAGGAAGTTAATCGATACCACCGAAGCTGTTTCAGAAGTGGCTTACAATTGCGGCTTTAATAATATCTCTAATTTCAATCGCATCTTTAAGAAGAAAAAAGGCTGTACGCCAAAGGAATTTCGTGATAACCTTTCGGGTCATCGCATTTTTGTTTAACCAAATTAATTACCAACCAAATATTGTATGAACAAGTGCTTATATCTACTCGGATTAATACTTTTATTTATTTCAGCTGATGCTAAAGAAGCTAAATTTTATGAAGCCAACCATCCTTTTGTGCAATATACAGGTAGGTTTGATTTTAGTAACTCGCTAAAGCCTAAAGTTTGGGCTTCGGGAGCGTATGTTCAAATTAAATTCAGCGGCAGTTCTTTTTCCGTAAAAATTAACGATGAAATGTTGTGGGGCAAAGTGCTTAATTACTTAGAGGTAAAAGTAGACAATCAGCCTGCTTACAGAATTAGGCTTACAGGCAAGGAAAATGAAATTGTGCTGGCTAAAGATTTGCCCAAAGGAGCACACTCTATACTAATTTGTAAAAACTCTGAAGCCGAGAATGGCTATATCGAATTTGTAGGTTTTACTTGTGAAAAACTGTTAAAACCTGATGCAAAGCCAGTAAGAAAGTTAGAGTTTATTGGCGATTCAATTACTTGCGGTGCAGGTAGCGATGAAAGTGAAATAAAGTGCGAAACTCCAGGCGCTTCGTGGCACGACCAACATAATGCGTATTTCGCCTATGGCCCAACAACAGCTAGAAGTTTAAATGCACAGTGGCATCTTTCTTCTGTTTCTGGCATTGGCCTGATGCATAGCTGCTGCGATAAAAAAATAGTGATGCCACAAGTTTTTGATAAAGTGAGTTTGGCAAGAGACACCATAGCATGGGATTTTAAACGCTACCAACCCGATGTTGTGACCATTTGTTTGGGGCAAAATGATGGCGTACAGGATTCTGTTAAATTTACTACAGCCTACATCAGTTTTGTGAAAAAGCTGCGTTACTACTATCCAAAATCAAAGTTAGTGTTGTTAAGCAGTCCAATGGCGAATGAGAAATTGAAGACAGCTTTGGTGAAATACATCAATGCGGTAACCAGTTCGCTTCGGAAGGAGGGAGAGAAAAATATTGGGAGTTATTTCTTTACCAAACAATCGCGAAGAGGCTGTGGTAGCCATCCATCGTTGGCAGAGCACAAGCAAATTGCAGAAGAATTGACTGTTTATCTTAAAGAGGAGATGAAATGGAAATAAAAAAGAGTGATTTTTGCTGAAATGAAGCTTAGGGGGATAGGCGTTTAAAGCAGGTTCAGAATAGTAAATAAATAAGAGGTAGTTCTACAAATTCACGTATCTTGTTTACCATAAAACAATATTGTGTCAATGAAACTGAATTTCCTTACGCTTATAACGGCGATCATAATTTTCACGTCTTGCAACGAAAAACCAACCGCTCAAACAGATACAGCAGATGTGCCTAACGCACTTACAGATAAAAATACGGGGATTGAATATAGTTTGAAGAAAGGCCGGTACGATTTATTGGAAACGTTATATGATGAGTTATTGCAGAAAGATACCAATCTTAAAAAATTGGAAGATCAGATTGTGGTGGTTAAAAGTAGCAAGTTCGATTCATTGAGCAAATTCCAAGGTTTTAATGGGAAAAATGAAGCTTACTTCAATTCTGCAAAGTTCCAAGCTAATCAAATTACAGATTCGGTACTGAAAAAGAGAGTTCAGCAGCTGATTGCTGACAAACAAGCTGCTTACAAGAAAAAAATGATAGGACATCTAGCTTTGGTTGATACCATTAATGTTAATGATAAGAAAATTGCCGACTTGCATCGTTTGTTAAAGATCACCAAGACTTTACCTATGATTGATCAATACCAAAATAAACTGCCAAGTACGAAATCGATGGAGAGTTATATCGTAGAGCAAAACAACGTAATTGAAAAGCAAAATAGAACTATCAAATAACAATTCTATGTTGCGAGATACCTTTGTTGCGTTGGCAAATGGCTATTCAGATGATTTGGTTCTGATAGACCAACTTTGGCAAGAAATTGAGCAATGTTATTCGAGTAGCAAAAGGCATTATCATAACCTGCAACATCTTTCTCATTTACTTGCACAAATTACTGAGGTAAAAGTACAAATTCTGCAATGGGACGTGGTATTGTTCTCACTGTACTATCATGACATTGTCTACAAAGCAACAAAGTCAGAAAATGAAGCTAAAAGTGCAGTTCTTGCAGTAAAAAGGATGTCGGAATTAGGTGTGCCCAACGAATTGATCGAAAATTGTGAAGCTCAGATATTGGCTACAAAATCGCATGAACTTAGTGGTAATAGTGATACTAATTTATTTACCGATGCCGATCTAGCTATACTTGGTTCCAGTTGGGAAGATTATGTCGCGTATTATGAGTCTGTAAGAAAGGAGTATGCGGTTTATCCAGATTTCATGTATCGACCAGGAAGAAAAAAGGTGTTGGAACATTTTTTGAAAATGCCTAAAATCTATAAAACGGACTATTTCTATCGAAAATTTGAGGCTGAAGCTCGAGAAAATATAGCGAGAGAAATAGCTTTACTTTCTTAATACAGGTTTCACTTAATCTTAAATTTTGAATAGGAAATAATAAGGCGGGTGAGAACACCCGCCTATAATCGTGAAATTCAAGTCTTAGTTCCAACTAAAATTACCTTAAAAACACGTAGAGTATGTGCTCTATCGCTTAAACTTAACTAATGCCTAGTTGAACCTTTGCGCCAATGATATGGTTTTCATCTTGCGTTTCAATAGCAAAAAAACCGTAAGCCAAAGGAGCGGCGGCGGCACGTTCTATTGTTTGCTCAAATAGTTTGTCCCAAACTTGCCCGCCTTTTATTTGATATTCCAGGATGAGTTTTTTCAAACTTTCCTCACCGAAAATGGATACATGACCAGAAAAATCTTGAGAAGTATCGCTTACTTGTGCCGTTGACCAATCGATTAAGCCAGTAACATGACCTTCTCCGTTGGTGATAACGTGGCCAGCATATAAATCACCGTGAATAAAGCGGGTAAAGTTAGGCCAAAGCAAATCATTGTCGAGCCATTTTTGGTAGCGGTTTTCGAGCTCTTTGCTAATTCCCAATTCTGATTTTACCAATTGCAGTCTGTCGGCAATTTCACTTCTCAGATCTGTTAGCTTCATTACCTTCAAATTGTTTTGCGCCGCTTGGCTTTCTGGTATGCTATGTAGTTGAACCAAAACTTTGGCAAGAGAAGAAACATAGTTAGGATTATCTTTGTCCATGTTCCAGGTCACTTCGTATGTTTTTGCATCGAATGTAAGTGTAGGTTTGCCATTTAACAAAGGATAAGCGACTAGTTTTTCAGTAGCGATCTTCCAATTTGGAACTTCTACGGAAAGATGCTTGCTAACGAGATCTAAAATACGTTTCTCCGTCGCAATTTGTTCTCCTAAATTCTCACGACGTGGAATACGTAAAAGCCATTGGTTTCCATCTAAGTCGGTAGCAAAGCCAACTTTAAAATCTATACCCATTTCATTGAATTGCATTTCTTCTCTAAGCAGCAAGCCATGATCTTTGGCGAGCTGTTGAATATCTTTAATTTTCATTTTAATCTTTTTAATGCGTAAACATTTAACTAATTGTTTTTAATCTGCGTTTTTGTTTTTCCAAGTTGTTTTAAGGAGGGGGTGCAGAAAGAGATAATGCCGATAGCGATTACTAAGCCTCCACAGATTAAGAAGGCATTATTAACGCCTATCTTCTCTGCAATTAATCCAGTAAAGAGCAGTCCGACTACGCTTGGTAAAACTGCTACGCTAAAGTAGAGAGAGAATACGCGACCTAGCATATTGGGACTTACCTCTATTTGCAATACAGTGGTAAAGCAGGCAGAAAAAATAGACAATGCAAGTCCACCAAAAGTGGTTGCCAAAACAAAACCTACAAACCATTCTGATGGGAATGCACCACATAACACGAAGGTTAGCCCTAATATCAAATGCATCGAATTGATCAGTAAGATCTTAGATACTTTAACTTTAAATATTCCCAAAACACTGCCACCAACTAGCATTCCAATTCCCCAAACTATTTCTATTAAACTCATTTCCCATTTTCCGCCTTGGTGATGCCCTATGGTAAGCAAGGGGAACATAATTGCGGCTGGCATAATGAAAAAAGTGATCAGCATAGCGTAAAGGAACAAGAAACTTAAGCCTCTGTTTTTTAGAACTGCATTACACCCATCTTTAAGTTCTTGTAAAACAACGCTAATGGATGATTTTGTTGTTGCCTTGAGATGAGGAATGCTGACGAATAGTAAGGATGAAATTGCTACCACAGCTCCAATGATATCTAGATACAGTACATTTGAAATAGAAAGGTAGGTAATAGCCAATGTGCCAACTGCAGGTCCGCCGATGCTACTTACCGATTGCAAAACCTGATTAATGCCTGAAACCCTAAGCAATTGATCTTCTGGGACGATGAGTGGCGCCACAGCTTGTAGGGCAGGGGCATGAAACGCATTGCCTACCGAGCGCAAAGCTAGCATTACATAGATCCATACCAGGTTAACGGTTTCATTTCGAAGAATAAATATCATCGCTAAAGCGCATATGGCTATAAACGCATCAGAAAAAATCATTACTTTTTTTCTGTTCCAGCGATCTATAAATACACCAGCAAAAGGGCCAATTATGGTTTGAGGTAGCATTCCGGCAATTCCGGCGTAAGCCAAAACCTGTGCAGATTCGTATTTTAAGCTAAGCCAAATTATAATTGCGAACTGTACAGCGTAGCTGGTAAGCATTGATACGAACTGTCCGGCCCATATATACAAATAGGTCTTTAACCATTTGTGATTTCCCATAAAATTTGATTGAAAAAATTATACAACAAACAAGAAGAGCAATTGGAAAACTGTCTTCGAAAAGGATGTGGAAACTATGAAGTTTCCCTTATAAAGTGAACCAAGGCTTTGCCATGTTGTACTTATTTTGATTAGTGTATGGAATAAAAGTAGCAAATTATGTTTCGTTTAAAGAATTTTGTTTTCATTTTCTAGCTGTCATACGCTCTTTTTTTTTGCGCTATACCTGTCGGTTGGTTGCATTGGTTTAGGTTAAATAGCCCTTGATTGAACGGAATAGCCAATTGGCCTATGCGTGGGAACTATGGAGAGAAAGCAGGACTATCGGAACTTAAAAGCTTGTGCTACTGCGCTTCAAATGCTAAGCAATGAAATGACAAAACAAAAATTACAAAACAGAAGTTATCTATAAAAAAACAAATGTATTATGGATAATCAAAAACCAGCTAAAGACAAATTGCACGCTAGCGATTTGGGCGAAACCAAAGATTTTAACGAATTGTCTTACGATAAGGATAAAAATAGTTTCGAGTTTGATGTAAAGGGCGAGGAAAAGGATTACGATCATCCGCTACCTTATGATACTTCGGCGCCAAATGGCGAAGACAGCGTATCTACCTACGATGAGGCCAACCGCTATGCGGGCAAGGATTATAGTGATGATGAAGAGGTTGACGAGCAGTTAGAAAGCAATGCCATGCATATTGATGAAAGTGGCGAAAGTGTGTTGCTTGACCCAGCAGATAAGTTATTGGCGCAAACCGAAGAAGATTTAAGGGACGATTTGGATGAGGAAGGGTATCCGAAAAATGATTTGCCACGTTAAGGCAGTAAATCCAAATTAAAGCGTTTGCGGAACTCTTCTAACTGCGGATTTTTTTCTACCAAATAAGCGTATTTGTCTTTGTTGGTATAAATTCTATCGCTTAGCTTAGGTTCTATCCGTTTGGTCACAATCTGTATATCGAAATTTTTGAGTTGCGATCTGATAAAGTTAAGCAACTCAATTTTTTCATCTTGTAAAGTACTTTCGAGTGCTATATTTTCTATAGAAACAATAATATCGAAGCCATCTAAAACAGGTTCATTGCTGCTTAACAAGGTGAATAAATGAATTTTATCTTCATTGCTTGCCTTCTGGATGCACTGTTTCCAAACAGCCATAAACTGTTCTTGCGTAAAAGCTTGCTTATCGCTTCCACTAACATATTGCGGACCTTTATCGTCGCCTTCTAAATTGCCATTATTACTAAAATCTGTTAGCGAAGGAATTAACGAGCCTCCAATATTCTTAGCTAAAGGCTGTATTTTAATAGGAGAGGTAGGCGGCGCACTAACTTTGGGAGCTTCGGGTTTTTGAGGTTCTTGGCTTACTTTGGCTTCAGGAGATGGCAAAGGAGCAGCAGCCGTTTGGGTAATAGGCTTTGCTTTACTTTCTTCTTTGGTCTTTAAGCTTTGTTCTTTAGTCTCTTGACTTTGGTCTTTCGGCTTTGAGTTTTCCGATTGCGCAGAACTAACTAAAGTTTTTTTTTTATCCTGATCTTGGTCAGTTGCTGTGTTGGCGAGTTGAATTACAGAGGGAATGTGGCACATTTTTATCAGTGCCAGCTCTACCTGCAACCGCTGATTTTTGCTGTTTTTGTAATTAAGATCGCATTGGTTGGCTAAATTCAACGCTGTTAAAATGAAACCTAAATTAGCGCCGTTACTTTGTGCCAGGTATTTCTGCTTAATGTTTTCGCTAACTTCTAACAGTTGGATAGTCTGGTTGTCTTTCCCAACCAATAAATTCCTAAAGTGACCAGCTAATCCGTTAATAAAGTTATTGCCATCAAATCCGTTATTCAATATTTCATTGAAAAGTAGGAGGGTATTGCTTACATCGCCGCTGGTTAAAAAGTCGGTAAGCTTAAAGTAGTAATCGTAATCTAAAATATTCAGGTTGGCAATTACAGCTTTGTAGGTTACATTTCTATTGGTGTAGCTAACAATTTGGTCAAACATCGATAGCGCATCACGCAAACCACCATCAGCTTTTTGTGCAATAATATGCAAGCCATCGTTATCTGTAGCAATACTTTCTCTCTCAGCAATTTTAGCTAAGTGATTAGAAATATCATCAACCTGTATCCTGTTAAAATCAAATATCTGACAACGAGATAAAATAGTAGGTAATATTTTGTGTTTCTCTGTAGTTGCTAAAATGAAAATAGCATACGGAGGTGGTTCTTCCAATGTTTTCAAAAATGCGTTAAAAGCACTTGTAGATAACATGTGAACCTCATCTATGATATAGATTTTATATTTTCCCGCTTGTGGCGGTATTCTCACTTGCTCAATCAAACTTCTGATGTCATCAACAGAGTTATTAGATGCAGCATCTAGCTCGTGGAAGTTAAAAGAATGTCCCGATTGGAAAGATTGGCAGCTTTCGCAAGTGCCGCATGCTTCCTGTTCTGGTGTTAAGCTGGTGCAGTTAATGGTTTTCGCCAAAATACGGGCGCAGGTAGTTTTACCCACACCTCGCGGTCCGCAAAATAGAAAAGCTTGCGCCAGTTGGTTATTTTTAATGGCGTTTTTTAAAGTTCCCGTAATATGCTGCTGCCCAACTACGGTTTCAAATGTAGCCGGACGATATTTACGGGCAGAAACAATAAAATTTTCCATTGGCACGAAATTAACAAAATTTTGAAAGTTGCAGAGTTCAAAAGTTGGAATGTTGAAAAGTTACTTTTACTATTTGCTTTTTGGAAATGTTCGGAAGCTGCATATCGGCAATTTTAGTCCCGCCTTTTGCTAAACCCAATTTTTAGGAAGTGCAATACGAAAACTAATTAAAGATGTAAAAAAATTGGGTACCGCTGTCAGTCGGGTTTAATTAACAAAGGCATTAAGTTTTGGCGGCAAACAGTTATCGCTAAACATCGCGTTTCGGCGGTAACTGCTAATTGGCAACTGTAAACTGCTTACTATATAATCGACTTCAACTCCTTCCTGTACTGCGAAGCACTTTTCCCTGTAAACTCCTTAAATATCTTATTAAAATGGCTAAAGTTATGAAAACCACTTTCGTAACTGATATTAGCAATACTAGTAGGTTTTTCGGCCAAAAGTTTCGACGCATGAACCACTCTGTATTCATTTACAAACTTTGTAAACGTCTTTTTGGTCATCTTTTTAAAGTACCTACAAAAGGCGGGCACAGTCATGCTTGCCATTTCGGCAATCTGGTCTAAGCTAATTTCTTCCGTAAAATGGTCTTTAACGTAATTGAAAACCATGTTAATCCTATCATTGTCTTGCGCCTGCATTTCCAAAGAAAAGTTTTGGGCGTTCAAAAGTTTATAGTCTGGTGCTTGTTCTAGTTCTCTTAGTACACCCAGTAGTGCCATCAGTTTTTCAAAGGGCCACATATTATTCATCTTCTCTAAAATAGGACCAACAAGTTTAATGGTATCAGCACCAAAGGCAATTCCATACTTGGCTTTCTCAAATAAATTAGCAATGCCCTTGGTTTCTTTCAGTTTCAAAAATGAACTGCCTAAAAAATCAGGTTTCATCTGTATCACCACTTCATTAATGTTACCTGTGGTTTCGTCGGTAAATCCGCAATGCGGTAAATCGCTACCTATTAATATCAAATCACCTTCGGTAAAATAAGAGATATGACTTCCTATTTGCCTTTTGCCAGTGCCTCCATTTACAAACACCATTTCAATTTCTGGGTGGTAATGCCATACGTGGGCTTTGTTGTTGGCGTTTTGCTGATATTTTGAATAATAAAAAGAACTGCCAAACGACGGTTCTATAATTTCGAAACTAGGTTTAATTTTTTTCATTTGATAACGCTAAGTTAACAATAAAAATATGTGTTTTTAACTAATGATGTTGATTGTTGTTTTTATTGGGTTAAAATAACATATATTTTAGCGAATTTGGAATATAAACATCATGAAATACTCGCTTAAATTTGCTCTTGTTAAAAAGGTACAAATATTCAACACATATAATGATGAAAAATTTATTAAAATTAAGCCTAGTTCTTCTTGCAGTTTTAACAGCAAACATCGTAAAAGCAGACGATAGCGAACTTTTGGTGAAAGTTGCCAAAGAGAATAGCAAATGGGTAAGCTTTATCACCGCTGATGCCAAAGAGTTTGACGTAGCTTTATATAATGCAGATGGCGATGTGATTTATGAAGACCATATCAAAACGGTTGGCAATAAATTCCAAACTTACGATTTAAGCACATTGCCAGAAGGAGCTTACCGATTGAAGATGGAATCTAATGCTAAATTGGTTACGTATGATATAGAAATTAACGCAGGTAATGCGGTGCTTTCACAACCAACTGTTATAGAAATCAAACGTCCTAAACTTATTAAGGAAAAGGATATGTTAACCTTAGATTTAAATGGTACTTGCAAAGGTGAGGTTGCTATTACAATCTATAACGAGTATAATGAGAAACTTCACGATGATGTCTACAGCAGCGATGCTAAAACAATCAAGAAATTTGATGTGAGTAAAACTCCGTCAAAAGAGTTAACTTTTGTAATTTCTTCTAGAGGACAAGAGTTTTCTGAAACGATTAAGCTTTAAGAGAGCAATTTGTAAGAGAGAGTAAAAGCATTGCCATTTGGCGATGCTTTTTTGTAATATACCATATTCTAGGTATATACCTTTAGGTTTTTTTAGCTTTTCTTTGCAGCATGAAAACGCTCCAAAACTTTTTAGTCTGTGCCAAGTTGTCTCTTGGATTTGTAGTTTATCTTTATAAAATGATTAAGTAGCTGTGCTAACTAACCATTTTTGCTAAAAACATTCCCAGTCTTTTGCAATTTAATTTTCATTGTTGATGTTTGGTGATCTATTGTTTTAGGTATAAAGTTGTAGATTCTAAGTCGTTTAAGTCTTTATATAAGATGTAATCAGGCTATTCGCTTGTTTTTATATATTTGTCAATATATTTTTATCTAAATATGCTCATGTTTCGCATTCTAATAATTGGTTTAGTCCTTTGTCCGTTTTTTTCTTTTTCCCAAAATAAATTTCTTGAGGGTTACGTGGTTACTTTGCAAGGAGATACCCTCAAAGGTTATGTAGAAGGGAAGGAATCTGGTACAACACTTACGCAGGCACGTTTTAAAGCAAATAAATCCGCTGCTATACAAAGATTTTCGAAAGAAGATTGTATTGCTTTTGGCTTGTACAATAGAGATGCTTATGAACGGCATACCGTGAGCATAACAATGTCTAAAGTAGAATTAGGAGATTTATCTGTAGGAGTAGATACGGCTAGTAGACGTGAAATCATTTTTTTAAGGGTATTGCAAAAGGGAAAGAATGTAACATTATATACTTATACCGACAATGTGAAAACGCGATTTTATATCAAGGAAGAAGGTGAGTTGGAGCCCACAGAATTAATATATCACCGATTTTATAATCCTGATAATACTTCACAGATTATTGAAGGTTCGAAGTTTCAAAGACAGTTGCAAGCATTGTTTAGGGGATATAAGGTTGAAGTAGAGGATTATCAGCTTGAAAGAACTAGGTACGCCGAGGATGATGTCCTAAAGCTGGTTAGTCTTATCAATAGTTATCAGAAAGAGAAGTCTAAATATAAGAGATCTACGTTTTATGCTGGTGTTGGTTTAACTCATCTGTCAACTAGTTATTTCGGTGAACATTTGCTAGCAAGGGAGGATGTGGTTTCTAAAACTATAATAGTACCTTTTGTGTCAACAGGGATAGATGTGTATGTTAATCCTGCTTATGCAAGAGCTTTTTTTCGAATTGAGGCAAGCTTTTTCATTACAAAACATAAGTTTGAAAAAAAGGAGCCAGATTTTATCTTTCCTGCTGCTGCACACGAGTTTAAGCAATTTGTGGGTATACTTTCGACAAGCTTTTTATATAATTTTTATAAGTTTAATGACACTCAGGCCTACTTGGGTTTAGGGATCGCAGCAAGGTATGCTTCTACCAGTAATAATAGGGCAACTTATAGATACACAGCTAGTACGTTCGATCTGCCTGCTCCTGATATGCAAAAACTTAGGCTTCAGATACCGATAACAGCAGGTGTTGTTTTGTCAAAAAGAGCAGATGTTTCGTTTATGTATACATGGCGAACTAACATAGCAGAAAACTATGTTTTATTTGGAATTAGGACCACACAAGTTAAGGTTGGTTTAAATTACCGGTTTTAATAAAGGTATGCTCTTTCAAATAGATTGAAACAACGCTTTGATTTATAGAAATATATTGCTACATTTGCAGCCCGTTTTAATGCGGAAAAATTAAAAAATTAATTAAAATACAACAATGAATCAGTACGAAACTGTTATCGTTCTTACCCCGTTGTTGTCAGAAGATGCTGCAAAAGAGACAATTGCTAAATTTACAAGCATTCTTACTGATGGCGGAGCCGAAATTATCGCAGAAGATAATTGGGGTTTGAGAAAATTAGCGTATCCAATCGAAAAGAAAGGAAACGGATTCTTTCACCTTACAGAATACAAATCTGGTGGTGAGGTAATTAGCAAGTTAGAGTTAGAGCTTAAACGCGATGAGCGTGTTTTACGTTTCTTAACTGTAAGATTAGACCGTCATGCGGTTGCTTACAACGAGAAAAAACGTAGTGGAGCTTTTAACAAAACTAAGAAAGAGGAGGCTACAGCGTAATGGCAAGAGATCAAATCCAATATGTTACTGCTCCAAAAGTGGAGGATAACAGAAAAAAATATTGCCGTTTTAAGAAAAATGGTATTAAATATATCGATTACAAAGACGCAAACTTCTTATTGAAATTCGTTAACGAGCAAGGTAAAATTTTACCTCGCCGTTTAACTGGTACTTCTTTAAAGTTTCAACGTAAAGTGGCTCAAGCAGTAAAACGTGCTCGTCACATCGGTTTGTTGCCTTTCGTTACTGACCAATTAAAATAGGAGCTGAGCAATGGAAATTATTTTAAAGCAAGATATCAAATCACTAGGTGAGAAAGATGATATCGTTACGGTAAAACCTGGTTTTGGTCGTAACTACTTAATTCCTCAAGGTTTTGCAATTTTAGCAACTCCTTCTGCGAAAAAAGTATTAGCAGAAAACTTAAAGCAAGCTGCTTTTAAACAAGAGAAAATTAAGAAAGACGCTGAAGGCATAGCTGCTAAATTAGCTGATGTTAAATTAAGCATTGGTGCTAAAGCAGGTGAAACTGGTAAAATCTTTGGTGCTGTTAACACTATCCAAGTGGCTGACGCATTAAAAGCTAAAGGTTTTGAAGTTGATCGTCGTCGTATTACTTTCGAAACTGAGCCTAAAACTTTAGGTGAATACGTAGCTAACTTAAACTTACATAAAGAAGTTAAAGTTAAAGTTCCTTTCGAAGTAGTAGCTGAGTAATTTTAGCTTACAAAAGATAACAAGCCCCGGATTTAATTCGGGGCTTTGTTTTTTACAGAGGGCTAAGTTTTTACAAATCAGGTCTTTTATTATATTTGTTGCCCAATTCATTAGATCGAGTAGCTGGTCTTAAATAGTATATTGATGAAATATCTTAAATCGATAAGATTAATATTGCTTCTATGTATGTTGGCTTTTGCGGCGCAAGCTCAGGAGATAGCTCCTAAGCTGTCGGATACGATCAAGAAAACCATCTTCACTACCTACTACGCTAAAAAATTCGAAGGCAGAAAAACCACCAGCGGCGAACGCTACCGTGCAGCTAAATTTACAGCCGCACATCGTACATTACCTTTCGGTACTATCATTAAAGTTAAAAACCTAAGAACAGGGAAAACTGTAGAAGTTAGAGTAAACGATAGGGGGCCTTTCAGTAAGAAATTTTCTTTGGATATTTCTAAGGCTGCAGCCCAAGAATTAGGTATTTATCGTCTTGGTTACGCCCGTGTAGAAATTGCTTATGTACTCAACTAAAAATGTATGTAATTTATACACTTTCTAAAATTATTAACACTCTATTTGATTTCCTAACTCCTTAAAAAGAAATAATTAGCTTTTTTCTTCCCTGTTTCTGACAAAAATCTGATTAGAAATAGACATCATTTTGGAGGCATGTTAACAACTTTGTAACATAAAAAATGCCTTAACTTTTATATTTGTTATACGAAGTTCTTTAATAGAAAGCACCCAAAATATTATTTAACTAATTGTTATTTAGTTTATTAAAAAGGATGGTTTTTTCAATTCCTTTTCGTTTATAAACTAAGTGATGTTTCTTGGGCTGTGTAACTTAACCAAAGAACCAAAATAATGTGTTTGCTGTAACCGTATTTTAAGAATGTAAAACAAGAGTGATTATGGAAGATGAATTATTACTAAGAGAAAACAAAGACCGCTTTGTGCTTTTGCCGATTAAATTTCCAGCTATCTGGGAAATGTATAAAAAAGCTGAAGCTAGTTTTTGGACGGCAGAAGAAATTGACTTGTCGGACGATATTAAGCACTGGGAAAACCTAAACAGTGGCGAGCGTCATTTCATTTCTCATATTTTAGCATTTTTTGCTGCTAGTGATGGTATCGTTAATGAGAACCTAGCGGTAAATTTCATGAGCGAAGTTCAAATTCCGGAGGCACGTTGTTATTATGGTTTCCAGATCATGATGGAAAACATCCACTCTGAAACTTACGCGTTATTAATTGATACTTACGTTAAAGATCCTGAAGAAAAAGATAGACTATTCCATGCAATTGATACCGTACCGGCGGTAAAGAAAAAAGCAGAATGGGCATTACGTTGGATCGATAACGGAACTTTTGCTGAGCGTTTGGTAGCTTTTGCTGCAGTAGAAGGTATTTTCTTTAGCGGTAGTTTCTGCTCTATTTTCTGGTTAAAGAAACGTGGTTTAATGCCAGGTTTAACTTTTAGTAATGAGTTAATTTCTAGAGACGAAGGTTCGCACTGCGAATTTGCTTGTTTGTTATATAGCATGTTGCAAAACAAATTAAGCGAAGAGCAAGTACATACCATTATTAAAGATGCAGTAGAAATTGAAAAAGATTTCATTACTGATGCTTTGCCAGTTAAATTAATTGGTATGAATGCAGATTTGATGAAGCAATACATCGAGTTTGTAGCCGACAGATGGTTAGCTGAACTTGGTTACTCGAAAGTTTATAACGCTACCAATCCATTCGATTTTATGGAGATGATTTCACTGCAAGGTAAAACCAACTTCTTCGAAAAACGTGTGGGCGATTATCAAAAAAGTGGTGTGTTAACTTCTTCGGAAGACAAAGCACAAGCTTTTTCGCTAGATGAAGATTTCTAAATGAAGGTATCAGGTGTGAGGTTTTAAATACTAAATACCAATATCTAAATGCTAAATAATATTTTGAAACCAGGTGCCGATGTGAAAATATGCACCATAAAATTTTGTAAAGGATGTTTGTAATAAAAAGAGATGGCCGTAAAGAACCGGTAAAATTTGACAAGATTACAGCTCGTATTGAGAAGCTGTGCTATGGTTTTAATGCTGAATTAGTAGATCCTATTGATGTTGCCAGAAAGGTAATTGAAGGATTG
Organism: Pedobacter sp. T50_32; assembly: GCF_057652195.1. Classification (NCBI taxonomy): domain Bacteria; kingdom Pseudomonadati; phylum Bacteroidota; class Sphingobacteriia; order Sphingobacteriales; family Sphingobacteriaceae; genus Pedobacter; species Pedobacter sp. T50_32. The sequence continues at coordinate 116,745 of NZ_JBYFBY010000006.1, read as the reverse complement.
TACGATGGTGTAACTACATCAGAATTAGATAACTTAGCAGCAGAAACAGCAGCTTCTTTAACTACGAAACATCCAGATTATGCTTTGTTAGCATCACGTATCGCGGTATCTAACTTGCATAAAAACACTTTGAAATCTTTTTCTAAAACTATGGAGTTGCTGTATAAATACATCGACCCAAAAACTGGAAAAGATTCTGCTTTAATAGCTGATGATATTTGGCAAGTAATCCAAGATAACGCTGATGTTTTAGATAGTACCATTATTTACGATAGAGATTTCGGTTTCGATTACTTCGGGTTCAAAACTTTAGAAAAATCTTATCTTTTAAAAGTTAACGGTGTAATTGTAGAGCGTCCGCAACATTTATTTATGCGTGTGGCTGTTGGTATCCACAAAGGTGATATTGATAGTGTAGTTGCTACTTACAACTTAATGAGCGAGCGCTGGTTCACTCACGCAACACCTACGTTGTTTAACGCAGCTACGCCTAAACCTCAAATGTCGTCGTGTTTCTTGTTAACGATGCAAGATGACAGCATTGAAGGTATTTACGATACGTTAAAGCAAACTGCAAAGATTTCTCAAAGTGCTGGTGGTATCGGCTTAAGCATCCACAACATCCGTGCTACGGGAGCTTATATTGGTGGTACTAACGGAACTAGTAACGGTATTGTACCGATGTTACGTGTATTTAATGATACAGCTCGTTACGTAGATCAAGGTGGTGGTAAACGTAAAGGTGCATTTGCAATTTATTTAGAGCCTTGGCATGCTGATGTTTTCGAATTCTTAGACCTGCGTAAAAACCACGGTAAGGAAGAAATGCGTGCCCGTGATTTGTTCTATGCACTTTGGATCAACGATTTGTTTATGCAACGTGTAGAGGAGAATGGTGATTGGAGCTTATTCTCTCCAGACGAAGCACCAGGTTTAGCAGATTGCCATAGCGAAGAATTTAATAAGCTTTACACAAAATATGAGCAAGAAGGAAGAGCTCGTAAAGTGGTTAAAGCACAAGAGCTTTGGTTTGCTATTTTAGATTCGCAAATTGAAACTGGTACTCCTTATTTGTTGTACAAAGATGCGGCTAACTCTAAATCAAACCAACAAAACTTAGGTACTATTAAGTCTTCTAACTTATGTACGGAAATCATCGAGTATACTTCTAAAGACGAAGTTGCTGTTTGTAACTTAGCTTCATTGGCATTGCCACGTTTTGTAATCAATGGTGAGTTTGACCACCAAAAATTATACGATGTAACTTATCAAGCAGCATTAAACTTGAATAAAATCATCGATTATAACTATTATCCAGTTAAAGAAGCTGAAAACTCGAACTTACGCCACCGCCCAATTGGTTTAGGTGTACAAGGTTTGGCTGATGCATTTATTTTGATGCGTTATCCATTTGAAAGTGATGCTGCTAAACAATTGAACAAAGATATTTTCGAAACCATCTATTTCGCCGCAATGACTGCTTCGGCTGATTTAGCAGAGAAACATGGTGCTTACAAAACTTTCAAAGGTTCGCCATTATCAAAAGGTCAGTTCCAATTTGATTTATGGAATGTGACTCCAGATAGCAACCGTTGGGATTGGGAAAGTTTAAGAAAGCGTGTAGTGAAAAAAGGTGTGTACAACTCGTTACTGGTAGCGCCAATGCCTACGGCTTCAACTTCTCAAATTTTGGGTAACAACGAATGTTTCGAACCATATACTTCAAATATTTACACTCGTCGTGTATTGAGTGGTGAGTTCATCGTGGTAAACAAACACTTATTGAAAGATTTAGTAGCGTTAGGCTTGTGGTCTCCACAAATGAAAGATAGAATTATCTTAGCTAACGGATCGATCCAAGACATCGCTGAAATTCCAGATTACATCAAAGAATTGTACAAAACAGTTTGGGAAATCAAGATGAAGAACATCATTGATATGTCGGCTGATAGAGGTGCATACATTTGCCAATCTCAATCGTTGAACTTGTTCATCAATGCACCGAATACTTCAAAACTAACTTCAATGCACTTCTACGCTTGGAAAAAAGGTTTGAAAACCGGTATGTATTACCTACGTACGCAAGCAGCTTCGCAAGCGGTTAAATTCACTGTAGAAAATCAAGGTGGTAAAGCAATTGAAGCAGTAATTCCTGCAAGTATTCCGCAAAACCAAGTTGCAGAAGAAATTATTGATGGACCAGTTTGTACAATGGAAGAAGGTTGTATCAGCTGTTCTGGATAATATCGGCTCAATAGTTCACTAGTCATTGGTTCATTAGTTTTGAGATGAACTTCATGATAAAGCAATAATAATAAGGTTCTGGATATAAAGTTCAGAACCTTATTTTTTGTCCGTACTTTTGCTTTTAGCTCAATAGTTCATTTAGAAATAGACTGCCAAATGAACTATTGAACCAAGGAATCAATGAACAAGCCTCATTTACATAGCAAACATGAAATTATTGCCTGCGAGCGATGTGGTACCGCTATTGAGTGCAAAGCAAATGCTTACACTAAATGCCAATGCAGCGTTGTTCAGTTGACCATTAATGAGGTGCAATACGTTAGCGAGTTGTACGATGGTTGCTTGTGCGCCAAATGTTTAATGGAGCTACAGCAAGAATATCGAGACGAAATAGGGATTTAAGGTAAATGTATTGCTACCAATGTTCCTTTACCCGCTGTTGAGTCGATATCTACTGTTCCCTTTAAAAACTCTACCCTAGAATAGATGTTGCTCAGTCCGATGCCGGCTTTTACATCAACTTTATTCTTGTCGAAACCTTTTCCATTATCTTCTATGGTAACCGCAATTCCTTCTTCGTCTTTAATAATTTGAATATCAAGTTTCGAAGCTTCGGCGTGTTTAACCACATTGTTCACAGTTTCCTGAATTACCCGATAAATTACCGTTTCAGTTTGTTCGTCAAGTCTTTCATTTAAACCAACCGTTTCCAAAGTTACTTTGAGTTTGTCTTGATCTAATTTTCCGATAAATTCTTTTACTGCTGATGCCAGTCCAGATTTGATTAAGGCATTTGGCATCATTTGGTGCGATATGGAACGCATCTCGTCGTAACTTTCATTCACGAGCGCTAAAGCTTGTTCTGCCTGTAGGTTAACTTCGTTTTGTAGGTTAAGTTTAGAGAAAAGTCCATTGAGGTTCATTAACGCAGCAGATAACATCTGACCGACGCCATCGTGTAAATCTCCAGCGATACGTCTGCGTTCCCTTTCTTCAGCATCTAAAACCGCTTTAGAAGCAATATCTTGTTGTTTTATAATTTCCGATTGGAGTTCTGCTTTAGCTTTAAGCTTACGACGGTTAATAAGTAGGTAAGTAAAAAGAATACCTAATAAAAGCACGCCGCCCGCAATGCCTAAGCCTAAGTTTCGCTGTTTGATTTTTAGTCTTTGTATGATGTTTTGCTGATGTAACGACTTTATTTGCTCCTCTTTCTTTTCAGTTTGGTATCGTACTTGATAGTCAGAAATTAAAGCAGTTTTATCTTTTTGAAATAGCGAATCCTTAATTTTGGTAGATGCTATATGAAGCTTATATGCTTCTTTAAATTTTCCTTGTTTTTGGGATATCAGTGCCAAGGTTTCTTTGGCATCCATAACTTGCTTGCTTGCGCCTATTTCTTCGGCAATGGTTATTGCTTTTTTAGCACTTTCATTAGCTTCGTTAAGTTTTCTAGTTTTAAGCATCAGCTTTGCTAAATGGATATAAGTAAAAGCAAGTTCCTTTCTGTTGTTGTATTTTTGGTTTAAACCAACTGCGGTATTTAGAAATTCAAGTGCTTTTTGATCATCGCCTTTGGCAGCATAACCTATACCTGCATTAGTGTAGGTAAGTGGTAAAAATTGTAAAATATTGAGTTCCTTAAATGCCTTTTGTGCTTTTAGCGAATAATATATGCAGCTATCGTACTGGTTGGTATAGTAGTAAACCGAACCTAAATTGGCTTCTGTAAAAGCAGTTTCTCTAGGTTTGTTTAATTTTTTATAAATAGCATTTGCCTCCTGATAGTACTTGATTACATTTTTATAGTCTTCGTGCGCTTTAAATAGAATGCCCAAATTGGAACTTACCATAGCAATGCCTTCAATGTGTTTTTTCTTTTTGTAAGTTCGATAGGCTTCGTTGTAATACTTTAAAGACAGCGAAAAATTTCCCAATTCGTCGTAAGCTACACCAATATTGTTTAGTGTATTAGCAGTCTTGATCTCATCATTAAGCTGTTTTCTTAATTTGAGTGCATCTAAATTGTAAGCCAGAGATTTTTTATAATCGCCCTGTGCTTCGTAGGTAACTGCCAAATTATGAAAGGCTTCTACTTCAAGCTTATTTTCCTTCTTTTCCTGTGCTAGTTTTAACGCTTGATAACCGAATATTCTTGCAGAATCTGGATGGTGATATCTGTATTCCCAACACAGCTCTAATAATATTTTAACATCGTTTTTATTAGCTTTTAACGCTTTTGTTAGGCTATCTATCCTGGATTGGGCAAAAACCGGAGTTGAGGTAAGAGCTAATAGCGCAAAAAAGAAAGTTATTTTTAAAAGAGAGTTGCTTAGTGGCATAGGTTCAGTTACTTAGCTCTAAGTTACGCATAAATTGTTTTAAAAATCTAAGGGTTATTACTGATATTGATAAAGTGAAATAAAAGTTTACTCCAATAAATAATATCATTACTTTTAAACAAAATAAACTGAATTAATGAAGCTTTTACTTGTTGACGATCACGCTATTGTAACCGATGGATTGCAGGTCTTACTGCAAAATGAGGAAGGATTTACCATTGTAGAAAAATTGGTGTCTGGAAATTTTGCCTTGGCGTATTTAAAACAGAACGAAGTGGATTTAATGATCACCGATTATTCTATGCCCGACATGGATGGATTGACTTTGGTGAAACAAGCAAAAGCTTTACGTCCAGATCTGAAAATTATTGTGTTGAGCATGCATGATGAAGCAGTAATGATTAAAGATATGCTAAGTGCAGGCGTAGATGGTTATGTGCTTAAAAAATATGCACAACAAGAATTGCTTAACGCAATACAAGCAGTTGGCAACGGCAGACAATTTTGGAGCGCCGAAGTTAACAGAGCGCTATTAACGGCTTTGCAACCTCAAGAAACAGAAAATCATGTTACGGAGCGAGAGCTGGAGGTGTTGAAACTCTTGGCGCAGGAGCTTACCAGTAAACAAATTGCTGAAAAGTTGTTCATCAGCGAACGTACTGTAGAAACCCATAGAAAAAATTTGATGAGAAAAACGGGAGCCAGTAACGCCATTGGACTGGTGCGTTATGCATACGCTCACAAACTTATTTAAAATACGCAATAATACGTAGCTGTTTTCAGTAGAAATGCTGAAGTGTTTGGCAAAGGTTCGAACTTAATTTTGGTTTATAAATCTTAAAATAACCAAAATGAAAAAGTTTCTTACCATCGCTTTGTTGTTGACAATAATGGGCGCTAGCGCTTATGCGCAAAAAATAGTTTATTATTCTACCGTTATCAGTACACCAGATAAGGCGATAGATTTTGATTTCGGATTTTACCCGAAAACAATGCAGTATGTTGAGCCTGCAGATGGCAAAGGCTATACCGTGATTAGATGTGCTGTCATTAATCAAAAAACTGCAAAGCCTTTCGAATGGAGAGATGAGAAAGTAAATATCTACCTTAAATCGGGTAAACTAATTAGAAACTATACTACCAGAGCAGAAAGCGGCGATTATGCTGTTAAATATACTGTTGATCCTGGAGTAACTCGCTATCAAGAATATTGTTTTAGCCATAAGTTTGCTGTTGATGAAATTGAGAAAGTTTGGCTGGTGCTGGGAGATAACCAAATTTTTGAGCTATACAAGAAAGAAGTAGATCCTAAGCCTGCAACTAATGCCACTGCCGCTAAGCAGTAATTTAATTTTGGTTAATTGTTTGAATTGGTTAACTGATTACTAGACTAATCGCCCAATTAGAAACTGCCAACTGAAAACTTAGTTCTTTTTAACGCCTTTTAAAATCATTAAACTTAGCGGATTGATATTATATCCGCTAATGTTGTTTTGCAGCATTACCACAGATTGGTCATATAAAATAGGAACAACAGATGCGTGCTCTAAAACCATGTTATCCATTTTATGATATAACTCGAAACGTTTTTTAGGGTCGTTTTCATAGTAACTTTGTTCGAAAAGTTTATCGAATTCTTTATTAAAGTAACCAGTGTAGTTGGGACCGAAAGGAACCTTGTTTTTAGAATAGAAAACAGAAAGATAATTTTCTCCGTCGGGATAATCGGCGATCCACGAACCTCTAAAAAATCCTACTTCGTTTTTAGACATCAAATCTCTTAAACTGGTGCTTGGGCTTACATCTACCTTCGCTTTAATACCAATATTGGTCAATTCGCCCTGTATAAACTCAATTAGGTCTTTGTAAGTGGTAGACGTGCTCAGTTTAATTTCGGGCATTCCTTTGCCATTCGGAAAGCCAGCTTCGGCTAGTAGTTTAGCAGCTAAAACTGGGTTATAATCATAGCCCTTTACTTTAACGCTGTCGAAACCAGGCATCCCTTTGGGAATAAAACCAGAAGTTGCGGGCGTACCGATGCTGTTACGCAAATATTTAATCAATTTTTTCCTATCGATGGCGTAGTTGATAGCCTGACGAACTTTTTTAAATCTCAAAGGCGAGTTCTTTACCAGTTCTTTATCTGGATCAACCAGGATACCCAAATATTCTGTGCAAAGGTAGGCGCCTTTAGTAAGCTGGAATTCGCCTTTATACTTACTTGTCATCTGTCCGCTTTTGGTCAGGATATCATCGCGATAGCTACCATCCACACTGTAAAAGAAATCTAATTCCTTTTTTAGGAAGTTCATGAAGGCACTCTGTTTATCGTTGATGAACGAAACTTTAACCGCATCTAGGTGAGGTAGGGTGTTTCCTATACTATCTTTCTCGAAGTAGTTCTCATTTTTGAGCAATACCAAAACTTCATCCTCTTTCCAGTATTTAAACTTAAAAGGGCCTGTGCCCACGGGATTGTTCCTGAAATCTTTTCCATAGTGTTCTACCACTTCTTTAGGCACAACAGAGCAATATTGCGCTGTGAGCAGGTTCATAAATGCAGGAAAAAGTTTAACCAACGTTACCTGAAAAGTGCTATCATTTAAAGCTTTGAAACTGCCGGCATCCTTAACTTTGTCGCTGAAAATCCAGCCGCCAGAAGAAGCAACCTTCGGATCAATTAATCGGTTAAAACTGTAGGCAAAATCTTCTGCAATTACTTTTCGCCCTTTTCCATTTTTGAAGAGGCTGTTATCATGAAAGAAAACATCGTTACGAAGGTGAAACGTGTAGGTTAGTCCATCTTCAGAAGTGTCCCAAGTTTTTGCGATACAGGGTACTGTGTTCAAATCTTTATCTACCTGTACCAAACCGTTGAAAATTTGGTTAATCATCCAAACTGCATTTTGGTTGCGGGCAAAAGCCGGATCTAAAGACGTAAGGTTTTGATCTAGGTTAATGTTAAATACTTTCTTATCGCTATGCTGATTGTTTTTACAAGAAAACAAGATGGTTAACAGGAAAAGGCAAAATATATTGATTTTAATGGTACGCATCGCTAGCGGAAATAGTATTTTTGTGGAATTGGAAACATTAAGGAGTTAAGGTACATTAAGTTTTTGAGCTAACAAAAAGCTTTCAACTAATATTACTTAAAGCGCTAATGTTTAATAGCATTTTATCACATACCCATAACGAAAATTTAGATGTCGTCTTTTAATGAGCTTTTAAATACTGAAAATGATATCGCTTTGCGTGAAGAATTACAAGAGCGTTTAGATATAGTGGAACACAAAATTAAGTTCATAGATAAGATGCCAGTTTGTTTTTTAAATACTGACGGACAGCCTCATGTTGAAATTGCTGCAATTGCAGAATTAGGTGGGGCTATTGTAACGTTAGAACCTATGGAAGCTGTATATGTGATCTTTTATGAACAAGGTAGGCTGTTGGATGATTTGATGCGCAAAGCTCCCGTTTTGTTGGTGGAAGATTGGCCTGCAGTGAAATTTAGTAGGGTATGCCTTATGGCAGATGACTACCGTTTGTCTAGAGCTGAAGATGCTGTCGCTTTGGTAGAGGATATTGCCGAGATGATACACCCTGGCCATTTTATCTTTGGTCACGAAGGGGATAAGTGGATTAGATTTACGGTTTAACGTTTGTATTGTTATTGGCGATGAACAAGCCAAATACAGTTAACCAGTTAGCCAATTACCCTAATAAGCCACAAACTTTTCCATTTGTTGGTCTGTAAACTTCAAGGTGTCTTCTTGATAAAATTCGCCTTGTTCGTTAAGCTCGTTTTTAATGTAGGAGATGTGCAAACGTAAAGGCATTACGTTAAGATGTAGATAAGCGCAAACGCCATTGAAGTGCTCTATACCTCTAATGTTGCCATATTTGCCAGAGGAGATACCAACCAAACAAGCTTTTTTATCGTAAAAACTTTCTGGAAAAGCACAGGCATCAATTAAGGTTTTTAAAACACCTGGGTAACTGCCATTATACTCTGGAATAACAAATAGGAATTTGGTTGTTTGCGTAAATAGTTGCTGTATTTTGTCGAATGCTTCTGATTTTTTTCCGTACAAATCTTCGGCTACAAAATTGGGTGGTAAGTCTTGTAAACCAAACAAGGTAGTTTGTAAGCCCTTTTTAGCCAGTTCATTTTGATAATATTTAGCAACTTTTAACGTATTGCTATTAGGTCTGTTAGTTCCGGCTATGATGGTTATCATTTAAAAATTGTTGATAAGATGTGTAAAACACAAGTAGCCGCGATACTATTATTTAGTTTTAGTTCGTATCTTAGCTAATTGTTAAAAAATGCCTATACATTACAAAAATAGCATTTTTTAGAGATTTTTAGTTTAAAAATAAGGCCATTACATTTGTGGCGTTTTCAAGGAGAATAAATGAGTAAGATTATTGCTTTAGCAAACCAAAAAGGAGGAGTGGGGAAAACCACATCGTCTATTAATTTAGCAGCTAGTTTGGCGGTTTTAGAATATAGAACGCTTTTAGTTGATGCAGACCCTCAGGCTAACTCTACTTCGGGTATTGGTTTTGATCCTAGAAACATCAAGAACAGTATTTACGAGTGCATCATCAACGATGTTGAACCAACTGATGCCATTGTAAAAACAGAAACCCCGAATTTGGATCTACTCCCTGCGCATATTGATTTGGTAGGTGCCGAAATCGAAATGATTAATTTGACCAACCGTGAGTACAAAATGAAAGCGGTATTGGAGAAAGTAAAAGATCAATATGATTTTATCATTATCGATTGCTCGCCATCTTTAGGTTTAATTACCATCAACTCCCTAACCGCAGCAGACTCTGTGATTATTCCCGTACAGTGCGAGTATTTCGCCCTAGAAGGATTGGGTAAATTGTTAAATACTATCAAGATTGTGCAAAATAGGTTAAATCCGGCTTTAGAAATTGAAGGTATTTTGTTAACGATGTACGATGTAAGGTTACGTTTGTCGAATCAAGTGGTAGAAGAGGTGAAAACGCACTTCCAAGATCTGGTTTTCGAAACCATTATACAGCGTAATACACGTTTAAGCGAGGCTCCAAGCTATGGTGTTTCGGTAATTATGCATGATGCAAATAGCAAGGGCGCAATCAATTATTTAAATTTAGCAAGAGAAATTGTTCGTAAAAACGGATTGCTTAAAGAAGAGCAGGAAGAAAATACAGCAACTATTTAAGATATATAGATGACATCTTTTCAAAGAAAAACCGGATTAGGTAAAGGATTAAGTGCACTTTTGGATGATAACGAAACGGTTAATTCAGCCCCTAAGTCTGCCGTAGAAAATATACCAGCAACGCCTCAAGTTGGAAGTATTAGCCATATTAAATTGGTTGATATTGAGACTAACCCGTATCAACCGCGTACCGAGTTTGATCAAGTGGCTTTAGACGAATTGTCTGAATCGATTAAGGTGCAAGGTTTGATACAACCCATCACCGTTCGTAAAAATGGAGATAAATATCAGCTAATTTCTGGTGAGCGTAGGTTTAGAGCGTCTAAACTTGCAGGTCTTACCGAAATTCCAGCTTACATCCGCACTGCTGATAATCAGCAAATGCTGGAAATGGCGTTGATCGAAAACATCCAACGTGAAAATTTAAATGCTATTGAAGTAGCTTTAAGTTTTCAACAAATGATAGACGAGTGTAACTTAAAATCTGAGCAACTAGGCGAGCGTGTAGGTAAAAATAGAACTACCGTAGCCAACTATTTAAGGTTGTTGAAACTGCCGCCTGTTATTCAAGCTTCTATCCGCGATAACAAAATCTCCATGGGCCATGCCCGTGCTTTAATCTCTGTAGATGATGAAGCAAAGCAACTTTTCATCCACCAAGAAATTCTAGATAAAGGACTGTCGGTGCGTAAGGTAGAGGAGTTGGTAAGAGGTATTCACCATGTACAGGTAAAAACACCGGTTAAGCAAGAAGCAGTTTCTTTTGAATATCAAAAGTTACAAAATGACTTGGCTTCTAAGTTTGCAACTAAGGTGAAATTGAAGGTAAAAGATAATGGAAAAGGGGCTATCGAAATTCCTTTTGTAAGCAACGAAGATCTTAACCGTATTTTAGAACTATTAGATTGGTAATGCGGGCATTTCTGCTTTCTGTTGTATTGTGTTTCGCTTTTACTTTGGTAAAGGCACAAATTCCTACAATCCCAATTAGGCCAGATACAACTGCCAAATTAGATACGCTTGCACCTGCAAAGTATATCAATCAAGGCAGAATTGCGGGTAGAAAAGCAGTTTATCGTTCACTAATTTTTCCAGGTTTAGGTCAGGTATATAACTATGGCTTAGTGGTTGATGATGTTAAAGCTGGAAGAACACAGGGAAAACGTATTGGACAGAAGATGTACCTAATCGGTAAGATCGGCGCTATTTATGCAGGCGGTACCATGTTGGTGATGTCGTATATCGAAAACAACAACAATTATAATAGATTTTTGCGAGAACTACAGTACCGTAGAATAAATAATACTAATGATGCCATGCCTGATAATGGTCTAGAACGATATGAAACAATAGAATCGTTAACTACAGGTAAAAACATTTACAAGCGTAACCGAGAAGTGGTACTTATTTCTTTGGTCGGTTTGTACGGGCTAAACGTGTTAGATGCTTATGTAACTGCTCGTTTAAAATACTTCAACGTAGACGAAACATTATCGTTTAAAATATCACCAACAACTATAAATTCAAATACAATGTTTGGTTTTAACAACGTTACGCCAGCATTAAAACTTACGCTTAGATTATGACACCGATCCCGATGTTGTCGGGAGAGTTCTCATCAACATTTAAAATAAAAATATAAACGGATGAAGATAGCACTTTTAGGCTATGGCAAAATGGGGCAAATTATCGAACGTTTTGCTACCGATCGTGGGCACGAAATTGTGCTTAAAATAGGAATTGAAAACTTAGAAGATCTCAACATAGATAATCTTAAAAAAGCTGATGTTGCGATAGATTTTAGTGCGCCAGCAGCTGCAGTAGATAATATTTATAAATGTTTTGAAGCTAAATTGCCAGTGGTTGTAGGTACTACAGGTTGGTATGGCGAGCTGCAAAAAATAAAAGATGATTGCGAATCTAGTAACAATACCTTGCTTTATGGTTCTAACTTTAGCATTGGAGTAAATATCTTTTTTCATTTAAATAAGGTGTTAGCAAAGCTGATGAACAACTATCCTGCTTACGACGTACAGGTAGAAGAAATACATCATACGCAGAAATTGGATGCGCCAAGCGGAACTGCAATGACTATTGCCGAAGGAATAATTGAGCAATTGGACGGCAAAAACGAGTGGGTTAACGAATTGGAGGGAACTCCAATGGTAGATAAGCTGAAAAATGAGCAACTTTTAATCGAATCGCTTCGAATTGAGAACGTGCCAGGAACACATACCGTTGTTTACAGTTCTGAGGTAGATGACATTGAAATAAAACATACAGCACATAGCAGGGCAGGTTTTGCTTTGGGTGCGGTTGTAGCGGCAGAATGGCTACAGAACAAAAGAGGTTTTTACAGCATAGCTGATATATTTAATTTTAAAGATTAACGATGAATTGGAAATTCTGGCAAAAGAAACAGGAATCTGATAAGCCAAAAAAGAAAAAAACTAAAACTAGAGAATGGGTTGATGCAATTGTTTTTGCAGTAGTTGCTGCAACTATTATTCGCGTATTCTTTATAGAAGCTTACACTATTCCTTCAGGTTCGATGGAGCGCTCACTTTTAGTTGGCGATTTCCTTTTCGTAAGTAAAGTGAATTATGGAGCCCGAGTGCCGATGACACCTGTTGCTTTCCCTTTCGCACATCACACTATGCCATTTATCAATACCAAAGCTTATTGGGATGGCGTGCAGTGGAAATATAGAAGGCTACCTGGTTTGCAGGATATCAAACGTAATGATGTGGTAGTTTTCAATTTTCCAGAGGGAGATACGGTAGTTTTAGAGCGTCAGGATGATAACTATTACCAGATGCAGTTGCGTGGTGAGAGTAGAGAATCGATTTGGTCGGGTTACAATGTGGTAAGTAGACCGGTTGACAAGCGTGAGAATTTTATCAAACGTTGTATTGCCATTGCTGGCGATACCATTAGTATGAGAAACGGATTGGCTGTTGTAAATGGCAAGCCAGAACCACTGGTTGGTACTGGAGGTTTTACTTACAGTGTAGAGTTTACTACAGCAGATATCAATTTGAATTTGTTTGTAGAAATGGGTTGTAAAGGTTTAAATCCAACAGCACTTCCAACTGTTTACACTTTTGAGGCTACGCCTGATGTTGTTAAGGAGCTCAAAAAATCACAGTATGTAAAAGCGGTGAAGGAAGAAGTATTGGAACCTGAAGATTTTGATGTAACAATTTTCCCTCATGATAAAAACAGAAAGTGGAATTTGGATAACTATGGACCGTTTGTAGTACCTAAAAAAGGTTGGACCGTTACTTTAGACAGTTTAAATATGCCTTTGTACGAAAGAGCAATCCGTATTTACGAAGGTAATAAATTAGATAAAGTTGGTAACGACTGGATGCTAAATGGAAAGAAAGCGACTACCTATACTTTTAAAATGAATTATTATTGGATGATGGGTGATAACCGTCATTCATCAGCAGATTCACGTTATTGGGGTTTTGTACCAGAAGATCATATTGTTGGTAAGGCATTGTTCATCTGGTTAAGTATTGATGGAGAAGGCTCGTTCTTGAATAAAATAAGATGGAACCGAATTTTTAAAGGAATACATTAATATTCTGCCGTCATTGCGAGGTACGAAGCAATCTTAACGGATCGCAATAAAAAAGCATCACTCAAAAAAGTGATGCTTTTTTTGTTGTCGTGTTATGCAAAATGGTTTAGTCTTGCATCATGGTTTTATAAATTCAATCCATATGTACAGAAAACTATTTTTTTCAGCGATACTTTTTTTTAATGTTGGAGCTTTTGCCCAAGAAAATCAAATTAACGTAAACTCTAAAATTAGCGACGTTACAGTTTTTATGAACGGCGCACAGGTTCAGCGCTTATCCGATAATGTGGAGTTGCCGCAAGGTGTTAGCCTCCTAGTTTTTTCTGGGCTTTCTTCGAGTATAGAAACGCAAAGTTTACAAGCCAAAGGTGAAGGTAATTTTACTATTCTCTCTGTGACCAAGCAAAATAATTTCTTGTTGGATAAAAAGAAATCGGAGCAAAAAATGGCTTTAGTTGGTAAATCTGAAGAGCTTTCGGATAAAATTATCGACCTGAATAATCAACTGGCGGTTTACAAGGCAGAGGAGGAAATGCTGATGAAAAACCAAACAGTAATGGGGCCAAATGTAAATTATGATTTGGCGAAGTTGAAAGCTGCGTTAGATTTTCAAAAGCTAAGGTTAAATGAAGCTAAAAATAAGCAAGCAGCTTTGCAAAAGGAGATTGCCAAATTGCATGAGGAAATTAATAGAATAAATAGACAAGCTACCGAAATAGATGGAAAACCGATTGGCAACTCTAACGATGTAGTAGTTAAAGTATCTACCAAAGCTGCTACTAGAGGTAAATTTGCATTAACCTATTTAGTGAAAAATGCAAGTTGGTATCCATCTTATGATATTAGAGCAAAAGATGTAGCAAGCCCAATTCAGTTGGTTTACAAAGCCAATGTTAGCCAAAATTCTGGCGAGGAATGGAAGAATGTAAAGTTGATTTTGTCTTCTGGAAATCCATCTAATAATAACGAGAAGCCTGTGTTGCCAACCTATAATTTGGGTTATTTAAGTGCTGGATATTCATTTTTTAATCCGGTAGCGGCTACTTCAAATATTGTTAGAGGAAAAGTAGTCAGCGCAAGTGATAATTCAGCGTTGCCAGGAGCGTCTATTAGAGTTAAAAATTCATCTATTGCAACAGTTACGGATCTTGATGGAAATTATTCGATACAATTACCAGCGGGTTCAAGCACTTTAGAGTTTAAATATATCGGTTATGAACCTCAAGAGTTAGTTGCTTCTTCAGGACGACAATTAAATGTTAGGTTGAACGAAGATGTTAAAAGGTTGGATGAAGTGATGATTACAGCTGCGGGAGAGGGGGCAGCTAAAAAGAGATATAACACAACTGCTTCAGTTGCTACTATTAGGGGGGGGAGCTCGCTATTTTCTATGCCTTTGGAGGTTAAAAACATAGAAAAGCAAACCAACGTTACCTTCGAGATTAAAATGCCTTACACGATTTTAAGTGATGGCAAGCAAGCTACGGTTGATATTGGTAACTACGATTTTAAAGCTGACTACGAATATTATGCAGTGCCGAAAGTAACCAGCGACGCATTTTTGACAGCAAAGATTACCGATTTTAATGATGTAAACTTTATTAGCGGCGAAGCCAGCATTTTCTTTGAAGGAACTTATTTAGGAAAGTCATTATTGGATATTCAGAATACGGATACTTTAACGATTTCGCTTGGCGTAGATAAAAATGTTTCTGTAAAAAGAGAAAAACAAAAGGGCTATACCGAAAGACAGTTTATTGGATCGTCGCAAAAAGATACACGCCATTTTGTAATTGATGTGAAGAACAGAAAAAGCCAGGCGGTGAATTTGACAATTGAAGATCAGTTGCCAATTGCTACCAATAATGATATCACGGTAGAGAAACAAGAGCTATCGAAAGCTAAATTAGATGAAACCAACGGCAAGTTAACCTGGCAGTTTTTGTTACAACCAAACGAGCAAAAGAAAATTGATTTGAAATATCAAGTTAAATACCCAAAAAACAAACCGATTAACATTGAGTAGTTGATTTAGCAGGTTATTTTAACGAAATATTTTACAAAAAAGCCCTGATTGAATTTTCAATCAGGGCTTTGCTATAATTTAAAGACGGAATTAAGCCAACTGTTTCAGTTGTTCTGCAATCTGAGCATCAAGGCTCGCACTTGCTTTAGCTAGTGGCAAACGAACATCGTCACCGCAAATACCTAACTGTTTCAATGCAGATTTAACACCTACCGGATTACCTTCTGCAAAGCATAACCTTGTGAATTCTATCAAGCTTAAATGTGCAGGCTTAGCCTTTGCGAACTCGCCGTTTAAACACAATCTAATCATATCCGAGAACTGTTTTGGTACTGCATTTCCGATTACAGAAATTACACCTACAGCGCCAATAGAAATCATTGGTAAAGCTACAGGGTCGTCTCCAGAGATTAACATGAAATCTGCAGGTTTATCTCTCATAATTTGGTTAAACTGGTCGAAAGTACCAGCAGCATCTTTAATGCCTATTAAGTTTTTGAAATCATGAGCTAACCTGCAAGTAGTTTCAGGTGTCATGTTAATTCCAGTTCTACCAGGTACGTTATAAAGTAAAATTGGTAAGCTGCTAGTTTCACTTAAGTATTTGTAGTGTTGGTAAATACCTTCTTGATTAGGTTTGTTGTAGTACGGACTAACAGAAAGAATAGCATCGTAACCCGTGCTTTCGAAAGTTCTAATTTCTTCGGCAACGCTTAACGTATCATTGCCACCAATGCCAGCCATTAAAGGCAAACGACCATTGTTAATTTCAGCGGTAAATTCCCACACCTTCTTCTTCTCGTTCTTGCTTAATGTAGCGGTTTCGCCAGTTGTCCCTAAAGATACGAGGTATTCGATACCTCCATTAACCAAGTGATTAATCAGGCGTTCTAAACCCTGATAATCTACCGAGCCATCGGTGTTGAAAGGTGTGACCAATGCTACACCTGTTCCGTGAAATTTGTTCATTATGTTTTATTGTTTATTAATTGCTTTTACTCTCGTTTACAGCAGTGATTAAATTAGTCGTCACTCTGAATTTATTTCAGAGTCGGTTAGCTGATGCTGAAATAAATTCAGCATGACGAGCGTAAAGGTTATGAATTTAGCATTTGCTCCAATTCTTCCTCGCTAATTAATTTGATATTCAGTTTAGTGGCTTTCTCTAATTTCGATGGTCCCATGTTATCGCCTGCAACTAGAAAGTCTAGCTTGGCTGAGATACCACTTAAGATTTTACCTCCGTTTTCTTCTATCAAATTCTTCAATTCATCCCTGCTATATTTTTCGAAAACGCCCGAAATTACAAATGTTTTTCCATTTAATTTGTCGCTTTGGAGCTTATTTAACGTTTCTTTTACTTCAAAGCACAAACCCGCATCTTTCAATTCATTTATCTGCGCTATGTTGCTGTTTTGTGCAAAATATTCGTTGATGCTTTCTGCAATACGAACGCCAATTTCATCTATGGCTGTTAATTCTTCCAAAGATGCAGCTGCAAGATTGTCGATATTCTTTACGCCTTTAGCTAATTTCTTCGCTACAGTTTCGCCAACATATCTGATACCCAATCCGAAAAGTACTTTTTCAAAAGGCATTTCTTTAGATTTTTCGATACCGGCTAGCATGTTATCGATAGACTTTTGACCAAAGCGTTCTATCGCTTTTAGTTCGTCTGCCTTTTCATGGAGTTTGTACAAATCGCTGATGTGACGAACCAAACCACGCTTGTAAAAAGCTTCGATAGTTTCATCGCCTAAGCCGTCTATGTTCATCGCCTTGCGACCAATAAAATGTTGGATTTTGCCAACTATTTGTGGTCCACAACCATCATCATTAGTACAGTAATAAGCCGCTTCGCCTTCTTTACGAATTAATGGAGTGCCACATTCAGGACAATTTTCGATAAAGTGAATGGCTTTAGTATCGGGTTTTCTTAGCTCTAAATTTACTTTGATAATTTTAGGAATGATTTCGCCGCCTTTTTCTACCCAAACGGTATCGCCTTCATGCAAATCTAGACGAGTAATTTCATCTGCGTTGTGTAGTGTTGCTCTTTTTACTGTTGTACCTGCTAAAACTACAGGCTTTAAATTAGCAACAGGTGTAACTGCGCCTGTACGCCCAACTTGATAGGTTACTTTCTCTAAAACTGTTTGTACTTCGGCAGCTTTGTATTTGTAAGAAATAGCCCAACGAGGAGATTTAGCTGTAAAACCTAATTCCTGCTGTTGTGCGTAGTTATTTACTTTGATTACGATGCCATCAATATCGTAGCTCAGTTTAAAACGTTCGGCATCCCAATAGTGGATGAAATCTAAAACTTCCTCAATATTTCCAGCTAGTTTAGTGTGCTCACAAACATGAAAGCCCCAGCTTTTAACCGCTTCTAAGCTTTCCCAATGTGTTTTGAAAAACTGCTTGTCAGTATATAAACCGTATAAAAAGCAATCTAACGGACGTTTTTTCACTTCCTTAGAGTCCTGCATTTTTACCGTTCCAGCAGCGAAGTTTCTTGGGTTAGCATAAGCCACTTCGCCAAGTTCTTCGCGTTCTTTGTTTAAACGTTCAAAGGCGGCTCTATGCATAAAAACTTCGCCTCTAATTTCGAAAGTTTCTGGCACGTCTGCACCTTTTACCTTGTGTGGAATAGAATGGATGGTCTTGATATTTGCAGTCACATCATCTCCTTGCGTGCCGTCGCCACGAGTTACCGCACGAGTGATTATGCCATTTTCGTAAGTGATGCTCATCGATAAACCATCAAATTTCAGTTCGCAAACATATTCGAAATTATCGCCAATAGCTTTGCGCACACGCTCGTCAAAATCTCTCAAGTCTTGCTCGTTGTAAGTATTGCCCAGCGACAACATTGGCCATTTATGCCTTACGGTATTAAAAGTTTTGGTGATATCGCCACCAACTTTCTGTGTAGGGGAATTGGCGTCAGCAAACTCTGGATTTTCTTTCTCCAATTTGGCCAATTCTTCCAATTTCTTGTCGAATTCGTAATCGGCAATGGTTGGCATAGCCAAAACATAATAATTATAAGTGTGCTGATTTAGCTCGGCTACCAGCGCATCCATTTGTTCTTTTATCGAAAATAGAGACATAAGGCGAAGATAAGGAGTTAGTAGATTGTTTGGTGGTTAAATTGCTAAATTGTTGAGAGCAATCAGTATAGATTTTGCTTTAGAAAAGCAGTGGTGTTGCTACTATAGAAATGTAGTCCCGTTATTCGCTTTACTTGGTTCGTGCCTCACCTGCGTGCTCGCTACTACCGGGTTTAGTTAAGCTAGGGCAATGCAAAATAAAAAAAGATGCATCGCCCTAATCAATTTTGTGGAAGTATTACCAACTGTCGGTTCTAAAAGGAGCTACAGGTAAGCCATTTTTGGTAAATAAATTAGAAATGCCAGCATCTGAAAAAGAAAAACGAACGGCAGTAGGCTTTTTAATTTCACTATTAAAAACAACCAATTGTTTACCTTTAATTTTAAACTTTGCTGGCTTGAAAACCTTGCTATCATCGGCAATCAATAAGTGAGCAATATCTTTTCCTTTCACTTCCAATCCATCATCTAAACCATCAAAGTCAATCACAATTTGATTTCCATCCACTTTGTGAGACTTATAAACTGGCGATTTGTAAGCCAGTAATTTCTTGCCGTAAACGTTTACCAACGACAAATCCGCCAAACGGCTGGCAACGTCTTTTTTTAGTATCGGGTGGATATTATTAGTATCTGGCGTTAAATCTGATACCACTACCATTCCTGTGTTTTTTAATGCCAAAAGTTTAGCTTGCTGTTCTCTTAGTAGCGCACCTTTTTGCAAATCAGGTTTAGATTTATAATTGTGAGGTGCAATTTGTACGAAATAGAAAGGTAAATCTGCTTTCCAAGCACCTCTCCAAGAGTTAACAAGTTTTGTCATTAAATGATTATAGTTGGCGTAAGTGTTCACGTTAGACTCGCCCTGATACCACAAAAAACCAGCAATGTTATAGCCAACCAATGGGTAAATCATGGTGTTCCACAACGTACCAGGCTCATGTGGGCGGCTGGCAGATGGTTTGAATGTAGCGGCATCTTTCGCCAACGCTGCATCATTGGTAACTGCGGTGTCTGGTAGCCAAACTTCTGCATTAGTGCCGCCAATGTTAGAACTGATAATGCCAATAGGTACTTTCAGTTCTTGTTGTAGTTTTTTTGCGTAGAAATAACCTATGGCGCTAAAACCATCAGCAGATTTTGGACTGGAAACTTGCCATTTGTTGCTGAAATTCTCTTGTGGATAGAAAGATGCAACTCTGTTTACATGAAGCAATCTTATTTGGTCGTTGCCAGCGTTAGGTAGCTCGTCCATCATTTCTTTTAGTTTGTTGCCCGAGTTCCATTCCATATTTGATTGTCCAGAACAAAGCCAAACTTCACCAATTAGGATGTTGCTTACTATTTGTTTGTATTTTCCATTTAAGATAGTGATGCTATAAGGACCGCCAGCTTCTGGAGTTTTAAGTTGTGTGGCAAACTTTGCATGTCCGCTTGCTTTCACAGTTAAAGTATCTTTGCCCCAACTCGGAATTATTTTAACGGTACCGCCTCTACCAGCCCAACCCCAAAAGTTTACATTGGAATTGCGTTGTAAAACCATATTATCCGAAAAAACGGAAGGTAAAGTGATTTGAGCTTTAACTGTTAAGCTTGCGCCGAAAAATAATGCTACAGCACAGGCTGTTTGGAAAATCTTCATGATGTATTAAGGTTTGAGAAACTGAAATTAAAAAAACGGTTTCGAATGTTAGTGTATTTCTTGGAAGTAATTATAGCACAGGCTACAACTCCGTAGATATTTGGCGAGGTTTTGTATATTAAACCCGATAGGAGTGGAAATACTTTTTGTTGCAGAAAATCAAACTTCGTAAGTTTCGAAAACTTACGAAGTTTCGTATGTTGCCGGCGGCATTCATAAAAAGATTGCAACGAAAAGCGGGACTTTCGGAAGCGAAAAATCACTGTATTTGCTTTTCTAATTAGTCAGCTTGCTGTAAGCCAAAAACTTAACGTTAATTGTTAAAAACTTCTGTCGTAAAAATGGGCTTCAAGTCTTATATTTACGCATCCCAAAAACTTTTTTTAGCGCATGAGTGAAGAACTGGACGATTTAAACGAAACCAATTTACCCGAAGAAGAGCGTGTTGAAGAACACAAACATACCGTTATTCCGATTAATGGTTTGTATGAAAATTGGTTTCTAGACTATGCTTCTTACGTAATTTTAGATAGGGCTGTACCGCACATTAACGATGGTTTTAAACCCGTACAGCGCCGTATTATGCACTCGCTAAAGGAGATGGATGATGGACGTTTTAACAAAGCGGCCAACGTGATTGGAAATACGATGAAGTACCATCCGCATGGGGATGCCTCGATTGGGGATGCGATGGTGCAAATTGGTCAGAAAGATTTGCTGATTGACTGTCAGGGTAACTGGGGCGACCCGATTACTGGCGATAGTGCTGCTGCGCCACGTTACATCGAAGCTCGTTTGTCGAAATTTGCGAACGATGTAGTTTTTAATGCGGATACTACCATTTGGTCGTTAAGTTACGATGGGCGAAATAATGAGCCTGTGACTTTGCCAGTGAAGTTTCCTTTGCTATTGGCGCAGGGAGCGGAGGGGATTGCGGTAGGTTTGGCCACCAAGATTATGCCTCACAATTTTAACGAATTGTTAGACGCTTCGATTGAGGTATTGAAGGGCATTCGTCCTAATATTTTGCCCGACTTTTTTACGGGTGGTATGGCCGATTTTTCTAACTACAATGAAGGCCAGCGTGGTGGTAAGATTAGGGTACGTGCAAAGATTACAGAGCGTGATAAAAAGACTTTGGTCATCACCGAAATTCCATATAGTACAACTACAGGTTCTTTAATTGATAGTGTTTTATCTGCGAATGATAAAGGTAAAATCAAAATCAAGAAGATTGAAGATAATACAGCTGCAAACGTAGAAATTGTAGTGCATTTGGCACCTGGTATTTCGCCAGATGTTACGATAGATGCACTTTATGCATTTACCAATTGTGAGGTTTCTATTTCGCCAAATACTTGCGTAATTAAGGATGATAAACCACATTTCTTAAGCGTTAACGATATTCTTGAGCAGAACACGAAGTTCACGAAATCGCTGTTAAAGCAAGAACTGGAAATCCGTTTGCACGAGTTGCAGGAGCGTGTTTTCTTTAGTTCTTTGTTAAAGATTTTCATTCAGGAAGGGATGTACAAAAATTCAGAATACGAAAATTCTGGAGATTTTGATACAGTGGTGCAGGTTTTACATCGTTTATTCGAGCCGTTTAAGGCATCCTTATATCGTGAAATACAGCCTGAAGATTTCAAAAAATTAATCGATAAGCCGATGAGTAGCATCACTCGTTTTGATGTGAAAAAGGCGGATGAGATGATGAAAGCTTTGGAAGACGAAATGAAAACCGTGAGAGGTCATTTGCGTCATTTGACGGATTATACTATTGCTTGGTTCGAGAAAATTAAGGCAAAATATGGTAAAGGACGCGAACGTAAAACTGAAATTAGGTTATTTGATAGGGTAGAGGCGGCTAAAGTTGCTTTGGCAAACGTAAAACTGTACATGAACCCAGAGGATGGTTTCATTGGTACGGGTCTTAAAAAAGACAAATTAATTGGCGACTGTTCTGATATTGACGAGATTATTGTTTTCCGTGAAGATGGTAGGTTTATTGTAACCAAAGTGGCCGATAAAACCTTTGTGGGCAAGAACATTATTCATGCGCAGGTTTTCAAAAAAGGGGATGAGCGTACGGTTTACAACATGATTTATAAGGATGGCGGAAGTGGCATCAGTTATATTAAGCGTTTCTCTGTTTTGGGAGTAACCCGCGATAAGGAGTACGATTTAACGAAAGGCAGTAAAGGTTCTAAGGCTTTATATTTTACCGCTAATCCGAATGGGGAGGCAGAGGTGGTTTCGGTGCAATTGAAACCTCATTCTAAGTTGAAAAAGCTGGCTATTGACATCGATTTTACGAATGTTGCCATTAAAGGGCGTAGCTCGATGGGTAATATTGTAGTGAAGTTTCCTATCAAGAAAGTATTACTGAAAACTAAAGGTGTTTCTACTTTAGCGGGTATCAAAATTTGGTACGATGATATCTTGAAGCGCTTAAATGTGGATGGTAGGGGTAAATATTTAGGTGAGTTTGATGGCGACGATAAAATCTTGCAGGTGTACGGCAATGGTACTTATGAGTTGAGTACTTTCGAATTGAGCAACCACTTTGACCCGGGCATTGTGCTGATGCAGAAGTATAACCCAGAGCATGTTTATGGTGTGGTGCACTACGATGGCAAGGCGAAGAATTATTTCGTAAAACGATTTGTATTTGAACTACAGCCAATTGGCAAAGTAGTAAGTTTTATCAGTGAAGAAAACGGTTCTAAAATGGTTTTCATTACTGGTAAAACCGATGCCAAGCTAACTGTTGATGTTGAAAAGGGCAAGACTAAAACTCCAGAAACTTTAGAGCTAGATTTGGCTAGTTTAATTGATGTGAAAGGTTGGAAAGCTAACGGAAACCGACTAACGCCACATACCGTAAAACAAGTTGAATTGGTAGATGCTGAGCTTGAAATTGGTCTGACCGAACTGGAAGAGTCGCATTTTGAAGTTACGGAGGTGCATACAGACCCATCGACAGGTAGAGAAGGTAGAGAAGAAGACACGGATGCTGATGTTGAAACTGTGGAGGAAATTCATGTTGCTGAGGTAACGCCAGAAGCTAATGAAGAAAGCCCGACTTTTGAAGCTCCTGAGAAGCCAGAGGAACCGAAAAAAGCAAAACCATCTTTCAAATCTGCCGCTAAACCATTGGTGGTAGAGGAATCGAAAAAGGAAGAGGTTAAAACCGAAGCAGCAGATAGTGAAAAACCTGCTGAGCCTGTTGTGCAGAAAAAGAAAATATCATTCGAGATTACCAATCCTGGGGATATTAAGATAGATGATAAAGGACAGAGTTCTATGTTTTAAATAAGCAAGGCTTTTCTATATCACAGTGTTCTGTTTTTTATTTTCTTAAGGTTTTCTTGTAAATTTTGAATTGGGATTTTTTGAAGCTTAGCTTGTGCAATAGCTAATTCTTGAATTTTAATAGCTTCATTCGTATAGTCTAATTGATATAATATATGCGCTAAGGTGTCGTAATAATGTGCAGAAGGATTAAGCTCTATCGAACGTCTACTCCAAATCATGGCTTTAGTAAGATAATTTATGTTTTTTGTCCCAGTTTTATAAAAATCCCAAGCTACGTTGTTTAAAATATTGGAATAAAGGTTGTTGTGTTCGATGCTTATGGACGATGTAGAAATTGATTTACTTTTTATTCCCACAGCTTTTACTTCAATACTGTCATTTTCAGATTTGACAATTGTTGGAGATGGAAAAGGTAGAGTTTTTAAAATTTCAGAGTGTAGGTATTTTTCTTGCTTCTTTTTAATTGTTTCTGCGCTTAAAGTCATATAGTTCTCGTCATAGAATGGTACAGCTTCTCTAAGAAAGTTTGTTGTATCACCAATACCTTTATAAAAACTTAACATAGTAGAAGTATAGTTTTTAGGTCCATAAATTGGTCCAGCTAATTCTTTTAGATAATTTCCAACAGCTATGGCTTGATTTACATTTTTCGTTTTAATAGCATTTATCATTGTATTATCCGTGATGGCGGCTCTAATTTTAGAAAATGTATTACCCGTACTATTGCGATAAACCATACTTATAAAATTTTTATTTGAAAAGGCGACTTTGAAAGCATTACCGTCAGCGTAAGGTCCCGCTTCTAAAATGAATAAAATAGTTTCATATTTTGTCAATTCTTCAGACGATAGTGTAGAGACATATTTTTCTATTAATTCTGCGTTATCTATAATACCAATAGATTTCCTAGCATCAATTACTTTCTTTAAAAGTACACTGCTATTTGGACTTTCTAAAAGCTCCTTTTCTAAGGTCCCTAATGTTTTCTCTTCCTTTTTTTCTATTGCATGCTTAATCATGGTTATGTACTTAGAAGTGACGGGGGAATAGCCTGTTTCCTTTAAAAAAGCCTCTTCATTATTATGTAGGAATAAAAAAGTTGGTAGCGTAGTTATCTTGTATTTTGAAACAATGTGTTTGATAGAAGGATTACCTATAGTGGTTTCAAAAATAATGAAATGCTCTGCTGCTATTTTAAAAAAATCAGAATTACGAAGAGTGTTTTTAGCATTTAGATTAGTTTGGTCTGAAGAGTTAGGTTCTATAATTATTAGAATAGATTTATCTTGAACTTTTGACAATTCGTGGTACTGTTTGAAGTTATTTGAATTTTGTCCAAAAGATACTAGAGGAAGAAAATAAATAAGATATTTAATAAGATATTTCATAGGAAGTTTTTCTAAAAATAGGAAATTTAAATTAAGTGGAATATAATAATACTATATTTGCCCAACTCAAAGGGGTGCTTGTTAAATACCCAATATTTAGCAGGCTGAGATTATACCCAGTTTGAGGTTTAAGGAAAAAGGTTTATGGTTTAGGGTTACCCTATGCCTTACTACCTCAAACCTTATACCTCCAAACGCACCTGATGCGGATAATACCGACGTAGGGATTTAATTTAGAGGTTTAAGCCAATTACTGTTTCGCCCTGAAAGCAGTTTTCAATTATTTTATTTTTAACGTAAGGTCGGCTATCGCTCAACGCCATACGCTAAACTATTAATCGCCGTTTGGCAAAATATTGAGAATGGAAATTCAGGAATATCTACGTCTGTTTATAGAACAGGCTCGTGCAATTAGTTACTTAGAATCGTTTGCCGTGGCTTTTGGTGTTGCCGAAGTTTTATTGGCTAAACGCAACAACATCTTACTTTATCCGGCAGGTATTATTGGAATATTGCTTGGCCTGTATCTAAAGCTAAACGTAAAGTTGTATGCTGAGAGCTTGCTGAGTATGTATTACTTGGTCATGAGCATTTACGGCTGGATTATTTGGAGCAAGCGCAAAGCAAGAAAGGAAGTGGTAAAAGTGAGTTGGACTACCAGACAAGAACTGCAAATTGCGCTGGCCATTTCTATTGGCGGTTATTTCGTTTTGTATTATGCATTGGTCAACTTCACCAATTCTGATGTGCCTATTTTAGATGCATTTGTTTCATCTGTCGCATGGGCTGGCATGTGGCTTTTGGCACGTCGTAAAATAGAGAACTGGATTTTCCTTAACATTTCGAACATTGTAGCTATTCCATTACTATGGCACAAAGACTTGGTTTTATTCTCGTTGCTAACATTATTCTTTTTCGTAGTGGCCATTTTCGGTTATTTCGATTGGAAGAAAATATACAATAAACAGTTGACAGTTTCCAGTTAACAGTTTTCAATGAACCAATTAAACAGTTAACCGATTAACCAACCTTACAACATTCCAACTTTTCAATCAACAACATTCAGCATGGAACAACTTACAGAAACTTGGCAGGAAGCCATTTTGAAATTAGCATCTCAATCAGAAGAACTTGGCGAATTACATCCTGATATTTTAGAAATAGCCTATGAGCAAGAATGGTTTAAATTGTATTTGCCAGTTGCTTACGGCGGACCGGGTAAAAAACTGCCAGAAATTTTGAGATTGGAAGAAGATTTGGCTTATGTAGATGGCAGTACCGCTTGGACGGTGACGCTTTGTAGTGGTGCAGGGTGGTTTGCTGGGTTTTTAGATGAAGAATTGGCAAAGGAAGTTTTTGCTGATAGAAAAGTTTGCTTTGCTGGCAGTGGTGCCGTTGGAGGAACTGCTCAAAAAACCGAAAATGGTTATCGTATTAACGGACATTGGAAATATGCAAGTGGAGCTTTGCATGCTACTATTTTCACTGCAAACTGCATAGTGCAAGATGAAAATGGTAATGATATTTTAGATGAAGAAGGTAAGCAGGTAATCAAGTCTTTTATCTTAAAAAGAGATGAGGTAGAAATCCAATCGGGTTGGTCTTATTTTGGTTTGGTTGCCACGGGAAGTCATGCTTTCGATGTTCATGGTGTAGAAGTTCCTGCAAATCGTTCCTTTAAAATTAATGAACCGAAAGTAGCTGACGAAGGCTTTGATTATCCATTTTTACAACTGGCAGAAACTACTTTGGCGGTTAATAGCTTAGGTATGGCTCGCCGATTTTTAGATTTAGTGAATGATAGTTTCTTTAATCGTTCTGGATTTAAGAGATATTCGCCAGAACAGGTAATTTTCTTTCAAGAAGAGTTGATGAAGTGCAAACATACGTTAACTACCATCCGTGAACATTTCTACGAAGCTTTTGATAATTCTTGGCATCAGTTGATCCATAAAAAGTATATCGATGAAGATTTGTTAAAGGACGTGAGCAGATTGAGTAGGGAACTAGCGCATCAATCTAGAAGGGTAGTAGATATATTGTATCCTTACGCAGGTTTGGAAGCCGCGAGAAAAGAAACTGAGATCAACAGAGTTTGGAGAGATTTGCACACTTCTAGTCAGCATGCATTGTTAACTTTTTAAACCCCTAAATCCCCTAAAGGGGACTAATTACGAAGTCCCCTTTAGGGGATTTAGAGGTAAAGAAAAAGGGTGTCGAAAAGCTTTTCGACACCCTAATCCCAACAAGCCTCCGGCTTATTGATATTGTATGTAAATTGGTCGCGGTTTTAGTCTCATCAGTTCTTCTGGTGTCATCAACCTGTTTGGAGCTTTCTTCAAATCATTTTTATAGAAGATTTTAAAGCCTGTAAACTGCACAGGTTCTCCGTAAATAAAGTGACGATAAGTGCCAAATTTCAAGTCAGGTTCGCCCCAGCCGTCCATGTGCATTACCACTTGTACTTCTGGACGTAATTTAATGCTTTGAGAGTTAGTTACCATTTTTTTAGTGAAACGGTGAATAACAAATACCTTCGGAGGCAAGTTATATTTTTTAACCAAGTTAGCTAAGTAACCGGAAACATAGTTGATTTCACTGGCATCGTAAGTCCCAATTTTTCTGCCTGGTAAAACACCACCTTTCATAGAAAATTCAGGATCGATACCTAGGTGAACATTAGGAAGTTTTAAGTACTCCTCCAATAATGGCAATTCTACCTGTATGGTACTTAACGCTACTTGAATATCTAAGAAAACGATCATGTTTTTACGCATTTTCGCAATATTCAATACCGAATCGATATGTTTAAATGGCATGCGGTTTCTATACTTTCCGTCTTTGCCAGGATCTCCAGCAGCAACTACTGCAATATAATGTAAAGCTGGCTGTACTGGAGTAGTTGGATCGGCTTTGTTCCATTTAGCAACTTCTTTATCTAACATACTCAACATGGTTTTTGGCTCATATTCGCCCAAAGCACCCATTTTTTTAGAATAGAGATTTCCGTAGTAACAAACAATACGCTTAAATGGAAGTATAGCTCCGTCCAAAGGAATAGGATGGTTTTTTACGGGCCATTTTCCAGTCGTATCGCCATTGGCATTAGCTTTTACAAGTTCATTATACTTGGCACTGTCAACAGGAGTTATGGTCGCAACTTCCTCTTCTTTAGCTGTAGTGGTAGTGTCAGTCCCTTTTGCTCCGTCTTTGCCTTTTTTATCTTTTGCGTCAGAGGTACATTGGGTAAATGTACAGATGGTAGCTCCAGCTACCAAGATCATGCTTGCGATCTTAGTGAATTTCATCCTATTCTATTGGTTTTTAGTTAATGCTTTCAAGGGTATTAAGCAGCTTCTGCTTTAAAATGTTTCAAATTTTTCAAAAATACATCATTTGTTAAAAGTAGCTAAGCTTACTTATCAACATCGATAAAAAAATATACTCTCTAAAATAGATGTTTTTCAGCGAATTAAAATAAGATGATGAAAAAACTTTTAATATTATTTGTAATTAGTCTAAATAAATATTTAATATTGCGCTATTATTTGAAATCATTCTAAATAAGGTGAGAAAACAATTACTATTTATCCTAACATTCGTTTTAAACTTAAACATCATTTTTGCGCAAACTGCTACCATTAATTTGCGAGGTAAAGTGCTTACAGCCGATGGGCAACCTGCTTACGGGCTAACATTGTCTATTAAAGGCACTAAGCATATAGCTTACACTGATAAGGAAGGTACTTTTAGAATCTCTGCACCGAGTGGCAGTTCAATCTTGATAATTAAGTCTGGAGTTTCTAGTGAAGAGCAGCAGCTAACTATTAACGAAATTACCGATAAGCAGTTAGCTCCCATCACTATTAAGGAAAAATCTTACGAGCTAAATGAGGTAGTAGTTACAGGTCAATTTGAAGCGCAATCTGTTAAAAACTCGGTTTACAATGTGCGCAGTATCAACTCAGAAAAAATAAAACTGAGAGGCGCTACTAATATCCAGCAAATCTTAAATACAGAGTTTGGTTTTAGGTTTAGTAACGATTTGGTTTTAGGTATTAGTGATGTAGAACTAATGGGCATGGGCGGAAGGAACATTAAAATTTTATTAGATGGTGTGCCTGTAATAGACCGTTCGGATTCGAGGGAAAGCTTAAACCAGATTGACATCAATACCATTGATAGGATAGAAGTTATTGAAGGACCAGTTTCTGTAACCTACGGCACCGATGCTTTAGCAGGCGTAATTAACATTATCACAAAGGGCGCAGGGCAAGCCAGGTTTGGTGTTTCTGCTAGACTGCAGGAAGAAACAGTTGGGAAAGAATATGGAGCATTAGCAGGTGATGGTATTCACAATAAAAACATTTCTCTTAATTGGAGAAACAAAGGTTGGCACGCCTTAGCGGGTTTCAGTAGGAATGAGTTTGGTGGATGGAATGTGCCGCCTAAAACTACTACCATCCAAGAAATGCCTTTTATAACTTGGTGGAGGGCAAAGGATCAATACCTAGGAAATGCTAAGGTGGGATACGAAAATGCAAAATTTAATCTTTGGTATAGATTGGATTTGGTAGATGAAAGAATTGCTAGTAGAACAGGTATGAACCCGAATATTTACGTAGCTAAATTTCCTACGTACATTACCAATAGATATACCCATCAGTTGCAATCAGACATCAAGTTATCAAGTAAACTACGTATAAATGGAGTTTTGGGTTATACAGATTTGCAAAGGAAAACGAATACCATTGAACAAAACTTTGCCACAGGAACTAAGGTGTTAAGTACGGGACAGGGAGAGCAGGATATCGCCAAATTTAATACAGCCATTTTTAGAGGTGTTGCGTACTACAAGGCATCTGATATGATCTCTTTTCAGGGAGGATTTGAATATAATAGGGATGAAGCAAGCGCTAATAGGATCAAGGGGAACCCAGTAATTGAAGATTATGCGCTATTTCTATCTTCGGAAATAAAGTTCGGCTCAAAAATAAGTTTAAGACCTGGAGCAAGATTTATTAAAAATTCTATTTATGATGCTCCGCCAGTAATTCCATCTTTAAATACCAAGTTTATTTTAACGGATAACCTTGACTTTAGACTAGCCTATGCTCGGGGTTTTAGGGCGCCGGCTTTAAGAGAATTATATTACGATTTTGTAGATGCCAGCCATACCATCTATGGAAATCCGAATTTGAAAGCTGAGCACTCTAATAGTTTTAATGGTTCTTTTGTATGGTCGCCAATCAATCAAAATGAAATTCGTTATTCGGCTAATCTTTCTGGTTTCTACAATATTTTCAAGAATAGAATTGGTTTTACCCAAGATCCTAACGATAATACCGTTACGAGCCTTTTTAACGTAGGAAGATTTAAAACCACAGGTGCATCGCTAACCAATACGTTTGCTTATAAAGCTTTAAAGGCTGATTTGGGCTTGTCTTACATTGGTAGATACAACTCGTTTTCTGAAGGCGATTACAATATGGCAGTTCCGCAATTTTCTTGGACACCAGAATTATTCAGTAACCTAATTTACAATCTACCAAAAATAGATGCATCTATAAGCGCATTTTTCAAATACTCAGGCCAAAGACCTGGTTATACATCAGATAATACGGTGCCAAATGGAGTAAAGGAAACTAAGATAGGAGCATTTAGTTGGACAGATATTATGTTCAATAAAAATATCTACAAACGGTTCACCATCAATGCAGGTGTTAAAAACCTGTTCGATGTGACCCAATTAAGCAATACAGAAACTGGATCCGGTGGTCCTCATGGTGGTGGAGGTGGTTCTGTGGCCTACAGCTATGGTCGCTCTTACGTGTTGGGGCTTACCTTCAACTGGAACAAATCTTAATGAAATAGCAAATTATACTACTAAAAATAAATTAAAGAAGAAGATGAATAAACTTAACTCAATGTTTGCCGTGGTTTTGATGGCATCAGTATTTACAGCCTGCTCAAAAGATGAAGTCGATCCCATTATTGTTGTACCACCATCTGATGGAAGTACAATGACTTTAAATGGAATAGCAGGTACGGAAGATGGAGCTTCGGCGGCAAATAGTGTTTATGTAGATTTTAGTGCCAATAAACAAACTCCTGTTCTTAGAAGTTCATGGGATTTGGGTTTCTATTCAGGTGCTGAGTTTAGAGTAATCATCAATAATTCAACCAGTGCTGGTGCTAAAGTTATTCAAACTGCAAATAGTTTGACAGCTGTTGGAGAGGCCGACACAGTTGGTTTGGTACTTGGATTTAATCAGATGTCACCAAAAGCAGAAGATTTTAACTTTTATGATCCTATTAATGGAAATATTTCTTCTACAGTAATTCCGGCAGTTTCGGCTACTGCATCAGATAATAAGGTTATTATTTTAAACAGAGGTACAGGTGGCGGTATTGCAGCTAGAGCTTGGATTAAATTATTAGTAACCAGAAATACAACAGGCGGCTATACAGTACAGTACGGAACCATTAAACAAACATCAGGATTTAAATCAGTTGATGTAGCTAAGGATGCTGGTTTTAATTTCAAGTTCGTCTCGTTAACAAGCGGTACAACTGTTAATGTTGAGCCAGCAAAAGCGAGTTGGGATATAGTATGGGGATATTCAGTTTATGAAACCAATTTCGGTCAAATGGTGCCTTATAACTTTTCTGATTTAATATTCCTTAATAAATTAGGAGGTGTTACTGCTGCACAAATTTCTACAGATACGAAGTCTTACGCTGCTTACGCTGAAGCTGATGTAGCTAGCACCAATTTTTTATCTAATAGAGATGAAATTGGGTCTAAGTGGAGAATAACGAGCCCAGCGGCATCAGCTGGTGTAAACTCAAAGGTGTTCTATGTTATAAAAGATGGCGCTGGAAATGTTTACAAATTGAAATTTAACAGTTTCCATGCAAACGATGCAGGTACTCGTGGTAAGCCTGTTTTAGAATATAAATTAGTTAAAAAAGGATAGTTGGTTAGTTAGTGTATCTCAATTATTAATAGTTTGTTTTGTTTAGGGAAGGCCTCCATGGATTTGGGGGCTTCTCTTTTTTAGGCGAGTTGTCGTCATTGCCAGCTTGACTGGCAATCGTAATGAGGTAGTAGGGATAATCACACTAACGCATTAGGATTCCCGCTTTCGCGAGAATGACGTATAGCGCAGGTTAAGAAGTGGTTCTAAACTTGCCAAAAACTCCCAACGGCAATTTAATACCAGAAGTAGCTTGTAAAAATAATTCGCCAGTTTCTAAATTCTTAACCTGAGGGAATGAAGTTTTAATCAAATTCTCTACAATTACCGAAGAAAAACCAAGCGAATAAGTATTTAGAATTAAGAAGTGCTCCTCAGGATCTAACAACTGCACCACATCTTGCATCATCTCTTGGATATGATCTTCTAACTTCCATTTTTCACCATTTGGCCCGTGACCATAAGCTGGCGGATCTAGAATGATGCCATTATATTTTTTACCGCGTTTCAGTTCTCTTTTTACAAATTTCAAAGCGTCTTCTACAACCCAACGAACATCTTTCAATTTAGAAAGCTCTTGGTTTTCGTTTGCCCAGTTTACTACTTGTTTGATCGAATCAACGTGGGTGGTATCGGCTCCTGCCGCTTTAGCAATTAAAGATGCTGCACCAGTATAAGCAAAAAGGTTCAATACCTTTGGCGTTGGTGTTTTAAAACTTTTGATAGACGACGAGATGTAATCCCAATTTACAGCCTGCTCAGGGAAAACACCTACATGTTTAAACGAAGTTAAGCCTAAACGTAGGTTAATACTTACTTCGTTATTTTGGTAGTTCACGTTCCAACGGTCTGGTACACTTTTATTGTGTCTTACCCATTCGCCACTTGTAGCCGAGCGACCTCTGAAAGTAATGTGCGCTCTTTTTTTCCATTCCTCTGACGACATTACTTTTTTCCAAACTGCTTGCGGCTCTGGTCTAGATAATATAAGGTTTCCGAAGCGTTCCAATTTCTCAAAATCGCCGCAGTCAATTAATTCGTAATCTTTCCAGTGGGTTGGTGTAAGCAGTTGTATCATGTAATGTTATGGGTTGTTTAAAGCTGTAATTTCAATAATTTCTTCAATTAGAAGAGTATAGAAAATCTAATCTCAAAAAGATAATATAACAGATTTCTAATTTATACTCAAAATGACAGCAGACCGCAAAGATAGGAAATTTAAAATTTGTCTTTCGCTGCCTTCATGAAACGGCTCGCAAATACGAAATCATTAAGTTCCTCGATATCGGTTTTGGCAATTTCTTTATTAGAGCCTTCCCAAAACTTTTTACCTTGGTGCAAGAACATGATGTAATCGCCAATGCCCATTACCGAGTTCATATCGTGCGTTACCACAATAGTGGTAGTGTTATATTCTTCGGTAATTTCCTTAATCAATTCGTCAATAACGATAGAAGTTTTCGGATCTAAACCAGAGTTAGGCTCATCACAGAAAAGATATTTTGGGTTCATGGCTATCGCTCTAGCAATACCTACACGTTTTTTCATCCCTCCAGAAAGCTCTGCAGGAAATAGCTTGTTTTTGCCTTCTAAGTTAACTCTCTCTAAACAGAAGTTTACACGATCTAGCTTTTCGCTTCTAGACTGATCGGTAAACATATTTAAAGGAAACATGATGTTTTCTTCAACAGTCATCGAATCAAATAGGGCAGAACCTTGAAAAAGCATTCCTATTTCTTTCCTGATCTCGATACGTTCTTCGGTATTTAGTTGGGTGAAATCTCTACCATCGTATTCTACATTCCCTTTTTCTGGGTGATGTAAGCCGATCATACATTTCAACAATGTCGTTTTCCCGGAACCAGAACCACCGATAATTAAATTGGTAATACCTGGTTCAAATTTACCAGAAATGCCTTTTAGTACATCGTTATCACCGAACGACTTGTAAATATCTTTAATCTCGATCATAACATTAACTGGGTTACAATGTAATCGCAGGCTAAAATACTGATACAGCTTACTACTACTGCACGGGTACTTGCTTGCGCTACTTCTAAAGCACCGCCTTTAACGTAAAAACCTTCGTAAGCGGGTACCGAAGTAATGATGAAACCGAAAACAAAAGCTTTAACCAAAGCCACAGCAATAGTGAAAGGATTAAAGTCTGTGGTAATACCTTGAATATATTCTGCTGGAGAAACCGCACCAGATAGTGTACCACCTAAATATCCGCCAGTAATACTTAATACCATAGAAATGATAACCAACACAGGAACCATTGTAATACCTGCAATAATTTTCGGTAAAATAAGGTAGCCAGGAGCGTTGATACCCATAATTTCTAAAGCGTCGATTTGCTCGCTCACTCGCATCGTACCAATTTCTGATGAAATAGCCGAACCAATTTTACCTGCCAGTACAATGGCACTAATCGTTGGACTAAGCTCTAAAATTGAAGAGTCGCGGTTTACAGAACCGATAATAGTTTTGGGGATAAAATCGCTAACCAGCTGGAAGGCAATTTGTAAGGTCATTACCGCCCCAATAAATGTTGAAATAATACTGATTAGTCCCAGAGAGCCAACACCGATGAAATTCATCTGTTGAAAAATGGCTTTCATGTATATTTTCGTCTTTTCGGGCCTTTTAAACGCTGCTTTTAAAAGGAGTATGTATCGACCGAAATTGGTAAAATTCATCTAATAAACAATTGTTTAATTTAACTCAATAATATACAAAGAAACAACAAAAATGTTCTGGCTTAGCTTAATTATTGAAAAAATATTAGCGATTGAAATTTTATTGCCTCTTTTGTAGACGTAAAGGCGGGGAAGGAGAAGCGCTAAATTGATAAATTGCTTTATTGTTATCATAGCTATAATTCACTTCTATGAGTGATATTCCAAATCTCAACTTTATAATATTTCAACTTTACAACAATTTATATGAATGCAATAATAACTGGAGCAACAAAAGGAATTGGAAAAGCTATCGCAGTAGAATTGGCACAAAGTGGATATAATATTATTGCCTGCTCACGAAATCTGCACGAACTAGCTGCTTTAGAAGCTGAGCTAAAAAGTTTCAACGTTAACGTGTTGACTGTTGAAGCAGATTGTAGTTTGAAAAATGATGTGCTAAAGTTCATTGATGCAGCTCTAGCTTTTGCTCCAAATATTGATGTATTAGTGAATAATGTGGGTGTTTTCGTACCAGGATCTTTGATAGACGAAGATGATGAAGTTTTCGAAAATCAACTGCATGTTAACCTAAATGCAAGCTATTACATGAGTAAAAGGATTGGAAAATTGATGCGTGAACAAGCTTTTGGGCATATTTTTAACATCTGTTCGGTGGCAAGTAAGTCGCCAGTAGAAAATGCTGGGAGTTATAGTGTAACAAAAGCAGCGATGCTTAGTCTTAATCATGTAATCCGAAAGGAATTGGCCCCTTACAAGGTTAAGGTAACTGCAATAATTCCGGGTTCTACTTATACCGCTTCATGGGAAGGAACAACCCTATACAAAGCGAAATTTGTACAGCCCGAAGATGTTGCTAAAGTTATTAAGACTGTACTGCTGCTAAGTGATGGAGCAAATGTTGATGAGGTAACACTAAGCCCTTTGGATTTTTAGAAAGGAGACACACAAAATGGAAAAGAAACTATATAGAAACGAACATGATAAAGCAGTAGCTGGTGTAGCTTCTGGTTTGGCAGATTACATGCAGATTGATGTAACCATCATTAGACTATTGTTTGTACTAACAACCATATTTTTAGCTGGTAGTGGCATTTTAGCTTACATCGTGTTGTGGATTGTTGCACCAGTTAATAACGACCCATCGGTGAAGTATAAACACTTTAAGAATTTTTATCAGCAAAATCCTCAGGGCGGTTCAATTTTCAATTCGCCAGAAGCTTTTGCAGACCAGACGAAACAAACGGAGCAAACTAAATGGAATACGCAAAATGCAGACGCATTTACCAAGTTTGATAACCCACCAAAGGTGAAGAATAACGATACAGGCAAAACTGTAGTGGGTTTAATCTTATTGGTGTTGGGAGTTTATTTCTTGATGAGACAGTTAGATCTTGTGCCCCACTGGTTTAATATATTCAAGATTTACAAATTATGGCCATTAGCAATTGTTGCTTTAGGTGTAAGCTTGATCTTTAAAAACCAACGTAAAAACGAGTGGGAAAACTTCAAGAAAACTACCGAAGAAGCACAGCGTAAAGATGAAAATAGAGGCGGTTTCGCAGAACCATCACAAGAAACACCTCCAACAAATACTGATACAACCGAAGAGAAGAAATATTAGGCTGTACGAGTTTTCAGTTAACCAATTCAATCTTCGAACATTACAACTTTTCAACCTTTAACAATATAACAATGAAATACGAAAGAATAATATGGGGTGTACTACTACTGTTTGTGGGTGGTGTACTCTTACTAGATAACCTTAATATCATAGAGTTTTACTGGAGAAACGTTTGGGGCTTTTGGCCAATCTTCCTTATCATTGGCGGTGTGAACATGCTTTTGAATAGAAATGGTTCACAAACTGGTAGCATTGTTTCGCTAGCTATCCTCATTATTGCACTGGCCTTTTTATTTGTTAGAGGACAAGAAAAACCTCAACATAGAGGGTGGCTTGGATTTTGGAAAGATAAAAACATAGAAGCAGATATCGATTGGGATGACAATCAGGATGATAACGATACTACCTTTAAAGGTTTAAAGTTCGCTGAAAGTTATAATGCTGCAGATTCGAGCAAGAAAACAACATTAAACTTATCTGGTGGTGGTACTTCTTTCAAGCTTAGTGATGCTACAGATAGTTTGTTTGAGGCTAGTGTAAACAAAAGGAAAGGTAATTTTTCTTTAACAAAAACTACTACAGATACATCGAATACGCTAACCTTTAAAATGAATGACAGAAAATATAAAGGCAACAAAAATAACTGGACGTTCAATTCGGGTGGTAATCAAGTAAAAGTACGCTTAAATACACAGCCGCTTTGGACCTTGAACCTTACTATGGGTGCTGGCGAGCTAGATTTCGATTTAACTAAATACAAAATTAGAACATTGAACTTTGATGGTGGTGCAGCAGATTTGAAAATCAAAATTGGGCAATTGTTGCCTATTGCCGATGTAAATGTGAAGACAGGTGTTGCCAATGTAGAAATTAAAGTACCTCAAGGTTCTGGCTGTAGAATTAAAACCCATACCGGTTTGGCTTCTAAAGATTTTAAGGGTTTCATTAAAAAGGATGATGGTTATTATGAAACGCCAAACTATGAAGGCTCTAAAAACAAGGTATTTATTAAGCTTGACGGCGGTTTAAGTAATTTCGAAGTAGACACTTATTAAAATTGATTGAATTATCTATGATGAGTTCGCTCTGCTCAGTTTTGAATGAGAAAGTGATTGAATGAAAGTTTTGACAGTTTGCAATTACCTTTATGGTTCAATCAATTCAAATAATAAATAATTTTGCTAATGGTTGGTGTTATCACCAACCATTTTTGTAATAGCTTTTTTTACTTGATAAGTTAGTTTAACTACCTTTATACCTTTGGCAATTAAGCTAGCATACAATTTAAACAAAAACCAGTTTGTACACTATTGTTGTAAAAGGTAAACCTCAGGGCCCATATACTTTAGAGGAATTGAAAAAGATGGAGATCTTTCCAGATACTTTCGTGAGGAAGCCTGGAATGGATGACTATAAGGAGGCACATGAGCTAGAAGAACTTCGCGAGCTAATGGGGTTTCGTAAACCTAAGCATACACCTCAATATTTTGCCAGCTTCGATCAACGTTTAATGGCTTGGGCAATAGATTTTTTTATTATCACTTTAGTTTATGCAATTATTTTGGCTATTGCTGTACTTTCTATAGAAGATAAGGATACTAGAATTGCTTTGGTAGCAGCTGTATGTTTATTGATACCTTTTACGAAATTTCTATACAATATTATTGGCGAAAGTTCTAAAACGCAAGGTACCATTGGTAAGAAAATGATGGACATTAAAGTAACCGGAGATGATGGTGCAGCAGTTACTATAGGAACAGCATTAGTTAGAAACATCGCCAAGATTGTATCAAATATTACTTTTGGTTTTGGCTATCTCTATTGTTTCCTCAATAAAAAGCAACAGTGTTTACACGACTCCATTGCGGGTACGTTAGTAGTAAAAGACAGGTTATTGTAAACCTTTACTCAGGCTCTAATGGAATTGCATTAATTGTAGCACCGTTTTCCTTGCAGATACCGCCATTTTCTAAATTAAATGCCCATCTATGCCTCGGACAAACTAAAGTATTATTTTCAACCCAAGCTTGAGTCATATCAGCTCCTTGGTGTGGGCAATATCTATCTACTTTATATTTGCAGCCTCCAACTTCAACAACTATTCTTTCAGTTCTATTCTCAATTTCTAAAATAGAGTCACAGAAAAAGTTCATGTCTTCTTTTTCTAAAATTAAAAATCCTTGCATCAAAACTTGGTAAACATCAGGAGCTCTATTTAGTCGCATTCTAAAGGTTAGGGAATAATCTTCCCAAGTTAAATTGCCATCTAAAACCCGTTTGATGTCGTAAGAGTTTACGTTGATCAAATAAAAATTCTCTATTTGCGGTTCTTTTGAGAGCGCTATGGAATTGTCTTCAAATGAAATTTTAATCATTTCACTTTCTTTATCCATAAATTTTAAAAAAAGTGGACGCTTTATTTGGTTTCTGCTACTAAAGTTAGCTAGTTTCTCCTTAAACTCAGTGATTAGCTTTTCAACTAGTTCATCAAATTCAAGATCCGAAAGGGGCTTTTTTATATGCTCGAAAAACTTGTTGTAGCCACTTGCATAGTCTAGTATATAATCTTTAAAATTTTGCTCGTTAACCCTATGTTTTGCCTTTTTTTGAAAGCAAATTTTGGATGAGATTTCTATAGCATCTCCTGGCATGATATCAGGTACTACTAGATTTTTATTCTTTAGTCTTTTATTCAAATAGCTAATCACTTGCTCATTTCTGGGGAAAATATTTTCTTCTTGAAAATTAATATGAAGTAAATCTGGGTCTAAGAAACAGGCTGGTCCGGCAGAGGGTATATAAATATCAGGATTTACTTTTTCAATTGCCACAGCCGTAGCCTCGAACTTGCTGATTTTTTTCTTTTTAGAAATTTTTTGATATGCTTCGTCTGGATAATCGTAACAAGTTGGATGCCATGTAGCCCCACTAAATTGTGCTGCAAAAACGTGTATATGCCCTTCCTCAATTTTAATAGTTTCCAATCTGTCATGTATCTTGCAATCATTCAAGTTCAAAAATTTGTAGCCCTCACTGCAAAAAAGGATGGCAGAGTCTCTATTAAGCTCACTGTCTTCGGTGTAAATCTTAATAGTTTCACTTTCGTTTAATGTGATCAACTCTTCATCATCACACAGTAATATTTGGTTTTTAGAGGATGCATTAATCTGGTCGAACAACACTGCCCTCCTAAACCGTGGAATGATATATGTAAATTCATGATGGTCGATACTGTTTAGGTAATTTAAATCGTAATGATCCTTGTGTTCATGACTTACGTATACATAGACCGCTTTCGTTGTGTTTGTTGTAAGCCTTTCAGTCACAAAGCTTTTCATGTGGTGATTTTTTGGGAACTGAAACCACCCTCCATCGAAAGCGCCATTTTCAGATAACCAAGGGTCAATAATGAGAATAGATTTTGAAGTTTCGATGAGAAAGCCAGCATGACCAAGAAAGGTTATTTCCATTTAATTCAGATGTTGATAAAGATTATTTATGCTGCAAAATAATAATAAAACTAAAATTTCCTAACCTTAAAACCTTTAAACAAGCTCGTTAATAAAGTTATGGTCTGAATTTAAAACCGTTTAACAATCCAACATTTAGCCTATCTTTGTACACCATGCAAAAAGAAGCAATTTTGTTAGACGGAGGTTATTGTAACAGCTTAACCCAATATTCGAGGTTTGTAACCCGTGAAGTGCAAATAGGAGATACGCCAATGGGTGCACACCATCCAATCCGTATCCAATCTATGACCACTACCGACACCATGGACACCATTGGTACTGTAGAACAAACGATACGCATGGTAGAAAGCGGTTGCGAATATGTTCGTATCACTGCGCCAAGCATTAAAGAAGCCGAAAATTTAGCTAATATTAAAAAGGAGTTGCGTTTTCGCGGTTATAATGTGCCTTTGGTTGCCGATATCCATTTTACGCCAAATGCAGCTGAAGTTGCCGCACGTATTGTAGAGAAAGTACGTGTAAACCCCGGCAACTACGCAGACAAAAAGAAATTCGAAAATATAGATTATACAGATGCTGCTTATCAGGCAGAGCTAGGCCGTATCTACAACAAGTTTTCTCCGTTGGTGAAAATTTGCAAGGAAAACGGAACTGCTATGCGTATCGGTACCAATCATGGTTCTTTATCAGATCGCATCATGAGCCGCTATGGCGATACTCCGCATGGGATGGTCGAGTCGGCAATGGAATTTATCCGCATGTGCGAAGACCTCAATTTCTACAATTTGGTAATCTCCATGAAATCGAGTAATACTCAAGTGATGGTGCAAGCTTATCGTTTGTTGGTACAAACTATGGTGAAAGAAGGAATGAACTATCCTTTGCACCTAGGTGTTACCGAAGCTGGCGATGGGGAAGATGGGCGTATTAAATCGGCAGTAGGTATTGGTACTTTACTTGCCGACGGGTTAGGTGATACAATTAGGGTTTCGCTAACAGAAGATCCTGAGTTTGAAGCACCAGTAGCAAGAGCTTTGGCAAATCGTTTTGAAAGAAAGTCGCTGGCAGAAGCTGATGGATCTTTAACCTTCCAACCTTCTAACCTTTCAACTTCTCAATCTCTTTACAGTCCGTTCCAATACCACAGAAGAAATACCGAAGAGTTAGAAAACTTTGGTGGGCATCAAGTACCTAGAGTAGTGATCAATCTTGAGAGTGAAAACCTAAAAGATCCAGCTGTTTTAAATGCTGTAGGTTTTAACTATTCAGCTTTGCTAGATAAATATAACCTTACCGACCAGGCATGTGACATGGTTTATTTGGGTAATCAATTGCCATCATTTTCATTTCCTGGCGGATTAAAACAACTATACAATTACCAAACTTGGTTAGGCTTGGCCGATAAACAAAACTGTCATCCTTTATTTAGCTTAACAGAGTTTGTTAACGCCGAACAAAAAGATGATAAGTTGAATTTGGTAAGGGTTTTGGCTGAAGATTTAGTAGTTGAACAGTTATCGTCTTTACAAAACACTGTATTAGTTTTAGCTACCAATACCGAAAATGCAATGCAAACCATCCGCCATGCGTTTACAAAATTATTAGCAGCCGATTTAAAATTGCCAGTAATTATAGAAAGAACTTTTGATGGCGTTGGTTTAGAAGATTTTCAGTTGTACAGCTCAACCGATTTGGGAGGTTTGTTTATAGATGGTTTTGGTGATGGTGTTTGGATCAATGCCAAAGAAACTCCTTTGGCAGTTGTCAACTCAACATCTTTCGGAATTTTACAGGCTACCCGTACCCGTATTTCAAAAACTGAATACATTTCTTGTCCAAGCTGCGGAAGAACTTTGTTCGATTTGCAAGAAACCACGCAAGCTATTAGAGCAAGAACATCACACTTAAAAGGAATTAAAATTGGCATCATGGGCTGTATTGTAAATGGTCCAGGGGAGATGGCCGATGCCGATTATGGTTACGTTGGTGCAGGCGTTGACAGAATTACACTTTACCGCGGACAAGAAGTAGTAAAGAAAAATGTAAATACTGCAAATGCAATTGATGAGCTGATTGGCATTATTCGTGCAGATGGTAATTGGATAGAACGAGAATAAAAAGGGAATGCTAACAAGCGTTGATTGGTATTTTTAACTAAGCTATATCTTTAATTCATTTCAAAGTACAGTATAGGTAACTTGTTTTTGCATCCCCTTTTAGGCGTTAATTTACCTAAGGCTTGTGGCCACTAGGTTATATGGTGCAATTTGTGTGTTTGTTTTTGTAAGTCTTGTCGCCACGTCGTTAAGCTTTTTTTGTACTTTAACTCGGGTTATATTTATCATTTTACCATTAATTTCTTCCTGATATATTAATTCCTGCTTAGTATTATAGAATTTAACCACAGATATTTTTGGTGTTTTTACATTACTTTCTACCACCCAATTGGCAAAACCAGCTTTTTTAGCGATTGTACTATCTTGTGCGCTTGCGGAGGTAATTGCCAATAGTATTAAGACTATAAAGTATATGATGTTCATTAGTACAACTTTCATGATGTTAGTTCTTTTAATATTACAATGCTAAATTATGGGTATGTAAATCCAGTTTAAAGCATTAGAGCTATAAGGTGTGCAAGCGCATTCTAATTACCCTTCAGCTAAACTTAAGTCCATTCAACGTCAATTAATTACCTTTAAATGTTGCCGGGTTGTTGTTCGTAGTTAAATCGATGTCGTTCGTCTAAAATTTAACTGAAAAATGCTTAAGAAATGTATTTTTGAAAATGCAAATGATACAGGCATACCAGCAAAAAGGTAGCAATAAAACTAGGATATTGTCGCATATCGCTTTTTGGCTTTCTGTATGGTTTTTAACTTCCTTTGTTTATGGTTACGAAAAGCAACCTGTACTGGTAGCTTTAGAAAGCAATTTGATGCTTTTGCCTGTACACATGCTGTATTTTTATACTCTGGCTTACGTTATTATTCCAAAGTTCCTGCTAAAACGAAAATACATTCAGTTCTTTAGTTTTTTAGTTCTATTTGTTGTTGTAATGCCTGCCATTACACGAACCATAGATATATTTTTGGTAGAACCGCATATCGATTTTTATTTAAAAAGTTTTGGATATAGGAATTGGGAAAAGGTGCAGGGTACTCGTTGGGAGCGCTTTTCTAACGTTGTATATTATCTCAATGCAATAAAGGGGGCTAATTTTATTGTTTGGTTTGGGGTAGCTATTAAGTTTTTTAAAGCTTGGTATCAGCGGCATCAAGCTGCTCTGGAAGCCGAGCTAAACCTACTAAAAGCACAAATACACCCTCATTTTTTATTCAATACGCTCAATAACCTTTATGCACTAACCTTAAATAACTCTCCAAAGTCTCCAGAAATTGTAATGGGCTTGTCGCAGATATTACGCTATATGCTTTATGAATGTAATGT
The DNA here is from genome assembly GCF_057652195.1 of Pedobacter sp. T50_32. Taxonomy (NCBI): domain Bacteria; kingdom Pseudomonadati; phylum Bacteroidota; class Sphingobacteriia; order Sphingobacteriales; family Sphingobacteriaceae; genus Pedobacter; species Pedobacter sp. T50_32. The sequence goes on along the minus strand of NZ_JBYFBY010000006.1, from coordinate 73,632 downwards.
AGAAAAAGTGCCCTTGCAGAAAGATGTGCAAATGTTGGAAAACTTCATCCTTCTAGAGAAAATGCGTTACGAAGAACGTTTGGATTTCAATTTCACTAAAGAGGGTGAATTAGAAGGACATCAGATTGCACCCTTGTTGTTGTTGCCTTTGGTAGAAAATGCTTTTAAACACGGTGCCGGAGAAAAAGTAGGTCAAGCTTGGATCAATATCGATCTAGCGATGGAAGGAGAGATGTTGAAATTCAAAATTAACAACAGTAAACCGGAGCAGCCGCCAACGCAACTATTGGAGAAGAATGGCAATATTGGTTTGGAGAACGTGAGGAAGCGCTTAGAACTCATTTACCCTAATGCGTACCAGTTAAAGATATTTGATGAGGAAGATATGTTCGCTGTAATTCTAAAAATTGATCTATCGCAAAACCTAAGTATATAATTTGAAATGAAGATTAAAGCTTTAATTGTTGATGATGAACCACATGCCATAGAGGTGATTGCTAAATATTTAGAAAGTTTTCCGGAAGTGGAAGTGATAGCCGTTTGCAATGATGGTATACATGCCTTTCATGTGTTGCAGCAAAAGCAGGTAGATTTAATGTTTTTAGATGTTAAAATGCCAGGAGTTAATGGGATAGAGCTGCTAAAAAGCCTTAAAAATCCACCAAAGGTGATATTTACAACTGCCTACAGCGAATATGCAGTGGATGGTTTTGAGCTCGATGCAGTAGATTACTTACTTAAGCCAGTTCCTTTTAATCGTTTTTTAAAAGCGATGGATAAAACGTTAACTGTTTTAGGGGCACGGAAACAAAGTATTCTCGTTCCAGAAATTGCATCAACTAGCGAGGTAAGTAAGTTTTTGTATTTAAAGGTAGATCGAAAGACCGTTAAAGTTAATGTGAAGGATATCTTTTGGATAGAAAGTATTAAAGACTACGTGAAAGTGGTTTTATCAGATAAGGTGCTCATTAGCAAGCAAAAAATCTCTGTTTTGGAAGAGTTATTGCCCGAAGATCAATTTTGCAGAATTCACAAATCGTTTATTATTGGCACTACGAAAGTAGAAAGTTATTATACTTATGCGGTAGAAATTTTAGGGAAAGAACTGCCAATTGGCAGAAACTACAAGCAACAGGCACTTAAATGTCTGCAGTTAAACTAGGTCTAGTTTCCCCAGGCGCTAATTACAATTTTTCTACTGCCGCCTCTATTGCGGTGCTCGCACAGATAGATACCTTGCCAAGTTCCCAAATTTAATCTTCCATTGGTAACAGGAATAAGCACAGAAGCTCCCATTAACGAAGATTTGATGTGTGCTGGCATATCATCATCGCCTTCGTAGTCATGTTCATAATCAGGATCGTCTTCGGGTACAGCTTTGTTCATCCAAGTTTCAAAGTCAATTCTTACCGTGGGGTCGGCATTTTCATTAATAGTTAAAGAAGCCGATGTATGCTGAATAAATACCTGCAACATTCCAGTTTTGATGTTGTTAATATCAGGGAAAGCATGTAGTATTTCATCGGTTACCAAATGAAAACCTCTGTTGCGGGCTTTTAGGGATGTTTGTTTTTGAAAAAAATGCATCATCTTATCTGCTGCTTATACTATCCAAAAACTTCAAACTCTTTTCACAAACTTCAAATAAATGCGGAGGCAAAGTTTCGCCTGGGTAAGGATGTGCTGCACCATAAACGTGGTTTGCACCTTCAATACGAACCAACCTGCTTGCTGGGTTGGCATTTGCCAGTTTTTCTGCAGTTTCAAAAGGTACATTCACGTCATCGTCTCCCTGTACAATTAACCACGGAATGTTAATCTGCTTTGCAGCATTTACAATATTCAGCTGAGCTTCGTTTGTTTCAAAATCTTCAAGCAAGGTTACGTTCAATGGCATTTTTTCTTTGGTACGAGCATTTATAACTTCGATTTTTCCATTTTTTCGCCAATCTTCTTCCTGCTCTTTTTTCCACAAGCTACTAAAATCTGCAATGGAACTCCATGTAATCAAACCTCTTACGTGAGGATTGTTAGCTGCCTGCAAAATACTCAAGCCACCGCCTCTACTATGTCCAATTAAAAAAACATCTTTTACGCCTAAGTAGTTAACTGCGTGATTAATGATAATATCTACATCTGCCAGCTCCTTACTAAAGGTATTAGAAGCAAAACTATCTAAATCGCTTACATCTTTTGGTTTTTCGGGTGTTACACCGCTATGTGATAAATTGAATTTTAAATATCGGTAACCGTTCTGTACAAAATATCTCGCTACTAAATTGTGAGCTCCCCAATCTTTAAAGCCTTTAAAGCCATGTACAAAAATAACCAGAGGTGTATTAGAGTTATTTTCGTGGTAAGTTAAATCTCCATGTATGGGTTTGCCAGCGGCTCCTATTAGTGAAAATTGTTCTTGGTGTATCATTAAATTAAGATTTTTGTGCTCAAATCACGATCAGTTAATACATTATTAATTGCACTTTAAAGCAATTTAGCAATACAACAATAAAACAATCTTCCTGTTTGGTAATTTAAAACCTTTCTAAATTAGCCTAAATTACAGCTTAATGACAGATAAGCCCGATTGCCTTATTACTTTTGTTGCGCTAAAATAACACGGCTAACTATTTTGGAATATTTAAAGATTATTGCATTTACACATAAGCAAATTGACCTAAAGTCTTTAGGGAAGTTGGTTATCTGTGAGCAAACGTTGGATGATAGGTTGCGTAATATCCAGTCTGAGCTGAATATCAAAGAGATATTTTATGTAGGTACCTGTAATAGGGTCGAATTTATTTTTACCTCTGCAGCTCAGTTAGATAGGTCGTTTATTTCTAGGTTTTTACATGTGTTGGATATGGGGCTTCCAGAAGAGTACATGGAAAATTTCATCAATAATGTTTCTACTTACGAAAATGTTGAGGCCTTTAACCATCTTTTACGTACATCTTGTTCTTTAGAGAGTTTAGTGGTAGGCGAAAAGGAAATTTTAGCACAGGTACGCAAGGCTTACGAAGCTTGTAAAGAGGCTGGTTTTACTGGCGACTACATGCGTATGATCATGAACCGAGTGGTGAAAACCGCTAAAGAGGTTTACACGCACACCAATATTTCTCGAAATCCAGTATCGGTGGTTTCTTTAGGTTACAGGAAACTACGTGAATTAAACATGTGTGGCAATTCTCGTTTGCTAATTATTGGTGCAGGCGAAACTAACAACAGCATAGCGCAGTATCTTAAAAAACATAAGTATTCTAACTTCTCTATCTTCAACAGAACTTTAGAAAAAGCAGAAAGTTTAGCTAAAGAATTAAATGGAAAAGCCTTTCCGTTAGAAGAGTTGGCTAATTTTAAAGGTGGATTTGATGTAATTATCACTTGCACAGGTGCTACAGAACCTGTAATTACCACAGAAATTTATAAAAGCTTATTGAACGGCGAAACCGGTAAAAAGGTAATTGTAGATTTAGCGGTACCAAACGATACAGCTTTAGAAGTTAGAGAAAACTTCCCAATTCACTACATCGAAGTAGAGTCTTTAAAGGAAGTAGCTCGTAAAAATATCCAAGAGCGTTACGATGAATTGGTAAATGCCGAGCATATCATCGAAGAAAATATCAAAGAATTTGAATTGGTTTTACGTCAGCGCCGTATTGAGCTGGCGATGAGTGAAGTGCCAAGAAAAATCAAAGAGATCAAAGAAAAAGCGGTTAATACCGTGTTCGCACAAGAAATTAATTCTCTTGATGACGAAGCGAAAGCAGTTTTAGAGCAGGTAATTAGCTACATGGAGAAAAAATACATCAGTGTTCCCATGTTAATGGCCAAAGATATTCTGGTTAAGAATAGTTAGTAGGTTTGAGTATTAAGATGTGAGATATGAGACTGGTACTGCCATTTCATATTCAATAATTAACAATTCAACAGTAAAACAATCTTTCAATTTCTTATTTTAGCGCAAAATCTTAATATACAGTGAAGAAAGTAATTATCGGAACCCGCGGTAGTGATTTAGCCCTTTGGCAAGCCAACTACACGAAAGACAGATTAGCCAGCATTGGCATTGAGGCAGAACTGAAGATCATTAAAACGCAGGGCGATAAAATCCTAAATCTTCGCTTAGATAAGTTGGAAGGTAAAGGCTTTTTTACTAAAGAGTTGGAAGACGAGTTGATTAACGGCACAATTGATATCGCCGTTCACTCTCACAAAGATTTACCAACAACCAATCCTCCGGGATTAATCATCGCAGCAGTTCCAGAAAGAGAAGATCCTGCAGAATTATTATTGATTTTAAAAGATTGTGTAGATGTAAGCCACAAGCTTTCTTTGAAAAAAGGAGCAATGGTGGGTACTTCATCTAATCGTCGTAAAGCACAATTATTAGCTCTAAGAGCTGATTTAAATATTGAAGATTTACGAGGAAACGTGCCAACGCGTATCCAAAAATTACGTGATGAAAATTACGATGCTATTGTTTTGGCAAGAGCGGGAGTTAATCGTTTGGGATTAGATTTGAGTGAATTTCACGTTGAAGTAATTGATCCTATCGAGATTGTACCTGCGCCTGCACAGGGTGCTTTGGCAATTCAAATTAGAGAAAACGATACGGAGCTTTTCAATGAGCTTCAAAAGATAAATGACCCCGCAGTAGTAGAAGCTATTTCGGTAGAACGTAAAGTGCTCAATCTTTTCGAAGGTGGCTGCCACATGCCTTTAGGTTGTTTCTGCAGAAAAGAGGATGGCGAATTTGAGGTTTGGACATCTAAAGCAGAAACTGCGGATGACTTTCCAGATCGTTTATTTATAAGAGCTGCTTCAACTGAAGGTTTGGCGGAACAAATTGTGGCTAAATTTGCAGCAGAGAGAAAGAAACCTGCTAAAGTTTTTATCTCTAGAGAAGTTGGCGAAAACAGCTATTTCCGTAAAGCTTTAGAAAAACAAAACATAGAAATTGATGGGCGTTCGTTAATTCGCACATTTCCAATTGTGAATGTATTGGATGATTTCTTCCTTAAAAATGCAGATTGGATTTTCTTTAGCAGCAGAAACGGTGTAGAATATTTCTTCAAGCTAAATCCAGTTTTACCTAAAAAGGTAAAATTTGGTGTAGTAGGTCGTGGCTCGGAAGACTCGTTGCGTAAGTTTGGCCATTTGGCAGATTTTGTTGGCGAAGGTGGCGAGATTGAAGAAGTAGCAGAAGATTTTGCAAAAGCAGCAGACGGACAAACCGTAGTTTTTCCTCGTGCGCAAGACTCGCTGCTAACTATGCAAAAATTCTTAACGCCAACCACTAAAGTAATCGATTTGCCGATCTACGAAACTGTAATGGAAGAAAACATAGATGGTTCATCTGCTGATGTGCTAGTGTTTACCAGCCCAAGCAACGTTGATGCTTACTTTGTAGATAATTTATTAGAGCCAGAGCAAAAAGTGATTGCAATTGGTAATTCTACCGGGAAGAAATTTGATGAAATGGGTGTAAAATATACTTTACCATATTCGCCAGATGAAATTGGTTTGGCAGAAGCTGTTTTTGGTATCGAACTGAAATAAAATAGATTGTTAAAATAAGGTAAAGACTTTACAAATGACAGAAGCATAAGATAATAATGTTTCTGTCTTTGCATTTTTGCACTATTGAAATAAATCTCAATACTAATTATTCATATCTCACTACTAAAATATGCTGCACAGACCACGTAGGCTAAGAAAAAATCCAATCGTAAGAGAAATGGTTGCCGAAACGAAATTATCGAAGGATATGTTTGTTTATCCGTATTTTGTGGTGCCAGGAAATAATGTTGTTCATCCTATTGATGCAATGCCGGGTATCAGCCACTTTTCTACAGATACTTTATTGAAAGATGTAGAGAAAGGATTGAGCTTAGGTGTAAATAAAATCATGCTTTTTGGTGTTGGCGATGAAAAAAGTGCCGATGCAAAATCTGCTTACGATAGCAATTCATTAGTGCCGGTTTCGGTAAGGGAATTGAAAAAACAATTTGGCGATGATTTGTATATCGTTACTGATGTTTGTGTGTGTTCTTACACCAATCATGGGCATTGCGGTATTATGCACAACGATTATATCCAAAACGATTTAAGTGTAGAGTTGATCGCGAAAATGGCTTTGGCACATTCGCAAGCTGGTGCCGATATGTTGGCGCCTTCAGACATGATGGATGGTAGAGTAGCTGCGATCCGTGAAAGGTTAGATGGTAACGGTTTTGAGAATGTGGCGGTAATGAGCCACGCCACTAAATTTGCTTCGGCATATTATGGCCCGTTCAGAGAAGCGGCAGATTGTGCACCGAGCAAAGGAGATAGAAAAGCTTATCAAATGGATTTCCGTAATCCGGATGAGGCGGTGAGAGAAGCTTTGTTAGATGAAGCAGAAGGTGCTGATGTGCTGATGGTTAAACCAGGCTTAGCTTACTTAGACGTAATCGCAAGACTGAAACAAAATACCAAATTGCCAATTGCTGTTTACAATGTATCGGGAGAATATTCAATGATTAAAGCAGCAGCAGAAAAAGGCTGGATAGATGAACAAAAAGTAGTAATGGAAACGATGTATGCCTTTGCCAGAGCAGGAGCAAGCATTATTACCACTTACCACATTAGAGATATTGTAGAGAATAAATGGCTTTAGAGGTGTAAGAGGTTTAAGGCGTAAGGTTTTTGCGCTTAGAACCCTAAACCCTAAATCCTAAAACCTAAAATAAATGCAAGACATATCAAGAGCCAAATCGGCAGAACTATACGAGAAATCGAAAACTTATTTTCCTGGTGGAGTTAATTCTCCAGTACGTGCTTTTAAATCGGTTTACGGTACGCCGTTGTTTATTCAAAAAGGTGATGGGCCATATATCTGGGATGCTGATGGTAACCAGTTTATAGATTTTTGCGCAAGTTGGGGACCTTTAATTTTAGGACATAACAACGCTAAAATTAGAGAGAAAGTAACCGAGGTAATGCAAAACGGAATGAGCTTCGGTGCACCAACAGCATTAGAAAATGAGTTGGCAGAGCTGATTATCAAGAACAATCGTTTTGTAGAGAAAATTCGCTTTACCAGTTCTGGTACTGAGGCGGTAATGTCGGCAATTCGTTTGGCAAGAGGTTATACTGGCAGAAATAAAATTATCAAGTTCGAAGGTTGTTACCACGGTCATAGCGATTCTCTTTTAGTGAAAGCTGGCTCTGGTTTGGTAACTTTTGGGGAAACTTCTTCGGCGGGTGTGCCTAAAGCATTTGCTGATGAAACTATCGTAATTGCTTTGAACGATAAACAAGCAATTACAGAAGCTTTCGCTCAGTTTAAAGATGATGTTGCTGCAGTAATTATCGAAGGTATTCCAGCTAATAACGGATTGTTGATCCAAGATAAAGACTACGTTGAGTTCTTAAGTGAAACTTGTACGGCTAATGGCGCTTTATTAATTTTTGATGAAGTAATTACAGGTTTTAGGGTAGGTTTTGAAGGTGCTGCAGCGCATTATGGCATCAAGCCTGATATTGTAACTTACGGGAAAATTATTGGTGGTGGTTTGCCAGTGGGAATGTATGGCGCTTCTAATGAAATTATGGCACATATTTCTCCTGATGGCGGCGTTTATCAAGCGGGCACATTGTCTGGAAATCCAGTGGCGATGGCGGCTGGGATTGCAACATTAACTATTTTAAGCAGTGAAGGTTTTTATGAGGAGTTAAATGCCAAAGCACAAGCTTTTGTAAACGACTTGAAAGCTCATATTGCCGATAAAGGTTACAAGTTGAAAATCTTCACAGTGGGCTCTATTTTCTGGTTTGCTTTTACAACTGAAGATATTAAAACCGCCGAGGCTATTGATCCAACCAGTATGGATAAATTTAAAATCATGCACCGTGAGTTGTTGAATAGAGGGATTTACTTTGGTCCATCGGGTTATGAAGTGGGTTTTGTAAGTGCAGCGCATACAGGATTGGAGTTGGATAAAGCAAAGCTGGCGATATTTGAGGCTTTGGAGGTGGTTTTCGGATAATAAGGATAAAGGAACAAAGAGCAAGGAACAAAGATTAAGGAGCCGAGTTGTCTATCTTGCTGTCATTGCGAGGAGGAACGACGAAGCAATCTTAAAGCGTTGGTTTGTTCTTTTGATAGTTGTAGGCTTGCTTCGTTCCTCGTAATGACGATAATAGTATTGTTCTCTCCCATTTAGGGGAGAAATGTCCAAAGGACAGAGAGGGGTTTGTTTGTTAACTAAACCCGATTGAAGTAAAAATACTTTTTGTAAGTGTCATCCTGAGCTTGTCGAAGGATTAGTTGTTATAAAGATGCTTCGATAAACTCAGCATGACAAATAGTTAAGAGTAGTGCCAACAAAAAGATTAAAACGAAAAGCGGGACTTTCCTGGGCGAAGCATTACAGAAACCTGCTTTTCAAATAAAAATAATTAAATTTAAAAGTCCCTTTTGGGGGTTTGGGGTATGAAAAAATCCATTATCATATTTTATGTTTTACTGTTCTACGCATTAGGTCAACTCATTAGCTGGGGCGCTTTAGTAGTAAAAATTGATGCCAGCCGTATGCCGATGATTATGGGCGAAGGTGCGGTTTTCTTGTTTCTTTTAGGTATCGGCGCTTATTTTATCCACGCTTCTATCAAAAAAGAAGGGCGTTTGAAAGAGCAACAACAAAACTTTTTAATGTCGATTACGCATGAGCTGAAATCTCCTTTGGCAGCTATAAAGCTATCGTTGCAGACTATTGTACGTAGAGAATTGGACAAGGAACAACGCACAACGTTAATAAGAAACTCGTTAAAAGATGTAGAACGTTTAGATGATTTAGTGGAGAATATGTTGTTGGCTACCAAAATTGAGAGCAGAACTTATTCTTTTCCGAAAGAGCAGTTTAATTTTTCTGATTTAGTTACCCGAATTTCGGATAGATTGCAGGTTCACTCTTGTGGTTGTGAGCAAATTATTTCTACTAAAATAGAAGACGGGGTGATGATTGAAGGCGACCAATTTGCGTTATCATCTGTGGTGACGAATTTAGTAGAAAATGCCGTGAAGTATTCTGGGCCATGTGCCGAAATTACAGTAGAGCTGTGCCAAAATGACGGTAAGCCGAAATTAGTGGTTTCGGACAAGGGTTTGGGCATTCCCGATAGTGAAAAGATGCATATTTTCGATAAATTTTACCGTGTGGGCGATGAAAATGTGCGTAAAAGTAAAGGTACTGGACTTGGCTTATTTATTGTTAAGGAAGTATTACAAAACCACGACGCCGATATTAGCGTTAAAGATAACGTACCTCACGGTGCAATTTTTGAAGTAACATTTAATTAATATGTCACAAAAATTAAGAGTATTATTGGTTGAAGACGAAGATCATTTGTTAGACGCCATCAAATTAAACCTCGAATTAGAAGGTTATAAAGTTCATGCCGTTAAAGACGGTAAAACCGCACTAAAAGTATTTAAGGAAGAACGCTTTAACTTGGTAATTTTAGATGTAATGCTACCAGAAATGGACGGTTTCCAAGTTTGTGAAACTATTCGTTTAGAAAATACAGAAGTACCTATTTTGTTCTTAACCGCTAAAAATACAAGTGAAGACAGGGTAATGGGATTGAAAAAAGGTGCCGATGATTATTTGGTAAAGCCTTTCAATCTTGAAGAACTGATTTTACGTGTGGGTATCTTAGTGAAACGCAGCTTAAAATCAGACGATTTAAAAGAACTGAATTCTTACAAAATTGGGGATAAAACCATTTACTTTAACTCTTTTGAATTGAAACAAGATGATGGTACTGTAGTGCCTTTGACCAAAAAGGAAACTATGCTATTAAAGCTTTTGATTGAGCGTAAAAACGAAGCGGTTTCTCGTGAGCAAATCTTGGAAACAGTTTGGAATTACGATGTATATCCATCTACCAGAACTATCGATAACTTCATTTTAACGTTCCGTAAGTATTTCGAACCAGATCAAAAAAATCCAGTTTATTTCCACTCAATTAGAGGAGTAGGTTATAAATTTACCGACATTCACTAATGTACAATAAGTTAGGCAGATATATCTTAATAGCGATTTTTGCTGTTTCAGCGCTGGTGAGTTTATATATTCAGCAATACCAGTTGGCGTCAATTTCGGGTATGTTAGCCGCTTTTATTCTTTGGAGTCATTTTAAACATGGCTCTGTACTTTTAGCGTCTAAGCATTTTAAAAACTCCGACTACGAACGAGCGGAAAAAATGTTAGATGAGGTAGAAAACCCTGATCATTTATCTAAAAGCAGACGTGGGTTTTATGAGTTTATGCGAGCTAACATAGCACTAAAGCGCGAAGATTATGAAAAAGCTGAATTTCATTTTCAGTTGGCAAGCCGTTTTCCCTTAGGCGGAAAAAACGATAAAGCTTATGTGTTAATTCATTTAGCTAACTTAGCGCTCCGAAAAAGAGATGTAGAAAGAGTTTTGGCTTACACTGGGAAGGCTAAAGAGCTTGCAACATCATCAAGAGCAATAGAAATTATATCAAATATAGAGAAAGAGGCCAATAAGTTGGCAAATTAGAAACATGGAGAACAATTTATTTTTAGACGCAGCATTTTCAAAACAAACAGAACGCCCACCGGTATGGATGATGAGACAAGCCGGTAGGTTTATGCCTCAATACTGGGAAATTAAAAACAAGTACTCTTTTTTAGAGATGTGTAAGACCCCAGAAATTGCTGCCGATGTAACCATGTTACCTGTTGATTTGCTAGGTATTGATGCAGCGATTTTGTTCTCTGATATTTTAGTGACAGGTGAAGCAATGGGTGGAGATTTGAGCTTTACCCAAGGAGTGGGACCAAAGTTTGCCAATCCAGTGCGTAACGAAGCTGATATTGATGCTTTAGCGACTGATTGCTTGGATAAATTACAATATGTTGCTGATGCGATTAAAGTAATTCAGCAACGTTTAAATGGCAGCATTCCGTTAATTGGTTTTGCTGGTGCCCCTTTTACGGTAATGAGCTATTTGGTAGAAGGTGGTTCTTCTAAAGATTTCAAGTTAACGAAATTGTTAATTCACAATCGCCCAGAATTAGCACACAAGCTTTTGGCTAAAATTGCCAAGGTAACTATCGACTACTTAAACTTACAAATTGAGGCTGGCGTTAATGCTTTACAATTATTTGATAGCTGGGCTTTAGCTTTATCTTGGAACGATTATCAAGAGTTCTCACACCAATACAACCAACAGATTATTGCTGGTTTAAACAGAACAAACATTCCGGTAATTTCTTTCTGTAAGGGAAGTTCTGTGTTTGCGCCAATTATGGCAGAAGCAAAACCAGATGTAATTTCTGTAGATTGGAATGCTGATTTGTTGAACATCAAAAAAGCTTTGCCAGCTGGCATTGCTGTACAAGGTAACTTAGATCCGCATATTTTATATGCAGACCAACCAGTAATTAAAGCGCAAATCCATAAACTGTTTGAGCGTATGCGTGGCGAAAATGGATTTATTTTCAACTTAGGTCATGGTATTATGCCGGATATTCCTTTCGATAATGTAAAATACGCTATCGAAGTAGTGAAAGAGTTTAAGTATTAATATCTTTAATCCCCGATTGGGGATTTTTTTATGGAAGAATACTACTTTTATATAAAAGCAACACATATTGTGTTTATGGTAAGCTGGATGGCTGGTTTATTTTACGGCGTTCGTTTGTTCATTTATCATACAGAGGCCAATAGTAAGCCAGAACCTGAAAAGACGATCTTAACTGCAGAATACGCCAAAATTACAGCGAGATTGTGGAGCATCATTGCTACACCAGCTATGATTTTAACTGTTGTAGCGGGGTCTTTGATGCTATATCTGGTGCCTACGTTGTTGCTAACGCCTTGGATGCACGTTAAACTGGGTTTTGTTGTTGCTTTATTGGTTTATCATTTTATTTGCCAAAGCGTGATGAAAAAGCTCCGTAACGGTACTTCCAAATGGACATCTAACCAGTTGCGTTTGTGGAATGAAGTAGCAACGATTTTATTAGTAGCGATTGTATTTACCGTAATTTTAAAAAGTGCTGTGAATTGGGTGTATGGTCTAATTGGCCTAATTATTTTCTCAGCAGTAATCATGATGGCGGTGAAACTCTATAAGAAACATAGGGAGAAGAAAGGTGAATAGGATTTTGTTGATAGGAAAAGCGCAACAGTTGAAAAATCTTAAAATGAAAAAGCAATTACTAGTCGTCTTTTTATTGACTTTGGTTCATTCGGTTAATGCCCAACTCAACAACAATTATCTTTACAATCGTATACGTCCAGCAGATAGTTTAAGTAAGGAACTACATCTCAATTTCTATAACTTCAACTATGTTAGAAACTACGAGTATTCCAATGATTTCCATGACGGATATACGCTTTATGGTACACAGCTGGAACCACAATTAACCTACTACGCACATCCAAACTTAGCAATTACGGCTGGCGCATATTTGAGGAAAGATTTTGGAAACGAACGTGGACTGTATGATGCAAAACCTTTATTTAATGTAAAGTATAGCAAGAACGATCTTACGTTAGTATTTGGAAGTTTAGAAGGCAATATTCAGCATAATTATATCGAACCGATCTATAATTTCGAACGAAAAATAACCACGCCAGTTGAGTACGGCACACAACTATTAATCGACAAAGAGAAATTCAGTTTAGATGCTTGGATTGCTTGGGAGAAAATGATTTATCGCGGCGATGCTGCTAAAGAACGAATTTCGGGTGGTTTCACTGCAGATATCGCTTTGATAAAGAAGAATGGCTGGAAGTTCAGCATTCCAGCGCAAGTTTTGGTTTATCACACTGGTGGACAGATAGATGTTTTGGAAGGAATTCCTTTATCAACTTTGTTTAACGGCGCTACGGGTTTTACGTTGAGCAAAGAAATTGGCTACCATGTAAAGCAAGTATATACAAATAATTATGTGGCTACATTTAAAGATAACTCACCCACCAAAACCAGAGCTTACGAAAGTGGGTTTGGTTTATGGTTAAACGCTGGAGTAGATACTCGTTGGGGTAATTTGGCTGCGTCGTATTGGCAGGGGAACAAATTTATAACAATTAAAGGAATGCCGCTATATCAATCAGTTTCTGAAAACCTGAATAACTTCGGTTTCACAACAGATAAGCGTCGTATTTTAATGCTGAGGTATCAATATCAAAGGGAATTATTACCAAACTTGTTTTTAGATGTTCGTTTTGAACCTCATTTCGATTTGGATAATGCTGAAAAAAACTTGCAATTTAATCAGTCGTTTTTTCTTACCTATAGAGAAAATTTTCGCTTATTTAAGCTAAAGAAATAGCTTACGTTACCGAGTGAAGAATATAAGTACAATTAAAGATAAGCTCAAACCAACAACCAGTAAAACGGGAATAGCTATATTACGTTTTTTAGTATCCTTTTTGATAATCCTCCAAATAAAAAAGCTTGCAATTCCAATTGGATAGGAGATGATTAAAGCAGCCCAATAAACCCAAATATATGCCGTGGCTGCAAACCAGAGTGCAAAAATTAGTGCGACCACAAAAAGAATGTTATTTTTCATCGGTTGGTAAAACTAAGAAAATAAGCAAAAAATCACATGCGTATTTCTTGGTATTTATAGCAGTTCGACACCAATTTTTTCGGCTAAACTATTTAGGTCATTCACCACCACATCAATTAAAGGAATTCCCGCTATTTTACGCTCACGTTCAAATTGATATTCTGGCTCTCCTGGAATGATGACTTGCTTACTTTCATCTACTGTTTTAGCACTTTTGAAACGCTCTATCCAATTATCTAAATGATCTTTGAAGTCTTGCGCAGGTCGGAAGCCATCTATACGCATAGCGCCCAAAAAGTGACCAATTCCTTCTCCAACCGGATTTGGATCTGGCTCTAAGAAAGCTACGAAAGGAGGCACCCAAGGACCGTAATTTGCACCAGAAAGCACAGCGGATAAAATATCTACCGTTGCTCCTAAACCATAACCTTTGTGGCTACCATGATCTTTATCGCTACCTAACGGAAGTAAAGAACCACCAGCTTTTAATTCATTTGGATTAATGGAAGTGTTGCCAGCTGCATCTTGCACCCAACCATCTGGAATAGCTGAATTGGCTCTCTGCGCAATTTCTAACTTACCATTAGCTGCTGCTGCAGTTGCCATATCAACTACTATCGCTGGGTATTTACCTGCCGGAAAAGCGTAGCACATGGGGTTGGTGCCTAATAAACGTTCGTTAGCATAAGTAGGGGCAACCAACGGACTAGCGTTGGTCATGCTAATGCCAATCATATCTTTATCTACTGCCATTAAAGCGTGGTAGCCTGCAATGCCAAAATGATTAGAATTCTTCACTGATACCCAACCACTACCATATTTCTCGGCTTTTTCAATTGCAATTTTCATTGCAAAAGGAGCAACTACTAAACCTAAACCAGCATCGCCATCTACAGTTGCAGTAGTTGGTGTTTCATGTACCACACGGATGTTTGGTGTAGCATTAATTCTATTTTTCTCCCAAAGACGATAATAACCACTTAATCTCGCCACACCATGCGAATCAATTCCTCTTAAATCTGAACGAACCAAAACATCTGTTGCCAAAGTGGCGTGCTCATCAGAACAGCCCATCTTTTTAAAAACGTCGTAAGTAAAGCTTCGTAATTTTTCTTCGGTGAAAGTGATAAACTTCATTTTAGGGATTAGGGATTAGGGATTAGGGGTTCGGTTTCAGTTATGAGGGTTAATTATTCAATCATTTACTCATTCAAAACTCAATCATTTTTATGCAAGTATCAAAGTAAAATCTCCACCTAATGGTTCAAAGTTTTCTATTAATGATGAAATAAAATCATCTCCATAATCTACATACATTGGTGCTAAGTTTGCTACACGTTCTTGCAAAGTGCCACCAGGAAATAAACGTTTTTTCAGATTTTCAATTTGTGTAATAGACACTTCGTGATTTCTTTTCTCGGCTCTAAAAAATTTCTTCTCTAATTTATCCAATAACTTTTCCGTTTTGGTTAATACCGCATCGGCGGATACTTCTAAAGTTTTATCAATCTTAAAAGCATTTAATTTTATTTTGTCGAAAACAGATTTGATGTTTGCTTTTTCGTCGTTTAAGTGAAGGGTTGCATTACTGTTGGCTTCTATCCATTTTTCCTGTAAAGCTTCAGTAGAAAGAAAAATATCCTCAAAATTAAAGCCTAATTTATGCAGATTGGCAAAACTTCTTTTATCGACTACCAAAGCAGAATTGCGCAATAACAGAACTGGAAAATTCACCTTGTAAAAATCGAAATTAGCTTTCAATTGCATCCAGTAAGAAACTTCGGCGCCGCCACCGATATAGGCAATGTTTGGTAAAATCACCTCTTGGTACAGCGGACGCATGATTACATTTGGGCTAAACCTTTCTGGATGTTGTTCTATTTCCGCAAGTATTTCGGCTTCTGTAAATTTAATTTCAGTGTGGTTAACGGCGTATAAATCTCCTTCTTTAATAATCCTTTCGCGAAGATTTTCTTTTAGGTAAAAGAAGTTGATATCACGACCGTTTACTTGAGATTTATAACCGCTTTCTTCTAGAGTTTTACTCGTTTCTTCAGTTAATCGGGCACTGTTTTGTTGGGTAATATCACTTTTAATGATAGTTGCAAATTGTGCTTTTAAAGAAGCATCATCGGCATTGATTATTACCAAACCATATTGTTCGAACAAGCTATTGACCAAAACTCGGGTAGCATCAGCCAAATTTTCATTTTCTAAGTATGCTTGCTCTACCAGTTTTCCTAGCTTTTTGCCATTTTCACTAATGCCTAAATAACCCTTGTAAGCTTGTACTGCAGCAGCTACGGTTTTAGTACTTAATCTGCCAGTTGCTCCGTTAGTTTGTTGTATCCAACTGATGTTCTTTTCATCTACACTTACATGATTAATTTCCTCAAAATCATGGTCTTCTGTTGCCATCCAATAAACAGGTACGAAGTTTTGCTCTGGATAAGCTATTTTCAGTTCCAGTGCTAAATTAATAGTAGTTACAATCTTGTAAATGAAATATAGTGGGCCCGTAAAAAGATTAAGTTGATGTCCAGTGGTAACGGTATAAGTATTGTCGGCTGCTAGTAAATCAATGTTAGCGCTAACAGCTTGGTTAACCTTTATCGATTGATACTGTTGTTTTAATGCTTTAACTAAAACGTCTCTATTTCCAGTAAATTGATGTGCATCTACAGCCTGTTTTAAACCATTGATATCTGGTCTATAGCTGTAGAAAGATTTTAGAAATTCAACATCGTTCACGTAATCTAAAACTAGTTTAGAGAACGAATGTGTATCCTGATAAGAAATGTATTTAGCCTTCACATTTCGAAATTAAATTAAATTTTGAAACAAGAGTAGCCATTCGGTTTATTTTACACTTTATCAATGTTTCGCTGTTGCTAAAACGAAAAAAGGTCGGATTATTTAAACCGACCTTTTTATATACTATGCTTTGAATTCTACTTTACTATTTGCCCGTAAAGGTCAAAATCTTCTGCTCTATCTACTTTTACATTCACAAAACTTCCGATAGCTGCATAGCCAGAGTTTGCATCAATTAAAACTTCGTTATCCACTTCTGGAGAGTCAAATTCGGTACGGCCGATAAAGAAATCACCTTCTTTTCTATCTACCAATACTTTATAGGTGTTGCCTACTTTCTCTTGGTTGATTTCGTAAGAGATACCTTGTTGCAATTCCATGATTGCATCTACACGTTCTTGCTTAATTTCCTCAGGAACATCATCTACTAAATCATAAGCATGGGTTTTTTCCTCATGCGAATAAGTGAAGCAACCTAAACGGTCGAAACGAGTGTCAGCAACCCATTGGTACATTTCTTCGAAATCACGCTCTGTTTCGCCTGGGTAACCACAAATTAAAGTGGTACGCATAGCGATGTTTGGAACTCTAGCTCTAATTTCGTTAACAATATCAATCGTTTTCTGCTTGGTAGTACCGCGACGCATTGACTTCAACATGTTATCTGTGATATGCTGCAATGGCATATCTAAATACTTACAGATATTCTCACGCTCATTCATCGCATCTAAAATTTCCATCGGGAAACCAGCAGGGTAGGCGTATTGTAACCTGATCCACTCGATACCATTTACATCAGATAAACGACGTAAAAGTTCATCTAAATTTCTTTTGCCATAGATATCCAAACCGTAGTAAGTTAAATCTTGTGCAATTAAAATCAATTCCTTAGTGCCGTTAGCTGCTAGTATTTTTGCTTCGTTTACCAGCTCGTTCATATCTCTAGAAACGTGTTTTCCACGCATTAGTGGAATTGCACAAAAAGAACATGGACGGTTACAACCTTCGGCAATTTTAAAATACGCAAAATGCGATGGCGTAGTTAACAAACGTTCGCCAATTAGCTCGTGCTTGTAGTTGGCACCTAAAGAATGTAAGATATTTTGAAGATCGTTAGTGCCAAAATATGCATCAACGTTAGTGATTTCTGCTTCTAGGTCTGGTTTGTAACGCTCAGAAAGGCAACCAGTAACAATCACTTTTCCAACTTTACCTTCATCTTTTAACTGACTGTATTGTAAAATGGTGTCTATAGATTCTTGCTTTGCATTATCTATGAAACCACAAGTATTAATTACTACAATATCATCTTTCCCTAATCTGTTCGACTCGTGTTCAACATTAAGATTATTACCTTTCAATTGTCCCATTAACACCTCACTATCGTAAGTGTTTTTAGAGCAACCAAGCGTAATTACATTAATCTTAGGTTGAGCCGTTTTTGTAGTAGTTTTGTTTTTTGTAATCATTCTTTATTTAAACAACGAATTCACGAATTCTTTCTTATCGAACAATTGCAAATCGTCCATTTTTTCTCCAACACCGATGTACTTCACTGGAATTTTGAACTGATCGGAAATGCCAATTACCACACCACCTTTAGCTGTTCCGTCTAATTTTGTAATGGCCAAAGCATTTACATCTGTAGCTTCGGTAAATTGTTTGCACTGCTCAAAAGCGTTTTGACCTGTAGAACCATCCAATACTAATAAAATTTCATGCGGCGCATCTGGAACAACCTTTTGCATTACATTCTTGATTTTACCCAGTTCGTTCATCAATCCAACTTTGTTGTGTAAACGGCCTGCAGTATCAATAATTACCACGTCTTCTTTATTAGCAACTGCAGATTGTAAGGTGTCGAAAGCTACTGAAGCTGGATCAGATCCCATAGCTTGTGCAACCACACGCACATCAACACGTTCGCCCCAAAGTTTAATCTGGTCAACAGCGGCAGCACGGAAAGTATCTGCAGCACCAAGTACAACGCTTAAGCCTTCTTTTTTAAGTTTATGAGCTAGTTTACCAATGGTAGTAGTTTTACCAACACCATTTACGCCCACTACCATAATTACATAAGGTTTGTGGTCACCATATTCGAAATTCCTAAAATCGTTGCTGTTATTTTCGGCAAGTAACAGCTGAATTTCGTCTCTCAATAAACCATTAAGTTCAGAAGTAGAAAGATATTTGTCTTTAGCTACACGTTCCTGAATTCTCTCAATGATTTTTAACGTTGTGGTTACGCCTACGTCAGAAGTTACAAGCACTTCTTCGAGGTTGTCTAACACATCGTCATCTACCGTAGATTTTCCGGCAACGGCTTTGGTTAGTTTACTGAAAAAACCTTCTTTAGTTTTCTCTAGTCCTTTATCTAGCGCTTCCTGAGCTTCAGGTGCGGTTTCTTTCTTTTTGAAAAAATCGAATAAACCCATAGTCTATGTAAAATAAAAAAAGCCCTTCCGTTAATACGGAACGGCTCTTAAGCTATTCTTAAATATTGTTACTTGCCGTTTGCTGCAGCAATAGCATCTTTAACGTGATCGTTGTGAACGATTGATTCTTTGAATGAATAAGCACCAGTTTTAGGCGACTTAACCATCGTGATCACTTTTGAATATTCTTTACCTGTACCTGTTTTAAGGGTTGCAACTACTTTCTTTGCCATGTTTTTTTAAATTTAATGATTGAGTGAGTGAATTAAGAATGACTGAATTTCAATTCTATAATTCAATCATTTACCCCTTCAAAATTATTTAATCTCCTTGTGTACGGTTACTTTCTTTAAAACCGGGTTGTATTTTTTCAACTCTAAACGCTCTGTAGTGTTCTTACGGTTTTTAGTAGAAATATATCTAGACATACCAGGCATACCACTTGTTTTATGCTCTGTGCATTCTAAAATAACTTGAACTCTGTTACCTTTTTTTGCCATTTCTTTATCTATTTATGCCGTAGGTCCGGCAAATGTTTTTTACAAATATCCTTTTTTCATGAAACGATTAATCGCCTCAGAAACACCAATTTTATTGATGGTTTTAATAGCCGAAGTAGATACTTTTAGTGTTATCCAACGATCTTCTTCAGGGATATAAAATTTCTGAAGTTGTAGGTTAGGATAAAACTTGCGCTTGGTTTTAACGTTTGAGTGAGAAACGTTATGCCCTTTCATCGCGGTTTTTCCTGTTAAATCACAAACTCTTGACATGACTTTATTTTGTTATTTGTTATTCGTCGCTTAATTCTTTTTAAGAGCCTGCAAATATCAGAATAATTTTTCTAAACATCAAGTGTGTTGAGAAAATATTTTCAGATATTTTAATTGACCTTTTTTAGATGCTACATTTTTCCCAAAATACTAACTTCTAGGTATTTCAGCTAACTGTAAAGTAATTTACTTTTGTAGTGCAAAGAAAAATCTGCCCAGCGCAATTTGCACAAAGATATGTAACTAAGTTATAAGCTCTACGTTAGCCCCGAATTTGTTCGGGGCTTCTTTTATTATTGGGCATTTTTTTCAATTAAGAAAAATGGAATTTAAATAGGTGTTTATTGATAGGATGTTTATAAAATTGAGACGATTTTGATGTTTTTATAGTATTTAATTACTTAATTTAGCAATCGAACAAATCCAAAACCTATTATAGATATACTATGCAGATCAAATCTTTCGAGCAGTATGAAGAAAGCTACAAAAAAAGTATTGAAAATCCAGAGCAGTTTTGGGGCGAAGTAGCCCAAAATTTTCAGTGGAGAAAACCTTGGTACAAAGTTCTTTCATGGAATTTTGAAGAACCAGAAATCAAATGGTTCGAGGGCGCTAAGCTTAACATTACCGAAAACTGTTTAGACAGACATTTAGAACATAATGCAGATAAACCTGCAATTATCTGGGAACCAAATAATCCAGATCAAGATAGTGTAACCTTAACTTATAAGATGTTGCACGAAGCCGTTTGTCGCTTTGCGAACGTTTTAAAAAGAAACGGTGCTCAAAAAGGCGATCGTATTTGTATATATATGCCAATGGTGCCAGAATTGGCAATTGCTGTTTTGGCTTGTGCTCGTATTGGTGCGGTACATTCTGTGATTTTTGGTGGTTTTTCTGCCAAATCTATTGCTGATAGGATCAATGATTCTAAATGTAAATTAGTAGTAACTGCAGATGGTGTTTATCGCGGTGCAAAACCTATTCCGTTGAAAGACGTAATTGATGATGCTTTGATCGGTTGCCCAACGGTAGAAAAAGTAATTGTACTTACACACGTAAGAACACCGGTAAGTATGTTGAAAGGTAGAGATGTGTGGTGGGAAGATGAAGTAAAACACGTAAATGCAGTTTGTGAGGCGGAAGAAATGGATGCAGAAGATTTGCTGTTTATTCTTTATACTTCTGGTTCTACAGGTAAACCAAAAGGCGTAGTACACACTTGTGGTGGCTACATGGTTTATGCAGGCTACACTTTTAGTAATGTATTTAATTACCAGCCTGATGAAGTTTATTTCTGTACAGCAGATATTGGTTGGATTACTGGTCACTCGTATATCGTTTACGGACCGCTATCTCAAGGTGCAACGTCTTTGATTTTTGAAGGCGTACCAACTTATCCAACACCATCTCGTTTTTGGGATATCGTAGAAAAACACAAAGTAAATACACTTTATACAGCACCAACAGCAATTAGATCTTTAATGGGCTTCGGCGATGAACCATTAAAAGGAAAAGATTTAAGTTCGTTGAGAGTTTTAGGTTCGGTGGGAGAGCCGATTAATGAAGAAGCTTGGCATTGGTTCGATGAAAAAATTGGTGGCGGAAAAGCGCCAATTGTAGATACATGGTGGCAAACAGAAACTGGTGGTATTATGATTTCTCCAATTGCTACCGTTACTAAAACCAAGCCTAGCTATGCAACCTTGCCTTTGCCGGGTATACAGCCAGTTTTGGTAGATGAAAATGGTGTGGAAATTGAAGGTAACGATGTAAGTGGTAATCTTTGTATCAAGTTTCCTTGGCCGGGAATGTTACGTACAACTTATGGAGACCATGAACGCTGTAAACAAACCTATTTTTCTACTTATCCGGGAATGTATTTTACTGGAGATGGATGTTTAAGGGACGAAGATGGTTATTACAGGATTACTGGTAGGGTAGATGATGTTTTGAATGTTTCTGGACATAGAATTGGAACAGCTGAGGTTGAAAACGCTATTAATATGCATGCTGGTGTAGTAGAAAGTGCAGTAGTTGGTTATCCTCACGATGTAAAAGGACAGGGCATTTATGCATTTATCATCTATCCAAATCACCATCAAGATGCGGAACTGACTAAAAAGGATATTCTACAAACAGTAACCAGGGTAATTGGTGCTATTGCCAAACCTGACAAAATGTTATTTGTATCTGGACTACCAAAAACTAGGTCTGGTAAAATTATGCGTCGAATTTTGAGAAAGATCGCTGAGGGCGAAACCTCAAATTTGGGAGATATTTCGACTCTATTAGATCCAGCAGTAGTGGAAGAGATTATCGAAGCTGCTAAAGGATAATTATATCTTTTGGAAATTGTTAAAGGCAGGTTTTAATTAATCTGCCTTTAATTTTTTACCTCAATGCTTTTTTCTGTGTATATCACATCGTCTTTTACAGCACCTTGTATTACTATTTTAAATTTACCTGTAATATCACTTGTATAAAAACTTATCTCATTCGATTTCTCCGGACTTAATATTGTGCCATAGTTCCAATATATAGTTGAAAAAAAAGCAGGCTCGGTTGTGTCTTTGTAATCATTTGTATAAAATTCTTTATGGTAGCGTACACCAGAAAACTCTATGTCTTCATTATATTCTTCCATCTTTTGACTTCTCTTTTTTTTAGCCATTTGCACCATCCAGGAAGGAGCTCGTCTATTGCCTGTGTCATTGACATGATTTGGGCAATTTAGGATACCACTTACACAAATATAATCTTCTATAATATAACCCCGGGTCGCAGCTTTGCGCTCAGCTTCAGAATAAAAAAAGCTATTATCGTTATTGTTCTTGATTGTGACTTCTTTTAATCTTGTAGCTTTTTCCTTACTGGTAAGCGACATACTCAAATTATCAAGAGAGTTTGCTAAATAGATAGGAGACTCACTTAAATTGTTAGTTAGCAATTGAATATTTGCTTTTACAAAATTATCCTTTATAAGGATGTCAAATTTTCCTAGGTTTTTAGAATCGACGGATAAATATGCTCTCTTTTCTTGATCCAATAGATAGTTGGAAAGATTGAAATTACCGTTAGCGTTTGTAGTAATGAGTTGAATTTTATTACCTCCAAATAAGGTAAGGTTAATTGGAGAGGTAAGAGGTTTCTTATCCTTAGTGATTAATCCTGAAATTGTTAAGCTATCTGTTGTTAATAAAGTATCTGTGTATTTTAAGTTTTGAATTTGTTGCCAAGTATATCTTCTCCATCCTCTCACCAACAAAATATCCTTTAAATAATCTTTGTCTTTGTAATACTTATTGCTGGTGTGTATAGGAATATTTTCGATCTCATTTTTAATATAGAAGTAGCTTTCTATATCATTATTGTTTTTGGAGGTAAACCTGTTTTCTTGTGTCACTGCGATTGATACAATAGAATTTCCTTGTAAATTTTTAGGAGTAAGTTTTAGAGTGACCTTTTGCCTCGGCTTATAAGTTAAACTATCTGTTTGAATAGTAATGATCTCTCTGTTGTCGTAATGCGCAAAGAATAATCTTTCTGCTAAAGGTCTGTCTAAGCTATCTGTTATCGTAACTGTGTTGATGCCTTTTGGGATATCATGTAAAGGGATATTCATTTTTCGGCTCATTGTTTCCATGTTAAAGGGCACATCTAAAAAGCATTTTCGGAAATTATGTACACGAATGAATAGTTTTTGGGGATTTGTTGTCCGTAGTGTAAATCTTAGTGTATCGTTTGCAACTACATTTTGTATGTTCATTACCAAACCATTTTTTAGCGCTTTTGGTAAATTGTAGCAGCTATCTGCAAAATTGTTGCTCACAATTTTTACAGTATAATTGGTGTTTTCTTCTGATACTAAATAAAATTGTCCAATGCCGTAGCTATTTGTTTCTATGGTATCAAAAACAATATCATTTTTATATAATAGGGCACATAAGTGTAAAGGTTTGCTATATTGGTCGGTCACTTCCCAACTCACCATAGATCTAGTGTTGTTTACTAAATTCCCACCCTCGGGATAAAATTTAACCTTAGCTTTTATCTTGTTTGAAGTTAAGGGCAGAGTTAAAAAAATACTGTCTTTCTGGTTTTTTAGCTTTAAATAGATATTGGGATCTATATCATTCTCTTCTTTGGGGATTGTAATTGTCAATTGTCCCATTAAATCTGTTTTACCCATCCTAATCAATTTTCCATATCGATAATTGATGGTAGTCGGTTTTGGTAAGAGCTTATTGTCATTAGATGTTACAGAAACAATCAACTTATGATTTCCTTGCGATGAGTCTGGCTTCTCTAAAAAATTGATGTTAGCTTTAAAAGGTGGGTCGATATTGGTTTTGATAATTATTGGCTGTTTAAAGATGAGTTCTGGTTTGCCATTCACTAATTTGTCTGTATAAGCTAAAAGATGATAATTGCCAGTATTTATAGAATCAGGAATAATTAGGTTACCGAAAGCTAATCCATCTTGAACCAAGAATTTTTCTGTTTTAATAAATGCAGTATCTAGATCTTTTATTAGCGCAACTGCTAAAATTTTATGCTCAGTTAAATTAAATTTTCCAGTTTTTAAAATATATGCAGTAAAATATACCGTTTCGTTATTTGAGTAAATATTTTTGTCGAAATGTACAAATAGGTTAGTTGTTGGATTTGCAATACTGTTAATTGCCATTTTCCGGACTATATCACTCTGTGAATAAGCACAAAAAGGTAAGATTAAAAGCAATATGAAAAATAAGAAAAGGCGCATTTATAAATTTAGTGTTTTGAATTATAAATGATAGGCTGCTTAGATAAATATTTCGTTTCATGTTATTTACATTAAATCAAACATAGTTGGTATCTTCTTGTTCTTCTAATTCAATATAAAACTTAATAGAATAGATTATGGATAAATTAGAATTAAAAGGAATGTGGAATGAAGCTAAAGGGAAAGTTAAACAAGCTTATGCAGATTTAACTGATGATGATTTGAAATATGAGGAGGGAAAAGATGATGAGCTTTTAGGCAGACTTCAACAAAAAACTGGAAAAGGTAGAGACGAATTAGTGAAATGGATTAAATCATTATAAAAACAAGGGCTTCAGTTTTGAAGCCCTTGTTATATGCACTACTTTTTGTCTAAAACATTAAAACTATGCTCTTGATAAATTAGATCCTTTTTGCTCATTCCTTGCACGATGATTTTAAATTTACCACTAATATCTCCAGTGTAAAATTCAATTTTGGAAGTTTGCCCTTTCTTAACCATTGTGCCATAATTCCAATATAAGGTAGAAAAATAAGCAGGTTCTTCTGGTTGTTCGTAATTATCTACGTAAAAATCTTTGTGTATGGTTAGGCCATTAATGGCAATGTAGCCCAGTTTTTCTTCCTCTGTTGCACACTTCTGATAGATTGTTTTTACACCGTCTAACATGTATTGTCGTCCTGGAATTGGCTGCGTGTTGTTTGAGTCTCCTGGATGATTTCTACAGTTCAAGATGTTATAAAGACAAACGTAATCTCCACAGGCGTTAGCTCCATACTTCCCCGAGAATAAAGTGCCTTTGTCTTTAGTGATGACTACTTCCTTTAGTCGTAATACTTTTTCCTTCGAACTTAATTTTAGCTCTTCAGTATTGAAGAGTGTTGATGGCAATTGTAGCACAGAAGAAAAAGACGATTTTGCTAGCAGCCGATTTAGGTTTTCGTAGTCATCGTTAAGGTTTATTTGATAATTTAGTCTGTTTTTTTCGGTGACAAACAAGTATAGCTTTTTATCAAAAGGAGTTAGGGTTTCAGGAAGCGCTACGTTAAAATTTCCAGTAGCATCTGTATTTATGAATGAAATATTGTTGTTCCCTAAACTGGTTATTGATACGCTTTTGTTGATTGGTTTATTATTGCTTTTAACGATTATGCCACTAACGATTAAGCTGTCTATCTCCGTTTTGATAGGATTTTTTGCGGTTGATGATTCTGCCCACGAATACTTTCGCCAACCTTTTACCAATAGCATATCTTTCACATATTCCCTGTTCAATAGTGCGTTTCCTGAAATACTTGCCGGTAGTTGTTCAAGCTGGTTGTGTAAGTAATAATAACTTCGGATATCATTCATTTTTCCCTGCTCTATTCTATTTTCCTGTACACAGGCTATAGACACAATTGCTTCCTGTTCTATGTCTTCCAAGTCAATTTCTAGTTCAACTTTTTTCCTCTTTAGATAGTTGTGTTGATCAGTAGACACTGTCAGTGCCTTAGAACCATCGTAATTGCCAAATATCATTCTTTCTGCCATCGGGCGATTTAAGCTATCGCTAACAGTTATAGTAGCTAGTCCCTTAAATTCGATAGGTATTTTTACAAGCTGCTGCTGCTTGGTAAGCTTTACAGGTGCATAGGTAATACTGTCTTTGAGATTATAAACACTAACAGACACTTTCTGTGGACTTGTAGTTCGTAAGATTAAATTCAACGTATCGGAAGTTAATGCATTACGCACTTCTAAAGTAACTCCATTTTGAAGGAGCTTTGGCAAAAAGTAAGTGCTGTCTACTAATTGCGAGTGAACCAATTTTAGTCGATACGCTTTTTGGCTAGCTGGTAATAATCTAAATCTGCCAATTCCATAGCTATTCGTTTCCAAAGTATCTATGCTAACATCGTTTTCATAAAGAATTGCTTTTAATGGCATTGGTGCATTTCGCTCATCTTTAACTTCCCACGCAATGTTGTTAATTAATCCTTCAATGATATTTCCTCCCTCTGGGTAAAACTTTACCGACGCTTTGTACTTAGGCTTTGGCAGTACAATGTTCATAAAACTGCTATCCTTCTCGTACTTAAGTTTCAGTTTTAGATTTTGATCACCGTTTTTTAAAACAGGCAGTTGCAAGGCCACCTGTCCAAAGCCGTCGGTTTTTGTTGTGGTGGTCTTTCCGTCATACTTGTAACTTACAACGGCAGGTTTAGGGAGGAATCGATTATCGTTAGAAGTTACTGATAGTAGTACATGATTATCGTTTTGAGCTGCAGTTGCAGGTTTTACAACTTTTAACGACGCTTTGTAGTTTGGTTCTAAGCCACTTTTTATAGTGATAGGCTGTTTAAACATCACCATTGGTTTACCGTTTAAAACCAAATTAGTGTAAGCCAACAAATGATAATTGCCCACCAAAACACTATCAGGAACGCTCAGACTTCCAAATGAAATACCACTTTCCATTAAAAACTTACGTTCTTGGATCACCAAACTATCCGCATCCCTAATTAAAGCTACCGATAAAACTTTATGGTCTGCAATATTTGTAGCAATCAAGTATCCTGTAAAGTAGATCATCTCATTATTTGCATATACGTTCTTATCGTAGTGTACAAACAAAAAATTATCTGTTTTGCCTTGCCCATATGCTGTTATTTGCCTTGCCATAGGCTCTTGGGCTATCAGCTTTTCACTAAAAAAAGATAAGATGAAGACGAAGAGGAGTATGCGCATACGGTTAATTTGGAGAGTGATTACTAATCTAGCTAAATTAGTAAAAATAAAACAAGCGGCATCCTACTGAAGAATGCCGCTTGTAGCTTGTACTTGGAAGAATGGACTTAGTAGCCGAAAATTTCTTCTAAGGTTAAAGTTTTAACAGTCCCAAACTTAGCCATATCGTCTTGTTTCACTCTTTTATCAGAAGCTACAATTAAATAAGTGTAAGGTTGGTTAGCTATTTTTTGCTGATGGAAAGTATTGATGTTATCGAATGTGATAGGTTTAATCTCTTTGTATCTATCTGTTCTCGAATCGTAAGTATAGCCTAATTTTTTGTCAGCGAAGTAATAAGAGAAAATGGCGTCTTTCAGTACTCTATCTGATTCGTAATTGCTTAACAGATTGGTTTTAGCACCTTCGAAAGTTTTTTCGCTTTTAGGTAATACATTTAACAACTCATTCATGCCAGCAACAGCATCATTCATTTTATCTGCTTGACTACCCACGTAAGCCACCATGCTGTATTGTTTGTCTGCTCTATCTGGCGATGCATAAGTTGCAAAAGTAGAATAAGCCAACGCTTTAGACTCTCTGATGGTTTGGAACACTACAGAACCCATACCACCACCAAAGTAATTATTGAATACCTCGATAGTTGCGGCATCTGCTTTATTGTACAAGCCTGTATTTCTTAACCAACGAATTTCCGATTGTACCATATCGTAATTTGCAAAGTAAACTCTGTTCGAATCTTGAACAGCATAAGTGTAAACTTTAGCAGGTGCAGCAGGCGTAAACTCTTTTGGTAAAGCATGTGCTTTTTGAATGTTAGCCGTAAATGCAGCCAAATCGTTTGGTCCGTAGTAAGTAATTACGTGCTCGTAGTTATTTAAGTTTTTAAGCGTATAAATCAAGTCTTCTGCTTTAATGTTTTTAACTTCATCATTAGTTAAAACATTGTTAAACGGATTTAACTTGCCATATTGAGCGTAAGAAGTTAAGCCATTCATGATGGCACCTTTATTCAATTTGGCATTTTCTCTTGATTTAAGAATACTGCTTTTCAACTCGGCCAATGCTTTGTCGTTAGCTTTTACATTTGCAAAAATATGCTCAACTAAAGCAACAGCTTTATCAAAGTTTTCTTGCAATCCGCTAATGTTAATGGTTGTAGTTTCTGTGCCAACGTTTAAGCTGTAGCTACAAGCAATATTGTAGAACTGCTTACTTAATTCTTCCGCTGTATACTTATCCGTACCTAAAAATGGAAGGTAAGAAGCGGCGTATTGTAATAACTTGTAGTTGTTAGAACCCAAGTTAAAACGATAGCTCATTCTAAAGATTGAGTTTTCTGTGTTTTTGATGGTTAAAACCTCGGCTATACCAGATTTACCAAAGGTGATGTCTTTTTGGTAATCTAAGAATTTAGGTGCAATTGGTTTTACTGGCGCTTCTAAAATGTTCTTCACAAATGGAGAAGTTAAGCCTGCATTTGCATTGATAGGTGTAATCGTTGGCTTCTCTACTTTAGTGGTGTTTTTATCTTCACCTTTATGTTTGTAGCCAATTACATAATTATCTTTAAAGAAAGTGTTAGCAAAAGCAATTACCTGTGCTTTAGTGATTTTAGCAGTTTCATCTATATCGCTTAAGCTCATGTTCCATTTGGTGCCACGATGTGCTACAAACTGATTTGAAAGGATATTTGCTCTATTGTCATTTCTATCGAAAGCTTGTAAATAGCTTAATTTTTGGTTAGCTACAATTGCTTTCAACAATTCGTCATCAAACTTGCCATCTTTTAACATTTGGATTTGCTCCAACAAAAGTTTCGTAACCTCATCTAAACTCTGACCTTGTTTTGGTTGTGCAGATAAATTAAACACACCATAATCTTTCATTTGTTGATAGGTGGCGTTGGCTCTCAATACCTTTTGTGCTTTATTCAAGTTAATATCGAACAAACCAGCTTTACCATTGGTTAAAATGCTTTTAATTAAAGACAGCATTAAACTTTCTTTGCTGTTGTTTGCAAAACCGCGATAATAGATTTCAACAACTTCTGCACTTGGACCATAAACATCAACTTTTTGGATTTGAGTTAATGGTTTTTCTGGTGCAGGGTTATAAAGTGCCAAAGGTTTTGAAGCCATATAGCCAAAAGCTTTGTCTACTTTCTTAATCATTTCATCTGGATTTAGATCTCCAGCTAAAATTAAAGCCATGTTATTTGGTACATAGTACTTGTTGTAGTAGTTTCTAATTTCTACCAATGAAGGATTTTTCAAGTGCTCAATAGTACCAATGGTAGTTTGTTGTCCGTAATTGTGCGTTGGAAACAATTTTGCCATCATTTCTTCGTCCAATTTCCAGCTGTCGTTATCTAAACCTCTGTTTTTCTCTTCGTAAACAGCTTCTAACTCTGTATGGAAAATACGGAAAATCGGATTACGGAAACGCTCCGCTTGAATGGTTAAGAATTTATCGGTCACGTTAGACGGAAAATCTTCTTTGTAAACAGTTTCTTCGTACCAAGTATGAGCATTGGTAGAGTTACCACCAAGTCCTTGCATCATTTTATCGTATTCGTTTGCAATAGAGAAATTAGATGCTTCGCCAGAAACCTTATCGATTTCTTTATAGATTTCTTTACGCTGTGCAGGATCTGTAGTTTTGTTGTACTTTTCGTAAAGGGCATCTATTTTAGCCAGCAAAGGTTTCTCTTTTGTCCAATCTGCAGTACCAAATTTATCGGTTCCTTTAAATAAAAGGTGCTCAAGGTAGTGTGCTAAACCAGTAGCATTTTTAGGGTCGGTATTACTACCAGCTCTAATGGTCATGCGGTACTCAATTTTTGGCTCTTTGTAGTTTGGCGATAAAATTACCGTTAAACCATTCTTCAAAGTATAAAAACGCGTTTTAGAAGGGTCGTTGGTCACATACTTGTAGGTATAACCTCCAGCGGTTGCTGTCTTCCACTGGTAAGTGGAATTTTGGGCAACCAAGTTTGATCCGGCAAAGAGCAGGCAAACAAATAGTATAAGTTTAATTTTCATGTTGAATAAGTTATGAATCAAATATACAAAGACAATTGTATTATAAAGATGTTGCACCAATAAAACTGTTATTTGGGGCGATTAGCATATTTTCTTGTATTTTTGATGATATGATGACGTCGTGGTATCCCCTTATTGTTGTTAATCAATAAACCACGATAGTTTCTTAATACAAATAATGAGTAACACGATGAAAACTAAACCTTCAATATTAGTAGTTAACGATGATGGTATTACTGCAACGGGCATTAAAGCTTTAATTGAGGTAATGAGTGAAATAGGAAATGTAACTGTGGTAGCGCCAGATGGACCACAATCCGGTATGGGGCATGCCATTACCATTGGAAAACCATTGCGTTTTGACAAGGTCGATTTGTATCCGCCAATTGAAATGTACAAATGCTCTGGAACGCCAGTTGATTGTGTAAAGTTAGCGGTAAACAAGGTATTTAAAGGTAAAAAGCCAGATTTATGCGTTTCGGGTATTAACCATGGATTGAACAACTCTATCAATGTGATTTACTCCGGCACCATGTCGGCTGCAGTTGAAGGAGCAATTGAAAAAATTCCGTCTATTGGTTTTTCTATGGACGATTTTGCACAAGATGCCGATTTTTCGCACTGCAAAAAATACATCAAGCAAATTGCTGAGCAGGTTCTAGAAAAAGGTTTGCCCGAGGGTACTTTGCTGAACGTGAACTTCCCGAAAGGTGATCAAATTAAAGGAATTAAGATTTGTAGACAAGCAAATGCTAAATGGGCTGAAGATTTTGAAGAGCGCCAAGATCCTTATCGTAGACCATATTATTGGTTAACTGGTGTTTTCGAAAATTACGATAAAGGCGAGGATACAGACGTTTGGGCATTAGATCATGGTTATGCTTCGGTTGTACCAGTGCAATTTGATTTAACGGCACATCATGCCATCCAAATTTTAAGCAGTTGGGATTTGAATGGCAAAACAGCACAAACGACGAAAACTACAAGCCCCGATGGTACTAATTTAGGATAGATGGCTAAACTGTTTTCATCGATAAAAAATCACGTGTTAATTGGCTTGGGCATAGGTTTGGTTAGTCCACTGCTTTTAGGTTCAATAGCTTGGTACTTGATGCACTATACTACCATTTTTAAGCAGGCAGATCTACTGTTAATTGCATCTGTTGCTGTAAACTTGATTTGGGTTAAGCATTTCAATGCCATAAATAAGGAGAATATTATTAGAGGAATTGTAAGCGCTACGTTTTTATACGGATTTGCTTTCTTCTTTTATAAAGTAGCGCAAGAAGCTTAAGTCTAACCCTTTAGGGGGAATATGTTTAAATTGATAAACTGTAAGATTGTTTAGCTACGAATTGATGTTTCAATCTCGTATCTCAATACGCATATCTAAAAAATGAAATATTATTTAATAGCAGGAGAAGCCTCTGGCGATTTGCATGGCGCCAATTTGATGAAGGCGCTAAAGACTGAAGATGCAAATGCTGATTTCAGGTATTTTGGCGGCGATAAAATGCAGGCTGAAGGCGGAGATTTGGTAAAGCACTACTCCGATATGGCATTTATGGGGTTTACTGAAGTGCTACTGAATTTACGCACTATTTTAAAAAACCTAAAAACTTGCAAAGCAGATGTATTAGCTTTTCAGCCAGATGTTTTGATATTAATTGATTTTCCAGGTTTTAACTTGAAAATTGCTGAATTCGCAAAAGAACATGAGATTAAGGTTTGCTATTATATTTCTCCGAAAGTTTGGGCTTGGAACCAAAAGCGAGTGCTAAAAATCAAACGCATCGTAGATCACATGTTCTGTATATTACCATTTGAGGTAGATTTTTATAAGAGTTGGGGAATGGATGTAGACTACGTAGGCAATCCGTTATTGGATGAAATTTCTGCGTTTTCTCCGAATGAAAATTTTAAAATTCAAAATCACTTAACCGAAAAACCTATCATAGCACTGTTGCCGGGTAGTAGAAAGCAGGAAATAGAACGACTGCTACCAGTAATGCTAAGTGTAGTAGAAGACTTTAAAGACTATCAATTTGTAATAGCTGCGGCACCAACATTTACTTCCGAATATTATCAGCAATTTATTAGAGAGGCGAAGGTTACCTTAGTGTTTAGCCAAACTTACGATTTACTTCACCATGCACATGCTGCTGTTGTAGCTTCTGGAACTGCAACACTCGAAACTGCTTTGTTTAAGGTACCTCAAGTGGTTGTTTACAAAGGTGGCACTATCTCTATCGCTATTGCCAGATTGCTGGTTAAAATCAGGTTTATTTCATTGGTGAATTTAATTGTAGATAGAAAAGTTGTAACAGAGTTGATCCAAGAAGATTGTTCGAAAGAAAAGATAGGCTCAGAACTAAAGCTGATTGTGTCAGGGCAGGGCAGAGCTCAAATGTTAAAAGATTATGATGATTTGAGTTTGATGATGGGAACAGCTGGAGCCTCAGAGCGTACTGCTAAATTGATTACTAAATATTTACCTTTGTCAAAATAGTTTATCTTATGAAAACCCTATCTATAAAAGATATTGCTCTTAAAGCCAATGTATCCATTACAACGGTTTCGTTTATTATTAATGGTAAGGCAAAAGAAAAGGCCATAAGCGATGCTGTAATCAAGAAGGTACAAAAGATAATAGAAGATAGCGGTTATAAACCTAATCAACTCGCACGTAGCTTAAGGACTGGCACTTCTCATATCATCGGCTTAATTGTTGAAGATATTTCAAACTCGTTCTTTTCTAGTATTGCTCGTTTAATAGAAGATAAAGCATATAAAAAAGGCTATAAAATTTTTTATTCGAGTACAGAGAATAAAGTAGAGAAAACAAAGGAGTTGATCAATCTTTTTAAGGTTAGAAAAGTTGATGCTTATATTATATCACCCATAAAGGGAATTGAAGAAGATATACAGGACTTATTGAACGATAACAAACCTGTAATTTTATTTGATAGAAATTTGCCAAAGATTGATACAAATTATGTAGGTGCCAATCATTTTTCAGCTTCCTATGAAGCGGTAGAGAGTTTTATCAAAGATGGTAAGCGAAATATAGCCTTAGTAACCACAGATATAGATGTACAACAAATTGCTGAACGTTTCGAAGGCTATAAAAAATCGATCATAGATCATAAACTGTCTTACCAGGAGCGCTTAGTTTTAAAAATCCCGTTTAATCAAGCTGAAACAACCACGATCAACCAGATCAAAGAATTGCTGGGAAATACGGAAATAGATGCAGTTTTGTTTGCAACAAATTATCTAGCTATAAGTGGCTTAAAAGCTTTGAAAGATCTTAACAAGAAAATTGATGATAGTTTTTCTGTTATTGGATACGACGATCACGAAGCTTTCGAATTACATAGTCCAGGCATTTCCACCATCCAGCAGCCGCTAGAAGAAATTGCGGAAGCTATTATCAAATTGATCTTAGCGCAACTCTCAGTTAAAACAAAATTGCCAGATCAGCAAATTGTTATTCCAGCAAAGCTAATTATAAGAAGCTAACCCCTAGGGCTACTTATATGGCCTTCGGCGTAAATATTTTTAATTTATTTTTTGTAAGCAGAAAAATTATCATTATCATTGAATTACTAAAACGTTTTACGTGTTCTGCTCAATTGTTTAATTGTGTACGATTACATGAAATAACCAAATATGTATGGGCGATGCCGAAAAAGAAGTTGTCAGTAGACAACGGTTTTTTTTGTCTCTTTTACTAAAACGTTTTAGTTTAATTGATAACCATAAAACTATATGAAGACTATCTGTTTATCAGCATTTCACCTTTTGGTAGTTGATTTAAAACTATCTACACAAGATATGGTGTTAGTACGACCGTTAATCATCCTAAATTCTCACTTTAATATATGCTCTAGCGGTAGCATTGATGGGTATGTCGCAAAATAATATTTATAGTGAGGTAATATGGTTGGTCGGGATTAGAGATGATAGAGGCGAACAGTAAAAAAGCAGTGAAAGCGAATAGAAATAAAACCAAAAGCAATTAAGAAGAATGGAAAAACCTACAGTTTTAGGTGTAGATATCGGCGGATCACATATAACCGCGGCAATAGTAGATTTAGATAAAGGAGTTTTGGTTAAAGATTCTATTAAACGTAATGAAGTAAACTCTAGAAATGAGAAGGATGAAATTTTTTCGGCATGGTATAAAGTAATTCGTAGCGCAAATGGTGGCGACTTAAATGAGAACTGTAGAGTTGGCATCGCAATGCCAGGACCCTTCGACTATAAAAATGGGATATCTCTAATTAAAGATCAGGATAAATTTAATTCACTATTTGGCCTTAATGTTAAAGATGAGTTGGCCCAAAGGCTGGGAATACCTTCAGCCAACATAAAATTTGTAAATGATGCGGCTTCTTTTATGTATGGTGAAGTAAATTATGGCGCAGCAAAAGGCTTTAATAATGCTTTAGGGGTTACGCTAGGCACAGGGTTGGGCTCTGCAACGTCGATAAACGGAGTTGCAAAGGATGCGGAATTATGGAACTCGAAATTTTTAACCGGTATCGCCGAAGATTACCTATCCACCCGTTGGTTTGTAAATAAGTATAAGGACTTGACGGGTAAAGAAGTTGAAGGTGTAAAGAAGTTAGCAGCTATGGTAAAAGCAGACCCATTTGCAAAGCAGATTTTCAATGAGTTTGGACGGTCGCTTGGTCACTTTCTGGTTGATTTTATTAAGACCACTGGATCTGAAATTGTGGTTTTAGGAGGCAATATTTCTAAATCCTTTGATTTATTTGGGCCGCCATTAATTGAAAATTTAAGAGCTTTTAGTTTAAATACTGTAGTTAAAATAACAAAGTTAAACGAACATGCACAGCTTATTGGAGCAGCAAGTAGATGGAAAGATGTGGTTGACGAGAAAATTGCTCAACATTAGTTTACATAAATTATAACTGCGAGAGACATTCATTTTGTCTTTTTAGTAAAACGTTTTATTTGAATATCTAATAAGTACATATATCAGTTTTTTGATTAAATGAGTGAAAGGGTTTAAGAGTGGAGAATTAATGTTTTAAATAACCTAATCTATATAAACAAATTAAATTTATGACCATTTTAAAAATCGCAAAGGGAGCTATTGGGCTGTGTGCCTCGATAGTTTTACTGATGGGTTGTCTAAAGGAGGACTATCCAAGCACAGAATTATTTACATGGAAGGCAAAAGTTGATGTTACCGACAAAGCGGTGCTTTCGGTCAACGTGGAAAACGCCGCTGGACCATCAGGAGGAGAAGGATCTTCTAAGGTTGTAGACAACAACATTAATACGAAGTTTCTCATCAATCCTTATCGAAATGATCTTTATATGCAACTGACATTTCCACAACCACAACAGGTCGCTTCTTATACCTTAACATCAGGTGATGATGCTCCAGCTAGAGACCCCAAAGATTGGAAGTTTAGCGCCTCTACCGATGGAACCACTTGGGTTGATTTAGATGTGAAAACTGGACAAAGTTTCGCTGATAGAAAGATGACTAAAACATTCAGTTTTAAAAATAAAGAAGCATATAGGTTTTATAGAATAAGTATTAGCGCTATAGGCAGTGGCTCACTATTTCAATTAAGTGAATGGCGTGTAATAGAAGTGCCAGAGGAATTACAATAGTAGCTAAGCATTACTTATCAAAACAGATATGATTGACCTTTTATAATCATTAAACAAACCTAAACCAATTAATAATAACAAATTGATTATGACAAAAAAAGATACAACTTTAACCAAGCTGTGGCCTAGGTTTAAAAATTGTGGATTTATTGCATTAGCTTTTACGCTAGCTTTATTTGCCAGTTTTTATTCTTCGGCAATGGCTAGTTCCGTTAAGTTTAACGGGGTTAATTCAGTTAATAAATTACCACTTGATATAAAAATACGAGGGATCGTAAAAGATTCGACAGGAGCGCCGCTACCTGGTGCTGGTATTAAAGTAAAGGGCTTATCTACAAGTGCTGCGACAGATGTTAACGGCGCTTTTACAATTACCGTTCCAGACCAAAACAGCATTTTAATATTCACTTATGTAGGTTATGATACTCAAGAAATTCAGGTGGGTACTCGAACTACAATTGAAGTGGTTTTGAAAGAGACTGTAGGTTCCGATTTAAAAGAAGTAGCTATTGTAGGTTTTGGTACTCAGAAAAAAGAAAGTTTGGTAGGTGCTCAGTCATCAGTAAGTGTTGATGACCTAAAGCAACCGGTTTCTAGCATGAGCCAATTGTTAGCGGGTCGTATACCAGGTGTGGTAAATGTATCAAGAAATGGAGAGCCTGGAGCAACAGGATCCGATATCTTCATTCGTGGTATATCTTCTTTAACAGCAGGTGATAGAGGTCCATTGGTAATTATAGATGGTGTGCCAAATCGTAACTTAAATGATATCAGTGTTTACGATGTAGAAAATTTTACCGTTTTGAAAGACGCTGCTGCAACCGCTGTATATGGTATACGTGGGGCGAATGGTGTAATCTTGATTAATACCAAACAAGGAAAAACGGGGACGCCTAAAATTTCTGTTGAATATTTTGAAGGTGTTAGTCGATTTACAAAACGACCACAGCTTATTGATGGTGTAGATTACATGAACTTAGCCAATGAAGCAAAGTATTCGGATTATATTAGAGGTGGTGCAGCAGGAGCATTTAGTCCAGCTTATTCAATAGAAGCAGTTCAGAAAACAGCCGAAGGTTCAGATCCAATTCTTTATCCAAATATCGATTGGTTTGATGCAATCTATAATGATTTCGGCAGAAATAGATCGGCAACTGCAAACCTTTCTGGTGGCGTTAGTAATGCCAAATACTATGTTTCGCTTGGGTACTATGGCGAAGATGGTTTGTTTAAAACAGAAGATGCACTAAATGCTGCAACTAAACAAAATTTCGGTCGTTACAATGTAAGTGCTAACTTAAACTGGGATATTACAGGAACTACAAAATTAGATCTAGGCATTAAAGGAATTTTAGCACAAACAAATTATCCTAGTAGTTTTACTGCTCAAGAAATTTTTAGTCAGGCCTTTCAAATTAACCCAACCTCATTTCCAATTCTTTATCCTAATGGCAGTCTGCCGGGTATAAGTCCGCAATCAGATCAGAGAAATCCCTATGGAGATGTTACTAGAAATGGATATAGGAGGGGATATAGTAACCAATTGTATTCTAATATTCGTTTAACGCAAGATTTAAAAGAGATTACGCAAGGATTATCCGTTACAACAATGTTTTCTTTTGACGTTAACAACGCTAATACAATTTCTAGAACTAAAAGAGAGTCATTGTATAGGATCAATCCTATTGATCCATATATTACACCTAATGATCCAACTTCTGGTTATAAATACGCACTAGTATTACAAGGACAAGATTTCTTGAATTATAGTGTTGCAAATGGAGGTGACAAAAAGATTTATTTTGAGGCGGCTGTTAATTATAATAGAACATTTGGTAAGCATGCTGTAACTGGCTTAATGCTTTACAATCAGAATGATAATATTGCACCTTTTGCAGGGAATTTAACTTTGTCAATTCCTTATAGATTGCAAGGTATAGCAAGTAGAGCTACTTACGCTTACGATAATAAATATTTCTTTGAAGTAAACGTTGGATATAACGGTTCAGAAAACTTCGCACCTAATAAACGTTACGGTTTCTTCCCTGCCATAGGCGTGGGATGGTTATTGTCTAACGAGAAATTTTTTGAGAGGTTGAAAAGCACTTTCCAGATGGTGAAATTCCGCTACTCAGACGGTATTGTAGGTAGTGGTGGTAGTGGTAGTGGATATGCTTCAAATGAAAGTGAAAGGTTCTACTATTTAACTAAGGTAGGTGGCTCAGCAGGATATACTTTTGGTAGCAATGCCGATATTACCCCTGGTGGTTCTACAAGTACTGGCGGTTTGGGCGTTACTGCTTATGGTGTAGATGTAACTTGGGCCGAAACACGCAAGCAGGATTTGGGCTTTGAATTAAAAACGTTAAACAACAACTTATCTTTAATTGTAGATTTCTTCAGGGAAAGAAGAGAAAATCAATTTATTTCCAGAGGGGTTGTACCTAACTATATTGGTTTAGCCAATACACCAATTGGCAATTTGGGTATAGTAGAAAATAAAGGTATTGATGGAACTTTGCAATACGATACACAATTGAGTTCTAATTGGTCGCTTAACCTAAGAGCCAACGTAACTTTCAACAAAGATAAAGTGATCGAAAATGACCAAGCACCTAAAGCTTTCCCTTGGTTAGAACAGAGAGGCCTTAACATTTTAGCTTCTACCCGCTTCGGTTACATTGCAGAAAAATTATTCGAAAGTCAAGCGGAAATTGATGCGAGCCCAACTCAATTTGGAAAATTAATGCCTGGCGATATCAAGTACAAAGATTTAAACGGTGATGGTAAGATTGACTCTTTTGACCAGACTAATATTGGTAGAGGAGATATTCCAAGTACAACTTACGGTGCAGGTTTTTCACTAACGTTTAAGAACTTCGATTTTGGAATGTTCTTCCAAGGGCAGCACAATGCAGATATCTTCTTAGGTATTCCTTCTTTTGCTAACTCGGGTGGTTTGGGTAATATGTTGGCTGTAGCCACAGACCGTTGGACACCGAGTAACCCGCGTCAAGATGCGTTTTATCCTCGCTTGTCTTATGGCGGAACTAACAACAATAACTATCAAAATAGTACTTGGTGGTTAAGAGACGTGAGTTTTTTAAGATTGAAAAATGCGGATTTAGGATACACGCTTAAAGACGGTATCAAATCTATAGGCGTAAAAAGATTAAGAATTTATGCTATGGGTTACAACGTATTTACGTTTAGCAAATTTAAGTTATGGGATCCTGAACTGTTGACGAACAACGGTACAAGATATCCGCTAACAGCTAACTATTCTTTAGGCGTTACCGCTAATTTTTAAACTAAAATCGAATGAAAAAAATATTAATATTTACAGTTGGAACGTTGCTGATAGTCAGCAATTATAGTTGCAAAAAATATTTAGAGCAAGTACCTGATGATAGACTTACCTTTGAACAAGTTTATGAAAGGAAAGCTACCGTTGATCAGGCCTTAGCAAATGTATATTCTTTTTTTCCTAGCCAAAATGGAGATAGGTTTCCAAGTCAGCAGGGTAATATAGGGCCATGGACGGCTGCATCTGACGAAGCAGATTATACTTTGCCCAATTTTTCTGAAGTAGTAAACTCAGGCGCATGGGATGCAACCAGAGGTGAGGTTAATTACCACTGGCAACAATTTTATCGTGGTATACAGGCTGCCAGTACGTTTATGGCAAACATCTCAAGATGTACAGATTGTAACATAGGTGGTATTGATATCGTTAATCGTTATTACAATGAAGCTAGAGCTTTAAGAGCAATTTATTACTATAATTTAGTGAGGATATATGGCCCAGTGGTATTGCTGGGTAATGATCCTATTGCTTCTGATGCGCCATTGCAAGCAATTAGTAAACCACGTAACTCTATGGATGAATGCGTAGAGTATGTTGTAAGCGAACTTGAAGCTACAGCTGCAGTTTTACCTGCAACACCTCAATCAAACGAAGATTACGGTCACATTACAGCTTCTGTAGCAGATGCATTTAAAATTAAAATGTTGTTAACCGCGGCTCGTCCATTGTTTAATGGAAATACAGATTATGCCACATTGAGAAATCAAGATGGTAAACAACTCATTAATCAAACCTATAGTGCGGCAAAGTGGACAAGGTTAGCAACTGCAGCAAAAGCATTTTTAACCAACCCTAATTATGCTGGTTACGCATTGTATAGTGTAGCTAGTACCCCAACGGGCTTACCCAACACAGCGTTTAATAGAGCATTTATCTCAACTAGGGATGCGATGTTGGTAGCATGGAATTCGGAAATCATCTTTGCTAGAGGTGGTGATGTAACCAGTTATCAATACTCACTAGCCCCCAATCATCTAGGTGCTCCAGATACCGATAAAGGTGGCTCATTCTTATGTCCTTCTCAACAATTGGTAGATGCGTTCTTCACTGCTAATGGATTGTCAATTCAGGACGATCCGAGCTACACAGCTTCGGGATTTTCTGCTTTTCAGGCTCCAGATGTACATGACCAAGGTGTGACAAGACAAATTAGCAATATGTACGTGAACAGAGAACCTCGTTTCTATACGAATATTACTTATACAGGACGTAGGTGGATTAATCCGCAGTCTGCGATTGTTACAGATTTTACATTTAACGGTAATGCTGGAAAATCAAATATCTCTAATAATGACTATACCAAAACTGGTTATACACCAAGAAAGCATCATACTGTTTCGGGTAGAAATACAAGTAGACCAATGTTTAGCGTAATTAGGTTGGCTGAGATCTATTTAGATTACATCGAGGCATTGCAGGAAACAAATCCGTCAGATCCTGATATCTTAATCTACCTGAATAGAATTCGTACAAGAGCTGGTATACCAAGTTATGGTAGTGGTGCATTGCCAGTACCTACCGATATGAAACTTGCAATTCATAAAGAAAGACGAGTAGAGCTTGCTTTCGAATTGGATCGTTATTTCTATACTAGAGAGTGGAAAATAGCTGAAACTACT
This sequence comes from Pedobacter sp. T50_32, assembly GCF_057652195.1. Taxonomy (NCBI): domain Bacteria; kingdom Pseudomonadati; phylum Bacteroidota; class Sphingobacteriia; order Sphingobacteriales; family Sphingobacteriaceae; genus Pedobacter; species Pedobacter sp. T50_32. The sequence continues at coordinate 32,827 of NZ_JBYFBY010000006.1, read as the reverse complement.
GATACTCAAATCAGAGGTTTAAATATCAACCAAAACTCACCTGGCTTTTACACGCCTGTTGTAGTAGAAAATAGAGTTTTTCAAAAGAAACATTATTTATGGCCTATTCCTGAAGGAGAAAGACAAAAAGTTCCTTCAATTGTACAAAATACTGGATGGTAAATAGTTAATAATTGCACCGTGTATCATTTGTACACGGTGCTTCTTTAAACTTTTAAACTACTATTAACATGACGAAAAACATTATCTTATCACTAATACTAGTGGCTAATGTTGCTGTAATTTCTTGTAACACTAAAAAACAAAGTTTAAATACAGTAAAACCAGCACCCGAAATTGTACCGCAAACAGATCCTCCGGGTGCACCACCAAGAACTTGGAAGGAAAACTGGTTTGAACACGTACAATTGTTAAATCGAATTCATTACGATACCAGTGTAGTTGTTTATTACGATGGCGATGTAAAGGCTGCGGTTACCTGGCCAAAAACATACATGGCAGAAGCTTGGAACTATACTAAAAAACACTATGGTAAATTTGGTGATGATAGCCGCTTGTTTGTCATCTATCACGCTGGTAAATATGCTGGTGGTCATCCTGGTACGTATTTAAGTGATAGACATGGTTTTAGAAATGTTACTGACTGCGGCGGCAATGGCTTAGATGCATGGACACTGGGAATAGACAACGACATTGATTTATCTACTCACGAAATTGGACATATTGTAGAAGGCGCTTCGAAAGGGGTAAAAGAATCGCCTGCTTTTGATATATGGCATGATAGTAAGTGGATGGAAATTTATCAGTACGATGTTTACAGGGGCTTAAATAGAACAGAAGATGCTCAGCGTTGGTATAATAAAATGATGACCGTTACAGATAATTATCCTAGACCAGGTACACAATGGTTTAAAAATTGGTTCTTGCCAATTTACAATGAGTACGGCGGTGTAAAAGTGCTGAACGGATTTTTTACCACCTTATCTATACATTTTCCAAAGCGACCAATTACAGTGCAAGGTAAGAGTTATCACGAGTACACAAGAAAAATGAACTTTGGTGAGTTTATCCATTTCTGGAGCGGCGCAGCAAAAGAAAATTTAGAACCTTTAGCACTCGCAGCTTTTGGTTCAAAAGACGAAAAAGGCGCCGATTGGCAACCTATGTTGGCAAAGGCGAAAATAGATTTTCCAAATATCACTTACTAAAATAATACATAACGGCTGATGATTTTGCAAAAGCTGCAGCGTTTCCTCCTTTAAATACACAGCACACAAATGATCCTGAAAAGAAAAATAATAATGATTTTGTTAGCATGCTCAGTTAATGTCTATGCGCAAAATAATAATCGCTTCCAAATAAATATTGAAGATCCGAATAACCAATTAGATGCCGAGACAGCAAGTAATTTAAGAGCCTCATTTAATCTGCAATATCCAACGTATGCTAGGTTAGACGGCTACCGAACAAAGCGAAACGTAACCCTTCAAATAGCAAATAACGAAACCGAAACTATCAAAGCTAAAGCAGGCGAAATCAAAGTAAATAGCGATTGGGTTAAAGGCAAGTCGTTAAATAAAGTAAATAAAGAACTGTGGAATGCTTTAGCTAGTAACTGGTCTTCTTTTAGCAAAGACAAATGTAAAGGTTATTCGCTCACCTTTGTTAGTAAAGACCCAAACTTAGATCCTGTACTCAGAAAAAAGTTGATAGATACTTATTTTGAAGTTTATCCAACATTGGTTAAAACCTTTAATGATAAATCTCCCAAAGATGTATTATTCGTGGTAGATACCGCCTACAAAGCTGTTGCCGAAGCAAGTTGCAATAGAATTTTATTTAGTGCAGGTTACATGAAAGCAAATCCTACAGATATAGATGTTGTAACCCACGAGGGCATGCATGTGGTGCAAGGCTACGGATACGGTTCTGGTCCTGTTTGGTTAACAGAGGGTATTGCCGATTATGTTCGTTACAAGTATGGTGTAGACAATGTTGGCTCGAAATGGAGTTTGCCCGCATTTAAAGACACGCACAGTTATAAAAATAGCTATAGAATTACGGCAAGGTTTTTTGTTTGGTTAGAGCAAAATGTGAAATCTGGTTTAATTGCTACACTCGACCAACAATTAAGAGTGCATCAATACACTGAGCAATCGTGGGTAAATTTGACTGGAAAAACGCTAGAACAACTTTGGGATGACTATGCTAAAAATCCAAATCAAATTCAATTACAATACAGTGATAAAAAATCGAAATAATGAAGAAATTAATTTTAGTTGCGAGCATAGCCTGTTCCATATTTACTTCTTTAAAAGCCCAAGAAACTGAAACTTTTAAGGAGAAAGGATATACCTTGATTTTTAAAAGCAACGATCCGTCTTTTAACCCAGCATTAAAGAAACGAATGGTAGAAACTTTCTTTAAAGTATATCCAGTGTTAGCTAACGACTTCAATAAAAATGCGGATAAGTTAGTAACTTTTCACGTTGATACTGCTTATAAGGGCGTTGCTGCGGCGGGCGGCGGCAGAATTGTTTACAATCCGGGTTGGTTTATAAAACATCCTGGAGATATTGATGTGGTAACTCATGAGGTGATGCATATCGTACAAAATTATGGCAGCGGTGGCGGGCCAGGTTGGTTAACAGAAGGCATTGCAGATTATGTAAGATATAAGTATGGCGTTGATAATGCAGGAGCTAAGTGGGCGTTGCCTACTTTTAAAGCAGAACATAACTATAAAAATGCTTACCGAATTACTGCCCGATTTTTAAATTGGTTAGAAGTGAATGGAAACAAAGGAATTGTTGTGAAATTAGATGCGGCAATGCGCAATCATACCTACAAAGAAACGATTTGGGCCGAATTAACGGGAAAAACAATTGACGAACTTTGGGCCATGTATGCCGCAAACCCGGGAACATAACACTAGAGAATAAAATTGCTTAAATAATTATTACGAAATGATCAAAAGAATATTAACCTTAACGCTGGTATTAGCTGTTTCTGGATTATCTGCTCAAACCGTAGGTAAATTGTCTGATCCGGTAGAATGGGTAAATCCCCTAATGGGAACACAATCTAAACCAGAACTCTCTAATGGAAACACTTACCCAGCTGTTGGTGTACCTTGGGGAATGAACTTGTGGACACCGCAAACTGGAAAAATGGGTAATGGTTGGGCATATCAATATGATGCTGATAAAATAAGAGGTTTTAAGCAAACCCATCAACCATCGCCATGGATGAACGATTACGGTGCTTTTGCAATTATGCCAGTTACCGGAAAGTTAAAATTCAATGAAGATCAGCGAGCGAGTTGGTTTACACACAAAGCTGAGATCGCTAAGCCGTATTATTACAGTGTATACTTGGCTGATGCCGATGTAACCACTGAAATTACGCCGACAGAAAGAGCGGCACAATTCCGTTTCACATTTCCGAAAACAGATAGCGCCTTTGTAGTTGTAGATGCTTTAAATAAAGGTTCTTATATCAAGATCATTCCATCGCAGCGCAAAATTATTGGCTATACCAGCAAGTATGCTCGCGGTCCACTGCCTAGCAATTTTAAAAACTATTTTGTAATCATCTTTGATAAAGATTTTGCCATTTCTAAGACTTGGTCTGGTAATCAGTTAAATAATTCAGACTTAGAATTACAGAGCGATCATACTGGTGCGGTTATTGGTTTTAAAACTACCAAAGGTGAAAAAGTGCATGCAAAGGTTGCTTCTTCGTTCATCAGTTTTGAGCAGGCGGAAATCAGCTTAAACAGAGAGATTGCTAAAGATAATTTTGATGTAACAAAAGAAAAGGCAAGAGTAATTTGGAACAAAACGCTGAGCAAAGTTTCGATAGAGGGTGGTACCGTAGATCAAACACGTACTTTTTATTCATCGTTATATCGTGCCGTTTTCTTCCCCAATAAGCTTTATGAAATAGATGCAAACAACAAGATTGTGCATTGGAGCCCTTATAATGGTAAAATCTTGCCCGGCTATATGTTTGCAGGTACTGGTTTCTGGGATACTTTTAGAGCCTTGTATCCTTTCTTAAATTTAGTTTATCCTTCTATCAACAAGGAAATGCAAGAAGGTTTAATAAATGATTATAAGGAGGGAGGCTGGCTGCCAGAGTGGAGTAGTCCGGGTTATGCAAATATTATGATTGGCAACAACTCTGCCTCTGTAGTTGCTGATGCCTACATTAAAGGCTTGCGAGGCTACGATATCGAAACTTTATGGCAAGCATTAAAACACGGAGCAAATAACGAAGGGCCTATGGAAGCTGTTGGTCGTTCTGGGGTTAAATATTACAATGAGCTAGGTTACGTACCATTTGATGTTAAGGTGCGGGAAAATGCAGCAAAAACTTTAGAATATGCATATGATGATTTTACCATTTATCAATTGGGTAAAGCATTAGGTAAACCAGTCAGTGAAATAGATATTTACGCTAAACGAAGCATGAATTATAAAAATCTATTCGATCCATCATCAGGTTTAATGAGGGGTAAAAATGCGGATGGTACATTTCAGTCTCCGTTTAGTCCGTTTAAATGGGGTGGTGCATTTACAGAAGGCAACAGCTGGCACTATACCTGGTCTGTTTTCCAAGATATTGCTGGTTTAGCAAAGCTGATGGGCGGCAATGAGAAATTTGTAGAGAAGCTCGATTCAGTATTTTCTATGCCGCCAATTTTCGATGAAAGTGCTTATGGTGGTGTAATCCACGAAATTCGTGAGATGCAGATTGCCAACATGGGACAGTACGCCCACGGAAATCAACCGATACAACACATGATTTATCTTTACAATTACGGTGGTGCACCTTGGAAAACGCAATATTGGGTACGTGAGGCTATGAACAGGTTGTACTTTGCAACGCCAGATGGTTATTGTGGTGATGAGGATAATGGACAAACATCAGCTTGGTATGTATTTTCTGCTTTAGGATTTTATCCAGTAACGCCGGCAACAGATCAGTACGTAGTTGGAGCGCCATTGTTTAAAAAGGTGACTTTATCTTTAGAAAATGGAAAAACTGTAGTCATTAATGCACCAACAAATAACGCTGATAATAGGTATGTAGAATCGGTTAAATTTAATGGTGTAACTTATGATAAAAACTGGTTGAGCCATTCTGCATTGCAGAAAGGTGCGGTAATAGATTTTAGAATGTCTGCTACACCCAACAAAACTAGAGGCACAAAAGAAAGTTCATTTCCTTATTCTTTCTCTACCGACAAGTAAAATACCTAATTCTGGGTATTGTTTGTAGCAAAGAGTTGAGATATTTTTGATGAAATTTAGGTTAAGTCGACAGAATTAATGTTTGTCTATTCTCACTTAACTATGTTATTGTGTTTGGGAGGGCTGGATAGTCTTCCCTTTTTTTATTTTAGACTTGTAGAATTATCAAAATTACTTACTTTTGCTCGCAAGGGGGATTAGCTCATTTGGCTAGAGCGCTTCGCTGGCAGTGAAGAGGTGATCGGTTCGAATCCGATATTCTCCACCACAATACAAAAGCAGCTTTTAAAGGCTGCTTTTGTTATTTCTGAGCACTGAAAAAAGCTGAATAATCACATGGTGAGAAAAGGGCTTTCTTTTATAAAAGAAATAATATTTATCTGTTTGTTTTTAAATATTTTTAAAAACTATCGTTGTTTTCTTGGAAGTCTATATCCTATAAGTTAGTTTTGTTATTGTGATTATCTTGATTTATATCTTAATAATCCTTTCAACTTACAAACTATATGGAATTTTTAAACGGCGTTAATGCCCTTACCCTTGTATTTGTTTCGCTTTTGGTATTTGCCATAGCATATCGTTTTTACGGTATTTTCATGGCTAATAAGGTGTTAAAATTAAACGCAAATAATGTAACTCCAGCAGTTGAGTTTGCCGATGGTAAAGATTACGTAGCCACCAATAAGAATGTACTTTTTGGACATCATTTTGCAGCCATCGCTGCTGCGGGACCACTGGTTGGACCAGTTTTGGCCGCACAGTTTGGTTACCTGCCAGGTACATTGTGGATATTAATCGGCTGTGTATTGGGAGGTGGGGTACATGATATGATTGTGCTTTTCGCCTCTGTGCGGCACAAGGGGCAAAGCTTGGCTACCATTGCCAGTAAAGAAATTGGAAAGGGAACAGGAACTATTGCAGGTTTTGCCATCCTTTTTATCCTCATATTAACTTTAGCTGGACTTTCGCTGGCTTGTATCAGTGCAATGCACGAAGCTTCATGGTCACTATTTACCGTTATTGCCACCATGCCCATTGCTGTGCTAATGGGTTTGATTATGCGCTACAGGAAGAACAGCGTTACCTTGGCAAGTATCATCGGCGGTATTTTGCTCATTGCAAGTATTATCGGCGGTCATAACCTAATGCAAATCAAGGAAATCAGCGATCTTTTCCATTGGAATGTGAAGACAATTTCTATTTCAATTACCATTTATGGCTTTTTAGCATCGGTTTTACCGGTGTGGCTATTATTGGTTCCTCGAGATTACCTATCAACCTACCTAAAAATCGGAACTATATTGATGTTGGCTGTGGGTGTAATTTTCGTTCATCCAACTTTACAAATGCCAGCCATTACCGATTTTATCAATGGTGGAGGTCCAGTAATTGGTGGTCCAGTATTGCCGTTTATCTTTATTGTAATTGCCTGTGGAGCTATTTCTGGTTTCCATGCGGTAATTGCCACAGGTACTACACCAAAGATGCTGAACAGTGAAAAGGAAATTCTTTTTGTGGGTTATGGCGCTATGCTGGTAGAAGGTTTTGTAGCTTTAATGGCTTTAATTGCTGCTTGTACATTAGTGCCAGGCGATTACTTTGCTATTAATACGCCGAAGGAAATGTACGATACTTTTCTTGCACAAAATCCTGGACTGCATACGGTAGACCTAGATCATTTCAGCGAGAAAATAGGTGTTGATTTACACGGAAGAACGGGTGGGGCGGTATCTCTAGCAGTTGGTATGGCGCATATCTTTAACAAAATTCCTTTTATGGATGATGTGATGGCCTATTGGTACAATTTCGCCATCATGTTCGAAGCGGTATTTATCCTTACGGCAATTGATGCCGGCACAAGGGTAGGACGTTTCTTCCTGCAAGAGATGATTGGTGGAGTAATCCCGAAATTCAATGATAAGAATTGGATGCCAGGAATTTTAATCAGCAGTGCCATTTTTACTTTTTCTTGGGGATATTTAGTTTATACAGGTAACGTAAGTAGCATTTGGCCTTTATTCGGCATCAGTAACCAACTTCTAGCGGCTTGTGGTCTAATTGTATGTACTACAATGCTTATTCGAATGAATAGAAAGAAATATGCATTATGTTCTGCTATTCCTGGGGTGTTCATGGCCATCATCACCTTTTGGGCAGGGTATGAACAAGTGTTCAATATCTATCTCCCAAAACAGCAATATTTACTGGCATCTTTAGCCATCTTGGCGATGTTGCTCATGCTCATTGTATTCATCAACACTTTTAAAAGATGGAGCAAGCTTTTGAAAATGGAAGCGAAGCACATCGATTATTATGGGGATACAGTGAAGGAGTTAGTAGAGAGGTAATTGGATAGCAAAAAAATTAAGCGAAACCATTAAGAAGTTAAGGTTCATTAAGTCTTAACTATTCTTAATGTCTTAATGTATACAGATTGACTGAAAACCAGTCATTTATGACGACAGAAGGAGGGGAGCCGAAGCTCTACGAAGTAAAATCTCATATCGAAGCGATTATGCAAAAGATATAATGTTCGAGATGACGCAAATTTATACACCGTTTGTACATTTCTAACGCGAAGCCACAAAAAAAAGCCCCGATAAACTCGGGGCTTTTCATTTATGCTATTTCAGCTTAGTATCTGTAAGCTTCTGGTTTAAATGGACCTTCTACAGCTACACCAATGTATTCTGCTTGGTGAGGATCAAGAACATCTAACTCTACACCGATTTTTTCTAAGTGTAAACGAGCTACTTTTTCGTCTAAGTGCTTAGGTAAAACGTAAACTTTGTTTTCATAAGCATCTCTGTTAGTCCAAAGTTCTAACTGCGCCAAAGTTTGGTTAGTGAATGAGTTACTCATTACGAAAGATGGGTGACCAGTTGCACAACCTAAGTTTACCAAACGACCTTCAGCTAAAATGATTATATCTTTACCATCAATAGTATATTTATCTACCTGAGGTTTGATTTCAACTTTAGTGTTGCCATAGTTTTGGTTTAACCAAGCCATATCAATTTCGTTATCGAAGTGACCGATGTTACAAACGATAGCTTTATCTTTCATTGTTTTGAAATGCTCGCCACGAACGATGTCACGGTTACCAGTTGTAGTTACCACGATATCAGCTTCTTTCACAGCAGTAGCAAATTTCTTTACTTCGTAACCTTCCATTGCCGCTTGTAAAGCACAAATTGGATCGATTTCGGTAACGATTACACGTACACCTTGTGAACTCAAAGATGCAGCAGAACCTTTACCAACATCACCGTAGCCACAAACAACAGCTACTTTACCAGCCATCATCACATCGGTAGCACGACGAATTGCGTCTACTAGTGATTCGCGACATCCGTATTTGTTATCGAATTTAGATTTAGTTACCGAATCGTTAACGTTGATCGCAGGTAAGTGCAATGTTCCGTTTTTCATACGCTCGTATAAACGGTGTACACCAGTAGTAGTTTCTTCTGATAAACCTTTAATTGCGGCAATTAACTCAGGATATTTATCAAACACCATGTTGGTTAAATCACCACCATCGTCTAAGATCATGTTTAATGGTTGACGATCTGGACCGAAGTGTAAAGTTTGCTCAATACACCAATCAAACTCTTCTTCGTTTAAGCCTTTCCAAGCATAAACTTGAATACCAGCAGCAGCAATTGCAGCAGCAGCGTGATCTTGTGTAGAGAAAATATTGCATGAAGACCAGGTAACTTCTGCTCCTAGTTCTACCAAAGTCTCAATTAAAACTGCAGTTTGGATAGTCATGTGCAAACATCCTGCAATTCTAGCACCTTTTAGGGGTTTTGTTGGACCAAATTCTTTTCTTAATGACATTAAGCCTGGCATTTCTGCCTCTGCCAATTCGATCTCTTTGCGGCCCCATTCCGCCAGTGAAATGTCCTTAACTTTGTAAGGTACGTAAGTTGTCTCTACTGATGACATATTCTTTTCTTGTTTTAATTTGAGCTGCAAAGTTACGGCATAGCTTTGTGAATATCAATTTAATAAGACGTGCTTTACAAAATTGTGTTTCTAATTCTTTTTGAACTGTAGAAACCTATCATCAGCGTTTTGTTTTTTATTTGTCGATTAAAATTAAACTTAGTTATTTTTGATAGGTTTACGCTTGTTCTGTTCAATATTAAATTGATCAAATAATTCCAAAACCTTTTCTTTTTCATGTTTTTTGAACACCTTATTGATCATCCAGTAAGTTTCTCTTTTGGAATGTGAGTTGTAAATTAACGAGATTTTATAAAGTTTACTTTTTGCCTTTGCGTCAAAATCCTTATTAAAAGAAAAGTCTATATCAGTTAGTTCTTTGTCAAAGTATCTATAAAGTGAGTCAGGTTCGTTGTTTCCCTTAATTTTGTTAGCATATTTTTCTACTCGGATCTGTTGAAGGTTATCTTCTTCAATTTTGCTTGGAGGCCCCAAGTCAAGCTTGAAAAAGTCGTAGTTGAAAAAATCTAATCCATTAGTTTTTAGAAATAACTTATGATTAAATGTTTTCCATTTGCCTTGCTCGTCATAAACTAAACCTTCTTCTTTGGCTTTGTTTATGAAATAGTAAAAGTAAGTAGTGTCATTTAGGTCGCTCTCAAGCTTGGAATCTTCTTGTAACTCTTCGATACTGGTTATCTTGGTTTTGTAAATGATGCAGTCTTCCAAGTAAATAATTAAAATATCATTTCTGATATCGATGTCAGGATCTCTTTTATCGACAGAAAATGAATAAGAACTAAAATTGATGATTTTAATATCTTTTTGAGATAGTGATTTTTGGCATGAGGAGATAAGTAAAATGCAGGCTAGGGATATTATCTTGAGCATTTATTGTGAGGCTAAATAGATTTAATTGAATTGTAAAGTTATGAGATGGTTTAGTGAATATCAGTTTAATAATTTTGATTTACTTTGTTACATTATTCTGTCTTATCAAGTTCATATCTTTTTACAATCTCCTTAAGAAAGTGTTGGTTTTGCATATTTAACAACCTAACCTCTGAATAAAACTCAGTTCTAATAATACTGTCTTTTATATCCTTCCCTTGATAGATATTAATAAAGCTTGACTTGGATAACTTACTTTTCTTTTTTTTATCCAATAAAGTGGAGAGTGAAAAGTTAATGCCAACTAATCTTTTATCAAAATAGCGATAAATTGAGTCAGAATCCTCTTTGGTATTTTTTTCATTTGAATATTTTTCAATTTCTAAAAATTCATTAATCCTTTCTATTTTGTCTGGCTTTCCTAAATTCAACTCATAAATTTCAAAATTTTTAGAGTTAAGCCCGTTTTCAACAAGTAGGGAGTCTAAGGAGAACTGCTTAACATACTTTAATTTGTTATCGTACTCAATACCGTAATTATTACTTCCTTTTACGATGTAGTATTTAAAAGTTGTATCAGGATCAAAAAACTCTAAATTAATAGTATCGCCAATTACTATACTTCTACTATTCTTGAATACTATCTTGGGTAGCTTATAAATAACATAATTATGATTATAAAATTTAAAAAGCCAGGTGCTATCATTTGATATTTGACCATTTAACGTATGGGTTTTATCTACGTTGACTAAGGCAATTCCTTCAAATTTATTTTGCTTGTTTACGATTTTACAGCCTACAGATAACAAAAACAATAAAATACCAAGTGTTATTTTTAATTGGCTTTTAACCCTTATTAACTTCATTAGCTTCTTCTACAACTGCCTTAACCAAATATTCCTGAAGCTTATTGGCTCACTCGGATCACCGTGATCTTGGAGTTTAATTGGAGTTGCGCCATGCGCTTTTTTGTAAGATGCCTTACCGATGTATTGCGTTGGACCTTCTAAAGGAATGTTATTTTGCACCAGCACGCCGTTAAAGAAAGCAGTAACCCTAGCTGGAGATTTCAACGAACCGTCGGTATTAAAGGTAGGGGCGGTCCAAATTATATCGTAGGTTTGCCACTCGCCAGGTTTTTTATTTGCAGTTGCTAGAGGGATAAACTGCTTGTAAATACTACCCGCCTGTCCATTTACGTAAGTGTCGTTATTGTAGTTGTCTAAAATCTGAAGTTCGTAACCGTCATCGCCACCGCCAGTAGAAGCAAGAAATAAACCGCTATTTCCTCTAGCTTGTCCTTTGCCAGTAATGTTGGCTGGAATTTTCCACTCCAAATGCAATTGGTAGTTTAAAAATGATTGCTTGGTTTGGATGTTTCCAGTTCCTTTTTTAACGGTGAAGGCGCCATCGGCAACGGTCCAGGCAGCTGGTTTTGTATTGTCCCTTACAGATACCCATTGGTCTAAGTTTTTTCCATCAAAAAGGATAAGTGCATCCGAGGGAGCATCAGAAAAATGATTTCCTGGGGTAACTTTTGGCGGTACAGGCTTGTAAAACTCGGTGTCTTCTGGTTTTTGCGCTTGTGCTTGTAAGGCAAATAGAGGTAAGGCAAGTAATATCAGTCGTTTCATCGTTTATAGATTAACAGTAGTTAAATCGGGATAAGGTTCGTTTTTTATGTTTGGGAGTGTTGCTTTAGACTTTTAGCTTTAATCTTGTTTCTTTATTGATGCAATTTAACAATTAGGCTGATATAAATTAACAGGTAATTTATATTTTAGTGGCGAATGAAAGGTGCATTGGTACTATTTACTTTGATTTTGCTGACTGAGGGCAGGGGCTTGATCCATTGGTTGGAAACGCATTTGCTTTCTTGCCCTTTTAAACAAATGACGGGTTCAGATTGTCCTGGTTGCGGCTTTCAGCGTTCGGTAGTGGCTTTATTAAAGGGGGACGTGGTAGATTCGGTTAAATTGTATCCCGCAACTATACCTTTTGTAGGGCTAATGATCTTTCTTTTACTACACCTAAAATTTGATTTTAAAAATGGTGCATTCATCATTAAGCTAATGTATATTTTGATTACAACAATTATAATAATTAACTATATTTATAAAGTTTATCATCAACAATTATTCTAGAAAACTATGTCAGAAGAACAAGAAGGTCAAGCTCAACCAAATCCACAACCAGAGCAGCCAACTAATCAAGCTTTTAATCAAGGTAATCCTTTCCAACCACAAGGCGGAGGTTTTGGTTTTGGGGGCATGCAACAAGCTTTACCAAATGCTACAGCAGTATTGGTTTTAGGTATCTTATCTATTGTTACCTGTTGCTGTTATGGTGTTATCGGTTTAATATTAGGTATTATAGCTTTGGTATTAGCGAAGAAAGATAAAGCGCTTTACAACGCTAATCCGTCTGTGTACACCGAAGGCTCTTTTAAAAACCTAAACGCAGGTAGAATTTGTGCTATCATCGGCTTAGTTCTTAATATTATCTACTTGTTGCTTTATATTGCTTTAATTGCGATGTTTGGTTTCGGAGTATTAACAGATCAGGATGCGATGAAAGAATGGATTATGCAAATGCAAAATCAATAATATACACTTGCTTAAACAAAAAAGCTTCCGAAATTTCGGAAGCTTTTTTGTTTTCAGCTGCTGCGACGTGATCAGCATTTCATTACTGTAGAAATGGTTGGTGATAAACCAGCTATAAGATGAGAAAATATTCTGAATGTGCTACTTTAAAACTGATGCTGACCTGTAGCGAAGCGAAAAGCTACGGAGTAAAAAATAAAATTACTTTGTCACACCGCTTTCAAAACCTTTTCTTCAGTTTTAATCATCTGCTTCATTTCTAGCTTGCCATTATATTGTGCTCCTAATTCTATCTCTAAGGTCTCAGTTTTAATGTCACCATTAACCACGCCTGTTTTTTTAATTTCAAGCTGGATAGCCTCTACATTTCCTGTTACTTTGCCATAAATGATAGCCGATTTGGTTTTGATATTTCCAACTACAATACCTTTATCACCCAAAATAAATCCGCCCTCGGTAGTTACATTTCCGGTTACTTTTCCATCTATTCTAATCACGGATTTTCCAGAGATTTCTCCATTAATTTCGTAGCCATGACCAATTAGGGTGCTAATTTCTTGCTGGTTTAAGTCTAAGGATTTCGCGTCTTTGTTTTTTTTGAACATATTATTCGAGGCTTAAATAAGATTTTGGATTAACAATTTTTCCGTTTCTGTGTACTTCGTAGTGTAAGTGTGGGCCAGTAGACCTGCCCGTAGAGCCAATTTTGCCAATAATATCACCAGCTGCTACTCGTTGCCCCTGTTTAACAGCAATTTTAGAGAGATGCCCGTAATAGGTTTCGAACCCGTTGCCATGGTTAATGATAACCACATTGCCATAACCACCCTTTCTGCTTGCAAATTTCACCACGCCATTGGCCGTTGTCTTTACCGCTTCACCGTGATTTCCCTTGATATCTAAACCCTTATGGCTTTCTATACTTTCGCCAGTAAATGGATTTTCGCGGTGGCCAAAGTTAGAGCTAATTCTACCTTTATGCGGGTAGCCCATGGGCGTAAAGCCAACCAGGCGTATCATCCGTTTAAGGTATTCTTCGTAGAAACTGCCAATTTCTTCCGTAGAGCCCATTTCGCTACTTTCTTCGCCTCCCTGACTTTTAGGGATAGGTTTCAACCCTCTTGCTTTAAGGTATTTATTGATCGTTTTTAGCTTATCATCTATAGATAAATAATGTTTCTTAATGGCTGATGTATCCAATTGTACCGTTTCATTCTTGTGTTTTTCTAACATCAAGGCTAAATTTTCGCTCGAAAGTCTGGCTTCGGCCCTGCTTTTTACCAAGTGCATGATGGTAATTAAGAGCGAACACAACAACACAATTAAGCCGCCAACAATTTTTTTCCAGTGCCTTAAATAGTAAGAATTTACCTGCAAAGGCTTGCTGTAAGCTTGGTTTTTATTAAGAAAGATGATGGTTGTTTTATCCTTCTGTTTAGACATGTGTATTCTTAATTTGTTTAGTTTGGTGAGCAAATATATGATTTTCAGTAATATATGGCTAGTACCTACAATATCATTTTATTGTTAAAACTAGGTGTATTAACGTTAAAAACTGGAAAACCTGTATAAAATGATTATTTTTGCAGCCACATTTAAAAAATAGATATGTATCCAGAATATTTAGTAGCGCCTATGCGTGCCGAGTTAACTAATGTTGGTTTTGATGAATTGAAAACAGCTGAAGAGGTTGACGCTGCCATTAGTGGTGAGGGAACTGTATTTGTAGTTGTAAATTCAGTTTGTGGCTGTGCTGCTGCGAATGCTCGTCCGGCGGCTAAATTGGCTGCGGCTAACGAGAAACACCCTGATAAGTTGGTAACTGTTTTTGCAGGTATGGAAAAAGATGCTGTAGATAGAGCAAGATCATATATGATGCCTTTTCCTCCGTCATCGCCAGCTATGGCTTTGTTTAAAGATGGTAAATTGGTTCACATGATCGAGCGTCACCAGATTGAAGGTAGACCAGCACAAATGATTGCTGAGAACTTAATTGGAGCTTTTGATCAGCATTGCTAATTAGCAAGTAATATAAAGAATAGGGCAGGGCTTAAAAGCTTTGCCCTTTTTTATGCCAATATTGCTGCTACTTTTTCAATTTCCTGTGCTGTGTTGAAATAGTGAGGAGAAAAGCGTAAAGCCCAATCTACATTTTTACGGGTAAAATCTATTAGTGCACTACTTTTATGGCTAACTGAATAATAGATGTTGTTATTAGAAAGTAGTTGCTCTAGCTCAACTAAGTCCATCTTTTGATGATGAAAAGTGACTATGCTGCTCAATCTGCTTCCTTCGTCCAGTATTCGCAGACTTGCATTTTCAGCTAACAACGCTCTAAGTTTTCCGCTAAGCACTTGGTTGTAATTCTGGATGTTGGATAGACCAATCTCGTTGGCGTAACGGATAGCCTCTGTAAATCCAACAATTGAAGCGCAAGGTTGTTCCCAAAATTCAAATCTCTTAGCGGTTTTGCCGAGTTCAAAATCATCAAACGAAGTCCAAGTAGCATCTTTCATATCTAAGGTTAACGGTGCTAATGGTAGCTGTAAAACTTTATCCGATACGAAAAGAAAGCCAGTCCCTCTAGGGCCTCTCAAAAATTTTCTACCTGTGGCGGTTAAAAAGTCGCATTTAATGTGTTGCACGTCAACCACTAATTGTCCTACAGACTGGCAGGCATCAACCAAATACAAAATATCATGTGCTTCGCATATATTTCCTACGGCTTCCACATTCTGTATTAAACCAGAGTTGGTAGGGATGTGGGTTACTGCTACCAATTTAGGCTGATGTTTTTTGATCAACAGCTCTAAATCATCTAGATCAATTTCTTGGTTAGCTAATTTTTTGATCCTATGGATGCTGATATTTAACCTCTTTTTCAACGAAATTAAGGCGATTTGGTTAGATACGTAATCATCATCAGTAGTGATAATACTGTCTCCGCTTTTAAATGGAATGCTAGATAAAGCCTTTGCATAGGCATCTGTAGCACTGTTCGCAAAAGCGATATTTTGCTCTTTAGCATTAATTAATTTTGCAGCTTCCGTATAAAATTGGCTGATAAGACTAGCATATTTGTTGGCAACGAAATAGCCGCCGAATTGTTCTTCGTCTTTTAAATAATTGATGGTTTTATCTAATACAGATTTTGGTGTTAACGAGGAGCCTGCGCTATTAAGAAAAATTTTATCACTACAGCCAAGTGTGTCTTTTCTAATTTGATCAATATTCATAAGGATTGGATAAACTGCCAAGGCAAATGTAATGTGAGCTAATTTTATAAACAAAAAAAGTCCCGCAATATGCGAGACTTTAAACTATTTTAGATTTCACTCTTCTGTAGAAATGATAGAAGGGCTGTATCTCTTATTTCTTCTCTTTAGCGTAAGCTTCGTTTAAGCCTTTAATCACTTCGCTAGTCACGTCTAAGCTTTGGTCAGCGAAAAGAATATCGCCCATACCTTTTTGGTATTTTAAAACCATTTTGTAGCCTTTTTCTTTAGCATACACTTTTAGGTAATCAGCAACTTTATTGTAAAGTGCTTCTTGCTCTTTAGCTTGCTCATTTTGGAAAGCTGCACCAGCATTTTGTTGGTAAGCTTGTAATTCTTGTTGCTTACGTGCTAATCTTTCTTCTGTAGCCGCTCTTTGCTCGCCTGTCATACCGTTAGCTTGTGCTTGGTATTGTTGCATATCGCGTTGGAAAGCCTGACCTTTTGCTTTAAGATCTGCATCGGCAGCTTTTCCTTTAGATTCCATTTTTGTTTTCAGTACTTTGAAGTACTCATATTGGTTTAAAAGCGAGTCCGAATCAACGAAAACGATTTTCTCTTTTTCTGCATCTGCGGTTACCGCTGGTTTTGCTGCTGTGCTTTCTGTTTTTGTTTCTTTATTTCCGCAAGCGCTCATGATAGAAACGATAGCGATTGCAGTAGCCAAACCGCTAAATTTTACTGTGTTTAGTTTCATTTATTTTTTTGTTGTTATTAATTTGTCAGATTTTTAACCCGATTTTTAGGAACGCTTGCGCCGATATTTAACCAAACAAGGTTCGTTCTGTTCTTGTAAATTTTAACAAATATAGAAATCAAATTCAATTCTTCGGTTTAAATGTTGAAAGCTTGGGAAGTTGTGATGTGGGTTGGCTGCTTAACTCGTTAAGGTGCTAGGTTTTAACCACTAGTTCAGAACTGTAAATTGTTGGCTAAAAAGTGTCCAAATAGTTATCCACACTACCCTAAAATCCATAAAAATTGCGTATTTTTGATTCTTAATTTTTCACATTAAATATGAGCGAAGAAAAAAATCCAAACTCTAATTATTCGGCGGATAATATACAGGTTTTAGAAGGTTTAGAGGCTGTTCGTAAGCGTCCTTCGATGTATATTGGTGATACCGGCGTTAAAGGTTTGCACCATTTAGTTTATGAAGTTGTAGATAACTCTATTGATGAGGCTTTGGCCGGTCATGCAGACACGATCTATGTAAATATTTTAGAAGGCAACTCTATCAGGGTTGAAGATAACGGTCGTGGTATTCCAACCGGTATCAATAAAAAAGAAAATAAATCGGCATTAGAAATTGTAATGACCGTTTTGCACGCTGGTGGTAAATTCGATAAAGATACCTACAAGGTTTCTGGAGGTTTGCACGGTGTGGGTGTAAGTTGCGTTAACGCCTTATCTACCCACTTAAAAGCAGAGGTGCACCGCGAAGGCAAAATTTGGATGCAGGAATATCAAATTGGTGTTCCACAGTATGATGTAAAAGAAGTTGGTACAACTGATAAAAGAGGTACCATTGTAACTTTTAGTCCAGATCCAACCATCTTTACGCAAACCACAGAGTATAAATATGATACTTTAGCAGCTCGTTTACGTGAGTTGGCTTTCTTGAACAAGGGCATTAAGCTTACCCTTACAGATGAGCGTGAGGTTTTGGAGGATGGTACTTTCTTTCAGGAAGTTTTCCACTCTGATGGCGGCTTAAAAGAGTTTGTTGCCTTTTTAGATGATACTAGAGCTTCGTTTTTACCTGAGCCAATCTATGTAGAAGGTATTAAAAATGGTATTCCGGTTGAGCTGGCTTTCCAATACAACGATAGCTATTCTGAGAACGTACACTCTTACGTAAATAACATTAATACGCACGAAGGTGGTACGCACATCGCAGGTTTCCGTAGAGGTTTAACACGTACTTTAAAAGCTTACGCTGATAAATCTGGTTTGTTAAAGAATCTTAAAATGGAAATTACAGGTGATGACTTTAGAGAAGGTTTAACTGCGGTAGTTTCTGTAAAAGTTCAAGAGCCTCAATTCGAGGGACAGACCAAAACCAAATTAGGTAATAGCGAGGTAATGGGTGCAGTAGATGTTGCTGTAGGTGAAGCTTTAGGTAATTACTTAGAAGAAAATCCAAAAGAAGCTAAAATGATCATTAACAAAGTGATTTTAGCTGCTACGGCTAGAGCTGCTGCTCGTAAAGCTCGTGAAATGGTGCAACGTAAGAGCGTAATGGGTGGTTCTGGTTTACCAGGTAAATTGGCCGATTGCTCTGATAGTGATCCAGAAAGATGTGAGTTGTTCCTAGTAGAGGGCGACTCGGCGGGTGGTACCGCTAAGCAAGGTCGTGATCGTAACTACCAAGCTATTCTTCCGTTAAAGGGTAAAATCTTGAACGTAGAAAAAGCAATGGAGCATAAAATCTACGAGAACGACGAGATCAAGAATATGTTTACCGCATTAGGTGTAAGTATTGGTACTGAAGAAGATGATAAGGCTTTGAACTTAACTAAACTTCGTTACCATAAAATCGTAATCATGACGGATGCTGATATCGACGGTTCGCACATTACAACGTTGATCTTAACATTCTTCTTCCGTTATATGAAACCTCTGATTGAGGCTGGTTATGTTTATATTGCTGCCCCACCACTTTATCAAGTTAAAAAAGGTAAGGAGTTTGAATATTGCTGGAATGACACTCAACGCGACGCTGCTATTCAGCGCTTAAAAGGTGCTGGTAAAGAAGATAGCGTACACGTACAGCGTTATAAAGGTTTGGGTGAGATGAACGCAGAGCAATTGTGGGAAACTACCTTGGATCCAGCTCGTCGTACCTTAATGCAAGCAACTATTGAAAATGCTGCAGAATGTGACCACACTTTCTCTATGTTAATGGGAGATGAGGTGGCACCACGTAGAGAGTTTATTGAGCGTAATGCAAAATACGCAAAGATAGACGCTTAGTTTTTCTCTCTTTAAAACCAAGTATAAAATTAAACCCCTTCCTGTTTCGGCAGAGAAGGGGTTTTTGTTTTGAGAAGGATGGGATGAATTTTATAAGTGCCTCACAGACTTACGAAGTCTGTAAAACTTCGTAAGTCTTCTAGGTATTTGATGAATTGCTGAGGTGGATTTTTAAGCAGTTAACAGACTTGTGAAGCTGTAAATTCGTAGCCTAACTTCGATTACTTATAGACAGGTACATTATGTAAGCCTTTCAGGCTATTTGATGTTGATGCAACAACCCAACGCAATGCGTTAGGTTAAAATATAATTCCCTTTCAGGGAATCTTTATCAACCTAAAATAACCTGTCGTAAACTTTTTAATAATGATAATATGAAAGGCTGAAGGCCTTCACATATAATAGCCAAAGCCAACAGCTTTGGTTATTATATGTGAGTAGACGGCCACCCTGAAAGGGCAGTATCGTTTTTGCAGAAATGGATTTACATTCATTTACGTTTAACTTTAGCCTATGTGTATAGCAATGCAAGTTGATCAAAAAATAACCCTCTCCGCATTTAGCAGTAGAGGGTTCATTGAAATCAAAAACAACACTAAGAAAATCTTGAACTTTATAAGATATAGTAAGAGCCTACTGGCGCCATATCTACGTGAGCTTTGTCTTCGAACAACTTATTGTCATCTAACATCTGGCACAAGTCTTTTTCAATTGTTCTGCAGATGGTAGTTGTAGGGGTGTCAGTCGGCTTATTTTCAAACGGATCTTGCAAATGCACAGCCATTTTCTCTACCAGTAAGAAAAATACAGAAATAGAGACAACCACCGGAATTTCCATTAAACCGAAATACTCAATTAAGCCAAATGGCAACATCATAATGAACAATACAATAGACATATGGATGTACTTGCTATATGTAACCGGGAAAATGGTTTTCTTGATACGCTCGCATCCACCCATGTGGTTACAAAGTGCATTTAAGGTTTTATCCAACTCAATTTGTTGGTACTTGTTGATCCACCCTTCTTTAAGCGCCTTCTTTAAATCCATAGCGTGTAGCTCTAAAAGCGCCACTGTTACATTGTTCTGCTTTTTTAAATAAGCATACTCTTCTGGATCTAAATATCTGTCTAAACCTTTAGAAGAACTGTGCCCTCTCAAAGATTGACTCAATGCATAGCACCAAGCAATTTGCCTCTTAATAAACCTATTTTTAAAGGCTTCTACTTCTTCTAGTGCATACGGACTGTCTACAAACGACATGATCTGTCTTGCTAAAGACCTCGAGTCGTTTACAATGGCTCCCCATAATATCCTAGCTTCCCACCATCTATCGTAAGCTTGGTTAGACCTAAATGCTAACAAAAGTGATATAATAGTACCTAGTAAAGCTGGTACGGCGATTGGAATGGATATTCTGGTAAAATGAAAATTTTGATACAGGACAACTACCGCAACTGCGTATAGCACTACAAAAAACAACTCCTGTTTAATTTTCCCAAATATGTAGGTAATCGGTATATTTTTACGTAACAGCATGATATTGGGTTTTAATTTTTATAACAATTATTAAGCTGATACAGCTTCTGCGGCTCTTTTTGGCTCTACTTTAGTGTCAAAAAGCTCGTAAGCAGCAGCAACCACATCAGTATCTAGTTCTAATACTTCGCAACCGCAACGAGCAGTTAAATATTTAGGATCGATACTGTATTTATTGATAGGTGTAAAGTTGTAGTTTTTAGGGTATACAACTAAATCAATCTCTAGCCCATCAATTAAGTTTCTGAAAGCAGCTGCAGTACTGCCGTAGAAAAATTCAACGCCTATACCTTTAACTTTCTTTTGGTACTTAAAAGTGTAAGCATCTATTTTCTGGTTAAACTCATCACTAATTTTTTCGTAGTCTTTGCTTCTTCTGCTCAGCATCAACATATCTGTAATCGAGTCGGATAATTTAAAAGCGTGTAAAAAGATAACGGTTACTTCTTCAAGACCTGGGTGTAATGCGATGGCGTCAATAGTTTTAATGCTTTCTACATTGAAATCGGTTGGAACTAATATTCTTTTCATGACCCTTGATATTTAAATGTTTAACTAATTATTTAACACAAAACTAAGGAGGCGATATTATAGCCGTTTAAGAAAAGGATTAGAATGAGATTAGAATTTCAAATATCTTAATTTATGGGAAGCATGACCTTGATTTCTGAGCCTAAGCCTTCCTGAGATTTGATACCGATGCTGCCGCGATGTAACCTGATGATATTCAGTGATAACGGTAATCCTACGCCATAGCCCTTAAAATTACTCGTATTAGAGGCCCTGAAAAATGGTTCAAATATATGTTGTATATCGTCTTGCGGAATACCAATACCTTGATCTGTTACTGCAATTGATAATAAGTTGCCATTGCTTTCTAATTTCACCATCACAGGTTTAAAATCTGAATATTTGCAGGCGTTACTTACAATATTGGTAACGGCAAGCTTTAGCAGGTTTTTGTTAGCTTTTAATGTTACGGCAGCTTCATCTTCAGGTAATTTGCTCAGGTCTAGCTCTATTTTACTCTCAGGATGTACTTGATACACTGCTTCTTTAATTTCCCAAAGCAATTCATCAATTCTAACTTCTTCCCTTGGTTGTACTTTTCCGTTAAAGCCAGATTGTGCCAAACCTAAAAGGCTGGTTAAAATATGTTCTAACCTATCGGCTTCTAATTTGATTTTTTCAAGTGCGGCTAAGTGTTCCTTCGAACCCATTTTTGCTTTTGCTGCTAACTCTACTTCGCCGCTAATAATGGTGAGAGGTGTGCGTAACTCGTGCGAAGCGTTGCTGATGAAATTGTTCTGCGTTTCAAAAGCAGTTTCCAATCTGTTCAGCATGTTATTAAAAGTCTGTGCCAAATCAGACATTTCATCGCCGCCGTAACTTTTCACATCTAAGCGTAAGTGCAGGTTTTCTGCCTTAATCTTTTTCATGCTTTTGATGATGTTTCGCAGCGGATTGAGCGTGTAATTAGAGAATTTCCACCCTACTACAAAAGAGAGAATGACCGATAGAAAAAAACCTGCTATCAATATCTTCTGCAGATCTCTAAGTTCCCTAAAGCCGTAGGGGTCGTTGGCAGCAATAATAACGATGTAGCCTGAGCTGCCAATATCAAAGTATTTTCCGGCGTAAAAATGGTTCTCCTTGCGGTATCGAGCCATTTTACCTTCTTTTATACGTTGGTAAAAACTTTTAGGAAGTGGGTCATCTGTGCTGACATCAGGATGTGTATTTGTATCAGCTTTAATAACGTATTCTTTTTCTGAAGGCAGATGTTCTAGATATTGAGCACGCATTTTAGCGTAGGCATCATTATTTTCATCCTTAACTAATTTGATTTGAGCTGCGATATTTACCCTCGCTTCTAATCGTCTGTAAAAATCTTCGAAAGCAAATTCGTTAGAAAAGTACCAAACGAAGCCGCTTAATAAGGAAATGATAACGGCTGATAGAATGGCAAACAGTAAGGTTATTTTTTTGGCAATTTGCATTAGGTTTCTTTCAGTACATAACCCAGCCCAACGGCGGTATGTATCAGTTTTTGGTCGCTATTTTTATCTATTTTTTTGCGGAGATAATTTACATATACATCCACCACGTTGGTGCCAAGGTTAAAGTCTATGTCCCAAACGTTTTCTAAGATATCAATTCTCGATAAAATTTTGGCTTTATTTTTCGCCATAAATTCTAACAAACGGTACTCTGTAGCGGTGAGCGTAATTTCTTCATCGCCTCGCTTTACACTTTTTGCGGTGAGGTTAATTTGTAAACTGCCAATATTGATGATCTGATCTGGGTTTACAGTACCACTATATCTTCTCAATAACATTCTAATGCGGGCAAACAACTCAGCAAACTTAAAAGGCTTAATCAGGTAATCGTCGGCACCATTGTCTAAACCATTTACCACATTTTCTGTGGTACCTAATGCCGTTAGCATAATGATAGGCACATTTGGTTTTTCCTTTTTGATGATTTTACACAATTCTAAACCATTGATGCCGGGTAGCATAATGTCTAAAATAATAAGGTCGAAATGATTTGCCAATGCCATTTTTTCTCCTGTCGTACCGTCTGGAGCTACACTTACGCTAAAGCCCTCGGCAGAAAGACCACGCACTACCACCGATACTACATTCGGCTCATCTTCAACTAATAATAAATTCATCGGGGGCAAGTAGTTTAAAAAAAAGCAGATTAAAAAATAATATGATAAAATAGATATGAATTTTACTGTTTTTTAACCAACAACAGACAAAAGCGAAATGTTTTTTCTACTATAAACAAAAATAGCCCTGTTCTTTTATTTACAGGGCTATCTCAATTAAGGGGTTGATTTTATTTTTTCTCCGACAATTCTTTCAATGATTGTAGCCCTTGTTCAAAGTCTTTTCCAATCATAGCGTCCATATCCATAAATACACACATCCATTTGCTAATGATATTGTGGTCACCTTCCATCGTCCAAGTAACATTCGTATTGGCACCTTCTTTAGCTAAGTTGAAGCCAACCTTTGAGTGGCTTTCCCACGGTTTAATAAACTTCATGTCCATTTTTACCACATTATATGGAGTGGTTTCGCTAAGTGTCATTTCACCTTCCCCAGATTCTTCTCCAGTCCAATGGTATTTGTGACCAACTTGTTCTGGTGTTCCAGTAACATCTACTTTGGCTTTTGGATCCATCTTAGACCAAGCATTCCATTTTAAAAAGTTGTTAAAGTCGGCAATGTTTTTGTAAACTACAGTGTCGCTTGCAGCAATACTACTCGATCTGCTTACCGAAAAGTTTTTTGGAAGAAACATGCCTCCAATTAAAATGATAGCAATAAGCACAGCAATTACTATCAAAAAGATTTTTAGAAATTTCATTAGTTTATTTTTGTTTGATTGAAATAAAGTTAAAGAAATTTATACCGAACAAACAAGTATATTTAATTGCTTGGTACTCCTTTTAAAGCTAAGTCTTTTAAATTTTTCCTGATTTTCTGCATAAAATCAACACCAGGATCGCTTTTTCCAGTAAGATAATTTGGATTGGTTTCTTTCCAAAGCGCCGTACCTTTAAACTTACTGTACTCGTAATGGCCAATCAGATATTCAATTTTGTATTTTTTTTGTAGGTATCTCACCAAGTCTTCGTTCGCTCTAAGTTGAGCATCCGTTAAAGGGAAATCGGCACTGCCCACATTTTCTACACCAATGGCACAGTAGTTCAATCCAATGACATGGCGGGCAAAATAATTTTCGGGCATCAAGCGGTAAATCGTTCCGTCTCTATCAATCAAAAACTGCGAAGAAGTATTTAAGCTACTTACTTTCGCAATATCTTTTCTATCCCCGTTAGGTAGCTTCGATGGATAGAATGCGTTAAAGGTAGAAGAGAAAGTTTTTGCCGCTGTCCAATGCAGTACTACTACTTTAGGTTGTATAGTTGGTGTATTTTGGGTAATGCCGTGCCTTTCTTTTAAGTATTCGAGAGATAATCGAACTCTTGTAGAATCGAAAGTGATTGGTTTATCTATAATTTTGATTTCTTGGGAAAAGACTAAGAATGAACTGAAACAAAGAAGGATAAATAAGGTAAGTTTTCTCATTGAACAAAATTTGTATGAAACCATTAAGAAGTTAAGATAGATTAAGGTTTTTACATTAAAGTAGCTATTAACTTTTATAAAACCTCATTATTTTCTTGTTGTAGTCAATCTTACAGCTGAATTCTACCAAAATGTCGCCACCAATAATGCCAGCGATAGAAGGTTGCCCCATTTGTATATAGGTATCAGAAACACTTTGCAAATCTAAACCAACCGTTTCGTAATTCGGTAGTTTTAACTGACCAATCTGCAATAACGGAATAGTGCCAACTAGGGTAGTGGCACTGCTAAAAATAGTGGCAGCTTGCTGTTCATCATTTTCTTGCAAACTCTCTACATTCGCTTCCAATAAAGCTTTATCAAAAACCGAACGAGAAGCACCGGTATCTACCACTGCAAAAAGCTTTTGCCCAAAAACAACAATTTCCACCAAAATGTGGAAACCGTTGTTTTGTAAATTCACTAAAATTAAGGGAACAGTTATCGTCCTCATCACATTGTTTAATCGGTTAATTGTTTAATAGGTTAACTGTAGCTATACAATTAACCAATTGAAACGATTAAAACAGTTAACCATTTTTTTAAACTAATTTCATTTCAGCCAAAACGCTGTTCATGTTACGAACCGCATCTGCACTTTTGTTGAAAGCAGCCTGTTCCTTTTCGTTTAATTTATAATCTAATATTTTCTCCCAGCCGTTTTTACCTACAATTACAGGTACGCCTAAGCAAATATCTTGCTGACCGTATTCGCCTTCAAGCGCTACACAGCAAGTGAATAATTTTTTCTCGTCACGTACAATTGCCTCAACTAAAGCAGCGCCGGCAGCACCAGGTGCATACCAAGCAGATGTACCCAACAAACCAGTTAAAGTTGCGCCACCAACCATCGTGTCGGCAGCCACTTTTTCTAAAGTAGCTTCGTCAAGCAAGTCGCTAACAGGCAAACTTTGGTAAGTCGCAAATCTTGTTAAAGGAATCATGGTGGTATCACCGTGACCGCCAATTACAAAACCTTGCAAATCGTTAGGGCTGCAATGTAGGGCCTGGCTCAAATAATATTTAAAACGGGCGCTGTCTAAAGTTCCGCCCATACCAATAATACGGTTTTTAGGTAATCCCAAAGATTTCAATGCTAAATAAGTCATAGTATCCATTGGGTTACTAATAACGATGATAATTGCATCAGGAGAGTATTTTAGAATGCTTTCTGCCACGCCCTTAACAATACCCGCGTTAATGCCAATCAGTTCTTCGCGGGTCATCCCCGGTTTACGTGGCAAGCCCGATGTAATTACCGCTACAGCCGAACCAGCAGTCTGGCTATAGTCGTTCGTAACACCTTTAATTTTCGTGTCGAAGCCCAACAATGTTGCTGTTTGCATCATGTCAATGGCTTTACCCTCGGCGAAACC
Organism: Pedobacter sp. T50_32; assembly: GCF_057652195.1. NCBI lineage: Bacteria > Pseudomonadati > Bacteroidota > Sphingobacteriia > Sphingobacteriales > Sphingobacteriaceae > Pedobacter > Pedobacter sp. T50_32. The sequence goes on along the minus strand of NZ_JBYFBY010000006.1, from coordinate 6,809 downwards.
TTCTTTAATATCTAATAATACTAGTTCTTCTGCTAATTCTTTGCGTGCAATGTTATCTGCACAAGTGGCACCAACGGCACCAGCACCTACTACTGTAATTTTCATATCGACTATATTGGTTTAATAAAGAAGCTTTTACACTTCGTTTAACGTAATTAAAGGGTGTAATACTTGCTGCATTTCACGAAACTAAGGTATAGATTTGTATTAGCTAAACAAATATTTTTTGCATTTCAATTGTCAAAAAAGAATACTTGAAAACTTATGGAAGTACATGTTGGCAAAATCAGTCCCGCTATCCGCTAAATCTTTTTGTTTTCAGTTACTGCCGTTCATTCTTTTCGTGCTGAGCTTATCGAAGGATAATAACGCTCAGCTTGACACGACAAAAAGGATATCGCTACTATCGGGTTTATAAAACCTAAACCTGTGCAGCACCTGCAAACTAAACCCGGTAGCAGCGGATACCGATTTAATCGGTAATAGCGAATAACGGGGCTGCATTTAAATAGTAGTATTTAGCTGCTTTTCAAATTGATATCAATTTTTTTTATTCCAACATATATTTTTTAGAACTATTTGAGCTAATTTTTTGTTTAGCTTTAAACTAATCTTCACTTAAATTTTTGGGTTATGAATATTAAGGAACTGTTACTAAATGGTAAAGCATTTTTGGCTCTCTTAAATGATTTTGCAATCGAAGCAAAAAACGTGATCATAGAAAATGAGGAGATGCTTTTTTCTGGCACTAAAAACCCTAAAAACTCGGTTTTGAAAGAAACGGTGTGTATTGAGGGTAAAAACGACGAAGGGATTTTCAATTTCTTTGGTACTGTACATTTTAACTGGCTAGATAAGTTAGCAGTTTTTGAAATGCAAGGCTTCGAAAAAATTGATGCGAAAGCTTAATTTTGTACCTTCGAATTAACCAATAAATAAACGTCTGGCTATGGACGTGTGAAATTGCTTTGTCTACGTGTATTCCTAAAAGGAGTAATCTAAAGTGATGGCAATACAAATAACATCCAAAAATTAATGTTTAAATAAAATTATGAAAAGACTTACATTAACAGCACTATTGATCTGCTCTACATTTTTTGCATTTGCACAAGTGCTACCATCTTTCCAATTCGGGTTAAAAGGTGGATTTAACCTTTCTAAATTTAGTACAGAAAATACCTTTGGTAGCGACAATAAAGCGGGCTATTATGCTGGTGTTTGGACAAGAATTGGTGCGGCAGGCATTCATTTGCAGCCAGAATTGTACCTGTCGGGCAAGAATACAACCTTAAATAACAACGGCATAGAAAATGAAGTGAAATTCACAAGCTTGGATGTGCCTGTACTTATTGGTACTAAGATTGGCGCTGCAGGTGTTGGTGTTAGGTTAAATACCGGTCCTGTGGTATCTTTTATTCTAAGTGAGAAACAGAGCTTCGGCGATGCAGCTTCGAATGTTTTTAATGGCAGTTTTAAAGATCAAGCCTTTGCGTGGCAATTTGGTACTGGTTTAGACGTTGGTAAACTTAGCGTAGATTTAAGATACGAAATGGGTATGTCTAAACTTAATGATGCTGGTTATCCAGATACCAAACTAAATATATTTACGCTAGGCTTGGGCCTCAAGTTGTTCTAAACAACTTAGATAATTTCTTTTAACTCGTAAGCATGTGCGCCCTTAATTGGGCGTATGTCTTCGTGTTTTCTTTCGCTAATTACTTTGATAAAACATGCGCCAAAATAGAAAATTAGCGATGAGTAAAATACAAAAAGCATGATTAGAATGATGGAGCCTGATGCTCCGTAGATGTTTTCGATGTTGCTTAGAGGTAACATGATGCGAAGTATATACTTGCCCACATTAAACAGGACAGCTGTTAACAAACCTCCTTGCAAGGCAATTTTCCAATTTGGTCTGGCGTTGCTTAAAAATCTAAATAATATCGTAAACCAAACCATCACAATTAAGGTGAAAACGGTTTGATTTAGGATCCAAACCAACCATTTTGCTACATTAGGTGCAGTATCATTTAAGTAGGTGCCTACAAGAGCCTGAATACTATCTGTAACTAAACCTACAAAAAATAGGATCCCTGCTAACAGGATAATAATCATAGATCTAGCTCTAATTTTCAAGGTAAAAAGCACGCCGTTTTTTTCATTCTGACCAATATTCCAGATCTGCTCTACCGAGTTTTTGATGACATTAAATAGGGTAGTGGCTACAAAAATAAAGAACACAAAAGTCAATATGGTTGCCCACCAATTGTGGTCTATCCCACGAATATTTCTTAGGGTGTCTTTAATTTGATCGGTACTGCTGGGAATTAAAATTTCGGAAATACGGTCGAAGATGCGGGTTGCCAAAATCTTTCTATCTACAAAAAAACCAAATAATCTAATTAAGATAAGTAGTATTGGAGGGATCGCGAAATTAGCAAAAAATGCAGTTGCACCAGCCAATCGCAATGGATCGTTTTTTTGATATAGGACAAATGCTTTTTGTAAGTGATAACAAAAATGAAAGAGCTTCGATTTTTTGATGGCGGCAAGTTTTCCCATTAGCGAATTTCAAAAGTAACAAAATATGTTAACAGATGTTTGTTATTCCTTTTTTTATCGATAATTCGCTATAGTTTAGCGGTTTGTAAAATGCTCAAAACTTTATTGGCGGGTTTCGGTTATGCTAGTTATAAATCAAAAAATATGAATAATTTCTTTAGAACATTAATAGCAGGCTGGGGAGCTTGGAAATTAGGTGGAGGTTGTTTATCAACCATAGTGGTGTTTGTGGCATTGTATTATTTGCTGGGGCATTGTTAAACGTAAAAAGCTGTCATTCCGAGGAACGAGGAATCTGTTAGCGACTTAATAGATTCTTCGCTGTGCTCAGAATGACAGCAACAATATAGATTACAGTGGGTGCTACTACAAATTCCCTCTTAACGCTTGTTCACGTTCTAAGCTTTCGAACAATGCTTTAAAATTACCCGCACCAAAACTTTGTGCCCCTTTGCGTTGAATAATTTCGAAAAACAAAGTAGGTCTATCTTCAACAGGTTTTGTGAAAATCTGCAATAAATAACCTTCCTCATCACAATCTACCAAAATACCAAGGCCTTTTAATAGCTCAATTTCTTCGTCAATTTCGCCTACACGAGTAGGCATCATTTCGTAATAAGCTTGTGGTGGAGCACTCAAAAATTCTACACCTCTTTCTTTTAATTGTTTTACAGTTTTAACGATATCGCTAGTTGCTACGGCAATGTGCTGTACGCCTTCGCCTTCGTAAAACTCCAAGTATTCTTCAATCTGTGATTTTTTGATACCTTCAGCAGGCTCGTTAATAGGGAATTTAGAATAACCATTTCCGTTACTCATTACCTTGCTCATTAACGCAGAATATTCGGTGTTGATTTGCTTGTCATCAAATGAAAGGATGTTCACAAAGCCCATTACATCTTCATACCATTTTACGGTTTCGTTCATGCGGTTCCAACCCACGTTGCCCACGCAATGATCTATATAAAGTAAACCTGCGTCGCTTGGGTTATACTCACTTTCCCATTTTTTATAGCCTGGCATAAACACACCATTATAATTCTTGCGCTCAATAAACATGTGAATGGTTTCACCGTAAGTGTAAATGCCCGACATTTTTACTTCGCCGTTTTCATCTGTTAAAGTTTGCGGCTCTAAATAGGGTTTTGCCCCACGTTTCGTGGTTTCTTCAAAAGCGCTGTAGGCATCATCAACCCAAAGTGCCAATACTTTTACACCATCGCCGTGCTTTTTCACATGTTCGGCAATAGGGTTGTCCGATTTTAAAGCCGTAGTTAAAATCAAACGGATTTTTCCTTGTTGTAAAACGTAAGAAGCTCTATCTCTAACTCCGGTTTCTGGTCCGGCGTAAGCTAAGGATTGAAACCCGAAAGCGGTCTTGTAGTAATGTGCCGCTTGTTTGGCGTTACCCACATAAAATTCTATATAATCCGTTCCGTTAATTGGAAGGAAATCTTGTGCCTTAGCTATTTTTTCTGCAAATGTTTGTGTCGACATTTTGTTTGTATATTAATAGTTGTACTGTTTATGTTTTGCGCATTGCGTTTGCAACGCTCAACGCTTACCTTTATTCCACGTTAACCTGCCAACTTTTATGATAACTCTCATCTTCGATCGCGATAGCATCTTCAGTTAGCATCAATGGTCTAAAAGGATCAATCATTACGGCAAGTTCTTCGGTGCTTTCTTTGCCAATTGATTTCTCAACTGTGCCTGGGTGTGGTCCATGAGGGATACCGCCCGGATGCAAGGTAATCTGACCTTTCACCACACTTTTTCTGCTCATAAAATCGCCGTCTACGTAGTACAAAACCTCATCGCTATCTACGTTACTGTGGTTGTAAGGCGCAGGAATTGCTAATGGATGATAATCATATTTACGAGGTACGAAAGAACAAATCACGAAGTTGTGCCCTTCGAAAGTTTGATGTACTGGAGGCGGTTGGTGCAAACGACCTGTAATTGGTTCGAAGTTGTGAATTGAAAAACCCCATGGATAATGAAAGCCATCCCATCCTACAAAATCGAAGGGATGCGTACCGTAAGTGTACGGATACATAATTCCTTGCTTTTTAATCAGCACTTTGAAATCTCCAGCTTCATCAAAAGTTTGTAGATTTTCTGGACGTTTGATATCTCGTTCACAAAATGGCGAATGTTCTTCTAACTGACCAAAAGCATTTCTATATCTTTTCGGTGTACGAATTGGACTGAAACTTTCTACAATGAACAAACGATTTTTCTCATCGTTAAATTCCAGCTGGTAAATCGTACCACGAGGCACAACGAGGTAATCGCCATACTCAAAAGCAATTTCGCCAAAACCAGTTTTCAATTTTCCTGTTCCTTCGTGAATAAAAATTACTTCATCAGCCTGACTGTTCTTATAAAAGTAATCACTCATCGATTTTCGAGGAGCAGCTAAAGAAATATGCAAATCGCTGTTTACCAATACAGGTTTACGACTTTCCAAATAGTCATCTTCTGGTTTTACGTTAAAACCTAGCAGGCTTGTATGGCGCAAATGCTTTTCTCTAGCAATTTTTGGTTCTACATTATAAGGCTCGCCAATGGCTTTTACAATAGTTGGCGGATGGCAATGATAGACCAACGAGTACAAGCTCGAAAAACCTTCGGTCGAAACCAATTCTTCAGCGTATAAATCGCCATTTGGCTTACGGAAAACTGTATGTCGTTTAGGAGGTATACTTCCTAAAGTGTGATAAATTGGCATATGATACGGTTAATTTGGTTAGAATTAAATATAACGAATAATAACGGAAAGCGTTTGAGAGCGTTTTGGTAACGTTGTAAAACGCTTGAGATAAATGGTTATCTATAAAGAATATTGCGCAAAAATCAGCTTAGACAGCATCGCATATCGGTAAGCAGAAAATACTTCTGCCACACAATGGTTTTGATATGGGAAAATCTCGTTCATTTTGCTGATGCAAGTTAGTAGTTTTAAATGAATTTCTTAAATTTATAAAGATTACAATGACGAATGAAAACGATTTTAATCTCATTAATTACGGTACTGTTTGCTAGTAGTAGTGTTGCACAACAAAAAAAGCTGTACTATATTAAACTTGAAACCACTAAAAATCAAGCTTTAAAAGGTGTTTTTTACGAAATTAACGATAGTAGTTTTGTAGTGATATCTAATAAGACAGATACTTCATTCGTTACTTTTGCCATAGTAAAGAAATTGAAAGTATATGAAAAAGGTATTTTGATACCTTCGCTGCTAACCGGTGCAGGAACTGTCGGTCTACTTTCTTTAGCGGTTGGTCCATTGGCAGTACCTTTTCTTATTGTAGGTGTGCCCGTCGGTTTGGCGGTTGGCTACGGAGTTTCTAGTGTCGTTTCAGTTAAAAAACGATTTCGCAATTTTCAAGCTTTGGATAGGTCTCTGACAAGACATAAACTACAACCTTATGCCCAAAATAATTAGTGATTAATAACTCGCCACTTTTCTATCTAATTTTTCTTGAGAAATTGATGATAACTACGTCTGTTTACTCATTGTTTCGAACCACAAGGCAATTGTAAAACATTAGCGTTTAAAGGTTGCTCAACTTTTCTTTCTAGCTTTTTATCGTGAACTAGAACGGTGATTTCCATTGATCCCGTACCAACCGTTAATTCAAGTAGGTGTCCGCCGTAGGCTTTAAAATCTTCATCTGTTGCTACACCATGGATGTGCAGAGAGGCTTTGCCTTCGCTCCAAGCGATAGAGCCATTTAAGCTACCCATCTCTACCTTTTTAAAGGTTTTTGGGTTGAATTTCTTTTTTGCGAAATCGTAAAAGCCAAAGGTTGCCTTGCCGCCAAAGCCAATACCATAAATAGTTGCAGATGGAATTTGTTCTTTCGCAGCAAGTTCTTGTAGGTGTTGGAAAACATCATCACCCTCCCGTAAAACCATTAAAAAACCGCTGGGTGTTTTGATGTAGTGTTGTGTACAATCTTTGTCTTGGGCATAATTCGCAAATGCCATCAGCGCAAATATCATTGTAAATAAGACTTTTTTCATCATCTAGGTTCTGTTCTATTTTCTTATTTTGATTTGGATCTCGCTACAATTCTTTCCAATCTGTTTGCAGCGCTTCATTCATTTTGATGCTCTTGTATTGCATGGTGAGTTTGTTTTTGCCATCGCTAGTGACAGTTGTATATTTCGGAGAAACTGACCATGGGATTCCGTGTCAAACTGACCACCCAAACTGCTGGCGAACCTGTGCAACA
>NZ_JBYFBY010000005.1:0-328875 GCF_057652195.1 Pedobacter sp. T50_32 | reverse complement strand
AGACGGTATTTTGGAGACAAACTCTTTGACAGACTAGTAATTGCGAATATAACAGGTGCATAAACGGATAATCAGAAAAAAAATTAACGCAATGAGAAAAACTATTTTTATCGCCATGATCATGGCGTGTATCCTATCATGTAAAAAAAATCTAGACGCTGTTATTGAGGAATCCCCAAAAGATTTGTCTAAGAATGTTGTTCAAAATGTCAAAAGCTTTACAGCTTTCTTGGAGAATAAAAAACAAGAAAACGTTCAAAATAGAAGTGTAAATAACGTTTCAGAGCTTCAAGTTCTTCCAGTTGGGGTTGATCAATATGTCGAAACACTTGATAGTTATTCTAATGAGCAATATCATCAAGTATACGGTGTAGTAAATCAAACTCCTGTTTCGGAGGAACTATTGCAGTATGATGTTGATCCAAATGTAACACCAGAACAGGCTATATTTGAAATTAAAAGTTCGCTTGGCTCTGTTTTAAATATAAATAATTTTACTGATCAACTGCCGTATGATAACTATCAGGTGTCACAAAATCTAGAAGTACTACAAGACAACATATTAAGTATCGCTAATGATGAGTTAGATAAGGTACTTCTACTTGATGAAAACATTAATGAAGATTTAGCTTCTGAGGAAGTTGAAACTAGACTTAGAAACCGTATCATGACTTCAATTAATGATCATGTTAGTTACACAAACTACAATTTAGCGTTAACATCACAGCAAAAAACGTCGATTGCAGTTAGTGCTTTATATGCCATGGAGACACTTAATACGGATAACCTTATGGCAAACATCGGTACAGCAGTTAGAAATTCATTAGATGATGTTATTCAGGTAAGTCTTGAAAAATACAAAGACCGAATGACTGACGGACTATTTAGCAAAATAGGTAATTTTTTGAAAAAGGTTGTTAAATCTGTCGCAGTCGTGGCATGGAGTGCTGTAGTGATCGTGGGTTCTGTAATTGTTGCTACAATTATGGATGATAAGAACACTCCTGAAATGGTGACTAATACACGAGCTGCGTTAGGGCTTCTTGCGGGTGTATCTTATGTCGCTTCACATTCTAAAAAATGGTGGCGATGGGCATTAAGTTAAAATATAGAGACATGAAAAAAAGAAAATTTATTTTAATCTTAGTCCTATTAGTAGTAAATCTGAACTCAACTTTCGCACAAGATGTCAAGTGGAGTAGACCAAATTTAGGCGTTGGTTATAAAATCGGTATTTCGGATGGCTCAACTAGTGGCTATTTTAGCTATCTACATATTATAGAATTACAGAAAAATTTTAACTTGGGAAAACCAATAACGCTTTTTGTTACAGGAAATTTTGTAAGTGCAAACTCTAAAGTAGCTTCAAATTTAAGCTCCGCTTCTTTGGGTGGCGGAATTTCACTTTATCCAATCTATTTTACCAAGGTGATATCAGGTTCTGAATATAATCCTGAAAATGACAATTTTCATGTTGATTTTGGATTTCATGCTCTCTTGGGTAGGTCTGACTTTGATTATTTATATGCACTCGATGTTAATGCATATTCATTTAAATTTAAAAATGGTAATAAGCTTTCTGGTAAATTAGGCTATAATCTTTTGCTTTCAGATGAAAAGGTGAATAAAAATCTATCTTATAAGGATTTAGAATACAATGCGGCTGGATTTTTTACTCTTGGCTTTAATTATTTCTTCTAGTTATATTCAATCAAGTAAAATTGTAGATTTGATTATCGTAGTTTATAGGATACTTATATAAAACCGAAGAAGCTGTATCAAGAATCGTGGTCAGCCTCTGTTTTATTTGATTTAGTAGATATTTGATAAAGATAATTTCGATCTTATCGATGTTCCGTGTCTCATCTTCATTAGTAGCGTAGATTTGGCTAAAATAAACGTATTAGTCGTGAAGCAGTTGTAAGGCTAATAAGTCGACTATAATAAAGCCAATTGACGACAAGGTGCAGAAATAACAACTGTTAGACACATAAGTACGGTACAGTGAATAACAATCTTGAGCATATGTTTACGCATCGATACGTTTAATTAAAACAAAAAAAGGACTGGTATTTAATCAGTCCTTTTTTCGTTTTATCATTTCTTCAGTTTAATAACGCCTTTGAAAGTTGTCTGTGGAACTCCTGTTACAGGATCGGTTGTGTAAAGACTTCCAACCAAAATAAGATTTTTCTCGCTATCTTCTACAATACCATGAGTATCTCCTAGTAGTTTATGACCATCTACAGGAAATGTAAGTTTGCTATTTTCATTCCCTCTTAACGTTGTGTACGCTAATGATGAAGTACGATATAAATCCTTTTTACTTACAGTTATTAGATTGTCCCCTTTTATTACGAACCCTGTTACAACCTCTCCATAATAAACTTTAGGAAACGTATCATCAATTGAACCATCAAGATTAAGACGAACCGCCCCTGAGTATAAATGATCTGTGTTGCCAGTCTTTACAACATTAAATCTTCCTCCAACTAAAATCTTTCCATCATTTTGGATTGCCAATACTGAACCATAAGCCTCAAGATTTACAGTGCCTGCATGGGAAAACAGCGACTTCTTAGAAAAGCTAGCATCTATAGTACCATTTGAATTTAACTTAGTCACTAAGAGAGAACCTATACTATTCACAACCATACCTGTAAAATAAACTTTGTTATCAGTAGATATTTTAATACAACGGATATCAGAAATACCATTGTATACAAAAGAATTATCATAAGCTCCGCTTGAATTTAATCTTACCAAGCTGTAAGCTGTAGTTACATCAAAGCCGTTTGGTGCCGTTGAGATTAGATAACAAAAGTCTCCTCCGATGAGTATCTTACTGTCACTATATACTGCAATTGATTTAATATCTTGTTTTTGTGCTTGGTTTGGCGTGTAAAATGTGGCTTGCGCAAATGTGTTGTCAATAGCTCCATCGGTATTTAGGCGTACAAGATATTTTTTGCTTACTCCATTATAAGACGTAAAGTTGCCACCAACTAATACCTTTCCGTCTGGTTGGATTGCTATGGCATGAAATTCTCCTGCATTAGTACTTCCGACCGCAAAGGTGTTGTCTAAAGAACCATCTTTGTTTAGCCTCGCAACCTGTGTTGCATTCGCAATCACCATTTTCCCGTCAGCTTGTAAAACAATCATGGTGGCAAGAGTTCCAGTTGCTTTAAATTCAGTGTCAAAAACGTAGTTACCGTTAGATGTAGGATTCGTAGGGTTAGTTGGATTTGTAGGATTAGGATTTGGTTTTTCTTCTGGCGTTGCACTTTCTTTTTTCCCACAAGAAGCAATTAAGAATAAGAAGAAAACAAAAGTAAATAAACGGAAGGATTTCATACTTTATTAATGTTACGTGTAAAGATTGAATTTGATAATTATTAGAGTTTAAGTAACCTCTGGTCGAGCGATTTTTCTCTGTCTGCCATTTCAACTAAAGCACTATAAAGTGGATTTCCCGACTGAAATGACATTGCTCTTTTCGCATACTCCTTCGAAAGGTCATACTGTTTTGCAATAAGTAATCCCACTGCGTAATTATAGTAGGCTTTGGCTTTCATATTATCCTTTAAAGAGCCGTTATCTGCTATTTCCTTTAAAATAGCTAAACCTTTTTCATTATCCTCAATTTTAAAAAAGCTAATAGCCTGTGGAAGTTTTTTAAAAGGATTTTTGAAAATCATTGTTGTTAATGGAGGGTCTTCAAACGTAAGTAGCAAATCTTCATTGTATGGGATTATTAGCTTTGCTATCTCGTCCGCTACCAAGGGAATATGTTGTTGAATAAGAATTTCATTATCAAACTTCTTAGTTATCTCACAAACTTTCGTAGAGTAGTTTATTTTTTTTAGTTGAACTGGGTTAGAATAAAGAAGCTTACCCGTCTTTACATCAATAATTTTTAACTGAACAGTGTAATTGGAAGTTGCTTCCCACCAATATCTTTTTGGGCACCCTGCGATACCACTTGGCTCTTCTTTAAGAGATTGTGTTATGATTTCATTTTGTAAGCGACCAGTAATAAGTAAAGCAGAATTAAGTTTTTTACTCAAGGCTGCGGTCGTTGTTTCGTTGATTAACTTGATATCTGTCCTCTTCTGTCCTGCTAATATTTCAACAAGAGCGTTCCTATCAACCACTTCAAAAGTTTGAGCATTAAATAGTTTTGCCGTCAGTTCATCGGATAAAGTCATCGAATTAGCATTTTTAGCTCCTACAGCACCATTTATGTCTCCAATCGCAACCTGTTTGTAAGTCCGAAAATCCATAACAGGACTACGCTTTTTAGTGATGGTTAGGTAAGTTTGGGCATTTAACATTAAGGGATTTAAAACCAATGTCAGCATTAGCAATCTCTTAGACAGTTTCCATTTGTTTACTTTCATATCTTGATATTTCAAATTACACTGGTCACTTAAGTTGTATGTTTAATCTTTTGGAGATTTATTTTTTAAAACATAAAACTGAATTAATATCCTATTGAGATTATAAATTCGTGTTATAGGATATTTTTTAAACAAAAATAAAATTAAAATTACAGGAAAATATAATCCTCAGTAAAATATTTTTATCCTAATATTTTAATTTATTAAATTCAAAAGACAAATTAAGCTCATTATCAGTGTTTTAGCTTTTTCTATCTTTGAAAATAAGAGGATGAAAAAACAGATATACAATAGAATAAAAGCATTTCTTGCACTAAAACATAAGACCAATAAGCAACTTGCCGAACACCTTAATGTTAGTCAACAGACTGTGTCAAAATGGTGTACGAATTATAGCCAACCATCAATTCCAGAACTATACGAAATAGCATCGTATTTAAAAGTGGAATTAAGTGACCTTTTAATTCCAGTAAGTGAAATTGAAAAAACGTCTTAAAGTATCTAGCATATATTTAATTATATTCTTATCTTCATCAGCAAAAATAACTTACTACTAACATCTTCTCAATAGTCACTATTGAGTGTTTTTGTTATCTTATGAAGCAAAACTTAAGCTACTGTGAATTGCTGAGAAAAGCTCAACAATACGAAATTGAGGAGCTTGGGGAGATATTGTCTTACGAGAAGCATAAATTCAATTTACCACAGGACAACTCTATTCCTAGCTATCTTGCGCCAGCATCATATATACTTGACTATACGAAGGGGAAATATGTTTACGCGACAAGTACAGTGAATAAATTCATAGACCATCCTTTAAGCAAATTCTTGGACGGCGGTGTAGAGTTCGGTGTAAGCTTGTTTCATAAACAAGATTTAAACGTTTATAGTAATAAGGTAATGGCTGGAAACTTAGATTTTTTAAATAAAATTCCAGTAGAGCTTCATCAAGATTATCTTTTTACTTGCAATTATAGGGTTATCAATAAACGTGGAGATTATCGAAACGTAGTGCAACGGTCTGTTTTCATAAAGTCCTCTGAAACTGGAATGCCATTAGCTACATTTGGTTTTCTTTTTGATATTACCAATTTTAGGAATGATAATCGTGTATATCATTCTATAGAAAATATTAGTGGCGAAGAAATGGGTAAAACACCATTAATAAGCAATATCTATTTTAATGATGAAAGGGATACACTTTTAAGCAAAAGGGAAATTGAAGTGTTGAAATATATATGTGATGATTTAGAGAGCGAGCAAATCGCTACTAAGCTGTTTATCAGTAGGCACACAGTGGATAATCATCGAAGAAAGCTACTTGAAAAGACTAATAGCCGTAGTTCAGCAGGTCTAGTCGCCTATGCTTTCAACAATGGATACATTTAGAATTTCATAAATAAAATCTGCAAGAAGTAAATTGAATTCTTCTGGTTTATCTAGCACAACTAAATGACCTGCATCTTCTATTAATTGTATTTTATCTCTCCATAAATTAAAATCTGCTCTTTCTAACAACTTAAGAACCCCAACACTATCTTTGCTTCCAAACACAGCCATTATTGGAACGTTGAAACCTTTCAGAATTGCAATCTCATCCGAAAATTTTCCTGATGCAACAGATGCAGGAAAATCAACTCTAAATAAACTATCTACTTTCAAGTAATCCATCATCAAACATCTTTGATTTGATTCGTCTAAATTTAATGAGGATTTTTTCAGATAGTTAGAAATTGAGAGCATCGAAGCGTTATCGGTAAACAAAACTTCTTGTACTAATGGATCGGCTATAACTTCTTCTGGTCGTATATTTTTACCAACTGGATTAGAACTAACTAAACAAATTCCTTTTGGTCTGTTCGTTAATGACGGAAGAATTTCTGCTATTATGTTTCCTCCTAATGAAAGTCCACAAAGCATATATGGCTTTTGTCTGCACACTTTATTAATCCATTTTGCTACTAAGTTGTAGATGCTCGGAAAGTAGTAGTCGCTAAGTGCAGATGATTGCCCATGACCTGGCAAATCCAAAGCTATCATTCTATATTTTTCCCAATCTGGATTGGAAAATTGATTATGCCATAAATTCGCAGAATTAGAATTTCCGTGAATAAATATGATTATTTCTTGGTTTTCTTCGCCTTGTTCTAAGTATGATATAGTTATATCTTCGAGAGTAAGTTCTTTACGTTTCATAAGCGGATTACCATTCTATTTTTAGCATTTCTGGCAGACCTTGTATAATACCAGTAGCGAGATTGTCTGATATTGTTTCAACAATCTGGTATTCAAAATCAATTTCTGGAATTTTCCTGCCGTTAATCCCTAACATGCCTCTACCTTCACCGAAATATTCTATAAGCTCTTTTTTATACGGCTTACTAAATTTTTCTGAGTATAAACTTCTAAAGAACGATAAATCCCACAACGTATTTTCCAATTCGACCCACGCATGACCAGCCCAAAGTTTAAACTTGCTATGGTCTCCATTAGACAGTTCAAAATCCTGTTTAAATATAAAATTCCCCTTGTAGCTTAAATTTCCCGTTACAAGTTTAACATCCAAGTTATAGCTGTCTTTCAAATAGGCATATAGTAAAGCCGACAGAGGCAGGCAAAAAAAAGGACGACTAGGTATACTCTTAAGTATCTCTAATGATACACTTTGTACTATATTCCTATTAGAACTATTCATATTCGAGCTTTATAATTTATTATGCGCAATATAAAATACTTTCAAAGAAAAACGAAAAAGGAGCAGCCGATTTCTCTGCTGCCCCTTTCATCTAAATTAACGCTCTCGCTCAAATTTATAAATAATATCTAAAACTCAGGTAGTATGCTGTAATTTAATATCTAACCGCAAATACCCAAAACAGCATTCAAAGCCTCGTCAACTTTTTTATGTGAAAAGTTTGATTGATATATCATTGTAGTACTCAAACTTTCGTGTCCGTAAAGCTCTTGAACAGTTCTTGGATGAATATCTAATTCTGCTGCCCGTTGAGCGAAACTATGCCTAGAAACGTGAGAAGAAGCTTTCTTATTAATTTCTAACTTCTGAAATACTCGTTCCATTTTTTTGTTTTGCCAATTCACAGCGTGAGAAATTCTCTTCTGTAGATTAAAAAGGTTATCCAGACTGTCTAAGCACTTTAACTCTGGAAATATTAAATCGTGTTTTTGCTCATGTTTTTTATATTGAGCCAATATTTTGTAGAACTTCTGAGGAATGGGGAATGACAAAGGCTTATTGTTTTTAGACATACAGTAATTCAATCTCCCATTTTGAAAATCACTCCATTTCAATAAAAAAACGTCTGTTATTCTCATTCCTGCAAAGTAATACGCAGTAAGCCAAATATTTTTGGCATGATTTAGAGTCTCGCATAATATAAGGTCAGAATTTTCTATCTTTTCTATTTCGCTTGATACCAAACCAACCTTTACCGATTTAGGAAGTTTGATTTGTATCTTACCATCTTCCCCAAACGGATAGTCCTTTGTTTCTGCCGCACCAGATTTTATTGCCCTGTTGTACAGAGTTCTCATAAGCAACAAGTGATTAACAACAGTTCTCTCACTTAGAGTAGACGGAACGCTTGTTTTCTTCTGGTTCTTGTTTTTACACCCTCTTAGATATCTTTGAAACTTTTCTAAAAGTCCAACCGTTATTTCTGCAAATGGAATATTTTTATTTGTAGTAAATTCAATAAATCTTTCTATACGTGGTTTATCCGCATTATAAACGTTATAATGCCCCTGTGCTAATTCCTCTTTCAAATACTGTTGAGCTATATCGTTAAAGTGTTCTGCTTTTTTAGGGTCAATTTTACGCTTGATAGCCCTTGCAGAAGTATCAGTTTTATTAATCTCCATTTGTAATGAAGTTTCTGTTGCTTCGGCAAGCTTTTGTAACAGCAAGCTGTTTAATCGCTTGTGGTTAGGATGTTCCTTTTTAACTCGCTGCGTTGTGTTGTCCCACAAATCACGACTACTCAACACATGGTCAGTAAAAATATAAGACGGGGTATGTCCTTTTTTAGAAATTTTTACTGCGATTGGAAACTGTCCGTCTTTATTTTCCCTAGACCAGACAACTAATTTAATTGAACTCATTTTTCGTGAATTTTAAATTTAAAAAATCAATTATTTCACGAAAGCAAGGTAGAGATTTTGTTAACGTATTGTTAACGAAAATGGCGGTTTGATACGGTTCAAAGTGTTTTCAAATGGGGTAAGAGAAGTATCAAAACATCATTTAAAACCATATTAGACCATATCACTTTTATCCTTTCAGGGTTCATAACCCTGAGGTCGGCAGTTCGATCCTGCTCCCCGCTACTAGGCAAAAGCTCACAGCAATGTGGGCTTTTTGCGTTTGAGACAATGTGATTTTCTCTCTATTTTAATGACAGTTGACTACGTAATTATTTCATTAACGCTAAGCTAACAAAGAAACATTTGGTTGATGACAACATCAATTATAGGGAATATCCATCACTATAAGCCGTTATCATCGTCTCTGTTATCAGCTTTGTCCCCACCAAATTGCTCGTCTACGCCTTCTTCTTGAGCATTATCTTCATGGGTGGAGATCATCTCACGCATGGTATCTTCTGTGTCGACTTCAATATCTTCATGCTGATGGTTGGTATTGATTTGTGCTTCTTCTTGATCTACATGTGCTTGCTGAGCTCTGGTGCTATTTTGAAGATCCATACCTAGACCGTCTTCCCGTTTATTTTTTTCTTGATGATTCATTTCGTTAAAACTTATAAGTAAATAAGTCTTGCAAAACGAAATGGTTTTAAATTGTTTATAAAAACTAGCAATGGGCACAAACTAATTACTTCTAAAAGTAGCCAAGTTGCTCACTGACGAAGGATTTTCTCCATTGCTCTACCTTTGGCCAATTCGTCTATCAATTTATCGAGATAACGCACTTGCTGAATTACTTTGTCTTCTATTTCTTCTACTCGATAACCACAAATTACACCTGTTATTTTTGAAACGTTGGGATGCAGATTAGCTTGAGCGAAAAAATCTTCGAAATTGGTTTTGTTGTCTATATGTTTTTGTAATGCAGCAACATCGTAACCTGTTAGCCAATGTATAATCTCGTCTACTTCTGCTTTTGTGCGTCCTTTTCTTTCTGCCTTAGTGATATAGTGTGGATATACACCAGCAAATGACATTTTATACACTCTTTCGTTGTTGCTCGCTTTCATTATATTGAGGTTTAATTCAAATTTAATGATTAAGCCGTAATTGGACTAAATTAGGCGGGATAATTTTCGGCATCATGCAGGAAACTGTATGGAGTTTTTAGCAGTTTGTTAAGTAATATAAACCCGATTGAAGTGTATGCCTATAATCCGATAGTTATTGGATTATAGGCAGCAGCGGAAAGCGGGACTGCCGCAACCTATGGAATAGGGAAAGTGCTTTTCAAAAAAATCAATTCTTTGATCATTTTTATTTGTATTAAATCTAAATAATATTAATTTTGCATAAACAATTAATAAACTGTGCAAAACACCAAAGAATTATCATTTCCTGTTGCCACATTTGAAGAAGTATTCGCTACGAAAAGCGGTGCTATCTTTCAATCGGACTCGGAGAAATGTTGGTACATTGACTTTGCTGGTAAATTAGCACGTTTTGATTACAGAAATCTTTTAAAGCTTAAAAAAGCTGTTTACAATGTAAATATTGAAGAAAAACTATTGAGCAGCGACAAATCTGCAGATGTAGAAATTATCTTCATTTGTGCTTGCGACCATTCTTACGTGGTTACCTTGCTTGAGCTTATCAAATTAAAAGAGCTACTACAAGGTACGTTTGTAATGTTGGATTTGAACCACATTATTCACGACCGTCTGTTTCGTGTCATTGCATAAACTAAGACTTAGACTCGTTCCGAATTACTAATATTTTCTTTTACAGAACATTATCGCTGTAACTTTGTAGTGTTCAAATAAGAGGAAATAAATCATGAAAGATATAATGAGAGTTAAAAGTTTACTATCAGAAGAGATAGAAACTTTGATTAACCAACAAATAAAAAAAGAAGCACATTCATCATCAATCTATTTATCGATGGCTTCTTGGTGCAATAGAAATGGCTACGATTTTTCTGCTGATTACTTTTTTAAGCAAGCAGAAGAAGAAAGACAACACCAATTAAAATTTTTCAAGTATGTGTTAGACATGGGTGGAAACGCAATTTCTCCAGATGTAACTAACATTAAACAGGAATACAACTCTTTCCGCGAAGTTTTTGAAGAGGCTTTAGAGCAAGAAATTAGCGTAACGCAATCTATTAAAAACATTGCTGCTCGTTGCCACAAAGAGCAAGATTATGTGACTTTAGAATTCTTAAACTGGTTCTTTAGAGAGCAACGCGAAGAAGAGTACAAAGCACGTAGAGCAGTAGAATTGTTCGAAGTAATTGGTGAAGAAGGTACTGGCAGATGGCAAATTGACAAGCACGTTGGCCAAATTTCTTACGACAGCGAAGCGTAAAAAGACAACAAAACAAAACAATAATAGAGAGGTGCGTACAACAAGTATGCGCCTTTTTTGTTTATTTTGAGGTTATAAATAAGCTACAGATGCACAGATAAATATTCTATGTACTGGACAAATCTGTACATCTGTGGCTAAAACATCAATATGTCTAAGAAAGATAAAAAGAAAAAAGGTTCGAAAGAGGATAAGAAGGACAAGAAAAAGAAAAACTGTTGCGAGAAGTACCTAAGAGGCAAAAGATGTAAAAACTGCCCTTTGGGATAAAGCTTCTTGTTCCCTTTGTATTCTTTTAATCTGAGTCATGTGGCGTTCGTTATGGGTTACTAAAAACACAAGTATATCGCCAAGGTTTAACTTGATAAACTTTGCAATCGAAATAGCAATTTTAGTCCTATTCAAATCAACTGTTTCAAAAGCTTTTAAGCATTTCAGCATTCGCTCTTGCTGATTGATAAACTGCGCTACTTCCCAATAAGCGTCCTTTACGCTTGGCTGATGTTGTTTTGCGGCTTTATAGCGTTTACTACTTTTGTTTCCATCCATCATATTCACAAAGTAAGTGCCTAGCCAACTTGGAGAATAGGCTTTTGATGATAATTCATGTGGCTGCTCCAAAACTGCTTCCATTTTTGGCAGGTAATAATTGCCATACGAATTAAGGTGTGAAAGTACCTGAGCAATATTCCAGCTATCGTTACTAGTAGAAAAATTAAGTGAAGCCTCTTCTAAATTCTGAAACTCCTTTACTGCTTTCTCGAGTATAGTTTCAGTTCTTTGGTAAAGGTCGGCGATGAAAGCTTTCTTGTCTATGCTGCTCATGTTACTACGATTTGATGATGCAAACTTAAAGCTAGTTCTTGCGATAAATGTTGGTATTTACCAAGATTAAATTTTTATGCTGTTCATCAACTTGCTGAAATTTGTAGCATCTATACCGAGATAACTGGCTAAATACTTATGCGGAACCAAAGTTAATATATGCGGACTTCTCTTAAGCAAGCTCCTAAACTTCTCTTCGGATGACATCAGTTGCAATTCGACCAACCTTTCTAACAAGCCACCCAAAGCCTGGCTAATTCCTACATTAATCATCTGCGCCACTTCTGTATTTTCCAACATCAACTTCTTCACTTCGGCAATTGGTGCCCGTAAAAAACTGGATGGTGTTAAGGTTTCGTAGTAATATTTAGAGGCTTGGGAAGTCATCATCGCATCCAGCACTCCACCGAAAGATGGTGAATAAGTAAAAACCAATGTTGCTTCCTTACCATCCTGATTTAATGCATAAATACGTTGCACACCTTCAATTATAAAGTAAAGATATTTCTCCTGCCCTCCAGCTTCGGTCAGTATTTCCTTTCTTAAAGCGTTAAAAGGCGACCAAAGTGCAGTAAATTCTTCAGTGCTTTTATCAGATAAAGCGAAGTACTTTTTAACGAATTGCGCTAACTGTTGGAGGCTATCTTCTTGCATAGGTTACTTCAACGCTTCCCACAAAATTTCTACCGGGTGCTTCGCTATTTTTTGCGTACCATCTTTAATCTGATGTCTGCAACTTGTACCCGCAGCAGCAATAATAGTGTCTTCTGCCGCATTTCTCACTGCTGGCAATAAAACCAACTCCCCTACCTGCATCGAAACTTCGTAGTGCTCTTCTTCGTAACCGAAAGAACCAGCCATGCCACAACAACCCGATGGTATCATTTCTACCGTATAGTTTGCAGGCATTCCCAAGATTTTCTCAGTTGGTGTAAGTGCATTTAATGATTTTTGATAGCAATGTCCGTGCAATTTCACCAACTGATAATCTGATGTGAATTGGTCGGTACTGATTTTCTTCGCTTCAAATTCTTGCAATAAAAACTCTTCAATTAAGAACGAATTTTGCGCCAAGTGTTTTGCCTTTTGCACCAAATGCGCATCTACCAATTCAGGATATTCATCTCTAAAAGTAAGCAAAGCTGATGGTTCTACACCCAACAAAGGCGCATCGATATTGACTAAATCAGCCAGTAAAGTCACGTTTTTATTTGCTAAAGCTTTGGCATCACGCAGTAAACCTTTTGATAAATAAGTTCTGCCACTTTCTACGTGTTGAGGAATAACCACTTCATAACCTAACTTTTCTAAAAGTTGGATTGCCGTAGCTCCTATTTCAACATCATTATAATTGGTAAACTCATCACAGAATAGATAAACTTTCTTCTCTTTAGTTTGCGCAGCCTGCCTTTTATCGTATTGTTTTTTCCAGCTACGCAAAGTGGTTTTTCCAACCTTTGGTAAAGAACGGTCTGGCGCAAAGCCAATCACTTTTTTAATTAATTTACTGGTAAAATTGTTTGCTACTAGCGCATTATAAATTGATGGTACGATTGCACCTAAAGCCTGCGATTTGGTGAAATTAGCAATTACTCTAGTACGGAACGGAATGCCATTGGCATCATAATAATGTTGTAAAAATTCTGCCTTCATCTTCGCCACATCTACACTCGATGGACATTCAGATTTACAGGCTTTACAGCTCAAACATAAATCCATCACCTCCTTAATCTCTTTATGATTGAAAGGATTATCGCCTTGCGAATTGGTTAAAAACTGACGTAGAATATTTGCTCTTGCTCTCGTAGTATCTTTTTCTTGTCGCGTTGCCATGTACGACGGACACATGGTACCACCCGCAACATGCGTTCTTCTACAATCGCCGGAACCTGAACATTTTTCAGCCAATCTTAAAATACTTTCGTTCTTCGAAAAATCGAAAATAGTTTTGATTGGCTTGATTTCTTTATCCGCTTCGTAACGTAAAAACTCGTTCATCGGCGGCGTATCTACAATTTTATTGGCGTTGAAAACTCCAAGCGGGTCGAACAGCTGTTTTACTTCCTTTAAAAGTTCGTAAACTTCTGCACCAAGTACATCTTTAATAAACTCACCTCTCAAACGCCCATCGCCATGCTCACCACTTAATGAACCTTGATGTTTCTTCACCAACACTGCCGTTTCCTTCAAAACAGTTCTGAAAAGCTCTTTCCCTTCAGACGTTTTTAGGTTAATCATTGGTTCTACGTGTAGCTCTCCCGCACCGGCATGCGCATAATATGAAGCTTTCAAATTGTGTCTATCCAACAGTTGTTGCAATTCCTCAATGTATGCAGGCAAATCTTCTGGTGCCACCGCACAATCTTCAATTAAATTTACAGGCTGACTGTCTCCTGGCAAGTTCCTGATTAATCCCAAACCTGCTTTACGCACATCCCAGGCTAATTTAGTTTGCGGCCCGTAAACTACCGGATAAGCGTAGCCCAAACCAGCTAGTTTTAAATCCGCTATCAAAGCTGATGTTTTGAAATCTAGTTCTTGCTGCGTTTCTGCGAAAAACTCTACCATCAACAAAGCGTCTGGCTCGCCTTCTATAAAAAAGCGGTTATGCTGATAAACGGAATGCCCTTTGGTAAAGTCCATGATGTATTTATCAACCAATTCCGAAGCCATTGGTTGGTGCTTCAAGATAATAATATTAGCCAAAAGCGACTCCGCCAATGAGCTGAAATGCACACAAACTAAGGCATCTTTTTTAGGAGGCAATGGTAGTAACTTTAGCTTTGCTTCGGTTACAAAAAACAAAGTTCCTTCCGAACCTGCTAGTAATTCGCACATGTTAAAGCTTTCTTTTCCCTCTTGCGGGGTAAGAAAATCTAGTGCGTAACCTGTATTTCTTCTTGTTAACGATTTCTTTGGATAGCCCTTTTCTATGGCTTCGATGTTATTGGGATTGTTCACCATTTCGGAAATCCCTTTGTAAATCACACCTTCCAAGTTGTTTAACTTCGACTTCTCGGCAACCTCTTCAAATGAAAGATTACCGAAAGTTGCCTCTTGCCCATTACTTAAAAAGCCTTTTACCTCTAATAGATTTTGTCTGGTATCTCCCCAAACAATAGAATGCAGACCGCAAGAGTTGTTACCAATCATTCCGCCAATCATTGCTCTATTGGCAGTTGAAGTTTCTGGACCGAACATTAAACCAAATGGACGTAGTGCAAGGTTCAAATCATCTCTAATTACACCTGGTTGCACTCTAACATACTGTTCTTCTTGGTTAATTTCTAGTATCTGATTAAGATATTTTGAAATATCCACGATAAGTCCATTACCAACTACCTGCCCTGCCAATGACGTACCAGCCGCTCTTGGAATAAGCGTTAACTGATGCTTATTTGCAAAATCAATCAGCGTTTTGATATCGTCAGCGGTTTTTGGTACAGCAACAGCCAAAGGCTTTTCCTGATATACCGATGCATCAGTAGAATAAACTAATTTTTGCGCTTCGTGAGCGGCAGAGTTATCGAAAAATAGTTCTCCGTTAAAACCAGAACTTAGGGCTTCGAAAAAGGGTAAAAGGTTGCGATGATTTAACACACAGTAAAAATAATAAAATTACCTGCGTTTTTTAAAAATAAAAACCGCAAAAATCGGCATAAAGCCGAAAGAAAAATTTATCAACACAAACGTTTGTTATCAAAACTAAATAATACATAGTTGATACCACGTTTTAAAGGGTGATTTTGTGTATTCGCATTTTGAAACAACATTCATGACCATCCTAACTGCACGCAAACGTTTGTTCAACGTTAGTTTTAGCAAATACAAATTTGAACTTTTATAATCCAATAAAATTAAGCACCGATAGTGAAAATTGTTTATTATTTTAACACTCAAAATTTATACTTATGAGTGATAGCAAAACTTCTTTCATAGAAAAAATAAGCGCTTCTTATGCGCCTAGCGGTGCCTATATTTATTTGGGTGCAGGAATTTTAAATGGAGAAACTATTGGCGAAGCTGAAGTTAATCTTCCGCTGAAAATGATGAACCGACACGGCTTAATTGCCGGTGCTACAGGAACAGGGAAAACTAGGACACTGCAACTATTAGCAGAACAACTATCTGATGCCGGAGTTCCGGTATTTATGCTAGACGTAAAGGGCGACCTTTCTGGTTTAAACCAAGCTGGCGCAAGTAATCCAAAAATTGAAGAAAGAGCCACGCAGCTTAAAAAACCATTTACGCCAAGCGGTTTTCCAGTAGAGCTATATTCTTTAAGCGGAAAATTAGGTGCGCAAATGCGGGCTACGGTTACAGAATTTGGTCCTGTTCTACTTTCTAAGATATTAGAACTTAACGATACACAATCTGGTGTTTTGGCAGTAATTTTTAAGTATGCCGATGACAACAAAATGCCTGTGGTTGACCTCAACGATTTGAAGAAATTGCTCGGTTATTTATCTGAGGGAGCTGGTGCAGCAGAAATTAAAAGTAGTTACGGCTCAATTTCTACCGCTACTTCGAGTACTATTCTTAGAAAAATTGTAGCCATAGAGCAGCAAGGTTTGGGTAGTATTTTTGGCGAAACTTCTTATGATATCGAAGATTTATTTAACAGAGTAGATGGCAAAGGTGTAATTAGCCTTCTGAATATTTCCGATGTTCAAAGTCAGCCGGTATTGTACTCTACCTTTTTGTTGAGCTTGTTGGCAGAGATTTACCAAACCATGCCAGAAGCAGGCGATTTGGACAAACCTAAACTGGTTTTCTTCTTCGACGAGGCACACTTGTTATTTAAAGATGCACCGAAGGCGTTCTTAGAGCAAATCAATACCATTATCAGGTTAATCCGTTCGAAAGGAATTGGGGTATTTTTCTGTACGCAATCACCAATGGATGTGCCAGAAAGCGTACTCTCTCAACTAGGTAATCGTGTGCAACATGCGCTTAGGGCTTTTACGCCAAATGATGTAGATGCACTGAGAAAAACCGTAAACACCTACCCGAAATCTGATTTTTATGAAATCGACAAAGTGCTTACTTCACTTGGAACGGGACAAGCATTAATTACAGTATTAAACGAAAAAGGAATACCTACAGAAGTTGCAGCAACATTATTAACGCCACCAAGAGCCGTAATGGGCCCAATGGCGGCAATAGATTGCGAAAAACTGATGCAGGGTAGTCCACTATTTACAAAATATAAAGAAACTAAAGACCCAATAAGCGCCTATGAGATATTAACCGATAGAATAAACGATAAACTGGCCGAAGAGCATAAAGTTAAAGCCGAAGAAGAGGAACAAAAAAGAATTGAACAAGAAAGCAAACCAAAACCTGGTGAAAAGAGTTTAGTGGAAGAGATTATGGGCGCTACCATTACCCGCCAAATAGGCAAGGAAATTGTACGCGGCATTTTCGGAATGCTCACTGGTAAAAAAACTCGCTCAACTAAATCAAAAGGTGGCGGATTTTTTGGTTTCTAAAACTTACCTTTGGGAATAACTTAATACTCATTTAAAAACTAAATTTTAATGAAACCAACCTTACTTATTTTGGCAGCCGGTATGGCTAGTCGCTATGGTAGCATGAAACAAATTGATGGTTTTGGGCCAAATGGTGAAACCATTATCGATTATTCTATATACGATGCAATTAAAGCTGGATTTGGAAAAGTTGTATTTATCATCAAAGAAGAATTTGCTGACAACTTCAGAGCGATTTACGACGAGAAGTTAGCTGGTAAAATTGAAGTAGATTACGTATTTCAAAATTTTGACCTTAAACAATTTGGTATTGAGGAAGAGATTTATAGAGAAAAACCTTGGGGTACGGCACACGCCATCCTATCGGGAAGAAAGGTAGTTAAAGAGCCTTTCTGCGTAATTAACGCTGATGATTTTTACGGATACGACGCTTTCAAAAAAATGGCAGATTTTCTAACTTCTGATGTACGCGACGATAACTATTCAATTATCGGGTACAAAATCGGAAAAACTTTATCAGACTTTGGCGCCGTATCAAGAGGTGTTTGCAAAACTGACGAAGCTGGAAATTTGACTGAGATTGTAGAAAGAACAAAAGTTTACAAAAAAGACGATACGATTGTGTACGAAGAAGATGAGCAAGAATTCCCACTTGATTTTGACACACCAGTATCCATGAATTTTTGGGGGTTTACGCCGGCGGTATTTAAACTTACCGAAGACTTGTTCAGAACTTTCGCCATCGAAAACAAAGACAAACCCAAAGCAGAATTTTTTATCCCTTTAGTTGGGGAGCATCTGGTTAATTCTCAAAAAGGTTCTTTTAAAGTAGTACCAACCGACAACCAGTGGTTTGGTGTTACCTACAAAGAAGATAAGCCATTGGTTCAAGCTAGTATTGATGAGCTTATTAAACAAGGGAATTACCCAGAAAAATTATGGAATTAACTATTGATGAAAACGTATTAAAAGCATACAGCTTAACAAGTAAAAACATCAAAATACAACAAATAGGTTCTGGACATATTAACGGAACCTATTTGTTAACTAATCTCGATAGTAACGAGACTTACGTTCTTCAAAACATTAATACCAGTGTTTTTCAGGACCCCGAAGCAATTGCAACGAATATCAAGTTGGTTGCTGATTATCTCCAATCCAATTTTCCTAATTATCTTTTCCCTGCACCTTTACCTGCTGCAGATGGAAACACTATGGTTGAAAGTAACGGCAATTATTGGCGTTTATCTCATTTCGTTAACGATAGCATTGCGCTAGATACACTTAGTTCACCTAAGCAAGCTTTTGAAGCTGCAAAACAATTTGGTAAGCTGAGTAGGCTGTTAGATAGTTTTGACAGCACTCAATTAAAACCTACCATTACAGGTTTCCATGATTTGGCATTGCGTTTTAACCAATTTGAAACTGCCTTGACCGACGCAAACCTAAGCTTTAAAGAAAATGCAATTTCAGAAATTGATACGGCATTAAAATATAAAGGCATTTTAGTTCAATATCTGCAGTTCAGCAGCAAAGCTGATTTCCCTGACAGGGTAATGCACCACGATACTAAAATTAGTAATGTATTATTGGCACAAGGCACTTTTGAGGGTATTTGCGTTATCGACTTAGATACTTTAATGCCCGGTAAATTTATCTCCGACTTAGGTGACATGATGCGCACTTACCTTTGCGAGTTTTCTGAGAATGAGACGGAATTTGCGAAAATCAATATCCGTAAAGAGTATTTCGCTGCTATGATAGAAGGTTACCTTTCTGAAATGGGTGATATTTTGACAGCTACCGAAAAGGATATGATTATTTACAGTGGCAAGTATATCATTTACATGCAGGCTTTGCGCTTTTTAACCGATTATTTAAATGGCAGCATCTACTATCCTACTCATTACCCTGAACAAAATTTAGATAGAGCAAAAAACCAGTTTAAATTATTGGGAGAATTGTTTGCAAATGAAAGTGGGTTGCAAGAAATTGTTGAAGCGAATTTAGTGAGGAAGCAAGTATAGACTTTAGCAACGCTGATAAATTCCTTTACCGCTTTGTACCTACTACATAACATCATTCATTGCCGTCGGCCTTAGCCGACGTTTTTATGCCATTTGTTTTGGGCTTTAGCCACATTGGCTGATAGCTGTATAGGTTTTGGTTAATTAAACCCGACAGTAGCGGATATACTTTTTGTGAGCACATACAGTTCGACTAGTGTCACGCTGAGCTTGTCGAAGCGTTTCTGCTATGAAAATCCTTCGACAGGCTCAGGATGACAAAGCCTGAACAAAAAGATAGTAGCGGATGGCGGGGCTAGAGTTGCCATGGAAGGGTGACATTGGTTTTCTAATTAAAATCCTCCCCCTACCCCCCTCCAAAGGGGGACACATAGTTCAAGCCTACTTATTTTCATAAAAAAGCGTCACTGAAATTAATCAGCAACGCTTTTCATGTTTATTCAATTGAAAACTGAGAATTGTTTATTTCTTCTCGTCGTCTTTTACTTCTTCGTAATCAACATCAGTTACGGTATCGCCACCTTGTTGTGGTTCTGCTTGTCCAGCATCACCTTGTGGTTGCCCATCCTGACCTGCTTTGTACATCTCCTCAGAAGCAGCATTCCAAGCATTTTGTAACTCAGTTTGTGCAGCTTCAATATCAGCGAAATTACGAGCAGCGTGTGCGTCTTTCAGTTTTTTCAAACCATCTTCAATTGGAGCTTTTTTATCAGCAGATAATTTATCGCCAAACTCTTTCAATTGTTTCTCGGTTGAGAAAATTAAAGCATCAGCACTGTTAATTTTATCAGCTTCTTCTTTCGCTTTAGCATCAGCTTCTGCGTTAGCTTCAGCCTCTTGCTTCATTTTTTGGATTTCAGCATCAGTTAAACCAGATGAAGCCTCGATACGGATTTTTTGCTCTTTACCAGTAGCTTTATCTTTAGCGCTTACGTGTAAAATACCGTTCGCATCAATATCAAAAGCAACTTCAATTTGAGGTACACCACGTGGTGCTGGCGGAATTCCATCTAACATGAAACGACCAATTGTACGGTTTTGAGCTGCCATTGGACGCTCACCCTGTAAGATGTGGATTTCTACCGATGGTTGGTTATCAGCCGCAGTAGAGAAAGTTTCTGTTTTCTTAGAAGGAATGGTTGTGTTAGCCTCAATTAATTTAGTCATTACACCGCCCATAGTTTCGATACCTAAAGAAAGTGGCGTAACATCTAATAACAATACGTCTTTAACCTCACCAGTTAATACACCACCTTGAATAGCAGCACCAATTGCTACCACCTCATCAGGGTTTACACCTTTAGAAGGCTCTTTTCCGAAGAAAGCTTTAACTGCATCCTGAATAGCAGGGATACGAGTTGAACCACCTACCAAGATAATTTCGTCGATATCGCCAACTGATAAACCAGCGTTTTTCAAAGCAGATTTACAAGGGTCGATGGTGCGTTTAATCAAGTCAGCAGCTAATTGCTCAAATTTAGCACGGCTTAAAGTGCGTACTAAGTGTTTAGGGCCGCTAGCATCTGCAGTGATGTAAGGCAAGTTAATTTCGGTAGAAGTTGTGCTAGAAAGCTCAATTTTAGCTTTTTCGGCAGCTTCTTTTAAACGTTGTAACGCCATTGGGTCTTTGTGCAAGTCCATACCGTTTTCGCTTTTGAACTCTTCTGCCAACCACTCAATTAATACGTGGTCAAAGTCATCACCACCTAAGTGTGTATCACCGTCGGTAGATTTTACTTCAAATACACCATCACCAAGCTCTAATACAGAAACGTCATGCGTACCACCACCACAGTCAAACACCACAATTTTCATGTCTTTGTGTGCTTTGTCTAAACCGTAAGCCAAAGCAGCAGCAGTAGGCTCGTTAATGATACGTTTTACCTGTAAACCAGCAATTTCACCAGCTTCTTTAGTAGCCTGACGTTGTGCATCGTTAAAGTAAGCAGGCACTGTAATTACAGCTTCTGTTACTTCCTGACCTAAGAAATCTTCAGCAGTTTTTTTCATTTTCTGTAAAACCATTGCCGAAATTTCTTGTGGCGTATATTTTCTATCGTCAATCTCAACACGAGGAGTGTTGTTATCGCCTTTTACCACTTTATAAGGTACTCTTCCAACTTCTCTATCAACCTCACCGAAGCTGCTTCCCATAAAGCGTTTGATAGAGTAGATTGTTTTTGTTGGGTTTGTGATTGCCTGACGTTTCGCAGGCTCGCCAACTTTACGCTCGCCGTTTTCTGTAAAAGCAACAATAGATGGCGTAGTACGTTTACCCTCACTATTTGCAATAACCACAGGCTCGTTACCCTCCATTACCGCAACACAAGAGTTCGTAGTTCCTAAGTCTATACCAATTATTTTTCCCATTTTATTATTTATTTCTTTTGTTATTTTTTAGTTCTACTTCCTATTAACAAGCGATGTGCCAATAGAGTTTTGGCAGAATTTTGTCAAAAAATACTGTTAAAATGTAAAAGAAAACTAAGATTACTGCTGACAGCTTGGCAGAAATGGAGGGATAAGGCAGGAAGGTTGAAGGTAGAGGCCAAAGACTAAAGCTAGTTCAGATGTTTTGAAAATGGATGTCAGTAATTCTTCGCTATTCAGCCCTGCTGTTCGCTACTATACTTTTTGTGTTCCATCACCGTCATTTCGAACGCAGTGAGAAATCTGAAGCCATCCTCCTCCAACTTACAGATTTCTCTCCCGATAAAATCGGGATCGAAATGACGCAACAAAAAGTATATCCGCTACCATCAGGTTTAATTAACAAAAACCTGTAATTCTTGGCTAAAAACGATCTACCAAAACCTTATCTTTAACTATGCTGCATCTCAAATTACTGCTTTTCATTTTACCTTTTTGGTCAACCGAACCAAGCATAAAAACCGATAAACTCTCCGAAGCATTATCCTTTGCTAAGAAGAACAAGTTAGACACTAGCATCTGCATCATGATAGACATGAGCCTACCTTCAGGGAAAAACAGGCTATTTGTGTACGATTTTCAGCAAAAGAAAACCATCATCTCTGGTCTATGTGCCCATGGTGTTGGTGGTGGAAGTACATCAACTAAACCTGTTTTCAGTAACGTTGTTGGTAGCAACTGTACCTCACTTGGAAAGTACAAAGTAAAAAACAGAGCCTACAGTAACTGGGGTATTAACATTCATTACAAAATGTACGGATTGGAAGAAACCAATAACAATGCTTTTAAACGCATCGTGGTTTTACATTCCTATACACCCGTTCCTAATTACGAAATTTATCCTCGAACGCTGTTTGGTATCAGCGCAGGCTGTCCGGTTATTTCAGATGATAAAATGTCTCAAATAGATAGACTGCTGATGAAGAAAAAGAAGGCTGTTTTGCTTTGGATTTATAATTAACAGCAACCTTAATACAGCGGCTTAGTATTTTCGGTGTAATCATAAAAATAAGGCTTCAAGCCAGTCATACCACTAAAAAACCCAATATGGTCGTTTATCAACTCTACATCTTTTGGATTAAAAATATAAAAGAATACCTCTGGCTTATGATTGGGTTCAAAGTTATCTGTCTTTAAAAAACCACCGAAGGGATTTAAGTACCCACCTCTCTTATTGTAATAGTTATCCTGGTCAGGTATCATCTCACAATGTAGCTGAATTGTCCTATCGCTTAGTCGCCAAGTAAATGTGGTAAAACCAGAAGTATGTTGAATAACCACTGGTTTGCCGTGTTCTTTTTTAATTTCTTCTATTAATTTCAATTGCGCCTCAAATCCGCTATGTGCTTCTCCGGAAATCATCATTAAGTTATCATCGGCACCAGCAATAGCCCTTACAATGTTAAACTTTACATTTTTAAGTTTTGCTAGCGGATTGGCAGGTTGCTCAGCATTTACAATGTATTTTACTACTTCTACCGTCTTTTTTTCACTGTCAACTTTAAAAGTCGTATCAACAGACGAATAATAACTTTTTGTATTTTCTTTCTTTAGCTCTGTTTCGTACAGTCGACCAACACTTAAACCAAAAGAAAAATCGTTCAAATCAAAAACTTCTTCTCCTAACCGCTTCGGTTCACAAGAAGAAAGAAGTAAGCATGCTAAAATAGCAATAGGGATTTTCAGGAAGTTTAATTTCATTGTTTTTCAAGGCTTAGTGCTTATAAACTTACTAAATCTCCATCAATCTTTCTAAATGGTGATAACCAATGCCAAAATATGCTTTGGTATCTTTTATTTTCTGTAAGATTTCGTCCTTGTTCCTTGCTCCTTGTTCTTTACTCCTAATACCCACCACCAAAACATTCTTAGGCGTATGCACATCAGACACAAACTCAAACACCTTCGTTTTGTAACCGAAGTATTCCAAGATTAAAGCACGTAAACCATCTGTAACCATTTCCGCTTGGCGCTCCAAGAATATGCCATATTTAGTTAAAAAGTTCAAATCGTTCTGCGCTTTATTTTTTTCAATCTCCCTACGTATTTGCTTATGGCAACATGGAGCAACAACAATCAATTCTGCATTAGCTTTTATTCCCTTGTAAATGGCATCGTCTGTAGCGGTATCGCAGGCGTGCAAAGCAATCAGTAAGTTGATTTTGTCGTTGTTGTAGCTGTCAATCGTTCCTTCCACAAAAGAGAGCTTGTCGAAGTTCGCTTTAGCAGCAATGGCATTACACAAATCCACCATATCTTTCCTAAACTCTACCCCAACTACATTTGCTTTCTGCTGATGGTTCAACAGATAATCGTACAAAGCAAAAGTCAAGTAACCTTTCCCAGAGCCCATATCCACCACGTTATTAATTGTTCCCTCTGGAAATTCCTTAATCAACGAACTCAAAATTTCGATATATTGGTTAATCTGCTTGTATTTATCCTGACCGTTTTTGAAAACTAAACCATCGGCACCTGTCAAACCCAATTCTTGCAAATACACATTATCCTTTGCTAAAATCAAACGTTTCTTTTCTTTATCGTGATTTAAGCTCACTTCTTTTTTCTGGGCTAACGCATTTGTTCTTAGACGAAAAGTACCTTTCGCATTTCTCTCCAAGATATATTCCTCATGGGCTGTAAACAAAGTGGCAATATTAAATCCGTTAGCGATATAATCTTCAATGAGCGAAATACCTTCTTCCTCAGAATAATTCTTGAAAATGTCCCTCGTCTTGTAACGATAATTAAACGCCAACATCTTTTTATTCTTTATAATTACTGGCTTTACGTACAGTTGCTTCAAGCCTTCTTCGTTGCCTTTGTAATTGCCCAATGCCAATTTCACAAAGGTTTCTTTGTTCAAGCTTTCTATCACTTGTGTCGTAAAAATTATATCGTTCTGATTGCTCATCTTATACCGAATTATAGGTTACAAAAGTAACACACTAAACTTAGAAACTATTTAAATTCATAGCTAAAAATAACACGTTGGCGAGGACGCCAACATTAGCCTTTAACATTAGGTCGGCGTTTCATTTTTCTCTCGTTGGCGTCCCCGCCAACGAGTATGCCCCTAAATCCAATCAATAAAATAGCTTATATTTTAAACAGTTTTCTAATAATAGCTACATATCAATCATTTCTTCCCCAACACTTCTATCTTTGAATATCAATAACCATTTTATGAATATCATACTAGCGTCCACATCAACCCTATACGGAGAACAATACTTAGCTTACCTCAAATCCGAAATCATCACCCTGTTTAAAGGAGTTAATGAAATTATCTTCATCCCGTTCGCAAGACCAGGAGGAATATCTCATGAAGAATACACCAAAAAAGCTGCTGAGTTCTTTGCAACCATCAACATCAATGTAAAAGGACTTCACGAATTTGATGATAAGACAACAGCTATTACTAATGCAAAAGGTTTCTTTACGGGCGGAGGAAATACCTTTCTACTCGTAAAAACGCTTCATGAATTAGGCTTGATGAATATCCTCAAACAAAACGTCGAAGAAGACAAACCTTATCTAGGTTGTAGCGCCGGAAGTAACATTGGAGGTATGAACATGAAAACCACTAACGATATGCCAATTGTTTATCCACCAAGTTTCGACTGCATGGGTTTGGTACCTTTCAATATCAATCCACATTATTTGGACCCAACACCGGAAATCAAACATAACGGCGAGACGAGAGAAACTAGAATACTAGAATTTCTAACCCAAAACAACGTTAAAGTAGTAGGTTTACGAGAAGGCAATTGGATTAGGAGGATTGGAAATCAAATTACCGTAGAAGGAACTCAACTCACCAGAATATTTGAACAAGATAAAGCTCCCTACGAAATAGAGCCGAACAGCTCTATATAAGCCCCATTTTCAGCATTAAAAAATCATCCTCAACAAGCCAATCTTTAAAATATGAATATCAACATTCAGCCTCAGCTAGAAAACGAAACGGTAATTCTCTATCCTTTGCAAGAAGCAGATTTTGAAGCATTATATGCCGTGGCCTCAGACCCTAAAATTTGGGAACAACATCCCAATAAAGACCGCTGGAAAAGAGAAGTGTTTGAAATATTTTTTAAAGGGGCTATCGAAAGCAAAGGTGCTTTTAAAATCGTTGATAAAACAACAGGAGATATTATAGGAAGTACTCGTTTCTACGACTACAATGAACTTGAGAATAGCATACTGATTGGTTACACGTTTTATGCAGTAGCTTATTGGGGCAAAGGCATCAACCCAATAGTAAAAACATTAATGCTTAATTATATCTTTCAATTCGTTTCGAAAGTGCATTTTCATGTTGGGGCAAGTAATTTACGCTCACAAATTGCGATTAGCCGCCTTGGTGCAGAGAAGATTGCGGAGCAGGAAGTCACTTATTTTGGCGAAGACCCGAAAATGAATTTCGTTTATGAAATCAAAAAAGAAAATTGGTCAAGTCTTCGCAATTAATCTAAAACAAAAAACCCTCTAGGAAAAATCCCAAAGGGTTAAGCATAACAATAAGTTAGTTAGATTACGCTCTTTCTTCTGCATTGTCAGCAGCTGGTGCTTCAGGAGCAGTTTCTTCAGCAACTGGTGCTTCTGCAACTTCTTCTTTAGCCTCAACAACTGGAGCTGCTTCTTCTTTTACTTCTGCAGCAGGAGCATCAGCTTTCTTAGTAGTAGCTTTGCTTCTTCCTCTACGAGTAGTTTTCTTTTCAGCAGCTGCTGCATCTTTTCCGTATACCTCGTTATAATCTACTAGTTCGATTAAAGCCATTTCAGCATTATCACCTAAACGATTGTTTAATTTGATAATACGAGTGTAACCACCTGGACGGTTAGCAACTTTCGCAGCTACGTCACGGAACAATTCGCTTACTACCTCTTTGTTCTGTAAGTAAGCAAATACTGTACGACGTGAGTGAGTAGTATCGTTTTTAGATTTAGTGATGATTGGCTCTACATAAACACGTAAAGCTTTTGCTTTAGCTAATGTAGTAGTGATTCTCTTGTGAGTGATCAAAGAAGAAGCCATATTTGCCAACATCGCTTTTCTGTGCGAAGTAGTTCTTCCTAAGTGGTTGTGTTTTTTACCGTGTCTCATTTTTTTGTTTATAAAGTGTGTACCGTCTCTTTGAATTTAATCTGAGGGAATTACACACAGTGAATAATATTAATTATCCAAACTCCAATAATCAATTTCCAAGCTGAAAACTGTTTATTGAAAACTGAATTATTCTTCGTCTAACTTGAATTTAGAAAGGTTCATTCCAAACGATAATTGTTTAGATTTTACCAATTCTTGGATTTCGGTTAATGACTTCTTACCAAAGTTTCTGAATTTTAACATATCAGCAACATCATAAGAAACTAGATCAGCTAAAGTACGGATATCAGCTGCTTTTAAGCAGTTTAATGCACGTACAGATAAATCTAAATCAACTAATTCAGTTTTAAGGATTTTACGCATATGTAAAATTTCCTCATCAACTTCTTTAGTTTCTTCTTTAGCTTGAGATTCCAATACTAAGTTCTCATCAGAGAATAACATGAAGTGTTGGATCAAAATCTTAGCTGCTTCTTTCAAAGCTTCTTCTGGGTGGATAGATCCATCAGTAGAAATATCTAAGATTAATTTCTCGTAATCTGTTTTTTGCTCAACACGATAGTTTTCGATCGTGTATTTTACATTTTTCATTGGGGTAAAAATCGAATCGATTGCGATTACACCAACTACGCTATCAGAAACTTTGTTCTCTTCTGCAGGAACATAACCACGTCCTTTATTTACAGTTAATTCAACTTCTAAAGTAACTGATTTTTCCATGTTGCAGATCACCAACTCTGGGTTTAAAACCTCAAAGTTGTTAGAGAATTTAGTAATATCTCCTGCTTGGAATTGATCTTGACCATTTACAATGATAAAGATTTTCTCAGAATCACCAGATTCTCCTACTTTCTTAAATCTTACTTGTTTTAAGTTAAGGATGATTTCCGTTAAATCTTCTACTACACCTTTCATGGTAGAAAACTCATGAGAAACGCCTGAAAAACGAATGCTGGTAATAGCAAAACCTTCTAAAGAAGAAAGTAAAATTCTTCTTAGGGCGTTGCCAATTGTTACACCGAAACCGGGCTCTAAAGGACGAAATTCAAATTGACCATCGAAATCCGTAGATTTCTGCATGATTACCTTATCTGGTTTCTGAAATGCTAAAATTGCCATTTATTAATGTTTTTAGATCGTTTAATATTGTTGAGTAACGTAAAAAAGTTAAAGCCACTAGGGCTTTAACCATTATGTTACTTAGAGTATAACTCGACAATAAGGTTTTCCTTAATGTTTTCAGGAATTTCATCACGATTAGGATATGACAAAAATTTACCTGATAATTCTTTAGCATTCCAATCTAACCAAGAAAACTTGTTGATTGATCTACCAGCTACTGAATTAGAGATAGCCTCAAGAGATTTTGATTTCTCTCTAACTGCCACTACATCACCAGCTCTTAATTGATATGAAGGAATATTTACCAATTCA
This sequence comes from Pedobacter sp. T50_32, assembly GCF_057652195.1. Lineage (NCBI taxonomy): Bacteria > Pseudomonadati > Bacteroidota > Sphingobacteriia > Sphingobacteriales > Sphingobacteriaceae > Pedobacter > Pedobacter sp. T50_32. Next base: position 300,626 of record NZ_JBYFBY010000005.1, on the reverse strand, counting down.
CCGTTTACAGTAATGTGCTTGTGGCTAACTAATTGACGAGCACCTGAACGAGTTGGAGCAATACCTAATCTGTATACTGTATTATCTAAACGTGCCTCTAGCAATTGTAACAAGTTATCACCAGTGATACCTTGACGTGAAGAAGCTTTTGTAAATAAGTTACGGAATTGTTTTTCTAACACACCATAAGTGTATTTTACTTTTTGTTTTTCCATTAACTGTACTGCGTACTCAGATTGCTTTCCTCTTCTTTTAGAAGCGCCATGTTGGCCTGGAGGATAGTTTTTTCTGTCTAGTACTTTATCAGGGCCAAAAATTGGTTCTCTGAACTTACGGGCGATTTTGGACTTTGGTCCGGTGTATCTTGCCATTTTGTTTGTGATTTTAAAGTATCATCCCAACGCATTGGGAGACTCTTAGCTTTAAAAATTAATTGATTAAACTCTTCTTTTCTTTGGAGGACGACATCCATTGTGTGGAAGTGGAGTGATGTCTTTAATAGACAATACTTCAATACCAGCTACTTGTAAAGTTCTGATAGCCGACTCACGACCTGAACCAGGACCTTTAACGAAAACGTCTACTTTACGTAAACCTAAATCGAAAGCAACTTTACCACAGTCTGATGCAGCTTGACCTGCAGCATAAGGTGTGTTCTTTTTAGAACCTTTGAAACCCATTTTACCTGCAGACGACCATGAAATAGTTTGTCCGTTAGTGTTTGTTAAGGTAACAATGATGTTGTTGAACGTAGCATTGATGTGAGCTTGGCCTACCGGCTCAATCACAACAAGACGTTTTTTGGTAACTTTTTTACTCTTAGCCATGTTATTTTTTAACGATTTGACTTACGAACTTGAACTAACTCAGTAATCCCCTACCGTAAATCTGTAATCTAATTATTATTTAGATGCTTTTTTCTTGTTAGCAACTGTTTTTCTCTTTCCTTTACGAGTACGAGAGTTGTTTTTAGTACGTTGACCACGAACAGGTAAACCTTTTCTGTGACGAAGACCTCTGTAGCAACCGATATCCATTAAACGTTTGATGTTCAATTGAACTTCCGAACGTAAAGCACCTTCTACTTTAATCTCATCGTTAATCATTGTACGGATAGCCGATAACTCATCATCAGACCAATCTTGTACTTTTTTGTTAAGGTCGATACCTGCTGTATTCAAGATACGTTGCGCAGTAGTCTTTCCTATTCCATAGATATAGGTAAGTCCTATCTCTCCTCTTTTGTTTCTTGGTAAATCAATACCTGAAATCCTTGCCATATTTGTAATTTGCTTTTAAGTGAACGTCCGAACGGCGGGCCACCGTTGTGCGGGTTTCGTTCTAATGTTTTTAACTATCCCTGACGTTGCTTAAATTTAGGGTTCTTCTTGTTGATCACGTAAAGTTTACCTTTACGACGAATAACCTTACAATCAGCGCTACGTTTTTTGATTGATGATCTAACTTTCATTGCTTTATTTATTTCTCTCTATGGTAATGAAGTCTCACAAGCTATTTCCAAATCTGAAGACGGTGCTCGTGATGCTTTCATTTTATTTGTATCTGTAAGTGATTCTACCTTTCGTTAAATCGTAAGGAGACATCTCTAATTTCACTTTATCTCCAGGTAAAATTTTGATGTAGTGCATCCTCATTTTACCAGAAATGTGCGCAATAATCTCATGGCCATTTTCAAGTTCTACCCTAAACATGGCATTAGATAATGCTTCTCTTATTACTCCGTCTTGTTCAATTGAGGCTTGTTTAGCCATATTCTATTGATTTTTACTTAATTAGCTGCGTATTAAACAGGGTTGCAAAATTAAATATTATTTTCCAATTATTTAAATTTTTCCGATAAAACTTCTTCAATTAGTGAAAAAGTACTTAAAACGTCTGCTTTACCCTTTTTTATGGCAACAGTGTGTTCGAAATGTGCTGAAGGCTTATTGTCTTTCGTAGTAACTGTCCACCCATCAGACCAAAATTTAACCGCTGCAGTACCCGCATTAATCATAGGTTCGATGGCTAAAACCATCCCCTCTTCTAATTTGATACCGCTTCCGCGTTTACCATAATTTGGCACTTCTGGCTTCTCGTGTAACTTAACTCCAACTCCATGGCCTACTAACTCTCTTACTACGCCAAAACCGTTAGATTCTGCATGGAACTGTACAGCATGAGCAATGTCACCTATCCGCATCCCAACTACTGCCTTCTCAATGGCGAAGTTTAAACACTCTTGTGTTACCTTAACCAATTTCTTTTGCTCATCAGAAGTTTCTCCAATAGAAAAAGTATAAGCCGAATCACCAAAATAGTTATTCTTAATTACACCACAATCTACCGAAATCAAATCTCCTTCTTTAATGACATGATCACCCGGAAAGCCGTGTACAACCTGCTCGTTAGGAGAAATGCAAAGAGAATAAGGAAATCCTCCGTAGTTAAGGAAAGCTGGTATTGCACCATTATCCTTAATGAATTCGTATGCCAGCTTATCTAATGCTTTTGTAGTAACACCTGGCGCTATTACCTTGGCTACTTCGGCTAAGGTTTTAGATACCAGTAACGAGCTCTCTCTAATCAATTCAACCTCTTCAAGAGATTTATAGTGAATTTTAGACATGCTATCTAATTTTGGAGGACTAAATAAAAAAATGATAGCATAGTATCTATTGCCAACGGCAATTCAACTACGCTATCATTCAATAATTCAATCATCTTTATAATGCAGCTCCGCTAGTTGATGTAGCAGCTGGAATACCAGAACGTCCCGTTACTCTACCTGTTTTCATCAAACCATCGTAATGGCGCATTAATAAATAACTTTCAATTTGTTGCAAAGTATCCAATACTACACCTACCAAGATCAACAAAGAGGTACCACCAAAAAACTGGGCAAACTCTTGTTGAATACCAACCTTAACAGCTAATGAAGGAAGAATAGCGATAGCAGCTAGGAACAAAGATCCCGGAAAAGTAATCTTCGAAACAACATCATCGATAAAACTAGAAGTAGCCAAGCCTGGTTTAATACCCGGGATGAAACCTCCGTTTTTCTTCATGTCATCAGACATTTGAGTTGGGTTAACGGTAATTGCAGTGTAGAAGAATGTAAATGCAATAATTAGGAACGCAAATGTTAAACTATAAGTTAACGATGTAATATCCGAATATTGGTGCAACCAGCTCTCTTGAAGGTTAGGGAACAAACCAATTAAAGCACTTGGCACAAACATCAATGCCTGAGCAAAGATGATAGGCATAACACCTGCTGCATTTACTTTTAATGGAATGTACTGTCTAACACCACCAACTTGCTTATTGCCTACAATTCTTTTCGCATATTGTACAGGTACTTTACGCACACCTTGTACAATTAAAATGGTGAACATGATAATTGCATAAAGTGCAACGATCTCTAATACCAATCTAATTAAACCACCGTCATTACCTGCAAAAACAGAGCTAATCTCTTGGCTTACTGCAATTGGCAAGCGAGCAATAATACCCACCATAATGATTAAAGATGTACCGTTACCAATACCTTTATCAGTGATTTTTTCACCTAACCACATTACAAATAACGTACCTGCTGTTAAAATAACCGCCGATAAGAAATAGAACAAAGTATGATTAATTACAATAGCTTCCTGAGGAACCTGCGTTTTAACATAGCCTATTGCTTGTACAATAGTAATGGCAACTGTTAGGTAACGAGTATACTGCGTTAACTTTTTACGTCCGCTTTCACCTTCTTTCTGCATTTTTTGGAACGTAGGAACCGCAATACCCAATAACTGCACCACAATAGAGGCAGAAATGTAAGGCATTACACCTAACGCAACGATTGAAGCCTTAGAAAAGGCACCACCGGCAAACATGTCTAATAGACCTAAAAGACCTGATTTTTGTGCGTTTGATAATTGCGCAGGATCAACACCTGGCAATACCACTTGGCACACAAGTCTATAGATAATAAGAATCATAAGCGTAAATAATATACGCTCCTTTAATTCTTGGATTTTCCAAATATTACTTAAAGTAGTAAATAGCTTCTTCATTTTATAATTTTACGATTGAGCCTCCAGCAGCTTCGATTGCTTTTTGTGCACTTGCAGAAAAAGCATGAGCTGTAACTTCCAATTTAGCTTTAACTTCACCACGACCTAAGATTTTTACTAAGTCGTTTTTAGAAGCTAAACCATGTTCTTGCAATGTAGCAAAATTTACAGTAGTTAAGCTAAATTTTTCAGCCAATCCTTGCAATACGTCTAAGTTCACACCTACGTACTCTGTACGGTTAATTGGTTTGAAACCAACTTTAGGCACACGACGTTGTAAAGGCATTTGACCACCTTCGAAACCAACTTTTGTAGAGTGACCAGAACGTGAGCCAGCACCTTTGTGTCCACGTGTTGATGTACCACCACGACCAGAACCTTGACCACGACCAATTCTCTTACTTGTTTTTACAGCACCTTTTGCAGGTTTTAAATTACTTAAGTTCATTATAAACTTTATTATGTTGCCCCTTCGCTTTCACTAATCAGGAAACAACGATTAAACAAAAAAAATTTGCCTAAGATATATAAATCTTAAGCAAATTCTAATAATAATATTATATAGCTTCGATAGCTACTAAGTGATTAACTTTTCTAACCATGCCGATGATTGCAGCATTCGCTTCAACCTCAACACTTTGGTTTAATTTTGATAAACCTAAAGCTTTCATGGTTCTCTTTTGGCGCTCGCTTCTGTCGATAACGCTTTTTACTTGAGTGATTTTAATTTTCGCCATGATCTTATCCGTTAAAAACTTTGTTTAAATCTACACCACGGTTTTGAGCCACTGTATAAGCATCACGCATTTTTGTTAATGCATCAACTGTAGCTTTTACCACGTTGTGAGGATTTGATGAACCTTTTGATTTAGCCAATACGTTGTGGATACCAGCACTTTCTAGCACGGCACGCATAGCACCACCAGCAATTACTCCAGTACCTACAGCAGCAGGCTTAATTAATACAAAACCTCCAGAATATTTACCGATTTGCTCGTGAGGTACAGTACCGTTTAACAAAGGAACTTTTACCAAGTTTTTCTTTGCATCGTCTACACCTTTAGCGATAGCTTCAGTAACCTCTTTAGCTTTGCCTAATCCGTAACCTACAACGCCGTTCTCATCACCTACAACTACGATAGCTGAAAAGCTGAAAGTACGACCACCTTTGGTTACTTTAGCAACACGTTGGATGCTCACTAAACGATCTTTTAACTCAATCTCGCTAGTTTTTACTCTTTTTATATTGATAGTTGACATTATCTCTTATTTAATGATTAAAATACTAGACCACCTTCGCGAGCACCTTCTGCTAACGATTTTACACGTCCATGGTATAAGTAACCATTTCTGTCGAAAACAACTTCTTTAAGACCTGCTGCAACTGCTTTTTCGGCAACTAATTTACCTACTGCTGCTGATTGATCAGATTTGTTTCCTGAAGCATTGAAATCTTTAGATAAAGATGATGCTGCAACTAAAGTTTGACCAGTTTCATCGTTAATGATTTGAGCATAAATACCTTTATTGCTTCTATAAACTGATAAACGTGGACGGCTCTCAGATCCAGTAAGTCTTTTTCTGATACCTTTTTTAATACGCTCTCTGCGTGATAATTTTTTTCCTGCCATTTTAATTATTTTTTAGAAGCCGATTTACCTGCTTTTCTTCTTAACACTTCACCAACAAACTTGATACCTTTACCTTTGTAAGGCTCTGGAGCACGTAACGAACGGATTTTCGCCGCTACTTGACCAATTAATTGTTTATCGATACTTTCTAAAATAATTTTAGGAGTTTGTCCTTTTTCTGATGTGGTAGTTACTTTAATTTCTGCTGGTAACTGGAACACATAGTGGTGAGAATAACCTAAAACTAAATCTAATGTATTGCCTTGGTTGCTGGCACGGTAACCCACACCAACTAATTCTTGTTCTAATTTATAACCTTCTGTTACACCTACAACCATATTGTTGATTAGTGAACGGTACAAACCGTGTAAAGCTCTGTGTCTTTTGTGGTCTGTTGGGCGTTGTACAGTTAAAACACCATCTTCTTGAGAAATAGTGATATCTGTATCTACAGCTTGAACTAATTCGCCTTTAGGACCTTTTACAGTTACTACGTTATCTTTACCTACTGTAATGGTTACTCCTGCTGGTACGCTAATTGGGGCTTTTCCTATTCTTGACATTGTACTGATCTCCTTTAATTAATAAACGTGACACAATACCTCACCACCAATATTCAATTTGGCTGCTTCTTTATCAGTCATTACACCTTTAGAAGTAGATAAGATTGCGATACCTAAACCATTTAATACTCTTGGCATATTTTCAACGCCTGCATACTGTCTCAAACCTGGTTTGCTGATACGGGTTAACGTACGGATTGCAGGGATTTTAGAGATAGCGTTATACTTTAACGCAATTTTGATTACTCCTTGAGCAGTTGTGTCTTCAAACTTGTAGTTTGCGATGTAACCTTTGTCAAAAAGTACTTTAGTAATTTCCTTTTTTAGGTTAGAAGCGGGAATTTCTACAATTCTGTGATTTGCTTTGATAGCATTTCTTAATCTTGTAAGATAATCCGCTATTGGATCTGTATTCATTATTATGAAATTGTGATAATGGTTTCCGTACGCGTCACCCGACTTCTGGACCTATTATCGGTTAATATTCTATTAAAATAGCTTATATGCTAATGAGCCATAAGCTGTAAGGGCTGCAAAAATACAACTTACAACTTATAACTCAAAAACTTATATAACTTTTTGTGCTTACCAGCTAGCTTTTGTTACTCCTGGTATTTTACCATCTAAAGCCATTTCGCGGAAAGTTACCCTTGAAATACCGAAGGTACGCATGTAACCACGAGGACGACCAGTTAACTTACAACGGTTGTGTAAACGCACAGCCGAAGAGTTTTTTGGTAATTTGTCTAATGCTGCGTAATCGCCAGCTGCTTTTAATGCTGCACGTTTCTCAGCATATCTAGCTACTAATTTTTGGCGTTTAACTTCGCGAGCTTTTACTCCTTCTTTTGCCATTATTCTGCAGTTTTTTGATTTTTAAATGGTAATCCAAATTGTTTTAAAAGTTCCAATGCTTCAACATCAGTAGTGGCAGTAGTTACGAAAGTAATGTCCATACCTAAAATCTTGTTGATTTTGTCGATGTTGATCTCTGGGAAGATGATTTGCTCAGTAACACCTAAAGTGTAGTTACCTCTTCCATCAAATCCTTTATCATTGATACCTTTGAAATCACGGATACGAGGCAAAGCTACTGAAATTAATCTATCTAAGAACTCGAACATGTTATTGTCACGTAAAGTTACTCTTACGCCAATTGGCATACCTTTACGTAATTTAAAGTTTGAGATATCTTTTTTAGATTTAGCAGCTACCGCTTGTTGACCAGAAATGGTAGATAATTCTAAGATAGAGCTATCAATTACTTTCTTATCAGCTACCGAGTAACGGCCAACACCTTGGTTGATTGAAATTTTCAACAACTTAGGAACTTGCATTACGCTTTTGTATTGGAACTTATCTTTTAGAGCTCCTACAATTTCCTCTTTATATTTGCTTTTTAATCTTGGTACGTATGCCATTATTTGATTTCCTCCCCTGAAATTTTAGCAACTCTAACTAATTTTCCATCGGCGTTTAATTTACGACCAACACGAGTAGTTTTACCAGATTTTGGATCAACTAACTGAACGTTAGAAATATGAAGAGCAGCCTCTTTTTTAATTATGCCACCATTTGGAGTAGCAGCGCTTGGCTTAGTGTGCTTAGATACAAGGTTTACACCTTCTACTACCACTCTGCTTTTAGATATAAGTACTTCTTGTACTTTACCTTGTTGTCCTTTAGAATCTCCTGCAATAACTTTTACAAGGTCACCTTTACGGATCTTTAATTTTGCCGGTTTGTTAACTTTGTTTCCCATTTTATAATACCTCCGGTGCTAATGATACAATTTTCATGAATTGTTTTTCACGCAGTTCTCTTGCTACTGGGCCAAAGATACGTGTGCCACGAGGCTCATCTTGGTTGTTTAACAATACGGCTGCATTGTCGTCAAAACGGATATAAGAACCATCTTTACGACGGATTTCTTTTTTAGTTCTAACTACAACTGCTTTAGAAACAGTTCCTTTTTTGATATTGCCTGAAGGCAAAGCACTTTTAACTGTTACAACAACTTTATCGCCAATTGATGCATAACGTTTACCAGTACCACCAAGTACACGGATAACCAATACTTGTTTTGCGCCGCTATTATCGGCTACGTTTAATCTTGATTCCTGTTGTACCATCTTATTTAGCTTTTTCTAAAATTTGTACCAATCTCCAGTTCTTGTTTTTGCTCAACGGACGAGTTTCCATGATTTCAACTGTATCGCCGATACCACACTCGTTTTTCTCATCGTGAGCCATAAATTTGGTAGTTGTTTTAACGAACTTACCATAGATTGGGTGTTTCACTTTACGCTCAACGGCAACTACTACAGATTTCTCCATTTTGTTGCTTACTACCAACCCGATTCTTGTTTTTCTTAAATTTCTTTCCATTGGGCTCTAAAATTATTTAGTTTCTGTAGCTACTGCCGCTTTTTTAACAGCAGACAATTCAGTGTTTAAACGGGCTATGTTTTTTCTAGCCGCAGTAATACGGTTAGGATTTTCGATAGCCGAAATTGTATGCGCAAATTTCAACTTTGTTAAGTTTTGCTTTTCTTCCGCAATCTTAGCTACTAATTCTTCTTGAGAAAGCCCTTTGATTTCTGAGTTTTTCATTTTACTTATTTTAATGCAGTGGGTCTAGCGGTTATAATAACAAGTTACTTACAACATTGATCCCACTTGGCTTTTTATGCTTCTACGTAATCTCTACGTACTACAAATTTTGTTTGAACAGGTAATTTCTGTGCAGCAAGTCTTAATGCTTCTTTAGCAATTTCCATTGGTACACCTTCTGCTTCGAAAAGGATACGTCCCGGTCTTACTACTGCTACCCAATACTCAGGAGCACCCTTACCTTTACCCATACGTACCTCAGCTGGTTTCTTAGTTACCGGTTTATCCGGGAAAACTCTAATCCAAACCTGACCTTCACGTTTCATGTAACGAGTTACTGCGATACGGGCTGCTTCTATTTGGCGACTTGTGATCCAAGTTGCCTCTAGAGATTTAATCCCGAAAGATCCGAATGATAATTCAGCACCACGAGTTGCTAAACCTTTCATTCTGCCTTTTTGCATCTTTCTGAACTTCGTTCTTTTTGGCTGTAACATTTTATTTTAATATTATCGTTAAACGATCTGTTGACTATTTGCGTGGGCCTCTGTTAGCACCACCACCTCTGTTATCTCTTCCGCCTTGGCCTTGACCACCTGGACGATTTCCGCCACCGCGTTTATCGTTTCTTCTGTCGCCACCGCCTCTGTTATCTCTTCCGCCATCGCGACCACCGAAGTTACCTTCTGGACGACCACCTTTACCAGGTGCGTTGTTTGTAGCGCCGATGTTTGGAGAAAGATCACGTTTGCCGTAAACTTCACCTTTACAGATCCAAACTTTGATACCTATTTTACCATAAGTAGTTAAAGCTTCTGCTAAAGCGTAGTCAATATCAGCACGGAAAGTATGCAAAGGAATTCTTCCTTCTTTGTACTGTTCTGTACGAGCCATCTCAGCACCACCTAAACGACCAGAAGTCATAATTTTGATACCTTCTGCTCCCATTCTCATGGTTGACGCGATAGATGATTTCATTGCTCTACGGAACGAGATCCTAGCTTCTAGTTGTTTTGCAACACCTTCTGCTACTAGTTGAGCATCTAACTCAGGACGTTTAATTTCAAAGATGTTAATTTGAATTTCCTTTTTAGTCAATTTCTTTAACTCTTCTTTGATTTTATCAACCTCAGCACCTGCTTTACCGATTACAATACCTGGACGTGCTGTGTGGATAGTTACTGTGATACGTTTTAACGTACGCTCAATTACTACTTTAGAAACACCGCCCTTTGCAATACGAGCTGAAAGGTATTTTCTTATTTTTTCGTCTTCAACTAATTTATCAGCATAGTTGTTGCCTCCGAACCAATTAGAATCCCATCCTCTGATGATTCCTAATCTAGCACCTATTGGATTTGCTTTTTGTCCCATTTCTGTTAATTAGTTTTAGTTTCAACGTTTATACTATCTACTACAAGAGTTACGTGGTTAGAACGCTTACGAATTCTGTAACCGCGACCTTGAGGTGCTGGTCTTAATCTTTTTAATTGACGACCACCGTCTACCATTACCGATTTAACGACTAATTGGCTTTCTTCAGGGCGAGAACCAGAGTTTTTTTGCTCCCAATTGTTGATGGCAGACAATAAAAGTTTTTCAACTCTTATAGCAGCTTCTTTATTGGTGTACTTCAAAATCTGTAATGCTTTCTCAACACGCTCACCTCTGATAAGATCCACAACTAAACGCATCTTACGCGGTGAAGTTGGGCAATTGTTTAATTTCGCTACTGCTTCCATCTTTTAATTATTTTTTCTTTTCAGAGTGGCCTCTAAAGGTTCTAGTTGGAGCGAACTCCCCTAGTTTATGGCCAACCATGTTTTCTGTTACGTATACTGGTATAAATTTATTGCCATTGTGCACAGCAAATGTGTGACCAACGAAATCTGGTGAGATCATTGATCTACGTGACCAAGTTTTGATTACAGTCCTTTTGCCTGAATCATTCATAGAGTTTACTTTACGCTCTACGTTATGGTCAATATAAGGTCCTTTTTTAATTGAACGAGCCATTATTTCTTCCTTTTCTCTATGATGAAACGATTTGAGTATTTTTTCTTAGAACGAGTTTTAAATCCTTTAGATAAAACACCGTTTCTTGAACGAGGGTGACCACCTGATGATCTACCTTCACCACCACCCATTGGGTGATCTACAGGGTTCATCGCTACTGGACGTGTACGAGGACGACGACCGATCCAACGAGCACGACCTGCTTTACCCAATACTTCATTTGCATGATCAGAGTTAGAAACTGTACCAATAGTGGCTAAACAAGTAACTAAGATAGATCTTACCTCACCTGAAGGTAATTTAATAGTAGCGTATTTACCGTCTCTTGCAGCTAATTGTGCATAAGAACCTGCGCTACGTGCTAATTGAGCACCTTTACCAGGGTGAAGCTCTAAATTGTGGATAATAGAACCTAGAGGGATATTAGCTAATTTCAAAGTATTACCTACTTCTGGAGTAGCTTTATCACCCGAAAGCACTGTTTGTCCAACTTGCAACCCTTCAGGTGCAATGATATAACGCTTCTCACCATCTGCATAGTTTAACAATGCGATACGTGCTGTACGGTTCGGATCGTACTCAATAGTAGCTACAACAGCAGGAATATCAAATTTATCACGTTTAAAATCAATTAAACGGTAAGATTTTTTGTGACCACCGCCAATATAGCGCATAGTCATCTTTCCTGTATTGTTACGACCTCCCGATTTCTTAGAAGATACAACCAATGATTTTTCGGGCTTGGTTGCTGTAATCTCCGTAAAACTAGCACCTACTCTAAAGCGGGTACCCGGAGTGACTGGTTTAAATTTTCTTAAGCCCATAGTTATTAATTATTCAATTTTTATATTAAATATTCGCGTAATAATCTATTGTTTCGCCATCTTTCAATGTAACAACAGCTTTTTTGTATTTAGGGCTACGTCCAGTTACTAAACCTGCTTTAGTATTTCTAGATTTTGCCTTACCTTGTACTACCATTGTATTAACCGCAACGATAGTTACGCCATACATTTGCTCGATAGCACTTTTAATCTGCAATTTATTAGCTCTGTGATCTACTTTAAAAGTAAAACGGTTAGCTTTTTCAGTTAATGCAGATGCTTTTTCGGTTAAAATTGGTCTTTGTAAGATTTCCATATTACTTGGCAAATGCCTCCTCCAATGTTTTAAGCGAATTAGCAGTTAACAAAAGTTTACCAGCGTTTAATACATCGTAAGTATTTAAGTCGCCAGCAACAATAACTTTAGCTTTCTGGATATTTCTGCTTGATAAATAAATATTGTTGTTTTGTTCTGGTAACACTAACAAAGTTTTCTCGTTAGATAAGTTTAACGCGTTAACTAAGTTGATATAGTTTTTAGTTTTGATGCTATCAAAATTGAAGTCTTCTAAAACCACGATGCTGTTATCTTGTGCTTTATAAGCTAAAGCTGATTTACGAGCTAATGATTTTAATTTTTTGTTCAATTTAAAACTATAGTCACGAGGTTGAGGACCAAAAACACGACCACCACCATTGAATAATGGAGATTTAATGCTTCCGGCACGTGCACCACCAGTACCTTTTTGTTTGTATAATTTACGGGTAGAACCAGCAATTTCGTTACGTTGTTTAGATTTGTGAGTACCTTGACGTTGGTTAGCCAAATACTGTTTTACATCTAAATAAATCGCGTGGTCGTTTGGAGTTACACCAAATACCGACTCAGGAAGTTGCACCTTGGCACCTGTCTCTTTTCCTGAAATGTTTACTACTTTAACTTCCATCTTGCTTACTTATCTAAGATTACGTAAGAACCTTTAGCTCCCGGAATGGAACCACTAACTACTACTAGGTTTTGCTCAGCGTAAACTTTCAATACTTGTAAGTTTTGAACTTTCACTCTATCACCACCTGTTCTTCCAGCCATACGCATTCCTTTGAATACACGTGAAGGCCATGAAGAAGCTCCTAACGAACCTGGTGCACGCATCCTGTTGTGCTGACCGTGAGTTTGACCACCCACACCGGCAAAACCGTGACGTTTTACCACACCTTGGAAACCTTTACCTTTTGAAGTTCCCACAACATCAACATAGTCACCTTCAGCGAAGATGTCTACAGTAACTGTGTCGCCTAAGTTTAAAGCGTTTTCAAACTCAGCGAACTCTACCAATTTACGTTTTGGAGTTGTGTTTGCTTTAGCGTAATGGCCTTTTAATGGCTGTGTTACGTTTTTTTCTTTTGCCTCATCAAATCCCAACTGGATTGACGAGTAACCGTCTTTTTCTTCGGTTTTAACTTGTGTTACTACACAAGGTCCAGCTTCGATTACAGTACAAGGAATGTTTCTTCCTTCTGCATCGAAAATACTGGTCATTCCTACTTTTTTTCCAATAATTCCTGACATTTCTTTATTTAAGTTAACACCCATCGAAGCAGTAGGGCTTCGTTCAAGGTGGATATACAATCCCCGCAAAGGGACGGCAAAGATAGGCAAGAATTATTAATTTTCAAATAGTTAGCTAAAAAAATTTTAAGGTTTTATTAACCGATGCTTTCTGCAGAAAAAAGTGATTGCGTTTTACAGAACAGAGAATCCATCAAAAAACACAAATAACTGATAAATAATGATTTATGTTTTTGCAGATTTTATTTGAAAAGCAACACCAGCAACAATATTAAAGCTTTGCCCCTCTTTTCGCCTTACTACGTTGCAAACACATAAATTTGCCAAACGTGTTCGCTTCAATAGGGTTTAGTTAACTCAATTTAGCAAAAGAAAACAATGCATGGCTCAAATAAAAAATGACAACAATATTTAACACCATAAAACCACCATCGTATTTAGCATATACTATGCAGTTTCAAACTTACATTGTAAATTACTACATTAGAGTTATCGTTTAATGTAATCGCCATGAAAAAAGCTTCCGTAATATATTTATTTGTATTCGCCAGTATAATATTTAGCTCCTGTGCGACTAAACGCATGCAATACGTGCAAGAAGAAGATCCAGCTACATTTGTTAAGAAGAAAAAAGAATCAAAGCTGTTACAAGCTGCCGATGAAATACTGGATCGTTACGGTAAAAAGTTGAGAGGTGAATTAGATAGACACCCAGTTGAAACATCAAAGCCTCCTAAAGGAACGTTTCATTAATAGACAATCTACGTTAATGCGCAAATCCGCCGCCTAAACTTGCCATAATGATAGCTAAAACTATCACCCCTATTAATACATATAGGTAATCTTTTTCGAGGAAGAAAGTTACAACAGCCATTAAAACGCGGGCAATTGGCGTGAAGATCAACATCAGCAAACCAAATTGAACTACTGCAGCACCTTTAAAAGTAAGTACATTCGCGAATATAGATTCTACGGTTTTTAGAGACACTTTATGGAAGCTAAACTCCGCATAATCTATTTTTTCATGGCCGTGCTCAAATAGATAAATGATACCGCCAAGAACAACGATCACCATAGAGACATAAACGCCAGCTCGCAGGAGGTTGCCAACCAAGCTTTGGATATCTTTATCTGTTATGTTTTTTGTTTGTTCCATTGTTTAATAGCTCCTTCTTCCTACCACTTCAACCGAGGACACGAAGCGTCTATTTATTATTCCCGTTTGTAAGGACTAACTATCGTTAAAATCCTCCTGTTAAGCCCTTATAAATCATTTGCAATGCCAATATCGTTACCACTACTGCAAAAATCATTTTCAATTTATCTGTTTTAGCCTTTACCAAAACCTTTGCACCTACAGTGGCTCCAATCAGCACACCAATACAAACCGGCATTGCAATTCCAGGATCAATTTGTCCGCGATGTAAATAAACCACTGCGCTGGCCGCAGCAGTAACACCCATCATAAAATTGCTAGTAGTAGTAGACACTTTAAAAGGCAAACGCATGATATTATCCATTGCAATTACTTTTAAGGCACCACTGCCTATACCTAACAACCCCGATAACGTTCCTGCAAAGAGCATCATAAAAAATCCGCCAGCTACATTTTTCACTGCATAAGGCGTAACCACTCCTTGATTAGGGTAAGAGCCATTGAGCTTAAAAAACTTGGCTCCTTTGCTGGTATATTCTAAAGTTGTGTGATCTACTTTTTTCTTTAATGTCATTAACGAAGAGAAAATGAGGATGCAACCGAATATCACAGCCACATAACCAGCATTTAAATATACGGCAATTACAGCTCCTAAAATTGCTCCTACTGTAGTTGCTATCTCTAAGAACATACCAATACGCATATTAGTGAGCCCTTCCTTTACGTAAGCCGCCGCAGAACCAGTTGAAGTTGCAATTACCGAAATGATTGAAGCACCAATAGCATAATGAATATCCACCCCTAAACCTAAAGTAAGCAAGGGAATAATGATTACACCACCACCTAAACCTGTTAACGAGCCTAAAAAGCCCGCTAAAAAAGCACCAATAAGTACAATTAAGGTAAATAGCAATACTGACATGCAGGCAAATATAAGCGACAGGAATTGGCTTTATGCAATAAAACAGCAATAAAAGAATGTCTATAGGATACTTAGAATTTATCGATTATAGTAGTTTTTTAGATATTTCGACGGCTAGATTCCGGAGAAATATTTGATCAAATACTGATGATACGTCAAAGATTTCTCGGCTACGCTCGAAATGACGAAATGCTTAGAAGACTTACGAAGTTTAACTTTAACATATTACTGTTATTCAACGGAAAAGTTGAGGGCTTCGCCGTTTTAAAACTTCGTAAGTCTAGGAGAAATGATGTACTATTAATGGTAGTACCTTAACCGCACTTAGAAGAACCGCAGTCGCTGCAGGTTAAACAACCTTCTTGGTAATGCAGGTTGGTAGAATTGCAATTGCTACATTTTTGCTTGCCAACTTCTGTACCATCTGGAATGTAACGCTTTAACGCTCTTCCCACACCATTTTTCCAAGTATTGATAGCTTCATCGAGCTGTAAACTACCAATTAACTCCACTACTTTTTCAATTGGCATACCATGGCGCAAGGTACTTGAAATCAGCTTTGCGTAATTCCAATATTCTGGATTAAACTTGTGCGACAAGCCTTCGATAGTAGTTTTATACCCTCTTTGGTTTTTAAACTGGAAATCGTACCTAGAAGTACCATCGGCTTCTTTGTTTTTGATAATAGAACCACGGTTAAGCCAACGAGGGATAGAAATCCCATCCTCATCATCCGCAAGACCTGTAAAAATTTCATAGGGCTTTTCATCTACCAAACCAATAAAAGCAATCCATTTGTCTTTGTTATTCTGGAAACGGACCACATCTGCTTCTAATACCTGTGGGCGAGTAGTTGGAAAAGCTGCCTCTTCATCAACTTTAGCTTCTTCCTTTTTCTTATCATCAATGGCAATAAGCACACCCGAACGCGAACCATCACGATAAACCGTCACGCCCTTACATCCTGCTTTCCAAGCCGCCATGTATAATTCACCAACCAGTTCTTCAGATACATCATTTGGCATATTAATAGTTACACTAATAGAATGATCTACCCATTTTTGAATAGCGCCCTGCATCCTCACCTTCTCCAAATAATCAACATCGTTTGATGTAGCTTTATAATAAGGCGATTTCTCTATCAAAGCATTCAGTTCGTCCTGACTGTAGTTGTAAGCGGTATCATGCCCATTAATTTCCATCCAGTCTTTGAATTTATGGTGGAAAACAATGTATTCTTCCCAAGAGTCTCCTACTTCATCTACAAAATCTACTCTTACATCTTTATCGTTAGGATTTACCTTTCTACGGCGCTTGTAAACTGGCATAAATACAGGCTCTACACCAGAAGTAGTTTGCGACATTAAACTTGTAGTACCAGTTGGTGCAATAGTTAACAAAGCGATATTTCTACGGCCATATTCTGTCATATCGTAATACAGTTGCGCATCGGTGTCTTTCAATCGCAGCATGAACGGATTTGCCTTTTCTCTTTCCGAATCGTAGATAGTGAAGGCTCCTCTTTCTTTGGCCATATCAACAGACGACCTATAAGCTGCCAGTGCCAAATTTTTATGAACTTCAATTGAAAATTCAGTAGCTTCTTTTGTACCGTAACGCAAATTTAAGGCAGCCAACATGTCACCTTCGGCAGTAATTCCAACGCCAGTACGCCTTCCTTCTTCTGCTTTTTTACGGATATTTAACCAAAGATTTTGCTCCGTTCTTTTGATTTCTTCATCTTCTGGATCTTGAGCTATCTTTTCTAAAATAGCATCGATTTTTTCTAGTTCCAGATCTATGATATCATCCATCATTCGTTGCGCCAAACCTACATGTTCTTTAAAAAGCTCCCAATTAAACGAAGCTTTTGACGTGAACGGATTTTCTACATAAGAATATAAGTTGATAGCTAGTAAGCGACATGAGTCATAAGGACACAATGGAATTTCTCCGCAAGGATTGGTAGAAACGGTTTCGTAGCCTAAATCGGCATAACAATCTGGCAAAGACTCTTTAATAATAGTATCCCAGAATAAAATTCCAGGCTCTGCTGAACGCCAAGCATTATGAACTATTTTCTTCCAAAGCGCATTGGCATCTGTTTCTTTTGAAAACACTGGACTATTTCCTTTTACTGGATATTGCTGAACGTAAGGCACTCCGCTCTCTACCGCTTTCATGAACTCATCATTGATACGCACAGACACATTTGCACCTGTCACCTTGCCTTGCTCCAATTTCGCATCGATGAAATCTTCTGCATCTGGATGTTTGATAGAAACAGATAACATCAAGGCACCTCTACGACCATCTTGCGCAACTTCGCGAGTAGAGTTAGAGAAACGCTCCATAAAAGGCACAATGCCCGTTGATGTTAAAGCAGAGTTTTTAACCGCAGAACCCTTTGGACGAATATGCGACAAATCGTGACCAACACCACCTCTGCGTTTCATTAATTGCACTTGCTCTTGGTCTATTTTCATAATCCCACCGTAGGAATCAGAATCACCGTTGTTGCCAATTACAAAACAGTTAGAAAGCGAGGCAATTTGGTATGGGTTTCCTATCCCAGTCATTGGGCTTCCTTGTGGGATGATATATTTGAAATCTTTAATGAGTTCAAAAATCTCCGATTCGGATAAAGGATTAGGATATTTTTGCTCAACTCTTGCTATCTCTGATGAGATACGTTTGTGCATATCGTTAGGATCACGTTCGTACAAAACTCCAGCCGAGTCTTTTAAAGCATACTTGTTCACCCAAACTCTTGCGGCCAAATCATCTCCTTTAAAATATTGAAGTGCAGCGGCATAAGCCTCATCTTGTGTATAAGCAACGGATTGCTGAGCAATTATTTGATCCATAATGTCCTATTTTTCGTTTAATCAAACTTACCAAAAAAGAAAACTAATAAAAATGATATCAAACAATTGTTTACAACAAAAATATTTTAAAAATCTATATGTCAAATACTTAACATTTTTAAAATTCAAAAAAGTTTACAAAAATTATTTTAAATGATAAACACTAAACAGAAACACAACAATCCAAGTTAGTTAGATTATGTCATTGAGGTTACTAAAAAAAGAAAGAAGGGATTACTTATATAGCTTTAAGATTTGTAGTCGAACGGACAATGTTACTATTAATGTATACCGTCAATTCAGCCTGCTAATCCATCAATTTTGAGATCATTTCTGCGCTTAAGGCTCTAGCTTTCTCTAATCTTCCCTCGAAAAAAGTTTTAGCCGCTTCAAAATGTGCTTTGTAGCCTTTCATGTCACCATAACCGATAATCGATGCCCATTCATGTACAGCAGTATGAAATTCTAAGTCATCTTTTCTGATACTTTTATCGTATAGTGCAGTCTGGATAGTTTCCTCCATAAGTTCTTCATCCTTAAAAAGATATTCGGCTATTCCTAGCCTTAAACGAAACGGTGGTGTTTGACAGATGAGATTATCATAAGGACTTACGTCCATAGCATGCCAAGCACAAACCATACTTAAAATGCTGAGGTGCGAATTAGGTTTTCGGCTATGAGATTTATCAGCCATGCTAAATGCATCCATCACCTGATTATTCAGTAAAAGTGATCTATTATCGTTAAACACAAATTTTTTAGCTGCATAGATTTTTTCCCTGAAAGCTGTTTCATTCTCGGCAATCATTAAACCAAACAATTCACTTTCAGTTTTTGCATATTGGCGCACCTGAACTTGTGCATAGGGATTTAAAATTGCCAAGCCTGCATAAATATGAGATTTATAACTGAAGATGCGCAAGGTGGTCAGCACTTTCACATTATCGATCCCGCCAGCGTAAACTGGATTATCCCAAGGATAAAAGCCAGCATTTTTCCAAGCAGAGCCCATACTTTCGAACCCCATGTGCGTAACTGCTTGGGTATCGGCTACAATCTTATCGTGTTGCTGGTAGCTCTTCATTTCAATGATTTTAGAACCCAATGCGCTGTACACTTTTAAAGCTTTTAGATAAACTTCGTCGCTAGCTCTGTGGCGAATAACCACCAACGTTTGCCCTTCGGTATTAAACCCTGGCCCATGCAGTGAGTGGCAGGTTACAATATTTGCATCGGTGGGCAGGTGTTTTTCAAACGCAGCAATTTCAGGGTGCTTTACTGAGGTTTGTCCTGCCACAATAGCACCGTACTTTGTAGACTTAGCGAATTGCGACACTACCGCTTCTATCTTTTCGGCCTCCACACAGTAAATGATAAAATCGGATTTTCTAGAAACTTCGTGACCATCAGACAAAATTTCGATTTGCTGTGGTGAAAGTTCGGTCACCAATGCCTCTAATCTATCAGTAACATCCGTACCGCAAACCTCATAGCCTGCCTTCGCAAAAGCAATCGCATAAAGCTTGCCCATATCTCCCAAACCAATTATTCCGATACGCATTTTGCAAATTTATTGTTGCAGGAAGATAAAAAAATGACCTTAGTCAATTGAAATATTGATTAAACATCCTAACTTGAGCAAAATTAACAGCATACAACACAATTGACATAGTCACAATAAATTTTTACTAATACTGTTTTAGTATAAATGATGATCATTATGAGGAAAGCCTTACTCTCTATTTCTAGCATTTTATTATTTAGTTTCTTTTGCAACGATACTTTTGCCCAAACACCAGCTGCTACCACTACTCCAAAACCTGCGGCTGTAGCTAAAAGAACAACTTATTATCGTGATACGGTTAAGAATACCGATCCGAGTTTAAATGGGCAGTACAGATTCATGTTATCTCGTACACGTACTTCTGCGGATGGCTATAAAATGGTTGCTGGTTATCGCTTAGATCAACTTTGGAAAAGTGTGAGCGACACCTTACGAAAGGAAAGGACAGAGAAGAAGAATATCCAGCAAAAGTTAACAGAACAGGAAAAAACAATTAACTATCTTAAGACAGAAATTTCTGGCAAAGAAGCATCCTTAACAGAGAATACGAATAAAGTTAATGAAATCCGTTTCTTGGGTATTCCGTTTGAGAAAGGCACGTACAATATTATTGTGTGGAGCGTGATAGGTATTTTAGCCATAGCTCTGATTATTGTAATTGCCAGATCTGCTAAAAACATCACAGAAGCAAAACATCGTACCCAGCTATATAATGAGGTAGCCGAAGAATATCAGGCATTTAAAGCTAAGTCTGTAGAAAAAGAGCGTAAGTTAGCTCGAGAATTGCAGGATGAGCGGAATAAGCTTGATGAATTAAATGGAAGAAGGTAAAGATTCTTAATACTTTGCCTTGATACAAAGTATTGCAAAAATCAAGGCTGTATTGCCTTCCTAACATTACGCTAGCAAAACTTTAATGGCGAAATTAGAATATCTTGCCCTAAAGCAATTGCCGACGCTCGACTGCCTAATTTCTTATAATGGAGCTAAACTCGGAGGTGACTACAATAGTTTATAGCGTATTTATGTTTTTATAGGTAACTATGAGCTCTGGGCTTCGCCCTATCGGTTTACTGCGTATTGTGTCGGAATCCAATAAGGCTATTTACGCTCTTGGTAAGGCTACGGCTTTAAAAGCACCTAGTTCTTCTGCAACTCTTCCATTAGCACTTCTACTACTTTTGTTGCTTTTTGTTTGATGTAAGGGCGTGGCGTGTTGTCTCCAACTTCGTAGGTTAAGGCTTCGGCATTTAACACTTTGCCTAACCAAGCTTTAGATACATTGCCACCGTTACCAGACGGTTTAACTGGCGTTTGTTTGGCGCCTTCGAAATCATGCAAACCTTTGATCCAAGCGCTGGTTAAGCCTGGCTTGTTGGTATCAGATCTATCATCATTTGTATAAAGCACATCATTAAACGTAGAATGAAAATCTAACGCAAAAAGCACTTTAGCGTTTTGCTTTGTTACTTTTTGCAGTAGATAATCTCTAATAGCTCTAGTTTCTGGCTGTTTAAAATCAATCCAATCCCTATTTAAGTCTACGCCAGCAAAACTATGTCGCCAATTACCTTCGTCTACCCCATCTGGGTTAATCATTGGAATGATGACCAATTCGTTGTTCTTAACAAAATTTTTAGCCAGTTCGCTGTTTCCTAATAAGGTTTCCACAAATTGAACCATAGCCATGTAACCAGAAATTTCTGGCGGATGTTGACGACTTAAAACTACTATGATTTTCTTGCCATCACTTTTAGTCGAATTTAAGGCGACAATCGGCTTTCCGCCGATACTATGCCCAATTACGGTTTTAACAAGCCCACGCTGCTTTGCTAGTTCATCCATCCATTGGTAAGATTGTTCAGACGAAATAATTTCTTGTGCTGCTACGGTTAAAGTGTCTTTTGTGAGCTTCAATTTAAATGAGGCTTCAGTTTTTTCCTTATTGACCTTTACCTCAGTTAAAGTTTGCCATTGCTGGCCATCAGTTGTTGTTTTTGGTTGGTAACGATGTTTATCTCCAGGATACAATAAGTTGATGTAAACATTTTTTTGAGGCTTGCCCCAAACTTTAAATGCAAACCACGCACTTGGGTTAATTGGCTTGTTTTCTGCTTCTATGGTGATGTTGTAAGTACTGTCATTCACTTGTTGTAGCTCATTTACCCTAGCCGACGGAAAATTATTACTGAAAAACACACCTTCCTTTTCGAAAGCAAAAACCTTTTTTTCCTGCAATTTGATTTTTACCGCAGCATGATCTATTACTACATTTTGTGTAGTTTCTACGTTTCTTTTAACTGCACAAGATTGTATCAATATTGCACAAGCAGTTAAAACAAGAAATTGCTTTTGGTGTATTTTCATTAAATGACCGATCAAGATGTTACCAAAAATAGAATTACAAAATCGTTAGACAAATTTCTAATTGACATTTGGATACAAACCGTAGTGATTTTTCATGTACTTGATGATAGCATCTGCAATTTTTGCACCCGAAGCTTTACGTTGCGTAGGGTTGTTACGAAGATTGGAACCATGAGTTTCTAACTGAATTGCAGAAACTGTTCCGCCGTCTCTGGAACCATAGGTTAACGTACAATATCCCCCATTGAAGTAATCGTCTTGTTCTGGCTTGGGATCTTGCTTACTCGGTACCGCATTAATTCCCTCGTTTTCTAACAGTGTACCGAAAGCGTAATCACCCCTAATTAACTGAGAAAACGAATATGGAGAATTACGAGATAAATGGTAGATACTTGAAGTTGCCGACACCCCATTCAACACAGCGTCCGTTGCATTCAAATTAGTTCTAGAAACGATATAGCCTACTTCGATGCGTTGTTTCGTATGTCCATGCCCGTGCATATCTAAAAACAAACCCTTACCCACATTTTTTTGCACCATGTCTCTAGCACCTTTTAAAAAAGCGTGGTACTCTCGCCATAATGCATTAGCAGCCTCGCTTTTATGGTAAGCTTCATCTAAAGATCTATTTGGTTCCATTCTAGACCTGGCTACATCATTAATGATAATATGGGGGCGGATTTTTGTCTTCTCGAACAAAGCATTTGAAATCTCCTCCGTTAAATCAGTTAAGTACAAATCTCTTACTGTAACCGCATCTTTATGATCTCGAAGAGGCATAGAAGAAGGTGTAATTGTACCATCATGGGGTGAAGCTAGAATTATTGGAGAATTAGCGTCTCCAACTTTAAAAGTGACGTACTTATTGCTTCCATAAACGGTTGTGTTGGGCGTATAATTCTCCTCTACAGGCTTCGGACCTGTGCCACCGCCATTACCATCGCCCCCCGTATTGCCAGTACTACCACCCTTTTTGCAAGCGAAAAATATTGTTAATACGCCTGCAACAAATACCAAATTTATTCTTTTCATCTCATTAAGATTTAGTTTTCTATTTAATTATACCCGCTGCTGTCCATTTGTCTAACACCACACCAACTACATCGCCAACCCCGTAAGCCGGATCTCTATTTACATCGTTTCCCCATTCGTAGCCCTTAGTTACATTGGTATCGTGCCTGTAACCTCTTATATGCGTATACTCATGTGCCCAATGCCTGGCCAAACGTTGCGCTAATCTTTTTTCACTCAGTTTAAGCCAGTAATCGTTAGTTGTAATCCTAGTTCCACAGGCACTTGCAGAACCTAGCGTAGTAGTATTGTCACCATTTTTTCTAATGCTGACAGCAATGCTGAAAGTTATGTTTGGCAATAAATTATCATAAACGGATTTACCCGCTATGCTACGACCTGCCACTGTACTGCCATAAATTCTATTGAAGCAAGTAGACGTTGATTTCGTGTAAGCAGAATCATGAAAGTTGCGTTTGTAAAGCTCATCCCGAAAATCTTTCGACGCAAAAACTTTGTTTAGCAAATCTTGCGTTTTCTTTACCGTATCTGCAAAAGTTGAGGGCAAAATAGCGTCTGAAGTAGCAGTATAGCTCAAAGTTAACTTCACATCTTTCACAGTCTCTATGTTAGCATATTTTGGAAGATCGTTACTCTGACCATCGCCATCTTTCTTTTTACATGAAGCAAGTGCAAAGAATATTGCCAGTATTAACGAGTTTAGGATTATTTTTTTCATGAGCAATTAATTTATGACTGCTACTAAATCAATCCTTTTTTGGTCCAATCCAGCATAATATCACCCACAATCCCTCCAACGCCCATGGCAGGATCATCACCTTTTTTAAACTTATGTTCTTTCGGCAACAATTTATCATGTTTGTAGCCACATACGTGCGTGTACTCGTGCGCCAAATGCCTTACAAACCTTAGCGAAAGGTTTTGTCCATTTTTTATCCAATAATCGTGGCTAGTGATTTTGTTTACACAGAATGTAGCGAAGCCCATTACGCTTGTCTTTTCGCCGTCTTTATATTTTTTGATGACCCACTCTATTTCGATATTTGGATTACGGGTAATATTCTCGTAAACACCTAATCCGCTAACCCTACCTTTCTCGTCATAAATTCGTTCGAAACAAGCTTTCTTCGTTCTTGAAAAAGCAGAATCAGCGAAAGAGCGTTTAGCTAATTCCTTTTTAAATTCTTCGGACGACAATATCTTCGAAAGGATATCCTCAGCCTTTTTTAAAGTATCAGCAAATCCCTCGGGCAGTATTACGTTATCCGCAACATTTACCTTAACACTAAACCTAACTTGCTTGGCAATTTTGATTTTATCATCGCTCTTCGAACTCACAAAAGAAAGTGTAAATAAGCTCAAAACGCTAAGCGCTAGCATAAACTTTAACCTACAACTTTTAGATAACTTCATAACAGGAAGGGTTTATTTTGGCAATAGAAATTTAGTAGAAGGCACTTAAAGCGCCTCCCAGCTAAACATATTTACTAACTTATTATTTTTCTTTTTAAGGAGTTGGATTTTGAACCATGTAAGGATTTGCTTGCATTTCTCTCCTTGGAATTAGAAATTGCCAAGTATTTACTGTAGCTGGAAAACCAACTGTTAAAATACGGGCGAGCGTAGTAGTCGAGCCACTTCCAGCTCTATCCAAAGGCAAATTCAAACGTTTCAAGTCTAAAAAGCGAAAGCCTTCTCCCCATAACTCTATCCTTCTTTGCATCATAATCAATCCATTATTATCATTACCTATATCAGAAATATTATCTGGTCTTACATAATTAGGATCTCTATTTTTTGCTAAGACATCAATAATATCTGCTGCTTCATTTAACAAACCAGCCTTAGCTTTTGCTTCAGCAGCAATCAGATACATTTCCGCAGCTCGCATGAACGGTATGTCTCCAGCACTTACGGCAGGGTCAGAAACTGTAAACTTTTTCTGCATATAAAGTGCCCTAGCCTGGCCTGGTACTGGCTGGCCTGTAGATGCGTCTATCACCCCTGGAAAATTCACATAGTCGTTTACATTATCACAGAATAATTTTCTTCTTATATCTGTAGTAGTTAATGAATTATACAGAAGAGTACTTATTTTCTTAGGGTTTGGACGAGTATGTGACGAGTTGAAATTAGATGACATATAGGCAAAAAACGATCCGTAGGCAGGCAATTGCTCTGCTAACTGGTGAGCTCCCCACATCCATTCAGAATTTTTCATATCACTAAAACCATCTAGATATGCAGAGTTTGACATCAATTGATAACCTTTTAAAGCTTCCTGCGCATAAAAAGCAGCATCTGTCCAATTATGTTGTGTTAAGGCAACTCTTGCCTTAATACCTTGCGCAACACTCTTATCTATATGGGTTCTATACAAACCTCTAGGCGGAGCACCTGTTAATAGCACCATTGCTTCGTCCAAATCTTTGTTAATCTGGGTGTAAACTTCTTCAACACTGTTTCTAGGTTGAGGATCCAAAGAGTATTTAGTTACAATTGGAATACCTAGATTTGGTTTACCCTCAGCATCTAAATTAGATGGAACTCCATTCTCATTCACATTATAGCGTTTACCAAATAGTTGAACCGACATAAAATGAGCCCAACCTCTAATCGCCAAACACTCGCCTTTAATCACATTCTTTTGTGCTTCGGTTGCATCTGGTACTCGATCTATGCCTTCTAATATGATATTTGCATTGGCAATAATTCTGTAGTATAACCGATATGCGAAATATGGCAAATCGTTTAGGTCAGAACGGTGATCAGACCATCTGTATGCTCCTCTGAAATAAACTGTTCCTGTTGCCGTGTGTACGATATCTTCACCCATGAAATCTAATACGATCATCATAGCAGGATGTCCATCTTGTTCTTGGTCTGAATACTGCATGTACATCGTTCTGTAAACGCCGTTTAGCGCTACTTTTACGTTATTGATGCTATCAAACATTTTGTCAGCATCTATTTGATCTGACGGGGTGGTGTCTAAGTAGCTCTTTTTACATGAACCTAGTGTAAGTAAAAAGAATATGATCGTTAAAAATGAGAAATACTTTTTCATGATTATCAATTTCTATAATGTGATGTTTAGACCGAAACTTACAATACGAGATGGCGCATAAGTATACTCTGCATCTCCGGTGTAAGTTTGGGTTGGATCCATCCCTTTTCTGGCCGAAGTGATAAATAAATTTTCGCCATTTACGTAAGCTTTTAAATTTGTAAGCTTAAGTCTGGCCAAGGTTTTTTTAGGGAAGTTATAAGTTACCGCCACTGTACGGAGGTTTAAATAATCTGACTTTGTTAACCATTGATCGGTATCTGATATACCTCCTGTGGTACTTAGTCTCGGGATTGTGGTAATATCTCCAGGATTTTGCCAACGCTTCAACATATCAACATGAAGAGCTCTACCATTGGTTGTTGTACCTCCTCTGAATAGCAGCGAACGGTAATCGTTATCGAAAGTATAACCTCCAACTTGATAGATAAACATTGCTTGTAAACTCCAATTTTTGTAAGTAAAGGTGTTATTTACACTTCCAAAGAAATCTGGGATAGCGCTACCAGCATAGTAATAGGCCGCATCTGCTAAAGTACCAGATAAAGTACCATCAGCTTTTTTGTACTGATTAGCACCAGTTTCTGGGTTAACAGAATCCCAATCTCTCAACCAAAATTCGTATAACGATTTTCCAGTTTCGTATTTTTTGGTACCACTAATTCGTCCTTCGTATGATTGTGGAAGTGATAAAATCTTATTTTCTATGGTACTCCAATTAACATCCACATTCCATCGGAAAGTTTTAGTTTTAACAGGTACCCCGTTTAACTGAACCTCGATACCGCGGTTACGCATGCTACCAAAATTATCATTATAGGTAAGCAAACCACTTGTTAACGGAAGCGTTACAGCAAATAGTAAATTACTCGACTGACGCTGAAAAACCTCTAAGGTACCACCAATTCTATTTTTTAAAGCCGAAAATTCTAATGCAACGTCAGCATTTTGATTAGACTCCCAAACTAAGTCTTGATTTCCACCTTGTGTTAAAATTGCTCCTGGCTCTGTACCATTATTATAACCTAAGGTAAATAAGCGTTGATAAGTGAAATAGCTACCAGTTCTGTCATTACCAACCTCGCCGTAAGATGCTCTTAACTTTAATACATCAATCCATTTAACTTTAAAGAAAGGCTCTCTATCGATATTATATGCAGCACTTACAGACCAAAAATCGCCCCATCTACTTTTTGGAGAAAATCTTGAAGAGCCATCTCTTCTGTATGATGCAGAGAATAAATATTTACTTCTATAGCTATAGTCTAACTTAGAAAAATACCCTTCTGTTTTATAATCTCTATCGTAAGAACTTAATGCCGTAGTGGTGGTCATGTTATCTAGTACGGCAAGTCCAGAAATACCTTCACTACGTCTTGATCCGCTCAAATAATCGTAATAGTTCAAATAGCTTTCATGACCTAATAAAGCACTTATTTTATGTTTGTTAATTGTTTTAGTCCAATATAACAATTGATTAAAGTTTAAATAAGTAGTTAAACTATTGGTCCTAGTAGTTCTACCCACTCCAACTGCATCTCCCATTACACTATTATCGTAAACATTATTTCTGTAATTACCTAGCGTAACACTCAAACTTGAGGTGAACTTAAAATCTTTCAAAAACTTAGCTTCAACATTAGCAACACCATTTAACGAATTTCTTGTGATTTCATTAATGTTATATAGTGTTTCGTAAACAACATTTCTACCCGTAAATAATGGCCTGTAGTCTCCCTGATCAAAAATTTTGTTGCCTCGATTATCTAACAGATATGCCCCAGTTACCGGATCATGCTTATAAACCGGATAAATAGGAGCCAAAATCAAATCGATATAAAATGGATTTTCATTGATACCACTGCTTTGATTTGCTTGCTCGGACTTGGTGTAAGTACCAAACACATTTAGCCCAAATTTCAACCAATCTACAGGTGTAGAGTTTAATCTCAATCTTCCTGAAAAACGCTTGAAATCTGACCCGATTACATAACCATTTTCATCAAGATAATTTAGGGACACATAATGATCTGTTTTAGCGCTACCTCCACTTAATGAAACTGACATATCAGATCTCATACCTAAACGTTGAAGTTCTTGTCTGAAACGTACATCGTCTGGATATAAGAGCTTAGCATTAGGGTTCATTTGACCATTCTCTAGAACAATCTCATCATCGGCTACGTTAAATGGGTTCCAACCCACGTAAGATTTTAGATCTTGTGTTGCTGCAGCCGCAGTTCCCGAAGAGCCGTTTCTCAAAGCTTCCCATACTACTGGAAAATATTGATAAGCATCTAAAGTTTCGTAATTAGGTAAACCACGTTGTGAGAACGCTTGCGTAAATTTAGCAGTGATATTGGTTTTGCCAGTATTAGATCCTCTTTTTGTTGTGATTAATACGACGCCATTTGCAGCTCTTGCCCCATATAATGATGTTGCTGATGCATCTTTTAAAATAGAAATGTTATCTATATCCTCTGCGTTTATGTTACTAATTACACCCTCATAAGGAGCACCATCTAGAACGTAAAGCGGTGCATTATCTCCAGTTACCGAACCGAAACCCCTAATTCTAATTTCTGGACCTTCTCCAGGTTGCCCACTACCTGCCGTAGTTTGCACACCGGGCGAAGCACCAACAATAGCAGAGTTAAGGTTACTGATAGGACGTTGTTCAATATCTTTTGCAGAAATTCTAGTTACAGAGTTTGTTAACTCACTTCTAGTAGTGGTACCAAAAGCGATCACAACTTCTTGTAGCTGTTTGCTGTCTTTTGTTAACGCAACATCATACTTAACAATGGCAGTAAGCGGCACCTCTTTAGAAACATATCCCATGTAACTTAATACAATGAACTTATCTGCACCTTTAACGTTGATAGTAAAATTACCGTCGGCATTAGTTATGGTGCCTACTACCGACCCCTTAACTCTAACTGAAACACCATATAAAGGAGAACCATCTTCTGCATCTGTAATTTTACCGGTTATAGTTCGGTCTTGCTGGGTTACATTTTCTAAAATAGCATTGTCTCTATTTTGGGTAGCGGGCTTTAAAGAGATGATTTTGTCTTCGATAGTATAACTTAAAGACATTCCCTTTAAAACTGACGACAGCACTACATCGATAGGAGTGTTGGAAAAATTTGTAGAAACCCTTTTTTCATCTGCTACTTCCTTACTGTTGTAAATAAAGTAGTAGCCAGTCTGACTTCTCAATTCTTTAAACACTTCTTTTAAAGTGATGTTTTGTTTTTTAATGCTTACGTTTTGCCCCAAAGTTTTGGCACTAACGTGTAAGCTAAAAACAAACACAATTACGGCAATGATTCTCATAACCAGTAAGGCTTTTTTAAATAGTTGTTTTTGTTTGGTCGAAAAATCGTTACTAAAATTAGTGTACGACAATCTACAATGTATTTTTTCTTTCATACATTTGTATATAAGGGTTTTGAATAAATAGTGGTTTGTTTATTATTTTTTTAAGCCTTCCTAATGCTTTTCCTGGTTGCCGCCGGGAAAAGCTTTTTAGCTTTATGGTTTCCTTCTTACTTCTTCATTTTCTTTTCGCAGGTTATTACATTATTTTCAATACCAAATACTACGTCACCAGTTAGTTCCAAAGCTTTTAACACCTTAGAAACATTTGTATTTCTAGGGATGATCCCCGTAAACGAAATATCTGGTTTCTCTCCTTCGTATTTTATCTTAACATCGTACCAGCGCATCAATTCTTTCATAATTTCATCAATGTTGGTATCGTTAAACACAAATAGATCATTTTTCCAAGCCATTACTTCCTCAATATTGGCATTGCGTTGTTTGGTTTCTGTACTGGTTTCGGTATATAAAATCTGTCTGCCTGGTTTTAGCAGTTCCGAATTGCCACTTTTGGTGAATTGTACAGCGCCTTCTAACAAAGTAAGCTCGGAACGATACTCATCAGGATAAGCCATGACATTAAAATGCGTACCTAAAACTTTGATCTCCGAACTTCCATTTTTTACATAGAACGGTCTTGAGCTATCTTTTTCTATCTCGAAATATGCTTCACCTTTAACCTCTACCCTACGTGCATCATTTGCAAAAGCAGCTGGAAATTTGATAGAAGATGTTGCATTTAGCCAAACCTTACTACCATCCGACAGTACTACGCTAAATTTACCGCCAGCAGGTGTAGAGAGGGTATTGATCTTTTGACTTTCTGTTTCGCTATTGCCCTTAACTAGATATACAATTTGACCTTTGGCATCAGTTTCTATAGAAATAGCACCTTCTGTAGCCACCTGTCCTGTATTTTTATTGTCTAGCACAATTTGCGATCCATCGGCTAATGTCAAAGTCGCCTTATCACCTCCAGGCTTGATATCGTTATAATAAGCTAAAGGTTTTACACTGTCTGACTTTTGTACGGAATAGTACAAAGTAAATCCCGTTAGCAATAACACCGCAGCGGCCGCAGCATACTTCCAAACTGGCATACGCTTACGACCATCCGACTTTTTTGGGTTGGTGATATTTGCGTACATCCCATCCCAATCTACCTCGTGAACAAGCGCATCAGATTGCACTTTTTTATTGTGCTCATCCATAAAAGCAAGTACCTGCTCCTTGGTTTCTGGATTGCGGATATAAACAAATAACTCGGCATACTCTTCCTCAGTAATGGTTTTGTCCACATACTTCTTGAAAAGCTCTGCTAATCTGTTATTTGTACCGTGTGTCATCTGATCTTCTTTATTGTTCATTTATACTTTTATTGCCGTTAATTTATTTCACGACCAACAAAGTTTGCTTTTCTGCATTTGATTTCCCTTTGTTTATCCACAGAATATAAGTACCTGTAGGAATGCTTGTTAAATCTAGCTTTACACTTTCATTTAAAGCTGCTTGAGCGTAATTATTGGTCGATATGTTTTGTCCTGTCAAAGATATTAGATTTAACGAAACGATACTATTTGATGAAGATGGTTTCACTTCGATGTAGCTTTTGGCAGGGTTTGGATATACTTGTGCTTTTGGAGAAGAGAGTTCGAAATTTACGACTTGCGTACCCAAAACTTCCGATTTGCCGTCGTTATCGAATTGTGTAAGACGGTAATAATTATTACCAGCAAGTGGTGCAAAATCGGTAATTGAGTAAGTTAATGGTGTATTGCTATTTCCAGCTCCAGTAACATTCCTTAGAAATTCAAAATTAGATGCAGACGAACCACGTTCGATAACAAATTTCTGGTTGTTTTGCTCACTTGCTGTTTTCCATGTTAATATTGCCGAGTTGCCTTGTTTTACCGCAGTAAAAGATTCTAGTTTAACTGGTAAAGGATAATTTCCTGTTTGGAATTCATAAGCACCTAGATCAATAGTATTGTTACGAATACGAGGATTATTGGCCAAATCTACAAGCGAGGTTGACAATGAATTAGAACCAACATTTAACGCAGCGCTAGTGCTAGACAAAGTTAGAAAGTCAGCATCTGCAGAAGTGGTGCTAGCGAAGAGCGCTGTTGGAGTGCTATTAACTGTATTGTCAGCAAAATCATCATCAGCACCAGGTGTAATAGCGTACACTTGAAACAAGTTATTTTTAAACCTTAAAATACCAGAAGCCGAACCTCTTAGGTCATGAGTCCCGTCTCCAGCTGTGTTACCATTAAAAATATTATTATATAGATTAACAGTTGCAGATGTCGAGTTAGCAAAAAATGAAATTGCGCCTCCAAGTGTACTTGCCGTATTCTGATAAAACGTACAGTTAACGATAGTCCCTGTAGCCATGATACCAGAAACTGCACCAACATAGATTGCACCTGCCGCATTAGAGGTAGATTTGTTTGCATAGAACACCGAGTTATGAAGTTGCATAAAACCGGCGGCATGATAAACAGCACCAGCTAATCCCGATTTCGCCTCATTATCTAAAAATTTAGAATTCACAATTCTCAGAATACCAGCACTATTATTATTATGGTATATAGCACCAGAGTGGGTGTTGGTTTCATTTTCTGCGAATGTACAACCTGAAATGTTGATATTTGGAGCATTCGTTGTCCCTACCAAAGCTAAGTACATTGCACCGCCAGTATTTCCTTTATTATTAATGAATTCAACATTCGTTAACGTTAGCGTACCTGTACCAGAAAGCAGTGCGTATAGCGCACCACCCGTGTTAGTAGCTTCGTTATTTCTAATCTTCAAATTAACGAACTCTATAAATCCAGATGCGTCTGAGCCTCTAAGATTGATTGCTGCGCCGTCATTTCTATCTAATCCCAATCCTGCAACTACAGTTGTTGCCGCGTCTGCATAGCCATCTTGAATTGTAAAACCATCTAGTATTGCTTTAACATTTGTAGTACCGATACGTGCTGTAACCACATGGAAAGCATTGTCTGTTTTTACGCCTGACGCTCCCAAATCTCCACTTAAAATTGTGGTGTTGGTCAAGTAGTTCCGTTGCGTTAATAAGGTTTCACTTTCATCAGCTCCAACAAAACCACCGTAAATTTTAACTCCTGTTCTTAAGATAAAAGATTGGTCTCTTGCTGTAGTAGCGACAGAATTATCGTCCGTGGCCGCAATTTTTTCAGTAGGGTAATATGTTCCCGCAGCTACCCATACCTGATCATCTTCCGAAGAGTTATTGATCATCGTTTGCAAATCTCCTGCTAGAGCCCAAGTAGAACCATCTCCAGTACCGCCAGATTTAGCCCGTCTAACGGTCTGCCCTTGAACCAGAAATCCAATTAGCGTAAATAAAATTAAAAAGTAAAGTTTTTTCATAAATTGTTGGTTTAGGTTTGTTGTTGTCTTATATAGACTGACTAGACTTAACAACGGACCGCCCAAGACCAACTTTTTTTGAAAAAAATATGAAAAGATAAAAAAGTCTTCAAAAAAGCACTATACACTTAATTTACAGCACCTTTAAAACAAAAGATTTAGAAATAAGATTTTAAAAGTAATAGTAAAGATACTACGATACTGTGCTTAGAAATGTGGTACTTTAAATGCTTTAATACTTCAACTATCACATTTTTAACACGACTTTTGGACAATCCAACTGCTTGTGCTATCTCTTCATGACTCATGTGCTGATTACGACTCATGTTAAATATCTCCTGTTTTTGAAGCGAAAGTGTTTGTAGTACTTTATTAATTAAAAACACACTTTCTTTAAGATTGATTTGATCGTCGACATTATTCAGAGAAACCGAGGTGTTTACCCAAGCATCGTTAATTGTTTTTTCAGTTCTACTTACCTTAGCCAAATAATCGTAGGTTTTATTACGTGCAATGGTGTAAATATAGTTTCGTGGATGCTCTATTGCCAACAATTTTTCACGATTTTGCCAAATTACCAGAAAGGTTTCTTGTACTATTTCTTCAGCATCAGCTTTGCTATGGATAAACGAATCGACAAACGCTAATATTTTGCCTCGATAAAGACAAAACATCTTATTAAAAGCCAAAGAATTTCCATCGGAAATTTCTTTTAACAATAGCTTTTCTGCTGTTAAATCGTACAATGCCATTAAAATAGTTATTCGCCAACATTTGCTTAGCTATAAGTATGTTAGCTAGTTTGTGGTTTAGGTTTATTAAAAATAGTAATCCTTATTTACTATTCAAAAAGATTTTTAATTTTTTAAACACAAATAGGTATAAAACGCAAAAAACTGGCATCAAAAACCAGATAAAAAATAGCTCACATAAAAAAGTCCCGGCAAACCGGGACTTAGAGAAACACTTATTTAGAGAGATTAACTTTTAAACCCAACTCTACGCCGCCATAAGTATATTGTTTTAGATTACTATTTATTGGCAGCGAGTAAGAGGCTTGCATTTGATATTTTTTCATAATGTTGAAACCAAGACCAAAAGATAAGCTATTACTGCTATGGTAAAATGCCATCAAATTAAACTTATCTTCGGCAAATTGTGCATTTACACCGGCATCTATTACACTATCAAATCCATCTAACCCCCTATACATTACTTTTGGTGTTAATTTCACTGGACCATCTAGCACTTGATAAGCTGCCGATAAGAAAAATGTAGTATAATTATAGCCATCGTTTACATTTTCTGAATAGATTAAGCTACGCAAATTTGGAGCTACAGCACTTAAGCTTAACTTTTCAGTAGTGTAATGTGCTCCTAAATCTCCGTCGAAAATATAACCTTGATCGTTAAATTGCTGAACCAATTGATCGTCTACATCGCCAACAATATCAGACATATTCGCTTTTATAGAAGTAACCCCTGCCGAAACACCAAACCTTAAATTACTGGTGGTAGATGTTTGTATGTTATAGGCATAAGTGGCTGCAAATCTATTCACATTTAAGATACCGTCTTTATCTGTATTCACTGATAGACCGAAACCGTTTTTACCCATTCCGTAATCTAAAGTAATAGTATTTGCAACTGTTTGCCCGTTACTTCCAGTAAGATTATTTTTATAGGATAAGCCAACGTTTAACCCTTGTTTCTTACCAGCTACAGCTGGATTGTAAAGATATTCATTAAGGTAATACATAGACATTGGTGGACTTACCTGCGCCTTTAACTCTGATGAGATAAAAAACAAGATAAATAATGTCGCTATATAAGTAAAGTAGTTTCTTTTCATTGTTGTTTGGTTAACAATTTCTTTCATGGTTGTTTATGCTCGGTGCTTATTATCTTCCTTTTAAAATAGTTATTGTACCTTTTATTGGTTTTAAATCGGCACCTATATTAATATGGTAGTAATATGTTCCGGTATTTAAGGTTGCTCCGTTGTAAGTACCATCCCAATCATTTTGATAGCCTGACTTTTGGAACACTATTTTTCCAGATTTGTCATAAACAGTTACTTGATTTTTCGGGTACATTACACTAAGATCTTGTACGATCCAAAAATCGTTCTTGCCATCGCCATTAGGAGTTAAGATGTTACTCGGAACAATTTCTCCACTGTATAGCTTAAACATAGCCGACGCTTTATCGCTAGGATTACTTGTACCTAAGTTGTTAGTAGCTACCACATGGAAAGAATGGATACCTGGTGTTACCTCCTCTGTAAAAGTGTAAGCCCATTCACCTCTTTCGTTAGATGTAGCAGTTGTATGATGCTGCTTATCATCTACAAAAATCGCAATATCACTTAATGGCTCTGCTATCCCTTCCAGTTTGGGTCTAAAGCTTGTTACCACGCCATTTAGTACGTTCTTGATGATAGGTGTTTGAGGATCTTCCATTAAATTGTTTACCGAAACAATTACACGAAGTGTTTGATCGCCACCTTGATTATTAAATACTTTAACGGTCAATGTGAAAGTTCTCGTTTTTTCGTAATCAATCTCACTGCTTTTAGCAACCGTTATGTCTCCCGTAGTAGCATTTATTACGAATGCGCCACTATTATTACCAGAAGTTATTGTCCAATTAGAAAGCACACCAGGCAAAGTAGTAACAGGTTTGGCTACGAACTCACCATTTGCCTTGTTCTCATCAATACTTACTTGTAGTGGTGCAACTGGAGCGGCTCCATTGAACTCGTAGGCACCTAAATCTAAAATAGAATAAAGGATTCTTGGGTTACCAGCTAAATCTAACGTTATACTGGTAGGCAAATAGTTGTTTTGACCACCATTAATAGCCGGGCTAAAATCCTGTAAAGTCAAGAAATCGAAACTGTTAGGATCGGTACTTTCAAAAATTGGATCTACACCAACAATATTATCATCTGCACCGCTAGTTCCATAAATATCAGTTAAGGAAGCTTTAACCGTTAAACTTGTTGAGCCTGTTGTTGCTGGAAAAAAGTCTGAAGTTTCTGCTATTGTTGCCGTGTTTTTATTAATGATACTGTTATAAATTGTGACAGTAGCTGAAGATGATGCGAATAAAGCTCCGCCACGATCTCTTGTTGCTTTATTTCCGTAGAATGTTGCATTATGAATAGTCGGTGTTGCCGCCGTTGATGCATAAATAGCTCCACCTCCTCCGTTTGTAGATCCAGCTTCGTTATTATAGAAAAGATTATTAGTTATTAGCGGATTGGCTGCATTACCAGCTACTCCAAAAAGATAAATAGCACCTCCACTAGTTCCGGCCTTGTTGCCAATAAACTTTACCCTATCCATCTTAGGGCTATTTGCATTTAAATACAAAGCGCCAGCAGTTGTATTAGCCTCGTTATTTAAAAATGATACATCTACTAAGCTGGAAGCTAATGTGCTTGTACCTAGATAGAATGCACCAGTAGATCCAGACTTGTTACCGCTGAAGGTTGTTTCGCTTACATTTATTGTTCCTGCAGTAAAGTAAATGGCTCCACCATTGCTTCCAGATGTATTATTGCTGAAGGTAGATTTACTGATGTTGATAGTGGTTGCTAATCCGTTATTGATTACGCCACCGTTGGTTGTTGCAGTGTTATTTGTAAAGGTACATTCTTCGAAAGTTGCACTTGCAGATGCTGAAAACATGTGAAGAGCGCCTCCAAAGGTGGTAGACTTATTTCCTTGGAAGGTACATTTATTAAATACCGGCGAACCTGCTGTCGAAATTACTACTGCGCCACCCGAACTTGCTTCGTTACCAATAAAATCTACTTCGGTAAATATTGGTTTTGAGGGTGTGGCTACAGCACTAAAGATGAAAATGGCACCAGCACTTGTAGACAACGTTTTGTTGTTTATGAATTTAACTTTATTGTAGATTGGAGAACCGTAAAGAATATAAATTGCGCCTGCGCTTTGGTCGGTAGAGCCATTTGTATTTTCTGTAATAATAAGATTTTCGTAAGTAGCGCTGCTATAATAATTGATAATGCCAGGCGATCTACTTGGTGGAATGGCATTACCATTTACGGTTATACCTCCAGTAGTACCTGTTCCACTCGTATATCCTTTAGTTACGGTAAAACCATCTAACCTCGCAGTCCCTAAATCGCCAGATGCAACAACAACGTGATAAGCATTGTCTGTATCAATAGCTTCATCTCCCAAATTACCACTTAGTATTGTTGCATTTGCGATGAAATTTCTATTTGCTCTAGTAGCCTCAGTTCCTGCAAAACCACCATAAACTGCCACGTCTTTTTTAAGTACAAAGGCATTGAACCTGTCGTTTGGAGTAATGGTAGCAAGTGCATCGGCTTTACGGTTCGGTTTATGAATACCAGCCGCAACCCAAACTTCGTCATTTGCAGCAGAAGCATTAATCATAGCCTGTAAATCTCCAGAAGCCGCAGCCCAACTAGCGCCACTTCCAGTTCCACCAGCTTTTACATACCTAATCGTTTGCGCTACTGCATCTGTTGCAATAAAAAGAGAACAGCAAAAAAGCAATACGTAAAGTTTTTTCATATGAATCGTTAGTTTGTTTTTGTTAGGTTAGTTCGGGGATCAAGATAATTATCCTCAAAACTATATGATAGACTGATATCAAAATAGATAGGACCTCTTTTAATATCATTTTTTTAATTTTTATCGAAATTGGTAAAAAAGCTGATAATTTTCTCCTTATTTCGGTACGAAACAGTAATTGGAAAGTCTATCTATAAATTATCAATAAAAACATTAAGCAAAAATGAAATTTATTAAACTCACTTTATTGCTTTTCCTGGTTTCTGGATTTGCATACGCTCAAAAATGGGAGGCTGGAAAAACCTACACCGACGATGAAAAATGGACTGAATTTATTGTTGGCGACTTACCATTAATTATTAGTGTGCCCCATGGTGGAGCAGTTACATTACCAGACGCACTGAGAGATTGCAAGGGCGCTGTTACCGTAACCGACTCGAGAACGATTGAGCTTGCAAAGGAAATTGAAAAAGCTTTTCTTGCGAAGTACAATGCCAGACCTTTTATCATCATTTCTAATATCTCTAGAAAAAATGTAGACCAGAACAGAGATATGGCAGATGGTACCTGCGGCAATAAAGCGATGGAAAAACCTTGGAACCAATTTCATGATTATATTGACACTGCTATTTCGTTGGCCACCAAAAAATTTGGCAAGGCAATTTACATTGATTTACATGGCCATGGACATACCAAGCAACGTTTAGAAGTAGGTTATCTTTTAAAGGCGGAAGAATTAAGAGCGCTTGATGCAAAAGACAACAAACAAGTTGCAAAGTCTTCGGTAGCAAATTTATTAGCTAGTGATAAAAGCTTCAATCTTGAGCAATTGCTAATTGGTCCGGATGCTTTTGGTACTTTGATGGCGCAACAAGGTATTGATGCTGTACCTTCAAAACAAGACAAAGCGCCTTTGGAAGAAGACAAATATTTTAACGGAGGTTACAACACGGTTAGATACACTTCGAGCAAATATCCTAATGTTTTTGGTTGGCAGATAGAAAGTCATTACAAAGGAGTACGCGATGCAGAAGGCCGACCAGCATTTGCAAAAGCATTTGTAGATGTAATAGGAAGCTATTTCAAAGCTTATCTAAATAAATCGTTCTAAAACATAAAAAAGCAAAACGCCCCAGGAAAACCTTGGGGCGTTTGCTATAATACAACTAACCTACATTCGGATATAAATCAAAATATTTCTCCCGTGTTCCACTTCTATTATTTACCGTAACCTCTACTCCGTAGTACGAATCATCCATAAAACTTTCTGTAAAAGCGGCTACCAACTGTGTATCAGACCAAGAAGTAACTGTTGCAGTTAAATAAACCTTACGACCATCAACTACACGGTATATTCTCACCGATCTATTGGCGTCTACGGCACTTCCAAAACCACTTCCTGTAATTACCATTGTTCTTGCACCTCCAGCTACAAAGCTGTAATTAAAATCGGTTATATTTACTGTTCTTTGGAACGCAGAAATAAAACTTCCCCATTTATTATTTACACGGATATCATAACGATTTTTAATAAAAGCAGCATTTTGAACCGTTGTAATAGATGCCGTGTTTCCATTTACAGACCAGCCATAGTTTACGCCATCAATCAAAAGTTGGAAGTTGGCATTTGGTGCTGTAGCATTAAAATGATTTCCACTTATAGCGAATATGAATTGATACAAGCCATTTCCTATTGGCACTATGGTACATGTAGTTGACAGAATGGTTGGTTCCAGATAAGTAAACGTAAGATTTCCGTTTGGATAACTGGCTTCCAAGTTTTGATGGAAAACCTTAATTTGCTGCTGATTAGGCAATGAAGAATGGTAACTTGGCGACAAGAAGGTTACGTTAGCATCATCAACAGCTGTAACTTGTGCATTTTGCCCGCCAACAGTTACACGGATTTTGCTTGCATCTGTACCAAAATTACTCCCCTTAATTACTACAGTTGCTGCATCAATTCCAGAAACATTGCGTAATGCGGGAGATGTTTGATTTAAACTAGTGGCAACAATATTTTGTAGATAAGTAAACTGAACCGAATTACTCGTTACATTATCTACCACAACTGTAACTGGCAGGTTACCTGAACCATTCGGCACACGCACTTTAATACTGTTTCCAACATAATTCATCACAGTAGCTTGTGTGCCTCCAAAACTCACCGTTGGTGCGGCATTTCCTGCAAAATTAGCACCGTACACAGTTAAGGTATCTTGCGCAAAGGCGGATGTTTTACTTAAACCGGAAATGACAGGTGCAATTCGGTAAGTAAATGCTATCGGATTACTGCTCACACCGTCTACATTAACTACTACATTTCCGCTGGTAGACGCTGGCACAGTTACATCTAGCGTTGTAGCTCCTACACTAATAATGTTCGCAGCAACACCGTTAAATGTTACCGACTTGGCAGTAGCCACATCAAAGTATTTTCCGGTAAGCCTAACCGTTTCTCCTACAAATGCACTTGTTTTGTCTATGCTTGCAATCTGTGGGATAAATTTAAATACGGGTCCCTGGTTAGAAATATTATTGGATGTAACTACTATCGGACCATTTTTCGCTTCTGGCACTACAGCTATCAATTGCGTGGTGCTCGATGAACTTATATTAGCTTGAACACCGTTAATCTGCACTTTATTATTTGCAGTTATTCCGCTAAACTTGCGCCCGTTAATGGTGATTTCTGTACCAGCAACGCCCGTTAAAGGTGAAACATCCAAGATTACTGGAGCATCGTAATCGTAGGTAAAGGTAGGACCAGCAAAAGTTTGATCGCCACTTTTAATGGCAACAGGCCCAGTACCTGCTTCGTAAGGTACTGTTGCCAAAATCACATTAGCCGTAGTTTGTTCAATAATTAAGCCCTGCTTGTTATTGAAAAAGGCTTTCAGACTTGCAGTATCTTTGGGAAAGTTTTTTCCATAAATACGAACCTGTGTATTTTCTGTTCCTCGCTCAGGTCTAATGCTATCTATTGTTGGACCATTTTCTGTTAATTCATAGTCGTAGGTTTTTGCGCAACGATGAAAGCAAGCGCCCAAAAACACTAAAAGCAGTACTAAAATTCTTTTATTACTATACATCTCTTTAATTTTAGTAAGTTGATATTTTGATTTAACGAGCGCTAGATTTAACTCAATTAATGCTTGCTGTGGTCATTATTAAATCCGATTGGGTTTGGTCATCGAAAATAATTTTTATGGCGTACTTGGTTTTTACCTCACTTGCTTCAACAAAGGTTGCTTCTTCACCAGCTAACCTCTTATACATCGAAAGTCCCTTCCCAAAATCTTTGTAAAGCAAATAATTCTTCACTTTTCTGGTGGGCTTGGTCCAGGTTAAAATCATCTGCTTTTTGTTAGCATCAAATTTTTCCAAAAGATTGATTTGAGCTACAGTGCTGCCTTTAGAAGTAACTAGTGAAAGGGGGAAAGATTTTTCCGAATGATTTCCTGCTGAATCTACTGCAATAACGCTGTAATCATAACGCAGACCTCGAAGCACAGAAGTATCAGTGAAACTTACCTGCTTACCTTGCAAAAGTTGTTTCCATGTAGCTTCTTTTCCCGTGTTTCTGTACAGAATAAAATGTGAAAACCCAGCACCTTTATCTTCCGACCAATTGAGCTTCACCCCTGCTACTGTATTTTCATATTTCAATATCACTGGGCGTGGCGGCGGAATGGTATCTGGACGAGTGAGTGTAAGTACTTCACTAAATTTACTATGGTTGAAATTAGCATCTATGGCAGCAATTTTAATATAAAGCTTTGAAGTAAGTGTTTTAAGCGTTGTTTCGAAAGTATAAGTGGTATCTGGAATAATGCTAGACGTAGCCGTGAAAGCATGATCTTTCTGATTAGCAAAAAATACTTTATATCCTCTAAGTACGGGCTCTTTAGGATCAGTGCGCCAAGTTAGATGTACTTTCCCAGCACTGTCAATGCGTCCGGCGAGGCCAGTTGGAGGTGCCGGCGGAATACTATCTGGATTAAAAATATAAACAGGATTTGAGTAGCTGATATTTCCATCGAAATCAGAAACTAATAGTCGATAATATTGTGCTTCAAAATTCTTTGGTAACATATATCGGAAATTTTGAATAGCAGGAGGTATAAATTCTCTCTGTAAAACCGAATCTCCAGCCGCCAAGCCTTTGCCCTGAACAATCATATATCCTTTTAAATCCTTGTCGCTGGGCTTAGACCAAGAGAAATTAACTTCATCACCCTTTCTTGTAAATTTCATTACGGGTGCCATTGGTGGTGTTAAATCTTTGGCCATAGCCTCCACGGTATCTACAAATCTATAATGCTCTCCAAAAGTGTTTACTCCTGTTAAACGATAATAGAATTTTTTGTTGTTAGGCACACTATCCGAATAGATATACTGCGCATCATTAGTAGTCGTATCTTTTTCCGGTAAATAGATTTTTTTAGTTATTCTTTCAAATCGCTTTTTATCTGCTGAACGCTCTATGTAGTAACCGGTAAACGGACTATTTTTAACAGGCCAGTTTAAGGTGATATAACTATCGTACGTATTCGATTTTAAACCTCTGAAATACTCATTTGCTGAAATATCCTTACCAATTACGTAGATATAGCCTGTATCAATTTTACCAAAGTCATTAATTGGTTTGGCGGCGTACACTCTATAAACATATTTTTTGTTGCTTTCTGGCTTAATCAGATCCTCAAATCCTAAACCAGCCATAAATGCTCCCTCCTTACTTAATGCGCTATAGAGAGATACAATCATGTGTCTATTTTGCCTATCCATCTCCTGCATTTTTATCTTATCAAGCAGGCTACCTTCCTTCGGATAATTAGGTTTACCATACAGGGTTTGGGCAATTACCATGGCAGAAGTATCTGTTTTAAAAGCTGGCGTATTAAACTCTTTCATCGTTTTAGCCTTAATCGTATCGGTAGTTACTCTTTTCCAAGTCCCTTCCGCTTTGTCATTGCCATCAATAATTAAACGATCTATAAAAACTCCGGTGCTAACCAGCGCATTAAAAAGTCGGAAATTATCAATATTCCATCTTAATGCAATTCTGTCTTTGTAAGGCTTACCCTTTCCAACAATCCTAACCTGCGGTATTTGTACCGATTGGCTAGCCTGTTTTCTATCGGTCTTTTTTTGGGCGTATGACTGCATTGAAACTAAAAGTAACAATGCTAAACCTATTTCTTTTAAAGCTTTCATCTTTTCCATATTGATTTGTTAACGGATAGCCCCTTTACCTTTTAGACCTTGCAAACCATTTTGCATTTGGTTAATCGTGCTTGTGCCATTTACTACGCCTGTAGCCATCTGACTTATACCTTCCCAAGTACTTGCAGCGCCCATATTTGAAATACCTACCTGTGGTGCCCCCGCTTGTTGGGCATTGCCCCAGTTTACCGACCAATTGGTAACCCTATCAATTACTACCTGAATAGGATTTGTAAAACTTGGCATACCTACAGAATGGCTTCCCATACTTACACTACGAATGCGCTCCAATAATATTGGCGTAGCTATTGGCACATTAAAGGTTTGGAAATAAAGGAGCTGGCTACCTTGCGAAGTTTGACTAGCCGGCGACTTTGGAACATCGGTAGGAAGTGTGGCACCAATAGCCGTAAAACTATTGATAAACGACACGCCGCCATCTGTTCTAGCCCAGGTATCGAGTATGCCATTGCCATTTATAGTCGGAACAGGATTGACTTTAATGTTAAATCTGATTTTCGCTACTCCGGTTCTATCAGAAAGATATTGCTTAAATAAATCGTAATCTACACCCAAATTAGCAAATGGCGGGTTTTTATATAATTTTTCGAGTGTTATAGGACTTAAAATAGGGTTTACCAAGTTGCCTCCACTTGC
Organism: Pedobacter sp. T50_32; assembly: GCF_057652195.1. Taxonomy (NCBI): domain Bacteria; kingdom Pseudomonadati; phylum Bacteroidota; class Sphingobacteriia; order Sphingobacteriales; family Sphingobacteriaceae; genus Pedobacter; species Pedobacter sp. T50_32. The sequence continues at coordinate 257,118 of NZ_JBYFBY010000005.1, read as the reverse complement.
ATCGTTACTTGCTAAAAACACCTGATCAGAAGTTGTACTTTCCACGTCAGCTTTGTTAAGTTTCTCGCCATTTAATGTAACGTCTATCTCTAAGTTACTGCCCGCCCCTAAAACAATATTATAGTTACCGTTTTGAGGTGTAATCCACGAATTAAGGATGGTTAAATTGGTTGCTTTAGAATTTATGGATGATATGGCGCCACCTTTATCTGCATGCGTAATTTTTGAAATCTTAGCATCAGATAGTTTAGCACTATAGGTACTGTAGCGACTGGTTTTAAAGGCAAAACTCGCGGCAATACTCTCACCCGCTCTCAATTCGTTGTTGTTCATATTTCCGCTAAGAGATGTGCTCCTAGTATTAATTGCCCCAGCAGACAAAGCCTGTGTACTAATAAATGTTGTATTAGAAACTCTGGTATTCACACTTGGTGCCGAATTCCCTGCGGGAATTTTGGCAACAACTATTGCTACATAATCTGTGCTTGCCAACAATTCTGGTGCGGCCCAACTCCAACGAGTATGTGGACGTCTATGTCCTGTGAATGGCGTATTGATATATGTGTCTACTACCTGCATATCGACATTAATATCTGCCCCTACTTTTACGCCATTTCTAAAAATCCTCGCTTTATAAGTTGTTCCCTCTGGATATTTGAAATAAGTATTATTGTCAACTATTTTACGTGTTTCGATGTACATCTTTTGCGAATTTCGTTCTATGCCGCTTTCTTTAAATGGAACTGTTGTATGACCATGCATTGGCCAAGTAACCGCATAATCACTAGCTTGGATATTTCCGTAACCTTCATCAGTAGTAAATTCAGTTTCGGCTTCCTGCGTTGCATCGCGACCATTCATTTGAATAAACTTGAACTGCGCTAACGCTGAACCATCACCACCCATTGAATTGATAAATGCCGCTTGATCTAGAAAAGCTTCCTTCATTCTGGCCACTACTTTAAAATTAAACTTCGTGTCTTTTGGTAAGTGAGATTCTGTAGGCAAGTACAAGGTTTTTTTATCGCCTTTGTACCTCGCTAATCTATTGGTAACATTTTCACCGTTTAGGGTAACTGTTAAACAACTTCTGTCAAAAAGAAAATATCTTCTAGTAGGTAGCCCCTCTTTTGTTGGATTTTCGTAATCGTCAAAAGAGTACATGCCCAATCCTGGCTGATAACTATCGTATTGTCCAAATTGCCCACCAATACTTAAATTAAATGTTACTGCCGGAACAATATTCAACGGTACTTTTTCCGATGATTTTGCTGGCAAAACTTGAGATATGATTTCCACTCCTCCAAAGGCTTGAGCTTCGGAGTTGATACATTCTTGACCAATGCTAAATTGCAAATTAAATTCGCCATCGATCAATCCGTCTAAAATTCTAAACTGTGCTCCCAAGGCACCTTTGGCGTAAATTGGATCTGGAAAACCAGCTTTTACGGTTGCTGCAGCACCTGCACTAAATATTTCGAAATCTCCTTTTACCAAGAACATATCTACCGAAATACCAACCGCAGCTTTTGCACCAAAGTAAGCTTGCCCGGTAGCATACCATCCGCCAGCACCACCAGATTTTGGCAAATTATTACATTCATAATTATCTTTTAGGGCAAAATCAAAACCTAATGCTCCGGCAAACTCGCCGTAAAACATCAAGAATTGATATCGTTTATCGGGGTCTCCAAACTTACTGCTTGCACCAAAAATCATCCCCGAATTACCTCTATTTTGTTTGGATTGATTATTCGCTACGTTAAAAGATTCTGATAATTTTGAGCTCTGATTTTTGCCCCCATAGCCAACAATATCCTCTATCCACTTTGGAATTCTTGGCATGTCCTCAATTTCTGTATTACCTATCTGAAAATAAGATGTGCCTTCTACAAAATTTAGAAACCTGATGGTATTGGGAATACTTGGGGAACCTATTTTGAAATACCATTTTTCGCCGTTAGAAAAGAAAGTAGCACCACCTTTTGCATAAAGTAGACTTTTGTTTGCAACCGTTGGCACACCCATTTCTACATCTAAATTTGCCAAAAATGCATGTGTTTCCGTAACAAATTCTATCTCTAAAGAACCAGCCCCAGTTGATGCTTCCCTCCTTGTGGCTAACGGTTTACTTACATCTGTTAAAATACGGGCGTTACCATTTAGTCTTACAAAATTCAACCCACCATTAGTATTGAAACCCATCGAAAATGTAGCATCTGCATCTAAAGTGTTTCTACTTGTTAATCCGAAAAGCAAGGTTGCCTGTAAAGTCATAGCACCTCGCTTAGGTGTTAACCTCAAACCTGCCGGATTGTAATTCAACAGATCTAAAGGGCTCGACTCCGCCTTTGGTTCAGCTTGTTTGGTTTCACTTACTTTATTGATACTTGGAACAGAAGATTTATCAATATCCATGTTATAGCTAAACCCTCCACCAAAACCATAAATTGCTAAAGGTATTGGCGGCGCAAAGGTTATCCCCGCCTGTCCAAAGTCAGCTAGTGCATTAAAATCATAATAATTGAAATCTCCCTGTGCATCTGTTAACACACCAAAACGACCTCTCATATTTATTTGCAAGAAGCCTGCTAAATTTGTTTCTAGAGCTCCAACAAAACCTTCATCGCTACCAGAATTTGATCTATTATTGTAGTACTTAATTGCTCCCTTCAAGCTAAATGCGCCAAGCTGTACTTCGCCTCCAAAACTAATATCCCTAATCTCTCCGCCCACTCCTGTCCATACAATTCGGTTATTTGCTTTTTTAATCCCTGATGTTAATGCGAATACTGCTTTCGCTTCGCAACCTAGCGCCTCGCCAGCTAATTTGATATTACCTTCGAAAGGTAGTGCCACCTCAATTTCATCGCCAGCCCCTCTCAGTTCCCAACCATTAAATTTTGCAGAGTAATCGAAGCCGGCCAATTTTCTTTGCTCAGAGGCAAAATAAATTTTCATTCCCTCTTTGTCTATAAAAGGGCTAACGGTCATCAATTTTAAATTTTCAAAACCTACGCCAAGCATTTTCAGTTTACCTACGCCAGGTATTTTAATTGCCGACATTGGGTCATTCGATATCGTCAACTCGCCATTTAAGTTTGCTCTGGCAACCAATGGATTTCCATTACCTCCAGAAACTGTAATTTGGGTGCGACTATCTAAGTTTACCTGCATAAACAGTGCATTTAGCACTAAATTATCTTTTGGATGAATTTTAAATTCATAAGCTATACCGCCGCCGTTTGGCGTGGTAAGTTCTGCGGTATAATCTAATTGGTTGCTGGCATCATTATAATTGGTAGATGCTGGTAGAACTAACTTACCAGTCATAGTACTTGATTTAAATGCCGACTTGAAAACATTAAGTGTTACTTTATCTATGGACGCATACCAACCGTCCATAGAACCATTGCCAATACTTAACACACTACCGCTATTTTGTATAGCTCCAGTTAAACCATTAGCATCTATGATGATGTTCGTAGTCTCCATTTTTAAAGCCTGACCATTTGCATTTTTAATAATTTCCGGTAAATGCACCGTTGTTTGCGGAATGTAAATACCTTGCCAAGTTGGCAATGAAGTATTGATAGGACTTTCTCCCGAATCTGCCGAGGTAAAACTTGATGGAATACCATCCGGATTTTTAAAATCGGAGTGGTCATAATAGATTGGTCGTTCCCCTGTTTCAAAAGCAATACTTTCTATGCCACCTATTTTAAATTTCGGCATGCTCAACTGTGCAATCCAATCTTGCCAACCCTGCTCGGTTACTGCTTTTAACCTAGCTGTTAAAGCTTGGCCACTTTCAGCATCAATAACCGATTGATTTGGAAATGTGTAATCAGCATCAATGGTTAAATTCACCATCCCATTTTTATTAAATGTTACCGATGTACCTGGATCTGTATTGATGTTACCGCCGCTCTTTCTTAAAGTTAGGTTAAGCGCATTTACCTTAAAATTATCCGAGAGATAAAGTACGCCGTTCTCGCACAAATCAGTTGCACTTAAACAGATATCTCTACCTGCTAATGGTAAAAAGGAATCATCTTCGGGTATAGATACAGCACCTGCAGCTTCGAACCAAGCTTGCTCTGCATTAAAATAAACCTTAGTAATGGCAAGCGTATTTAAACCTGTAGATAGAGCTAACGGAAGTTCAAAACCTGCTGCATTAGCACTATTTCTAACCGATTGTATAGTTTGGCTTGCGTTAGTGGCAAAATATTGCGACAAGTCGGTGGCTTGTTGCGCACCAAAAACCGACGGCTGGTTGGCTGAATTTGCAGGTATGAAATTCGAGGCATTTGTAGCTGTAATACCAGTCACCAAGCCAGCTTTCATTTCTAAAGCGCTGTTTACTTCCACATCAGAAAACTGCACTTTTAATCTTGCCCCAGGTGTGTTTGAACCAATAAATGGAAGACTGATAGTTCCAGTGCCGTTTAGTCTATTGCCAGATGAAGACAGCGTCACAATTTTCATCAAAAACTTACCCGCTTTAATTTCCTTACCTACTTCTGCCAAGGCATTATTGGTATTTCCTGCAGGTGCAGTAGATTTACAAGAACCACAATCTGGAATTGCAGCGATAACATTTGGTGGCGAAGGTGGCACTTGTTGTGGTGCTATAGGCGAACTGATAGGTGTTTGAATAGCATCTCCGTAAGTAATAGGCACCACCTGACTTATCCCATTGTTCCTAAATGTAAATCCTCCATTCGGGTCAACTGCCTGCACTGCCAAAACATATTTTCGTCCCAGTGTTAGTTGCGGGTCTGAAGGATTGTACACATAAACATTTCCCATTACTTCTTTCTCAAAAAAGTATGGTGGTACAGCACTTAAATAAGCATCATTAGGGTTTCTGTTACCTAAAACTTCTATAATGCGAACTTTGTACCTAATTGACGGCGGTGCGCCAGGAGGCGTAGTCCAGTTAATGGTAAAGATATTTGTCGCTATCTGCTTTAACTCCTCATTTTCAAAAGGTTTGATTACGAGCGGTGGCTCCAAGCTGGTAATGCTAAACCTGTTACTACAGCCAATGGGTTCATCAGCACTAATTGGCGCATTCGTATTGTAATCAAAGGCCCGCATACAAACCTGATAGCTTCCTTCTGGCAAACCATTACCACGAATAAACTGATCTTTAGTAATACCCGAATAGGTTAGCTTATTGTAATCGAATAAAGTGACTAAATCAGCACCATTTAAGCTACGCACCTGCCCTGGAGCCAAAGTAATTGGTGTCGGGCTTTTGTAGTTCTGCCCTACTTCTAACCTAATGCCATTATCTCCAACTACAGATGCTCTTAATTGGATCTGCTGCGTACCAGCCGACTGGTTAGTTAGTGTAATCAACACTTGTTGCGGTCTCGCTTCGTAATCGGTAATGCGATTTGGGTACGGAGGCAAAATCCGAATAGACACACCCACTTGTGCTTGTAGTACCTGAGCTGCCAGTAGCAACATCGAGCCCAACGCAAAAAAACGTAATAATTTCTTCATGGCTAAAATCTTAATTGGTAAGCTAATTCACCTCTTAACTCTGTATATTTTTGTTGCAAGCCTGCATTATCTGCTGGCGAGTTGTGTAACATGTACACACCAAAATCTAATATGTGTCCTTTTCTTACTTGGTATTTAGTATTTAAAGAACTATTGTAAATCATGCTTTTCCCTAACTCTTGTTTACCAAAGGTGATGGAGTGGTTGGTTGCCAACCGTAACTGCGACTTCAACAACGTAACATCACCACCTAATGAAAAACCTGTATAAGTTTGGTTGATGCCCATTCCTTTGAGCATGGTAGTATTTACACTGGTGTTTACGTTGATACCTTGCTTAATAAAGCCGATGTTGTAGTTCGCCATCAACTGTTTGGTGTCCATATTTCGGCTAATGGCATTGTTGTCAAAAAACTGGTTAAAATCGTTGAGGTTACTTAACGATGCAGATACAGTAATCATGTGGCTGTGTTTCTCTGTACTAATGATATACCTAGGCATCAAACTATACATCTGCGTAGTTTGCACAATCCGCAAGCTGTCTGCAAAACGAACTGTGTTTGGCGTTTGGTCATTAGAAAAATTACTGTAGCTCGCATCTACCCCAAATTTGTCGTTTAATTGTACCGTTGCATTTCCTGCACCAATAAATCGCTTGTTAGTGGCATTTTTCTGGTTTTGGAGATTATCATTTTGTATCCCGATACTTCCGTTGAAACTGATTTTGTTTTTCCAGGCCACAAACGATGGTGTAATTGTCCATGCTTCTAAATCGGAAGTGATAAAATATGCACCCATCGATTTAAATTCCGGTTCGATGCGTCTATAGTTTACTTTTAAACCGTATTTTTTATCACGATACCCTACACCAGCACTAAATGCAGTATATAGCTCGCTACTGGCATTTACAGTAGCAAACTTCTTTATCTTTTTAAGAATAGGATCTTCTAACGTATCTGGAATGTTTGTATGAAGGTTTCGCGTATATAAACTCACCGCACCTTCACTTTCAATCAAAAAATTCTTTAAAAAAGTAACTTGTCCTTTATAGCCAACAACCGAATTTCCAGCTGGCGAAATAGGATTAAATTGCATATTTTGTTGCCCACGACCAAAGCCTACGCTATCGTCTTTAGCTTTGAGATAGCTGAAATCTAAAAAACTCTTTTGAGAACCATATCCTACTTTAACGGCATAGCCTTTTCTATTAAATGCCTGTGGTGCTAACGACTGTGTAGTTTGGTCTATAACAGTAGCCTTATTTAAACGACCATACATAAAGCCTAATCGGAATTTCCCTGGATTTAATTCTGCCCCTGCCCCAAGCATGGTATGTCCACCCAAAGTAAACGGTGAAAAGCTAACGTTTCGATATCCCCCGTGTAGCGTTATCCATTTGTAAGAAGGACTAAGTCCAAATTGGTTAAAAGGTTGCTGGAAATTGGTCTTTCTATCAGCATACACTACACTAAAAGGAATATCCCAACCATATAAACTTAATGTAGGGCTTCCGCTAACAATTAGTGAAAGCGGATTACGACGATCGGGTGCTCCATTCATTTGATAACCAATAGAACGCACCTCTAATGCTCCAGAATAGCTAAACGGTTTTTGATTTTTCAGGCTGGTTAAATCCTGCGCATTGGCCTCAATGCATACCATTAAGAATGAGAGTGTAAAGACTAACCGTATTTTGTCGAGTTTGCGCATATTGTTAGCATTTGAATTAAAGGCAATTACCCATTTGCCAAATCAAAGCAACAAAAATATTTAACTCCAAAAAGCTCTATCGAGCAAACACAGATTTTAAACTAGTAAAGACCTGAGTTTATTGAGTGAACTTGCCAATTTGGATAGTAAACTTGCAACTAACTTAACAGCACCCTATTTCACAAAGCTTTAAATCCAATTTCTCCGCCAACTCTCTACAAACCTATCTGATACCATAAACTCCCATCACTAATCCAAGTTGATTTTCCAGCTCCAGAAGATATAGTAGTTGTAGAGTTGTTAGCTGTTAGCACTACAGAAGATTGAACCGCTCCAAATCCAATTTTTAATTGGGGAAAAGAAGTCGACTTGATGTTAACCGTTGTAGTTGTGGGTGTTGCAAAATTACTGATGGAAATTACCCGGCCCGTGTTACCGCTTGCCAAAGGAAGAGTAATATCTACGGTGGCATTAGAATTAGGCTTTACGATGATATAATAATCTGAAGCAGCTACCAAATAACTGGCTGTAACGAAAACAGCAGGAAAAGAATTGGAGCTGTTAGCCCAACCCAATGTTGCAGTAGAACCAGAAACAGATGATACCGTTAATGTTTGGTTTGCCGCTGGCAATGTTCCGGGCAATATCAAAGTTTGGTTTGCTGTTAAAGCAGCAGCTGCAGGTGCTTTTAAAGTGATAGATTTCCTAGTCGTTGCCGAAGGATCATCATTATTAAGATTCAAATTTCTTACATTTTGAGATTGAGCAAAACTTGCGCCCACACTAGCCAAAACAATAGCAATGGCAAATATTGATTTAAGATACATAGGGGAAGATATTATAAAATGATGGTGTAGTTAATAAAAGCTGTAGTTGGTGGCAATGCTGCAAAGTTCACCACGAATGATACTCCTGAAACTCTAGTGCCCAAACCTGTGGCTATTACTCCACCTGTCGCATCTTCATAAGTAATTATAATTACAGCAGTGGCAGTAACATTAGTATCTGCAATAACCTGACTGGCAAGACCTATACAAGCAACCCTACCTTTTACACTTGTTGGCAAGGCTGCAATAGCTGTGGTCAAATCTTTTTTCGTAATTAAACTTAGCGGACTATAGTTAGCACTATAATCGGCACCATATTCAATACCTTTAAAATTTGTGGGAACATTATTCGAAACCGTGATTTTATCAAACTGGGTTGCAATTAAACTGGCCTGCGTTGTAGCGCCATCCGAAGATTGGATATAAGCTCCATTTGGAAAACCTAAAGTAGTGCCAGGAATGGTAGTAAAGAAATTGTTGATTGTGCCCGTTACAGCTTCGTAAGATGACAATTGTGCTGAACCATCTTTATACATATACAATCCATTTTCATTACTGGTTGTAGCATCTAACATCCTTAATTGGTACCAAGGCTTAACCGCATCAAAACTTGCCGCTGCTGGATTAAAATCTATTCCTCCCTCGTTTATAGTATATTGCAAATTGTTATTAATCTTCACAGGAACACTAAAATTAGAGGTTGTACCGAAAAAATCTCCAGCAGTTGGTGCATTGCCTTGCAAACCCCAGTTTAAAGCACTAGCACTAGCAGTTCCAATTACCAATTTACCAGTCGCGTCAGCAAAAATTGGTCTAACACCCGTTACAACAGGAATTGCAGCAGCATCTAGATCTTTTATTAGAACAGCGCCACCATCTGCATATAAAGCATAAGGATTAACGCCAGTAGACTTTGCGTAAAGAGCGTAGTTACTTAACCCAGCGGCAGATGTATTATTCGATTGAAAATATCCACCAATTACCTGATTAGCTTGGGGATGATATATATTATAACCAACTTTACCAATTACACCAATTTGTACCGTATTTACGCCAGTGGCGTTATCTACATTAGAGCCAAACTGACCACCAATATATTGTTCGTTATTTGCATTTCCGATACTGAAAATACTTTTAATACCGGTAGTAACACCATCAAAAGGGGTTCCCAATTGATTATTGGTGTCATTTACAGTCCTTGTGTTTTCTATGCTTAGATAGTAATCTCTAACAGAAGGATGCGGTGCACCACCTCCGTCATTATACCTTAACTTAATACCGCCCTTATCCAGCACCGTAGAGTGCGAACTGGCAAATCCATTACCTTCAATACCATCCCAAAAAGTTAAAGATTTATCATTGTAGAATATAGTTGAATTGTGATTTAAAGTACCACCCAACCCTACATTGTTCAATACATCTATCGATAAGCCATTGTAGTAATTATTTTTAGTATCAACAAGTCTAATCCAGCTATTTAAATTAGCGCTCCAATAATAATAACCTGGGTAAACATTAGTTGGAACCAATCCAGCAGTTGCTGTATTAAAAACCATTAATGAGTTTGCTGGCAATGGCACAGTTAACAAATCACCTGTACCAGTTAAAGCCACTCTTGGCATTAATACTCCTTTATTGCTTGAGGTTATATCTATTACCGATGATGGAGCAGGTTGGTTAGTACCAAAGCCTTGTTGAGCATTTGCATTATTGCAAAAGGTAACCGCCATTACAACGACAGCGATTTTAATGAGATATCTTTTTTTCATTTCCTAGGTAGGGATGTTGCAATACCTATCTAAAAAAGAGCCAAAAAAAACATCTGCTAAATTAAACTCCAAGGCTCCATTTTTAAATCAAGCTTTATTTAATCGTAGATAATTTTACACAAAAAGCAGCTAAAAAATACACAAAAAAACCCCGATTGAAATTCAACCGGGGCTTTCTTAATGTTGTATTAAAATCATTAAACTTTGATTTCTACTTCAACACCGCTAGGTAATTCAAGCTTCATTAAAGCATCAACTGTTTTTGAGTTTGAGCTATAAATATCTAAAAGACGTTTATAAGCACACAATTGAAACTGCTCACGAGCTTTTTTGTTTACGTGCGGTGAACGCAATACAGTGAAGATTTTTTTCTCTGTTGGCAACGGAATTGGTCCGCTAACTACTGCGCCTGTAGGCTTTACAGTTTTTACGATTTTCTCAGCAGATTTATCTACCAAGTTGTAATCGTAAGATTTTAATTTAATTCTAATTCTTTGGCTCATCTTGTTATTTAATTAAACCGATAGTTAGAGCTATTAATAACTAACGGCGGATTTATTTTAGTCCTGCGTTAAGCGTTTTGCGTATGGAAGAACACCACACGCAAAACGCAATTCGCTAAACATTATTAGTCTTCAATACTACCTTTAACTCTACCTTTAGACTTCGCAACAACTTCTTCTTGAACGTTACGAGGTGCTTCAGCATAGTGATCAAACTCCATTGTAGAAGTTGCACGACCTGAAGTGATGGTACGTAATTGAGTTACATAACCAAACATCTCCGAAAGTGGAACCAATGCTTTGATTACTTGTGCGCCATTACGTGAATCTAAACCTTGCATTTGACCACGACGACGGTTCAAGTCACCCATTACATCACCCATGTTAGCTTCTGGAGTTAATACTTCTACCTTCATGATAGGCTCCATTAATACAGGACGACATTTTGGTAAAGCTTCACGGTAAGCCATCTTAGCTGCTAATTCAAATGATAAAGCATCTGAATCGACTGCGTGGAACGAACCATCAATTAAACGAACTTTCATTCCTGATAGTGGGTAACCAGCTAAAACACCGTTCGCTAATGAAACTTCAAAACCTTTTTGAACTGAAGGAATGTATTCTCTCGGAATTGCACCACCTACGATTTCGTTAACGAATTGTAAAGCTGATTTGCTTGTATCAAAATCTTCATCAATTGGAGAGATTACAACTTTGATATCAGCAAATTTACCACGACCACCTGATTGTTTTTTGTAAACCTCACGGTGTTCTGAAGTACCACGGATAGACTCTTTATAAGCTACTTGTGGTGCTCCTTGGTTAACTTCTACTTTAAACTCACGTTTTAAACGATCAATTAAGATCTCTAAGTGAAGCTCGCCCATACCAGAGATAACTGTTTGACCAGTTTCTTGATCAGATTTAACTACGAAAGTAGGATCCTCTTCAGCTAATTTACCTAAACCGATACCTAATTTATCAACGTCAGCTTGAGTTTTAGGCTCAATAGCTAAACCGATAACTGGCTCTGGGAAAACCATAGTTTCTAAAACGATTGGGTTTTTCTCATCGCACAAAGTATCACCAGTTTTAATGTCTTTAAAACCAACTACCGCACCAATATCACCAGCCTCGATAAAAGGAATAGGATTTTGTTTGTTAGCGTGCATTTGGAAAATACGAGAAATACGCTCTTTGTTACCAGAACGAGTGTTCAATACGTAAGAACCAGCATCTAATTTACCAGAATAAGCACGGATAAAGCACAAACGACCTACAAATGGGTCAGTTGCAATTTTAAAACCTAATGCTGCAAATGGTTCTTTAACGTCTGGTTTACGAGAAATCTCTTCACCAGTATCTGGGTTAGTACCTTTTACAGCCTCTTGATCAAGTGGCGAAGGCAATAACTCCATTACTAGATCCAACATAGTTTGTACACCTTTGTTTTTGAAAGATGAACCACAAACCATAGGAACAATAGCGTTATCTAATACTGCTTTACGTAAAGCATCTAAAATTTCACGTTCAGTTAACGAGTTAGGATCGTCGAAGAATTTCTCCATTAACGACTCATCATAACCAGCTACTGCTTCTAATAATTTCTCACGGTATTCAGCAACTTCATCAACCATATCATCAGGAATTGGCACTTCAGTAAAGGTCATACCTTTATCATGCTCATTCCAAACAATACCACGGTTGTTAATTAAATCTACCACACCTTGGAAAGAATCTTCAGCACCGATAGGCAATTGCAAAGCAACAGCATCAGAACCTAACATTTCTTTAACTTGCTTAACAACTTTTAAGAAATCTGCTCCAGAACGGTCCATTTTATTAACGAAACCAATACGAGGCACTTTATAGTTATCAGCTAGTCTCCAGTTAGTTTCAGATTGAGGTTCAACACCATCAACTGCCGAAAATAAGAATACTAAACCATCTAATACACGTAACGAACGGTTTACCTCAACCGTGAAATCCACGTGTCCAGGAGTATCAATTACGTTTACTTGGTATTTATTCTTACGATATTCCCAGAAAACTGTTGTTGCAGCAGAAGTAATGGTAATACCACGCTCAGCTTCTTGCTCCATCCAGTCCATTGTAGAAGCACCTTCGTGTACTTCACCAATTTTGTGGTTTACACCAGCATAGTAAAGAATACGCTCGGTAGTAGTTGTTTTACCAGCATCGATGTGTGCAGCGATACCAATATTTCTTGTAAATTTTAAATCTCTTGCCATATTTTTTGATTAAAGAATGACCAAATGATAAAATGATTAAATAAGCAAAAGCCTATTTAATCATTCAAAATTTAATCATTCAATCATTTTCTTTAGAATCTGAAGTGAGAGAACGCTTTATTAGCCTCAGCCATTTTGTGCGTATCCTCTTTTTTCTTAACTGCTGCACCTTCACCTTTAGCTGCTGCTACCATTTCGCCAGCTAATTTTTCTTTCATGGTTTTCTCACCACGCTTACGCGAGTAGTTAATTAACCATTTCATACCTAAAGCAGTTTTACGCTCTGGACGTACTTCTGTAGGTACTTGGAAGTTTGCACCACCCACACGACGAGATTTAACCTCTACAGCAGGGCTGATATTTGCTAATGCACGTTTGAAGATCTCTAATCCGTTCTCACCAGATTTTTTCTCAGCTATTTCTACAGCATCATAAAAAATAGTGTAAGCGATAGATTTTTTACCGTCAAACATCATGTTGTTTACAAATCTTGTAACCTGAACATCGTTAAATTTAGGATCAGGAAGAATAATTCTTTTCTTTGGTTTCGACTTTCTCATTTCTTATTTCCTCCTAAATTATTTCTTTTTACCTTTTGCTGGTGCTGCAGCTGCTTGTCCTGGTTTAGGACGCTTAGTACCATATTTACTACGACGTTGGTTACGACCAGCTACACCTGATGTATCTAATGCACCACGGATAATGTGGTAACGTACACCTGGTAAATCTTTAACACGACCACCACGGATCAAAACGATTGAGTGCTCTTGTAAGTTGTGACCTTCTCCTGGAATGTAGGCATTCACCTCTTTACCATTGGTTAAACGTACACGGGCAACTTTACGCATTGCAGAGTTTGGTTTCTTAGGGGTAGTAGTATATACACGTGTACATACGCCTCTTCGCTGTGGACAGCTGTCCAACGCCGGAGATTTACTCTTAAACTCCAGTGCTACTCTACCTTTTCTAACTAATTGTTGAATGGTTGGCATTTCTTGCTTTTTGTTTCTATTATTTATTTAATTTCCTTGCCGTTAGCAGTTTATAACTAGCCTACATTAAGGGACTGCAAAAGTAGAACAATTTCTTTTAACTATCAAGAGGTTACGTTAAATATTTTCAGAGTTAAAAATAGTTTAACATAAAATTGGCTTTAGGTTAAAATAAGGAGTTTATTTATTCGAAAAGCAAGGTCAATATTTCTTCGGTTTCGGCAGCCCCGCTTTTCACTATAATCTTTTTTGACAAGGCCTTCTGTCATTTCGAACATAGAGAAAAATCTGTTACATAAAAGCAACTAACTCTGAGATTTCTCTCTTCGTTCGAAAATGACGCCACAAAAAGGATTACCGCTCCAATCGGGTTTAGCTGGCAAAACAAGGCGCTCTAAACCAAGTAAGCTTTTCGATAAAACTCAAAACACTGCTATTAAAATCAATCCAAGTCGCAGGCAGGAAAAAGTCTATATAAAACGTAGAATTTATTTTATGCTTCATCTCTCATTCCCCATTTTACTAAAGCGAACAAAATCTCCTTAAAAGCTCAACAAAAAGGGTTTAAGGAGATGTTCACAACAATATCGAATTTGGTATAAGGTTTGTAATCGGGGTTTTATTAACCAACAAACATCACTTTACACCAATGAAAACAATTAAATATTTTACACTAATCATTTTGATCAGCTTATGCTATTCATGCTCCAGCGGTAATAAAACAGACGGTACCAATTACTTTAATAAAGCTGGCTTAGTTACGCCCAGATTTAAGAACGACAACCTTAATAAGCACCTTAAATCTTTTGAGGAACTATTTAACGAACTCGGTACCGCAGCAAAAATTAAAGACAAAGCAAAAAGAAACAACTTCAGCATAGCTTATTCAGATTGGATCATAGATGCCAAAAAATTTAAAGACAGCATTCCAACAGAAGAGCAAAAGAAATTAGATAATTATCTTGAAAGTACAACCGTACCATGGAACGTTCTAAAAAACAACCTTTTCTAAAACATCAACCATCTTTTAAAACCAAATTGATAATTAATTACAATCTGCAAACCCCTCTCTAATTTCCTTTAGTTTTTGGGCTAACTTTTTTAATGCATCTGGCGCCTTGCCGTATTCAAAAGTTACCTTTTTTACTTTTCCTTCTAATTTTAAAGAAATCCATTCTGCACCACCGTCGGCACAATCTGGGCAGCCTATCGTTTCTGGCAGTTTATTAAACTCGTTTGCCACAACAAGCAACTTCAATTCGCTTACTTCGGCTTCAGTAATTGCTTTAGTACAGTTTTTTGTATCAGGCACATCTCCATTTTTCCTCTTCGAAAAAGTAATTTTATCCGCACCAATAGCAACCTCGTTAACACAATAACCTAGGCACATGCCAAAAGAAGTGCCATAACCAATTTCTTCAATTGCTTTTACTTGGCTCTTCTCGCAAGAGTTAAATCCTAGCGCAATAATTAGCAAGCCTATTAATGATATGGTTCTGATCATAACTAAATATTTTTTAGTCCATACGTAGGAGCAATTAATTTCGCTACACGATAAAACTATAAGCTCTTAATGAAACATTTTGCTTTTAAAATTTTAACCTGTATTTTAACGCTATTATTAATGTGCTTGCGCTACGCTCAATATGACTACTTTAAAGAAACAAACCAAAGTAATCATCTACAACTATGTAATTTATATTTTCATTTCTATTGCGTTAATTGTAACCTTAAACCACTACGGACTTAAAGCTATAGATGGTATTCGGGCGTTTACTTCTGGGCAGTCTTTTTACATGAAGGCACAGCAAGAAGCTTCGAGAAACCTAACTAATTACGTATTTACCACAAACGAAGTTCATTACAAAAGCTTCTTGAAGAATTTACAGATTCCAATTCAAGATAGCTTGGCCAGATTAGCTTTAGATAGCAATGCAGATACTGAAATCATTAAAAGGCATCTTAGCCTAGCCAAAAACAGAGCCGAGGATTTAGATAACATCATTTGGGTCTATAGTAATTTCAAATCTCTAGATAGGTTTGAAAAAGCCGTTAGAATTTGGAAAGATGCCGATTTGTTAATTATCGAACTTGAAGCTTTGGGCAAGAGTATTCATCAACTAACTTCGAATGGCGTTGTTATCAGTAGCCCGCAAAAACAAGCGTTAACAAATGAAATTGATTTGCGATGCCGGCAACTCACCATTAAAGGCGATGAATTTGACCAAGCACTAAGCGGGAGTATTAAATTGGTAAATAAAACTGTGCTCACCATTAACACAGTCATTGCGTTTATTATTTTTATCTGCATTGTTGGGCTATCAGTAAAGTATATCCATAGGTTATCGGTATTACAAAAAAGTACGATGGCTAAGAACGCAGTACTGAAAAAAACCAATGAGGAGCTAGACCTTTTTACCCACAGTGTTTCCCACGATTTACGAAGTCCCATCACCGCATTAAAAGGAATTATCGCTTTGGCCGAAAGCGAAAAATCAGAAACTCAACGCAACGAATATTTTTCGTTAATGATGCAGATTTTGTCTAGGCAAGACGATTTTATATTAAAGATTATTCAGTTCTCAAAAAACAAAAGATTTGATATTCGTAACCAAGAAATTTATCTACCCACTTTCTTTGAACCTATAGTTCAAGACCTTAAGTATAGCGTTGACACAAAAACGGAAATCAGCTATGATATTACCCCGATTACTGTTTTGATTGATGCGTTTAGGCTAGATATCATTTGTAGAAACCTTCTTTCTAATGCAATAAAATATGCTGATTACGAGAAAACATCATCGTTTATCCGCATTTATTCAAAAGTAGAGGAAAATATTTTACACATCGTCTTTGAAGATAATGGGATTGGGGTACAAGAAGAACATCAATCTAGAATTTTCGAAATGTTTTATGTTACCTCGCACCAAAATAAAGGTAGTGGAATTGGCCTTTACCTCGTAAAAGAAATGGTGAGCAAACTTGGTGGAGAAATTACTGTTGCCTCTGTGGTTGGCGAGGGAACCGTGTTTACTGTTCAACTTCCCATTTTGCACTAATTTAGATGCTGCAAAATATCCAGAAATAGCTTCATAAATTTACAACTTCCGCATTTATTGGTATTGTATTTGGTAAAGATTATTAATCGATAATTATAGCCCATACATGAAGAAATTTTCCTTTGCGCTACTTCTACTATTCACTCACATTACGCTGCTTGCCCAACTGCCCGAAGAAATTAAGTGGAAACACCTGCAAAAAGAATACAATGCAGATAGTTCTGAATTGGTACTCAGCTTAAACAACAAACTGTTGCAAGGACAGTACAAAATTCCTTTTGATGAAGGTGGTTTCGCACTTTACAATATCAAAAAAGGCATTATTACTGGCGAGGCATTTTGGTATTCGCAAAGCGGAAGAATGGAGTGTAAGCTTTATTACAAAAATGGCGTACGCAATGGCCTCAAAGAAAACTACGACAGAGAAAGCAAAGTTTGGTTGCGCCAACAATACAAAGACGGTAAAAAAAATGGCATCAGCGAAATGTACAGCGATGGCCAAGTCATTAATAGGTCTGGATACAAAGCCGATAAAAAACACGGTTTATCGCAAACATTTTTTGGCAATAACTTAACTACCGAAACTTATTACGAAAACGACTTAAAACATGGAACATCAAAAAATTATAGTTCTGATGGTAAGCTGACCATAGAAGCCAACTATAAAAATGATTTGCTAGATGGTGTTTACCGTGTTTACAATAATGGGGAGCTATTGACCGAAACCAATTACAAAGACGACTTGAAAGATGGTGTGTCTACTACTTTTGTAATGGGCAAAAAAAATATGGACTCCGAATTTTCAAAAGACAAACGCCACGGAGTTTCGCACATGTACAAGCCAGATGGTTCTGTGCTTTTTACCCACTACTATCTCAACGGCGAAAAAGTTAGCGAAGCAATTTATAATCAATCTCAAAAGAAATAATTTAATGAAAAATCACTACTTAGCACTTCTGTTCTCCTTTATTGTATTCTTATCCTCTTGCGGCCCCACAATATCTAGTAAAGACGAGCAATCTTTTAAAACTTCGAAAGCTAAAATGGAAGAGAAATTGAATAAAGCAGAAAAGGGAAACCTTGAAAAAGCTTTGAGGGTTGTTTTGCTAAAAGCGATGAAAGAAAAATGGAATTCGCCTGAAAAATATGAGGGAAAATCTTTCGATAAAATCTCGATGGAAATGATTGATGGCAAAACTTACAGTGGGATCATCAGCTACGCTGAAGATTTTTTAGCTGCTGACAATAAAGAAAAGATAGCTCAAAAAACTACAGAAATAGACAGCTTAGAAAAAAGCAAACTAGAAGTTGCAAAAGTAATTAAACAAGTAGAGGCATTTAAACTAACTAAGATTTCCATCAGCGAAGACCAATTTTTTTCTGATGACCCAAAGATGCCTTATTTAGATTTGGTTTTCACCAACACTTCTACCGAAAATTTAATAGGCGAATACATGTTCAACATCGAGATTTTCTCTAAAAAAAATGGAGAAAGAATTGCAGCACAAGGGCAAGGCGGAACTTTTAACGATGATTACGCCATCAAACCAAATGAAACTTATGAGCATCATCAACCATTGTTATCAGAAGCTAGGGAACATTCTAACTTATGGAAAACAGCGAAATATCCGATAACAGATTTTGTGCCTTATGATTTAGTGATAAAGGCTTATGCAACAAAAATCACTACTAAAAAAGGCGGAACGATTGAAAGACCAAAAGTAGATATTACCGCTTTAGATAGTGAGATTAAAGCGTTGAATGAAGAGATTAAGGGGCTAAAAGCGCTAAAAGGAACGCTAGATGAATTGGAGTTAACTGATAGAAAACAATACCCATAGCTCAATGATAGGCGTAATCATTGTATTTTTTATTTTTTGTCCTATAATTGGCTTCCTCATCTACAAAGAATTGAGGCGAAATACCAAACGCATTGTCTTAATTGGCGAGTTTGCTTTCATTAGTGCATTTGCAATTTCTTTAGGCTTATTCTGCTTAGTTTGGGTATTTAATGGCGATGATTATTACACCGCTATCGATATTGTTGATGGGGGCTACACACCATTCGCATCCAAACATTTACCTACGCTCTTGGTGTTTTTTGTGTTATCCATTTTGGCACTAATAAAACTTTGGTACAGAGGAAGGGCATTGCCACCACTACTGTTTACACTCTTTGTTGTTCTTCTAATCATCGGCATACCAATAAGTGCTATGGTTATCTTACAAACCAGCACCAACACCGAGCAAGCAACAGAAACATTTTTATTTGCCTTATTGCCCTTCTTTTATCTCGTGGGTACGTTTTTAGTTTTCGTTAAAATTGTAGACCAAGAAGCAAGTTCTGCAAGTACAAAAACTTATCGCAATAAATATTTAAACCTGTTAAATCAAAAACTAGCCAATACCAAACAGCAACCCTTGTGGATTTTCCTAATGTTCATCCCTACATTTGCAATAATTGTGGCTATTTTAATGCTTTTCGGGCAAGATGCCAATTCCATAACCAAAGTATTTACGGAAACTACCACCTGGACTTTTTCTCAAAAAACACATCCACCATTTTTAGAACACGAAGGTCATTATTTATGTACGGTTGCTGTATGTGGCGACCCAAAAGTTGTAAAACCACTTCGTTTAGGTAAAAGACATGGACATGAAATTATAGTAAACCGACAACTGCTAATTGCCAATGCTTTTGAAGAATTGATACAAGAAAATGCACCTCGCTTACACAAAGTGATTAGAGATTTTTACGATAAATATGGCTATCCCCTATCCAAGAAAATTACTACAGCCAAAGCATCAAACGCAGTTTATATTTTAATGAAACCTTTAGAGTATTTCTTTTTAGCGGTACTCTATTTATGCAGTACCAAACCCGAAGAAAAAATAAACAAGCAGTATGCGATTTAAAATCATCATTTTATTAATGCTTGTTTCAATTAATTGTATTGGGCAAGAAGTAAAATCTATCAAAATGCCAGAGAATATAAAAAGTACAATTTCTAGAGGAATGGGCATTTTCGGACAACGTAAGCCAACAGGCGATTTTATCCCCGGTTTTAACCCAGAAACTGATTTTTTGATAGCAACAATTGGAAACGAACAATATTGCGTCGTTAAACCGAATGATTTAGTACCGCTAATTGTAGATGTAAGTATGATGAGTGCTATCCCGCCTTTTAATGCCTATATCAGCTATTATAAAAATGGCAGAGTGGTTTATAACATTGCGCAGTATGTGCTACGTGTCGACGAGAAAAACATAGACCCGAAAATTTTCAAAAAAATAAAATATCACAAAGAAATTATTAAAGAAGAAGCCGAATATCTAGCTAAGCGAAAAGAATTAGATAAGCTGAATGAACGCCGCTTGGGTGAAAAGAAATATTACTTTGTAGAACACATAACGAATAAGTACTTCTTATATTTTAACTTGTACGTAACCCTTAGCCTTGCCGAATTAATGGCTTTGCCTGATAAATTAAAAGGCTATACCCCTGCTGAATATTACAAAGATTATGGTAAGGAAAAATTTGAAAACGACATTAAAAGCAGAACGATAGTACATAAACGTTGCGAATACTATTTTACTGTTGCTGATGGAGGGCCTAATTTTGGTGGTTATAACACCAACAATGAACGCATTTTTTTAACGCCTATAAAAGTGTATTGCCGATTAAGCATAGACGAATGCCCCTATAAATTTGACGCAAAAGCCATGGAGTTATTATATGGTAAACCTATTGACTTTTTTAAAGATAAAGAACAAAAAAACGAAGCCTATATTTTTGAATGGTTTGAATACGAAAACAATTAACATTATACCTCACATATTTATATCTATCTAATGGAAAACAACAAAACAGCAAACATCGGCGAAAAAATTAAAGCCGTAGCCATCACCTTTATCGGTGCTGGAATTTTTAGTCAGGGCACATTTTACTTTCAGGAACAGTACAGCTACAGAATTCCAAGAATTTTATACCCAGTTTACGAATTATTTGGCAATACGGGTTTAGCAATTTCGATGCTGATTTTAGGTTTAGCCTTGGTTTTTTGGGCTTACACCAAATGGAAAAACACAGGAAGTAAAGCTGGCATCTTTACTCTCGTAGCCATTTCGGCATTTGCCATATTTTTCTCGATTTTATTCTTTACTGGTAAAAAAGCTACGCCCGAAGAATTGATGCAATCATCTGAAGAAGCGAGAGCAAAAGGCATTGAAAAAATGGCGTCGATGGAGAAACCAGATTTTGACAATGCAGAAGTTGAACAGCAATTTGCAACGTTTGAAACGCTTTTACAAGAACGTAAAAAGGCTTTTAGCGAAAAAAATCAGGAAGCTATTAAAGCAAGCGACGAGGCTTACAACAGTTGGACTGAAAAATCTGCTCCGTTAATTCAGAAACTAAAAACACCTAAAGAAAAGCAAGATTTCGCCTTGTATTTGGGGAAATTAGGCATGAAATGGAGTGAGATTAAGTAAACTTTTAACCTAAGTACATTTTTTTTATTAGACAAGTAGACCTTGGAAGCTGATGCTGACCTGTAGCGAAGCGGAAAGCTACGCAGTAAAATAAATTCAGCATGACGGAGCGCTTATCGTGCGTCACCCTGAATTTATTTCAGGGTCAGTTTTACAAATCATGTATTCATAAACTAACTATTGAACATAAGCTTTCTATCGCTTTACGATTGCCAGCCGAGCTCGCAATGACGACTTTTTTTTTTATAAACAAACGCTACCAAAATGCTCATCACCTTAAATTACGCTTACAATCAAGAACAGCTCAAAAGAGCTTATCGTTTTAACTTGTTCCCTACACCAAGGGCTAAATTTTTCATGCTCTTTTTTAGCTATTTTATTTTTGGCGTTGGCGCTTTAATTTGGTTAATAAATGAACCAACTTCATTTCATCCGCTACTATTAAAAGCGCTGAAAAACATAATGTTGGCAACATCTTTAGTGTGGCTGTTAGCGTTAATGGCTATAGCACTTAATTATTACTACTTACCTGTTTATGCATTTAAGAAAAGTCCCTTCTACCAAGGTAATTTTACAGTTAATTTAATACCAGAGGGACTAGCCTACAAACAACAAGTGGTACAACAAGAAAATAAAGCTGAAACAGATGGATTTGTAAGCTGGAAAACATTTACCAAAAAAGCAGAAAACGAAGAGTTTATTATTTTGTTTATAGGTAGAAAGCACTCTATTATTCCGAAAAAAGCTTTTGATAACGAAGCAGATTTGCAAGAATTCAGGTTATTTTTAATGGCGCAGCAACATATTAAATCGAAAAAGTTCAATGGAACTGAGATTTGGAAAAAATCTTAATCTTCTTATTAACTTAATGATTAAAACTACAACATATGAAAATATTAAAAATTTACCTCTTGTTTATCGCATTAGCTACCAGTTGCGATGCCAAAACAAAACCATCGACCACTACCAAAAGCCAGATGAAAAATGTAGCCAGTTATGATGCTGCAACTAAAACTATCCACGTTTTTGTGGCGCTGTGCGATAATAAATATCAAGGCATTGTACCCGTTCCAAAAGCTATCGGTAATGGACAAGATCCCGCTAACAACTTGTATTGGGGCTGTGCTTACGGTGTAAAAACTTACTTCAAAAAAAGCAAGGAATGGAAATTACTTAGAACCCAAAAGCTCGATAAAATACGAATGGAACGTTTGGTGTTTAAGCACATCAGCAAACATTACTACCTCGTTGCAGATGCCTACGATGGGCAATACATCAAAAAAACAACTACAGATTTTCTTTACAGCGCTGCCGGACAGTTGAAAGATACGGTTCGAGTTAACAAAACCACCATCGGGATTAACGGCAATGCAAAAATGGTGGCTTACATTGGTCATGATGGTTTAATGGATTTCCAATTAAACGAAAACTTCACCAATGCCGATGGCAAACAACGCGATGCGATAATTTTAGCATGTATCAGCAAGAAATATTTTGCACCACATTTAACTGCTGCAAAAGCAAATCCTATTGTTTGGACCACCGGACTCATGGCCCCCGAGGCTTATATTTTACATGATGCGTTAAACAGTTATGTAAATGGCGGCACTGCCGAGCAAGCTCGTAGTAAAGCGGCATTAGCCTATACTAAATTTCAAAAATGCAGTTTAAAAGCGTCAAGGAATTTGCTGGTAACAGGATATTAAATTCTCACAAAAACAACAACCTTAAAATGAAAAATTCAGTCTTATTAATTACGTTGACCATTACCTTTAATATAGCTTTTGCACAGCAGAAATACCACGCATTTAGTGTTAACGGCAAACATGGTATAACCGATACTTTGGGCAACGAAGCTATAAAACCGAGCCATAAATATGCGAAGACCATTTCAGCTAAAAATCAAATTTACTTACAAGATTATAGCGAAAAACCCGACATTATTTTTAATTCTAAAACTGGAACAAAACAAGTTTACGAAAGCGTGTACAGCAATCAGTTGTCGATAAAAGGAGTGCCTTATTCTGTAATTACGAACAAGGGTAAGAAGTTTTTGTTAAGCGAAGAAACAGACAAAACGCTTCCGATGAACAGAGATTACGATGAATTTTACAGCGCTGGAAATTATATCATCGCTAAATATTATGCGCAAGAGCCTTTTGTGTCTGGCGGAAAAGATAAGAATGGGAGATTTTTGCCACCTCCAATTCGAGAAATGAAAAGACATCATGTGGTGTTAACCAACGATGAAACTTTAAAACCAGTTGTTGATAAAGGTTTTGATAAATACCTATTTCTTTATAAAAGGCCAGAAGAAACGAAAGATGACAGAATTGTAAAGGTTGAGATAATTACCATTAAGCAAATTCACGAAAGCAATCCAACTTTCGATTACATCATATTAAGTCAGGGCAATAACCATAGGCTTTACAACGCCAAAATGGTTTTGGTAAAAGCTTTTGTTTTGGCAAAGCCCGATGAGGATAAATTGTATAATTACGCAGAACAACTATTGAAAGTTAACCTGAGCAACATGGCTAGTGCACAACATGGTTACAAAAGTGCCCCACCAATGATGGCCTCTCCAAGTATGGGGCGCAGTAGAAGTAGTTCAGAAGAAGAACCTGAGGAGAAAAAACCATTTAAGCCTTTCTTTTATGTTAAAAAATTAGAGAACGGCATTACCATATTCTCGCTACAAGAAACAGATGAAATTAGCAAACGTATTTTTGAAGCTAAGGCAAATGTTAAAGTAAGTTTATATGAGCGAGGTTGTACGATAACCATACGTAAAGATGGTAGAGAGGATAGCACATTCTCTTACAACCCAAAAACCGGTGAAATTTATTTGCCAAAAGCGTATTTAGCTGAGCTGGGCATTACGCTGATTTAAATCTGAACTCCTATGAAAACATTTAAATTATAAATCCGTCATTGCGAGGCACGAAGCAATCCTAAAGCGATAGTTGTAAGATTGCTTCGTACCTCGCAATGACGACCAATTAGATTATTTGGAAAGAATATATTAAAAAACCACACCTATGAATTTTTTAAAAAACCTATTCGGAAAGAAAACAGAGCCAGTTCAAGAAGTTAAACCCATTGAACCAGAATATAGCATCGAGGAAAAATTGAAATACAAGGTTTACCCTCGTATTAAAAACGTAAATAGCCAAAACTTCGACCGTATTTACCATAAACCTTTGGTTGCTGATTTGACTTTGATTTTCGTACAAGACATCAACGATAGATTTTCTTACATCCAAAAATCTGAAGCAGAACAGTTGATGCACTTAATTGATGAATGGCAAAATAACATCAGAGAAGTTGACTACGAGCTTTTCACTACAGAAGAGTGGAAGGATTTAATTTATTTCAATGAACCTGGCGACTACTCTAACGAAAAAATCTTCGACCCGAATTTCATTAATGCCACTTGCGAAAAATTAAATACAGATAAGGTTATTATCTCTATCTCGAGAAGGCACATGTTACAGGCAACCAACTTTTACAACAATTTTAAGGATAATGAAATGTTTTTCTGGAGGCATTTTAGCGTATGGCGTGATAGTAATTTACCTGATGAAGTGATTTCTGAATACGTATTAATTGGCGAAAAAGACAAAGGCATAACTGATATCGCATTGATGGGCTTTAGAATGAATGCCTACGAGAAAGATGGCAGATATTTATTAAACTATTCGGTGTTTGATGACGGAGATAGCCCAACTGGAGATAAGATAGACTTTGCAGAAATTATAGAAAAAAGAAAACAGAAGTTAACATTCTGAACTGATGAAAAACATAACTAAATACATTTTACTCGGGTTAATTGCGTTGAGCTATGCCTGCAATAACACGGATAATAACAACACTGAAGCTGTTGAAGTTGGGAGTGACGATACCGCTGTAATGGCAAAAGTTGATGAAACAGCTGTTGCGGATACCGTTACTCATGTTGCAGTGGAACCAGAGGAAGTAAGCATCAACTACAACGACAGCCTGGATTTTGAGCGATACAACGTTGATGCTGAAAAAATAGCCAAACATGCACCCATAGATTGGACCAGCTATCCCGAAGCTAGAGATTTTAGAACCCGAATTACTGATGCTTATAAAACCAATGAAGTTGATTTTGCTGGTTATTATGTGACATCAATTTTTGGTTGTGGTGCTGGTTGCATTATGGGTTTTATGATTGATATTAGAGATGGCAAAATTTACGATTTGCCTTTGGGCGAAGAAAATTCGTGCCTATTTGCAGACGACAGAGCCATTGGAAGGCTTACAAGCAGGCTTTTTATTGCCAGCATTTGCAGAGAAAATATGGAAGCCAAAAAAGTTTATTACAAAGCTTATTTGTGGCATGAGGATAAAAAGGAATTCGAAAAAGTGGATGAACAAGCTTTTTTGAAGAAATAGCTAAGGCGGTGGGTTTTAAAACCTCGCCCAAAAGCAATGAAATAAGTTAATTAAACCTGACAGAAGCGAGCACAATCCCGATTTATATCGGGAGAAGTAAAGCGAATGGCAGGGCTACAAAACCGATGAAATACTAACAAACATTTACAAAAACCTATGATAACTAAATTTAAACTTACTGCAATGCTTATTTTCGGCGTCTCGGCATTGTCTTTTGCACAAGGCAGAACTCCTGATTTTCAATTCGAGGTAGGCAAAACTAGCTATATTATGAACCTAAGTAAAGGCAGTGCTAAAGCGCAAAACGATACAGCATTTTATAATTTGTACCGAGTGGGCAATGCGAAGAGAATTGGCAAGGAATTGAAGCATATTGTGAACCGAAAAACTGGCGACACGATTAAAAGTGGGAGTTTTGAAGTGATGGATAACCGCATCCTTTTTTTTGTTAAGGAAAATAAATTAGCTAGTTATGTGAACATTTATACGCAAAATGAAAAGGGTTTACTATCGTTAACAAAAGGTGTAAGAGCAGTTTCGGCAGTGCCGGCGAAAGCTCCAATTGAGCCTTTGCCACCTAATGACACTACAGGTTACCTAGGAAAGGTTGATATACCAGCAGAGTTTCCTGGCGGGATAAACAAGGCCAGACAGTTTCTTGCCAATAACATACAATACCCTGATGAAGCGGTGGAAAATGGTGTGAACGGAACCGTGCAGGTCAAGTTTACGGTAGAGTTAGATGGTTCGATTAGCAACATCCAGATTGTAAGAAAATTGGGTTATGGTTGCGATGAAGAGGTTATTCGTGTATTAAAACGGATGCCAAAATGGAGCCCAGCGAAGCTTAAGGGTAAAAATGTGAGGTCGTACTTTACCATGCCAGTGAGTTTTAGAACGCAGTAGTAATCTTATAAATCTGATATCAGTCTGAGCTTGTCGAAGACTAGTTGGAAAAACCCAAAACCAAATGACTACAAAAAAGATTTTCAAAATTATAGGAATTTTTATTGCAGTAATTGTGGGAGTGATTTTACTGCTAGTTGCTTTTGTTTGGGGAAGCATAGAATGGAACCGATACAGCAAAAAGAAAGAAGCCATTCGTCACCAAAAAGAGGTTTGCGACACGATTAAAACTGTGGAAGGAAATTTTGAGATTAAGGTTAACGGTTTTACGAAAAAGGAACTGAAAGAGATTAGGTTTTACCTCAAAAGAGATAAACTTATGATTAGAGATACGACGATAAATTTTGTACAGCCTGATGATTTTGAAACCCAAATGATTATGATGCCGTTCGACAAGCTACATATTAACGATTGGATTATTGTGGTGATTGCTAACCGCACTTATTTATTATCAGATTTTAATTACACCGCTGAATATAATTACGGAATGTTCGGGCCCGTTGGCCCTTGCCATTGCGGTACAAGTGGGTATGAAAAGGTAAATGGAAAATCTGGTGGCTCGGGCTGGTTGCTTAAAAAGTATGGGTTGTTAAATTATCAGTTGCCGGAGAGGTAGAATTGAGCGACTAAAAACCCAAGGCGTTGCCGTTGGGATATGCATACGCAAGACTTAAAACCCTGCTTGTTAAGCACTTATTTGACACCAAACTGGTAACCCTGCAAGGGTTATTTATAGGCAACCCGATGCATCGCGTCGGGTATTAGCCAGATGATAAAAAACATGGAAAATAAAAAACAAATCTTAATCCGAATTTACCTATTCGTTTGTGCTTTAATTACGCTAAATGTAGCACTTTATTGGTTTTGGCAAATGAGTTTTGTTGGCTATTGGAGCGATAGGGTAATCTTCTGGATTTGGTTAGTATTAACGCCAATTACGGCTTTCAGTTTCTGGAAAAAACTATGGGCTAAAATATATTTCTGGTTGCTTGTTGCAGGTTTAATTTTAACCATTTTGCCAATGGCGATACCTTTTTTCGGCATTATTTTATCAGGTTCGGGGAGTGGCCGATTTAATCATTTTACCTTAGAAAACCACCTCAAGGTGCAAACTGTAGGTTACGGCGTTATGGGCAGACCACGAATACAAATAGTTAAAGATGGCTTGTTATTCGATAAAATACTACTCGAAGATGCCGATGAAATTAAACAAAACGATAGTACATGGCTTAAAATTCGGAACGCAATTGATGCGAAGTTCATCAGCCAAACCGATAGCAGTGTAACTATTAAATATTTCTTCGAAAAAGACACCCTACAAACCGAACATATTTTAAGAGAAAAAACATCATTTAATTATTAATTAATTTGCCACAAAGAACACTAAGAATTTAGCTTATGAAAACTTATTTAAGTTGCTTATTCGTTTTGCTTTTTGTGGCTTGTAAGCAACCGCAAAAACCTGTTTCGCCTAAAAAAACAGAAAAGGAAACCATTATTTATTATACCTATGGTGAGCTGCCACCTGCTGGCTACATTTATTACGACACCATTTTTGTAATGCAAAAATATCGCTTCGAGGTTAAAAACATGGGTGGTTGCGAACCTGAGGGCGTAGATTACGATGAGTTAGAAAGACGAAATAGGTCGACGGATTTGCACATGACTAAGCAATTTGGCAAAAATTGGGCAAAAGATTTTGAGCAACAAACTGACTTGAAGATAATTTTGCCGGTGAAATTGGAAAATTGAAGACAGTTTTCAGTAAGCAGTTGGCAACTCAATCTTAAGTCTTTCTCCTTTGATTTCTTGTGCTTAAAAATGACACCCACCTTAAAAAACTAAGCCTGCCAAACCATTAACTTAGTTGCTACGTTTTTATTGAGCAGAGAGATATGAAAGGTTACCATTTTTCGAAATTTTTACCCAATGAATTGCCTAAAGGTGGTTTTGATGAGTTGCTGAAATTATTCACGCAATTGTTAAACTATACCGCTGGCGATGCGGGCGAAGCTTTGGCTTGGATGAACGAACTGGACAAGCAGTACAAGTTCACCAACAAGAATTACGGTATGGGCGATTTTATTGATGACCTGAAGGAAAAAGGTTACATCAGTGAAGAAAATGGCGAAACAAAGATTACTGCAAAAACAGAGCAAACCATCCGTAAATCGGCTTTGGAAGAGATTTTTGGGAAGTTGAAAAAAGCTGGTAAAGGAAATCACAACAGTAATATTTCGGGCATTGGCGAGGAGAAAAATGCGGATAGACGGGAGTTTAGTTTTGGCGATAGTTTAGACCAAATTGACATGACTGCTTCTATCCATAATGCGCAAATTAACCACGGAATTGGCAATTTTACACTTACCGAACGCGATTTGGAAGTGGAAGAAAAGGATTACAAAACTTTAACGTCTACGGTGTTGATGATTGATATTTCGCACTCGATGATTTTGTATGGCGAAGACAGAATTACGCCTGCCAAGAAAACGGCAATGGCTTTAGCAGAGCTGATTAAAACGAAATACCCGAAAGACACTTTGGATATCGTAGTTTTTGGTAACGATGCTTGGCCAATTACCATCAAGGATTTACCGTATTTACAGGTTGGTCCGTACCACACCAACACTTTTGCTGGATTAGAATTAGCTACAGATTTGCTACGCAGAAGAAAAACACATAACAAGCAAATTTTCATGATTACCGATGGCAAGCCGACTTGTTTGAAAGAGAACGGCAGATACTATAAAAACAGCGTTGGTTTAGACAGAAAAGTAATTGGCAAAACGCTAAATATGGCGGCACAATGCAAAAGATTGAATATCCCTATCACAACCTTTATGATTGCCAAAGACCCCTACTTGCAACAGTTTGTAAGACAGTTTACCGAAATTAACGGCGGCAGGGCATTTTACAGTTCGCTCAACGGTTTGGGCGAATATATATTTGAAGATTACATTAAAAATAGAAGAAGAACGATTAGATAAGGTAAAAGGTGGAGGGTTGAAGGCATAAGGCTGTAAACCCTAAACCATATACCTTAAAGCTTATACCTTTATGACAGAAGCAAAAACACTCGGCGAATTAAAAGCCACATCATACCAGTCTTTAAGCGTTAAAGACGAATTAAGGAAGAATTTAATTACTCAATTACAAAATAAGGAAGCAGGTTTCGAAGGTATTTTAGGTTACGATGAAACAGTAATCCCAGAATTGCAAACGGCAATATTGGCTCGTCACAATGTGCTATTGCTAGGTTTACGCGGACAAGCGAAAACTCGTATTGCCCGTTTAATGGTAAATCTGTTGGACGAATACATTCCTTACATTGCTGGTAGCGAGATTTTCGACGACCCATTGAACCCTATTTCGTGGTTTGGCAGAAATGAAATTGAAACCAAAGGCGATGCCACTCCGATTGCTTGGTTGCACCGCAGCGAGCGCTACACAGAGAAACTGGCTACGCCAGATGTTACCGTGGCCGATTTGATTGGCGATGTTGACCCGATTAAAGCCGCAAACTTAAAGCTGACTTACAACGACGAACGTGTAATCCATTTTGGATTGATACCAAGAGCACACCGCAGCATTTTTGTAATTAACGAATTGCCCGATTTGCAGGCTCGTATTCAGGTGGCTCTGTTTAATATGCTACAGGAAAAAGATATCCAAATTAGAGGTTTCAAATTGCGTTTACCTTTGGATATTCAATTTGTGTTCACTGCAAACCCAGAAGATTACACCAACCGTGGCAGCATTGTAACGCCACTGAAAGACCGTATCGAAAGTCAGATTTTAACGCATTATCCGAAGTCTATCGAGATTTCTAGAAAAATTACTTTCCAAGAAGCAAAACTAACTAATGAGCAACGTTTAATTGAAACTGATGGTTTAGTGAAAGATTTGGTAGAGCAAGTGGCTTTCGAAGCTCGTAAAAGTGAATACATCGACCAAAAATCTGGTGTTTCTGCTCGTTTAACTATCTCAGCTTTTGAGAATTTAATTAGTAACGCAGAGCGAAGAATGTTGGTAAGTAAAGAGAAATCTACCTTTGTGCGTATTTCGGATTTCAGTGGAATTATTCCGGCTGTTACGGGGAAGATTGAATTGGTTTATGAAGGTGAGTTGGAAGGTCCGGCGAAGGTAGCACATACCTTAATTGGCAAAGCTGTTAAGCACTTATTTGCGAGGTATTTCCCAGACCCAACTAGAGCGAAGAAAAGCAAAACCGCTAATCCTTACACGGAAATTACTGAATGGTTTACTGAAGGCAACACTATTGACATTGATGATAACCTAACACTGAATAACTACAAAAAAGAACTTCAAAAGGTTAATGGGTTGGAAGATTTAGTGAAGAAATTCCATCCTAAGCTAAGTGCAAACCAAACCTTGTTGTTAATGGAATTTGTGCTGCATGGCTTATCGGAATATTCGCAACTGAATAAAAACTATTTAAATGGCGGTTTCGGTTTCTCTGATATGTTTGATAGTTTGTTTAACGCAGATATGGATGATGACGAGGAGGATTTTGGGTAAATAACTTGCCTTCATTCGAGAATAGGCCAATCGTCATTTCGAGTGAAGCGCAGCGAAACCGAGAAATCTTTGAATTCTGTAAAGGCGCTTCAAAGATTTCTCCACAAGGTCGAAATGACGAAGCGGGACTGAAACAAATCCATTAAAAAAACATCTAACAAATAAATTAATTTTACACCCCACATGGGAAGAACATTATTTCTAACAGTACTCTGCATTATCGTCATCTTATTCGACTTTTATTGTTACTACGCAATTCTAGCTGTTTTCAAAAAATGGAAAGACAGCACTAAAAAATTCTTTAAAAGAGCTTGGTGGACAATCAACATCGCTTTAATTATCGGCGTTTTCTGTGCTATTTACCTTAACTTATTTTTATCAGCAAGAGCAATTATCTTGGTTGCTTTCTTTTTAATTAGCACAGGTAAATTGGTCATGCTGCCATTCTTATTAATTGATGATTTAAGAAGATTTGGTATCAAGTTCTTCCGACTATTGAAGAAGAAAAAAGAGCCAACAGAAGCAGCGAAAGAAACTATCAAAGGCGAACCTATCAGTCGTTCTTCTTTTTTAGTGAAAGCTGGGTTAATTGCAGGTGCAGTGCCTTTAAGTTCACTAAGTTGGGGCATCATCTCTGGTGCTTACGATTACCAAATTAGGAGGGTAAACTTAAAACTCCCGAACTTACCAAAAGCTTTTGATGGTATTACTTTAGCACAAATTACAGACATCCACTCCGGAAGTTTTTACAATAAAACCGCTGTAAAAGGTGGCGTAGATATGTTGTTGGCAGAAAAACCTGATTTAGTTTTCTTCACAGGAGATTTGGTGAACAACCTTACTAGCGAACTTAAAGACTATCAAGATATTTTCAGCAAAGTAACAGCTCCTTTGGGCGTATATTCTGTGTTGGGTAATCACGATTATGGAGACTATCATTTTGGCAGGGAAACATCTCCTGCTAAGGTTAAAAACTTGCAAGACATGGTGGCTTCGCACAAAATTATGGGCTGGGATTTGTTGATGAACGAAAACCGACGCATAAAAGTTGGCGGCGAAGAAATTGGAATTGTAGGTATTGAAAACTGGGGCATGGGCCGTTTTCCTAAATATGGAAAAATGGACATAGCCATGCAAAACACTGAAGATTTACCAGTGAAGCTATTGTTATCTCACGATCCATCGCATTGGCGTGGAGAAGTTCTAGAAAAGTACAAAGATATCGATGTGGCTTTTGCTGGTCATACCCACGGCATGCAGTTTGGCGTACGTTTAGAAAACACGCAGTGGAGCCCAGTGCAATACATCTACAAAGAATGGGCTGGTTTATATCAAGAGCAACAGCAACAATTGTATGTGAATGTTGGTTACGGCTTTTTAGGCTACCCAGGCCGTGTTGGTATGTTGCCAGAAATTACGATATTTACGTTAAGCAGAGCTTAGTGTTGTGTGTTACGGGTTATTAGTTACGTGTCTAAGCGTATAGTTCTTTCCCATAACTCGTAACACGCAACTCATAACTAATAACATGCTCAAAAAACTAGGTTCATCCATTCTTGATTTTCTGCTATTCAGCAATCTTTTTATTGCGATTTGCGCAGTTGCTCAAGGCCTGGTTACCTATCATTTATTAAAAGCTAAGCCGAGTGAAGCTGTATTAGCTTTTCTGTTCTTCTCCACCTTATTGATCTACAACTTAGCGGTATTATTATCTAAACCAAAAGAACCTCAAAACTCACCTTTTAAAAGGGTGAGATGGATTTTCGCTCACCATCGTTTAACAATTTCTACCACTTTAATTTCGGCACTTTGTTTAATTCCGCTGGGCTTGCTATACCTCAGTTTCGAATCAAAATTGTTGATGATATTTGTGGGTTTGCTGGCGGTTGCTTATAATATCCCATTTCTCACACTCAACAATAAGAAAATAGGATTACGAAATATTCCCGGAATAAAGCTTTTTTTAATTGCCTTTGTTTGGGCAAGTAGTTGCGTTTTGCTTCCTATTGTAGAATTAGAAAGTCTGCATCAGATACAGGTTCCATTAAGCGAAACTGTGTTGTTATTAGCGAAGAGGTTTCTGTTCATTTGCGCCATTACTGTTCCATTTGATATTAGAGATTTATTCCAAGACAAACTTTACGAACTTAAAACCATTCCGGTAGTTTTGGGCGAAAAAAAAGCCTGGATTTTCTGCCAGGCCTTATTAGGTATTTATCTTTTGCTTTTAGTGCTATTTACTAAAGGCATCAATATTGATGTAATTGGCTTAACCTTAACTGTAGTGCTTACAGGGTGGCTCATCTTTAAATCTAACATCAAAAGAAATGAATATTTCTATTTCTTTTACCTAGACGGAACCATGTTGCTACAATATGTGATTTTGGTTTTGTGTAGTTGGTTGAGTGTTACACTGGCTTAACGAATTTCGTCATTTCGACTGAAGCGCAGCGAAATGGAGAAATCTTTGGGCTTTGTCATACATTTCAGTTAGCAACTTCAAAGATTTCTTGACTACACTCGAAATGACGCCGTTATGAGAGTTAGTACATTTCTAACTCCCAACGTTAAACCTATAACCAACACCTCTTACGGTTTGCAACAACTGCGGATTATCTGGATTAACTTCAATTTTCTTACGTAAACGAACAATGTGCATATCTAAAGTTCTCGTGTTTACATCAGAGTTGTAGCCCCAAACCTCCAACATCAAATCTTCCCTGCTAATTACCTGATTTGGATTACGCAAAAAGTAAAGCAATATCCTGTTTTCTAAGATAGTCAGCTCAATTTTTTTACCATCACGGAATAAAGTGTGGATATTTGGATGGTGCTCCATGTTACCAAAACGATGAATTTCTGACTTATCGCTATTGAGTAAAAATTTCACCTTACTATCTAACATCGCAATCAATACTTCTGGATTAAATGGCTTAGTAACATAGTCGGAAGCGCCGAATTGATAAGCATCAATCTTATCTACGTCTTGCGCTTTGGCAGTCATCATAATTATCAAACCTTCGAAGCCCTGTTTACGCACTTCCTCACAAACTTCAGAACCTTCTTTACCTGGCAACATCCAATCAAGAAGTACAATATCTGGTTTTTCGGAATTAATAGTCTCAACAGCGGCAATACCATCTGCTTCTTCTATAACTTGATACCCTTCCGTTTTTAATCGCATTGCTGTTAAAAAACGTAGGTTTTCATCATCCTCAACAATTAATATTTTGATATCTTTTGACATAGTATTTTTGTTTTAAGGTTGTGAAGTTGGAAAGTTGGAAAGTTGACGAACAACATTACAACGTTAAAACTTTACAACATTTCAATTATTATATGGTAGTACTATTTTAAATTCTGTTCCTTTATTTACAACGCTGCGAACGCTGATATCGCCTTTCATAAAATTAACAAGTTCCTTGCAAAAAGCCAAACCTAAACCCACACTTCCAGCCTGGTTATACTGATTTTGCACTCGGTAAAACTTCTTAAATATATTGTTTATTTCTGAAGCTGGTATACCTATACCCGCATCTTTGAAACGCAGCACAATTTTATCTTTAATTAAACGGGCAGTGATGTGTAATTGTTTTTTGTCTGCTGGCGAGTATTTGTAAGCGTTCTCCATCAGATTATCAAATAAGCTACCTAACAAAACCGGATCTGTAGTAAAATGCGTAAAATCTGTTACTTCATAGCTCAACTTGAAATCTGGGTGCTTTAGCTGATGTACATCAATGGTACTTTCGATAAATTCAGTGATATTAATCCTATCTTCATTAAGCTTGATGGCTTTGTTCTCAATCTGCGTAAATGCAAGTAATTTATTCATCAAACCATTCAATTTATCGGCTTCCTCATCTAATATTTTACCGTAAAGTTTTTGTTCCCTTTCGGAGATACTTACCGCACTTTTAATGTTATTTCCAGCAATTTTGATGACACTTACCGGCGTTTTAAATTCATGCGTTAAATTGGTAATGAAATCGTACT
The DNA here is from genome assembly GCF_057652195.1 of Pedobacter sp. T50_32. Lineage (NCBI taxonomy): Bacteria > Pseudomonadati > Bacteroidota > Sphingobacteriia > Sphingobacteriales > Sphingobacteriaceae > Pedobacter > Pedobacter sp. T50_32. The sequence continues at coordinate 222,135 of NZ_JBYFBY010000005.1, read as the reverse complement.
GCAGTTTAAACATCTTATGGTTGATATTCAAATTTCTATAGATAAGGAAAGCTACCAAAAGCAACAAGCCGTAAAAAAGCAAGATTACCGCTGCAATAGGAAAAAAGTAACTAAAAATTTCCTTCTTGATGAAAGATTTGGCAGAAATGAAGTACAACTTATAGGCCGAAAACGGACCGCCTAACGTAATTTCACCTGTTACATATTCTGATGAAGTTTCTAAAGGATCGTAAGTTACAGGCTCAATACGCACCGATTGATAAAGCAAAGGTCTATTGTTTTTGATCTTCATCTTCATCGGATCTAGCTCGAAAGAGAGCATATCTTGCTGATAAATGGGCTCAGAAAGCAGTTTTTCATTAATCATCTGCTTGTACACTTTCAAATCCTCAAACCTCGGAATATTGAAATAATCAATTCTGTTAGGTTTAATGTTCGAAAAATTACTGAAGAGATCTTCCTGTGTAGGCATTCTTGCTGTATCTAACCGATGTACGAAAGTGTACAGCTTTAACGCCAACTCATTAAAATTTTCTAAGGTAGTATTGGAAGGAATAGCATTTGTGCCGAAAATCTTTACAGAATCTGCAGGTATGTAGGTGCCAAACTGGTAAACACTCTTCATCCCCACCGAAAAATTGCCTACGTTTAAACCATTTTCTTCATATCTCGAATTGCGAACTTCGGCATCAAAAAACACCACCCGTTTTACAAATGGATATTTCAACAAAATTGTATCTACAAATTTCGATGCTGTAGTAGAATCTAAATAGCCATTATAGTAAGATATTTCTGGCAGCTTATTAAGGAAGAAATCATTGTAGGGCTTGATACTTTCCTCAAGTACATTTGTTTTTGCAGAAATAAAATCGCCCTCTATTTTTTTTGTACTAAAATTAAAGGCAAGAAAAAGCGACAATACAAATAGCACCGAAATTAATCCGATGAATGTAGCAATAAGGGAAAAATTCTTGCGATATCCGCTTTCTTTTACTGATTGTTTAGGCATACGCTCTATTTAGTGCTCTCGCTTAACGTTTTCTAAGATTATCTTGTAAGAAAAGTTCTAAAGCAGCGTACGATTTCTTCCTAGCTTCTTCCCTGTTTAATGCAGTTTTATTTTCTTCCTTTTCTAAATAAGTTACCGGAAGATTTAATTTCTTCAGTTCTTTCACAAACTGCACAGCATCATTACCATTTATACGAGGGTCTTTAGAACTCTGCGTAATAAATATCGGAATTTTAACTTTATCTGCATGAAAAACTGGTGAAGCTTGTCGCATGTAATCAGCATCTTTAATCGGATTTCCTACAATTTCATAAAACATCTGTAGGTTAGAAGTTAAAAATGGCGGTATTGTTTTTAAATAACTGAAAAGGTTGAGCACGCCTGCACTAGAACCAGCACATTTGTACATTTTCGGATTAGCCACAGCACTATTAACGGCAATTAACCCACCAAAGCCATAGCCATAAATAGCCACTCTTTGCGGATCTGCTATTTTCTGGTCAATTAACCATTGTACTCCAGCATCAACATCTTGTTGGATTTTTTGCCCCCACTCTTTAAAGCCAGCAGCGTAAAACTCCTTGCCATAACCTGTAGAACCCCTATAATTAACTTGCAGCACAGCATAACCTCTATTGGCCAAAAACTGCACATCAGAATTAAAGCCCCAGCTATTACGTTGTCCAGGTCCATTATGGGGAATAACCACAACAGGTAAATTCTCCGATTTTAAACCCAATGGAAGCGTTAAGTAACCATTTATTTTAAACCCATCCACAGTAGTATATGCAATGGGCTTCATTTCGCACATCTCTTCTTCCTTAATTGTAGGATTAAGATCGCTCAGTTTTTTCAACTGATTATTTTCAGAATGATAGATGTAATAAGCCCCCGGACTACGATCCGTAAATGTTCTCACAATGAAGTGCTGTTCATCTTTATCATTATGGATAATGCGATATTCTGCATCTGGCACCAATTTTTCTAGCGCACCAAATAGTTTTTTAGCCTCTTCATTCAGGTAGTGCTTCTCCTTTTTCCAAGTTTCGTACACTACATAATCCATTTTACCACGTCGTTTTGAATACTGCGCTTCAACCACGTTCAAAGTATCATCAGCAAATAGTACATTTTTCTCTTTCCCGTTGGTACAGTCTATCTCTACTAAGGCGTTTTTATCACGGTTTACATTAGAAATTGCGTAGATAGTATTCGGTTTGTTTTCCGAAAAAGCTACCGGCCATAAAGTAGTTTTAAAGTTGTTGGTAATGATTTTTTTGAAATCTTTGTTTTCGCTTTCTCTGTACCACAACGATTCATTCACGCCATCGGTAGAAATTGCCATGCGCAACTTGCCTTTGCTATCGGTAAGCCAATTGGTAAAATTGCCCGGATTTTTAGCAGCAATAAGCATCTGACCGTTTCTTACATTTAAACGATAAACGTCAAAAACGGTAGAATCTCTTTTGTTACTGGTCACCAGCAAGAACTTATTATCAATCAATTGATCTTCCAATAAACGAACTTTGCTCTTTTCATCAGCATTTAAAAGGCGTTCTTCGGTACCGTTTCTATTAACAATGTATAAATCTGTTTGAAATCTGCTGGCTTCCTTTTCCTTGTAGTAAATCAATTGATCGTTACTTACCCAACAATAAAAATTGATATTTCGCTCTTCCAATTTAGATACTTCGGTAACTTTGCCATCTTCTAAATCTTCTACTACTAAATGCTGCTTTTTATCTTTAAGGGTTAAATACGAAATGTATTTGCCATTGGGCGATAAGCGATATAATGCCCGATCTTGGGTTTTGAAAAAATCGTTAACTGGCACTTGCCTTACTTTTTCGCCCTCATTACAAGCAAAAAGCACCGCAACCACCAATAACCATACATATTTTTTCACAGCCGTCATCATATCACAAAATTACACAACACTAATTGCGGTTGGCTATAAACATTAACATTGTTACTTAGCTATCACGTTTGTGCGGTTAATCAAATAAAACAAATTTTGTTGTTTAGTAAAAACAAAGCAGCGTAACATTTAAAATACAGTGCTTGTTACGACGTTATTTTAATTGAATACCATAATTATAAGTTAAAAAATTTAATTTTAGCAAAGCTGATGATTGGCAACACCCGAGATTTAGCTACGATAAAGAATTTCCGAATAGATGAAACATTTCTTGCTCCTTTTATTGGCTTGCTGTCTATCATCCACTATGTGGGCGCAAGATAATGTAGATGAAGCTTTGGCCTACCAATATTACCAGCAGGCAGATTACGAGAAAGCTGCTGCATTATTAGAAAAGTTATTCAATCGCAACCGTAACGATGGTTATTTCGATTTGTATTACACCTCTTTGCTTAAAATAAAAAAATACGACGAAGCAGAAACTTTGGTCAAAAGGCTCATTAAACAGTCGCCACAAAAAATTAACTATCAAATTGCTTTGGGAAGAATTTATCAAGAAAGTGGAAAAACCTCCGAAGCAAACAAAATCTATTATAACGCTATTCAAAACGTTCCTAAAAACGAATTTCAATTTAGAGATTTGGCCAACGCTTTTTACAGATTTGAAGCTTATGACATGGCGGTGAACACTTTTTTACAGGGTAGAAAAGTATTGGAAGACGAACAATTGTTCACCTTTGAACTACTGAGTATTTACCGTTTCAAAAAGGATAAACAGGCGTTGGTAAACGAATACCTAAATGCGCTACCTGCAAATCCACAATTGATGCCACAAGCACAAAGCATTTTGGCCAATCTTTTTGAGAGTAATAACGACTATCAATTATTACAATCAGCTTTGCTAAAGAAAATTCAGAAAGATCCACAAAATGAAATCTTTACCGAATTGCTGATTTGGCAGTTTATTCAGCAGCAAGAATATGAAATGGCGCTAAGGCAAATGATTGCACAAGACAGACGTACAAAGAATTCGTCGAACTTGCTGTTTAATACTGCCAATACGTTTGTTGCGAATAAGGCTTTTCCTACTGCTATTAAAGCCTACGAGTACATTATAGCGAAAGGAACGGAAAATGAGCTGTATTTACCTTCAAAAATACAGCTCATTAATGCCAAATATGAATTAGCGGTACAGGGCAAAATCGACCAAGTTGCCATTAAAGCTTTGGCAGATGAGTTTTCGCAGGTAATTACTCAGTATGGCATCAATATTCAAACTATATTTGCGCTCAAAAAGTTATCATATCTACAAGCTTATTATCTCAACAATTTATCAGAAGCGGAAAAAACTTTGGAACAAGCACTCAAAGTTCCAGGTTTACCTGCTACAGAAATTGGTCAGTTAAAGATTGATTTAGGTGATATTTATGTATTGAACAAACAGCCTTGGGAAGCAGTACTAATTTACGAACAAGTAGCCAAGCAAAACGATAATTTACCTATAGCTAGTGATGCTCGTTTTCGTTCGGCAAGGCTTTCATTTTATCAGGGTAACTTCAAATTTGCCAAATCACAAGCTGATGTACTTAAAGCTTCTACCTCACAGCTGATCGCAAATGATGCTTTAAACCTGAGTTTGCTGATCTCGGATAACCTTCAAAGTAAAAATGACAGTTTAGCTTTAATCATGTATGCTGATGCTGAAATGCTACAATTTACCAACAACACTTCAGCCGCTTTAAAAAAATTGGATAGTATCGATATTGCTTTCCCGAAAAATAGTTTAGCAGACGATATTTTGATGGCTAAAGCTCGCATCTTTATTAAGAACAGCGAGTTTGCAAAAGCAGAAAGTAATCTCAAACAATTAATTTCATCACATTTTACTAGTATTTGGATTGATGATGCCATCTTTACTTTAGCCGATTTATACGAGCATCAGCTGAGTAATATGGAAGAAGCAAAAAAGCTTTATCAGCAGTTAATCACAGATTTCCCAGGCAGTATTCTAAATACAGAAGCACGAAAAAGATACCGCAACCTACGTGGTGAAACAGTTTAGGGCTGAAAATTTCACGATTTGCATTAGACCTTGGATTTTAACACCGTCTACTCCTTTAGCCTTTGGGCTTTAGGCTTTAGGCCTTCCACCTTCAACCTTAATGCCGTATCTTTACGCCATGTTGTTATTTAACGTTACCGTAATTATAGAAGAAGCCTCAGCTACAGAATGGCTAGCGTGGATGAAAGAAATCCACATTCCGCAACTAATGGAAAAAGATTGCTTTGTTTCTCATCGCTTTTTGAAGATTGTAGACTCACCAAACGAAGGTTTGAGCTACTGTGTTCAGTTCATCGCTGAAGACGAAGCCAAGCATCAAGCCTTCTTAGACTCGTATGAGCAAGAATTTACAGCAGAAATGTATATCAAGTACCCAAATAAGTTGGTTACATTTAGCACATTAATGGAATTTGTAGGATAGTTATGAATATTATAGAAACCCCAATACAAGACCTTTTTGTTTTTGAGCCTAAAATCTGGAAAGACAGCAGAGGTTATTTTTACGAGAGTTTTAGCCAAAGAGTGTTTGAACAAGCAGGAATCGACGTAAATTTTGTTCAAGACAATCAATCTTTTTCTCAAAAGGGCACACTTAGAGGAATGCATGCTCAAGCAAACCCGTTTGCACAAGGCAAATTGGTTAGGGTAATACAAGGTAAAGTGGTAGATGTTGCTGTTGATATCAGGAAAAATTCGCCTACTTACGGACAGCATTTTGCGGTTGAGCTAAGCAGCGAAAACCATAAGCAATTATGGGTACCTCCTGGTTTTTTACATGGATTTTTGACTTTAGAAAACGACACTATCTTCGCCTATAAAGTAACTAATTACTACGATAAGGATTCGGAGATTGGTGTGATGTGGAATGACCCAACTTTAAACATCGACTGGGCAGCCTACCTAGATCCTAGCGAGTTTTTATTGTCTGATAAAGATTTAGTTTTGAGTGATTTTGCATCCTTAAAATCACCATTTTAAATAAGAAAGCCACAGATACACAAATTTAATCTGTGCATCTGTGGCTTTTATAATCCCCTTCAGAGAACTTAGGGCTTACTGTTTGATCAAATTGTAAAGCTCATCCAATTTTGGAGAGAGTACAATTTCAATTCTACGGTTTTTGCTTCTACCTTCGGCTGTGGTATTCTCTCCCAAAGGTTGAAACTGGCCTTTTCCGGTAGCTGTCATTCTCACACTTTCTACCTTTTGTTCATCTGTTAAAAAACGAACTACAGATGTAGAACGCAATACGCTTAAATCCCAGTTATCTTTTATCTGTCCTAAATTACTGATACGTTGCGAATCGGTATGCCCTTCTACAGCAATGTTGATATCTGGTTGTTGTTTTAATACCTCGGCCAACTGGGTTAAAGCTTTTTTACCATTCTCGTCTATCACAATACTTGCCGATGGGAACAACAATTTATCTGTTAGGGAAACATACACCTTACCATCCTTTACTTCCACCGTTAAACCACTCTTGGTAAAGCCCAGCAAAGCCGATTGTAGTTTTGCCCTTAGCTGATTGGTAGCTTCATCACGTTTACGCAATACCTCTTCTACCTCCTTTAATCTAGCTTCCCGTTTAGCTAAATCTCCAGTAAGTTTATTAATTTCTGACGAACTGTTAGACCTCAATTTTGCATAGTTCGCATCTAAATCGGTGTATCTTTCGTTAAGCGCTGCTAATTGGTTATTTAACGCCGCAGTGTCTGCCTGCAAACGTTTAATGCGTTGCTCTAAACTTTCATTATTTAATTGCGAATCATTCCATCCAGTATTTAATGAGTCTTGCTTAGCTAAAAGCGATTTATATTTCTTGGTAGATAGTACAACGCAAGAACTCAAAGTAGCGGCAACTAAAAATAAAGCGATAATGGGAGCGAAAAAAAGTTTCAGTTGTTTCATTTGTATATGTTTGTTTATTGATCTACTGCTTTGCGCAAAAATAACACGAATGGTTGAATAGTTTTAAAAGCTTTTATCAACTTATCAACGATGTCATTTTTATAAAAGTCTTCCTCCTTTAATGGATATACAGAAATGAAGCTTTTCAATCGCAAGTATTCAATCATTGGATGATCTATTTCATATCCCTTTGGTGCTTTTTTAAGACTATCTTCTTTACTTATTGAAAATATTGACTGATATGACTTATCGTTGATTATTTCCAAAAATTCATCACTGCTGTAATCAATCTCTTCTCTAATTTTTTTGACCAAAGTGCTTTCAGGCATCCAAAAGCCCACACCAAAAAAGCAGCTTCCAGGTTCTAAATGTAAATAGTATGCTGGAGTATTAGGTCCATAACCTTTTACATCAAAAGCAATTCCGTAGTTCTTTTTGTAGGGAGCTTTATTCTGGCTAAAGCGGATGTCTCTATAAATCCTCATTAAGCACTTTTTAGGCTCCGTATCTTCCGAAAACTGTGGATCTATGGCAGAAAATTCTTTTATTAGAGGAGTAATTAAGGCAAACAGATCTAATTTGGCTTCTTCATAAAGATGCTTGTTTCTTGCAAACCACTCACGGTTATTATTGTCTGCCAGTTCCCTTAGGAAATTAAAAGTTGATTTCTTAAGCATAAGTATATCGCATTAGCAATTGTTGCCAATGTAGGAAATTAATATGTGTTTTGGGAAATTTTAGCTGTGTATAAACGGAAAACTAGGCTAAGTTACCCGTATCCTTTTTACGAAAGTTCGTATACCAAAGCACACCTACCCCGCCAGCTAACAAAAATGGAATAGCCAATAAGTATAACACTCCAGTATTTAAACCTTTACTTTGCGTATTACCATTCTTCACTCCCATTTCGGCATTGGCAGTACACATTGCACATTGTGCGTTAGCTTGAGGCTGTGCCACGATGAACGTTAAAAAGAAAAGTAAAACGGCTAGTACTTTTTTCATAAAACAAAGTTAGGTTAAAAAGCGGAAATATTAATTCATGTGGAAGTAATTAAATAAAAAAAGGAGCCGAAGCTCCTTCTTTAAGTAACTCTAAATGATTATAGCTTAATAAATTTAGCTTGCCCAACTTTTCGAGCACCATTAATTTCCAAAACATAGTTTCCAGATATTAAACTGGCTATATCTATATTTTTACCCGTCAAAAGTTCTTTCCCTGCAATATTAAGCTCTTTTACCTTTCTACCTAAAACATCAAATATGATAACCGCATACGTTTCATTCAATTGTACATGATTAGCTTTAACGGTAAAGTTTGTCTTTACTGGATTAGCATATACTTGTACATCAATTTCGGCAGCTACATCGTAATTTATTGCCTTTGGACCAAATGTTTCTGTATTACCATCTCTATCAACCTGAACTATACGATAATAGTTAATTCCCCAACTTGGAGTTTTATCCACGAAAGCGTATTGCTTATTAGTATTTGGTTCTACAATACCTATTTCATTAAATGTATTTCCATCAATAGAACGTTCTACCACAAAATGTTTGTGATTGATTTCGCTTAATGTTGTCCATTTTAGATGCACCCCGTTTGCATGTTTCGTTGCAGTAAAGTTATTTAGCTTAACAGGTAGCGTGTTTACCACTAAAGGTTGAGAGGTAATAGTTACTCCACCCGCCACTGTAACTTTGACAACATAACTTCCAACAGTTGTCGCCTGACAGGTAGCAGAAGTTGCTCCACTAATTGGATTGCCATTCAAATACCATTGGTTACCATTTGCTATGGGCGATGTTAGCAAATCTCCTTGTCTCGTAACCGCTAAATTAGTTAATGGAACAGCGACTTTTGTGTTAACCGTTTCTCCAATAGGTTTAGCATTAATACCATATATGTAGTAAAAGAAACTATTAGGGGTTACGAGATTACCACTGTGTGATGTAAGTGATAACAGGTTTTGACTATCGGTCATTGGATAAGTAAATGTTCCGTTAGTGTTATTATTTCTAAAAAGTGTTGCACCGTTGTTAAACTCGGCGGTAAGATAAAACGAACCTGCGTAAGGAAAACGGATATCGACGTTATAAAGCTGACCTATATCTGTAGCATCGTTGGCTGCTCCAACCGTTGCACTTGCGGGGTTACGGGTATTATTAACACTGATGGTAGAGCTAGACACTTTTACTCCAGATACATTATCAAATACGTTAAAAGTAACTGCACCTCTATAGCCAATGTGTAAACGGGCTGTTTCTATGATCATTGGTGCAGCAGCATCGAAATATAGTCTAAAAGTTGGTTGAACATAAGTCCCAACAGTACTAAATGCCGCCTTATTAGCAGGCACAAATGAATTAGTGTAGGAATTTAAAGTCGCATAGAATGTGTTACCAGCTAGAGGTGCTACACTTGTTACTACCGAATTTCCGTTATAAAAAGCAGTAGAAGAATTCACATCATTATACCAAAACAACCGTCCATCATTTTGTGTAGCATGCAGGTAGTACGTGCCTGCCGCATCTGTAAAATAGGCCTGTGTGGTATTAATAGTTGGAGAAGCGGCAAAAGATACATTCTTTGTTGCAAGATTGTCTGCCACGACCAAATCGGTAGGTAAATTTGTGGCTGCCTCAATGGTATAAGTCTTACCACTTTGGGTATTAAAACTACCTTGAACTAAAAACGTTACTTCAGCGCCACTGGTTAGTGATCCATTATAAGTTTCGTTAATAGTTGCTATAGAAGTTGGTCCGTCTTTAACTACCACTACAATTGGAACTAACGAAACAGGATTGGTTCCGTAATTCTTAAGCTTTAAAGTCAGTTTTCGGTTTAATCCAGCGGCATCACCAGAAACCGGTGTAACAATTTCCGAAATGCCTACATTAATGGCTGCCTCGTTAAATTTAACGCGATAATCTTGCGTTTCGCCTTTCGAGTAGCTACCGCAAGCTAAAACATTAACGGCATCCGACGTTTCAGATAGTACTATGCGCAATCTTGTAAAGTTACCTACTGCTACATTACCCGGAACCGAAATAGAAGTATTGAATGTGCCCGTAGCTGCAATTACCGAAGAAGTCGCAGCTAGCTCGTTGCTATCATCGAAATCTCCATCGCCATTCCAATCTACAAATACTTTTGCGATTTTATTTTGATCGCCACCACAACTGCCAACTGCTAAGCTTAAATTGTAATTTTTAGAGCGTTCTAATTCTATGGTTTGATTGGTATAATCTCCATACGTTGTACAAGTTGTGGCAGGGGTGTGATTAATATTTGCTAACTGAAAATTAGTAATTTTTGAATCTGCGTTTGAACTTGGTGATGATGTGCAATAAACATTACCACCCACTCCAGTTACAATTAGCGAGTAAGCTTGTTGGCCGCCTTGTAATGAATTTTTATGAGTTACCGTAATTGTATAGTTCTTACCGGGCACAGCATTAGCAATAAAAATTTGTTCCGTATTATCTCTAAAATTATCACCTGTGGTTGCAGCAGCGGTAGGATTAGCAGGGTCCAACACCCACGGCAAAAAAGTAGTGCCATCAGATACCCTGATGTCTAAATCATTAACTAACCTAAGGGTGGGGTTGTCAAGCGCAGTTGCGACAGAAACGGGTGTAGCTGCCGGGTCTGTCCAACAGATAGTAGCAACCAATGGACCGCCACCAGATGCAACCACATTGGTAGTGTGTGTTTGGCCTTGAATTAAGGTTTGTTCATCGATGATACTTTTGGTACCCCGTTCCAAAATGGCTTTTGCGGCCTTCTCTGCGTTCAATAATCCCCAACCAAAAATATAATCTGGTCCTGGGGCAGCGCCAGCTTCACTTGTAGTTGCAATAGCTAAACCTTTAAGCGTTGCAGAACGCATATATGCGGCGTACTGCTGAAAATATAGCTCTTGTAGTAAAACTAAAGTTCCCGTAGCATTTGGTGCCGCCATTGAAGTACCGGAAGAAGTAGCGTAATTATTATTTCCACTATTGGTAGTAGAAGTCAAATTCACTCCGTCAGCTACCAAATCAGGTTTAATCCTACCATCATCTGTTGGCCCCCAAGCACTAAAAGAAGATATTACGATATCAGATGAAGAGCTAGACCCAAATCCTAATCCATTTATAGCGCCAACTGTTAAAATATTCTTCGCACCTGCGTAAGTCCCAATAATATCGTAGCCATCATTACTGCTAATCCCAATAGGTCTTGCGCCAGCATTGACCATTACATTACTCGAATTGTATCTAAAATAATTTTCGCCAACCGCAGGGCCATTGTTATTGCGGTAATTTCCTCCAGATTTAACCATCAAATAATACGGAGCGTTAAATAAGATGTTATCCCAAGTTTGAGCCTTACTATCGTAATACCCAAAACGATAATCTTTGTTTTCACCAGACCTACCATAAAATTCCCATCTGTTGCCTTGATCACTATTTTGGTTCCATCCAGCAACAACTCCATAAGAGTGGTTAGAAAGCATTAAGTTTACAGCATTTGCCGAAATCTCTGAGTTATCATTGTTAAAATCATAAGAAAGTAGTTGTGGCAAACCGAAGGCGATACCTTTTGCTGCACCATAAACGCCTGTAGCAGTAATAGTACCAGCCACGTGCGTGGCGTGAGAAGATGTAGCAACCGCATCCATCAACATAATTTTACCTGCTGCAAATTCTTGGTGAGTGGCTAAAACAGCGCCTCCGTCCCAGATAGCTACCTTGTTGTTAGGAATCGAACTGCCGCTCAAATTCAATCCTAAACCGCCGCCACTATAAAGCTTGTTAGCCCTTGTAGTACCTGCCGCCACTTCGTTATCAGTTGCCTCAAATATTGGATAACCTTGCTCATCTACATCTACCAAGGTAATTATTTTGCCTTGTCTAGTTAAGGTATATGTGGGCCAACCCTTCTTTATCGCAATATCAAAAGCTCGTTTTTTCTTTTTCTTAAATACCGCGTCTTGATCTTTAGAGTGCCGTATTAAAAATGCTGTATTGGCCTTAAATGCTTTATCTTCTTGAGCAAAAAGAGAACTTGCTACCAAGAGCAAGCAAAGTGTAATACAAAAGTTTACAACTTTGGTAATAAATTGTTTATTCATAAGTGTTTGTTGGTTTATATTACTGACACATTTAGAGAGATCAGTGGTCTAAATTTACAACCTTTGTTGATAAATAACAAACACTTGTTAGGTTATATAGCGTATAAATTCCTACGTTTCTTAAATAAGATAAAAGAGGATAATAATAGCTAACATCTATCATTATCCTCTTTATGAATATAGACTTATTGACTAAATTTAGCTAGACACGTAATATGGTGAAATCATTACATAAACAATCACACCAGTTATAGCAACATATAACCACATTGGAAATGCAATCTTTGCAATCTTCTTATGTTTATCGAAACGCTTTGCAAGTGCTTTCACGTACGTAATCAATACGAATGGTATGATTATAATAGAAAGCAAAATATGAGTAATTAGAATAAAATAGTATACATACTTAATTGTTCCTTCACCACCGAACTTAGTAGAATCAGAAGTCATATGGTAGGCAACATACATTCCTAAAAAAAGAACAGATAGTGTGATCGCAAACTTCATCAAGTTCTCGTGCAATGTACGTTTACCATTTTTAATGGCCCAAACTGCAACCATCAAAACAATAGCAGTTAAACCATTTATAGTAGCATATATTGGTGGCAAGAAACTCAACGGCTGCACATCGTAACCTAATTTTCTTAAGTTAACGCCAAAAAGTGCAGCAACAGCTAGTGGAATGGCAATTGATAATATCCAAATCCATTTATTGTATTTCTGCTCTGTAGTTTTCTCTAACTCACTAGTTATATCTTCCATTTTGTTTGTATTCTGCGACATTTTATCTGCCATCTTTGATATTTCTTAATTCTTCCGCAATTAACACCTTAATCTCGTCGTCTAATTTAGAAACCGCTTCTTTGCTTGCTGCGTCGTAAAAACCTCTAATTCGATGTTTACTATCTAACAATACAATTTTGTTGCTATAGATAAATTTACGCTCGCTGGCTGTGCTTTGGTCTACTGCATCTAACAACAAAGAATGCTCAACCAGCTGATTGACTGTACTGGTGTCTCCACCCAAAATATTCCACTTCGGTGGTTCTGCTTTCCAAGTCTTTGCAAAAGCTCTTAACGCTTTTACATCATCTTGCGCATCTATGCTGATACTCGTCAAATGCAACATTTGATTTTTGTGATACTGCTTATCAAAGCCCTGCATCGTATTGAAGGTAGCTATTGCACTACCAGAATTCGCCTTGTTGTAAAACAGATTAGCTACGATAACTTTTCCCTTCCAGTTATCAAGGTTTACACTATCTCCGTTTTGATTAACAAGCTTAAAGTCTTGGACTACATGATAAATAGTATCTGGCACTTGCTTACCTCTTACAGAATGGAAAGTACCTGCTACTTGCTTAGGACCGAAAATGGCTAAAGGTTTATACCTGTTCTTCCCTTGGTCCTGAAGTAAATAATATAAAAATCCTGGCATCACTAAAATGGCTGCCAGGATTAATATGGTTGAAATCTTCTTTTTATTAGAACTCGCGTTCATTATTATTTATTTGGATATACGGGATGCTCCTGAAGATGATGTAATAGGAAATCTCCTTCGATTAGCATTAATACGATGAAATAAATAATAAAAACAAATACTACCGAGCAGCTAATGATAAAGCTTTTCTTTTCAAATTTTAAGTGCATGAAAAACGCAACAATGTAATATGCTTTAATAAGCGTTAGTACAATGTAAAATGCGTATAAAGCTGCGCCTTTTTCTACGATATTCCAGTGGTGTACAAAACCTAAAGCTACCAAGAACTCTACTGCTGTAATTGCCAATAGAATAAAAAATACTTGCCAAATACGCTTAACACCCATGCCTTCGCCGTGAGCGTGTGCATCGTGAGAATCTAATGTATGATCGTGATGTGCCATTATCTTAAATAAATTTTATCTGTAATTATATTAGGTAGAAGAATGTAAATACGAATACCCACACTAAATCTACAAAGTGCCAGTAAAGACCAACTTTTTCAATCATTAAATATGATCCTCTTTTTTCGAATGTATTATTTAACACCATGCATAAAATGATGATATTTAAAATGATACCTACCGTTACGTGGAAACCGTGGAAACCCGTAATAGTGAAGAACAAATTAGAGAACTGCAATGCAGCAGTATAAGAAATATCATTGGTAAAATATGGTTGCAACGCTGCAGAAATGGCAGCTGGGTCTGTTAAACCTGTAGCAGGGTTCTGGCCAAACCAAAAACCTAAATGGTGTAAGTGGGTCCACTCTAGCGCCTGACAACCAACGAAAGCAATACCACCTAAGATCGTCCAAACCATCCATTTTACAACTTCTTTCTTAGCATTACGATGACCTGCTTCTACAGCTAATACCATAGTAACAGAAGACATAATTAAAATGAAGGTCATGATACCAACAAAAACTAAAGGTTGTCCAGAATCTGCGATACCAGGAATTGATTGGAATATTTTATCTGCGTCAATCCACGTAGGTTGCGCAAATTTTTGAGCTCCGTAATAGATCAGAAATGATGAAAACGTAAATGCGTCTGACACCAAGAAAAACCACATCATTATTTTGCCATACTCTATTGACCATGGTTCGCGACCACCAGCCCAACGTGTGGTTTTAACTTCGTCTAATTTCGATAATGAATCCATTTAATAATTAGTATAATAGTTTGTTAAAAAATTAACTGTTCAAAAGTAAAAAAACATATAGATAAATCCATAAGATATCTATAAAATGCCAAAAAATTGAGGCAATGTCTTGTTTAAATTCCGCTACTTCTTGCGAAACTTGTTTATAGCTACCTGCTATACTGTTGATTATGAAACCTAAACCTCCAACTATGTGCAACAAGTGAAATCCAGAAACTACATAAATCATTGAAATAGCGGCGTTATTATTCACCAAATTAGCACGTGTTTGCACTAAACTATCCCAACCTAAATACTGTAAAACACCAAAAGCAACACCTAAAACAAAGGTTACCCACAAAAATTGACGTTGTTTGCTCCTGTTTCCCTGTTTTAATGATCTAGCCGCTAAGAATAAAAAAACACTACTAGCTATCAAAACTATGGTGCTATAGGTAAAATACTGAGGCAATACTAAACCGTGCCCCTTACCTTTAGATGCCATAAAAACCAGGTAATAACTGGTCCAACCACCAAACATGATGGTTGATGAAACCACGAACAACCAAACCACAAATTTCTTAGATTTAAGGCTGATCGAGATTTCCTCTTGTTGTTGTATTGTACTCACCATCTTTAAACTACTAAATCAAACAATAAAATTAACTGTACCAAAGGGATGTAAAAGAACGAACAGAACATCACTTTTCTGGCACTTGGCAAATCCATCTTTACCATTAACTGATAAGCGTACCAAGCGAAAATTAAACCTAATACTACAGATACAGCGCCTATATAATATCCACCAAAACCGTAAAAATTTGGCAATAAACTCACTGGAATTAAAACTAAAGTACTTGCGAAAGTAATAACTGCACTTGTTTTATCTCTTTTCTTTGTTGGCAATAACCTAAATCCAGCCTTGCTGTAATCGTCATCTAATACCCAAGCAATAGACCAAAAATGTGGGAATTGCCATACAAACTGGATCAAAAACAAAATTAATGCGATTTGCAAATCTATCTGTGGACTATCCTTAGGTAATACGAATTGGATGCCTTCATTTCCCAAACCAGCAAAATAGCCAATTAGTGGTGGCAATGCTCCAGGAATTGCGCCTACAAAAACTGCTATTGGCGATTTTCTCTTCAGTGGTGTATAAGCAAATGCGTACAGCAAAATTGAAAAAACCGAAAGTAAACCTGTTTCTAGGTTCAATTTACCTAATAACCAAGTACCAATAATCCCCATCACCAAACCTGAAACCAAACCTTGACCAGTCGTCATTCTTCCAGCTGGCATAGGTCTGTCTTTGGTTCGCGACATCAATTTATCCAAATCGACTTCAATAATCTCATTGAAACAATTTGCCGCACCGGTAACCAAGAAACCTCCAACAATCAGAATCAGCCAGTTCTGCCAGTTAATTCCGTCGATCATATCTCTGGAAATTTGGATTTTCTGAGCCATCAAAAATGTAACAGACGCAGAGAATACAACCAAAAATGTTAGTCGGAATTTAATGAGTTTAGAAAAATCTGAAAAAAACTGTTTCAATTTTTAATATTTAAGCGGTTTTATAGGTTTTTGTTCTATAAACCAACAAGTACAAATAATATTGCAGGCTAAACATAATTGTAGAAAACAAAATATGTATTGCTTGCGCATATGGTGGTAAGCCTAGGTACGACAACAAAAAGCCCGATGCAATTTGTATAATTAGTACAACCATTAAATAATTGGCAGTAACTAAGGGCATCGCTTTTCCGCTAAACCTGTCTATCACCATTTTATAAACAATAAAATTGCTAATGCCTACCAAAATAGCTAAGTCTCTATGGTAAGAAAACACATCTCCTACTTTACTTACCCAAGTATTACGTCCATTATATGACAGCGATTTGGCAATGCTATCTATTGCTTCCCTAACTTCAGTTCCTAAAACCACTTGAAGAATAGATATCGCTATCGTAAAAAACAAAAATCCTTTAAGCCAAGTTATACGATACATAATTACTGTAGGCTCTTTATGTAGCTGCTTTGCATAATTATAGGTATAAATAGCTATGCCTAGAATTACGAGTGCCAAAAGCATGTGTATGGTAATTACCCATTGCGTTAGATTGGTAGAAACTACAATAGAACCTAACCAAGCTTGATAACCTACTACAATAATATTGAGCCAACTTAATACTACAATCCGTTTTGCTGTCTTCTTATAAGTAAAGGAAAGAACTGCTGTTATTAGTAAAAAAACGCCTAGAATAGCTCCTGTAAGTCTATTTACATATTCTGTCCAGGTTTTCGCAGCATTAAACTCTTCATGCACTAAGATCGACTTATCCTTCCTCAGGCTATCAGCCAATTTGTGCCTGCCCATACTTTCCAAGTATTTAGCAAACTTCTCGTTCTTCTTCTTTCTACCTTCTATATACTTAGTTTCATAATCGGCAGGAAGTTGACTAGCGGAAGTAGGTGGTATGTATTGATCGAAACATTTAGGCCAATCTGGGCAACCCATACCTGAACCTGTACTACGAACAATACCACCGGCCAAAATAACCACCAAAGTGGCAATAATGGTTATTAAATTAATCCTAATAAATCTATTTGCAGATTTAGCAATCATTGATGTGTGATAGATTTATAAAAATAAGGTACCTGTAAGTGTTTAAACAATTGCAGGTACCTTATTACATATTTTAGACAAAGTCTGTTACAGTACCTTATTCTTGTACTGGCTTGTTAGCTGCCTCCCACTCTTTCTGTATGCGCTCAGCTTCTTCGTTACCTTCAAAATCGTGAGGCAAGTTAGAGCTCATAGTTTCAGAGAATGGTACAGTTTGTGGAATGAAATCATCTTCCGCACCTGGCTTACTATAGTCATAAGGCCAACGGTAAACGGTTGGAATTTCACCCGGCCAGTTACCGTGTAAACGTTCTACTGGTGTAGTCCATTCTAAAGTGTTAGCTCCCCAAGGATTTTGAGTTGCCTTCTTACCTCTAAAAATAGAATAGAAGAAATTGAACAAGAAAGCAATTTGAGCCAAACCAGCAACAATTGCTGCCCAAGTTACAAATACGTTAACGGTTAACCATTTGTTCATAAACTCGAACTCGGTAAACGCATAGTAACGACGAGGAACACCATCTAAACCTAAGAAGTGTAGAGGAAAGAATACCAAGTACGCACAGATGAAAGTTAACCAGAAGTGTAAATAAGCTAACTTAGGGTTCATCATTCTACCAAACATTTTAGGGAACCAGTGATAAACACCTGCCAACATACCAAAGATAGCAGCAGAACCCATTACCAAGTGGAAGTGAGCCACTACGAAATAAGTATCGTGCAAGTTAATATCTAATGAT
The DNA here is from genome assembly GCF_057652195.1 of Pedobacter sp. T50_32. NCBI lineage: Bacteria > Pseudomonadati > Bacteroidota > Sphingobacteriia > Sphingobacteriales > Sphingobacteriaceae > Pedobacter > Pedobacter sp. T50_32. The sequence continues at coordinate 204,126 of NZ_JBYFBY010000005.1, read as the reverse complement.
GCATTACCTAAGAAAATACCAGTTAAACCACCAGAGATAAAGAAAGATACTAAACCAATTGCAAATAACATTGCTGGTGTAAATCTGATATTACCTCTCCAAAGCGTAGCTAAATAGTTAAATGTTTTTACCGCTGATGGTACCGCAATGATCAACGTAGTAATCATAAATACACCACCTAATAACGGGTTCATACCTGTTACAAACATATGGTGACCCCATACGATAAATGATAATACTGTGATACCAATTAGAGAGTAAACCATCGCATGGTAACCGAAGATTGGCTTTCTTGAGTTTACAGAAATAATCTCAGAAGAAATACCTAAGGCTGGCATAATTACAATATATACCTCTGGGTGACCTAAGAACCAAAATAAGTGTTGCCATAAAATTGGAGAACCACCTTCGTTTGGCATAATTTCAGTACCAAACACCATATCAGATAGATAGAAACTTGTACCAAAACTACGGTCGAATATTAATAGAACCACACCAGCTACTAACACTGGAAATGATAAAATACCTAAAACAGCCGTTAAGAATAATGCCCAGATCGTCAATGGCATTTTCCAAAGATCCATACCTTTTGTACGCATGTTCAAGATGGTAGCAACGTAGTTCAAACTTCCCATTAAAGAAGAGGCTACGAAAATCACCATACTGATTAACCACAAAGTCATACCGATTTGAGAACCAGGCATTGCCTTTGGTACAGCCGATAATGGAGGATAGATGGTCCAACCACCACTAGCAGGTCCTGTTTGTGTAAAGAAAGAAGCCATCATAATGATACAAGCTACTAGGAAGAACCAGTAAGAAAGCATGTTCATAAAAGGCGAAGCCATATCTCTAGCACCAACTTGCAAAGGAATTAACAAGTTACTGAAAGTACCACTTAAACCAGCTGTTAGTACAAAGAATACCATAATGGTACCATGGATTGTTACCAACGCCAAGAAAAAGTCGGGTTTAATTCTTCCTCCATCTGCCCATTTACCTAAAAATGTTTCTAACAAAGGAAAAGATTTATCTGGCCAAGCAAGCTGTAATCTAAATAAGATAGATAAAAGCATTGCGATAACTGCCATAATGATACCAGTTATTAAAAACTGCTTGGCAATCATTTTATGATCTTGACTAAATACGTATTTAGTTAAGAACGTTTCATGGTGATGGCCATGTCCATGATCGTCGTGGTGTGTATCGTGTAATGATATTGTTGACATAATAAGGTTTTTCCAGTATTATTATTTTTTTAAAGCTAATTGGTTTTTCACATCTAATTCTACCTTAGCAGCAGTAGCTGTAGTATCAGCTGGTGCTTCAGCAGTAGCTGCCGGAGCTGCCTCGTCTGCCACTACTGGCAAATTAAATGCTTTTCTTAAATCGTTGGTTAAATAAGGAGCTTGTTGGCTCAACCACTCTTTATATTCTGCTTCACTAACAACTCTTACATTTTTCTGCATGTTAAAGTGGTTGGCTCCGCAAATTTTAGCACATAATAAAATGTAGTTAAATTTCGGATCATTCAATTTTGTTCTCATCTCTTCGGTAGTAACCGTTGGAGTGAACTCAAAATAAGTTTGCATACCCGGCACAGTATTTAATTGCACTCTAAAGTGAGGCATATAAAAACTGTGGATTACGTCTTTACTTGCTAAAGTGAAACGAACTGGTTTATTAACCGGAAGTACAATTTCATCAGCCAATAAATCATCTAAGCTATTTTTATCGTTAAAATCGATACCTAAACCATTGATAGCTGTTGTTAACTTGTAGTTTCTTTTACCTACGATAGCATCTGCTCCTGGATAACGGATATCCCATAAGAACTGAGATGAAACTACCTCAATGTTCAATGGTCTGTTATTTGGATCTTCTGCTTTATAGAAAATAGATCTCCAAGTTAAAAAGCCTTTCAACACCAACAAAGTCAAAACTAAAGCTGGAACGATAGTCCAAATTTTCTCGATAGTATTGTTATGTGGATAGTAATATGCTTTTCTCTTAGCAGAGTATCTGTAGATGTAAGCGAATACAAATAATACAATGTGAGTTAGAATAAATACAATAGTAGTAATGATTAATGTTAGTTTGAATATTTCATCAATACGCTTTCCATGCTCAGATGCTGCTTCTTGCATATGAGAGATCATGCTACCATGTACCGAGTATTCCCAATAAACACCATATAATCCTACTACTAAAAATAGTGCAAAAATTATTGCGTTTACGGTATCCCAGTTTATTCCTTCTGGCTTACCTTGTGTTTCGCGAGTAAGCTCGTATACTTTTAAAGCCTTACCTACAATTGCAATGAATAAACATAGCAGCAAGAACAACAATACATAAAATAATGCTGATTTATGTATTGGTCCCATATCTACAGGTTTAGCCGGAGCGGCTGCTGCTGCTTCTTGAGCAAAGGCACTAGCGCTAGAGAATACGGTAAATATTACCGCTAGGGCTGCCATTGTTTTATTAACTATTAATTTTCTTAAACTCATTTTCTTTAAAAGTAGTACGATGTACTGTTTTATATTATTTGTTTAATTGGTACTGATTATAAATGGTGGTTTAAACTCTCTTGTAAGAAAGGGTGATTTTTTGCCACCAATGGTTTTTTGCTTAATGCGCTTAAAACGGTAAAGGTAAATAAACCTATAAAACCTGCTGCTATACCTAGCTCTAAAATTCCGAAACCACTACCATCTTTAGCACCAAATTCGAATATACCTGGCATAATCATTTGGTAGTAATCTACCCAGTGACCACATACTACGATGATAGATACTGTCAACAATAGGTTCTCACTTCTTTTGTTATCACGATCCATTAATAATAATAATGGAGTTAAGAAGTTTAACACGATGTTAAGATAGAACCAAAACTCGTAGCTGTTAAAACGCTTGTGGAAATATACTGTCTCTTCAGACATGTTGGCATAGTAGATCAATAAGAATTGAGCAAACCAAACATAGGTCCAGAAGATAGAGAAACCGAAAATAAACTGACCTAAATTGTGTAGGTGACTGTTATTAACCCAGCTCATATAGCCTGATTTTCTCAATAAGATAATAGTGATAGCAATAATAGCTAACGTACTTACCCACATTGATGCGAAATTGTACCAACCAAACATAGTTGAGAACCAGTGTGCTTCTAATGACATGATGTTATCAAAAGCGAAAATTGGTGTAGTAAATCCGTAGATTACTAAGAAAATACAAGAGTATTTAAAGCTCTTATTGTATGATGTTAATCCGCCAGTTAAATCTTCGTTATACGACCACTTAGTTACAAAATGAGCAAACAAAGCGTACGAGCCCATAAACACTACCTGTCTAATCATAAAGAAAGGTACGTTTAAGAAAATTGCCTTACCTGCAATAATTTTATCGTAGTTAGGCGAGTTAGGATCTGTTAAACCCTCTGCATGCCAGTGATGGTATAAGTTATGAGTGTATAAACCTAATCCGGTAATAACGATTAAGATTAAAGCTGCTATTGGTAAAGTTTTTGCCATAGCTTGCGGTACACGTAAAATAGATGCCGACCATCCAGCTTGTGCAACAAACTGAATTGCTAAAAAGAAAGTAGCCGACATACATACGCAAGCGAAGTAATAGCCCATCAACAATAGATTGGCATAAGTACGCTCGTGCATTTGATGTGCATGTTCGTGATTAAAAAACAAGCCGTAAGCTATTGTTAAAATACCAACTGCGATACCAACAATACTCAGGATTTTTGCTTTTCCAGTAAACTCAAACTGTTCACTTAAATTATAATGATGAGTTCCCATTTATATCTGCTTTTCTTATTTTTTTTGTAATTGTTGAACATACATCACCACTTTCCATCTTTCGTCTGGGCTAAGTTGCGAAGCATGAGATCCCATTGCATTTAAACCATACATGATAGTGTGGTAAATTTTTCCTGCAGGCATATCTTGCATTAAACCACCACGAGATGAATTTGCATCAGCACCGTGATATGAAGGCACACCTGAGATACCTTTATCCAACTTAACGATATGACCTTGACCATCTCCGGTATCACCGTGGCAAGGCGCACAGAAAACTGTGTAAAAGTGCTTTCCTTCTGCCAAGTTTTTCTCTGTTAACGCCAATGGATTTACCAAAGCTACAGATGCCTCATAACCTTCTTTAGTGTTAGGATATTCGTATCTGATATAGTCAACAGGAGTTGTATTGGGTGGCGGTGTTTGTGAAGTTGCACCGTTAGCAAAATTCTTATTTGGCTGATCCTGATTGTAAGCAATAGGATCGTACATGTTTCTTGCGAACTCTAAGCCTGTGCTCTTGTTATCTCTACAAGCCGAAAGCATTGCTACAGAAGCTAATAAGCCGAATGCTCCTAAAACAAATTTATTCTTATTCATAGCTAATATACTTCCTTTCATTATGCTTAACTTCTAGAGCTCCTGCACTTTTTAAAAGTTCATCAATTTTATCATGTTCTGCATTTTGTTTTGCATCAATTGCAATTACAAAACGATCATCAGTTGCACGTAAATCCATTACTCTTGGCGCTCTACCCGGGAATAAGTGAGTAGATGCATAGTAAGATCCAACTAGACCAAACGCACAGAACAAAATAGTTAACTCGAACGTAATTGGCACAAAGTCTGGAAAAGCAAAGTGCGTTTTACCTCCGATATTTACTGGCCAATCTACTACTGTAGCTAAATAAACCCCAGTAAGCATTGTAATTGTACCTGTTATTCCGAAAAAGAAAGCGGCAATATCTAATCTAGATCTTTTAACGCCTAATTTCGCTTCGATACCGTGAATAGGCATTGGTGTATAAACATCATAAATAGAGATGTTATTTTCCTGCAATTTCTTGATGCCTGTTAGCATCTCATCAGGATCGCCAAAGCTGCCTAAAATATATTTGATATTACTCATTGTTATATTTTTGCGTATTCTTCTTGTTTAACACTATCAAATTTCTCTAAAGATTCGATGTACTCTTGTACATGCTCTTTATCTAGGTTTCCTTCTTTAATCAATTTCATCTTAGATTGCTCACTTGAGCTCTTCAAGATCATTTTAACCTCTGCAATTGCAATAGAAGGTAATACTCTTAGGAATAATAGGAACAAGGTGAAGAATACACCAATTGAACCTACGAACACGCCCACATCAACCCAAGTTGGAGAGAACATTGTCCAGCTTGATGGTAAGTAATCACGGTGTAATGAAGTTACAATGATTACGAAACGCTCAAACCACATACCGATGTTTACTACAATAGACAATACCCAAGTAGCTGCAATGTTAGTACGGATTTTCTTGAACCACAACAACTGCGGAGAAATTACGTTACAAGTCATCATTAACCAGTACGACCAAGCAAATGGACCCGAGATACGGTTTTGGAACGCATACATTTCGTACTGTGAACCTGAATACCAAGCGATGAATAACTCTGTTAAGTAAGCCACACCTACAATTGAACCAGTTAAAATGATGATTTTGTTCATCGATTCGATGTGGAACATGGTGATGTAGTTTTCTAAACCTAATACTTTACGTACTACCAATAATAAAGTCAATACCATTGCGAAACCTGAGAAAATCGCACCTGCCACAAAGTATGGAGGGAAGATGGTAGTGTGCCATCCTGGGATTACTGAAGTTGCAAAGTCCATTGATACAATGGTGTGTACCGAAAGTACTAGTGGTGTAGAAATACCTGCTAAGATTAACGATACTGCCTCAAAACGTTGCCAAGTTTTTACGCTACCTGTCCAACCGAATGAGAAGATAGTATATACTTTTTTACGAACGCCTGTTGCTCTATCTCTAATTGTTGCGATATCTGGTAATAAACCTGTGTACCAGAATAATAATGATACAGAGAAATAAGTTGAGATCGCAAACATATCCCACACTAATGGAGAGTTAAAGTTTACCCAAAGTGAACCGAATTGGTTTGGTAAAGGTAATACCCAATATGCTAACCAAGGACGACCCATGTGTGATACAACGTATGTAGCGGCACAAATAACGGCGAAAATTGTCATCGCCTCTGCCGAACGGTTGATTGAGTTACGCCAGTTCTGACGGAAGAGTAATAATACCGCTGAAATAAGTGTTCCAGCGTGACCAATACCCACCCACCATACGAAACCAGTGATATCCCAAGCCCAACCTACTGTTTTATTTAATCCCCAAGCACCAATACCAAACCAGAACGTATAGCCTACTGAAACTACCCAAAGTGTAGCTCCGCAAAGTGCAAGGATAAATCCAATCCACCAAGCCTTGTTAGGTTTGTTTTCTACCGGAGATAAGATCTCTTCCGTAATTCGGGCATACGTGATGTCCTTTCCGGTAATTAATGGTTCTCTTAAAATTGATTCGTTATGTCCTGCCATAATCTATATTACTGTAAGTAGCAGCTTACGCGTGTACTTCTTTTGTTTCTGAATCTATGTTTCTAATTTTTGTCATGTAACCAATACCTGGCTCAACGTTGATTTCCTCTAGTACGTAGTAAGTACGCTCGCTACGTAATGCTTTAGAAACTTCCGAATTCGGATCGTTTTTATCACCGAAGATGATTGCGTTGGCAGAACATGCCTCTTGACAAGCCATTTTGATATCGCCATCTTTCAATGCACGTTTTTCTAATTTGGCAGTTAATTTACCAGCTTGGATACGTTGGATACACATTGAGCATTTCTCCATTACACCACGAGAACGGGTAGTAACATCTGGATTTAATACTAATTGAGTAAACTCGTTGTTCAAGTAGTTATCGAAACGTGAATCGTTCCAGTAGTTAAACCAGTTGAAACGACGTACTTTGTATGGACAGTTGTTTGCACAGTAACGAGTACCTACGCAACGGTTGTAAGCCATGTGGTTTAAACCGTCTGAAGAGTGTACTGTTGCCAATACCGGACATACAGTTTCGCAAGGTGCGTGATCACAATGTTGACATAACATTGGTTGGTGCACTACAGAAACGTTCTCTAGATTATCTAAATGAGCAATTTCTTTCTCTTCAGTTACCGAACCATGTTGCTCATCGTTAAAGCTATAGTAACGATCAATACGTAACCAGTGCATTTCACGACGACGGCGAACCTCATCTTTACCTACAACTGGAATGTTGTTTTCTACGTTACAAGCAACGATACATGAACCACAACCTGTACAAGCATTCAAATCGATTGCCATTACCCAGTTGTTGCCCAACATTTCGTGTTTATCTGTAGTCCACAAATCGTACACTTTATGTTTATGGTGGTTACCAGAACCAGCCATTGGATCTTTCAAGAAATCTTTGAAAGTAGCTTCGCGAACGATGTTTCTACCTTCGAAAGAGTAGTGAGTTTGAGTTTGTGCTAACTCAGACCATACACCAGTACCAGTTAAAGTAGCAGTAGTTGCATACTTCATTGTACCGTTAGCATAAGTTACAAATGGGAAAGCATTTTTACCTACGTTGTTACCTGCTTTACCAGCTTTAGTACGACCATAACCTAAAGCTACAGATGCTGTACCCATTGCTTGTCCTGGTTGGAACAATACTGGTAAATCGATAGTATATCCGTTTTCAGCTTTAATGCTTACTACATCAAATTCTTTGTAACCTAATTTCTCTGCTTGTTTAGGGTTTAAAGCAACATAGTTATCCCAAGTTACTTTAGTTACCGGACAAGGAAACTCTTGCAAGAATGCGTTGTTTGCTTGTTTACCATCACGCATCGGAACGCTTTCAAAAATTTGAAGCTCGATATCTTTTTTCAATGCTTTGCTGCTCGCTACAATAGCTGCTGCAACTGCATCCAGTGATAAAGTAAAGCCATAGCTACCAACTGCTCTTGGAGCCGCAGAAACTACACCTGTTTGCAATACATCTTTCCAAGTTTTACCTGCTGCTGGCAAAATATTTTTCTCCCAGTAGTTACGCACGTATTGGTAGTAATCTTGTACTGGAGCATCTGCCCAAGTTAACAAGCTTTGCTCTGCCTGACGAGAGTTGAAAACTGGATTGATTGTTGGTTGAACGATTGAGTAGAAACCTTCGTAAGTGTTAGCATCACCCCAAGCCTCTAAATAGTTAGGTGTAATTGCAACTACATCAGAAAGATCTGCAGTCTCGTCTTCTCTATCAGAGAAAGAAACTTTTAATGCAACTTTTGCTAAACCATCAGTGAAAGCTTTTGCGTTGATCGCATCGTAAGCAGGGTTCGAATTCAAGAAGAAAACAGCACCTACATCACCTTTATTCATTTCGTCAACTAACAATGCGAATTCGGCATCATTACCTTCGTAACGTTTACAAGGATTATCTAAATCGATAGTAGTACCGTAGCTACCAATTGCTACGTTAATAGCATTTACCAAAGTTTGTACAGAAACATCGTTAGAACCAGCTACTAATAAAGCCTTTCCTTTGTTCTGTAATAATTCTTTAGCTACTAATTTAATTGCTTTATCAGCGTTAGCGTTATCTGGCAAGCCAGCACCTGGTAAACTAGCACCAGTAATTGCATTGTATAAAGCTATTAAAGCAGGTCCTTCTTCAGATAATTTTAAAGCAATACGAGTATCGGCGTTAGTACCTGTTAAACTCATACCAGCTTCAAACTGGAAGTGACGAGACATTTTCTTTTTCTCTAACGATTTGTAATCTCTGTTAGAAGTATATTGAGCAGTAAATTCTTCGCCGCTAATCCAAGTTCCTAAGAAATCGGCTGCAAAGCTTACAATTAAATCTGCTTTTTCGAAGTTGTATTTAGGTAACACTGCTTTACCGAAGCTGTTCTCATTAGCTTTGATGATACCAGTGTAAGAAATTGGATCGTACTGAACCAATTTAGCTGTAGGATATTTAGCCGTAAATTCTGTTACTACCGCTTTAGCCGATGGGCTATTTAAAGAGCTAGCAACAATACGGATTTGCTTACCCGAAGCCTGTACTTTGTTCAATTCGCCTTTTACGAATTTATCCAAATCAGCCCAAGTAGTTTCATCCTTCTTTAACAAAGGATTTTTTAGTTTAGAAACATCGTACAAATCTAACACCGAAGCTTGCGCTTGTGCATCTGTACCACAGTTAAACGTTCCTGCATTAGGGTTAGCCTCAATTTTAATTGGACGACCTACTACAGTTTTAACCATTACACTGTTTCCTTTGAAACTAGAAACATAAAAGTTAGGAATACCTGGAGTTACCTCTTCTGGTCTAACTAAGTAAGGAATTGATTTGTGTACCGGTGCTTTTTGACACGCAGCTAAAGTTACAGCTCCTAAACCAAAACCTAGTGCCTTTAAAAAGTCACGGCGTGGGGTAACTGTACTTAGTCCTGCTTCACTTAAAACATCTTCTATTGGAAGCGGCTCGGCAAATTCGCTTTTGTTGTTTTCAACAAACTCGGGAGTTTTATTCAACTCCTCCAAACCTTTCCAGTATTTTTTGTTGCTTTCCATTTAAGCTATATTACTGTTTATCGAACGTTCTTAAAAAACTCTATTTATTAATAATGGCACTTACCACACTCTAAACCACCCAACAACGCTGGTGTAATTTTCTCACCTTTTTTGATTTTCTCGTGAGCTGCAATTACGTTAGCATAGAAAGCATCGTTTTTCTTGCCAGAGATATCAGCATCTTTGTGACAGTTCACACACCATTTCATGGTTAGTGGAGAATATTGATAAACTTCTTCCATTGTGTTAACTGGACCGTGACAAGCGAAACAAACTGGATCTTTAGGGTTCAAACCTGCTTCTTTACGGATAGCTTCCTCACCTACTACTACGTGTTGAGAGTGGTTAAAGTAAGCGAAATCTGGCAAGTTGTGAACACGTACCCACTCAATTGGCTGTTCTTTAGTCTTATCGTAAGTTTGAGTATCTGGGTTATAGCCCAAAGCGTTATAGATTTTTTGAATTTCTGGAGATATCAAACCATCATCTGTTCTTGCTTGTACGTTTTTATGACAGTTCATACAAACGTTTAACGAAGGAATAGTTGAGTTTTTAGATTTGAAAGCACCAGTATGGCAATACTGACAATCGATTTGATTGATACCAGCGTGTAACTCGTGAGAGAATTTGATTGGCTGTGTTGGTTGATATCCAGTGTGAACACCAGTTTCCCACATGCCCATCCAACCGAATGAACCTAACACCATTACCAAGCATAATACGGTAAAGAATACAAATTTCTTGTTTTTAAATAAGCCTTTAACGCCAGTAACTAAAGAAACATTTTCTTCTTCTGTTACAACAATACCTTGTTTTTCAAGGATTAGACGCTCAAGCATTTTAACCGCTCTACCTAAAACCACCAATACAATAATAGAAAGAACGATGATGGCAATTACACCTGCAATTGAAAGACTAGAAACGCCTTCATCTACAGCAACCGGACCAGCTTCTGCCGCTTTCTTAGGCTCACCTTCTTTAGCATAAGCGATGATACTTTTGATTTGATCATCAGTTAAAGTTGGGAAAGCTGTCATCTCTGACGGAGAGAATTTAGCAGCTTCGATAGCCTGCGCATTACCCGAAGCAATCAAAGCTTGGTTGTTTCTAATCCATGGGATTAAATACGATTCTTCCAAAGATTGCACTTTGGGAGTTAATGCTGGGCCAGTACCATCGTGATCCAATGCGTGACAAGAAGCACACTTAGACTTGAATAAAGTCCTTCCTTCTACAACATCTTGCGCTTTCGATACATTTACAGTTAAAAAAGATAGGGCAGCTAATATGAATGTCGCTTTTCTAAGTTTTTTAAGTCCGAATGAGATATTCCTCATAATGAGTATTTTATGCTTTATTTTGAAATAAAATTGTTAATCTAAGTGATGAATGATGATTTACCTCTCAGAAATAATGGGACAAAAGTAAGCTTTATTAGCATACCAATGACATATTAATGACAGTGAAATACAATTTATAATCATTCTAAACTATTGCGTTTTTATAGGCTAGCACTAAATAAATCGGCGATTTTTATCAAATCGCCGACATTGATCAGGTTATTTTCTGACCGTGATATTTTGATTTTTAATTATTGCTTCAAAATCCAAGCAAACATTAATGGCGCTACAATTGTTGCATCACTTTCTACTATAAATTTAGGCGTATTAATATCCAATTTTCCCCACGTAATCTTCTCATTTGGAACAGCTCCCGAGTAAGAACCATACGATGTAGTAGAGTCTGAAATTTGGCAGAAATAGCTCCAGAAAGGAATGTTTTCCATCTCCATATCTTGGTAAAGCATAGGTACTACACAGATAGGGAAATCTCCTGCAATACCACCGCCAATTTGAAAGAAACCAATACCCTTACCGTCAGAATTAGCAATATACCAATCGGCTAACCAACCCATGTATTCGATACCGCTTTTCATGGTAGAAGCGCTCATTTCCTTTTTCATTACATAAGAAGCGAAGATGTTACCCATGGTGCTATCTTCCCATCCTGGCACTACAATTGGCAAGTTTTTCTCAGCCGCAGCTAACATCCAAGAGTTTTTAGGATCGATCTCGTAATATTGCTCCAACACACCGCTCAACAACATTTTGTACATAAACTCATGCGGAAAATAACGCTCACCTTTATCGTCAGCATCTTTCCAAATAGCATGGATGTGTTTTTGCAAACGACGGAAAGCTTCTTCTTCAGGAATACAAGTATCCGTAACGCGGTTGTAGTGATTTTCTAACAAATCCCACTCATCTTGCGGACTTAAATCACGGTAGTTAGGCACTCTTTTATAGTGTGAATGAGCAACAAGGTTCATGATATCCTCTTCTAAATTGGCTCCTGTACAAGAAATAATAGAAACTTTATCTTGTCTAATCATTTCTGCCAGCGAAATACCCAACTCTGCAGTACTCATCGCTCCAGCTAGAGTAATCATCATTTTACCACCTTCGTCTAAATGTGTTTCGTAGCCTTTAGCTGCGTCCATCATTGCGGCAGCGTTAAAGTGGAGATAATTAGTCTCCATGAATTTCGATATTGGTCCTCTGTTAGTACTCATTTTATATTCATTTTGTTTTCGGCGCAAAAGTACAAATGATTTACGGTTTTAGCTTTACGATTTACGAATTGATTTAAAAGCATCTTAAATGAACCACATAGGCACATAGTGATTATAATTTTGCAAATATCTTTTAACATGCATAAAACAATCGAAGTTAGATGCAAACCTCAAAATCAATTAACCGATTTAAACAGTTTAATCAATTAACCTTTAATATTACAGCAATAAGAAAATACTTAGCTTTGCACAAATCCTTTCGTTATTATGAATTCAAATCCATCAGATATTAGTAAACCAAACGCAACTGTATACCCCATTCTATTTGCTTTAAGTTTTTCTCATCTTCTTAATGATACTATCCAATCTTTAATACCAGCCATCTATCCGCTAGTTAAAAATTCCTACCACCTTACTTTTTCTCAAATTGGATTAATTACCTTAACTTTTCAATTGGCGGCATCTTTATTTCAGCCATTTGTAGGTTTATATACCGATAAAAAACCTCAACCCTTTTCTTTAGCCATAGGGATGGGATTTACGTTAATAGGTCTAATCACATTATCTCTTTCAAATAGTTTTTATTTAATTCTATTCTCGGTAGCCTTGGTAGGTACCGGGTCTTCCATTTTTCATCCGGAGGCTTCTAGAATGGCACATGCCGCATCTGGCGGGAAAAGAGGCTTGGCACAATCGGTATTTCAATTAGGTGGTAATGCAGGAAGTTCGATCGGCCCTCTTCTAGCCGCTTGGATTATTGTTCCAAAAGGGCAGTTTAGTGTAATTTGGTTTTCGGTAATTGCTTTGCTGGCAATTATGGTACTGAGTTATGTAGGTAAATGGTATAAAGGTTACATCATTAATCGCGAAGCTAAAAAGAGCAATTTAGCTGTTGAGGGGCATCAACTCCCTAAAAAAACTGTAATTTCTGCAATTGTAATTTTACTGATTTTGATTTTCTCAAAGTACTTCTATATGGCTAGTTTGACTAGTTATTTTACCTTTTATATGATTGATAAGTTCCACGTATCAGTACAAACTTCGCAGATTTATTTGTTTGTGTTTTTGTTCTCGGTTGCCGCCGGAACTTTATTGGGCGGTCCAATTGGCGATAAAATTGGACGCAAATATGTGATTTGGGTATCCATTTTAGGTGCAGCACCTTTTGCGTTGCTATTACCTCACGCCAATTTATTTTGGACGGGTGTTTTAATTGTTCCTATCGGGATGATTTTAGCGTCTGCATTTTCGGCAATTTTAGTGTATGCACAAGAGTTAATCCCCGGAAAAGTTGGCTTGGTTGCTGGCTTATTCTTCGGCTTCGCCTTTGGCATGGGCGGCTTAGGTTCTGCTTTGATTGGAAATTTAGCCGACAAAACAAGCATCAACTATGTTTTTTCTGTATGTGCTTATTTACCTTTGATTGGCTTGATTACGATGTTTTTACCAAACATCAGCACTACGAGAAGAAAGAAATAAATCTAATTAGATACACAAAAGCGCATTAAACAAATTGTCTAATGCGCTTTTATTTTGTATTACCGAACTTTAGTTCAACGCCCCCAAAAATGCTTGCGTATGATGGTCCAAGAATTTCTTAGCTGCATCGTAAACACCTGCTGCATATTTTTTGCCATCTACTTCTATAACCTTGTTACTTTCGGAAGTTCTGTTTTCTGGCGTGAAGTAAGTTCCATACATAGAACCCATGTAGTTAAGACCACCACTTGCAGAACTCTTAATTTTTGTGTCTTCTATCACATCGTTAATTTCTAACGGCTTTGATAACTGCCCGCTATAGCTAGTTGTAGCGGCCAAACCCATTTTACCATGGCTGAAGTTAACCGTGCTGTTAATGGCGGTTACGCTATTTTGCCCCTTCATTCTAATAAACGAATCATTGTCTGCCATTACGATAGCTTCTGTATCTGCAATGCGCAGATTGGTTGCAATTTTTATAGCAGCACCATTACCTTGAAAAGCAGTTTTATCCTCCACAAACATTACATATATATTTACATCGGCAATAATGGCATCATCTAAAGCTTTTGATAGTTTAGGGTACAGAAAAGACGCATTGCCTAAAAAACCTCCGCTTTTTGTTTTTCCATCTTCCTTAACTTTTTTCACGAACCACTCGTAGCCAGTTGGCGCAGTAGTTAAGGTACCTGGAAATTGTGCCAAACTCAACTTACCTCCTTGCATCCTCACATAATCTTCATACACATCGGTTTTACCAGCTTCTTCTGCACTTACAACTTGTAAACCTTTTGCCTTTAACTGAGCCAAAAAATCTTGATACAATTTATCTGTAACCTGCTGCACATCGGTTTCTGTTAAACCAGCTAAACCTACAGAAGCCTCGGCTTTCGCATCTCCTCTTTGTCCGCCGCCAAGCATACGCCCACCCTGTTTAAATTTTTGCTTTTCGTTATAGATTTGATAGTTCACAGCGAAGTTTGAGATATAAATCTTCTTTGCATCCTTTGCCTTACCTAAACCGTATTTGGTTTCCTTTGGCTTAAACTCACCCAACGTTTGTGCACTAGCGCTTATAGAGAAAGCAGCAATAAGTGCTAATAATAATTTTGTTTTCATCTGTCTTTAGCTGATTGATTTCGACAGCTAAATTGCATAGACTAGATGTTTAGTTCTATACCGCGTAATACGGATTTGATATCCGTGTTTTTGCGTAGATAAGAATATACTAGAAACAAAAAAGCCTCGCTAGAAATCTAACAAGGCTTTATGTGGAAAATGAGGGATTCGAACCCCCGACCCCCTCGGTGTAAACGAGGTGCTCTGAACCAGCTGAGCTAATTTTCCAATATTTTATTAATTAAAGTTTACGATCCTGCAAACTTATGAAGTGGAAAATGAGGGATTCGAACCCCCGACCCCCTCGGTGTAAACGAGGTGCTCTGAACCAGCTGAGCTAATTTTCCAATATTTCAATTTATCCAAACCAAAGCGTCCGTTTTTGTTTGGGAATGCAAATATAGCGTTATATTATTTCTTTACAATTCTTTTTTTCTTTTTTTTAAGAAAGCACCTCCTCCAAAATCTGATGTGACTTCACCTGACCAAAAGAAGCCGTATGCAACTTATAGTAAATCAATATTTTATCTAACAGACTACGGCGATAGGCATTATCAAATTTTAACGTATTATTTTTTTCAAACGACACCGTTAATAATGACATTAGTGAATTTCCTTCATCTGCTCCTGTAAAATACGGATGTATTGGAGACAAAGAGGTGAAATTCCCATCCTGCAAATCGAAATATTTTTGATCTACCCTAGCTTGAGGTTGCGGTGCAAAGCCCAAAAATCGTGTCAGCTTCATCAAAAATGATAAATGAAAGTTCACATTCAGCTCTTCAGCTTCATCAAACCAACTTATAGCGTTGTAAAGATATTCGAACAAATGCTCGTCTACATGCTGTTGTCTGATGCTTTTGTACAGCACCTCATTCAAAAATTGCACAATGGTATTCTTAATCACATCATAAGGAATGCTCTTAAACATCGGCATTGGCCTAGCTTCGCTTACCCTTTGTATTTGTGTACTTTGTTTATGATAAACTACCATATCTAATAAGTGCAGTGGTTGCAAAACGTTAATAGGAATTTTCGCCTTTGGCTTTTTAACACCATTAATAAGGTACGACTGAATACCGAATTTCTCCGTAAATACTTGCACCACTACACTACTTTCGCTGTAAGTTGTAGTTCTCAAAACAATACCTCGGGTTTTATGCAGCATCTAATAAGGTTTTAGGCACAAAAATAATCAATACAACAATTCAAAGCTAATATGTCCAACAAAACTATCAGCTACACTTTACCGCTAAAACAACATCAATGCAAGTGTGAAACTTCCAAAAAATAAGAGCTTCGTCTTTTGAATACCTATTAAATAAAGTTATGGTTAATACTTACAACAATTAACCTAAAACCTTGTTTATAAAGGCATCGTTAACGAATATTTAACTTGTCAGATTTTGTATTCCATCAATTTTATGCGTTCTTTACATTTTTTCAAAGATTTATATGTGGGTAAAACTATCTAATGCTATATTAAAAAATCGCGTTCTTCTTATCATTTTATTTGTTGCTATTACCATATTCATGGGATGGCAAGCCAAAAACATTAAACTCTCCTATTCTGGTGCTAAAATATTACCATTAACAGATTCGGCTTTCGTTAAATATAATGCCTTTAAAAAACAATTTGGTGAAGATGGCAGCATCGTTGTAATTGGCGTAAAAAGTGAAAAGATTTTCCAGAAAAACACTTATAATAAATGGGCACAACTATCTAACGAGCTACAGCAGCTAAAAGGAATTAAGGGCGTTTTATCTATCGGAAAGTTTTTCGAATTACAGAAAGACACCGTTAACCAGAAGTTTACCGTAAACCCATTGCCAGGCAAAGTTTTAGCTACCGATGCCGAAATGGATTCTCTGAAAAGCAAACTCAATCAGCTACCATTTTACAAAGGATTACTTTACAATACTGAAAGCAACGCAACTTTAATGGCTGTCACTTTTGATCAAAAGATATTAAATTCTGCAGCTAGAAATCCTATTTTAAAAGAGATAGAAGAGAAAGCATTAGCATTTGGCAAAAGCGAAGGTATTGATGTTCACATGTCTGGCCTACCTTATATTAGAACTGCCACAAGCAAGCTGGTTTCTAACGAATTCATCCTCTTCTTAGGTTTGTCTATTCTAGTGTCGGCACTAATACTAGTAATTTTCTTCCGTAGTTTCTCTGCCGTATTTTACCCTGTGCTAGTTGTAATTATGGGCGTTGTTTGGAGTATTGGCACACTAGTTTTGTTTGGCTATGAAATTACTATTCTAACAGGGTTAATTCCTCCGCTAATTGTGATTATTGGCATCCCGAACAGTATACTTTTACTTAACAAATACCACAACGAGCTTAAAAAGCATGGCGATAAACAAAAGGCTTGGGAAATTACCATCGAACGAATTTCGGTTACTACCCTAATTGCAAACATTACCGCTGCTATTGGCTTTGGCGTACTGTACTTTACGGGCAGTGAATTATTGATGCAGTTTGGCAGTGTGGCAGCACTAAATGTAATGTTTACTTGGCTTATGAGCTTGTGTTTAATCCCTGCTATTTTCAGTTATTTACCTGCGCCTAAAAATAAAATAAATGGTACGCACCAACCTAATTTCCTAGATAGACTTTTAGTAAAAACCGATAGCTTGGTGCAACATAAAAGCGCTACCATTTATATCGCTACAATAATTTTAACGGTAATATCTTTAATTGGCGTTTACAAAATTAACGTGAATGGTTATGTAGTAGATGACCTACCAAAAAGCTCTAAAATTTTAACAGATTTAAAGTTCTTTGAGAAAAATTTTGAAGGGATTTTACCGCTAGAAATCAGCGTTGATACTAAACGTAAAAATGGTGTTCTCAGCGTGTCGACACTAAATAAGATTGACAAAATGGAAGAAATGATTTCGGCTCATCCGGAGTTTTCTCGTTCTATTTCTTTAAATACCGGACTGAAATACGCTACACAGGTTTTCTACAACAGCGATACCAATTTCTATCGTCTACCATCTGATTTTGATAAGAACTTTATCTTAATTTACGCTGCAAATTCTGGCAAAGGCAATGGCAACATGCTTACCAATTTTGTAAGTAAGGACAAACAAACTGCCCGCGTTAGTTTTCAAATGGCTGATATTGGTTCTAAGCGCTTAGACCAAGTTTTAGCAGAGCTGAAACCAAAAATAGATTCTATTCTTTCGCCGAAACGCTTCAATGTGACTTTAACTGGCTCAAGTATCATCTTCGCTAAAGGAACGGATTATTTGTTGGAACATTTGTTCGAAAGTATTGGATTAGCAATTGTACTAATTTCATTGTTGCGCTTGGCACAATTTAGAAGTTTGGGAATTATGTTTATTTCCCTTTTACCTAATATCGTACCTTTAGTAATTACAGCAGGGCTGATGGGTTTCTTCGGTATTCCGTTAAAGCCTTCAACTATTTTGATTTTCACCATCGCCTTTGGTTTAGCATCTGATCAAACCATCTATTTCTTAACCAGGTATCAACAAGAGTTGAATTTCACCAATTACAGTGTTAGCAAAGTAATTACAGATACCATTACAGAAACAGGCATAAGTATGACACATATTGCTTTAATCCTGTTTTTCGGTTTCGGTATTTTTACCGCCTCTACATTTGGGGGAACGGTAATTTTAGGCTTTCTACTTTCTATTACTTTAATTGTAGCTCTAGTTTTTAACTTGACTTTATTACCGGCTTTAATGTTGTGGTTAGATAAGAACAAAAAGCGCAAGAAATTATCTGAGGCTGAGGTAGCAAAGAACTTAGAGAATTTGGACGACCATTAATCAATGGATTTTCTAAATATCGAATATTTAAAAGAAGGTAACGAGCGGCAAAAACTAGCTTATCAAACGCTCATTACCCATCAGATTTTTGAGAAGCTAAATGTATACCAACCCATTCTCACAGGTACTTTTCCAATTAATATTGATATTGAAACCAGCGATCTGGACATTATTTGTTGTTGGAAAGACAAGCAGGAGTTTGCAACAACGTTAACAAAACTATTTAAGCAAGAAAAGGATTTCTGTATCCGAGAGCTTAAAATTAGCGATCAAGAAAGTGTGGTCTGTAGCTTTAAGATCGATGAATTAGAAATCGAGGTTTTCGGTCAAAATATGCCAACGCGAAGCCAAAATGCCTATCGGCACATGCTCATCGAACATCAAATTTTGCAAGAAAAGGGAGAAGGTTTTCGTCTTAAAATCATCGAACTTAAACGTCTAGGATATAAAACCGAACCCGCTTTTGCTAAGTTACTAGGATTAAAAGGCGACCCTTATGAAGCATTATTTCAACTACCTACAATTAGCAGCTAAAAGCTTCTCTGCATCTGGGTAATTACCCGCTAGTTTAAAATATTTGCAAGCATTTTCTTTATCTCCAACATTTAAATAACATAGCCCCAAATAGAACTCTGTTTTACCGCCGTTCAGTCCAGGCAGGTCCAAAGCAGTTTTAAAATACGGGATAGCCAAGCTTGGTTTACTCAGGTTAAAATAATAAAACCCGATATTCTGATTAACGTAGATATTCGTCGGATCTAACTTCAAACCTAGCTGATAGCTATTTAAAGCTTCCAAATACTTACCAGCAGTATAAAGATTTTGCCCCTTCACGATATAATCAGTAACGGCAAGCTGATTGATTGACTTTCGAACAGTAGTGTCTGTCGGAAAATTTTTCAAGGCTAGCTCCTTAAATTTCTCCAAATTAATTTTACTATAGCCAGCTGCATTTAAGGATGAGAAGGCTTTCGACCAACTTGCAGGCTTAGTAGGAATATTTGGAAAAGTCTTATACATTTTCAGTATTTCTGCGGTATCTCTACGTGCAGTAGCAAGCATTGTAGCTGCCTCAAAAAAATTATCATTCATTGGCCTTCTATAAAATGCGGATTTTGCGTAAAAATAGGCACTATCTGGCAAACCGCGTTCGGCAGCAATTAAATATTTGTAGAAATCTGGGCGACCTAAATAAGGATTTATTTGATTTGCACTATCGAGCAACTTGATGGCTTCTGCATACTTTTTTTCCCTGAAATAGTAAATTCCAGCATATTCTACAAATGATTCAGATGATTGGAAAACGTTTGGAAACTTAGGATTTCTACCGACTACATCATCCCCTTTTAGAATACCTGAACTTTCAAAGTTGATGTTGTCAGTTTGAATTAGATACTCTAGGTTGGAAGTCTTGTAGACATGATAAGTAAAATACAATGGCAAAGCACACAAAGCCACCAAGCCGATCAAGATTTTTTTGTCGAACAATGTAGTCGCCTTCCCAACATCACCGATATTTACAAAAGTAAATGCCATCAAAAAAGAAAAGCATACCTGCATGGTCGGCCTATAAAATGGAAAGTTAAATAGCGCATCTACCCCATAAACAACTAGCAGAAGCAACGCCAGTAACGAAATCTTACTAACTAAAGGATCACTACTCCTAAACAATCTTTTGAGGTTTACGAGCAGCAGCACCACAAATATTGAAAAGTACAGCAAGCCATTTAAAAAGCCAGTCTCAGCTAACAGTTCTAAAAAATCATTGTGTGCATGTAGAGGCACCGTACCCTTAGTGCTCAGATCTAGCGGAATAGATTCTATCCTGTAGTTACCTAAGCCAATGCCAACGACTGGGCTTTCCTTTGCGAGATCAAGAGCTATTCGATAAAAAATTAAGCGGCGATTAATAGATCCATCTTCTACATTAAGATTACTTAACCTTGCCGCAGTTGAAATAAACCTCGGGTCTGCCTGCGATTGCTTAAAAATAAGATTAGCCGCAAAAAAGGAAATAGCTAATGGCAATATGATAAAAGCAAGCTGCAATACTGCTTTACCTCTAACCTTACTAGTCTTAGTGTGGAATACTGCAAAAATTATACTCACTATAATCAACGACAGTAAGGCAGCCCTTGCACTGATTAAGAAAATGACAACTGTAGCAAATATAAGTGCCAAAGCAAGAAACCACTTTTTCCAATTGTAAAAGTTAGTTATTCCAATGTAAATAAAGGGTATCTTAAACAGCAAGCTAGCGGCAAGAATATTAATGTTTCCAGCATTGCCTTTCATCACGTTAGAATTTAAAACTTCGTAAATTGGTTTTAAATTTGTTTCTATATTAAAGTTATATAGCACCTTACCTGCCTGTAAAAAAGCACCCAACCCAACCAAAAATGCAACTTTAACAATTAAGTGCATTCTATTATAAAATAGTGCAGTAAAGTTAATTACCATTGCAAAAGCGACTATTATTTCGGCTAAACTTACAACGCCCAACGAAATATTTTTTGAAAAAAATATGGAAACGCTACACAAAAGGATAAAAGCAATGTGAGCTATAAAAACATAACTGCGCTTAAAAATATTCACCAGTGCGGCTTGGTGTAATATTGGGTTTGAATAAATGTAAAGACTAACAAATATGTTGAGAATTGTTAGATACAGAAACTGAGGTGCAATGATTTCAAAGCTTTTGAAATAGGGCAAAAAATCTATAAATAGGAATGCGCCAACAAAAAGCAGCACCATGAAATCCTGGTAAGAAGACTTAGAAACGGCCTTCTCATTCGCCTGTGTATTAGGCAATTTAACTTTCTTGTTTTTACTCATTTGCATTAAGGTAGATAACACGCACAATATTGTAACCTACAATGTGATAGTGCATTGCAAACAAAAGTAAAAAAAAAATGATTTTTAAGAATGCTTTAACAGATAACTTTTAATAAGCCAAACTTGTAAGAGATTGAAGTAAAACCTAGCTTGCTAAAGTTTCAGTTTCCAAGGGCTCTTTTGCTGCTGGTTTCAGCTCAACATTTTTACCATCCTTATCTGCCTTTTTCGCAAATAGTATGGGGTACAAGAAGATAAATGCACTAGCGATAAACAAAACGCCAGCAATTCCCAACACAATTTGGTTTCCATCTACCCTGTTGGCTTCCATGATTTTCGCAGTAATGAGTGCCACAATTCCCAAAGCCATTGCTACAATAGCTTTAGTCAGCTTCAGATGTTTTATCATAATTATTGGCTTCCTTTCTTCGCTTTAGTATACTTAAAACAACAAAGACAAGCCCAATAAGTTCTAACAACATGCATAAAATAAGTACAGCCAATGTCAGATTTTCGTTTACTCCTCTTAGCAGCAACGCAGCAGGCATTAGCAAAACTGCCGCCGCCATGCAAAAAATCCCACTTTTTAGAAATTTACCCATAAAACTATTTCAGCCGTAAAACTACCATTATTCATTCTAAAACCTTAACTTTGCAACCTTTAATTTTTGAGATACTTGATTGATGTATAGGGAATTTAAAACTTTAGAACTAGCTAAAATAGGAGAAGAAATACTGGCATTTTGGAAAGCACAAAATATCTTTGATAAAAGTATTGAAAGCAGACCAAAATCGAAACCTTTTACTTTTTACGAGGGACCGCCATCGGCAAACGGAATGCCTGGTATTCACCACGTAATGGCTCGTGCTATTAAAGATATTTTCTGTCGTTATAAAACCCTAAAAGGATATCAAGTTAAACGCAAAGGCGGATGGGACACCCATGGTTTACCTATCGAACTTGCGGTAGAGAAAAAATTAGGCATTGTTAAGGAAGATATCGGCAAGAAAATCTCGGTAGATGAATACAACGCAGCTTGCAAGGAAGAGGTAATGCGTTATACCGATGTTTGGAACGACCTTACCGAGAAAATGGGCTACTGGGTTGATTTGAAAAACCCTTACGTAACCTATGAAAACGAATATATTGAAACCCTTTGGTGGATTTTACAACAATTCTACAACAAAGGGCTTTTATACAAAGGTTATACCATCCAACCTTACTCGCCAGCTGCCGGCACAGGTTTAAGTTCGCACGAATTGAACCAACCAGGCACTTACCGCGACGTAAGCGATACCACGATTGTAGCGCAATTTAAAGCTGTTAACGAAACTTTACCTTCGTTTTTACAAGGTTTTGGAGAAGTGAATTTCCTAGCTTGGACGACTACGCCTTGGACTTTACCAAGTAACACAGCTTTAACTGTTGGTCCAAAAATCGACTATGTATTGGTAAAAACTTTTAACCAGTACACTTTTGAACCAGCTAACGTAATTTTAGCAAAACCTTTAGTAGGCAAACAATTTGGCGGCAAGTTTTTCCTAGCGGAAGATGAGGCTGCTTTTGCCAACTACAAAGCCGAAGACAAGAAAATCCCTTACCAAATTTTAGCTCAATTTGTGGGTGCTGATTTGGTAAATATCAAATACGAGCAACTTTTACCTTTAGCCTTACCTTACCAAAATCCGGAGAATGCTTTCCGTGTAATTAGTGGCGATTTCGTAACTACAGAAGACGGTACAGGTATCGTTCACACTGCTCCTACTTTCGGTGCTGATGATGCTCGTGTAGCAAAATTAGCTACGCCAGAAGTTCCACCTTTGCTAATTTTAGATGATAAAGGCAACGCTGTTCCTCTGGTTGATTTGCAAGGAAAGTTCGTCGCGTCGTTAGGCGAATTTGGTGGCAAATACGTTAAAAACGAATATTACACAGAAGGCGAAGCTCCAGAAAAATCGGTAGATGTAGAAATTGCTATCCGTTTAAAAGAAGAGAACAAAGCCTTTAAAGTAGAAAAATATGTACACAGTTACCCACACTGTTGGAGAACTGACAAGCCAGTACTTTACTATCCTTTAGACAGTTGGTTCATCAAAACCACAGTTGTTAAGGAGAAAATGGTTGATTTAAACAAAGGTATCAACTGGAAACCTGAAGCAACTGGAACTGGTCGTTTTGGCAACTGGTTAGAAAACTTGGTAGATTGGAACCTTTCGCGTTCTCGCTATTGGGGTACACCACTTCCAATTTGGCGCACTGCCGATGGTTTGGAGGAAAAATGTATCGGTTCTATCGCAGAGCTGAACGCAGAAATTGCCAAAGCTATCGAAGTGGGTTTCATGCCAGCTGGTTTCGAGCTAAAAGATATGCACCGTCCTTATGTGGATGATGTGATTTTAGTATCAGCCAAAGGCGAAAAAATGACCCGCGAAACCGACTTAATTGACGTTTGGTTTGACAGTGGCGCCATGCCTTACGCACAATGGCACTTCCCTTTTGAAAATAAGGAAGAATTTGAAAATGCTTACCCTGCAGATTTTATTGCAGAAGGTGTTGACCAAACTCGCGGATGGTTCTTCACTTTACATGCCATTGCGGTAATGTTAAGTGAAAGCAGTGATGAAATCAAAGCGATTAACGAGCGTGTAAACAATCCAGGTATTGCGTTTAAAAATGTAGTATCAAACGGATTGGTATTGGATAAAAACGGCAACAAAATGTCTAAACGTTTAGGCAACGCTGTCGACCCGTTCACTACTATTGATACTTATAGTGCCGACGCTACCCGTTGGTACATGATTTCAAATGCATCACCTTGGGATAATTTAAAGTTTAGCCTAGAAGGATTGGATGAAGTACGCCGTAAGTTCTTCGGAACCTTGTATAACACCTATTCGTTCTTCGCATTATATGCTAATATTGATAAGTTCGAGATTGACTTGAACAAACAAACGCCTGTTGCGCAACGTAGCGAATTAGACCGTTGGATTTTATCGTTATTACAAAACTTAATTGCCGAAGTTGATGAAGCTTACAATACTTATGAGCCAACCAAAGCGGCAAGGGCTATACAAAACTTTGTTGACGAGCATTTA
Organism: Pedobacter sp. T50_32; assembly: GCF_057652195.1. Taxonomy (NCBI): domain Bacteria; kingdom Pseudomonadati; phylum Bacteroidota; class Sphingobacteriia; order Sphingobacteriales; family Sphingobacteriaceae; genus Pedobacter; species Pedobacter sp. T50_32. The sequence continues at coordinate 179,733 of NZ_JBYFBY010000005.1, read as the reverse complement.
AGTAACTGGTACATACGTTTATCTCGTCGTCGTTTCTGGAAAGGCGAAATGACCGCAGACAAGAAAGCGGCTTACGAAACTTTGTATACTTGTTTGGTAAATATAGCACAGCTGATGTCTCCAGTTGCACCGTTCTTTTCAGATTGGTTATATCAAAACCTAACGGAGATATTGCCAGCTGAAGCTAAATCAGAGTCAGTGCACTTAACTACTTTGCCAGATGCAGACCAATCATTAGTTGACAATGAATTGAACGAGCGTATGGAATTGGCGCAAAACATTTCTTCGATGGTGTTGTCACTTCGTAAGAAAATGGGCATCAATGTTCGTCAACCTTTGGCAAAAGTGTTAATCCCAATTTTGGATGATAACTTTAAGAATAAGGTAGAATTAGTGAAGGATTTAATCCTTTCGGAAACGAACATTAAAGAAATTTCATACATTACAGATACTGCGGGCTTTATTAAGAAAAAGGTAAAACCAAACTTTAAAGCTTTGGGTGCCAAAGTTGGAAAAGACATGAAATTGGTAGCAGAAGTTATCAATAACATGAGCCAAGAACAACTTGCTCAATTTGAAAAGGAAGGCAGTTTCTCAATACCTGATACTAGCTACTCGATAGTTTTATCTGATGTAGAAATTATTGCCGAAGATATCCCAGGGTGGCAAGTAACCAACATGGGCAACTTAACGGTAGCGTTAGATATCAATATCACGACAGAACTTAAACAAGAAGGTTTGTCTCGAGAGTTGATTAATCGTATCCAAAACCTGAGAAAAGAGTTAAATTTTGAAGTTACCGATAGGATAACGGTAAGTTTACAACAACATAATTTAATTGCAGACGCAGTTGCTGAAAATAGGCACTACATTTGCAACGAAATTTTAGCTAATGATATTTTGTTAACAGAAAGCGTAATAAGCGGAAACAAAATCATCATAGAAGATGTTGAATTGGATATTTTGATTGCCAAATTATAAACTATATGGGCCGATGTTGGTTTAACATCAGATGAAACCTATATATAGCTTCATACCACTAAATTAATTAAGAGATGGAAAAGACTGAAAAAACACGTTACTCTGACAGCGAATTACAAGAATTTAAAGAGCTTATTCAAGAGAAATTGAGAAGTTCTAGAGAAGAATTACACTCACTTACCTCATCATTGAGCAATCCAAATTCTAACGGTACAGAAGATACTTCTGGTGCTTATAAAACTTTAGAAGATGGTTCTGCTACTTTAGAAAAAGAGCAAATCAATCAGTTGGCAGCCCGTCAGAAGAAATTTATTGATAACTTAGAAGCTGCTTTAGTGCGTATCGAGAATAAAACTTACGGTATTTGCAGAGAAACTGGTAAATTAATCCAAAAAGAACGTTTACGTGCAGTGCCTCACGCTACTCTAAGCATGGAAGCTAAATTGAAACAAGGTTAATGAAAGGCTATACAAAACCTTTACTTTTAATATTCTTCGTGCTATTGGCAGACCAAGTTTCAAAAACTTGGGTAAAAACCAATATGTACTTAGGTCAAGAGTTCAAAATTCTAGGAGATTGGTTCATTATCCACTTTACAGAGAATAATGGAATGGCGTTTGGCTTGGAATTCGGCGGCGAATTTGGAAAGTTAGCCTTGTCTTTATTTAGGATATTAGCTGTTGGTGGAATTGCTTATGCTTTGCACTACATGATCCAACGTAAATATCATCGTGGCTTAATTTTAAATGTAGCCTTGATATTTGCCGGAGCTTTGGGTAATATCATTGATTCTGTTTTTTACGGACTGATTTATAAGTACGAGACTTTGTTCCACGGTCGTGTGGTAGATATGCTCTACTTCCCAATTGTAAAAGGCACCTTCCCTACTTGGTTTCCAGTTTGGGGCGGCGAGCCTTTCGAATTCTTTAGACCAGTGTTTAACTTAGCAGATGCCGCAATTTCTGTAGGCGTAATTACTATCTTAATCTTCCAAAAAACCTATTTCAAGGAAGAAGTAAACGATGAAATTGGCATCAACAACGAGAGTGTAGAAGACTAGGGGATTTTAGATTTACGAACTACGATTTTAGATTTAACCTACAATATTATTAAACACCTCGCAGCAATAGTTGTGAGGTGTTTTTGCTATATCGTTAGGCGTTACGTCATTGCGAACTGAAGCGTGAGCTGAGTCCAGAGTGAAACAATCTTTATCATAGGGAGAGCACCATGGTAGATTGCTTCGTCATTCTTCATCGCAATGACGGAAATAGCAGCATTCTTGCGAAGCAAGCTTAATGCAAAATAATTAAAGCAATTGCTTACATTTGATAAAGACCAAATCGTATGTTCAGCAAAAAATTCCTTTCTGCTTCTCTAGTTTTAATTGGTTTAAACCTTACAGCTTTCGCCCAAAAAAGCATTAGCTTATTTAACGGAAAAGATTTAACAGGCTGGTATGCCGATGTACCTGGCAAGGATAAAAACCCAGATACCGCAGCTTCTTTTATAGTGAGAGATGGAAAATTAGTGAGCATGGGCGATCCCCGTGGTCATTTAATTACCGATGCTATTTATGCAGACTATAGACTAGACATTGAATATCGCTTTGCGGGGAAACCTGGAAACTGTGGTGTATTGGTGCATGCTTCTACGCCTAGAGTGCTCTATAAAATGTTCCCAAAATCTTTAGAAGTACAAATGCAGCATCAAGATGCTGGTGATTTTTGGTGTATAGAAGAAGATATCACCGTGCCCAATATGGAGGAGAGACGTGGCCCTAAGGCAGAATGGAGCATCGACAAAAAAAATGGCAGGCGTATTAAAAACCTAACAGACGGTTCGGAAAAACCTTTGGGAGAATGGAATACGATGAGGATAGAATGTTTGAAGGATAAAGTTAGAGTTTGGGTAAATGGCATACTGGTAAACGATGGTTATAATTGCACAGCAACTAAAGGAAAAATTGCTTTACAAGCAGAAGGTAGTGAAGTAGAATTTAGGAAGTTAGAACTTAAACCTATCAAAAAGCTTAGCAACTAAACGTGACAAGTTATTTACATACAATTATTTTAGGAATTGATATTTAGCTTCAATTTTTGTATCTTTGCATATCTTAAAAATAACCACCCATAATATTTCGCTCGGTTACTGTATCCAGATTAATTTCCCGATACCTTTATTAGTACGCTGGCAATATTGCCATTCACACCCTGCATTAACGTGCAGACAAAAAAACATTTAATTAAAATATGGCTAAATCTCAAGCAACTTTTAGCAAAAAAGAAAACGAGAAAAAAAGATTAAAAAAGAGGAACGATAAGCAAGAAAAACGTGAAGAGCGTCAGGCTAACAAGAAAAGCATGAGCTTAGAAGACATGATGGCCTATGTAGATGAGAATGGCAACATTACTTCTACTCCACCAGATCCCAACAAAAAGAAAAAAGTAATCAATACGGAAGATATTCAAATTGGTGTTGCACGCCAAGAAGATTTGATTGATGAAGATCCGATCAAAAAAGGTGTTGTTACATTCTTTAACGATAGCAAAGGCTATGGTTTCATTAGAAATACAGAGACGCAAGAAAGTGTTTTTGTACACGTTAATGGCTTAAAAACTCAAATTAAAGAAGGTGATAAAGTTACTTTCGAAGTTGAGAAAGGTCAAAAAGGTCCAACTGCCGTTAGAGTTTCTGCAGTTAAATAAGCTCCTTATCCTGAAATAAATCCGATAGCTATCGGAGCGATGCCCAAATTGGATTTATTTCAGATCTTTATTTTAGAGAAGTTCTTTCTCTTTCCGAATAGCACTATTTTTTCTTTTGTAAACCCGATTGAAGTGGTTATACTTTTTGTTTTACTTGTTGTCATTCTGAACGCTAGTGAAGGATCTGTTCGTTTAAGCAGGTCAGAAATAGGTTCTTCCTTCCTGGGAATAACAGGATGCCTAAACAAAAAGATAATAACGGAAAGCGGGACTGATTTTCTCTAGTAGCAGTAAATTGCTTTTCAAAAAATAAAAAAATAATCTACTCATTATTTGATGTTTGGCGCAGTTTTAGCTTAACGGATGAAAATTGTTTATGGATTTGTGTGGATATTTACATCTGATTTATAAACACACAAAAATTGAAAGATATGAAACGTTTATTTGCATTAGCTCTAGTAGCTTTATTTAGTTTGAATGCTTTGGCACAACAAGTGGATTTAAGAAAAAAAATTACGGTTAGTGGTACTGCCGAAACTGAAATTACTCCAGACATTATTTATATCAATATTTCTTTAAAGGAATATTTGAAAGATGGCAACAGTAAGAAAAAGGTAGACATTACTACTTTAGAGACGCAGCTATTTAACGCTGTACAAAAAGCAGGAATTGCTAAAGAGAACTTAACGATTAACAACTTAAGCAGCTGGAATTATACCACAACAAAAAAGAAAGACCCAGATTTTTTGGCTAGTAAGCAATACCGTTTAAAAGTGGGCGACCTTAACAAGTTTAACTTGATTTTAGAAGGCATTGATGCTAAAGGAATTTTAAGCACCAACATTGATGGCTACGACCACAGTAAAATTGAAAGCTTAAAAAAGGAACTTAAAGTTAAAGCTTTGTTAGCTGCTAAAGAAAAAGCTACTTATATGGTAGAAGCTTTAGGTGATAAATTGGGCAGTGTTTTAGACATTCAAGACTTGGGAGATAACGCTGGCGGCATGATGGTTCCTCAATATAGAAACTATGCAATGAAGGCAGAAATGGCAATGGATGCATCGCAAGCTCCAGAAATTGACTTTAAAAAGATCAAATTGAGCTTTACCGTGAACACTGTTTTCGAGATTAAGTAATTTATTTTAATAATTTTGTGAACCTATCAGCGTATATGCTGATAGGTTTTTTTATTTATAAAAAGTGCGATGCGAAGCCTTGAAGGTTTTGTAACTACTAACAACAATAATTACACGAATGAAAAAATTACTTTACACTTTAATTTTAGTTTTTACACTATCTACTACGGTTGATGCAAAATCGGTTAACAACGATAATCCTAAAACAGAACTTACTGCAGAACAGAAAGCGGAATTAGCGAGCATTACCAAACGTGTTGAAGAAATTAAATCGATGGATAGATCTTCGCTTAGTAAAGCAGAAAGAAAAGCTTTGCGTAAAGAAGTTAAAGAGCTAAAAAAACGTGCTGATTTCTTAAATCAAAACGTAACGCTTTCTCTGGGTGCGATCATCATCATTTTATTATTGTTGATCATCATTCTTTAATTTTAAAGTTCTTTAGGCTTGCGATAGAACAATTATCTGTAGTTTGCGTTTAATAGGTGTCGAGCTAATTTACATTGCCTCAACATCATTAAAAAACAAATTTCAAACACATGAAAAAAATTATCTATCCTTTAATGTTATTGGTAACATTAACCTTTAACCTAAACTTTGCTGTTGCAGCAGACAACAAACCCAAAACAGAACTTACCACCGAACAACGTGCTGAGTTAAATAGAATTATATCTAGGGTTGATGAAATTAAGGCCATGGACAAGTCTAACCTTAGTAGAGCTGAAAAAAAGGAATTGCGAAAAGAGTTAAAGGAGATGAAGAAAAAGGCTAATGCTATAGGTGGAGGTGTTTATTTATCTGTTGGTGCCATCATCATTATCATATTATTATTGATCCTTATTTTATAAGATACATCAGTTAATACGAGTTTTAGAAGCCAGGCAAATTTGTCTGGCTTTTTTTGTGCGTTTAATCATGCTCGTTTATAAGCTACATCAACTTACGAAATGAGCGCTATCACGCTCATGCCACACAATAAGGCAGACCTTTATAGTATAAAAATTAAATGCTATGAAGACTTTAAAATCACTTTGGATTGTCTTAGCCGTCCTTCCATTTTTTGCCCTTACTGGCAAAGCACAAACCGCTAAACTAAGCTTAAAAGAAAGTACTATTATTGTTAAAGGCACCTCTTCGCTGCACGACTGGCGCTGTAAAACCGAACAATTTAATGGCAACATTTCTTACTCGGCAAACGCTCTTACTTTAAAAGATATTACCGCTGTTAACTTAGAATTGGTAGTAAAATCAATGAGAAGCATTAAAGAAAATGGTAATTACTATGAAACTGGCATGGACAAGAATACGTACAAAGCCTTAAATGCAGATAAGTTTCCGAAAATGACTTTTGTACTTACCGACATTAGCAATTTAAAAGCTAGCGCAGGCAAAGCCGATTTTGTAGCCAAAGGGAACTTAACTATTGCCGACAGTCAAAAACCAATCAGCTTTCCGGTTAGTGCTACATTAACTACCAATGGCATCACCTTTAAAGGAAGTACCACTTTTAAGATGACTACTTTCGGAATTACACCTCCAAGAGCATTGTTAGGCACCATTAAAACTGGAGATGAAATTACGGTTGTGTTCAACGCATCTTTCAAAAACGATTAATCTGTTCACCATCTAAACAAAATAATAATGAAAAGACTTTTACTTGCCGCAGTTTTTGTTACAGTAGCGGGGACTGCGTTTGCCCAACAGCCTAAAATCCAAAACTTAAGACCTTACGATAAATCTGGTATCAACGTTTTTGAAACTCCTAAAACCGATACTGTACCTTTTGACGATGTGAAAGTGAGAATTGGTGCTGGCTTTACACAGCAATTTCAAGCTTTGAAACACCGTAATAATTCTACAGGAGCTGCCCAACTTTACAATTTACGTAGTGGCTTTAATTTGGCTACGGCTAACTTAAATATCGATGCACAATTAGCTAAAGGAATTAGGTTGAATTTAGTGTCTTACCTATCTGCCCGTCACCACCAAGAAACCTGGGTAAAAGGAGGTTTCGCTCAAATTGACGCTTCGCCAATTAATTCAGCTTTGCTTGATGAAGTATTTAAATATGTAACCGTTAAAATTGGACACTACGAGGTGAACTACGGTGATGCTCACTTCCGCAGAACTGACAATGGCCACTCTTTGTACAATCCATTTATAGGAAATTACATTTTAGATGGCTTTACTACAGAAATTGGTGCTGAAATTGATTTCCAAAAAGATGGCTTTCTAGCTGTTGCTGCTATCCATAATGGCGAAATTCAAGGAAATATTAATAGAGCACCCACTCGTAATCCTTCATTTATAGGAAAGTTAGGTTACGACAAACAATTGAACAACGATTTGAGAGTACGTTTAACAGGTTCGGTATACCATAATAACGGTGCAGCTAGCAATACTTTGTACACTGGTGACAGAGGTGGTTCTAGGTATTATTTAGTGATGGAACCAGTGGGTTCTACAGCAGTAGCACAAGCGTGGTCTGGCAGTATTCGTCCTGGATTTAGTCGCCAAGTAACTGCATTTATGATTAACCCATTCATCAAATATCAAGGATTGGAACTATTCGGAACGTATGAAGTTTCAAAAGGTAAAGCAATTACTGAAGCGACCAAAAGAGATGTTAGTCAAATGGCTGTAGAGGGTATTTACCGTTTCTGCAAAAATGAAGACCTATTTGTAGGCTTACGCTACAACACTGTGAAAGCAGAACTTGCAGGTATTGCTCAAGACGTAAAAGTAAATCGTGTACAAGCAAGTGCTGGTTGGTTTGTAACCAAAAACATGGTACTAAAAGCAGAATATGTAAATCAAAAATATAATGACTACCCAGCTGCGAACTTATTATCTGAAGGTAAATTCAAAGGCTTAATGTTTGAAGCTAGTGTAGGTTTCTAAAAAGAAAGTTAGTAATAGTTGAATAGTTTAGTTTGTTAGCCGCTCTTTAATCTCTTAAGGAGCGGCTTTTTTAATAACAACCATTAAGAAGTTAAGGTTAATTAAGTCTTAATTTTTCTTAATTCCTTAATGTTTCCTCTTTAAAAATCATGAACACATTTCCCCATCAATTACTTGCTATTTTCTTCTTTCTATTCATCAAAATAGTTGATGCCCAAGAATATCAATTGAATATTCTTCCAGAAAGCAGCATCTTACTTAAAGGCAATTCTAACGTGAATAAATTTACTTTCACTTATGAGAAATCACTTAAATTAGGTAGTAATTCGGTAAAAGCGTTAGCTGCTAAAAACAGTTTGAGTGTTAAAAATGCGAAGTTAGATGCCGAAGTAACTGCTTTTAGTTCGGGCAGTATTATGATGGACAGAGATTATCGCAACATGATGAATTATCGCATTCATCCAAACATCAGCATTGCTTTAACCCAAATTAACTTTATTAAGAATTATACGGATGACAACGGAACGGCTTTAGCTACTGTTGACATTACCATTGCGGGCGAGAAACGTACCGACACCCTTCAATTCAATTACAGCAAATCAAAAGGGATTTACCGTTGCAGCAGTTCGCATCAAATTTCGTTGAGGGATTACAAAATAAAGCCCCTCAAAAAGATGATGGGGCTTATTTCATTGAAAGACCAATTGACGGTAGATATGATTATCTACCTCAAAGTCGATTAGTCGATAATATCGAAACCTGTATATTTCACCAAAACTTCTGGAATTTTAATTCCTTTATCTGTTTGATAATTTTCTAAGATTGAAGCTACAATACGAGGTAATGCCAACGCACTTCCATTTAGTGTATGTGCCAATTGCGTTTTACCCTCTTTGCCTTTAAACCTCAATTTCAAACGATTACTTTGAAAAGTCTCAAAATTAGAAACAGAAGAAACTTCTAACCAACGTTGTTGCGCCCCACTCCAAGTTTCCATGTCATAAGTCATTGCAGACGCAAAGCTCATATCGCCACCGCATAAACGTAACACACGGTAATGCAAACCAAGTTCTTTCAATAAAGATTGTACGTATTGGCTCATGTCTTCCAAAGTTTCGTAAGACTTATCAGGATGTGTAAGTTGTACAACTTCTACTTTATCAAACTGGTGTAAACGGTTTAAACCACGTACGTGGGCGCCATAAGAACCAGCTTCTCTACGGAAACAAGGTGTATAACCAGTGTTTTTAATCGGAAGCTCTTCTTCCTTCAAAATCACATCGCGGTATAAGTTGGTTACAGGAACTTCTGCCGTTGGAATTAAATATAAATCATCTACACCAACGTGGTACATTTGTCCTTCTTTATCTGGCAATTGCCCCGTACCAAAGCCCGAAGCAGCATTTACCAAATGTGGCACCTGCATTTCTTTATAACCAGCAGCAGTAGCGTGGTCTAAAAAGAAATTGATTAAAGCACGTTGTAACCTCGCTCCTTTTCCTTTGTAAACAGGAAAGCCAGCGCCAGTAATTTTCACACCTAATTCAAAATCGATGATATCATATTTCGCAGCTAGCTCCCAATGTGGCAAAGCATTTTCTGGCAAAGCCGATGGCTCACCGTGTGTATAAACAACTTCATTGTCATCAGCTGTGCTGCCTGGTTTTACCAAATGATATGGCAAGTTTGGCAACTGCACAATTAAAGATTGTTGCTTTTCTTCTAGCGCCGTTAATTGCTCATTTTGCTCCTTGATTTTCTCTTTGTGAAATGCTGTATTTGCTTTAATAGCTTCGGCTTCTTCTTTTTTGCCATTGCGCATCAACTCGCCAATTTGTTTGGCTGCACTATTAGCTTCTGCTTGCAAATTATCCAAAGAGGACTGTGTAGAGCGGCGTTCTTCATCTACAGCGATGATTTCATCTACCAATTCTACCTGTTTAAAATTACGAACGTTCAATCGCTCTAAAACTTTCTCTCTATTTTCACGGATATAGTTAACTTGCAGCATTATTTATATTTTTTGACAAAGATAGTTTTTAAAGGTGAAAGGTAAAAGGCGGAAAGGCTGAAGGTATGAAAACCTTAGCTCGTCACGTTTCGTCTCAAATCTCATATCTAAAATCTCACATCTATGGATGGTAAACTTTACATCGTACCCACACCTATTGGTAACTTAGAAGACATGACTTTTAGGGCTATCCGTATTTTAAAAGAGGTGGATTTGATTTTGGCAGAAGATACACGTACCAGTGCGCCTTTGTTGAAACATTTTGGTATTGATAAACGCGTTTTCGCCCATCATCAGCATAACGAACACAAGGCAACTGCAGAGATTATCAAGTTTTTAAAGGAAGGCCAAAACATTGCTTTAATTTCTGATGCAGGTACGCCCGCCATTTCCGACCCAGGTTTTTTCTTGGTCCGTGAAGCGATTAAACACGAAATTGAAATTACCTGCCTACCTGGCGCTACTGCTTTTGTGCCAGCTTTGGTTAACTCGGGTTTACCTAACGATCAATTTGTATTCGAAGGATTTTTGCCCGTAAAGAAAGGTAGACAAACGAGGTTAAAGCAACTGGCCGAGGAAGAAAGAACAATGATTTTTTATGAAAGTCCGCACCGTTTATTGAAAACATTAACGGAGTTTGCAGCCTTTTTTGGGGAGGATAGGCAGGTTTGTGTAAGTAGAGAGTTAAGTAAAATGTACGAAGAAAATGTTCGTGGCACAGTTATAGAAGTAAAATCACATTTCGAAAACAATATTTTAAAAGGAGAATTCGTAATTTGTGTTGGTGGTTTAATTGAAGACAAAGCCACGAAGAAAAAAGACAAATACGGAATAAAAGAAAACCATGATTAACATAGATAGATTTTTGGCCGACGAACAAGACCCGAAAGCCGTAGAAAAAGTAGCTGGAAAATTAAACGACTTATTAACCAGCGGTGAAGAAATTTTATATTTAGCGGTACAAAAAAAACCTGCAGTAAATTTGTTGCCAGACTGTATTGCGATTAGCAACAAAAGAATTTTCTATTGCTCGCCGAGCAACTTAGGTTTAACCATGAATTTTAAGGATATTTCTTGGAAGAATATTAAAGAAGTTTCTTTCAAGGAAGGCTTGTTAGGTTCTAAATTCATTTGTGTTCCGCAATCTGGAGAAAACATAGTTACTGATTTCATACCTAAAACACAGGTTCGCAAACTGCACCAAGCGGCAAACCAACAATTGGAAGAGTACAAAGAATTGCTGAGACAACAAAAGTTAGAAGAAAACAGAGCAACAGCATCTACGTTTAATGTTCCTGCAACACCACAAGTAATTGATTTACCAATTGAGGAGGCTGTGATTATTCCAGAAATTGCACCTGTTGCAGAAGTAAGCCAAGAGGACGAAATTGAGCAAAAACTGATTAAGCTAAAAACTTTATACGATAAGCAGTTGATTACTCGTGAAGAGTACGAGCATAAAAAAGCTGCGATTTTAGATAGTATGTAAACTCTTTATCGTCAATGCACTCTGTCATTCTGAGCTTAGCGAAGAATCTATTAACAAGTAATCTGTATTAGATTTCTCCTATTGTCTGAATGACAAAGTTGCCGAAATGACGAAACCCCAAAATGACAAAAAAAAATTACCTCCTAGCGCTACTCAGTGCTTCTACGATGTGGTTGGCTTGGCCGCCACACAATTGGCTTGCACCTCTACTTTTTGTAGGCTTAGTGCCTTTGCTAATTGCACTAAAGCAAATTACTACCACTTCGGATAAAAAGACTGGCAAAAAAGTATTCCTAACTGCTGGTTTAACTTTCTTAGTTTGGAATACAGCTTCTATTTATTGGGTTTTTAACTCTATTAATGCAGTTAACACAGGCTTCGTTGGTACAATCATTTCATTATTGGTTTCGCTTATTCCTTACTGCTTAGGAGCTTTATTGATGACCTCTGCCTTTTGGATGTACTACCGATTAAGCACTTATACCAGCAAAATTATTGCTTACGCAGGGCTAATTGGCTTTTACATTAGCATGGAATATTTACACCAAACTTGGGATTTGGCTTTCCCTTGGATGACTTTGGGTAATGGTTTTGCAGGAATGCACCAGATTGTACAATGGTATGAATTTACTGGCGTTTACGGTGGTTCATTGTGGATTTTGCTGGGCAACATTCTAGCTTTCGAAGCTTATCAGCAAGTCAAATCTCAAAAGCAATACAAATTAGCTGGCATTTGGGCTTTGCTTATTCTTTTACCTATCGGGATTTCTATTTACCAGTACAAAAATTACGAAGAGAAAAGTGTTCCTGTAAATGTAGTTACGGTTCAACCAAACATTGATCCTTACGAAAAATACGGCAATACATCTGCAAATGAGCAATTAAGCATCTTAATTAAGCTTTCTGATTCTGTAGCACAACCGAATACCGAATATTTCATTTGGCCAGAAACAGCCATTCCAAATTATGCGGATGAAGATAGGATTAGAAGTAATTCAGAGTTTTTGCAAGCTCAACAGTTTTTAGCTAAATACAAAAACGGCACCTTAATTACGGGAATTGAAAGCAGGAGATTTTATAATGACAAAAGAACATTATCTGCAAAGGAAAATCCTTATGGTGGTTTTTACGACAATTACAATGCCGCCATGCAGGTAGAAAATTCGGCAAGCGTAGCATTTTATCATAAATCGAAATTAGTACCTGGAGTAGAGAAAATGCCTTTTCCAAAAGTGTTTTCTTTCTTGGCACCTGTATTTGCCCAATTAGGTGGTAGCGTTTCTAGCTGGGGTTGGCAAGAAGAACCTGGCGTTTTTTATGCCCGCAGTGGTATTGGCGTTGCTCCTGTAATTTGCTACGAATCTATTTGGGGAGATTGGGTTGCCGGCTCAGTTAAACAAGGCGCACAATTTATTGCAGTAATTACCAACGATGGCTGGTGGGGTAACACTTCCGGAAAAGATCAACACTTGTTGTATGCTAAACTACGTTCTATCGAAACCAGAAGATATGTAGTGCGCTCTGCAAATACGGGAATTTCAGGTTTTATTAACCAACGTGGAGATCTTGTACAGCAAAGCAAATGGTGGACACGCACAGCCATGAAAGCAGATATCAACCTAAATGATGAAATTACTTTCTACGTAAATTACGGAGATATCATTGCAAAAATAAGTATTGTACTAGGATTGATAGCCGCAGCGTTTATCTTGGTAAAGAGATGGATACTTAAATAGTTGCTCGCCCACTCCTACTATGCGATACACAAATCAGTTAACCATTTCAACGATTAAACAATTAACCAATGCTTAATAAAGCCCCTTTAAAATTCGCTTTCCTACTAATTATTGTAGCGCTTAATTTAGGCTGCGACCAATTTTCTAAAGTAATTGCAAGAAAAAATATTGAGCCCTATGAGCAAATTACCATCATTAAGGACAGATTTATTTTAACAAAGGTTGAAAATACTGGTGCATTTTTAAGCGCAGGCAGCAACCTACCTGATTTTGTTCGTATTGCGGTGTTAACCGTACTCCCAATTTTAGTATTGGGCTATGGCTTGTGGTTTCTTTACAGCAACAAACATTTACCTCGCTTAATGCAAATTGGCATATGCTTTTTAGTTGGCGGAGGTATCGGAAACATTTACGACCGTATTGTTTATGGCTCAGTAACCGATTTCCTTTTTATGGATTTCGTACTTTTTAGAACAGGTATTTTTAATATGGCAGATGTTTCTATAATGATTGGCATTGGACTGCTGTTATTGCAAAATATTATGGCAACTAGAGCTAAGCAGCAAATAGCCAACGAAGAGGTTTAATTATCCAGCACGGAGTTACTGAATTCGTTTGCGTTAAAACTTTACATCTACACGTTTTAGATTTAGTGGATTAGTTTTCAGTTTTTTATCTTTGATTATTCACCTATAGAAATTAAAAAGATGACAAACGAAAATCAATAACCAAAAGAAGAGAAAGGTTTTTTTGACAACTTATCTGATAAGTTTGAAGAGCTTAAGGACAAAGTAGAGGATAAATTTGAAGAATTGAAGGATAAAGCGGAAGACACCTTTGACGAACTGAGCGAGAAAGCAAAAATTGCTGCTGCCGAAGCTGGCACGAAGTTGAACGAGCTGAAGGAAAAAGGAGAAGACAAGTGGGAAGAGCTAACTGGTGGCGATGACGACAAGAATAAGCCTACAGCATAAAAATTTAAAAAAGCAGAAGCCTCAAATCTCAACTGATTTGAGGCTTCTTTAGGTCATAAGACTTACAAAGTTTTAAAAGCTCTTCACTTTTACATTAAATGAACCTTCTGTGAGCTCTTTAAAATCGGCATTGTCATTTTGGTTTCTGGCTTTGAAATTGAATGTACCTTTTACGCTTCCCGTTTTTGAGAACTCAGAAATTTGAATTTTTCCAATAGCGCCACTACTCGCATACGGAGCCGCCCAGGTTTTTGAGCCACTCACACCAGCTTCAATATAAGATGCCGTAACTCCAATTGCCGCTCCTGCGCTGGTAATGTCCCAAGTGCCAGTACTGCCATCGTAGTTGTTAACGATAATGTTTACTGTTTTTCCGCCTCCATCTACGCCCATGATGGTGAGCACCTTGCCTGCTGCAACGTATTGTGCACTTGTAGACATAGAAACCGATGTCCAGCTTGTGCCACCCACTTTAGCTTTTACCGTACCCTCTGCGGCAGAACCACCATCGCCACCATCTTTATCTTTTTTACAGGCCATAGTGCCTGCAACCATTAAAAAAGCCAAAAAAATTTTGTTCAAAGTTTTCATATCCTATCATTTTTGATTAAACCAAGACCAAGTTAACTGGCTACGAAAAGAATTGCATCCGTAATTCTAGGGATTTGCACCTGCCGGATTATGGGTATTCTAAACTGCTTGCCCACGCAAATAACTTAATAACGAATTCATTGCAAAAGTCTGGCTCTTTTATATCTTTGTTTAACCATGCCAAACAAACTAACGCTTTCACTAATTGTGGTATTTTCTTTTTTGAGCTATACCTTACATTCAAAAGAAATTGATAGCACGACAACCATTTTATCCGCTAAGTCATCGTATTTATTTACAAAGGAAAAAGGCACAGATAAAATCATAGTCAAAGAAATTCAGAAAATAAAGTATAAGTGTACAAAGCAGGGTATTTTGCCCATCACGGCTTACTACAATGAAAATGTAAAAATTACACTATTTGAATGCAAGATTAATAACCGAACAATTTATCAAAAGCCTACAGATACTTACGTCGCAATCAAAGATATTTTTTATTCAGATGCAAGAGTTTCCTACTACGAATTGAGGGTTCCAACCAACAGCACTGTAGATGTTATCATTGAAAAATCTACCTATAATCCTATTTACTTTACGACTATCCACTTTGTTGATGATTATAAAATATTAGATAGAGAGGTAAGCATAAAAATTCCGAAATGGATGAATGCTTCCTTTAAAGAATATAACTTCAAAGGAGCAAATATCCAAAAAGCTACCACGTATAATCAGAAAGAAGAAACGAATATCATCACATACAAAACTCAAAATTTAGATGCTTATAAAAAGGAAACAAACAGTCCAGGTAATACTTACGTATATCCTCATCTTTTAGCACTTACAGAATCAAATAACTCAGTGCAAGGTGGTTATTTTACTTCCTTAAAAGATCAGTATGATTGGTATAGCAGTCTCACGTCAGACTTAAATGAAGAAAAAGAAACCAATATAGTTGCGCAGGCAGAAGAAATTATTAAAGGCATTACTCAGGATATAGACAAGATAAAAGCCATATTTTATTGGATACAACACAATATAAGATACATTGCATTTGAAGATGGAATTGCTGGTTTTAGACCCGACAAGGCAAGTGAAGTTTTAAGAAAGAAATACGGTGACTGTAAGGGAATGGCCAACTTGACTAAAACAATGCTAAAGGCTTTGAACTTAGACGCTCGTTTATGTTGGATAGGGACAAATCATATTGCTTACAACTATGAAACACCTTCGTTGGCTGTAGACAATCATATGATTTGCGCTGTAAAATACCAAGACAAATTGTACTTCTTAGATGCTACAGAAACCTATCTAGGATTTAATGAGTATGCAGAAAGGATACAAGGTAGGCAAGTATTAATTGAAGACGGAAAGAATTATATCCTTAGTCATATCCCCACAACCGTTGCCGACCAAAACCTTGAGTTACAGAAAAAAAAGCTAAGGATTGAAGGAAAAAATTTAATTGGAAGTGCTGAACAGATTTGGTTAGGAGAAGAAAAAGAAAGTATGCTTTCTAGGATACATAGCCTTAAAAAAGACGATCTTTTGAAAAATTTCACCCGACTTATTGGCAATGGCAATGCAAATTATGAAATAAAAGATTTGAAATACTCTGATTTAAATAATTTTGATAAGAAAATAGATGCCCAATTTAATGTTGTCATCAAAAATAATATCGATGTTTTTGGCAAAGAGCAATACGTTTCCGTTGATGCTACTAAAGAATTTGATAACTATATTATTGATACTGCAAAAAGGTATCACGACTATTGGCTACCCTACAAGTTTAATGTACAAAAAGAAATAATTTTAGAAATACCGAATGGCAGCACATTAGTAAGCAAGCCGCAAAATCTATTTATCAGTACTCCAGACTATTATTTCAGCATTTCCTATGAGCTTTCTCAAAATCAAATTATTTATAAAAAGCATATCAAAATTTTAAATCCAATTATTAAGAAAGCAACTTTTAGCCAATGGAATACGGCTATTGAAAAATTAACTCGGCATTATCAAGAACCCATAACACTGAAAACAAGTCTCTAAATGAAAATAAGCTCCTCTCTACTTATCCTTTTAATAAGTGCTACCGTATCTTTTGCTCAAAAAAATCAAACTTACAAACAAAGATCCGAAGAGTTAAAAAAAACAATATGGCAGTCCAACGACAATATGTTTAGTAGTAATAATGTGCCAGATGATTACAAAACAGAAAGTGCTATAGTTTTAGCGAGAAGCTTTGAAATGCAGCGTGTTTCTTCTTCTAAACTTAAATTTACCGGCTTGGGCCTAGGAAGTTTCAATAGCACTAGTAAAAACAGTCTATACAGAGAAAAAGTAAAAATTAACGATAAAGCATCGCTTGAAAACTTCTCTAAATTAGAATATGAGAAAGTAATCAACAAAACACAATCCTTATTATTTGCGTCTATTAAAAATAAAACGGAAGTATTTTTGGGTGTAAAAATCGTCAAACCAGATGGCAAAGAAATATTAATCGACAGCGACGAGGAAGTTTTATTATCTACAAACACTAAAAATCAGACGGCTAAACTAGCTATCCCTGGACTACAGATTGGAGATATCTTAGATTATTACATCTACACAGCTAGAATTGTAGAAGACGGTGGAGAGAGAGAAAATAAATATCTATTCTTTCTAGCGGATGAATATCCTGTTCTTAATTATAGTTATACATTTCAATACAATAAGAAGGTTGATGTTGTTACGCTAAATGCTAACGGTTCGCCTAAATTTACAGAAAGCACCAATACTGATGGCGATAAGATTTTCAGTTTAAAGGGTGTTAATATGCAAAAATTTAAAAATGAGATGTGGTCTTCATCTTATAGAACTTTACCATATTTCGCAATATCCAGCGATTTTAAAACTTCTGTTCAAAAAGCGTATGCTTCTCCAAGGGAGAATTTTAATCCAAAAATATCAAACTTAGACAATTATGTAAATAACTTCGAACGTACTGTAAATCCATATTTATTTCCCTTTGATAAAGATGTTCAAAAGAAAACAGAAGCTAAATTTAAATCTAGCGGATTGAAAACGCTTCCATTAGATAGTACAATGAAGTTTTTCTATAACCAATGGAAGTACAAAACTTTCTTTAGCTATGATGATGATCGTTACGAAATGGGAACGACAAGAAATTATGCTACGGTACGTAATCAATACAGCGCTGCCTTTAATAGTCAGATGTTATATGACATGGGGGTTCCTCATGATTTAATTATTACAAGTTCGAAGTACTCAAATTCATTAGATAATGTTTTTGAACAAGAAGATTTCGATGTGATCATAAGAATAAATGCACCTAAACCTATCTACATGGTTTTCGATAAGTTCAACACGGTATTTGGCGAGTTGCCATCTTATTACGAAGGACAAAGATCAATTGTTTTAACTCCAAAGAAAATCAATCACAAATTATTCAATTTTACTAAAAGTGAGATCAATTTGCCTGTTTCAATTGCAGAAGAAAACACTTTGCAAGAAACCATATCTGTGAAGTTAGCACCATTAGATAAACAGTTGATTAATGTAAATAGAAACGTTAAAGAAACCGGCTCCATGAAAATAGTTGACCAACTAGGTTTACTGTTAATGGATGATGCGGATAAAGAATTTACACAGTTACTTTCTGGCGAGGAGATGAGAAAAAGGGTAACAGGCTACAATCAAAAAAAGATTTACGAAACCGTTTTAACTTCTATCGCTGATGCAAAAAAAGATGAGAAGCAAAACTTCATCGAAGAAATTAAGAACCAATATGACCAAGAACCTAAAGAACTTACATCTTATAAAATTGTAAATTCTGCTTTAAACAACAATAAACCTTTTGAATTTAGCACCAGTTTTATAATGGATGGTTTTGTTAAAAAAGCTGGTTCAAATTACATATTCACTATTGGAAAATTAATTGGTTCCATTACAAAAGTAGACGAAAAAAATCGAGAGAGACAAACAGATATCGTAATGCCAGCATCAAGAATACTCAAATACAGCATAGAATTTGACATTCCGGACGGTTATAATGTAAAGGGTTTAGAAAATCTTGACACTAATCAAAGCAATGACATGGGATCTTTCACTGTTAAGACCAGTACGCAAGACAAAAAAATTACGGTAGACGTAACCAGAATATACGCAATCCCTAATGCTCCAAAAGAAAAATGGAACACGGTTTTAGCATTAATAGACTCTGCTTACGATTTTTCTGAACAGAAAATTTTGTTGGAGAAAACTAACTAGCTTAGTCCATATACTTGCCTACAATTGGCATACGGCGGCCCATACCAAATGCTTTGGGCGACACCCTTAAAATTGGCGGAGTTTGATAACGTTTGAACTCTGCCAAGTTTACCATACGAAGAATTCTTTTCACCAAAGCTTCATCAAAACCTTGCGAAATGATTTCTTTTGAGCCTTTTTTAAGTTCAATATGTTGGTAAAGAATAGTATCTAAAACATCGTATTCTGGTAGGGAATCAGAGTCTTTTTGATCTGGTCTTAGCTCTGCAGACGGTGGTTTGACAATGGTATTGATCGGAATAATTTCCTTGTCTTTATTGATGTACCTCGCCAGTTTGAAAACCTGCGTTTTATAAACATCGCCAATAACGCTTATAGCGCCACACATATCGCCATAAAGGGTTCCGTAACCTACGGCACACTCACTTTTGTTGGATGTATTGAGCAAAATGTAACCAAATTTATTGGACATGGCCATTACCACAATGCCGCGAGAACGAGCTTGAATGTTCTCTTCGGTTAAGTTAAACGCTAAGCCCTCAAACGGTTTTGCCAACATGCTGTCGAAAGCATCTGCAGCTTCCTTAATTGGGATGATTTCGTGCTTGCAACCAATGTTTTTCGCCAAATCTAAAGCATCTTGTACCGAATGATCTGACGAATATTTAGACGGCATTAGCACAGCCATTACATTTTCGGCACCTAAAGCGCGACAGGCCAAAGCGCAAACTACTGCAGAGTCAATACCACCAGACAAGCCCAAAACTGCTTTTTTGAAACCAGATTTTGCAAAGTAATCTTTGATACCCAAAACTAAAGCATCATGAATTTGCTCAATGTCTGAAGTTCTTTCTGGCGCCGGGTATTTGTTCTTCACGTTCTGTACTTCCTCTAAATCGAAGACCTGCAAATCTTCTTCAAAGTACTTCATTTCTGCTTTAACTGCACCTTCTTGATCTAGCACCAAAGAACCGCCATCGAAAATAATTTCGGTTTGCGCACCAACTTGGTTAACATAAAACAGCGGCAACCCATATTTCTTCGCATTATCAGACAATACTTTAATGCGGTCTTCATCATGTCCATAATCAAATGGTGAAGCTGCAATATTGATCATCAAATCTGGCTGTTGCTTAATCAATTCATCCATTGGGCAAGACACGTACAGCGGGTTATCGTTGATGTTCCACAGGTCTTCGCAAATGGTTAATGCTATCTTTTTACCTTTGTAATCTACACAATCGAAAGTGGTGTTGGGTTCGAAATAACGATATTCATCAAACACATCGTAGGTTGGCAGCAACGCTTTTTTAACGATTTGTTTTACTTCGCCATTAGCGATAAAATAAGCCGCGTTAAACAAATCCTTACCTTCTAAAACTTGATTTTTTATAGGCAAGCCCACAATGCAGGCAATGTCATCACAGTGCTGAGCAATTTCTTGAGCTGCCTTATCGCAAAGCGAAATAAAGTCCTCGAACTCCAAAAAATCACGTGGTGGGTAACCACAGATAGCCAACTCGGCAAATACTACAATATCTGCACCTTTCGCCTTCGCCAAAGCCACGTTTGAAATAATTTTTTGCGTATTACTTTCGAAATTACCAATGTGGTAGTTGAGTTGTGCTAATGCTATCTTCATGATTTTTTCTGAGCTATAAATATAAAAAAACAAGCCTTGGTGAAGGCTTGTTTAGTTAAAATTGAAATATTTTTAAGGATGTTAGAAGAACACGCCAATGTTTAGTGCCACAAAGTGATTTTTAACCGAATGTGGCTTTTTAGCAATGTTTGTTAAACCGTTGTTATAGGTAATACCACCCAATAAGCTCGTTTTTCCGCTTAAGCGATATTCTACACCACCGCCGATAATCATTCCGGCACGTAAGAACTTAGTGTTATCGGTAGCTTTAATATCATCAGCTAAAGGTGTGTTGCCTTGCTCTACATCTTGGCGTGCACCAATTCTAAAATCGGTACTCAAACCAAACTGTCCGTAAAACTTCATATCATCTTTCTCGTCAGTTTTTAACTTTATAGAAAGAGGGATTTGCAAATATTGCATTTTATACTTTACATTATAAGCGGTATTTGTTCCAGCAGCTGCAGTGTGGTAAGGCGAATAATTGATGATTTCTCCTTCGCCATTAATTGTAGTAACCGTTAACCCCGTTGCAAAGCAGTAATTTTCTGCAAATTCAAAATCGCTCATTAAGCCATAAGTAAAACCAGTGCTTAAGCCGTTTCCTTTTCCGTTTTCTACTTTTAGGAAACCAAAGTTTGGATGAGCCGTTAATCCAAGTCTAATTTGTGATGCATCTTGAGCAAATAAACTTGCTGATGCAAAGGTGAAGAATAATGCAAATAGTGTTTTTTTCATGGTGATAATTTATTAATACAATGTTTTATTCTGTACTGCCATATTATCGACAGTTCACATTCGTTTTATATATTTGTTTCCAATGATACATAAATCGAAATTTCGCCAAAGTTATCTATTTTTTTTATGTGCTGTTGCTTTTTTTTCGTGCAACAAAAGTACCAAACCAGATGTAAGCAATATAAACCTAGCTATTAAGGTAGAGAGGTTTGACAAAGATCTTTACCAAGGAAAAGAAAAAGGTATTACATTAACTGATAGTTTACTACATAAAAAGTACGGTGCTTTTTACGAAGATTTCATCTTTAAAATGGTGGGCAATGATAGTTATAGCCGCCAAGAAGTACTACAAGGCTTGTATGAAGACAGAAACAATGCCTTCGCTGATTTAAACAAAGAAGTAGATAGTGTTTTTCCAAACCTTACGCAAGTAGAAAATGAATTGACCCAGAGCTTCAAATACATCAAATATTACTATCCTAAATCCCAAATTCCACGTTTTATAGGTTTCCTTTCGGGATTTTCTTACCAAACGCCAATTGGCGATGATTACGTAGGCATAGGATTGGATATGTTTTTAGGTAAAGACAGTAAATTTTATGGCGCACTGGTTCACAGTATTCCACTGTATCTTTCGAGGAGGTTTACACCAGAATACATCGTGCCCAGAGTGAGTGAATATTATGCAAGAGAAAATCTTTTCAAAGAACGTGATGAAGACCGATCGCTCTTATCAAAAATGATTTACAACGGTAAGATTTTGTATTTCATGGATCAGATTATGCCAGATAATTTACCTGATAGCGTAAAAATTGGCTACACTGCTCAACAGTTAGACTGGTGCAAAACATTCGAAGCTGAAATATGGGCATATTACTTAGAGAACAATTTTCTCTATGAAACCGATTATCCCAAGATACAGGTTTTCTTAAGCGAAGGGCCGTTTACGCCAGGTTTGGGAGAAAACAGGTTATCTGCGCCAAAATTGGGCGTTTGGTCTGGCTGGCAAATTGTGAGGAAGTATATGCAGGAAAATCCGAAGATTACTTTACAGGAACTAATGGCAGATACGGATGCACAAAAAATATTGACTAATTCGAAGTACAAACCTAAACTTTCGAAATAAATTAATTATAATAAACTAATAGGCACTTTACTCTCATTAAACCGTAACAATTTTCTAATTAGTAAGTCCGATGATAGTTTTTAAAATCGTAGTTCGTAAATCTAAATCTAAATTATGAAAGTTGGTCTCGTTTTAAGTGGTGGCGGCATTAGGGGCATTGCGCATTTAGGCGTTTTAAAAGCACTAAAGAAAACTGGTGTACAAATTAGCCAGATTACAGGTACTAGTGCTGGTTCTATTGCCGGTTCTCTTTATGCTGCCGGTGTAGACCCAGAAGATGCTTTTAATATTTTCATGCAAACAAAGTTGATGAAGTTTATTCGTCCAGCTTTGGGTTCTCTTGGCTTAATCAACATCGAACGTACTGGCGAAATCTTTAAACAGTATCTACCTGCTCATATAGAGGATTTGAAAATTCCGATGACGATTTGTACCACAAATTTCAGCGAAGGCACTGTGGCTTATTTCACCAAAGGCCCATTAATTAGAGCTATTCATGCTTCGTCTTGTATTCCTGGAGTTTTTAAGCCTATTATGATACACGACCAAATGTATGTAGATGGTGGCGTGTTGAACAACTTCCCCGTAGAGCCGCTGCTAAATAACAGCGATTACATCATCGGCTCTACCTGTAACCATCTAAAACCTGTAGATAAGATTGTAGGCATTACTAGATTAATGCAGCGAGCAGCTATTATGTCTATTAATCATGATATGGAACGAAAATCTAAGTTTTGCAACTTGATTATTGAACCGAAAGGCATGGGCGAAATCAATACTTTTGATACCAAAAAAGCCGAGATTATTTATTGGTTAGCTTATGAAGAAGCTTTGAAGACGATTAAAAGTAGTGAGAGTTTTAAGGAGATATTGAAAGCACAAACGATCAAATAAGTTCTGAAAAAAAATGTGATTAATAACACCTTTTTAACAATTATTTAATTCATTCATCATAAATTAGAGTATGAGAAAATCATTAACTGCTCTATCATATTTGATCCTTTTACTTGTTATTAGCTCTTGTAAAAAATCCTACTTTAAAACCCCTACCCCTGCAAAATTATCTTTTGACCAAAATCAACTTCCTATTTTAGCAAATAACGGCGGAAATTATTTTGGTTTTCTTTGTGACGGAAATGCCGCGTGGGGCCAAAAACAAAGCTCACTGGATGGTAGTATTAAAGGAAAATATAGCGTTAAGAACAATTTAATGCAACTTAGCTTTTCGCACAAACTCCAAGCTCTTTATATTGATATTCGTTCAAGCCAACTTAATGTGGGAGATATTTACCCCCTTAGAAACTTACTTTCTAATCCTGCGACATCATCTGCTACCTATTACGAATCTACCGAACCCACTAAAAACGATGATGGAGTTTCTTGGAGCGAGTTAACAAGTTATGATACCCAGGAAGACCAGAACAGCTATCTAAAAATAACCAATTTAGACCTCAAAAACCATATCATATCGGGTGAATTTGAGCTAACACTAGTAAATAAAAGTAAAAACCTGCAGAAAAACATCACAAAAGGTCGCTTTGACATTGAGTATCGCCTATCAAACTAAGGCAACCAAATACTCTCCTTCCAAAACTGGAATAGTAGTACAAATATCCAACTTCAAACAAAACTGCACGTCTTCTTCAATATTCAGTTTGATTAAACGATGGCTGTGCGAAGATTTCTTAAGATACTGACGTAAATCGTCTTTGGCCAATTGGTACATGTCTAAAGCCGCTACGCTAGAATCATCGCCTACTGTAAATTCATTTTGAAGCTGCTCTACTACAGCACCAGCAAACAAGGTGTCTTCTAGATTGAAATTATCTTTCCAACCTGCGCAAAGCAAGAGTACATCTTTATTTTCCTTTTTAAGATAATTACAAACTGAAGTTAAGTTAAGAAACGAACCCACAATAACTTGATGCGCTCTTTCTTGAGCTAAGTGCATTGCCTTAGTTCCATTAGTAGTGGTAAGTACTATGGTTTTTCCAGCTACTTTTTCGGCAGTGTATGAGAAGGGAGAATTACCAAAATCGTAACCTTCTACTACTTCCCCATTCCGTTCTGCGGCTAACAAATAACCTTTATCAGCATAATTTAGGCAATCCTCCACGTTCATCACCGGAATAATTGCTTCTGCACCGTTTTCGATACCGTAAGTGATAGAAGAAGTAGCCCTCAAAATATCGATAACAACAACTATACTATTTTCGATAGCATATAAATCTAACAGAGCGGGCGTTAAACAAACTTCTATTTTTGGCATCGGGATGGGTTATGAGTTTTGAGTTACGGGTTATGAGATTTAAAGCTTAGCCTTGCAACTCACAACCCGTAACTGGTAACCTTATTTCTTAAGAAAAGGGAATTTAACTACTTTAGCTTTTACTTTATTATTTCTAATGTTGATGAAGATTTCTGTACCTTCTTTGGCAAATTCTTTGGTTACGTAAGCAATACCAATCGCTTTTTGCAACGACGGCGATTGTGTTCCAGAAGTTACTTTTCCGATTTGGTTTCCATCAGCATCAACCACTACATAATCGTGACGAGGAATGCCTCTGTCAATCATTTCGAAACCTACTAACTTACGAGTTACACCAGCTTCTTTTTGTGCCAACAAAGCAGCCGAATTGGTAAATTCTTTCGTGAATTTGGTAACCCAACCTAAACCTGCTTCAATTGGAGAAGTGGTATCATCAATATCATTTCCGTATAAACAGAAACCCATTTCTAAACGTAAAGTATCACGGGCGCCTAAACCAATTGGCTTAATGCCAAACTCAGCGCCAGCTTTAAAAATCGCATCCCAAATTTGGTCAGCGTATTCATTTTCGAAATAAACCTCGAAACCACCTGCACCTGTATAACCTGTAGCCGAAACTAATACGTTATCTACACCAGCAAATTTGCCTTTCTTGAAAGTATAGTATTCCATCGAAGCCAAATCCATATCAGTTAAAGATTGTAAAGCATCTGCCGCTTTCGGACCTTGAACCGCTAACAATGAAGTTTGATCAGAAATATTGTGCATCTCTACATCCTTATCATTGAACTTTTGTATCCAATTCCAATCTTTCTCGATGTTAGAAGCATTTACCACCAACATATAAGTTTTCTCATCGATGCGATAAACTAATAAATCGTCTACAATACCGCCTGTTTCATTTGGCAAGCATGAATATTGGATTTTACCATCGTAAAGTTTCGAAGCATCATTACTGGTTACTCGTTGAATTAAGTCTAAAGCATTTTCTCCTTTAAGAATAAATTCACCCATGTGACTTACATCAAAAACACCCACAGCATTACGTACTGTAGCATGTTCTGCATTAATTCCCTCATATTGTACGGGCATGTTGTAGCCAGCAAAAGGAACCATCTTAGCTCCAAGTGAGATATGTTTTTCGGTTAACGCGGTATTTTTCATTTTTATAATAAATTATTATCAGGAATATATTGGTTTTATATGCGGCAAAAGTACTAAGAAAAAGCCAATTTTTTCTGGTCGAAGCCTTTTAAACCTATATTTGAAGCACAACTTATTATCATGACACTTTCTATTAAAAAAACCAATTCATCTGATGTAGATTTCATTGAACTTGTGAGGCTATTAGATGCAGAATTAGCCGTAATTGATGGCGATGAGCATGGATTTTATTCGCAATACAATAAAATTGATAAAATAAACCACGTAGTTTTAGTTTACGATGGAACTATTGCGATTGCATGCGGCGCTATCAAAGAGTTTTCTACAACCGCCATGGAAGTAAAACGCATGTTCACTTTACCAAATTACAGAGGAAAAGGTGCAGCCAGCGTTCTTCTGAAAGAACTAGAAAAATGGGCTAAAGAGTTGGGATATGCAGAATGTGTGCTAGAAACAGGCAAGCGCCAAGAAGATGCTGTAGCACTTTATCAGAAAAATGGCTATCACATTATCCATAACTATGGACAATATATCGGCATTGAAAATAGTGTTTGTTTTGAGAAGAAAATTTAAGAGATTTTTAATTTAAAGCGACTAAAGAAATCATTTTCGTAAATGTTTTAATAAAAAATTAAAAATATCAATACAAATACTTGTTATTACGAAAAAAAATATCCTTATTTGTAATGTAAAAAATACAATAGCAAATAACAATGAAATTTAACTCTTCAATTATTACCACAATTATTATTACCGGCGGCGAAGCTATCGGGAGCAACCTTGTGTAAAAATTGAAAAAACATAAAAAACACAAAAGCGTCCCGATAAAAATCGGGACGCTTTTTTTTTAAAACCGTAAAAAACAGAAACCCTAATAAATTAAACAATGAAAGTCCTCAAATTTGGTGGTACATCCGTAGGTACGACCGAAAACATTAAAACCCTTCTAAAGCTAGTACAAGAAGAAAGAACAAATGCTAATCTGGTAGTTGTATTATCGGCCATGAGCGGAGTAACCAACCTTCTTCTAGAAATGGCGGAACTAGCCGAAAAAGGTGAAAACTACCAAGAGCAGCTGAAAAGCATCGAACAGAAACACTTTGATGTGGTAAAAGCATTACTTCCTGCTGCTGCACAAAATCCAATCTTAACCAAACTTAAAATCCATTTTAACGAGTTGGAAGATGCTTTACAAGCAGTTTCTAGCTTAAAAGAATTGAGCTTACGTACAAAAGATTTTATTGTAAGCTTTGGCGAAAGATGCTCTAACAGCATGGTGGCGCACATTGCTACGCAGTATTTCGATAACTCATTATACGTTGATGGTTCTAAATTAATCAAAACCGACAGTGAATTTGGCAATGCTCGTGTAGATTTCAAGCTTACAGATGCTTTAATCAAAGAATTTCACGAAGCAAACAGTGATAAAGTATTATTCGTTACTGGTTTTATCGCCAGCAATGCAGCAAATCAAATTACTACGCTTGGTCGTGGTGGTTCTGACTACACCGCAGCCATTTGGGGCGCTGCTTTAGACGTAGAAGAAATTGAAATTTGGACAGATGTAAACGGTATGATGACTGCCGACCCTCGCATCGTTAAAAAAGCTTTTTCATTAGATGAACTGAGCTATATCGAGGCAATGGAATTGAGTTATTTCGGTGCTAAAGTAATTTATCCACCAACCATGGTTCCGGCCTTTGCGAAGAAAATTCCATTGGTGATAAAAAACACTTTTGAGCCAGAATTTGCCGGGACTTTTATCCGTAGCAATATCAAACCTTCGGATTTACCAATTAAAGGTATTTCTTCTATCAACCAAATCAGTATCATTAATTTGAGCGGAAGCGGCATGGTGGGCAAAGCAGGTTTTAGTGGCAGATTGTTCTCCTTACTTTCAAGAGAGCAAATCAACGTGATTTTGATTACACAATCATCTTCTGAGCACAGTATCACTTTTGCTGTCAATCCTTCAGATGCAGCTAGGGCGGTAACTATCATTAACAAAGAATTTGAATTAGAATTAGCGGCTGGAAAATTAGCTTACCCAGAAGTTGAAGGCGATTTAGCAGTACTTGCCGTAGTTGGCGAGAACATGAAACGTACACCAGGCATGAGTGGTCGTTTGTTCAATGCTTTAGGCCGCAACGGTATCAACGTTCGTGCTATTGCACAAGGTTCTTCAGAGTATAATATTTCTGTAATTATCAGTAAGGATGATTTAGGGAAGTCGTTAAATGCAGTTCACGATGCTTTCTACACAGATTTGAAGCGCACTTTAAATGTGTATTGCCTGGGAACTGGAAATATCGGTAAAACGATGTTCAAACAAATTAAAGAACAGACGCAGTTTTTGGCAGAGAAAAACGATTTGCAAGTGAAGGTTGTCGGCATTGCCAATACCCGTAAAATGTTTTTTGATGCAAATGGAATTGATTTAGATAACTGGGAAAACTCTTTGGAAGAAAGTGGCGAGCAAGCTAACTTATCTGAGTTTGTAGCGAAAATGCAAACGTTAAATTTAGCGAATAGTGTTTTTGTAGATAATACCGCTAGCGAAGCTCCAATTCCTTTCTATAAGCAAGTGTTCGAAAGCAGCGTTTCTATCGTTGCATGTAATAAAAAAGGTAACTCAGCAGAGTTTGAACAATATAAATTATTTAAGGATACCGCTAAAAAACACGGTGTAGATTTCTACTATGAAACTAACGTGGGTGCAGGTTTACCAATCATCGGCACCTTAAAAAACCTGATGATGAGTGGTGATAGAATTGATAGAATTGAAGCTATCTTATCGGGAACAATCTCATTCATCTTTAACAGTTTCAAAGGCGACAAAGAATTCTACGATATTGTAAAAGAAGCGCAAGATTTAGGTTATACCGAACCAGACCCTCGTGACGATTTGAACGGAAAAGATTTCATGCGTAAAATGTTGATTTTAGCGAGAGATGCTGGCTATCCATTAGAAGCATCAGATGTAAAGATTGACAATATCTTACCAGAAGCTTGTTTAAAAGCAGATACAGTAGAGACATTTTACGAAGAACTGAAGAAGAATGCAGCTTACTTTGAGAACTTGAAAAACACAGCAGAGAGCGAGAAAAAAGTGCTTCGTTACATCGGAAAGCTAGAAAATGGAAAAGTGGAAATCAGCCTGCAAATGGTTGGTGAAGACCATCCTTTCTATGCTCTTTCTGGTGCCGACAACATTATTTCTTTCGTTACGGATAGATACAAATTCCGTCCGATGGTGGTAAAAGGCCCAGGTGCTGGTGCCGAAGTTACCGCAGCAGGTGTGTTTGCAGATATTATCAACGTGGCTACTCGATTAAACTAGAAAACAAAATGTCAAACAATACAGATACACTTGTGGAACCTAAAAAACAGAAAGTGGATTTAAAAGAAATCAAAGTTTTCGCCCCGGCAACTGTTGCGAACGTGGTATGCGGATTTGATGTGCTAGGCTTCGCAGTGAATGCTCCAGGAGACGAAGTAGTGATGCGTTTGGTTGAAGAACCCGGTGTTCGTTTACTCAAAATCACTGGTGATGATGGCAAACTTCCGCTAAATAGCGATAAAAATACCGTGAGCGCTTCGGTTAAGCACTACTTAAGCCACATCAAACGTGAGGATGTTGGTGTAGAAATTGAACTGCACAAAAAAATGCCAATCGGTAGTGGTTTGGGCTCTAGTTCGGCAAGTACCGTAGCAGGTTTGTACGCAATTAATCAGTTGATGGGGAATTTGCTAACCGCCAAAGAACTCGTTCCTTTTGCCATGAAAGGCGAAGAAATCGCTTGTGGTTACGGTCATGCAGACAACGTTGCTCCAGCAATTATGGGCGGATTTGTTTTGGTGCGCAGTTACGAGCCTTTGGATGTAATTTCTCTTCCAGTTCCTGATGGCATGTTCGCGGCAATTGTTTATCCAGAGGTAGATGTGCCAACCAAAGATGCCCGCCAAATGATACGTGCCAAAGTAGCATTAAAAGATGCCGTTACCCAATGGGGAAATGTGGCAGGTTTGGTAAGCGGACTGTTCTTAAATGATATGGATTTAGTTGGCCGAAGCATGAAAGATGTTTTGGTAGAGCCAACTCGTTCTATCCTTATTCCAGATTTTGAGGTATTGCGCAAACTAGCGATGGAAAACGGTGCTGTTGGTTTCGGAATTTCTGGTTCTGGACCATCTGTTTTTGCCTTAACTAAGGATGAAGAAAGCGCTAAGAAAATCACCAAGGCACAACAAATGCACTTGCATCAAATTAATATTAAAAGCCAAGCTTACGTTTCTGAAGTAAATACTGAAGGACCGAAAACGCTGTAAAAGGTATAAGGTTTAAGGCGTAAGGTAAATTTTTCGCCCTAAACCTTTTGCCTTATACCCTAAACCTTACACCCTAAAAATGAAATTCTACTCAACCAACAATAAAGATTTACGTGTTTCCTTTAAAGAGGCTGTTTTTAATAGCATGCCCTTAGATAAAGGATTGTACATGCCCGAGGCAATCCCTCAATTACCAGCTTCATTTATTGATAATATTGAAAAATATTCCCTAACGGAAATCGCTTATGAAGTAGCATCAGCTTTGCTGAAAGACGAAATACCTGCCGCAGATTTGAAAGCTTTGGTAGAAGAAGCCGCTAATTTTGATGCGCCTGTTGTTCCTTTAAACGATAACACTTTCGTTCTAGAGCTGTTCCACGGACCATCATTAGCTTTTAAAGATTTTGGCGCTCGTTTCATGAGCCGTGTAATGGGCTATTACCTAAAAGATGGCGAACAATTGTTAGATGTTTTGGTGGCTACATCGGGCGATACTGGTGGTGCAGTGGCTCTAGGTTTCTTGGGCGTGGCAAATACCCGAGTTACTATTCTTTATCCAAAAGGAAAAGTAAGCCCAATACAAGAACAACAATTGACCACTTTAGGGCAAAACATCAGAGCAATTGAAATAGATGGCACTTTTGATGATTGCCAAGCATTGGTAAAGCAAGCCTTTGCTGACGAAGAACTGAACAAAAAATTCCGTCTGACTTCTGCAAATTCTATCAATATTTCTCGTTTAATTCCGCAGACTTTTTACTATTTCAATGCTTATGCACAGCTGAAAAGAAAAGGTTTTAAGGAGGTAGTTTTTTCTGTACCTAGCGGAAACTTTGGTAACATTGGTGCTGGTTTACTAGCTTACAAAATGGGTTTACCAGTGAAGCAATTTATCGCTGCTACGAATGTAAATGATACCGTTCCTCGTTTCTTGGAGACAGGTGTTTACGAAACCAAGCCATCGGTACAAACTTATGCTAACGCGATGGATGTTGGCGCACCTAGCAACTGGGTTCGTATTATGGATTTGTTTGCTGGCGATGCAGATGCTTTGAAAAAAGTAGTAAGTGCAACTCGTTTTAATGATGAGGAAACTTTTGCTGGCATTAAAGCAATTGATGCAGATTTTGATTACATCGCTTGTCCGCATACGGCAATTGCTTATTTGGCAGTAGAAAAGTACAGAAATGAAACGGATTACGATGGCGCTACAGTATTTTTATCTACGGCACATGCTTGTAAATTCCCAGATATTTTCCCTGCCGAGTTAGCTGCAAAAATCGAAATTCCGGCTTCGGTAAAAGAACTAGAAGGCAGAGCTAAGCAAGCTGATGAATTGGGCGTAGATTTTGAAGGTTTTAAAAGCTGGTTGGAAAGTAAGAATTAGCAGAAACTTAGATAGCTCGTCATTTCGACGAGTTTACGAGGAGAAATCTAGCAATTAGTTGGATTTCTCTTCGTCGTTCCTCCTCATCGAAATGACGAAACATACAATTACCATCATTTCGAATGGAGAATTGAAGGCCAGCTGAGCTAACCTTTCAATTTAAAAGTCCTAAAGTTATCCCCCGAAAATTATAGGACAGTCCTCCAATCGAAATGATGGTATATTTTTAAAGAGAAATCACCTCTCCCTCGCTTTCATTACCTGCTCTATCAACAGCAGTAATTTTAATAGCCTTCAGTTTAGCAGTAGCTTTAGTTTTCGGATTTATTTCTGCCACTTTCGAAACTTGGAAGAAAGTACTCTTTGCATTTAGAGTTCTGTAAGTCCATTTTTCACCATACTGCGTATAAAGCACATATTTGAAAACATCTTTTTCATCTTTTGGCGTCCACTTCACATATATATCAGTACCTCTATCTTCTTGAGATGCTATAGGCGCTTGCGGTGCATTTTTATCTAACCAAGGCGAAACTGGCACTAAAGCTTCTTCTTTATAAGGACCAGCTAGCAAATCATTTCTTAAACTTTCGTGCTTAGTTAAAGCACCAATGCTCCAATGTGCAACACCTGGCGATTTAGGCGTAATTCCTCTAGAAATCATAATTTGGTTGATGATTTCATCGCTGTTTTTTTCGCCACCACCAATGCCGCTATTTAAGCCTGGCCATAAGTGCCTACCTTTGGTATTTTCACTTTCCCACCAGTTTAAAAGCACAGGAAAACTTAGCGGAATATTGTTGATTTGCCAGTACAATTGTGGCATAAAATAATCTATCCAACCTTTATTTAACCATAATTTGGCATCAGCGTAAAGCTTATCATATTGGTCCATTCCTCTGATACTCTCAGGATAACCTGGTCTCCAAATCCCGAAAGGACTGATACCGAATTTCACATGTTTCTTCTCTTTTTTAATCTCTTTGTAAACACGCTCAACAAACTTGTTCACGGCATCTCTACGAAAATCTCCTCTAGATAATTTACCGCCTTTGCTTTGATAAGCAGCATAACTTTCATCATCCGGAAAATCGGCACCGCCATTATATTCAGCATAGGGGTAGAAATAATCATCAAAGTGAACACCATCAATATCGTAACGCTTTACAATATCCTTAACTACTGAGGAAGCCAAATCTTGTGTTCCTTTTTTCGCCGGGTCAAACCACCAATAGCCCTGCTTTAATTTTACCACTAAATCTGGATACTTTTTTACCACAGAAAAATCGCTCACTTCGCCACCAGCGGTATGATGTGCACGATAAGGATTTAACCAAACGTGTAGCTCCATGCCACGCTCATGTGTAGCATTTACCCAAAACTCTAAAGGGTCGTAATACGGACTTGGTGCTTGACCTTGAACTCCAGTCAAATAGTAAGACCAAGGTTCGATTTCACTTTTGTAAAAAGCATCTGCTTGCGGTCTAATTTGGAAAATTACTGCATTAAAATTATTCTTCTGCAACATATCTAACAAAGCAATAGCTTCGTCTTGTTGTTGCTGCGTAGTTAAGTCACGTTTGCTAGGCCAATTAATGTTAGCCACACTAGCAACCCAAGCAGCTCTAAATTCACGCTGTATTTTTGGACCGTTGTTGATTTGGGCCTTGGCCTGCACAGAAGCGCATACTAATAGGATCAGAAGTAATTTTTT
This sequence comes from Pedobacter sp. T50_32, assembly GCF_057652195.1. Taxonomy (NCBI): domain Bacteria; kingdom Pseudomonadati; phylum Bacteroidota; class Sphingobacteriia; order Sphingobacteriales; family Sphingobacteriaceae; genus Pedobacter; species Pedobacter sp. T50_32. Next base: position 146,576 of record NZ_JBYFBY010000005.1, on the reverse strand, counting down.
AAGCATAGCATTCAGGATGAAATTTATTCAATAATAAAAAAATTATCCCGAAATACCGCAGATGTCCGCAAAAAACATCATCCTGCCGCAAAATTAGTTGCTATCAATCTTTTTAAAATACTGCTTTCGCTATCTCTTTAGTTTGATCTGGTTTACCCATGGTATAAAAATGCAGTACTGGTGCGCCAAACTCAATTAATTCTTTGCATTGCTTAATCATCGCTTCTGTACCTATTGCTTTAGCTTCTGCATTGTTTTTAGCATGCGACAAAGCATCAGTCAACTCATCTGGTAAATCGATATGAAATATTTTAGGCAATACATTCAATTGCGATAAAGTACTGATTGGTTTTAAACCAGGTATAATTGGCACATTAATATCGTTCTCCCTGCATTTTTTAACAAAGTCGAAGTATTTCTGGTTATCGAAGAACATTTGTGTTACGATAAAGCCAGCGCCCATGTCTACTTTCTTTTTTAAGTATTTGAAATCTGTGTTTAGGTTTGGTGCTTCGAAATGTTTCTCTGGATATCCGGCAACGCCGATACAAAAATCACTTTTAAAAGTCTCTACATCCTCATGCAAAAATTTTCCATTGTTGTGGTTTTTAATATGCTCAATTAAATCTGTAGCGTAGCAATGTCCACCTGGGGTTGGCACGAAAGAGCTATCCGCTTTGCGGGCGTCACCCCTCAAAGCCAATACGTTATCAATGCCTAAAAACTGTAAATCAATTAACGCATTTTCCGTTTCCTCTTTTGTAAAACCACCACAAATTAAGTGCGGCACTGCATCAATTTTATATTTATGAATGATAGCTGCACAAATGGCGATAGTTCCAGGGCGCTTGCGATAAGACACTTTCTGCAACAAACCGTTTTCTTGCTCTTTGTATATATAATCTTCTCTTAAGGATGTGACATCTATAAAAGGTGGTTCAAACTCTAAAAGTGGTTCGATGCCTTCGTAAATCCAATCGATGCTTTGACCTTTTACTGGTGGTAAAAGCTCGAATGAGAATAAGGTTTTACCCTTTGCGTTTTTGATGTGTTCTGTTATTTTCATACCCCAAACCCCTAAAGGGGCTTTTTTATTTATTACGTATATGCCCTTCCCTCTTTAGGGGGTCGGGGGGTTAATATGCTAAATTAGGTGCTAACCACCTCTCTACTTCTTCTACCGTTAAATGCTTCCTCAAAGCGTAATCTTCTATCTGCTCCTTACTAATCTTCCCTAATCCAAAATACCTAGACTCAGGATGCGAGAAATAGAAGCCACTTACCGCAGCTGTTGGATACATCGCATAACTTTCGGTAATGTGTAAGCCAATTTTCTCCTCTGCTTCTAATAAGGCAAACAAAGTTCCTTTCTCGGTATGCTCTGGACAAGCAGGATAACCCGGTGCCGGACGAATACCTACATATTGTTCCTTAATCAAATCTTCGTTAGAGAAATGCTCGTCTTTTGCATAACCCCAATAATCTTTACGCACCAGTTCGTGCAACTTTTCTGCAAATGCTTCTGCTAAGCGGTCGGCTAAAGCTTTTACCATGATGCTGTTGTAATCATCAAAGTTTTTCTCGTATTCTGCTACCAATTCATCGCAACCAATACCCGCGGTCAAAGCAAAACCACCGAAATAATCCTTCTTACCGCTGCCTTCTGGTGCAATAAAATCCGACAAAGCATAATATGGTTGACCATCAACTTTTTCGGCCTGTTGGCGTAAAGTATGAATAATTACCCATTCAGAATTACCGTTTTTCAGTTCTGCTGTCTTTGTTAACTGAGAACTTGGAACTGCTAACTGGATATCATCGCCTATGGCTTGTGCTGGCCAAAAACCAAACACAGCTTTTGCTTTTAATAACTTTTCATCTACAATGCGTTTCAACAAAGTTTGAGCATCGTCGAAAAGCTTTTTCGCTTCATCACCAACGTTTTTATCTTCAAAAATTCGTGGATAACTACCACGTAACTCCCATGTATGGAAGAAAGGCGTCCAATCGATGTAAGGAAGTAACTCTTCTAAAGGATAATCTTCCAAAACCTTTGTACCTGTAAATGTTGGAGCAGGAGCAACTTGTGCTAAATCTATTTGGAATTTATTTTCCCTTGCCTCTTCCAAAGTCTTGAAACGCTTATCCGAACGTTTGTTCAAATGCGCTTCACGAGCTTTATCGTATTCGGCTTTGATTTGCGAAATATATCCCTCACGTAATTCGCCATTCATCAAAGTGCTACAAACCGTTACACTTCTAGAAGCATCTAACACGTGAATAGCTGGACCAGAATAATTAGGCGCAATTTTCACTGCTGCATGTATCCTCGAAGTAGTAGCTCCGCCCACAATTAACGGAACTGTAAATCCTTCTCGCTCCATCTCTTTGGCAAAGTGAACCATTTCATCAAGCGATGGTGTGATTAAACCACTTAAACCAATAATATCGGCATTAATCTCTTTGGCTTTTTTAATGATTTCCTGTGCAGGAACCATCACGCCCATATCTACAATTTCGAAGTTATTGCAAGCTAAAACTACGCCTACAATGTTTTTTCCGATATCGTGTACATCGCCTTTTACCGTTGCCAACAAAATCTTTCCTGCTGAAGAGCCCTGTGTAGCATCTGGATTGGCTAATTTCTCTTCCTCTATAAACGGTAATAAATAAGCCACAGCTTTTTTCATTACCCTGGCAGATTTTACCACTTGAGGCAGGAACATTTTTCCAGCGCCGAACAAATCTCCCACAATGTTCATTCCGTCCATTAAAGGACCTTCTATGACTTGAATTGGTCGCGGATATTTCTGGCGGGCTTCTTCTACATCATCATCTAAAAACTCAACGATACCTTTTACCAAGGAATGAGACAAACGCTCTTCAACCGTTCCTTGTCGCCAAGCTTCGTCTTTAACGATAACTTTTCCTTTGTTTTTTACTGTTTCAGCGAACTCAACCAAACGCTCAGTCGCATCGTCTCTACGGTTTAATAGTACGTCTTCAACTCTTTCTAAAAGCTCGGGTTCAATTTCTTGATAAACCTCTAGCATCCCTGCATTTACAATTCCCATATCCAAACCTGCGTGAATGGCATGGTACAAAAATGCCGAGTGCATCGCTTCACGCACAACATTGTTTCCTCTAAATGAGAATGAAATATTGGAAACCCCACCGCTAACTTTAGCGTGAGGTAAATTTTGTTTAATCCAACGGGTAGCTTCAATAAAATCTACCGCATAGTTGTTATGTTCTTCTAAACCTGTTGCTACGGTTAAAATATTAGGGTCAAAAATGATATCCTGTGGAGGAAAACCAATTTCATCAACCAAAATGCGATAACTACGGCTACAGATTTCTATCCTACGATCGTAATTATCTGCCTGACCTTGCTCATCAAATGCCATTACTACAACTGCAGCACCGTAACGCATAATTTTACGGGCATTGGCTTTAAAGGGTTCTTCTCCTTCTTTTAAGGATATGGAGTTAACGATGCCTTTGCCTTGTAAGCATTTCAACCCAGCTTCGATTACCGTCCATTTAGACGAATCGACCATGATAGGCAGCTTGGCAATATCAGGTTCTGAAGCAATTAAATTCAGGAATTTGGTCATTGCCGCTTCCGAATCAATCATCCCCTCATCCATATTTACGTCGATGATTTGTGCACCGCCCTCAACTTGTTGTAGGGCGACGGCTAAAGCAGCTTCATAATCGCCACCTAAAATGAGCTTAGAGAATTTTGGAGAACCTGTGATATTGGTACGCTCACCTACGTTTACAAAAATACTTTCGGGTGTAATGGTTACTGGCTCTAATCCGCTTAACCTTAAATACGGAGCAATAGTCGGTATTTTTCTAGGTTGAGCCGCTGCCGCTTTTTTAGCAATACAGCCAATATGGTCTGGCGTTGTTCCGCAACAACCACCCACTATATTTACAAAGCCCGAAATGATAAAGTCATCTACCAAGTGAGCAGTTTCATGAGGCATTTCATCGTAAGCGCCAAATTCGTTAGGTAAACCCGCATTTGGATAAGCAGAAACATAACAATTTGCTTTTGCAGCCAGTTCCTCGATGTGAGGGCGCATTTCTTTCGCTCCCAAAGCACAGTTAAAACCAATACTCAGAGGATTTGCATGTGCAACAGAATTTAAAAATGCTTCTGCCGTTTGACCAGACAAGGTTCTGCCCGAAGCATCGGTAATGGTACCCGAAATCATGATTTCAAGTTTTTTTCCTACTACTTCTTCATATTCTTTAATGGCAGCAATTGCCACTTTTGCATTTAAAGTATCAAAGATGGTTTCAATTAATAGTACGTCTGAACCGCCATCTACTAAACCTCTAATTTGCTCATAGTAAGCATCAAAAAGTTCTTTGTAAGAGATCGCTCTGAAACCTGGGTCGTTAACATCTGGAGAAAGTGAAAGCGTACGGTTAGTTGGGCCAATTGCACCTGCAACAAAGCATTTCCTATCAGGATTTTGTGCCATGAATTCGGTAGTTGCTTCTTTGGCTATCCTAGCTCCTTCGTAACTTAGCTCGTAACTCAACTCTTCCATTCCATAATCGGCCATGGAAATGCGTTGCGTACTGAAAGTATTCGTTTCAACGATATCAGCCCCTGCTGCTAAATATTCAGTATGGATGGCTTTAATAATATCAGGACGGGTGATGTTCAACAAGTCGTTATTACCTTTTACATCAGAAGGGTGATTGGCAAATCTTTCGCCTCTAAAATCTTCTTCGGTTAGGGTATAACGCTGTATCATGGTACCCATAGCACCATCTATAATTAAAATACGTTTTTCTAGTTCTTCTCTAATGCTCATAACTCGATCCGCGTTTGGCGTTTGGCGAATGAACGCTTATCGCTTGACGCAATACTCAAAATTTATCAGCTTACTCTAAAAGTATCGGAACTGGTATTCCCTTTAAACTTATCTTCTCTCGCCACTGCTGAGATTAGAAATTAGCACCTTGTTGGCACAGGTTGCTAAGACTTCGTTGGGTCTAGTCCCTCCGTCTTTCTTAATAAGCAATGCAAAGGTGCAACATCCGCTTATCATTTCCAAAAATATCAGTAACACAACCAAATAAAATTACAAAGGCCACGCAAAATTGCATGGCCTTCGATATAATATTTTGTTTTTCAGATTATCTTCTGTCTCCGAAAATTCTTAACAGTGATAAGAATAAGTTGATGAATGTAATGTAAAGCGATAAAGCGCCCATTAAAGCTAATTTTTTACTATCAGCTAAAGCGATTTCGTTTCCGTTCTCATCTAATCCTTCGCCTATTCTTTTAATCTCTTGTACTTTGTAAGCAGTTAAAGCAGTGAACACTGCCACGCCAATAAAGCCTAAAATGTAGCCTAAAGTATCGCTACCTATAAAGAAGTTGATTAAACTCACGACAACCAAGCCAATTACAGCAGCCATCAAGATAGGTCCAAATCTACTTAAATCTACATCTGTAGTGTAACCCATTACCGCCATTACCGCGAATATAATTGCTGCCGCTACGAAACATATTGCTATAGATGCTGCTGTATAGATTAGCAAAACAAAGCCTAACATCACACCAGTTAGTATAGAGTACAATAAGAAAATACCTACTAATGCTGGATATGACAATCTTTGCATTGCTGCTCCCATGATCATCACCAAACCAAGTGGTGCGAATATAGCAATGTAACCTAGTGCTGTAAATCCTCTATCACCCACTAGCATTGATAAGATACCTGGAGAATTAACTAATACAAATGCAGAAACACTTGATACAGCCAAGGCCACAAACATCCACATGAAAACGTTAGCAAAGAATTTTTTTGAAGCAGAACGCTGTTGCACAAAAACTGAGTCGTTCTGATATTGATAATTTTGTTGTTCCATTGTTAATTTAAATTGGTTAACGGATAAAAATACAATTTTAGTTTAATCTTTTTGTCAGCAGTTCCTCAACTTTTTTGTAAAACTGTAGTGGCTTAAGCTTTCGCCAATGTAATTCGTCCAGTTCACCGCCAAAGTTAATATAGTAATCTAAGCTGTTATCTCTAAATTCTTTAATTACATGCTCGTTAAAATTGATACCTGCAATCCAACCATCCTCTACATCTTGAAACCATTCTTCGTAATAGCTATCGTCTGATGCGTGGAAGTTTAAAACGTTCTCGCCTATAAGGATAAATTTATTGATGCCCTCATCAATCATGAGTTCTAAAATCTCACGCTTTAAAGTCATAATATCGTTATTGATAGTATCATTCCATTCGCCCATTAATTCGATGATGGCGTATTGCCTATCATAATCGGCATACAGTACTTTAATGTAAAGGGTATTTGAACCAAAGGCATCCCACTGGGGATGAATAAGAAAATTGTAGAGTTGCTTATCGTAGTAAAATTCCGAGTATTCGGTTTCGTAAAAAGGAGAACGCTCATCTTCAGCAGCAATATAATCGTTCCTCCACTGATAATATGGTTCTATCTCGTGCATAAAACAAATTTACGATTTTATCCTGTACACACGAGAGCTAAAAAGATTAAAAAAAGAAAGCCACAGATGCACAAATTTTTCAACTTCTAAATCTGTGCATCTGCGGCTAATATTATAGTTAGCGAACTTACTTGCTTGCTTCTACAGCTTTTCGAACGCTTCCGTATTTAATCAAAAGCTCAGCGGCCTGTGCTTCGTCGATGTTTAATTCTTCCATCACCATGTGGGTACCTCTATCTACTAATTTGTGGTTAGTTAGTTGCATATCCACCATTTTATTTCCTTTTACACGCCCAAGCTGGATCATTACTGTTGTGCTTAACATATTTAGCACTAATTTTTGCGCAGTACCAGATTTCATACGGGTAGAACCTGTTAAGAACTCTGGACCTACTACTACTTCCACTGGAAAATCAGACTCGGCCACCACTGGACCGCCTTCATTACAAATGATACAGCCAGTTAGCACGCCATGCTGACGAGCAGTATTTAAACCACCAACCACATAAGGTGTAGTGCCTGACGCAGCCAAACCTACTAGACTATCTTTTTCGTTAATATCGTACTCCTGTAAATCTTTCCAAGCTTGTACAGCGTCGTCTTCTGCAAACTCTACCGCTTTGCGAATAGCGGTATCGCCACCAGCAATAATACCTACCACCCAGTCAAATGGCACACCAAAAGTTGGAGGACATTCAGAAGCATCTACCACACCTAAACGACCACTAGTGCCAGCACCAATGTAGAATAACCTACCACCCTTTTTCATGCGTTCGGCTACAGCTGTAGCTAATTTTTCGATTTGAGGTAAAGCTTTTTCAACAGCTTGAGGAACTAATTTATCCTCGTTGTTAATGCCTTCTAAAACTTCCATTACAGACATTTTATCGATGTCTTTATATTTCGATTCCTGCTCGGTTACTCTTTTCATTTAAATGATTTGATTCGTTACACTCCTACAAATTTGCAAAAAACCGCAATTTATTGCAAGAGTTTTCAAATATCGGCATAAATTTTTAAAAAACTAAATTGTAATTTATTCGTTCTTTTATACAGAGAAGCTAATTTTTAGTAACTTTGCCTTAACTAAACTAATGAAAAAAAGTACCCGTCTCAACTTATTGATTGCGTTAGCCTATTGCGTAACGTTAATTGGGGGCATGTTTTTGGGTTACAAATTCTTAAAAGACCAAGGTTTTCAGGTTCAAAAAGACGTTAAATACGCTAATACTGAAGAAGAAAAGGTTGAAGACATCATCCATTTAATAAAAAAAAAATATGTTGATGACATTAATGCCGACAACTTAAAACACTTGCCCATTGATAGTCTTTTGCATCAACTAGATCCGCACAGTGCTTATTTACCTCCTACCGAAGCTTTTGAACTTTCTGAGGCTTTAGAAGGCAACTTCGAGGGGGTTGGCGTTGAGTATTACATCCTTAACGATACTTTATTGGTTACGAACGTAGTAAAAGACGGCCCAGCATTTTTAAGCGGACTTAAGCAAGGCGATAAAATTCTCAAAGTAGACACCACTGTAGTAAGCGGGCGTATGTTACCTCGATCGCAAATGATGGGCAGGATAAAAGGCAAAAAAGGCACTTCTGTTCAGTTAACTGTTTTACATCCTGGCACCAGCACACCTGTAACCTTAAATGTGAAACGTGGTAAAGTTGAAGTGAGCAGTATTGACGCGGCTTACATGATCAACCAAGAAACAGCTTACATCAGGATTGGTAAATTTGGTGCTACTACCGACACGGATTTCGGCAATGCTGTAAAAAACCTTAAGGCAAAAGGCATGAAAAAAATGGTTTTAGATTTAAGAGATAATGGCGGTGGCTATCTTACCGCAGCTACTTCTTTAGCTAACCAGTTTTTCCCAGAGAATAAATTAATTGTGTACACACAAGGCAAACACGATCCACGTACCGACTATTTTACTACAGGCGGCGGAGAATTTGAGCAAGGTAAGTTGGCTGTACTCATCAACGAAAATTCAGCTTCGGCAAGTGAAATTTTTGCTGGTGCAATACAAGATTTAAACAGAGGTGTGATTATTGGTCGCCGTTCTTTTGGCAAGGGCTTAGTGCAAGAGCAGTTTGCTTTTGAAGATGGATCGGCAGTTAATTTAACCATTGCCCGTTACTATACCCCATCTGGAAGAAGCATCCAGAAACCATATAAAAAGGGTTATAAAGCTTATCAGCAAGAAATAGAAGACCGCTTAAACAATGGCGAATTGACTGCAGAATCTGAAAAGGCAGACAGCTTGTTGAGTAATATGCCTTACATCACAAAAGATGGAAAGAAAGTTTTTGCGGGTGGCGGTATCCAGCCAGATATTTATGTTAAGCTAGATACCATAGGCTATAATAAGTTTTATGCTACTTTACTTCAGAAAAAAGTATTCATCGACTTTGTTTTTGAAACTTTAGCGGACAGATATACATCTGACTATCTCAACAAAACCGTTAATGCTTTCAACATTTCGGATAGAGATTATGTAGATTTCTTGAAATTCGTAGAAAGCAGAAAAATCGCTATCGACACGAAACAACTCATTCCGGCCAAGCCATTGATCTATAAAAACTTAAAATTAATGCTTTACAAGTATTATTTAGGTGATAGTGGCTATTTCAAAGCGCATAACCAAAGCGACCCGATGATTAAACAGGCGCTAGGTTATTTGGCATCAAATTAATTTAGTTTATTAGCCTGCAACCAGTTTTTTAGGCGTTCAAACCAATCATCTTTTGTGGTTTTATTATTTAACCCAAAACCATGACCACCCTCTTGGTAAACATGTAATTCTGCTGGCACACTGTTTTTAACTAATGCCTCATTATATCTTAAACTGTTTTGAACAGGCACAGTTTTATCGTTATTAGCATGTACTAAAAAAGTTGGTGGCGTTTGCGCACTAACCTGTCTTTCTGAAGAGAAATATTTTCTTTGATCTTCTGTAGGGTTTTCGCCCAATAGGTTTTTTACCGAACCTGCATGGGTGTACTGTCCGAAAGTAATTACTGGATAAATCAGTATAGAGAAACTAGGCTTTAGGCTAATATTCTCCTCATTTTCAATCTTCATGTCTGCAAAATGAGTACTTGCTGTAGAAGCCAAATGACCACCAGCAGAGAAACCCATGATACCAACTTTGTTAGGATCTATAGCAAAAGACGCTGCATTCTTCCGAACCAAATAAATGGCTTGCAGTGCATCCTGTAACGGGCCAGCACTTTTATCTTTCATAATCAAATCACTTGGCAAACGGTACTTCAACACAAAAGCAGTTATTCCGATCTGTTGAAATTTCTTGGCTACATCGTGTCCTTCTTTATCTATAGCCAAAATGCCATAGCCACCACCCGGACAAATAATCACAGCTGCACCGTTCGGTTTTGAGGCCTGATATACATACAACTTTGGATTAGTGACTTTACTTATCCTAACCACTTTATCTTCACGAGTTAAGGTTTCCTCTAGGTAATCAGCTGGGGCAGCTTTTGCACCTGGAATAGCACCTCCATATAATGATATTGCTTGTTGGGCATTTGCACTTGCTACAGAAAAAATAAGGAAAGTTAAAAGTCCTAAAGCTTTATATTGTCTCATTGCTTAATTGTTGTATTGTTCGCATCAAATCTTAAAAATCAACATTTATTTATAATTATCAAACTATTACTGATAACTGGCAACTAAAAGCTGATAACTGAATTAAAATTCCATCAAATAAGCTTTTAAAAACTCATTGATCTCGCCGTTCAACACCGCATCTGGATTTGAAGTTTGATAATTGGTTCTATGGTCTTTCACACGTCTATCATCTAACACATAACTCCTAATTTGCGAACCCCATTCAATTTTCATTTTGCTACCTTCTATCGCAGCTGTAGCTTCCATACGTTTACGCATCTCAATTTCATACAACTGAGACTTCAATAAACGAATAGCATTTTCTTTATTTTGCAATTGCGAACGTGACTCTTGGTTCTTAATGATGATACCCGATGGCTTGTGATACAAACGCACCGCAGTTTCCACCTTATTTACGTTCTGTCCACCAGCACCGCCAGCTCTAAAAGTTTCAAACTCTATATCCGCAGGGTTTACATCAATGGTTATGGTATCATCTACTAAAGGGTAAACATACACCGACGCAAAAGAAGTATGGCGACGGGCATTAGAATCGAAAGGAGAAATACGCACCAAACGATGCACCCCATTTTCGCCCTTCAAATATCCGTAAGCAAACTCACCAGTAATTTCTAAAGTTACGGTTTTTACACCAGCAACCTCCCCTTCCTGATAGTCTTGTTCGCTCACTTTATAGCCATTTTTTTCCGCCCACATCAAATACATCCGCATCAGCATGCTTGCCCAATCGCAACTTTCGGTACCACCGGCACCAGCGGTAATTTGCAGAACAGCATTCAGTTGGTCTTCCTTGCTACTCAACATATTTTTCAGTTCCAGCTCTTCAACAGCCTTTAACGCTAACTGAAATTGTTCTTCCACTTCCTCTTCGGTAGCATCGCCACTTTGCTGAAAATCATAAAGCACAGCCGTGTCCTCACAAGCCGCATTAGCTTGCGCAAAACCTTCTGTCCATTTCTTTTTACTGCTTATTTGAGCCAAAACTTGCTCTGCTTTTTTCGGATTGTCCCAAAAATTGGGATCCAGCGTAATTTTCTCTTCCTCGCCTATTTGGTATAAAAGCTCATCAACGTCAAAGATACCCCCTCAGAGACACTAATCTATCTCTTAAATCCTGCAACTGTTCTTTAGTCATAACCACAAATATAGCAATTTGCCGTTAAATCATCGGCAGATCTGCCATCACAAGAGTTGAGCTCATCATTAATTTAGAACAGCAAAGTCATTGCTACTATCAACATCCGTCCCGCTGTACATTCCAACTCCTCCCCTCGTTACACTCGGGTTGTGGGGTTTCCATTGCCATCGGGTGTAGCTAAGAAATTTTGAGGCATTATGTAAGCCCTTCAGGCTATTTAACGTTGATGCAGAAACCCAATGCGATGCATTGGATTTAAAATATATTTCCCTTTCAGGGAAGCCAAATTTAGTCTTAGGTTTTGATCATCTTAAAAAACTCAACTATAATCAAAGACTGAAGGTCTTTAGATATCGTAGCCAAAGCTGACAGCTTTGGCTATTGCACAATTGTTAGGCAACCGCCCTGAAAGGGCAGTATCATTTCTACAATATATATGTGTAGCAGTAATGCGAAAAAAGTATAAAATCACAAATCCGTCTATTATTCAAGTAAATTTTACGATCTTAACTTCGGTTAATCGATAAAAGCAAGGTCTTGCAATTATAATTATCATTGAATCTAAGAAGACTCTCATTCAGAGCCTAAATTCACTATCGTCTGGCATTAGCCGACGGAAATAGCAATTCATTTTCTGGACTTTAGCCACATTTAAAATAAACAATCACAACCAACATTAGCCAGCCGATTAATGTAAAATTTTGTTAAACTTTAGATACAATTCCCCGTCCTTAAGCAATAAACCATATATTTAAAGCTCTAATATTCGCTTTGTACCAGCAAATTGTGATTAAATGAAATTTACGAAGATACTACTCCTATTTATTTGTCTTGGCTTTACATCGGCCTATGCCCAACAAGATACCGTTACGCTAAATAATATCATTAACAAAACAAAGCGTCTTTCTGAAGAGCAGCCGCTAGAAAAAGTATATCTACATTTCGACAAACCTTATTACGCTGTAGCAGACACAGCTTGGTTTAAAGCTTATGTAACTACACAAAATAATATTCCATCGCCGTTAAGCAAAATTGTTTACGTAGAAATGTACAATTCCGTAGACTCGCTGATACAGACCGTAAAACTCCCTGTAAAAAATAGTGTTGCGTATGGGCATATCCCATTGCCGATGAATACCTACAAGCAAGGCAATTATTACGTTAGGGCTTACACATTATGGATGTTAAATTTCGATCCAGATTATTTCTTCTCAAAAAACATCCTCATTGGCGAAGCGATAGACAAGCAACTCATTACAAATGCCAACCTAACAAATGCAAGTGCAGACAAAGCCATCAAAACCACTGCACGCATTCAATTTAAAGACATCAATAAAAAACCTTTAGCCAACAAGACCGTAAATTGGAGGGTATTTCATAACTACGATGTATTTACCAGAGGCCGCGGAACTACCGATGCCAATGGTTATTTAACCGTGGTAGTAACCAGCAAACCAGGAGATCCAATTAAAAAAGGAACTTTAGTTGCCGATGTAAGCATAGCCGATAAAGAATTGGCCAGTGCAAGTTTCAACATTAGGCAAAACGATAATGGTATAGACTTTCAGCTGTTTCCAGAAGGTGGAGAACTCATTGTGGGTATCCCCAACCAAATTGGCTTTAAAGCTGTAAAACCAAACGGACTTGGAGCTGATGTTAAAGGAAGTATTCTAGATGACCAAAATGCAGAGGTTGCTACATTCAGTTCTACTTTTGCAGGAATTGGAAGTGTATTTCTGTCTCCAGAAGCAAGCAAAAACTACAAAGTGAAATACACCGCTGGTGGTGTCACCAAAACGGTAGATCTGCCAAAAGCTAAAGACGGCATTACGCTACAGGCAAATAATCCTACAGCAACAGATTTCATCAACCTACGCATCTTAGCAAGTGCTGCTTTTTTCGAGGCAAATAAAGAAAAAGCTTTTTATCTAGTTGGCCAGAGTGGCAATTCTATTGCATATGGCGCACAGCTGAACCTAAAAAACCAAGTGATTACAGCAAAAATTCCGAAGACAAACTTCCCTTCTGGTATTGCACAACTCACTTTATTTAACGAAAAAAGCGAACCAATTAGCGAGCGCTTAGTGTTTGTATTGCATAAAGACGCAATGAATTTGAGTTTAAAGGCAGATTTACCAACTTACAAACCTCGCCAAAAGGTAAAACTTACCTTAGATGCAAAAGGCAAAGAGGCGCCAGTAGTGGGCGATTTTTCTGTAACCGTCACCGATGAAACCAAAGTTCCTGTAGATGAAAATAGCGAAACTACCATTTTAAGCTCTTTATTGCTTACTTCGGACTTGAAAGGCTACGTGGAGAAACCAAATTACTATTTCAATAAAACGGATGAGAAGAAATTATTGGATTTAGATCGTTTGATGCTAACGCAAGGCTATAGAAGATTTGCTTACAAAGAAATTTTAGCTGGTCGTTATCCAAAAATATTTTTATTACCAGAGCAAGGCATCAGCATTTCGGGAACATTGAGAGATCTTACAGGAATGCCAATTAGAAAAGGTGTGATGAGAATGATGGTAACAGGCAAACCTATTTCAAAGGAAATTACCACAAGTAACGTTGGTGTATTTAGTTTTAAAGACTTGGTATTTCCAGATTCTGCGCAAGTGGTGATTACAGCTCGTTCTAACCCTAACTATAATAACCTAATGATTATGTTAGATGGTACGCCAAGCGCTGGAAGAGGAGTGAATTTACATGCAGCAGATGAAGTAGAAAATATTGATACAGCAATGGCTTCATACTTGAACAATAGTCAAAAGCAATATCGTTTTATGCGAACTTTAAAAACGGTAGAAATTAAAGGAGCAGCGGTAAAAAGGCCAAGCCATTCAGATCATCCAGCATTGGCAGGTTTAAGCCAAATTCCTGATAGGTTTATTGATGGAAAAAATTTAGAAGGCTGTAATTTACTTCTAGAATGCTTAAAAGTACAAGCCCCAAGCTTTACCTACGATTTCAACGAACAGAAATTCTACATTACCAGAGATTATAACCAAGGTGGACGAACTCCTGCTGCTATTTTCTTAAACGGAATGTTTGTAGATGCTAATGCTATTAATACCGTGGCGGCGACAGATGTAGAGTCTATCGAAATCTTCTTGAACGATCCACTTGGAACGGTTGACAGAATGCACAACACCCGCGGGGTAATTGTGATCAATTCTAAAAAAATCCCTAAGGGCGAAAAAATTTCTAAGCAAGATTTCTTGAATATGATACCGAAAAAATATGAAGTGAAATATTCGCCAATGGGTTATAGCAAAGAGAGAGAATTTTATTCACCTAAGTATGCGCCTAATGCTCCAGTAACAAGTAACGATTTAAGAACTACTATTTATTGGAACCCTAAATTAGTTACCGACGAGAAAGGAAATATCAGCTTCGAGTTTAACAACGCTGATGGCAAGGGAAATTACAAAGCCGTAGTAGAAGGTATAGATAAAGATGGAAATGTGGGAAGAACGGTGTTGCGATATACGGTGAAGTAATACAAATGAAATTTAAAAAAAGGAAATGCAATTAGCGTTTCCTTTTTTTATGATTAGACGTCAAGGACGGATTCGAACCGCCGTAAAGGGTTTTGCAGACCCACACCTAACCGCTCGGCCACATGACTGTAATGCTTAAAATAAACCGAGATGCTAGCTGCACCCCGGTTTTAGGTTTAGTTAGTTAATAAGCGTAGTGGCCCAGCAATGGATTCGAACCATCATCAGAAGTTTATGAGACTCCCACCTCCCTGTCGGTCAACTGGCTGTATATTTTAAACCGTTCTCAACTTCAAAAAATCTTGAAGCGCTTCTTGCTCTTCCTTTATCTTCCTTAACTGGTCTTCCTCTGGGAAAAACTTTTCTTCATCATTCATAAATGGATTGCTATATATCGGATATTCTGCAATTGCTGGAAATTCTAGATAAATCGACATAACCAAATAAATAAGGACAAAGCCAGTAAACGTTAAAACTTAAATCAAATGTAGGAAGAAAATAAAAGACTACCAAATTAGTAGTCTTTTATTTTCATTTAATTTTTCTAAATACTTAAGTTGCTTTCTTTTTCTATCTTAGAAGAACTAAAAAAACCATCTAATGACAAATTCTCTGACGCTTAAACCTAGGCAATTCATTTTATGCCTAATACTATTTCTATGCAGCCAAACTTTTAGTAGCAAAGCCCAAAACCAAGTCTACGAAATGCTTTGGAAAATAAGCGGTAAAAATTTAAAACAACCTTCTTATCTCTTTGGCAGCATACATGTAAAGGATAAAAAAGTATTCAATTTTAGCGATTCTGTAATGCGTTCTATCGCAAAGAGTTCAGCATTTGTTTTAGAGTTAGATCCCGATTCGATGTTAACGCATCTTTATGATGAAACAAAAGCGGGCACGATGAAGGTACATTTAAGCGATGAACAAAGAGCAATAGTTGCAAAGAAATATCAGGAAAGACATGGTTTAGAAGCAGATGAGACACAATTAAATAACCCGCTATTTATTTCTACAATAATGAGACCCAATGTAGAAAACAGCGATGACATGAACACTTTCTTAGATGCATATCTATATGGCATAGCCAAAACGGAAGGCAAAAAAATATTTGGATTAGAAAAAGTAGAAGATCAAACAGAAACCTATCTCAAGGATCCAGAAAAAATTAATGAGCTTTTTGATTTGGATGAAGACTTTTCCAATATAGAGTTTAAGAAACTTGTAAACCTTTATGCCGAAGGAAACCTAAAAGGAATAGAAAACTATGCCAATGACTATCTTGATGAGACATTAAACAAACGTAACCTTGTAATGCTTAATGGCATTTTAGAACTCTTAAAAAAGGAAACGCTTTTTGTTTGTGTAGGCATTGCGCATTTACCTGGTCAAAATGGTTTGATAGAGCTACTTAAAAAACAGGGTTATCAAGTTACATTAGAGCCTGCATCGTATACTGGCGTAGCTAAAAAATATACAATTAATCCGAAGAAGTTTTCATGGTACAAACACGAAACGCCAGAGTACAGTATTTCGTTTCCATCGGCACCTGTAACGGTAAATAAAACTATCGAAATGCGCATGACTTACTTGCCAGATCTGATGAGTGGACTGTCGTTTGGGGTAATCTCTGCTTATACACCCCAGAGAAGTAGCGGACCTCCACTCGACACCCTCGCTAATTTTATGGCCGACAGATCAAAATCAGTGATATCTAGCAAGAAAAATATCCTTAAAAACGGCATACAGATATTGGAGTTCGCCACCGAAAAAGATGGCAAAAAGGCGTTATCGAGAGTATTTCATCAAAACAACTACTTCTACATACTTACTATAGAGCAAATACATAAAGAAACCGATTCGGCCTATTTCAATTTGTTCTTCGATTCCTTTAATTCAAAAAAACCAGCTAGTTCTGGCAAATGGGTAGTGAACAAATACGACACAGAAGCTTATTCAATTAGCACTCCTGTAGCCCCTCAAGCGCACGAAGTAGATACCCAAGATCCCGCATCAAAAAGAAACGTTAAAGTAAGCATGTTCGTAGCACCAGATTTTGCCAACAATGTAAACTATATCTACAGGTGTAGTGATTTCCCCGAGGGCTACTATATGGCAGATAGAGCCACTGCGTTTAATTCCATCATTAACCAAACGGGAAGCAAAGGTGAAATGGTAGGCGAACCTCGTGTGATTTTTAAAGATGGTTATGAAGGTAGAGCACTGGATGTGATTGTATCTAATACATACATGGAATTTAGAACTTATTTTAAAGGTAATAGGCAATACTTTATGCTTCGTCAAAACCTATCTGGACCAGAAAAACCTGCAGACGACGAGTTTTTTGATTCATTTCAATTGCTACCGTACCAAAATACCAAGCCAACCGATTTTACCGTAAAAAACATTACCAACTCTTGGCCTGGTAAACCAAACCCTGCTCCAAAAGAAAACGACAATGAGGAGGATGAGGATATTACAAAGCATTTTTTGGATATTCCACTCACCTATCAGCATACCAATAAAAATACCGGTGGTATGTACATGTTAGAGTATTCTGAATTAAGCAAGTACTACCGTAGTCCGTCTGCAGATTCTTTGTATAGTTTCTTTGCCAACCAATTACGTGATAGCATGATAGAAATAGCTGAAAAAGACTTTAGCATTGGCGCTATTCATGGAAAGGAAATTATGGGAATTGATACTTTGAGTGGCAACATGAAGAAATCTAGAATTTGGCTGCAAGACAAAAACATGGTGTTACTACAACTCACCAGCACTAAAGATGAGGTGGAAAGCAGTATTGGCCAAGCCTTTTTTAATGATACCAAAACCACTGGAAAGCCATTTTCATTTGACCTAAAATCGTCAAAAGCAGATTTAATTATCAGAGATTTAAAAAGTATAGACACTACTACTCAAAAACAGGCTAAAGGAGCATTAAGCTTTTATAATTTCGATAAAGATGAGCTACCGCTTTTATATCAAGGGATAAAACATAATTATGCTGATGACACCACCGCTTACGGTACAAAAGGACTTTTGATAAGTCAGTTAAAAAATTTGAAGGATAAAACTGCTATTCCGCTATTAAAAACCACTTACCAAGACATCAAAAACGGTGATGAACTTAGAGCAAAAGTATTGACAGAAATTCCACTAATAGACTCTACCCAGTACGATTGGTACGTAAATGAATTACAAAAAGCAAAGCTAAAATTAAAAAGCAATTGGACTTTATTCGAGCCGCTATCCGATTCATTAACTTATGTGACTAATCATTTTGAAGCATTCTTGACTTTGCTAGACCGTAATGACTACCGTAAAAACATATTGTCGATAGTATCGGATTTAGTTGAGGCAGACAGTATTCCAGCTTACAAAGAACTAATTACAAAGAATGTAAAATCGCTTACAAAATATGCGCTGGCTGATTTGGAGGAAGATATTGAATTACTGAAAACACAAGCCTATCCAAACACAGCTTATCAATACCTTTATTCGCTACCAAAATTGGATAATGCGCTTACCGACAAGTTTACAAACAAAATTATTGGTTTATCAGACACCATTGGTTATTTAAAAACCAGGGCTGTTGAAGTAAGAATAAAACAGAAATTACTGATTCCTAAACAAGTTTTGGCTTCACAGTTAGACTCCCTAAGTAGTAGACATGCAATTATGTTAGCTTATAATGAAATTGGCGAATTGGATAAAGTGCCTGCTAAATATAAAGAGCCTACAGAATTTGGCAAATTACTATTACATTATTACGCTAGCGAAGATTATGAGCTTAAAAACATCAATCTTCTGGGCGAAATTGAACAAGAAAATCAGATCTATTATGTTTATAGTTTTGAATCCGTTGATGATGAAGACAAAGTAAAATATATTGGTGTGGCGGGTGCTTTCGATAAAAACAAGAAAACCATCGATTTTGAAAAGCAACTTGGATACTCCAATTTCGAAGTATTAGAAACTGATTGGAAAAAGCAGGCAAAAGTGCTAATTGAGCAGTTAAGCGAAGACTAAAACTACATAGTTATTTGAAGCCGTTAAAAGTATACACCTTTTAACGGCTTCTTATTTTGATTATTTTAAAGCAGTTTTCACATTCGCAGCCATAGCATCAAAGTACTTTAGCCCGTTCCTGTTGTTTTTCCCCAGCAGCATTTCCATTTCCAATTTACCAGGATTGTACCGCAGATAGAAAACTGTACCGTTTGTTAAGGCAACTTCCTTACCATCGCTTACCGATTTTGTTAGTAGCAAACTATCTTGGTTTTGAAAGGCAGTTTTTAATACCTGCATTACCTTATCGTCTTTCCTTTTAGGGTACTCTGCTACCAATTCGTAGCGCTCTTTAGTTTTATTCACCTTTATTGAGGTTCCACCTTTATTGCAGGCTATTGTTGTAATAGCTAGCGCAATGAGTAATAATATTTTTTTCATCCGTATTTAATTTGATCTTCAATGGTGATGAAGCTATCATGGTTATATTCATTCCTCTGTGTGATTTGAATAACCATGATGGTTTCATAATGTTGAATTTTACCCTCCGGTTCTTCCCTTAATATCGTCAATTGCTGTTTTTCTGTTTCTCGCAGATTTCACTTGCTGGTTACCAAAAGCATAATTTACGCTTAGCGAAGCCCTTCTGTTTACGTAGTAATTTTTCACATACATGTCTACGTTTTGATACTTCATCTGCCCTTCCCAATAATTGGTAGAAAGTATATCGTCTACCGCTAAACGTAATTTTAGCTTATTCTGCATCAAAGATTTTTGCACGCCAAAATTCAGTGCATATTGAGCAATGGTAGTTTCTTCTACTCCACGTATTCTTGGCGAATCGTACCAAAAGCTAACTTCGGCCCTAAAAGTTTTAGAAAAAGCAATAGATTGAGAGGTGTTGAAGTTGAAAGAAACTTTAGATCTCTCATAAGCTGCACCAACCAAAGTATTATCCATATATTCTTGATATACCGCAGAGAAGTTATTTTGCATGCTCCAAATTTTGTTGATTTTTAACGGCACATACAAATTGGCGTTATACAAATTGGCCTTGCCAAAGTTTTGGCGCTGTACTTCTATCTGCTTTGTAGCATCGTTTTGGCGACTAACCTGTGTAATCATCCCACGTACATTCGAATAATTAAAGGACAAAGAAATCTCCTTAAAACTATAACCCACTTCGAAATTATCAGTAAACTGCGCATTTAAATATGGGTTACCGCTATCTATAGTGTACGGATCTAAATACTGCACAAAAGGATTAAGCTGTTGGTAGCTTGGCCTATCTATTCTGCGGCTGTACGAATAATTTAAACTATTATTTTTGTTCAGCTCTTGCTTGATAAAAACCGATGGAAACAAGGAAACATAATCTCTGTTCACCACCCTATTGCTCGTTACCGAATTGCCTTTGCTATGCGTATGTTCTGCCCTTAAACCCAATTGCACTTGCCATTTTTTCCAATTTTGAGAAAGGTTGGCATAAGCCGCGTTGATGTTCTCTTTGTAAATGAAAAGGTTGGACCTGCCTAAAACGTCAGTCCACTGATTATTGTTCAACTGTTCTGAGATAAAATCATTATTGGTATTCACGATACTGCTTTTCAGTCCCGATTCGAATTTCAAAGTCTTTGAGAATGGCCATGAAAAATCGGTTTTTGCAGCGAAAACATCTATTCTCGCGTCCACGATATTCCTCAAATTAGAACTATTGGTTTGCACCTGCGATGAATTCAAATATAGTGCATCAAAATTATCATTCCTGTCCATGCCATAGCCAGCATAATCCAAATCGAAAGTAATATTGGCATCTTGCTTTGCTAAATCGTGTTTAATGTTGAAGTTAGACGTAAGGCTGTTAAACTTAGCTTTGTTGCCACTAATTTGGTTAATGAAACTCAAAGTCTGTGCATTTTGCTGATACTCGTTGATATTCGCATTACTTAGTCCTGTTTGCTCATTGTCATTGGTCATCACATCTAACATCACCCCAATAACCGTCTTCTTCGAAGCATAATAATCGGCTCCAATTTTACCAGAATAGCCAGTGCCCTTTTGATTACGGTTAAAAGCTTGGTCGAACTTTGTAACTGTATTTCCAATGTTGGCAGTTCTGTCTAACAAAGTTTGGTTGTAGCCTGTACGTGTATTTAAACCAGCATTACCGAAAATGTTCCATTTATCCACCCTGTGGTTTAGGTTTAAATTTCCGCTATGGCGATACAAATCTGAAGGCCCCTTTTTTGCACTTCCCAAACCGGTGTTTACAGATAAAGTGCCGTTGGTACCAAAAGTTTTATTTCGCTTCAACTTGATATTGATGATACCAGCGTTTCCAGCAGCATCGTATTTAGAAGATGGATTGGTAATGAGCTCGATGGTGGCCACTTGATCGCTGGTCATATTGCTCAACACAGTGGTGATATCAGCTCCAGAAAGAAAATTCTGCTTTCCATCCACCATAATGGTGATACCAGCCTTATTGTTCAGTTTAATTTGTTCGGTTTGTCTATCGATAGTTACACCAGGTGCTTTTTCCAGTAATTCTAAAACACTGTTACCCGTAGCGGTTACATTATTTTCTACGTTAAGCACGGTTTTATCCGCCTTGCGCTCTACAAATGGCTTTTGGCCAACAACGCTCACTTCTTTTAGTTGCTTACTACTACTTTGTAGTTTAACTGCTGGCAATTGTAAATCGTTGCCGGTGTGGCTAATTTTTGGTGAGCTATAGTTTTGGTAACCTACCATCTTCACCTTAATTTGATACTGTCCTTCTGCTACTTGCTGAAATTGGTAAACACCGTCCATATTGGCTGCAGCTTCCTTCACTTTTGTGGTATCCAGCAGGTTAATCAATCTTACCAAACTGTAAGGCACTGCCTCGTTGTTTTCAGCGACTACTTTGCCACCGATGTTCCCTTTTTTTTGGGCAAAGGATGTCCCCCACGCCAAAAGGCATGTCATTATTAGTAATAATTTTTTCATTTGTTTATTTTCTTAATGGAGATGAAGTGGTAATGATGAGTCTATAATTTTTTGTCAGATCATTATCGTTCATTTTAGCTTGTTTTTTACTGTGACTTAGAATTTGTGTATCAGGTTACACTTTAAATTAAGTTGTTTATAATTGAGGTTTAATTTTAGGCAAAGGCATAGCCATCCTCATTGCTGAGGCTTAAATTTTTAATAGGAATTAAGGATTATTTAGTGCAAGTATCAGCAATTCATCACCTAGCAATCGCTGATACTCGCACTTGAGTTTTACTCAGTTTTCTCTGGGTTTTCGATATCGTATCTACACTTCAAGCCTTCTTCGGTCATGATAAATTCACGATACGGTCCATCCTGATCTCTTCTATCTTCGCGACACCAATAGTAATAGAAGCTCCAATACCTGTCGTTATTATCATTAATTAAAACTCTGCTACCTACCGGTATTTTCAAGCTTAAATGTACATTCTGACCACGCCATGGCGAGTGTTGCTTCAACCTAATTGCCGGATTAAATACCAATGCAGAGTCTTTTTGTAAGAATTTATATTCAATATTTTGTGCATTCTTAAGCGCAGTTTCAAAATTCTTGCCCTGTGACTCATAAGTAGCAGAAATTGCGCTTTTACCATCGTGACTTTTCACTACTTCAAAACTTACCGTACGTGGATTTCTGAACATTCCGTTATCATAATCCTCTACCACGGTGCGTCTGCCCATGTGTGCATCTTCTAAATGGTAGCGCACACTATCTTCCTTGGTAAACACCATATTCTTGTCTACATCAATTACATAGGTTTGATATTGCTTTAAGTCTATCTGCTGTACTAATTTAGCATCGTCCTTAAATTCGCCCATAATTTTTGCTGTATAGTAGCCAGTTGTGCCAGCACCCACCAACCAAACAATTAACAGCCCGAACCATACATATTTGCTAATCTCTATCCTGTTATTAATTACCTTCAAGGCAAATAGAACCGATGCTAAAATTGGGATGAAGAACGTAAGAAACGCATGGAAAACCAATCCATCTCTAAACGAAGTATCAATTACATTCAGTGGGAAACTTTGGTAAGTACTTTCATCCCAGAAACCAAGTAGCAAGCCCAAACAAACGATCAAGAAAATCAGCATTCCGAAGCCGAAAACAATAAAACATATCGCAATAGTCTTTCCGAAAAATCTAAAAATAGACCTAATGAAACGGCCAAACATTTTGATGGTTGCAGCTATAAAATTTCCAGATTTCTTAACCGCCGGAGCTAAGGTATCGTTAGCAGATTTCATGTTAGCTTTAAAAGCTGCCAACTCTTCTTCAAAACTCTTATTGTAACCATACAAGTTGGTCGCTTCGCCCTTCATTTCCATACGTTCCGATCTGCTCGAAGCTCTTGGAATAGCCACCCATAAAATCAGATAAACCAAAATGCTCGTTCCCGCCAAGAAAGTAAGTAGGAAAAACGCTAAACGCAACCAACGTGCTTCCACATTTAGGTAATGTCCCAAACCGGCACAAACACCAGCAATTACACCTTCATCTGTATCGCGGTACAGTTTTTTAACGCCATTATAGTTCGCATAGTAATTTCCAGTATTTACTTCCTCTTCCTCATCGGTCATAAAATCTTGCACACTGCCCATTTGTGCAATTACACCTCTCACATCGGCAACATCAATCACCTGTTTTTGTCCTTTTTGCAAAATCTCGGCAAACATCTCGGCAATGCGGTTTTCAATGTCTTTTACAATTTCGAAATCATCAGCAGTTTTTGCAAAATGTTGTTTAATCTCGTTTAAATAAACCATCAGTATCTCGTAAGCTTCTTCCTCAATATGGATGATAGAGTTGCCTATGTTAATGATAATCGTCTTATTCATGTCAGTATTTTTATCAGCAGCCAGGGCCGCCACGTTAATTATTTTTCTTCAGTTGTTTGGTTAGCTCCTTGTTGCGATGTAGTGATGGCGTAAACCAGTTCACTCCAGGTGGTATCTAGTTGCGTTAAAATCTGGCGACCTTCGGGCGTGAGCACATAATATTTACGTGGCGGCCCCGATGTAGATTCTACCCAGTTGTAGCTCAACAGTCCATTGTTTTTTAAACGGGTAAGCAAAGGATATAAAGTACCCTCCACTACCAATAATTTTGCTCGCTTCAACTCAGCGATTATATCAGACGCGTAAATCTCTCCGCGGGAGATGATTAAAAGCACACAGTATTCTAGTATGCCCTTGCGCATTTGGGTTTGCGTATTCTCTGCTATCATAATACAAAGATATATGTTAAATAATGTACTATGCAATACATAGTACTATAAAAACGTAAAAATATTTCATAATTATTTGATAGTCAGTTGTTTTATTTTTAAAATAATTTTGTTCACATTTTTAGAATTGCATTTTTTAGGATTTTGAAAAGCAAATGCAGTAGTTCTTATACTCCGAAAGTCCCGCTGTTTGTTTCAATCTTTTTGTATTCCTCCTTCCGTCATTTCGAACGCAGATAGAAATCTGTTACATAGAAGCATTCAACTTTGAGATTTCTCTCTGCGTTCGAAATGACGCTCCAAAAAGTATTTCCACTACCATCAGGTTTAGAAAACGAAGGGCAGTAAATCTATCAGAGTAACTGACATCAGCCATTAGGATAGTCCTATTTTACGACCAAAAATATTTTTAAATTTTATTTCCTCCCCCTGCCCCCTCAAAGAGGGGGATATGCAAATGCCTAAGCGCCACGTGTCCCCCTTTGGAGGGGATTAAAGGGGGAGGAAACAACATGCCAATAAATGCAGACAGGCAGAGAGGGCTTACTATTTACTTTGCGTTCTTCGCGAGTACTTAGAAACCTTTGCGGTTAAATTTAATACTCGTTGGCGAGGACGCCAACAAGAGAGATCCAGAGATTACCTTAGGATTGCTTCAGGTGTTGGCGTCCTAGCCAACGCACACCGAAAACATATTCTAAAGCATTAAGATTACCTAATCGAGCTGGCAATGACGCACCTATTAAACGTAACTCCAAAAACCAAACAACAAACTAACTAAACATCCAAACACCCAATCTCTATGAAAAACACTACTTATTTGGTAGATTAGCAATTCTAAATACAGCAATGACATTACAGTACAAAAAAATAGTTGTTAAAATAGGTTCTAACGTAATTACACAAGCCAACGGTTTACCAGATAATGAGCGAATTGCCCATTTGGTAGACCAACTGGCGGCAATTAAGCAAAAAGGCATCGAAGTGATTTTGGTTTCTTCTGGAGCAGTAGCTTCAGGACGTAGTTTAATCAAAGTTTCCGAAAAGCAAGATGCGGTTGCTACCCGCCAATTATTGGCAGCTATTGGGCAGGTAAAACTGATTAACACTTATGCTGGTTATTTCGATAAACACCAAATTCAATGTGCGCAAGTATTGGTCACTAAAGAAGATTTTAGAGACCGAGTACACTACTTAAACATGAAAAACTGTATGCAAATTATGCTGCAGAACGATGTAATTCCGGTAGTAAATGAAAACGATGTGGTTTCTGTTACCGAATTAATGTTTACCGATAATGACGAACTTGCTGGGCTAATTGCAGCAATGATGAATGCAGATGCTTTGTTTATCCTTTCTAACGTAAACGGCATTTACGACGGCGACCCAAAACTGGAAACTTCTAAAGTAATTGAAAAAGTAACAGGAGAACTGACAGATTTAAGCAATTTTGTAAGTACAGGCAAATCTCAATTTGGCAGAGGTGGAATGATTACCAAATCTACCATCGCACAAAAAACAGCGAAACTGGGTATCAATGTACATATCACCAACGGTAAAAATGATAACGTACTTACTGACTTATTAGCGAATAAAACCATTCACACACACTTCGTAGCAGATAAAATTAAATCTGGGCAGAAGAAATGGATTGCCCATGCAGAAACCGCAGCAACTGGTATCGTTCAGCTCAACAATGGTGCAAAAGAAGTACTTACTTCGGGCAAAGCAACCAGCCTTTTGCCTGTGGGTATCATCGCCATAAAAGCTGATTTCCTAAAAGGAGACATCATTAAAATATTAGATGAAAATGAAAAGCTGGTAGGTTTGGGCATTGCAAAATACGGTTCCGATAAAGCAAAGGAACGCATTGGCCAGAAAAACCAAAAACCGCTAGTGCACTACGATTATTTTTACGCCATTTAGTCGGGAAAGTCCGAAAGTGACTGGTCCGAAGATACAGCGCCACTAATACCTAACCCCTGACAACTGATACCTGACCACTCAATACATGAACCATTTCGAAAAAGCAAAACAAGCCACCAGAAACATCATCACTTTAAATAATGAAACCATTAATTTGGTGCTCAACAGTTTGGCAGATGCGCTAGTGAAACATACTGATTTTATCCTCATAGAAAATCAAAAGGATTTGGACAGAATGGATAAAGCGGACCCGAAATATGACCGTCTGCAATTAACCACAGAACGTATTGCAGCCATTGCAGACGATGTAAAAAGTGTAGTGAATTTAACTAGTCCCTTGGGAAATGTGATTAACGACCGTACGTTACCGAACAATCTCAACATTAAAAAAGTACGTGTGCCATTGGGTGTGGTGGGTGTAATTTACGAAGCCAGACCAAATGTTACTGTAGATGTTTTTGCCTTATGCTTCAAAACTGGGAATGTGGCCATATTGAAAGGTGGCAGCGATGCAGAATTCTCCAACTTAGCCATTGCAAAAGTCATCCACGAAGTGTTAGAAAAACATCAAATCAATAAAGATGTGCTTACGTTATTACCAGCAGACAGAAGTGCAACAGAAGAGTTATTAAACGCAGTCGGTTTTGTAGATGTGCTGATACCAAGAGGAAGTCAATCGTTAATTAACTATGTGCGCCAAAACAGCAAAATTCCAGTAATTGAAACTGGCGCTGGCATTGTGCATACTTTCTTTGATGCTTCTGCAAATCTGGAGAAAGGTCAGCAAATCATCACCAATGCGAAAACTAGAAGAGTGAGTGTTTGCAATGCTTTGGATTGTGCACTAATCCATCAAGATAGAACTACGGATATTCCTGCTCTTTTATCGCCTTTGGCTGCAAAAGAAGTAGAACTTTACGCCGACGAAATCAGCTATGCTTTATTGAAAGACACCTACCCTACTACGCTTTTACATCAGGCTACGCCAGAACATTTCGGTACCGAATTTTTAGCTTTAAAATTGGCAGTTAAAGTGGTAAAAAACATTGATGAAGCTTTAGACCATATCGCAACTTATAGCTCAAAACACAGTGAGGCTATTATTTCTGAAGATGCCGAGAACATCGCCTTATTTTTAAATCAGGTAGATGCCGCAGCGGTTTACGCCAATGTTTCTACAGCTTTTACAGATGGAGCACAGTTTGGTTTGGGTGCAGAAATTGGCATCAGTACTCAAAAATTACATGCCCGTGGACCAATGGCTTTAGAAGAATTAACGAGTTACAAATGGTTGGTAACTGGCGATGGGCAGATAAGAAGCTAGTTAAAAAACTGTGTCTTAAAAACTACAGGTTGTAGTCAATAAAGACAATTGCCATCATAAAAACCTGTTGATTATCAAGCTAAAACAAGTATAAACCCCTAACAACTTTTGGGATTAATACGTACTTATAATAAATTTTGTAACGAAATACTATTTATTCACATTTCCACATCTTTTTGGCTTTGTCTTTGTTTATATATCAATACAAAGGAGGAAAAGCCATGATAGTAAACATTCAACAATCAGCAGCAGGAGTATTTCATAACATTCGTGAGAAAAAAGTAGCTAAGCCTTCTACCTATAAACAAAGAGTAATTGCAGATAGAATTGTAATGGCAATTATGCTTTTGGGCACTATTGCATTTGCAGTAATCACCACTTAATTACAACAACAAAGTATCTATTCTTTGTGCCTGTACCATATTTAACGATTTAGACCAACTGAAAACGGTAAAGTGTCCATCTTGCGACGCTACCAAAGCTAAGGCGTTCCGCTGGTCGAAAATAAATTGTGCTGCAGACAAATGTCTTGTGCCACCAATTTTGGCTGGATGCACTACTATCGGCTCTGCATTATTAATTGGTTCGGTATAAGAAATCTGCTGAATATGCTCGCTGCTATTTGCCCTGCCTGTTTTTGCGCCAAAAGCCAATAGCTCGTATTCGTCTGTAATTATAGTTGTTCCATCTACGGCAGTTAAGCCTGCTAAATGGTCTATCTCTCTTTTTAAAGCGGTTTGCCAAAAAATTTCGCTGGCATCTTCCCTATCTCTTCTTACTAGATCTGCTAAACCCTTAAAAGGTGGTGTTAAAGCATAGCTGATGGGATGAATAACCGAACGTTTCCATTCCTCGGTATCTTGCGGAACTATCAATACCGCTCCGCCTCTACCATGCGCACGCATAGAAACCGAAAGCTGAATTAAGATATTTGCGGCATCGCTCCAATTACTATCGGCAGTTAAATCTAATAGCGATAATAAAATACCTGGGCACTCTCCAGTTTTCGGAGCGTTTTCATTTACAATTTTAATTTGGTCGCCTTTTAAAACTGCAACGTTGGTAAACTTACCGAAACCTGCCATTCTACGATGTTTCACTACCAATAAAGCGGGCTCCGAAACATCAACCACAAAACAATAATTAGGGATGTTTAAAGTAGTTCCCCAAATGTATAAATCGTAACCATCGTGCCAAACACCAATATGAATACCTCCTCTTTCTACCCCTGGTGCCAACTTAGTTAACACATTTGGATTTAAGGGTAAATTCTGTTTAAAAAGCAGTGGTTTTGTAGCTTGTTCTGGTGGTAAAAATGCAATAGAAATTTTTGGCGAATGACCTTCTTCCTTACGCAAACTGCTCCAAAAAGCAGCATCTAAAATGGCTTCAACTACTCGGGCTGGCGGCTGTGGTGCCAAGTCTATTTCGCCTTTAGCGCTAGCTTCGGCCAAGTGCTCAGCAAAGTGTGTTTCTATGGTAGCCGCAACTAGCTGCGCCGCTTGGTAAGTAGCCCTATTAATCATGTTCCTAAATTATCTATTTGGTTTGGTAAAGTTATTAAGTTACAAGTTTTTGCTTGTAAGCCGAAAGTAAGTTTTCTGCCGCTCACAAAATTCATTGGTATGGAATGGCATCTCAAAAAAACGCATCTCAACTGCTCCAGAACCTGCAAAACTAAAACTGTAACGTTTCTGTAACGCCTAAAATTCGCTTAGGAGCCACATGTAAGGCTAATTTTAATTCAAATCTCCAATCTATCGAACCTTAAAAATTAGCGACATGAAAAAACAACTACTACTTCTACTCGTTTCAGTTTTTATTATACCTATATGGGCAATGAAAACACTCTTAACTACTCCAGTAAATAAGGATGTAGTAACCATTTCGAAAGTTGAAAATCAATCTCCCCTATTAAAGGCAAAAGTTAATTCTTTAGCTATTTTAACAACAAACACAGATATCTTATATGTAAAGGAAGATGCTACTGGCGCTGACAACGGCAGTAGTTGGGCAAACGCATTCAATGAATTAACTGATGCCTTAGACAATGCAAAAAACAACACTAACATTAAACAGATTTGGGTAGCCAAAGGTACTTACCGTCCTAAAAATATACCTGCAGATTTTAACGTTGGTTTCTCAAACAACCCTGCCCATTTTTCCTTTAGTTTAGTTGATGGAGTTAAGATATACGGAGGTTTTTCGGGTGGCGAAACCAGTACTTTACAACGTGATTTAGCAGACCCCGCCAACAAAACAATTCTTAGTGGCGATGTCAATAACACGCCCGCCATACTTACAGACAATAGCAAGCACGTTATCTTTGCCAAAGATATCAGTAACAGCACTCGCTTAGATGGTTTTACCATTACCCACGGAAATGCCTCAAGAGATGGTGGTGTAGCAGAACTGTACCTACATTCTGGTGGCTACATCAATAATAACAATGGCGGCGGACTAATTATGGTATACTCTAGCCCCATTATCTCCAATTGTGAGTTCATTAATAACACAGCCGAACAAAGTGGTGGCGCTATTAGTTCTGTTAATTCCTCTCCGCAAATTATCAACTCTAAATTTATAGCCAACACAACAACAGAGAGCATTAGTTTTGGTGGTGCAATCTCGTTTTCAAATGATGCTGGAACACCTGTTTCATTACAAAACTGTTTATTTAGTGGTAACCAAGCTCAAGATGGTGGTGCAATTGATAATTACGATTGTAACTTGAAGATTGTTAACTGTACCATTTACGGCAATTTGGCTAGGGCTAACGGTGGCGCATTAGCAGGCAATAACACAGCATTTATTCATAACTCTATACTTTGGAACAATAAGCGAACAAGCGACAATACAAATAATCAAATCTCTTACACTGGTGCTGACATAAAAAATAGCATTATTGAGGGCGAAACTAATACTAGTAATGGCAACATAAATACAACTGGCCTTACTGAAGCTTTGTTATTTATAGATGCGCCAAACGGCAACTTTAATCTAGCTAATGGTAGTGCAGCCATTAACGCTGGAAATAATGTATCTGTAACTACAGGAGCAGACTTAAACCGAAACCCAAGAGTAAGAGACAACACGGTTGATATTGGTGCCTTTGAAAATCAAACTGGTAATACGGTAGTTTTAGGAACGCCAAATACTGATGGTGTTTTGTTCGTGAGAAAAAATACAACAGGTACAGGCAGCAGTTGGGATAATGCTATCGGCGAATTTGCCGATGCCCTAATTATTGCGAAAAACCTTAATGCTACAACTCCAGAAACGGTAAAGCAAATATGGGTTAGTGGCGGCACTTACAAACCAATGTACAGTCCTGAAGATGGTGCTAATTTTGGCACAAACCAAGGTCGTAAAAACAGTTTTCTTTTAGTAAACGATGTTGACATTTATGGTAGTTTTGAGGGTTCAGAAACTTACATCCACGAACGTAGGTTTCCTATTCCCAGCCAAATTATAAGCGGAAACAATAATATCACTTTTTTAGATGGAGATATTGGCACGCCAATGAGCCACAATGACAATACTTACCACGTTTTAGCAGCTGTAAATTTAAATCAAGAAACTACAATTAACGGCCTAGCTATTATTAACGGAAATGCAGACGAAGCTGTTCCTTCCATTGTAAGTGCTGCGACAATAAATAATACTGCGGGCGCAGGTTTGTACGATGTTAATTGTAGTAATTTGAAGATATTCAACTGCGTTTTTTACGGCAATAGAGCAGCACAAGGCGGGGCAGTTTACAATAATGCTTCTACTATACAGCTAAAAAATTCGGCTTTTGCGGGCAACATAGCGGGTGTGGGTGCTGCTGTTTATTCTGAGAATAACGCTACGCCTAATGTTATAAACTGTACTATTACCAAAAATGTTTCATTGATGGCTGCTGGGGCTACTGTTTACGACAACTCGCCAGCACCTAAAATATATAATAGCATTATTTGGGGCAACACTGTAACATCAGGTACTCCTGGTTATTTTAGTAGTGGCACACCAGATTTACAGCATAATATTTTACAGGGAACTGCGGCAAATGGAACCAATCTTGGCGATATAGACCCTAATTTTTTAAATGCTGATATTTTGGACATTAGACTGAAAGCAGGTAGCCCAGCATTAAATAGCGGCAGTAATAACCTATATCAAAGTGTGGGCGGCAATACAGAAACTGACATCGACCTTGCCGGAAAATGGCGTTTACAAAAAACACAAATAGATTTGGGGGCGCTTGAAGGAGAAGAATATCCAGCTTTGCTGCCAAACAGTGGCATTGTGTACGTAGACAAAAGCGCTACCGGAAACATGACAGGAGATGGTTGGACAAATGCTTGTCCAGAATTGGCTGTTGCAATTAAAGCTGCTAAAGAAAACCCTGCAATTCAGCAAATTTGGGTAGCAAAAGGCACATACCAACCAATGTACAGTCCAGAAGATGGTACAAACTATGGCACTGACCAAGGGCGTACCAATGCATTCTCTTTAGTAAACAATGTGGCTATTTACGGTGGGTTTGCTGGTACAGAAACTACACTTGCCGAGAGAAATTTAGCAAACGCGGCTAACGAAACTATTTTAAGTGGCGATATCGGGGTAGAAAATGATGTTACCGATAATATTTGTGTGATTGTTGTAAGTGCTGGAAATAATCAGCAAACTGTTTTAGATGGCTTTACTATTACCAAAGCGTTTGCTGATGCTTTTAATATTGATGTAAATGGCGAAACAATTGATTTAAGTTCTGGAGGAGGGGTTAATACGATTAATTCAACCGCTTTATTTAGCAACTTAAAAATCACCAACAATGCGTCTAATTGGTATGGTGGTGGTATTTACAATAAAAATGGAACACCTATTTTTAATTATTGTAAAGTAGAAAATAATTTGGCTCGTCTTGGTGGAGGAGCTGTTAATGAAAATACGTCAGCTAAATTCAACTATTGTACTATAAAGCAAAACAACGCTGAAAATGCTGGTGGAGGTGTATTCAATTTGAGTAACGATTTAGCGTCTTTCATTAACTGTTTAATTTTAGATAATACTTCTCCAACCGGAGCTGGAGTAGCGAATATTGCTGCTGGTACATCTTTCGTTAATTGTTTAATTTACGGAAACCAGATGGTAGACCCGAACAGTATTGGCTCTGGCGGAGCTGCCATGTTTAATGCAAATACCGCACTACCTAAGGTTTACAATACTATCATTTATGGTAACACAGGCACTGCAACACCTGCCGAAAATGGCATCGTAAATATTGACCCCGGAAGTACTGCCGATGTACAATACAGCTTGGTGCAAAGTACAACTGCCGACCCTACAAAACATAACTTAGGCGATGTAAACCCAATGTTTATAAATGCAAGCGGTGGAGATTTTAAGTTAAGCAGCGGTAGTCTTGCAATTGATGCAGGTAGCGATGTACTTTACGAAGATGCCGATGCCCATAATAATTTAGCTACAGACAAGGATTTTGCAGGCATCAACAGAAAAGAAGGAGCCGCCATAGATTCAGGCCCCTTTGAAACCATTGCTGTTTTACCAGTAGAACTGATTTCCTTTACCGCCAAGCTAGAAAACAACACCGCAGTTTTAAGATGGGAAACATCAGCCGAAAAAGAGAATGATGGCTTTGAGATTTTCCGTTCTACAGATGGGAAAAATTTTGTAAGCTTAGCCACGCTTGCTGGCAAAGGCACAACAAGTGCAAAAAACGGCTACACTTTTACAGACCGCAAACCTTTAAACGGTATCAATTACTACAAACTGGTACAAAAAGATAAAGATGGCAAAACCGAAGAACTGGGCATTAGACCATTAACCTTTAGTTTTAATGGCGAAGAAGTAGTTTTTTATCCGAACCCAGTAAAGGAGAAAGCCAATGTGCGCTTTACTGCGGGGCTTTATAAAAGTATCATCCTATCTGATATTAGCGGACGAACCTTACAAAACATCCAACTAAATATTACCGAAGCTGAAAAAACAATAGTGATGGATAACCTCGCCAATGGCGCCTATTTTTTAAGATTGCAAGGCGATGGCAAAAAAGCAATCGTTAAAATTATTAAGAATTAATCCTTGAGCATGCTCATAGCCCACGGTTTAAACCGTGGGCTACGAAAAGAAAAATTAGATACGCTCTGCAAACTCTTCTAACTGCACATCATCATTACCCGTTTTCTTACGTAAGCGATGCCAAGTAACCCTCAAAGATTGCGGCGAAATGCCTAAAGCGTGCCCCATTTCTTGTTTGGTTAACCTCAGTTTAGCCAATACTACCATTTTAGTTTCAGCTAAGGTAATTCCAGAAATCTTTTCTCTTAACCTTCTGATGTAACCCGGATGAACCTTCTCAAAAGCTTCCTGAAATTTGTCCCAATTTGCATCGGTTAATATGGCATTTTTGGTCACTAACATTACCGCTTCACTTTCCTGGTACTCATGCGCCGCTTGCATTTCCTCAATCAGCTGACTATTATCTGTAATAGTTTGTGCAAACGCATCAATTTGTTGCTTGGCAATCTCCAACTCTCTATTCGCCAACTTCAGTTTTGCATCTTTTGCAGCCTCGGCCAACAAGCGCCTTCTACGTTGCAAATAATAAATGGTTATCGCCAAAGCAGCTAAGAAAACTGCCACCAAAATCAAGATGAAAACCTGAGTATTTTTAATTTTTTCCTTTAAAGAAAATTCCGTCCGTTCTGCTGCCAGTTTTTGCGCATGCTCTTTTTGCTGTACACGTAACAACTGTAGGGCATTTACTTTTTTAGCATCCGCTTCTTTCGCCCGCATGGCAGAGTCCAGAAATTTATTAGCCAAAACAGCATTTCCATTTGCTAAGTACCAAGCGCTTTTAACGGAATAAAAACGGTCTAGCATTGCCAAAGATGGGTCAGCAGATTGCTTTAAATAAGCATTCGATTTTTCTATCCACTCCCAGGCCTTATTGTATTGTTTTTGCTTAATGTAGATATCTGCCAATGGAACAGTTGCGCCCGCTGCCAATCGCCAATCTTTCTCCTCAACCGCTTTTGTAGCGTCTTGCTCCATTAAGGGAATGGCTTTCTTGTAATCGCCCCTTAAATAATAATTGTAACCAATGTTACCCTGCGAAATCGAATATCTAATATCGTTCTTGCCAAAATATTTAGATTGTGATGCCTTGTTAAAGTAATAATCAGAGCTATCCAATTTCCCTAATTGACGGTAGCATAAACCCATCGTATTATTTGCAGACCAAACAGCTTTCCAATTGAAATCTGTTGGAGGAACCGACAAAGCTTTGCGTACGTAAGACATTGTACCCGTGTAATCCTTAAAAAAGTAATGCAACTCCCCTATCAAACCAAAATATTCTGCAGTATTAGGAAATTCGGTTGCGTTGGTTTTCTCCAATAAATTACCCAACCTTAAATAATATTCGGTAGCTAATTCATAATTCCCTACCCTGCGCCAATAAAATTCGCCAATTACCCGCAACGCCCTTGCCTCAATATGTAAGAAATTTTCTTGTTTTCCTTTTTCGGCTATGGTTTTTAATTTCTGTAAAATTACATCGTGGGGATGGTCAAATGTCCAATAAGAATAGTAATAAGCCTTAAACAGTTCTACTTCCAGCACCATTTCCCGGTCTTTATGCTGCAAGCCATAGTTTTCCATTTGCTTCAAAAAAGCAAAGGTTTTACTGCTATCCGAGTTGTTTACAAGTTTACCATACAGCGTATCAATTGTATAAACTTTATCCTTATAAGGAATATTTAACAGTTTTTGATATTGCGCAAAAGATGGAAAGCTAAAACCAAGTGCAAGCAGAAAAAATAAACGGACAGAAACAGGTAGTGTTTTGAACATTAAGGTGAAAGCTAATTCTAATAGGAGTTAAAAATAATGAAACTTTTTAATTAAGGAGATAAACTATGTGCCTATGTGGTTAAAACGCTTTCTTATCCTACATCAATTTATAGCTTAACTAAGTGCCGTAAATTTGTATCAACAAAGGAGAAAAAATTATGGCACAGACCGTATTACACACAGCCAACACTCGCGGAGCCGCAGACCATGGCTGGTTAAAAAGCTTTCACTCTTTCAGCTTTGCTGGATTTTACAACCCAGAGCGCATCAACTTTGGTGCTTTAAGAGTTTTAAATGACGATTTCGTAACTGGCGGAATGGGATTTGGAGAGCATCCTCATGACAACATGGAAATTATCTCTATCCCGTTGGAAGGCGCATTACAACATAAAGATAGTTTGGGCACTACGGCAACCATCCAATCTGGAGAAATTCAGGTGATGAGCGCTGGAACTGGTGTTTACCACTCAGAGTACAATCCTGATGCAGAAAATCCTGCGAAGTTTTTACAAATCTGGGTGTTCCCTAACAAAAGAAATGTAGAACCTCGCTACGACCAAATTACCATTGACGCAACGACCAGAAACGAGTTTGTGCAAGTGCTTTCGCCAAATGCAGATGATGCTGGTGTGTGGATTTACCAAGATGCTTGGTTTAACATGGGCAGATTTGATGCAGCGACTACGAAAACCTACAACTTGCACAAAGAAGGCAACGGCGCTTACATTTTTGTACTCAAAGGAAGTATTAAAGTAGATGGACAAGACGTTGATACTAGAGATGGTTTCGGAATTTGGGATACCGATAAATTTGAAATCACTGCAAATACCGATGCAGAGTTTTTGATTATGGAAGTTCCGATGAAATTCTAACAATTTAAAATTAACCACATAGGCACATAGAAACTAATCTATGTGTCTATGTGGTTTTAAAAATTTAGCAAATGACCAGTATCCTAATAGTTTGCACCAACCAACCCATTGCGGCAACGATAACACGCTTAATCGACAAAATGGAAGATTGGCGAGCTTCCGTTGCTTTGTCGTTAAACGATGCTTTGGAACATTGTTACGCCAAAACCTACGATGTGATTTTAATTGGTTCGGGAATTAGCCAAGAGCACGAAGATGTACTAAAACTCCACATTGAAAAGCTCAATGCCCAAACTCCAATTGTAAAGCACTATGGCGGTGGTAGCGGATTACTTTACGCAGAAATTTATCAGGCTTTGGTAAAGAAGTGATTAAAATCATTTTATGGGTTGACTGCCAAGAGGTTTAGCCTTAATTTGCGTATCTACTTTTGGATGAATGAAAAACCGTAAATTCTATGGCGAAAATTGCTAAAGATTACTACCTCACAGAAGTTGATAAATTGCCCAACAGCATCTACTGCATGCACGATTTTATGGGCGAAGATGGCATACAACCACATCATCACATTAAAGACCAATTGCTTTACACCGAAGGCGGATTGGTGCATGTAAAAGTACAAGACACCACTTACTTCCTCCCTGCCAGACACTACATGTGGATACCCGCCGGATTGGAACATAGCATCCATCCAGGTTCAAATGCAGTAACCATGCGCAACCTTTATTTCCCAAAAACGCAAAGCGATGAAGTTTTCTCTGCACAAGCAGGTATTTATCCTGTAAATGAGCTGCTCTTACAAATGCTCGTTTTTACCCACCAATGGGATGGAGATATTTTACCAGACCGAGAGCGAGAAGCTGCCTTTGGATTTGTATCTGCTTTGAGATTGATATTACCTCAGCTAAGTCAAAATCAGTTGTTGCTAATGTTGCCAATTCCTACAGACAAACGATTGGCGCAGGTTATCCAATATATGGATGAATTTATGCAGGAAGGTGTATTGCTGCCGCAACTTGCGCAGAAATTCGGTTTCAGCGAACGTAGTTTATCCAGGCTTTTTAAAGCTAATATTGGGATGTCGTTTGTGCAATATCATACCATCCAGCGTATGCTGAAAGCTTTACAATTATTGCTAGACAACAGGATGGAGATTAAGGAAGTAGCAGCTTTGGTGGGCTACAACAGCATTCCCACGTTTAGCGCCACCTTTAGGAAAGTGCTGGGCACAAGTCCATCCGCCTATGCGAAGAGAAAAGAGAGTTTGAATTTAAAAACCTTGGTTGACGTAATTTGATAAAACTTTGTCATTAAATGATAAGCAGCCAAAATTGATACCCCATACATTTGTTAATTGCCAAATAGTATGTACGAAAATAGAATACGAAAAACAGAATTAGAACAGCTAATTATTACCGC
The DNA here is from genome assembly GCF_057652195.1 of Pedobacter sp. T50_32. NCBI lineage: Bacteria > Pseudomonadati > Bacteroidota > Sphingobacteriia > Sphingobacteriales > Sphingobacteriaceae > Pedobacter > Pedobacter sp. T50_32. Next base: position 109,087 of record NZ_JBYFBY010000005.1, on the reverse strand, counting down.
AGAAGAAGCGGCAATGCTATTTAAAGATAAAATGGTAGTAGCATCTAGCGGTTTTACAAAAGCCGGAGATAGCAAAGCCGTATTAATGGCATTGGCCGAGCGAGCTAAAGTTGACCCCTTAAAAGTAACCTTGATGACCGGTGCATCTTTGGGACAGGGAACGGACGGTGCACTTGCAGAAGCTGATGCCCTGTCCCTGCGTTTACCCTTTCAAGTGGACCCTATTATGCGAAAGGCGATTAATAAAGGCGAGGTATTTTTCATAGACCAACACTTGGGAGAAACAGCGAACTTACTGAGAGCTAATAATTTTCCGAAGATTGACATCGCTATATTAGAAGCTTGTTTAATAGAGGAAGACGGCAGTATTATTCCAACTACTTCGGTAGGAAATTCTGCCTCTTTCGCCGCTTTGGCAGAAAAAGTAATCATCGAGCTGAATTTATCGGTACCACTTTCTATCAAAGGTGTACATGATATTTTTTCTACGGGCGAATATCCAAGCAGAAGAGCAATCCCTATTACGAAAGCAAATTCAGTTATTGGCACATCAAATATTGCCATTAACCCAGATAAAATTGTGGGCATCGTGATTACACAAAAGACAGATAGCCCAGCAGAAATTGAAGCACCTGATGCAGCGACTACCGCAATTGCCAACCATCTCATTCGCTTCTTTAACCAAGAAGTGGCCAAAGGGAATTTAAGCAAGTCGTTATTGCCACTACAAGCTGGCATTGGCAAGGTTGCAAATGCCGTTTTAACTGGCTTTACGCATAGTGATTTCGAAGATTTAACCATGTATTCTGAAGTATTGCAAGATAGCACGTTCGACTTATTAGATTCGGGCAAATTGTTATTCGCTTCGGGCTCTTCTATCACCGTTTCTCAGGAATATTATGATAGAATTTTTGGAGATTTCGATAAGTACAAAGACAGGGTAATGTTACGTCCGCAGGATATCAGCAATGCGGCAGAAGTAATTAGAAGGTTAGGGATTATTGCCATTAACACAGCTTTAGAGTGTGATATTTACGGCAACGTGAACTCTACCCATGTTAGCGGCACCCACATGATGAATGGCATTGGCGGTTCTGGCGATTTTGCCCGTAACTCGTACCTCAGCATTTTTGTAACTACTTCAGTTGCCAAAGGCGATAAAATCTCTTGTATTGTACCAATGGTTTCTCACGTTGACCATTGTGAACACGACGTGGATATTATTGTAACCGAACGTGGTTTAGCAGATTTACGTGGCTTGGCTCCGAGACAACGAGCACGGGTTATTATTGATAAATGCGTGCATCCAGAATACCAGGAAGAAATGCAAAGCTACTTTGACAGAGCTTGTGCAGAACGCGGCGGACAAACACCACATATTTTGGAGGAAGCTTTTAGCTGGCATACTTCGTTAAGTGAAACTGGTAGTATGAGGAAAGCGGTGTTGGTTTAAGCTCTCATTACCACTCATAGTTGCGTCATTGCGAGGTACGAAGCAATCTTACAACAATCGCTATACTATTAAACACCGCTTTAAGATTGCTTCGTCGTTCCTCCTCGCAATGACGATGAGAAAAGAAAAGCCCAGATTGAAATTTCAATCTGGGCTTTTATAATTCCCCTCTTTTAAAGGGGTGCCCGAAGGGCGGCGGGGTGCTTATATTTTAAACTAGTAAGTTGCAGCTAACTTCAATGCGTTATAAGCATTAACCACACCACCAGTTACCGAAATTTCTTTCAGAGCATCTGCTTTTTCTACAGATTTCATGATAATTTCTTTCACTTGTGTAGCTTTCAACTTTGGATAGTAAGAACGGATCAAAGCAGCCAAACCAGCAACTACCGGAGAAGCCATACTTGTACCATTGTTATCCTGATATTTTTGATCAGGGTAAGTCGAATAGATTGCGAAACCAGGTGCAAATACATCAACTGTAGTTTTTCCGTAGTTAGAGAAACCAGCTTTTAGCCTGTTATCATTATATGGAGTTGAAGCTCCAACAGTTAACCAAGCATCAGCCAAAGTACCATCTTCATACTTGTTAGTAGGGAAGTTAGTTTCTTTGTCTAAGTCTTTATTGTCGTTACCAGCTGCATGTACTAATAAAACATCTTTGCTTATTGCGTATTTCACTGCATCGTCAACTACTTTTTTATCCCATGAATAAGCTTTACCGAAGCTCATGTTTAAAACTTTAGCGCCGTTATCTACCGCATAGCGGATACCGTTTGCAACGTCTTTATCACGCTCATCGCCATTAGGTACATTACGTACAGCCATTAACAGAACGTTATCAGCAACTCCTTGAATACCTAAGCTATTTTTACGATCAGCACCAACAATACCAGCTACGTGAGTACCGTGAGAAGGATCTGGTCCTTTAGAATCTGGACTACCATAAATACGCTCGTTACTATCGTTTTCATTATCTCCAACCAAATTACGTGGATTAAAAGTTAGGTTGTAGTTATAGTTCACTTGATCATAGAAATGATCATAACCACCTTTAATTCTTGCATCATAAAAAGATTTAAAATCGCTGTTCTTCAAAGCAGCCATTAATCTGTTCTTCACACCGCTCTCTGTCTGTCCTTCTGGCGTAAAGTTTTTAATGTCTTCTAAGGTTGGATTTTCTTTACCGATTTTCTTAACTACAGCATCAATGTTATTTTTCAAGTTAGCATAACCATCTAAATTAGCTTTAGCACCTTGTAAACCTTTATCAAACTCTTTTTTCATCGCTAAGTAAGCTTCAAAAGCAGGTCTATCTTTCGCAGAAACATTTTCTTCTGTAGTATTAGCAAAACGAGCAGCATCTCTACGAATTAAACGAGTTAACTCTAATGTTTCTTGGTTGATGTTTCCACCTTTACCACCTAAAAAGCTCCATCCGTTTACGTCATCGATGTAACCATTTTTGTCATCATCTTTACCGTTACCAGCTTTTTCTTTTTTGTTCACCCACATTACAGATTTTAAATCTTCGTGAACGCCATCAACACCACTATCTAAAATACCAACAATTACAGTGGTAGATTTTTTACCTTTTAATAGTTCATTGTATGCTTTCTCTGTACTGATACCGAAAACGCTATCTGCTTTAAGATCTAGATTGTACCAGTTTTTCTTTTGCGATTGGGCAGATGCGAACAAAGGACCAGTTGCTAATAATGCTAGTGCAACTAGTCTTTTAATCTGATTTTTATTCATTTGTATAATTATAATTAAGTTGTTAATAAACGGCAAGTTACTTTCTTTTATTATGAATTACAATTTACGTAACAAGCTTATCATATATACAAAGTAAACTTTACAGCTTAGAGATAAAAAAGGTGATTTTCGCATATTATCTTGTCGGAAGTATACAAAACAAAAAGCCCCGAAAATAATTCGGGGCTTCCAATTTCTATAAGTAATTTACTAAGCTACTTTTCTTTCGCCAATTAGCTTCTTAATTCTACTTTCGATGTAATCCAAATCAAAAGGCTTACTGATGTAATCATCTGGGCTAGATGCAGCACTCAATTTTTCATTATTCACATTTGCTGACATCAAAATTACCGGAATATGCTTAGTGAAAGGATCATCTTTCAAATCTCTACAGATTTCTAAACCATTACCATCTGGCAACATTACGTCCAAAATGAACAAATCTGGAATAGAATCGGTTAGCTTTTCTCTTAATTCTTTAAAAGTTGAAGATACCTGAATTTCATAACCTTCATCTTTTAATAAAAATTCAATAATAAATGCGATGTCTTTATCGTCTTCTAAAACGTGAATGCGCTTTTTCATTTACGGCTTAATTTAAATAGTTATACTTTGGTTCAACAAAATTTCACAGGTTTACTATCACAAACATATAAGATTGCAAAAGGTTTTAGAAAATTTAAAAAAAAATAAAACATTGAGGAATTCAGTTGATTAAGTTTTGGGAACAATCTAACTTCTCTGCATTTTTTAAAGGTTATCAATCTTCGGAAAGTTTTAACCTACTAAAGAAATACGCACACAGTAGAAGCAAAACCGTTACTCCAATCCAAAGCGTATTGTAGCCAAACTTCTCGGCAATGTAAAAACCGCTTGTTGGACCTATTACCTGCGCAACTGACCAGCTTAAGGTGTAGCCAGCAGCGTAAATTCCTCTGTTATATTCATTACTACGTTTCACTACGAATGTATTAAAGAATGGCAGTGAGAACATCTCCCCAAAAGTAAAAAGCAAAATGCTAATTACAGCCAAAACCACTGGCATAAACTTTGGCACCATTAACACAGCAAATGAAAAACAAACAATAATAACACCCATCACGATATAAAATATGGGCGACTTCTTATTTTCGATCTTACTGATCATTACCATTTCCATCAGTGCAATAACCACTCCGTTTAGCCCGAGAATGATCCCGATCATTGATTCGTCCAGATGCCAAACTTCTTTATAAAACACGGGCACCACCCTAAACATCAAGAAAAAACAAGTTGTAAACATGGCGCAAAGAATTAAAAACTTAATGTAGGGCTTATCTCGCCAAGGCTTACGAACATTCATTTGCTTTTGCTCAACTGCAGTTTTACGGACTAGCTTTTTCGCGGGCAGCAAGAAAAAAATCACAACGGCAACTAATACACTCACACTTCCATCAACAATAAATAAAAGTTTGTAATTGTACGATGCGATAATCCCCCCCATACTGATACCAAAGGCCCAGCCAATGTTATTTGCCAAACGATTTAACGAATAAGATCTTGTTTCTGTGCCTTCGGTGGCGTAAGATGCAATTGCTGCATAATTTGCTGGCCTAAACGCTTCCGAAAAAAAGCTGATTACCACCGCTAAAACACAAAGCCATGTAAAATCTTCTACCATTGCAAAGAGCAAAAAGAACAGACCACCAATTAAGGATGCTAATATTTGTACCGGTCTGTAGCCAAACATATCGGTAAACTTACCACCCGCAGCTGCACCGGCAATAGAACCTGCTCCAAATAGCGAAATGATAATTCCCGCATCAGACTCTGGCCTATGCAAAGCCTGCGTAACATAAAGCCCCATGAAAGGCACGGCCATAAAACCGCAACGGTTAATTAAAATTACAACACTGAGTATCCAAGTCTCTCTACTTAAGCCAGAGAACGAGGTTTTATAGGCATTTAAAATACGGCTGAACATTTGCTTTGGTTGGTGCACAAAATTACATAAATCGCCACAGATGCACAGATAAATAAATTCATCTTCTAAATATAATTTGATTTAACTTGCTACAGCTTTCCCTCGTAATATATGTGCATCTGTAGCTAACTTTACTCTCTAGAGTTGGTATCCTCACCAAGCTCAACCTAAAGTATTTACCACTTCTAATTTGGAATAGACACATTTTCATCGGCATTCCCAAAATATTATCTGTGCATCTGTGGCTAACATTCCGTATTTTTGATACTCTTTTTTAAAATCAATATCGTATGCCAACAGAAATCAAATGCCCAAGTTGTAACCATGCCTTTCCTATTGAAGAAGTGATGGCCGAAGAATATAAAAAGGAACTGCGTGAGCAAATGGCTTCATTTAAGAAGAAACAACAGGAAGAATTTGAAAAGAAAACGCTAACACTAGAGCTGCAAAAAAAGCAACAAGAGGAAAACTTTGAAGTGCAAAAAAAGCAGCAAGAATTGGCTTTTGAACAAAGATTAGCTAAAGAAAAAGAAACTTTGCAGGCATCCGTAAGTGAAAACCTACGCAAGTCTATCAGCGCAGATTTTGAGAATAAACTGAAAGTGTTAGATGATGCCAACAAAGAAAACGAGGAGAAACTGAAATCTGCCCGCCAGAAGGAATTAGAATATCTACAGCTGGCTAACGAAATGAAGCGTAAGGAAGAGGAGATGGAACTGACCATACAAAAGAAAATGGCAGAAGAGCGTGAGAAAATGGCTGTTGATATTCGTGCAATCGAAAACCAGCGATTGCAAAATGCCGAACACGAGTTCAAGCTGAAGTTGGCGGAAAAAGAAAAGCAGCTCGAAGATCAGAAGAAATTGGCGGAAGAAATGAAACGCAAAGCCGAACAAGGTTCGATGCAATTACAGGGCGAAATACAAGAACTTGCTTTGGAAGAATTGTTACGTAGCTCGTTCCCTTTCGATTTAGTACAGGAAGTTGGGAAAGGTGTTCGCGGTGCAGACTGTATCCAAACAGTTCGCAACAATTTTGGACAAGAATGCGGGCACATTATTTACGAAAGTAAGCGCACCACTGCTTTTGCTAACGATTGGATTGAGAAATTGAAAACTGATATGCGTAGTCAGGGGGCAGAAATTGCAGTATTAGTTACCCAAAACATGCCGAAAGACATGAGTTGCTTTGGCTTAAAAGATGGAATTTGGATATGTACTTTCAACGAGGTTCAAGCTTTAGCCGCAGTTTTGCGTGATGGTATTTTACGCTTGTTCAACGCGGCAAAATCACAAGAAAACAAAGGCGATAAAATGCACATGCTCTATGATTACCTAACCAGCAACGAATTTTCTGAGCAATGGAAAGCTATTAGGGAAGGCTTTATGAGTATGAAATTATCTATACAACGTGAAAGAGATGCCATGGAAAAGATGTGGAAAGCTAGAGAAAAACAATTAGATAAAGTTTTGTTAAATGCAGCACATATTCGCGGGTCTATTGAAGGTATTTCTGGTAATGACAGCATACAATTAAGCCTAACTGACGATGAGGATTTGTTTTTAGAGTAACCATTTGTAATTCAGACCGGGAATTAATGATACTTAAGGCAAACCAAAAAACTAATCTAAAGCCTCGAATATTTCGGGGCTTTTTTATGGAAAAACACTTAATCCTTCATCGAATTAGAAAGGCCAGACAAATTGAATAGCCCAACATTAAACAAACATTTCTAAATTAAACTCAGTTTTACTACAAAAACATTAAACATGAAAAAGAAACTTAAACATTTAGCATGGGCTTTTTTGGCTCTGCCCCTTGCCTACAGTTGCGGAGGAGGAAATACTTCATCATCTAATGCAGATGATGAAGCGGCTGCTTTAGATACCGTTAAAAAATGCTACACTTCTTCGTTTGAAGGAGATAGTGCAGTATTAAATTTAAAAATTACTGATAGCACAAAAGTAGAAGGTGACTTATTAATAAACTACGCTGGCAAACCTCAAAACAAGGGTATTGTACGTGGCGAGTTTAAAGGTGATACGCTTTTTGTAGACTATACCTTTAAAATTGGTGATGGCGCCAACGAGTTTTCTAATCCTCTAGCGCTACTTAACCAAAATGGAAATCTAAAAATGGGTGTTGGCGTTATAGAAACTACATTGGGTAGATCTTATTTCGTAAAAGATAAACCTATCAATTTTGAGCGAGGTAAATTTGAATTTGTTCCAACGGAGTGTAAATAAACTAATAGTGGAATTCATATTTGAAAACAGCTTTAATTCGTAATCAAATAAAAAAAAGAGCCCCGATAATTCGGGGCTCTTCTCGTTTCATAAGTAAGAATTTTTATCTGTGCTTAGTAAAGCGTAAACTCTACCCTTCTGTTTTGCTGACGACCAGCTGCAGTTTTGTTAGTTGCAATTGGTTGGTCTGGACCATAACCTGTAGCCTCAATTCTAGAAGCGTTAGCACCTTGAGATACCAAGTAAGCTTTTACAGATTCTGCTCTTTCTTTAGATAAACGTAAGTTTAACTCTCTAGAACCAGTAATATCTGTGTGGCCAGCTAATTTTAAGCTAAAGTTTTTCTCTACCAATAAAGCGGCTACTCTGTTTAAGGTTTCGTAAGATTTAGAACGGATAGTTGCTTTACCTAAGTCGAATTCTAAGTTCGAAATTGCATCTCTAACTACTTTACGATCTGCCTCAGTAACAATTACTCTTTCTGTAACTTGTGGCGCAGGAACTTTCAATGGACAACCTGAACCATCTACTACAGTACCAGCAGGTGTATTAGGACATTTATCTAACTTATCTGCTACACCGTCGCCGTCGCTATCTTTTAATAGATCGCTCATTTCTGTACGTAGCTTAGCATTCTCAGCTTTTTGTGCATCTAAATCAGATTTAAGCATATTAGCAGTATTTTTAGCTGACAAAGCTTCTTCATAAGTTGCTGCAACTGGACTATAGAAAGCTAACTGCTTACCGCTACCCAATGCAAACTCTAAGCCTGCGTAAGCGTAGTTGTATTTGTCATTGCTACTTCTTGCCGAGTAACCATCAAATTCGTCACCATCAACAAAATTTATAGTCCAACCCAAATCGAAGTTGATACCTTCTGATAAACGGAATTTAGCACCAACACCTACAGGAACTACAAATTTATTAACTGCTTTACCAGTAACTGCGGTACTTGAACCAGTAGCAACTGTTGTAGGTTCATAGTTAACCAAACCACCACCTGCTAAAGCATATAACTGTGCGTTGTTGTGTTGGTTAAACATGCTCCAGTTTACCAAGTTGGCTTGTGCACTTAAGCTAGCAGAGTAGCGAAGGTCAGTTTCATAAGACGCAATTGGACTTGTGTTAACTGTACCATCGTTAAATGGCTCAGAATTATCGCCTTTAACTTTACCTTTAACTCCGTCTAAACGCAATGCGAAACCAGGAGTAATTTGTTTTTTGATATAGAGACCATAGCCTAAGCTAGATTTCCAGTTTGAGAAGTCGTTTTGGCCACCAAGAGGCGAGACACCGGTTAAGGCACCTGCATTTACTCCAATAGACCAAGTTCTAAGAGATGGTTTTGTGCCAACGCTGCTAGCGCTCTCCTGAGCTTGAACGTTGCTGCCGATAATTAATCCAGTTAATGCAACCGGAAAAAATTTTAAGAAATTTAGTTTCATAATATTGACTTTATAAGCTTCTGTTATTTTGTTCTCAAATAGTCAATAGGTATACCAATGCCAGCGGATTTGTACTCACATAAAAAATATTTAACTGAAATACAAGCGATTAAGAAATAATCAAAAATAATTAAAACAAAAAAAGTGTGTGCTATGCTATACAGTCCACATTAAAATGAGGTTATAAACGCACAAAAAGCAACATTTATTTTGTGGCACGCTGTAATTTTTTTTTATATTTTTCGGAAAACGAAGTGTTTATTTCATGGCAATAACAGCCCCGCCTTCTGCTAAATCTTTTTGTGTTCTGTTGAGGCCCATTTGAAAGTTCGTGAATTTTGCTTGTTATTGCACTTCACTAATCAATTTGCTACAAAAAGGATATCGCTGCCAGTCGGGTTTATTTAACAAAGCTTGTGGTAAAATGCAAAAATGTGGCTAAAGCCAAGAATAAATCTTCAAAAAACCGTCGGTTAAAACCGACGGCAATGAAATAACAAATTGCAGCTGACAGTAAAAAAACAGGAATGAAAACTCTCTAGCTGGCTGAAATTATTCACAAATTTTTGGGCAGCAAACAAACCAGCGGCTTAAACTGCTAATCTTTTTAGAAGCTATATCCAGAAATTCATTGCCGCTTTAGCCAACGGAATAGAGAATAATTCAAAAGCGGCTTTAGCTAAAATTTAGGCTATTAAGAGCGGGAGCTATTTGCAATTGTTTAGGTTTTCTAAACCCGATTGAACGGATAGCCCGGAATGAGCGCAGCGAAGTGAGGACTAGAAGTGAAAGCGGGACTTACGCTAATTAGTTTCTGGAACCTGCTTTTCAAAAAAAATAAAAAAGCGAGATCAACATCCGTTAACCTCGCTCCCATTTTATTACACAATAAATACTACCAACCTCCAGCGGTATCATCTCCTCGCGGATCTGCGCCTGTTTGATAAGTTCCTTTTTTAGTTACCAAAATGGCATCTACCCTGCCAATACTGTTACGTCTGTAAAAAGTATAGCCTTTTGCTTCAAGTTTTTGCTGAACCTCTGGTTTTAGCGCATCTGGTTCGATATCTACTCTATCTGGCAACCATTGGTGATGGAATTTCTTCGCATTAACTGCCTCTTGCATATCCATCCCAAAATCTACTACGTTTAATATGGTCTGGAAAACCGATGTCATAATGGTAGAACCACCTGGCGTACCAACAACCATTGAAAGCTTGCCATCTTTCTCTAAGATAGTAGGCGTCATTGAACTCAGCATACGCTTGTTTGGTGCAATGGCATTGGCCTCGTAACCTATTAAACCAAAGTAATTAGCTACTCCCGGCTTCACAGAGAAATCATCCATTTCGTTATTTAATAAGAAACCCGCACCTTTTACCACTACATAATTACCATACGAAGTATTAATAGTAGTAGTTAAGGAAACTGCATTACCTGCCTTATCTACGATAGAAAAGTGGGTAGTTTCTTCACTTTCCTTTTTGGCGAACTCACCTGCTTGTATCTCGGTACTTGGTGTAGCTTTGTCCCAATTTAGGTTTGCCATGCGGCTGTTGTTATAAGCAGGCTCTAGCAATTCTTTTTGTGGCACTTTCCAAAAATCTGGATCGCCAAGGTGTTTCGCTCTGTCTGCGTATACTCTTCTTTCTGCCTCAACCATTACCTGTATGGTAGAGTCTGCGTTAAAGCCCCACTTAGGAAGCGGGAACGTGGATACAGATTGTAACATTTGAACCAGTGCAATACCACCGCTAGAAGTAGGTGGCATGGTAATTACTTTGTATCCTTTGTAGTTGCCCACAATTGGTTTTCGCCACGCGGCATGATAATTTTTCAAATCTTCTTTTGAGATTAAACCGCCACCTCTTTTCATTTCTTCGGCAATATAATTGGCTACTTCGCCTTCGTAAAAACCTGCTCGGCCTTTATCGCGGATTAAACGCATGGTATTTGCCAACTCGGTTTGCACCAACAAATCGCCTTCTTCCCATTTACCTTCTGCTTTAAGTAAAGCCGTACCCAGCGGATTAAACTGCTCGAACTTGCTTTTTAAACGGTTAAGTTCATTCACCTGTTGTTTGGTAAGTTTAAAGCCTTTCAATGCCAACTGATAAGCAGGCTCCACTAACTCCGCCCATTTTAACTTTCCATACTTTTTGTGCAGCTCTACCATTCCAGAAACAGTTCCTGGTACGCCAGCTGCTAAATGCCCCTCTTTACTTTTCTCAGAAATTGGATCACCGTTACCATCCAAGTACATATCCTTGTGCGCTAAAGCCGGTGCTTTCTCACGGAAATCCATAGAAGCGGTTTCGCCTTTGGCCGAGCGATAGATTAAAAAACCACCGCCGCCAATATTTCCGGCATTTGGATAAACCACCGCCAGTGCAAACTTAACGGCAACGGTTGCATCAACTGCGTTACCACCTTTTTTCAGTATTTCTACACCAACAGCTGTAGCTTCTGGATGCGCAGAAACCACTGCACCGTTTTTAAATTCTTGTGCTTTTCTATCAAATCCTTTATTTGCTTTAGCTAAAAACTCAAAAGCTTTTACATCTTTTTCCTTTTCTACCTGGGCATTTGCGTAACCAAAATTTAAAATTAGCGCTGCCGCAAATAATGTTTTTACCTTAAACTTGCTACTTAGTTTCTGGCTGATAGTTTTCTGCATCTTTATATATTTTTTCTATTACTTCTTTATTCTTCTCTAAAATCACCTTGCGTTTTAAGCTCAATTTAGGGGTTAATTCCCCTCCATCTATACTCCACTCTTTAGGCAATAGCGCAAACTGCTTTATTTGCTCCCATTTACCAAACTCTTTATTTGCTTCATCAATTACTCTACGAAACTTCTGCTGTACTTCCTTATTTTCTACAATAGTTTCGTTGCTTTCGTAATTAATTCCTTTAACACGGCACCAACCTTTCAGCGTTTCGAAGTTTGGCACTACTAAAGCGGAAGGGAATTTTCTATTTTCGCCAACCACCATGATCTGTTCAATGAGCGGTGCTTCCTTAATCTTATTTTCAATCATCTGCGGAGCTACATATTTACCTCCAGCAGTTTTAAACATCTCTTTTTTCCTATCGGTGATTTTCAGGTAGCCATCCGTAAGTTCACCAATATCTCCTGTGTGGAACCAACCATCGCCATCTACCGTTTCGCTGGTCAAATCTGGTCGGTTGTAATAGCCTTTCATTACGTTGTGACCCTTCACCAAAATCTCTCCGTCTTCTGCAATTTTTACCTCTACCCCTTCTATTGGTTTACCTACCGAACCAAATTTAATGGCATCGAAGTAATTTACCGATATTACTGGCGAAGTTTCTGTTAAACCGTAACCCTCAAAAACAGGCAACCCGGCAGCCCAAAACACTCTCGCCAAACGTGGGTTTAAAGCTGCTCCACCAGAAATAATCACTTCGATATTTCCGCCTAAAGCTTCTTGCCACTTGGTAAACACCAATTTTCTGGCGATACCTAATTTAAAAGTGTACCACCAACCTTTGTCGGTATCGTACTTCTCTGCCAACGCCAACGACCAGAAGAAAATCATTTTCTTAATGCCCGTCAGTGCCTTTCCTTTCTCCACTATCTTATCATAGACTTTTTCTAACAGCCTAGGGACCGTTGAAAATACAGTTGGTTTTACAGATTGAATATCGGCGACAATGGTATCCATACTTTCTGCGTAGTAAATAGAGATATTCAGATAGGCATACAGGTAGGAAATCATCCTTTCGAAAATATGGGACAACGGCAGAAAACTTAGCCCATGGGCTACGCCTTTAGGCAATAGCACCGCAGATTTTTTAAAGTTCTGCACCAAATTATCGTGGGTAAGCATTACCCCTTTGGGTGTACCCGTAGTGCCCGATGTATATATTAATGTAAGGATATCATCTGGAGTAACTTGACTTCTGTACGTTTCCAAATCAACATCTGTATTTTTGCCAATTTCTACTAGTTCTTGCCAATGGTTAGCTCCTGATACTTTATTGAAGGTATATACTTTTACGTCGTGATTAATTTCGGCGATTACCTTTTTTACTTTTTCATATAGTTGATCGTCGCTTACAAAAACCACATTAATTTCTGCATCTTCAATAATGAATTTAATATCGTGTTCTGCTAAAGTTGGGTACAATGGAATTTGATAGGCGCCAAGCTGCATAATGGCATAGTCGCCAATGTTCCATTCGGGTCTGTTGGTAGACATAATAGCCACTCTAGAGCCTTTGCCAATCCCCAAGGTGGTTAAACCTTTGCTTAAATAGTCGGTCTGTTCACAAAATTGTTGTGTACTATATTTGACCCACTCCCCATTTATTTTTCCGCTAATAAATTCATCTTTTGAAAATTTCTCCAAATTGTGTTTAAGAAGATCGAAAACTCTAGTTACTGTAGCTGACATACGATTGGGTTTATATTGGCTAAACATTGAAAAACAACCATTTCCGGCTGTTAAACATCCTAATTTAAGATTTTTAAATGAAGTTTATACTATGCAAGCATAATTAATTTTTGACTTGCGTATCTCCTTTTGAAACAAAAAAGCTACTCCATTGTTGTTTTAAATATACAAAAGGCACAAAAGTTGTTATGCTTGCCTAAACATTTTAACTATAACATCAATTTTTATTCAGATGAAAAAATTACTATTTACAATTCTCGCAGGTGCAGCTCTTTTCACAATGAATTTATCGAAAGCAAATGCACAAGATTACAAAACTGCCGCTGGTTTAGCGATTGATTTTGGAGATGGCGCTACTTGGGTAGGCCCTCACATTAAACACTTCTTTAACCCAAATGGTGCTATAGAAGGTGATATTTTATTTGGCAATAGCACTACGGTATTACAAGCACTTTACTTACATCATGGCGCTATACAAGGTGCTAGAGGTTTAAAATGGAATGTTGGTGTTGGTCCTGGTGTTGCACTTTACAAGGGCGGTTCTACCTTTTTGATTAGACCTAATGTTGGTTTAGATTATAAAATTAGCGGTGCTCCTCTAGGTTTAGGTTTAGATTGGAGACCAGCTTGGGGATTTTATGATGGCGGAAACGACTTTAATGCAGCTAGATTCCAAATTGGATTTAGATATATCTTTAAATAAGTAAAATTAAAAAAAAAGTCCCGAGGTGCGTCGGGACTTTTTTTTGCTTTATAATGTGGCTAAAATTATTTTCCAGCCATCCATCTTTTTCTAACTGCCAACTGTTGTGGCGTTGCATTCTCATTATAGCTTGCCTTAATACGAATGTTAGAGCTTTCTTTCAAGGTTAATGAGATCTTCTTCTCCAAACCATCTCTCTTCACGGTAATCTCTACTACATCGCCAACTTGTTTTTTGGCAATGCTAGGTAAAACTTCTAAAGTTAAACCTGGGTTGGGCAATCTTACGCTGCGCATTTCATCAGCTATGCTAGAACCGTCTATTGCTAAAATATCATCGTTAACATTTAAACCTTGTACCCAAGCTGGTGAGTTTCTAGAAACACCGCTGATTGAAACCGTTCTGTCTACTTTCAACGAAGCACCTGTATATGGTTTATTTGGCGATGCAACCTCACCAACGGCGTCAATACCTGCATAGCCGAAATATTTAGTGAATTCGATATCGTCTGTACCATCCACGTATTTAGCCCAGAAATTAGTAAAGTTCATTCCGCTAATTTTCTCTACCATCGCTTTAAACTCAGCATCGGTATAACCACGTTTTTTTACTTTACCTTCTTCGTACATCGCTTTCATCACATCATCTAAGCTTTTGGCACCTTTGGTAGCATTTGCGATTTCCAAATCCATTAGCAAACCAACAATTTCACCCTTGCTGTAATAAGAAATAGCACTATTTTTTGAGTTTTCATTTGGACGGTAACCGATAATCCAAGCATCGAAACTTGAAGAAGAAGCCGACTGCACTTTTGATCCTGGGGTGTTAATTACCGTACCCAAACCTCCGATGATATCATTTAAGAAAGTTGCTTCGTTGGTGTGTCCAGCTCTAATCAATAGCTTATTTTCGTAGTACGACGTAAAGCCTTCTGCAGTCCATAAATTGGTGGTATAATTTTCGTTATCATAATCGAATGGGCCTAATGCCACTGGACGCAATCTTTTCACGTTCCACAAGTGGAAGTATTCGTGTGCCACTAAAGCAAGAAAACCTTTGTAACCTCTCTCGGTTCCGTAGGCATTTCTTGTTGCTCCCAATACGGTCGAATTTAAGTGCTCTAAACCACCGCCACCATTAGCGTAGTTATGTACGATAAAAGTGTAGTGCTTGTTCGGGTTGTCACCAAAAATCTTAGTTCCTTCCTCTACAATTTTAGCCATATCCACTTTCAAACGTTCTTTATCGTAATTACCGCCACCGTACATCGCAACAATGTGTTTTACACCTGCGGCATTAAATTCGAAAACTTCTTGGTTACCCACTTCAATTGGGCTATCGAAAAGCACATCGAAATCAGAAGCGTAGTAGGTAAACTCCTGTCCGGCAACTGGTTCTAAACCTGTGTTTACTTTATCCCATTTGCCAAAAGGTACAATCTTAACGGTACTTGGGTTTTTAATCATCCCCTCTGGGTACATAAAAATACTTGCAGAAGAAAGAAAAGCATGCGACTCGTCTATAAATGCAGTACGAACAGAAATTTCGTAGGCATAAACTCTATAATTCACCTTAACGGCAGCCGCTTTAGCATTAAATACTCTCCAAGTGTTTTTGGTAACTTTTTGCACTTTAGCAGGCTTCCCATTCACTGTAGCTGTAAAGTTTTCTACATTTTTGGCAAACTCACGAACCAAGTAAGAACCTGGTGTCCAAACTGGCATCTTTAAATCTACATAGTCCTTCGCCGCAATGCCCGACATGTTCATTTCTACTTCTGCATAATGCGCTTGCGGTTCTTTAAAAGAAATCTCGAAGCCAATTTTAACTTGCGATTTAGCTGCCATTGTTAATGTTAGCAATAATGCTATCCCTAATAGTTTTTTCATTTATATTGTTTTGTTTTAGACCACCAGAACACTTTGTGTCTTTGTGGTAGATCCATAAGCTTTCGCACAAAAATAAAATTTAAAACTACTTTCCTCAATGTTTATGTTAACACAGCTGTAACATAGTTAGTACATCTTTATAATGGCGAAACAAATAGATATTTTTGTTTGTATTGATTTCATTGTTTTTTGAAATCATATTTAACAACAAACCAAATTCACAGCTATTTAACTTCGATGAAAAAAAGATATATATTTTATCTGATCTTGGCATTAGGACTTGCCTATCTTGTTTACTATAGAATAACCGAAAATAAAAAAATCGAAGGTGGTGGTGCAGCTGGAGGCGGTGGCAAAGGTACAAAAGGAAAAGGCGGTCCGGCGTTAAATGTAGATGGTATAGAAGTAAAAACTTCAGAGTTTAGCAACAACTTAGAAATTACAGGAAGTATAGAAGCGAATGAAGCCGTAACCTTAAGAAGTGAAGTAGCTGGTTTGGTTACTGGTATTTATTTTAAGGAAGGCGGTAATGTAAGTAAAGGCGCTACTTTGGTAAAAATAAACGACCGAGATATACAAGCACAACTGCGTGAAGCACTAACGAGGCAAAATCTTTCTGCCAGCAACGAAAACAGGGCGAAACAGCTCTTGGAGAAAGGCGCTATCAGCCAGGAAGAATATGATACTTCGCAAGCCGAACTGCAAGCCTTACGATCTCAAGTACAGTTAATTAGAGCGCAATTGGCAAAAACAACTATTATTGCTCCTTTTAGTGGCAAAGTTGGTTTACGCAATATTTCGGTTGGTGAGTATTTAACACCGAACACAGTTATTGCAAATCTTTTAAGTACCAACCCTGTTAAAATAAGCTTTTCTATTCCAGAAAAATATGTTTCGCAGTTAAATACCAACAGTAATATTTCTTTTAATATCGATGGCAGAAATAAAACCTATACGGGCAAGGTATTCGCTATTGAACCCGGTATAAATGAACAAACCAGAACCTTACAAATTAAGGCGCTAGCTCCAAACGCCAACAATGAACTGTTGCCAGGTTCTTTTGCTAAAGTGAAATTGGCCTTAACGTCTATTAAGGATGCGATATTAATTCCAACAGAAGCGGTAATACCAGTATTGAAAGGAAAGGTGGTTTACGTATCTAAAAATGGAAAAGCGCAACAAGTACCGATAGAAACAGGCACCAGAACTGCTGATAAAATTTTAGTGCTTTCTGGCTTAAATGTTGGCGATACGGTGCTAACTACTGGTGCAATGGCACTTAAACCAGAGGCAGATGTTAAAGTTAAAATTGCCAAGAACTAAGGTATGAGTATATCGACCACCAGTATTAAAAGACCGGTTCTTGCCATTGTAATGAACTTGGTAATTATCCTTTTCGGGGTAATTGGCTATAACTTTTTGGGCGTAAGGGAATATCCGTCCATTGATCCTTCGGTAATCTCTGTGAGGACTTCTTACCCGGGTGCCAACTCGGACATCATCGAATCTCAAATTACCGAACCTTTAGAAAAAGCAATCAATTCTATTGACGGAATTAGAAATATCAGTTCATCGAGCAATCAAGGAACGAGCAATATCACCGTAGAATTTAACCTAGGCAAGGATATTGACGTTGCCGCAAACGACGTACGTGATAAGGTGTCGCAAGCTGCAAGAAACCTACCAAAAGACATAGATGGTTTACCTATTGTAAGCAAAGCTGATGCAAACTCGGACGCGATTATTTCCATGACCATCCAAAGTGACAAACGCGGTGTAACCGACCTCAGTGACTTTGCCGAAAACGTAATTGCCGACAGGATACAGACCATTCCGGGTGTGAGTAGTATGCAAATTCAGGGGCAACGTAAATATGCTATGCGTATCCGTATAGACCCTACACGATTGGCTTCTTACGGTTTAACTTCACAAGATATCGTGACTGCTCTCGATAGAGAAAACGTAGAGCTTCCCTCTGGTAAATTAACTGGTGCAGCAACAGAACTAACGGTTAAAACCTTAGGCAAACTGACTAATGCAGAGCAGTTTAATAACTTAATTATTAAGAACGATAGCACTAGCGTGGTGCGCTTACAAGACGTTGCCGTTGCCGAAATTGGTTCAGAAAATGAAGAAACTGTACTTCGTGAATCTGGCAAACCGATGGTGGCTGTGGGCGTAATCCCGCAACCTGGAGCTAACTATTTAGATATCAGTAAAGAGTTTTATGCCAGATTTGATAAACTACAGGCAGATATGCCTGAAGATATCAAGCTTAAAGTTTCTTTGGACACCACTAGGTTTATCAAAAGTTCGGTAACGGAAGTAGCAGAAACCATCTTGATTGCCTTAGTGCTTGTAATCTTGGTAATTTACCTGTTCTTCAGAGATTGGGGAATTGCATTTAGGCCTTTAATTGATATTCCGGTATCGTTAATTGCTACTTTTTTTATCATGTACATTTTTGGCTTTTCCATCAATGTACTTACACTATTGGCTATCGTTTTAGCTACGGGTTTAGTTGTGGATGATGGTATTGTAGTCACCGAAAATATCTTTAAAAAAGTTGAAGAGGGTTACTCTCCTATCGAAGCTGCCATTAAAGGTTCTAACGAAATTTTCTTCGCAGTAATTTCCATTTCAATTACCCTAGCGGCAGTATTCTTACCTGTAATTTTCCTACAAGGATTTGTCGGACGGCTGTTTCGGGAGTTCGGGGTCACCATTGGTGCGGCGGTATTAATTTCCGCATTCGTATCATTGACTTTAACTCCCATGTTGAATGCTTATTTGATGAAAAAAGGCGGTCATAAACCATCTAAATTTTATCGAATTACCGAACCTTACTTCGTAAAACTAAATGAAGCCTATAAAAGCAACCTGGAGAAATTCTTAAATCGTCGCTGGCTATCTGCGCCTATCATTTTAGTTTGCGCAGGGCTGATTTTCCTTTTCTGGAAAGTATTGCCAAAAGAAACTGCGCCTTACGATGACAGAAGTGCCATTAACATGAATGTGAGTACGCCAGAGGGATCTTCTTTTGCATTTACAGATCGTTTTGTGATGAAGATCAACCAAATGGTACTAGACTCGGTTCCTGAGAAGAACGTGAATATTACCATTACCTCTCCAGGTTTTGGCGGTGCAGGTGCTACCAACTCTGGCTTTGTAAGAATGGGTTTAGTTGATCCGGGAGATCGTGAGAGAACGCAGAAAGAAATTGCCGATAACCTGACAAAGATTACTAGAAATTATACCGAAGGGAAAGTTACCGTAACGCAGCAACCTACTATTTCTGTAGGTCGTAGAGGCGGTTTGCCCATCAGCTACATTATACAGGCACAGAATTTTGAGAAGCTAAGAGACAAAGTTCCGGTATTTATGGAAGCTGTTTCGCAAGATCCAACTTTCACTACTTCCGATGTAAACTTGAAATTCAATAAACCAGAAATCAACCTCACTATTGATAGAGAAAAAGCGAAAAGCTTGGGCGTATCTATTGTTGATATTGCACAAACACTACAGCTGGGCTTAAGCGGTCAGCGATTTTCTTATTTCTTCATGAATGGTAAACAGTACCAAGTAATTGGTCAGTTCGATGTTGCCAACAGGAAAGATCCTTTAGATTTAAGTTCAGTTTATGTAAGGAATGACAAGGGTCAGCTTATTCAGTTAGACAATGTGGTTACTGCCAAAGAAGAAAGCAGTCCACCGCAATTGTATCGCAACAACAGGTTTATTTCTGCTACAGTTTCGGCAGGTTTGGCACCCGGCAAAAGCATTGGCGATGGTATAGAAGCCATGGATAGAATTGCAGCAAAAGTACTGGATGAAAGCTTTACAACTGACCTAAGCGGCGAGTCGCGAGATTTCAAGGAAAGTTCATCAAATACGATGTTTGCTTTCGGATTAGCTTTGTTACTAGTTTATCTGATTTTAGCAGCGCAGTTCGAAAGCTTTAAAGATCCTGTAATTATTATTTTAACTGTGCCAATGGCTGTTGCAGGTGCATTTCTATCGTTATGGCTTTGCGGACAGAGCTGGAATATTTTCAGTCAGATTGGAACCATCATGCTAATTGGTTTGGTAACCAAAAACGGTATCTTGATTGTAGAATTTGCCAACCAACTCAAAGAACAAGGTAAATCTGTGCAAGAAGCCATTAGAGAGGCTGCAGTTTCGAGGTTACGTCCAATTTTGATGACCAGTTTGGCTATAGCTATCGGTGCGTTACCTATTGCCATGGCATTGGGAGCTGCCGCAAAAAGCAGAATGAGTATGGGAACAGTAATTGTAGGAGGAACAATGTTTTCATTGATATTAACCTTATTTGTAATCCCCGCCATTTACTCACTTTGGTCTAAGGAACACAAAGAGAACAAAGACTTAAAGCAATCTTTAGCAGCGGCAACAGCCGATGAAGAAACACCTAAAAACCAATAGCAGAAGATGAAACAGTATAAATTTTGGATGCTTGTAGTGCTATCGATCTTTTTATCGAGCAACTTGGTTTACGCACAAGAAAGACTGACTTTGCAAGAAGCTATCCGTACCGCTTTGCAGAACAATTACGATATCAAACTCATTAAAAACGAAACTCAGATTGCCAAAAACAATGCAAATTTAGGCAATGCTGGTATGCTGCCTATAGTTACAGGAGATTTTTCTACTGGTGGTAGCAGGCAGAATACTTTACAAACGCAAGCCAGTGGAACTGAACGAAGGATAAATGGCGCTAGGAATAGCAATATGGGTTATGGTGTTGGTTTAGATTGGACGGTTTTTGATGGCTTTAGCATGTTCGCGAATTACGATCGTTTAAAGGCATTGGAGCAGCAGGGAGAAAAAAATGCTACACAGCAAATCTTAACTACCATTACCGATGTACTTGCTGCTTATTACAATGTTGCCAAACAGCAACAATTGGTTATTGCAGCAGATAGCACCATTGATATTTCTGCGTTTCGTTTGCGCATAGCGGATAGCAAGCTGAAAATTGGTCGTGGTTCTAAGCTAGATGTACTTGCTGCTAAAGTTGATTATAACACTGACACTTCGAGTTATTTGCAACAAAAAAACCTACTAGACAATTACATGGTTACGTTAAACGAACTTTTAGCCCGCGATGTAAATATTAAATTCACAGTAGACAATGCATTCGATATTGAAGAGAACTTGAATTATACCAGTCTAGCGGCACAGCTGGATCAATTAAATCCAGCGCTACAAAGTGCTATTCTTAACAAGAAAATTGCTGAATTAAGTTTAAAGCAAGTGCAGGGCAACCGCTATCCTCAATTAAGCGTAAACAGTGGCTATGATTTTAATAGAAGTCAATCTCCTACTGGGTTTAACACGCAATTTAGAGCTCGTGGTTTTAGCTACGGCTTAACAGCAACGGTAAACATTTTTAATGGATTTCTACAACGCCAAAATGAGCGAAATGCAAAAATCAATATCAACACAGCCGAACTGCAACTGAACCAAACTAAGCAAAACCTAAATGCACAACTTACAAGTTCTTATCAAGACTATTCTACTTTTTTAGAACTGGCAAAACTGGAAAGAGGAAATATCGAGATTGCTACCCAGAATTTAGATATCACCCTAGAGAAATATAGGTTGGGCAACATCACACCTTTAGAATTGAGGGAAGCACAGCGAAACTTTATTGATGCCAATAACAGATATCTGGAAATAAAATATCAAGGTAAACTAGCCGAAATTTATTTGAAACAAATTAGTGGCACCTTAAACATACAATAGCTTAGCTACACTTCTAAATAATGATTTAAATCAAAATCATCACTCACAGTGCTGAACTAAATACTTTTTAAAAAAAATTATTATCTTAGGAGAATGATTTTAGTTGCAGATAGCGGCTCGTCCAAAACAGATTGGATGGCATATAGCCCTGAAAAAACATACTCTTTTAATACACAAGGTATTAATCCATATTTCGCTAATGCCCAAGACGTATTTAGGATACTTTCTAAGCATAAAGAGATGGCGGCAATTGCCGATCAAGTGAAAGAGGTTTACTTTTTTGGTGCTGGGTGCTTAAATCCTGATAAGCATGAAATCGTATCCAACGGACTTTCATCATTTTTCAAAAATGCATTTATCAGTGTAGATCACGACTTAATGGGCTCTGCCTATGCCACCTGTGGTGATAAGAAAGGTTTAGCGTGTATTTTGGGAACAGGTTCTAACATTGCCTACTACGATGGCCAAACGGTGTACAGTGGCAACCACGGCTTAGGCTATATTTTAGGAGATGAAGGTTCTGGAACTTACTTTGGCAAAAAAATGCTCATCTCTTATCTGCACAAAACAATGCCAGTAGATTTAAGAGATGCTTTTAATGAGGAATTTAAAATTACGAAAGATATTGTTGTAGAAAACATCTACCAAAAGCCTTTTCCAAATTCATACTTAGCTACTTTCAGTAGATTTATGATACACCACAAGCAGCATCCTTTTATACAAAAAGTATTAAAAGATGGCTTTCAAGAATTCATAGATACAAATGTTAAAGATTATAAGAACTACAAATCTTTAGAATGCAACTTTGTAGGTTCTATCAGCTATTATTATCAAGACGAGCTTCGTGCTGTATTTGCAGAGAACAATCTTAAAATAGGCAAAACGCTTCAAAAACCAATTGAAGGAATATTCGAATATATCTTAAAAAGAGAAGGAATTTTAGAGAAAGCAGGGTAGCTAATTAAGCTACATCTGCCTCTTTATTTTGCTTGCGTTTATCGTACGCCTTTTTTAATCCGTAAGCTACGCCCGCAGCAATAAGCACACTAGCCCCACCGTCAATGGGAACTGGATTATCTACGCAATCACCATCAGGTGTAGGCAAAGAACCATCTTCACAGGGAGGTAGACCAGGGTCTATTTGTGCAAAAGCAAATATGTTACACGTAATTAAAAAGAAGGCTAGTGCGAGCGCCTTGTAAAATGTTTTTCTAGTAATGTATCCAGCCATCCAATTGTACCTTAACCGCAAGAATCTAAGCATCTTACGAAAATCACTACAATAATAGAGGTTTTTTGAATAAAAAAGAATTTTTTATTCAAAAAAAGCGTGGCTTACCTACTATAAATCAACAGATTAATATGCCGCTTGGTAGTTAATTTGTATATCAAATTTTACGCCATTATTCAATTGTACCGTTATCGGGTTAATTTGTCCACGACCGTTTGAAATATTGGCAAAAAATTCCCCGTTTTTCTCCACTACGAATACGGAATATTCGCCTGGCTCCAATTCACATTTATAAAAACCCTTTGAATCCGATTTTACGGACTTTATCAATTTCCCTTCTATTGACTTAAAAAGAGGAGCACTTCCTTTAACTTCATTAGAAGTTACTACCTTATAAATATTAATTTGGCGCTCAACTGGCCTACCTTCTGTTGCCCGAGGCTCGTCTGGAGACGGCATCATATTACCCGAAACCCAAGTTACCGTTCCGTAAACACCTTGTTTGACACCTTTATCGTCATTGTTTTGTACTGTACATGCCATAAATAGAGGGGCTGCACATAAAATTAATATCTTTTTAATGTAAGTCATCTAATTATCCGTAAAATTGTCCTCAATTTAATCATTTATTTAGATTTATTAAATGCAAAGTCTAAAATACATATTCAAGCTTTCAGCTATTGTTCTTATAAGTTTTACAATATCATCAAATTTATTTGCCCAAGCTGATAAACAAAATAAAACCAATGTAGTTTTTCTAAAAGAAAATGCCATTGAACTCAACAGAATAGAAAACGTAAAACGATCTAGGGCATTTTCTTTAGCGATAGAAAAAGGTTGGGAGACTTTCGGAGTAACCAAAGAAGGAAAAGTTTTTACACTTCATGGCATCGATGATTTCGGTATGCCTCTGTACAAGATTACAGAAAACAATGCTATTTCTGCTGCCACCATCAATACCAATAAACTATATACCGGCGGCTCACTAGGCTTAAACTTAAGTGGCAGTACCTTACCTACAGATAAAGTAGCCATTTGGGATGGAGGAGCTGTATTGACTGGACACGTAGAATTTCAAAACAACAGAGTTGAAATTAAAGACGGTGTTACATCTTTATCAGCCCATGCTACGCACGTTGCCGGTACCATTATGGCAGCAGGCAAATATCCAAATGCAAAAGGAATGGCTTTCGGACTTCCCAAATTATTATCGTTCGATTTTAATAATGATAATTCGGAAATGTCAAATTATGCCGCCTCTCTTTTGCTTTCTAATCACTCTTACGGATCGATAGCCGGGTGGTTTGAGAACACCAATGCTATTCCTAACAGATGGGAGTTTAGAGGACAAGCTGGTGCTAACGAAGATTATAAGTTTGGTTACTACGATAGCGATGCAAAGGAATGGGACAGGATTAGCTACAATGCACCATACTATCTTGTAGTTAAATCTGGTGGAAATTACCGCAGCAGCAACGGGCCAGCCGTTGGTCAAACGTATTTCCGTTTTAACGCTGCCGGAAGCTTAGTAAATGCCGGTCCGAGACCTGCTGGAATTTACAGCAATGATGGCTACGACATTTTAGGAACTTACGCAGTGGCAAAAAACATCATGACAGTAGCTGCCGTAAATCCGCTTCCTTATGGCACTGTTACACCAAGCGACATCACCATTTCTTCATTTAGTGCTTGGGGGCCAACCGACGACGGAAGGATTAAACCAGACATCGCTGCCGATGGGGTGAGCGTTACATCAACAACAAGTACCAATCCAGAAGCTTATACAACTTACTCTGGAACTTCTATGGCTGCACCAAGTGTAACAGGTTCCTTAGCCTTGCTTCAAGAACTTTACAACCAAAAAACAAGCAGCTTCATGCGTGCCTCTACTTTAAAAGGATTGGCAATTGGCACAGCAAGCGAAGCAGGCGAGTATCCAGGCCCAGATTATATTTTCGGTTGGGGATTAATGAACACAGAAAATGCAGCTTTGGCCATTTTGAACAACGGAGGCAAGAGCATAATCAGCGAAAAAGCTTTAACACAAGGCGCAACTGAAACCTTTAATGTTGTTGCTTCTGGCGATGGCCCGTTAATCGCAACAATAAGCTGGACAGACCCAGAAATTGATGTGATACCTGTAGCCAATGCTTTGAATAATCCCACATTAAGATTGGTTAACGATTTAGATATGAGGGCAAGCAATGGCAGCGTCACCTACTTTCCTTGGATTTTAAATCCTGCAAACCCATCTGCAGCAGCCACTAAAGGTGATAACTTTAGAGATAATGTGGAACAAATTTACATTGCTGATGCTGTACCGGGCAAAACTTATACTTTTACCATTTCGCATAAAGGAACATTACAAAGAGGATCTCAAGCTTATTCTGTAATTGTGACCGGAGTTGGTGGCCAACCTTATTGCGCTTCTGCACCAAATACATCTAATGATGCTAAAATCAACAGCTTTAACCTGTCAAACATCAGTTATACAGCTGCGGCTGGATGTACATCATATAACGATTTCACCACGCAAACAATAGAACTGGAGAAAGCTAGAACTTACCCACTAAGTATGTCATTAGGTACTTGCGGTACCAATTTTGATAAAGTTGCAAAGGTTTTTGTAGATTGGAATGGCGATGGCGACTTTGACGACACCGGTGAATTAGTTGCAACTAGCAATATCATTAATGGCACTGGTTTATTTACGGCAAATATTACGGTTCCTTCAAATATTAAAATCAATAACTTCTCTATACTTAGAATTGTATTAGCTGAAGCTAGCAATGCGGCTAGCGTAACTGCTTGCGGCAATTATGCCAAAGGCGAAACCATTGATTACAGAGTGAAATTCATTAACTCTACGGCTGATGTGGGCATTACAAAAATTAATGAGCCACTTTCCAATTGTGCCAACCCACAGCAAAGTGTAAGTGTAGTTATCCGCAATTTTGGTACGCAGAACATCTCAAATATTCCAGTAACAGTTACGGTAAAAGATGGCACCAATATCATCGCCACACTGAATAGCACCTTCGCTGGCGAGATTAAACCATCACAAGAACGAGAATTTATTGTTCCTGGATTTTATAACGCTTTAGCTGGCAAAACCTACGAAATTTCGGCAAAGACAACATTAAGCACAGATGTAATACCAGCTAATGACGAGATTATAAGAACTGAACAAATTAGCTTACCTGCAACACTAGCTGCTCAAACAGCTTTTTACTGCGATAACACCAAGCAATATCAATTGGCTGCCAACGGTGATGGAATTGTATACTGGTATAAAGATGCCGCGGCAACTACTCCTTTTGCTTACGGCAATAATATCAGCACTGCCGTTGAACCAGGTACTGAAGGCTATTATGCAGGTTTAAACGAATATATCGGCAACCTAGGACCGAAAAACAAGTACGAAACTAGATTAGGTTCGGGTACTTATTTACAAACTAGCGGTGGAGTTAGCGTACGCACATTTGCACCAGCCATCTTAGAAAGTGCCCGTTTGTATATTGGAAATTCTGGCACTATTAGGTTTTACGTTAAAAATAGCTTCGGTATCGAGGTTTCTAGCAGTACTGTAAAAGTAACAGCCACCAGAAGTACGCCAGCTGCAGGTGTAGCTTCAGATGATTTAACTGATCAAGGTGCAGTGTATACGTTAAACTTGAAGTTCCCTACGGCAGGAAGCTACACCATTCACACCGATTACGAAGATGAGGCGACAATTTTTAGAAACAATACAATTCCTCGTTCTATTTATCCGCTAAGCTCTGAACTCGATATATTTAACATTATTAGTAACGATGCCTCACAGCCGCAATCATTTTACTATTATTTTTACGACATTAAAGTAAAAGCTCTTGGATGCTTAGCCAGTGAAAGGGTGAAAGTTCCTGTATCAAATGTCCAAATTACTAGAAATGGAGATCAGTTGGTTTCGAATATAGCTAATGGCAACCAATGGTATTTAAATGGCGAAAAGATAGATGGAGCTACCGGGCAACAATTTAATCCTGTAGCAGCAGGAAAATACCAAGTATGGGCTAATATCAACGGCGGGTGTACATCTATATCTAACGAACTTTCTTTCTTACCTAGCAACCAAAACGATAATGAAATTAAGTTGAAAGTATTCCCTATCCCGGCATCGGATGATTTGACTGTAGCTTTTGAATTGTTAGAAGCAAAAACAGTAATCGTAAGTATTGTTAATGTAATAGGACAAAAGGTTTACGAACAAAATAAAGGATCGCAGTCGGGTATTATTATTGAAAAATTGGATGTTTCTAAGCTAGCTAAGGGGACTTATATTCTTAACATTAAGGCAGGGGATAAAACCTACGCAAAGAAGATAGCTGTTTATTAAGAGGGTTTAGAGGCTTAACTGTCGTTTTGCTATCAGTAGATTAATTTTAGAAAAGCCACTTGTTGGTTCTTGGAAACTGTAGTCCTTTGCTTCGTTAATCCCGATGAAACTTGTGCAAACTCGTAAACAAAGCACTTAAATCGGGAAACCACTTCGCCAAGGTTTATTTTACAAAGGTTGTGGTTTTTGGCTACGTTGCCTTGCAGAAGTTAATAGCCCCGACAGTAGTGGAAAGCCCGCAAAGGAGCTATGCCGCAGGCAGCGAGTGCGGACTTGGAACAAATGGCGGGACTATCGGTAGTTTTTTGCAGCCGTTTTTGCGCTTCTAAAAAGTAGAATAGGCAACAAACATTTTAGGATAATTAAAAGACCAAAAAAAAGGGATGTCAATTAATGACATCCCTTTTTTATTGCTTAATCTCTATTATTGTTTGATCAACTTCATTTGACCTACACGTTGAGTTCCGTTTTCGTAAACCTCTACAATGTATACTCCTGATGCGAAACCGGTAATATCTAGGTCTTGTCCAGACAGCAACTGTGCTTTAGAAAAATCTTTGGTTAATACAACCTGACCAGTAGCGTTTACAATTTTTAAGGTTTGTTGCTTAGCTTTTAAAACACCATTAAACTTCACCGTAAATTTAGAAACTACAGGATTAGGGAATATACTCACAAGCTCTGTAGCATTGCTTAAGCCACCGGTGAAATTGATTACCTGAGGATCTGTTGTACTAGATGTGTTATCCTTATCGTGCTGCACCAATCTGTAATAATTGTTGCCCAACATCGGATTTCTGTCGATGTATGAGTAAGCAGAGCCACTGCCTTTGGCATATTCGGTTTTTAGTTTCTCAAATACTTTATCATCGCCAGCTCTTTCTACTTCAAATCTATCATTGTTAGTTTCTGTTGCAGTGCTCCATTTAACTTGTACGCCCTCATTAACTTTAGCAACAGTAAACGATTTATAGGTTACCGGTAAGGTATTAGGCGCTTCGAAAGATACGCTGAACCTATTGGCGCCAAAGCTAGCTTCTACATTTTTATCGATTGTAAAATTATGTTGCGTACCATTTGACACGAAGCTTGAAGTTTGCAAATGGTTATCTGTTAGCTTAACTAAATAACCAGATGGCACATTGTTGTAACTTACTTCTAAAATGTAGTTTCCAGCAGCATTTAGTGGATCAATATCAAGTTTTACACTAGTATTAGCTGTAACCGCTGGCATATAATTAATTACCGTTCGTTTATTATCGTCAGTTAAACTAGACATATAAACTTCACTGCCTCTTAAATAATCTACATCTTCATTAGCTACATATGCCGCAGATTTACCTGCCTTAAATACCACAACACTCTCTACCTTAAAGGGTGAGTTTTCTTTTTTCAACCAAGTTCTTAGTTCGGTAGTTGTTGTAAATGTAGAGTGGTTATTTGCCGCAGCCATTTTTGAGCTTCCGCCAAAAGCTACTAAATCGTCTCCTACAGGAGCAGACATTAGTAATACAGAAGGCATATTATTTGCTTTATGGCTTTCTGTAAAGGTAAATGAGCCACCTCCTGCTTTAGATCTAACAAAAAATCCCTGACCTGCAGTAATGTATCTGCTACCATCATTTGCGCTTGCTCCTGCTCCATCACCTGTATTGAAACTGTACGTTGCATATTGCCTCAACGCTGGATTCCAAACCTGTACGACATTGTTTTCTAAATCACTGGTAGCACCAGAGTTAACTACCGCATTCCAATCTATACTTGAAGCATAAGGATTTCCTAAAAAGTTAAATCCAAATATACCAGCAGCATAATCTAAAGGAACGGTAACATTTTGCTGGTTAAGCACTCCATCAAAATCCATTACTACACTTTCTGGAGCAGAATATCCAGGAGAGGTAAATTTAGCTGTAAGGTTTGAAGTTCTGTCACCACGATACAACACGTATACACCCCTACCGGCAAGAACCGGTGTTGTGGTGTTAGGGAATATTTTAAATCCGGTAGTTGTTGCATCGTAGAACCATGCACTAGTTGCACTGTTTCCTACCTCGTCAAATCCGTTTACAGCCTTACCTGTAATGAGAATATCGTCTGTAAGCTGAGCTACATTATAGGTATTAGATCCTAAATGTATAGGTGAAGAGAACATTCTATACGTTCTGTAAGGATTTACAGCACCACCAGTTACAAAACGTTGTACTGTTACGTTTCCACTAATTGATGATCCGCTAGGAATTGCAGCAATAGTACCTGAATTTGAGACATCAGACAATACTGTTAAGTTTCCATTAGCATTTAGAACAGTGTTTGCACCCATAGTTAATACGCCAGTAGTAGCCAAATTAAAGTTGCCACTTGTTAGCGTTTTAGTACCGCCATTTGTAAATGTAACGTTACCAAATCCTATTGCTGGGCCAGCATTACTTAAGCTTTGTGAGCTGCCATTGTAAGTTACGTTGACTGTTCCGCTACCCAGTGCGAAGGTTCCACCGTTTACTGCAAAATCTCCACCGAATGAAATAGCTTGTGTACCACTTGTTTTATTGGCACGAACATTACCTGCAGTTTGAACATAGTTTCCTGTTATAGTAATTGTACCACCAACTGAACCTAAATTAAGTGTTCCAGTGTTTGTTCTAGTTACTGTAAAGTTTCTTGCACTGAAACCACTTAGTAAAGAAGGACTTCCTGCTGCGGTTTGAGGTGCATTCCAAATAAAGTCAGAAAATGTTTGGTTACTACCCAATACATTGCCAGCAAAATCAGTATAACCTATAATTTCGCAGATAGAGCCCGTAGCCCAATTAGCCGTAGGGATAGTACCACTTGCAGTGGTGTAAGCATGCTGATACCTACCTGTTGATGCAAATTGTAATGCACCAGTTGTGGTAATAGTCCTACTGTTATTTGCTCTAAGTGTTCCTTCCACAATAAAATCTGTAGCTGCGGCACCATTCGCTATGGTTAAGTTACCAGTAGTTAAAGTTACCTGCCCACCGTTTTCTATCTTCGTATCATCTATAGAAAGCGCTGCAGTCACATTGATTACGTGGCCACCCCTAACCTGTACACCAGCCGAAGTAGCGTTTGGAAATAAGGTAGATGGTTTCCAGTTATTTTGGCCATCGGCAGACGATTGCCAGCTAGATGAATTATTCCAATTACCAGCACTTACATTACTTCTAAAAAAATCTGTACTTAAACTAGGAGCGTATACTGCTATTCCAGCAGTAGTGTACGCCAACTTAGCTACATCGGTTACATCGGAAGCGGTAAGCGTATTACTAGTACTTTCGGTATTCATAGTTACATTAAAGGTAGTAGAGCTATTTACAAGTGCTTTATCAGCAGGCAATGTTGCCCCCCCTTCAGAAGATGTAATCCGAACTACATCGATAACACCCGAAACTGCATTGAATGCCGCATCTGTAGCCCTTACAGTTATACTAAAAGGTGTGCCGACACCCTGATTAGCTGGAGTACCCGTTTTTCCGTTCGGATGCGCAGCTGCAAAAGTCTCCCCAGGCAACAAGATCAACAACCTTGTAAATGGACCTAAGTTAACTTGGAAACCTGGGCTAGTATTTGCTGTTTTTGTGCCATCGCTAACATCATTAACACGCAAAGTACGGTTTGCTGTGGTGCTTACCACCCTATAAGTGGCTGCAGTGGTTAACGTACCGTTATTAAGTGCCGTTGAAGCAGGCACTTGGGCATAAATATCATTAGTAGATGCTGTAAAGCTTACTACATCGGTTACTCCATCAATTTTGTTCCATGCGGCATCAACTGCATTTACCGTAACGTTAAATGGTACACCAGCCACTTGTTCGCTTGGCGCTCCCGTTTTACCCGTAGAGGTACCCGGAGCAGCAGTTTCACCTGGCAACAACAATTGTAGTTTAACAAAAGCTCCCATTACCACAGTTACATTACTACTTACAACAGGAGATACTGCGGCAGCCACATCAGTAGCAGTAATAGTAGCATTTCCAAGAGTTCTTAGCGTTACACTAAAGTTTCTAGTACCAGTGGCAGAAAGCGCTGCATTTGCAGGCACGGTTGCATTGCCATCAGTTGTTGTAATTGCAATAGTAGGTGAAACAGAAACCCTGTTCCAATAAGCATCTACCGCATTTACCGTTACATTAAAAGCAGTACCAGCATTTCTGTTTGTTGGACTACCAGTTTTACCAGTAGTTGTACCTGCCGCTGCAGATTCTCCTGGCAACAAGATTTGAAGTTTTGAGAAGATATCAGCTCCAATTGCTACAGCGGCACTTATGTTAGCCGTCTTTGTTGGGTCGGTAAAATCACTTGCAGTGATTGTTCTATTTCCTCCAGTGATTAATGTAACTGAAAATTCTATCTCTCCATCTGCCTCCATTGCCAAATCTGCAGGCATGGTTGCGTTAAGGTCTGTCGAAGTTAAACGAACCATATCTGTTACGCCGTTGATCAAGTTCCAAGCACCATCTACCGCCCTAACACGTACCGTAAAAGGCACACCTGCAACTTGAGGATTAGGAGTATTAGTTTTACCTGTTGCACTTCCTGGGTCGGCAATTTCGCCAGGCAATAACACCTGTAGCTTTGTGAATACGCCTCCGATTACGCCGACATCACTACTTCCAGCCCCAATACCTACATTAGTAGTGTTGCTGGCCGTAACAGTCATCGTTCCTGGCGTTCTCAATGTTATATTAAAGTTTCGAGTTCCACTTACTGGCAACACCGCCGAAGCTGGAAGTGTAGCACTTGCGTCAGTAGAAGTAATTGTGATGATATCGCTATTACCTGCAACTCTATTATTGTAAGCATCAACTGCAAAAACCGCAGCTGCAACTTGTGTACCAGCATTGATAGCTGTTGGCGTACCTGTTTTACCTGTAGCAGTTCCAGGCGCCAAAGTTTCGCCTGGCAATCTTACCAGTAGCTTGGCATATACGTCTGCATTAACCAAAACGTTAGGGCTTGTATTTGCTGTTTTAGAAGCGTCGGTAAAGTTACTTGCAGTAATCGTTCTATTTCCTCCAGTTACTAGGGTGACAGAAAATTCTATCTCTCCATCTGCTTCCATTGCCAAATCTGCTGGCATGGCTATGTTTAGGTCTGTTGAGGTTAAACGAACCACATCTGTTACTCCGTTGACCAAGTTCCAAGCACCATCTACCGCCCTAACACGTACCGTAAAAGGCACACCTGCTACTTGCGGATTAGGAGTATTAGTTTTACCTGTTGCACTTCCTGGGTCGGCAATTTCGCCAGGTAATAATATTTGAAGCCTAGTAAACACACTATTTACATTTACCGTAGTACTCCCCGATGCAATTCCGTTATCGGTATTATTACTTGCGGTAATTGTTTGTGCTCCAGGAGTTCTAAGTGTTACACTAAAATTTCTTGAACCATTAGCTAGAAGCACATTGGTAGCCGGCAGGGTGGCATTTCCATCGGTGGTACCAATTGCAATAACATCTGCATTACCAGCTACACGGTTCCAATTCGCATCAACTGCGTAAACAGATGCATTAACTGCAGTACCTGCGCTAATTGCATTCGGAGTACCAGTTTTACCAGTAGCAGTTCCAGGTGCCAAAGTTTCGCCTGGCAATGTTACCAGTAGCTTGCTGTAATCGCCTGAGGTAACTGTCAAATTAGTGCTTGTACCAGTTTTAGCATTTGTGGCATCATTTGCGGTAAAATTTCGTGAACCCGCTGTAATAAGCGACACACCGTTAAATGTAACCACACCACCTGATAGCGCTATACTTCCTGGCATTGTCGCATTGGCATCATTACTTGAAAGGCTTACCATGTCATTAATAGAAATGGTATTGCTGTAAGCATCAGTAGACCTAACTTGTACATCTACAGTTTGACCAGATGTGATCGAAGTCGGTGTATTTATCTTTCCAGAGGTAGTACCCGGATTATATGTTTCTCCTGGAAGTACAATTAGCAATTTGCTGTATGCTGACGGAATAACCGTAGTCAGTCCGCTGACATCATCTTTAGTATTATCTCCTGTAGAAGCACTAACAGTGGTTGCGCTACCAGCGGTTCTTAACCTTGCGCCCGTAAAGCTTCTTACACCTGCAACTAAAGCCACATTGTTAGTGGTGAATGCCGCATTAACATCGTTAGTTGTCAATTGCACAACATCAGTCCTAGAAGTAACCACATTAAAATACTGATCGACTGCTCTAACGCCAATTGTAGAGCTAGCGTTCGAAACAATTGAACTCGCCGTATTTGTATTACCCACTCCCGCTACAAAAGTATGTCCGGGCATGGTGATCAGCAATTTCTGGAAACTGCCTTCAGTTTCAGACAATGGTGCAACTACTGCGTTATTTGCGAAACCATTAATTGTTCCATTAGTGCCCCCGAAAGCTGTACTACGCCTTAAAGACGCAGCCGTAGTTTCTTTTAATGTTGTAGTAGATTGCACCTCAATTCCAGAAACGGAGATGAAATTATTATCGGCACTTGTGCCTACCACCGTATAGGTGATAGTGATTACATTACTTTGCACCAACATAGTTGCAGCAGTAATATTAGTTCCACCAAAATTTAAAGTTCCAACACCAGGATTTATTTGCCAATGTGCTTGTGATGGCACGATATATATTTTTCTGTTGGCGCCAACAGAAAACTGCCCGGCGGCTTGATCTTCAATTGTAAAGGTTCCAATATTTGTATAGCCAGGAGCAGTTCCACCTACCGCTTTTTCGACCGAAATGCCTTGTCCATCGGTAGCTTGGATAATACTTACCTGCGCCAGCGCACTGGAAACACCAGCAACAACAAATAACGACAATAAAAGAAACTTAATTCTAGTAAAAATTTTCATAGGCTATAACTATTAAGCGCTGTCTTAGTCTTCCACAAGGCTGCATTACCCTGTAAATCAAATAATTTCGCTAAAGTCGAAAAAAATATGGACTTAAACAATACTGGAATACCATTAAATTAAAAATAGTATAAACACGCAAAATTTGCCGTAAAAACACGCATTTTACTCAGGGCATGGTCATTTTGAAAGAAGCCCTTTTTACTTTTTAATAATTTTTACCACCCCTAGCTGATTACCATTAGCGACATCAACTAAAGTAGCGAAATAAATACCCGCAGAAGTAGAAGGAAAGGCTGACGAATAACCATTAAAGATTTCAGCTTTACTAAGCACTTTATTAAACACCTCTTTACCCGTAACATCAGACAGTTTCATACTGAAACGATCAGCACTCAAATCACCATTAAACTTCACGGTAAAATTAGTTTCAACAACTGTTGGATATACGGAAAGTTGGCTTGATACATTTTCGTTCAACTGATGTCTTACCGCAACTACTTTATCGTGAGCATTAGATTTTCCGTCTTTATCTATCTGATACAATTTGTAGTAATTATTTCCTGATAACGGAGAAACATCCAACCATTGATAAGTACCATTCGAATTAGGGACTATGGTACCAATTGGTGTGAATATCTTTTCTTCTCCCGCCCTTCTAATCTCAAAATGGCTATTACTTTGTTCAGAAGAAGTTTTCCATTTTAACAATACCCCTTGATTGGTTTTATTGCCATTAAACTCAGTGAAAACTACTGGTAAAGTTGTAGGAGGAGATATAAGAATTTCGAACCTATCTCCCATAGTTGCGGCCTGTGCCTTATCTACGGTTAAAGCATAAGTCGTCCCCTCAGCACTTAAATCAGTAAAGGTATTTAACAATTTATCTCTCAATTTCAACTCATATCCCAGAGGGACATCAGCCAGATCAATTGTCATCTTATACCCTCCATTGTTAGACATATTCACATCCAAATTAACTACCGACAAGGTAGAAATATGTGGCATATAATTGATAGCCATTTTTTTGCCTTCTGCAGAAAAACTCGACAAGAATACAGCTTCCCCACCCGTCCTTTCTACATCATAACCTGAAAATGTAGCCAGTTCATTTTTTTGAAGAAGTACTAGCGTTTCATCTTGGTTATCAAAACCATCTCTTTGCAGCTTAATCCTAACCTGCACAGGCGCTTCTTCAATTACGCTATTAGAGGTTGAGAAAGAACTTTCGATAGCGTTATCTCTCACACTCATCACTTTGTTATATAATGGCACTGATTGAGCAACATTGCTAACTTTTGAATTTTCGGTAAACGTTACGTAAGGTGATGAATTATTAGTTGTTTGTACAAAAAAACCTTGACCTGGGCCAATGTATCTAGCACCCCCGTTTATACCATACTGGCCATTATGAGTTGCATATTGTTTCTTTTCTGGATTCCAAATTCTAATCGTAGCTTCTACGTTACTACTTTTTTGAACCAAAGTCCAGTCTATAGTTGCAGCGTAAGGATTGCCCAAAAAGCTAAAGGTTGTACTGCCATGTGTTAGAGGTACATGAACAGATTGTTGGTTTAACCCACCTTTGAAATCCATAATAATTGTTTCTGGATCTACATAAGGGACCGACACTTTTGCCGTACCATTAGTTCTGTCTCCACGGTAAAGTATATAGGCACCACGACCCACATCTACCGTTGTATTGATACTTGGGATTGCAACGAAACCATTATTGTAAGTCCAAGCACCTGTTGCACTATTGTTGATCTGATCGAAACCGGCAGATTTACCCGTAATCAGCATGTTATCGATAAATTGTGCAAAGCTATAGGTTTTATTTGCGCCGTTGTTATCGTAAACTGGCGAAGAAAACATTCTGTAACTGCGCCACATATCTTTAGCACCTCCTTGTACGTAACGCTCCACAGTAACACTACCTTGAACAGATGATGAACTCGGAATAGCAGCCACAGAAGCAGAGCCTAATGCACTAGCCTTAAGCGTCAATTTACCTGAAGTTTGCAGTATAGTATTTGTTCCTAAAGTGAGAAAGCGACATACTGCCAAAGCAAATTTGCCATTGCCTGCCAATGTCTTTGTACCACCAGTTAGCGAAACATTTCCAAAAGTGACGCCATTATCGTTATCACTGGCGGCATCGGTAATCGTTTGATCAGCACCATTAAAACTTACTGATCCGGTTGTCAAATTAATCTTACCGCCAGTCGAATTCCAATTACCGCTTACATTCAAAGTTCCATTACCAATCTCTTTTGTACCAGCACCAGAGAATGAGATATTTTTATATGATAACGTTGTGTTAATGGTTTGCTTCACAGCAGCACCGTAAACTACTGTACTGGTATTATCAAGTGTTACGGTGTTTGTAGATGCTGCAAGACCAAAAGGCGATGCTCCGGTTAGCGTTAGTGTAGATCCAGCCCCTAATGCAAAAGTGGCAGTATTAGTTCCTGACGTTTGGATAGCATTTTTGATGAGCAAATTTGTACTGTTCGCATTAAACACAACTCCAGTAGTAGTAGAGTTAAGCAGTAAGTTAATGGCATTTAATCTACCAACGTTTGCCGTAGTAGTTTTAACGGGCGTAGCCGACGGCCTAGCAACAAATGTACTTTTAACGTCTAAGGTTCCGCTACCGCCTATAGTTGCTGTCGAATTATTTTCTAAATTATTATTAACTGTTAATACTACGTTCGCGTTTATGGTAAGTGTAGTAGATGCAGCATTGACATTAGTTCCAAATACGACATTACCAACTGTTTGTGTAGCCGTTACCGTTGGATTTGGTTTATTACCGTATGAGACAACACCAATACGGGCTAAGTCGTTAACACCTGGCACTCCGACTGGCGACCAGTTATCTGGGTTAGACCAATTTGAATTGGCATTACTAGCTCCTGTCCAATCTTTTGTGCTCCCTGAGGTTGAATTACCGCTAGCAGTGTTAGATGTACTACCAGTAGATACGTAATTTATATTGGTGTTAGCACCCTGTATTGTAGTAGTACCAGTAAATGCAAACGAGGAGTTAGTGTTTGGAGTTGCGCTCACATTAACCACTATAAAGTAATATTTAGCGGCAGCTAAAGAACCATCAGTATTGCCCACGGAATGGAATCTGTCCATTGGATTCGTATTACTATAGCCACCACCGCTAGTTCTTTCAATGCTACCGTTGTAGCAGTTTAAAGTAGCGATCTGTGAGTCATCAGTATTACCATAATAACTATCACTAGATTTGTACAACCTTGCGGAACTAGTATTTACAATAGATGTAATATTGCCCGTTAGACTTGCACTAAATTGATAGAAACTAAAAAGCCCTCTCGACATTGCCACTAGTCCATAAATAGCAGCATTTTGTTGGCCAGCATACAATGGGTTACTTATACCGTTCTCGGGACTATTTGCGCCTGTGAACATCAATTCCATGGTGTACATCTTCAGCTCATCAAACATGAAGCGACCAGCTTGAGTAGCGCAAACTTCTAAACCACTATAACCATAATTAGAAAATTCAGACAAATTAGTATTACCTCTAGCCGTTGATGCTTCAGTTTGTGATGAAGTATATTCATCTACGAATAGCGTAAATTTATTGCTATCTTTAGTTCTTTGAACCCGTACCGCATAGGTTTTATCGGATGATGGCAAAGTATAAGACGCCAATTCGGTTCCCCACCATTGGTCTTTACGATACATCAGCTTTATTGCTTGACCTATTTGTGTAATATAATAACCTTTTCCGCTATAAAAATCAGGTTTTTCTGCCATTATCCAAAAACGCCAAGCATTCGTACCATTTGTTATTGGATTCCACCCTGAGTTGTCTGCACTTAAAAAGTTACTCTTATATAAAAAGGTCCATTCGTAACCATAAGTAGCAGAAGAGAGTTGAGTATTTGGGCTTATATTACCAGCTATTCTATAACTACCTACATTACCGTTAGCGGTTGAGGAAATGCTGTAACCATTTCCAAAAGCTAAATTTGTAGCATTTAATGTCATTGACGCAGCGCCAAAAGAGGTAAATCTAGAACCTACGGTTTCGTCATCAAAGTTATTGTAATAGTAATTAGTAGCATTATATTCTTGCGCATTAACTGAGTTTTCCGCAAAACAAAATAAAATAACTACAATATATAAAAGCGTGTTTAGTCTTTTCATGATATTTTAGAAAAGTCAAAACACAAGCCATAAAACGCAAAAACTACTTTACAACTTCAAAACCAACATTTGTAAACAAATAAGGAATAAACCCCTGAAAATCACACTGGAAAATATTTCCTAAAACGAGAAACATTTTCCCCACAAAACTATTACAATCTTTTATTTACTATGTAAAATAAGTAGTTAGTGTAATTTCAATATCTTCTGCTCTGTAATGATTTTCCCCGTGCCAAGTTCTACCAACCTAACTACCAACACACCAGAATTTATTCCCAAAACATCTACCTTTAATCCGCTCAGTAAAGCCGATTTTGACGCCCTCAAACTCTTGACTTTGTTTCCGATCATGTCGTACAAACTCAATTCATATATTTCTTCCGATAGATCATCAACCTTAATGGTAAAATTATCTACTACAGGATTTGGATAAATCACAACAGAGCGATGCTCACCAATTATAAAGTTAACCGTAATTGGTTTTGCTTCTGCTTCAGTGCCATCAAAATCTACCTGAACCAGCTTGTAGTAATTACGACCAGGCAAAGGAGAACGATCTATGTAGGAATATGTTCCCGCTCCCTTTGGTGAAATATCAGTCAAAAATTGATATACCCCATCTTCTGCCGCACGATATATTCTAAAACCTGAGTTGTTTACTTCTTCTGATGTTTCCCAAGTAAGCAAAACCCCATCGCTTTGCTTTTTACCACTGAAGTGTAACAAGCCAACAGGTAGTACATTAGGAGGCGCTACAATGATGCTAAACCTTCCTGCGCCAAATGTTAGGGAATTCGCTCTATCAATATTAAAACTATAAACCGAACCAGAAATAATTGGAATTGTACGGTTCAAATAATTATCCTTCAATTCTAACGAATGCCCTTGATGATACTCGCTCAAGTTGAAATTCATCAAGTAATTTCCGGTTGCGTTTGCCGATACGCTCATAGGGATTTCCATGATACTAGATGAAGGGGGTAAGAAATTGATCGCCAGCCGTTGGTTATCGGCAATTGTTGAGATATTAACCACCTCTCCGTCAAATTGTGCAGCATCTTCGTTAGTAAATGCCAAATCACTATTATGATCGAAAACAACCACCATTTCACTTTCGCCAAATGAAGCAATTGGCTTCAAGCCGATACGTAGTAAGCTTCTCTCAACTATAGGATTTTGGGATACTTCAAACTGCGAAGAATTTTCTGTTTGCCTATTTGCAGACATTAGCATAGGAGGCTGTTCCGTTGATGCTTTGATATTTTCTTTGAATTTTATTGCCGTAGTTCCTAACGCTTGTACAAAAAAGCCCTGACCAGAAGATATATATCTACTTCCATCTAAAGTGCTTACATTATTGATATATGTAGCATAGCCTCGTGCCACGGGATTCCATATCCAAATAGCATTATTCACATTACCTTTATCAGCTCCCCAATTAGGCGAAGACCAATCGATAGTTGCCGCATAAGGATTTCCCAACAGATGAAAGCCAACAGTACCCAGACCTACTGTAACGTCTTGCTGGTTAAGCACACCTTCAAAATCCAATACCACATTCTCTACATCTACATAAGGAGATACCGTTTTACCAGACAAATTATCTCTGTTTCCTCTAAATAAGAAATACATGCTTCTTCCGGCATTTACTGAGGTACTAATGCTAGGAATAGCAACATATCCTGCATTATAAGTCCATGCACCTGTGCCATTGTTATGACTATTATCGAAACCATTGGCAGATCCATCTTTGCCTGTAATGATTACATCATC
Organism: Pedobacter sp. T50_32; assembly: GCF_057652195.1. Classification (NCBI taxonomy): domain Bacteria; kingdom Pseudomonadati; phylum Bacteroidota; class Sphingobacteriia; order Sphingobacteriales; family Sphingobacteriaceae; genus Pedobacter; species Pedobacter sp. T50_32. The sequence continues at coordinate 69,017 of NZ_JBYFBY010000005.1, read as the reverse complement.
TATTAATTGACTAAAAGCAGCGGTTCGATTTCCTTGCACATCGTTGCTTCTAAACTCCGTTGTATTGTCATACACTGGCGAAGAGAGCATGCGATAACCCCTATAAGGATTTTTTGTCCCACCCCGCAGATACCGTTCTACAAACACCTTACCTCTTACGGAAGCGGTGCTCACTATTGTTGCTACTTGGGCAGTTTGTGAAGCACTTGAGGCCAACGTAAGATTTCCGTTCGCATTGAATATCCCGTTTGTTGCGGTGAGCACCCCCGTTAATCTTAATGCACCGTTTAGCGTTACGCCGGCGGTATTGTTGATCGTTAAATCTTTAATTAAATTACCTGCAAAAACATTGGCAGGTATCGTCTGTGCAGTAGCTCCATTAAAAACCACGCTACCATTGCTAACAGTAATTGTTCCGCTATTGGATATTGCTCCTGCTACAGAAAGCGAATTAGTTATGGTAACGCTGGCAGCGCTTTGTACGGTTAAATTATTTGCTGCCTGATCGGTGCTAACCGTTGGATAATTACTACGACCAGAGGGAACCGTAACATTTACTGAAGCGGTAGGCACCACCCCATTGCACCAATTTGCTGCATTTGACCAATCGATGTTTGTACCCCCTATCCATAGACCTGCTACCGAAGACGACACCACATTTGTTCTTGCAACATCTGTACAGCCGCCAACGTTGACCGTTACATTGTATGTACCCGCAGCAGCCAGAGCGTAGGTTAAAGTTGGGTTTTGAAGACCGGACGTGAAACCGTTAGGCCCCGTCCAACTGTATTGAGCCCCAGCAACTGTTGGTGCAGTTAATTGAAGTGTTGTACCTACGCACACTGGCCCATTATTTTGCACGCCATAGGGCGAATTATATAATGTTGCAATTTCTGACGCAGAAAGTATCCTATTAAAAATGAAAGCATCGTCTAAAGCACCTTGGAAGTAACTTGAAGTTGGCGCTCCGGGCCATGCAACATTGAAAGTTTGCGCCGCCATACGCCAATATCCTGTAAAATTTTCGGCACTTGTACCATCTGAATTTGTTAAAACGAGAGCACCATCTAAATATAAAGTAATGCCCGCCGAAGAAGACATGGTTGCAGTTGCCTGATGCCAATTTCCATCATTATACGCAGTAGTTGAATTTACAGTTCTAACCACTCCTCCAAAAACACCAAAGTGTATTCTCCCATCATTGCCCATGTAAATATGGCGATCGTGGCTACCGGTTAATCCTGTTTGGCTGCTAGTAAACCCTATAAGCGAACCTCCCGTGGTAGTAGTGGTTCTAAACCATACTGAAATCGTAAAATTGATTGGATTTGCATAAGAATTAGTTGTAGAAATATACTGACTAGTTCCATTAAAATTTAGTGCGCCATTTGATACACCATAGCGATCTGTAGTAGCAGTGGGAGCACCTTGTAGCGTACCATTGTTAATGTTATAAAAATCAGTTGCACTACCATTTAGCCTATAATTTGCAACGATGTTGGTAGTCGGTACTTGCAAGATGTTAAATGTAGCACAATTTGAAAGCGTAACCCTCGATGCCGTCGCCGCAGCACTTAGGCTTTCTCTTACCGCATGAACTCTGTAAAAATAGGTAGTGTTTGCTGCCAGCCCTGTTGCTACATATGTTGTCGTATTTGCTGCAGTAGTGGCTAAGTGAGTAAACGGGCCACTAGCTGACGTAGCCCTATAGATAGCGAACCCTAATTCATCAGAAGAATTATCTGTCCAATTTAACGTCATACCAGTTGTTCCTACACCAGAAAAGGTAAGGTTTGTGGGTGCAGAGAGCGCAGTTACAGCTACCGGATTAAAATTATAGGTTCTACCAGTAGCTGGTTTTGCATTTATAGAAGCATTTTCGCTCGACGAACTGAAAGTTGCGGTAGCATTAGTAAGGTCTGTAATTGAAATATATGCCCCTCCACTTGTTGTAATACCAACCGAAGCACTAGGATTAGTAGGTGCCGGGGTTAACAAAGGATTATTATAGATGAACTCTATTCGCCCTGTAGCTTCATAAAGCTTTACCTGAAATCCTATAATTATTCCGTTAGATGCGGCCGTCCATTCCATCCCATCCCACTCGATTGTAAAAATACGACTTCCGATAATGCCAGTGCGCTGTACATAAATACCTCCAGATAATATACCAGTATATACTCTTAAATCGTCCCACAACGGCGCAAGCACTGGCCGAGTTCCTCCAGAAGTTAAGCTGTTTTCAGCCGCGTAATTTCCACTTAGTATATCGCTCCCCAAAGCCAACCAGCCATTCGTACTAGCTGAAACAGTTGAGTAACGTGCACCCATGTACCAGAAATCAAAACCAATATTAATACCATTGTAAGCACCTTCGTTAGTAGAGCCAATGGTTCGATTAACAGCCTGCCCACCACCTAAACCAGCTATACTTATGTAGGCTCCAGATGATGCGGTCAAACTTGGGTTATACCTACTAAACACTTGCGCATTAGCATTTAAACATATAGACACTAATAAGGACAAGACAAAAATCCTTGAAAAAAGTAGAGAAGCTGCCATACATTTTGTTTTAAGTTATAGCACTTACAAATAGATGAAGAGAGGCAAACGCGTTAAAAACAATAGATAGCTGCATGTAATGACAACACTTCAACTAAATGCAAATGCATTAATTAAAATTTTGCGGCACTTGTGCTTAAGACAACTATAATTAGAGAAGCGTTGTAAAATAAAATGAGCGTTAGACGGCAAATAATGTTATTTCAAACCCAAATGCGTCGCAATTTACTTTACTTAACAAAGCAAAACTAGCATACCTACCTAAAATGGGTATTAGTTTAAACAGAACAGGGATTTATACGATTAAAAGATATTTATACCTGCCGACCAGCCTATCCAGGCACTATTTCCATTAATGATTTTACTGCGTGATGGCGCAATTTGAGACTGATAACCATTGGCGGCCAAATAATTAAGTGGTGCTTCGGTAACGTAATAATTAAGTACTGAACCTCCATAAATACTTAGTCCCTTCATTATTTTTAACTGTAGGTTTAATTGAAACTTGTTGAGGATGTTGGCATAATCCCATCGCCCTAAATGCAAATGCTGAGCGGTAAGTTCTGTAGAAACTGAAATTCTTCTACCAGCAAAAAAATCGTGGCCAAAACCAAATCCGAAAGTTTCTATCTTCTTGTTCTCTTCGTAATTCTTACCTAATAAAAATATGGTATACAGATTAGCGTTGCCGCTCTTGAAAGAAACATTGGCATTGATCAAATCATTGCTAGAAACACTCAATTTATGATAACCACGACGCACAATATTAATCAGCCCCAAACTCACACCAGAAGAAGTATCAGCCACGTTGATTAAGCCAATTTGTAAACCTTTATTTCGCTTAGCATAATTTATGATACCTGATATTTGCACACCATTCATATTTTGCAAAGCGGCATTTCCAAATCCCGAAAGCTGAAAACCTTTAGTATCTTTTCCAACAATATTGAGTAAGCCTGTAATCTGAATCCCTCTTAAATCGTTGTTAGCCAAATTCCCCAAGGCAGATATTTGCATTCCTTCTACCAGGCCTCTAGAGTAATTTGCCGTAGAAATTTGGATACCGTTAGTTTTCCCACGCACGTGGTTATAAACCCCTGAAACCTGAACGCCATTAGCATTTTGACCAACCATATTTACCACACCAGCAATCTGTGCGCCTTCGGTATTACCGCCGTTAACGTTCAAAACACCTGCAACCTGAACGTACCGTACATCAGCCTTGTTCATATTAAATATTCCAGCTATTTCGGCACCATCTACTCCCGCAGTATAACCACCTATTAAGTTGAGCGAAAATTTATTTACCACGCTACCACTCATGCTACCATGAGAGCTTAATCCGGGTGTAATAGATGCCTGTACTGGCATATTGGCTAAAAAGTTAGGAATATTCATGTTTTGGATACGCTGCCGCGAAGAAGTTAACCAACGGCTAATCCCGAAACTCTCTAGCATATTAGACACAAAAGTTCCCTTTTCCTTGTCAGGATCATCGTATCCCTGAGGTTTCACATCTATACTTGATAAGAATATAATGGAAGTATCTCGATAAGTTTCTTTACTTGCAGTTAAAACAATTGCCGTGTGATTACCTTTAAACTTCAGATTAAAATAGCCTTCATCGTCGGTAATTGCAGATTCTAACAATCGCTTTTCGTAAACGCTTACATTTTTTACTTTCTTACCTGTCTGCGTATCTACCACTCTACCAGAAATGGCGTACAAGTTATCGGCAGTTACAATACTTTCTGCTTCGATAGAGAAGTGATTGACCGCATAACGCAAAATAATATATTCGTTGTTCTCCTTGTAGGCTACTTTCCCGTCAAAAAGCTGATCTAAAACTTCTCTAACTGGTTTGTTGCGAACATTGAGATTAACGATGCTATCTTGCCCGAACAAAGCGCCGTTATAAGCAAAATAAAATCCGCCAGCTTTACCTATTTTCTGAAGCACGCTGCCAATTTTGTGCGACTTTAAATCAAGTGTTACCAGCTTAGCTAAATTACTCTGGTTATAATTTATAGATGTTTGTGCAGCACAAAAAAAATTAACAAAAAAGAGGGCGATAAGTAGTTTGGTTTTCATTTCTACTTTTTAGACAGCAAAATCTCATTTTGGTTACGCTGCATTTTTAAATCGAGTGTTAAACATACCTCTTCTAGGTTCTTCTGCAACGAATATTTCAATGGTAAAGTGATAAAAATTTTCTCCTTTTTAACATCATCACTTACAGATATCTTAGTTCCATAAGCTTCAGTTAGCGTTTCAACCAGTTTAGACAACGGTGTATTACTAGCTACAAACACACCTGTTCTGTAGTAATTGTAAAGTTCGTCTTGGGTCTGTGTTTTTACCAATTCCTTTTCATCTGATAACAATACTCGTTCACCTTTGGTCAATGTTAATTCGCTACCATCTCTTTTCACCCTCACCACACCACTTTCTACAATTACTTCTACGTTATTTCCATGCTTTTTGATATTGAAAGATGTACCCACCACTTCCACATTAACATCATTGATATCGATAACGAAAGGATGTGAACTGTCGGGCATTACATCAAAAAAAACCTCACCATTTTTAATTTCTACCTTACGATTAGTTTTAAAATTAGAAGCATAGCTGATGTTCGTATTTTTGTTCAGTACCAACTGACTGCCATCTGGCAAGGTTTGGTTAAGTACAATATCATTACTTGCCAAATCGGTGTAGTTACCGCCAAACTGCTGATATGCTAACCAAGCACCAAAACAAAGTACAAAAACCGCAGCTACTCGCATCAAAACAGTAACTGGTTTTAGTTTTCTTACTATCGGTTGTGCAGTGTGTTTTTCATCAACCCGTTGCTTAAACTTTTGCCAAGCTAGTTCTTCATCTACATCGTTGCTTTCGGTTAGCGCAGCGCTTTCGTTCCAAATATGTTCAAACTGTGCAAAATATTTTTGATTTTCATCGCTCGTAGCAATCCAGTCTTGTACTTGCTTTGTCTCTTCTGCCGTAGTTTCGTTAAGCAGAAACTTTATCAATAACTCGTCATTCATATCGCTTTGCTTAATTTAAATATTCATTATGATTGGCTAGGCCCAAAAGGATCAACACTAAAAAATCTACCAATTTTAAACGAAGAATTTTCAAAGCTTTGCCCATTTGGTTTTCTACCGTTTTTACCGAAATACCCAATCGTTCCGCAATTTCCTTGTACTTCAATTCTTCAAAGCGGCTCATTTGAAAGATAATACGACATTGCTCTGGCAGTGCATTTAAAGCAAATTGAAGTTCTTTTTGCAATTCAGAAAGTTCTACCTTGTTAGAAGCAGCTTCGTGATGGGTGTTCATGGTATGCACTGTAAAATCCTGATATTTTGATTTTACCTGCTCATGCTTCAACAAGTTGAGGCTGTCGTTATAAATGCATTTATATAAATATGCTTTTACTGATGTTTGCACATCCAACAAATTTCGCTTTTCCCAAAGTTTTAAAAACATCGACTGCACTACTTCTTCAGCAGTATCCGTATCTTTTAAAAGCATATTTGCGTAGGCGTGCAATGCTTTGTAGTGCGCCTTAAAAAGTTGCTCAAAAGCAATGTCTGAATATGTTTGCACAGCTGTATTCACGTTAATATTATTCAAATATATTGGTTTGTTTTTAGAGCCGATATAAATTTGGAGATACTTTTCGTTAAAATTGTATTCATCAAATTTTGGAAACATTAAGAAGTTAAGTTTCATTAAGTTTTCATTACCCTTCATTCCTTAATGTTTTAAATAAACTATAGGTTAATCCGTTTTAAAATCTCTGCACCATTGTCGCTATCAACAGTAAACAAATCGATGTAATGCACCTTTGGAAACCAAAAACTCCCGCCATCTACTTTTACGAAAACACGCTTTAGCAATAAATCTTTTCCTTCGTCCTTAATATATAAACGATATTGCTGGTCGGCAGCAGATTTCTGTAAATACATAGGCAGTTTTTTGTATGAAACTAAGCGGATTTCGAAGCTTTCATTTGCTAGTTGTTTGCATTGCACCCCATAAGCAAACTTCTTTTCAATAGCAGATAACTCTTTAACTTTCCCATTTTCTTCGTAACGAATCCACGAAGCTTTAACGGGTACCTTTTCGTTCACCGAGCCATCCTTTTCCAAGTTCAAATGATAAACTACGGTGTTGGCATCCGGCGTACGTTGTAAAAAGAAAAGCAGGTTTTTCGCTTTTGGCTCTGGCAATATCGGCTGTGCCGCCAACAACTGCCCAAGCATTACTAAAAACAAACCCAAAACAGTGGCCTTTAGCAACCATGTGAATTTTTTTTTTTAGTCTTATTAGGATGATGGACTGCTTTATACCTGTAAACTTTAGCTGGACTGGCAAACATAAAGAACAATATTTCACGCAAGCCATCACTTTGTTTAACATCCTTAACAATTGCTCGGTATTCATGAAAATTAAGCACAAAAGGGTTTTCTTTGTTAGCCAAAGGCGATGTCAATCCATATTTTGGCTTTTCTTCTTCGTACTGAAAAGTTCCGAAAAGGTGGTCCCAAATCATCAGCGTTGCGCCAAAGTTTTTATCAATGTATTTCTCCTGACTACCATGATGTACACGATGATTTGACGGCGTACCGAAGTACTTTTCTATGAATGGATGCAATTTACCGATGGTTTCTGTGTGTACCCAAAACTGGTAAAGCGTACTCATTTGGCTGGCCACCATAAATATGATGGGATGAAAACCACACAAGGCCACTGGAATGAAGAAAATTATCTTGACGTGCTGTACCCAGCTTTGTCTAAAAGCCACCGTTAAATTATAATGCTCTGCTGAGTGATGCACCACATGCGATGCCCAGAAAAAGCGATTAAAGTGCGAAATTCGGTGCGCCCAATAGCTACAAAAATCGTAGATAAAGAAGCATGGAATTAAACTCCACCAGTTAAATTGTAAACGCCAAGGCAATAAATTGTACATCCAAACTGCCGCCAACAGCAAACTAGATTTTAGTAGAAGGTTAACTAATAAGTTTCCTAAACCTACCCAAAGCGAGCCTTTCAACTCTGCATGCGTATAATCATCGTGTTTAAAAATTTTGCCCAAAGCAAACTCTAAAACTGTAAATACTGCTACAAAAGGCAAGGCATAAGCAATAAGGTTGGGCGTATTGCTTTGCATTAGATATAGTTCTCCCAGGGCAAGCTTTTCGGCACCAAAATTGGCACCGAAAGCCTGCCAAAAAGTTTGACCAGCCATGAGTTTAAGATTAGATTAGAACTTGATGAGTTGTCCCGAACCGCTAATATCTTGCTGAATGGTAGGGGTACCTCTATAATATACTTTTCCGCTGCCGCTAATTTTAGCTTTCAAATGATCTGACACTTGGAATTTCACACTGCCACTTCCAGATACATTTACATCCGCTTGTTTTGTACTAACCTCTTCCAAATCAGCTTCACCAGAACCAGAGATTTCTACGTTTACACGCTCTACCTGCATTGGGTTTTCTATTTCTACTTCTGCCGAGCCACTAATATCTACCGACAAACTTTGTTCTGCTGGGAAACTGCCTTTGATATCGATTTCTCCACTTCCGCTAACAGAAACTCTTCTGATATTAGGCATGGTTAGTTCTACTTCAATATCGTCGCGATGAACGTTCACATGCTCAAAGCCCAGATACAAAACGTTGTTTACTACTCTGGTGGTAAACTGAGGAATTAAATTGCTAGAACCCTTAACCACAACCTTAAATGTAGTTCCGTAAGTAATCTTAACATCCGTTGCACCACTAGAGCTTACTCCTGTAAACTGTGCAACATCCCTAGTTTCTGAAATGATATTTCCGTTAGCCGTTAAACGATCTTTTTTACAAGCTGATAAGCTAAAAATTGTTGTAAGTACTAAAAGTGTGAAAGTCAATTTATTCATGATTATAATATTTATTTGTGTGTATTTGATTAATTAAAAAACGATTTGTAAGCCAGCTTGATAACCGATATGCAATGACTGTCTAAAATCTGACCAGTTATTTTGCCAAGTATGGATGACCAGCTTGTCATTTTCTGGATGTAGCGCCAAACCTTCTACTGTATTCGTAGTTACAAAATTGAAGGATGGTCCTCCGAAAATCTCTAACCACGGTGCCACTTTAACTGCTGGCAACATTCTCAATGTACTCTTAAAATACTCTCCATACTTAAAGCTTTCTAAGGTAGTTTGTGTTAGCTCTAGGTTTAATCTAAAGTGTTTCGATTGGAAGAAATGTGCGCCAAAACCTGCTTCGAAAGCGTACACTTCATCTGTATTTTTGAAGTTATAACCTGCTCCAATAATTCCGTAAAGGTGCTTGCCTCCAGACCTGAACGTTAACATAGACGTCTGACTTTCATCAATAGTTGCAGCGATACTTTTTTCTCCGTTTTTAATGATATTGATGATACCGATAGGGCAGTCGCTTGTTTCAGCGATATTGATAAACCCCGAGATTTGTGCACCTTTTACTTTCTTTGCAATGTTGATGAAGCCTGCAAACTGTCCGCCGTTTACATCTTTAGCTACATTTACGAAACCTGCAAATTGAGACTGGCTCACATTCTTCGCCGTATTCGAGAAGCCCGCCAACTGCGTACCTTTCACATTTCTAGCTACATTAGCAAAACCCGCCACTTGTGCGCCTTGCATATCTCCGCCAGTGGTATTTAAAAAGCCTGAAAATTGTGCGCCTTTTACATCGCGTTGCGCTAAATTGGCAAAACCTGCAAATTGCGGTCCTTTGGCAGAACGATAAGTATTAAGGAAACCTGCAAACATGGCACCGCTACTTTCTTTACCTACATGATTAGAAAAACCTGCGAACAAAGCTCCCTTAGCTTCGTTACGAACTACATTTGATAAACCTGCGAAAGCACTGCCTACTTCTACCGAAGAAACACCCGCAAGCAAATGAATAGACAGGTTATTGGTATCTAAAGGTGCATTTGTGCCATTGGTACTTAAAGGATAAATTAACCCGAAGTTAACTTTTACAGTCTTTGGCTCTTGGGCCTTGGCCTGAAACGCAAAGCCCGACAAAGCAAGCGATAAACACGCCAACTTTTGAATTGAATTGAGCTGTTTTTTGTAGTATGAATATTTCATTTGTGTCTTATTTAAAAATGAGACAACAAGAAATCAATACACCCCTACGTAAAGATTAAATAAATTTTATAAATTAATTAAAATTCTGATTTACAACCAGATAAATATCACTCAACCGTTAACTGAAGCCAACAGCAATGAAACATTCTTGGAGGCTTATTCTATTTCATTCCCGCCTGCTTCAGTTGACGGAAAAAGAATTGAAGAAAAACAAACCTAAACTACCCCACCCATGTATGGATCGGTTACACTTTCCTTACCAGTTTCAACATGTCCAGCATAGTGTTTTCTATAGCCTTCAAATCCTTTAACCGTTAAAAAGAAATTGTACCAATGGTGATATTTTTTTAAGTTGAGCGTAACAACTTTTCTAGTACCAACACCAAGCTTGATGGTTTTATGATTAACTTTGTAAACCTCATCATCAACCACAACCTCCAAAGATTTTGAGCCAGCATTTTCTAACAGCAATTGTAGATTACCAGAATTCCTTCTTGCACTGCCTTGCTGCTCAAACACACATTTCACCAACAAATCCGGATCGGCTTTACTACCCGAAAACCTACGGTAAAAACCATTTGGCCCATGCACCGACAAATCATACTTTCCCTGCGCAAAAGCATCAATTTCCCAATTGTCTTCCAAAGTATCGTTTGCTTTCACAGCGATGTACCAATTTCTACCTTGCTCACCGCTGTAGGTATTTAATGCAGAAACATTGAATGGTGCACCTACGCTGTCTTTATCCGTTACAAAATCTAGCACCACACTAGTTTTACCTGCATTTAAACGGGCATCCACCATTAAATGATAAGGCAATGCACAAGCAGGTTTTGTACCTTTTTCTTGCGTAGCCATCAAGGCTGATGAATTGACATCTACTGCATTGTATCGATTGATTTTCTCAATATCATCCTCCTTGAGTGGATGTGCCCTTTCCTGCTTAGGCTTATACTTTACGTTCTGGATATGGTTAATCACTTCATCTCGCACTAACGGATTTGGCTTGCTCAACTTTTCACCGTTGTAAGGTCTGAAAACCGAAGTCATATCTCCACATACAGCTCTGCGCCAAGTACTAATCTGTTCAGTTTTCAGCTGCTTTCCAGTCTTCCGATTTAGGAAGTTTTCCAAAAACATAAGCGTACTGGCGTGATCAAAAATCTGTGAATTTACGTAACCACCCCTGCTCCACGGCGAAGCAACAATCATCGGCACGCGGTAACCCAAACCAATAGGACTACCTTCTTCAGATTCATAATCCGAAGCAGTGTCAATACCTTCAGAAACCTTACCACGAGCAGCTGTGTTTGGTTTTGGCGCTACAAATGGCGGTATATGGTCATAGTAACCGTCGTTTTCGTCGTAGTTAACAATAAAGATGGTTTTTTTCCAAACTTCTGGATTTTGGGTTAAGATATTTAGTGCTTCGGAAACGTACCAAGTGCCATACAAAGGTGAGCTCGTGTGATCCGAAAAACGCTGAGGCGCCACCAACCAAGAAACCGTTGGCAATTTCCCTTCATTCACATCTTTCCTAAATTGATAGAAAATATCGCCTTTTGGCACATTCAAAACATCTACAGTACCATTTTCTTCTATCGGCACGGGAACCGACTGCAATTCTAGATAATCGGCAGCATTAATGTTAGTCGTAAATGCCTTGTCTATCAAATTCTTTTCTCGTTCAGTTAAGCTATTGTACTTTGCCAAAACTTCGTCGGCAGAAAGATTTGGAGTTACTGTTTTATCACCATTTTTTCTAAAATATGCCGACAATTTCACCCGATGCCTTTTCACATATTCCAGGGCATTGTCTCCATAGTTGCCCAACCAATCATCCGTTTCTGATGGTAGTTGCGCAGTCCAAATTTCGTTCTGGTAAACTCGCCAATCAACTCCATTATCTTCCAATAACTCTGGAAAAGTAGGCCAATCTACAAATTTATTGGTATGCGATTCGGCTTGATAATTACTCACCACAGGTCGCAAAGATTTATCGTTGGGGTTAGGCCGAACATTTCCGGTCCAATAGAACAATCTGTTTGGAGTAGTACCGGTTAAAGACGAACAAAAATGGTGATCGCAAACCGTAAAAGCATCTGCCATTGCATAATAAAATGGCACATCTTCCCGCTTATAGTAAGCTAAGGACATTACCGATTTTACGGGCACCCATTTGTCGTATTTCCCGTCGTTGCGAGCAGCAATTTGATCGGGCCACGAATGTGCCAAACCACCCTGCCAAGTCACTTTAGTTTTATTAAGGTCGATGTGAAAAGGTGTATAAGCATTTCCTTTGGCATCGCGTTGCACCCAAACTTTATCTTGATTTGGCAAAATATGAGGATGTGGGTCGTTGAAACCACGAACACCTCTCAGCGTACCAAACATATGATCAAACGAACGATTTTCCTGCATCAGAAACACCACGTGCTCTGCATCGTAAAACGTAGTTCCCGGATTGGGATTAATGGCTAAGGCCTTTTGGATCGCTTCTGGAAAAACATTTGGCAGTACCGCAGCTCCCGACAACAGGCTTGCTTGTTTAAGGAAATTTCTTCTGGTATTCACTAGCGTTGGTTGATAGTTAATGGCTCATGGTTTATAGTTGGTATCAGACGTAAGCTAGTTGTTTTAAAAACAGCAAACTTCCCAGCTGCGTTGCCAATTTTGTCCAGCTGCCAATTTCTCTATCCCTTCTTTTTCTTCTAATTTTCGGTTGTGGTTTACACCATCGGCAATGCCACACCAAGGCTCCAAACAAACAAAATTAGCATCTATTGCTGCCCAAATCCCAAAAAATGGGAAACCCTCGAAATGAAAATTGATGCCATTGTAGTTCCTAGTATTTAACAAACGGATTTGGCTGCTCTTCAATTTTTTAAAAACCAATGCGTCACCGTAAAAAAGCTCATGTGTTAAAGGCAACATTTTGTCTTTCAATTGTACCGTAGTCGTTTCATCAGCAATTAAATTATCTACGATATGATGATAAGTAAGCTCATCGTCTTCATTAAACTGCAAATAATAATCAGTGTAGATACCTTCTCCATTTAGTGGTGCCGCAAATGCGGGATGCCCACCAATTGAAAATAGCATTTCCTTATCGCTCGGATTAAAAACCTGATACGTACATTTTAAACTCGAACCCTGCAGACGATAACTGATGATCAATTCAAACTGGAAAGGATAGTTTTTTAGTGTTTCTTCAGTATGCGCTAGCTTAAATGAAATTTCCGCTTCACTCAACTTCTCATAACTAAAATCCATATCACGAGCAAAACCATGACGAGAAAGATGATATGTTTGACCTTGAAATTCGTAAGTATTATCTTTCAAAGCGCCTACAATCGGAAATAATATCGGGCTAAATTTGCCCCAAAATTTTGTATCGCCGCTCCACATATAGTTGATTTGGCTATCTGTACCAACAATGCGCTGTAGTTCGGCACCTTTTGTAGAAAAATCAATGGCTAGATGTTCGTTCTTTATGGAAACTATCATGAAATAAAAATATAATTTTTATGAATAGCTTTTTTAAATTTTAACAAACACTAACAGTTTTGCAATACTTGCCCAAATCGTCATCCCAGATTTCTTTTAGGATCGTAATGCATAATACTTTTCTAACGCTTTAAGATTCCCGTTTTCACGGGAATGACGGAATTGTTAAATTTTCAGTTGCCATAAACCTCTGGATTAATTACCTGCGGCATTCTTTCGCCTTTCAACGCAGCAACGATATTCTCTGCAGCCATCATAGCCATTTTTTCTCTAGTTTCTTTTGTGGCTGAGCCGATATGAGGCAGCACGCAAACATTTTCCATATCCAACAATGGATTGTCTTTATCCATAGGTTCTGGATTGGTCACGTCTAAACCAGCTCCCCAAATGGTTTTATTTTGCAATGCTGCTAACAGATCTTCTTCATTATGGATTGCACCACGAGCAGTATTGATAAAAATTGCATTAGGCTTCATTTTACTGAAAGCATTCTTATCGAAAATCCCTTTGGTTTGTTCAGTTAAATTTACGTGGACACTCAGTACATCGCTTTGCGACAAAAGTTCATCAAACGAGAAATATTTAGCACCAACTTCTTGCTCAGCCTGCTCGTTTCTATTTCTGTTATGATAAATGATATTCATATTGTAAGCTGCCTTTGCCTTCTTCGCCATTTCCAAACCAATCCTGCCCAAACCTAAAACGCCTAAAGTTTTACCATACAGCTCCTGCCCCAAGTTTTCCATTGGATCAAAGAATTTCCATTCGCCACGAGCAATAGTTTTGTGCATATAAAATGCCTTTCTAGCAACCGAAAGCATTAGCAAAAAAGCGGTATCGGCAGTAGCTTCACTCAGTACATCAGGTGTGTTGCTAATAGGTCTTTGATGTTTGTTGGCAGCGCCCAAATCTACTTTGTCGTAGCCCACACTCATCAAGGCAATACCTTTTAACTGCGGACAAGCACTTAAAAAACGTTCATCAATTTTATTAGGACCTACACTTAATAACGCACTGTGCCCCTCGCATAACTTAATGAGATCGTCTTGAGAAATGTTTTTAAGTTCAGTATAAATAGTAACTTCAAAACCAGAATCTTTAAGATAAGCCAAGGCATTGTCGCTAATACGACGGGTAATTAAAACTTTCTCCATAATGTAAATTGCTTATAAAAATAACGCTTTTTACTTGGTATTGTTTATTAAAATGGGCATTTGTACGATGCAAATAATCTTTTTCTCAATTAAACGACTGACGTTTTAAACTTTACATCGAAATTTCAATCTATGAAAGTATGAAACCAAACCACTTTCTAAAAGCAACCTTTTTGCTTGTATCATTTTTTCTTTGGAATATAACTTCTTCTGCACAAGAATTACCAAAAACTGTTGAATGGACAATTAATGGCGAAATCAGGAAAGCGATCATTTACGTGCCTACATCAGCAAAAACAAAACCTACACCAATCATATTTGCATTTCACGGACACGGAGGCACCATGCAAAATATGTATAGAAGCCGGGGCTTCGACAAGCTTTGGCCAGATGCAATTTTCGTTTGCCCACAGGGATTGAATACCAAGGGGGTACTAACCGACCCAGAGGGTAAAAAAAGCGGTTGGGTAATGACCAATCAAAACGACTCTAACCGAGATTTACAGTTTTTTGATGCGATGCTAAAAACACTCCGCACTGACTACAAAATAGACAATAACCGAATTTATGCCACAGGGCATTCTAACGGTGGCGGTTTCACTTACCTGCTGTGGGTTACACGACCAGATGAGTTCGCAGCATTTGCACCTACCGCAACGGCTGGAGGAAAACTCCTACCAAAATTAAAAACTCCGAAGCCCGGCTTTCATCTAATGGGCGAAAATGATCCTTTGGTAAAACCAGAATGGCAGAGAACAACCTATAATAAAATGTTGCGTATCAATGGATGTGTTGATGAGCCCTTGAAGATAGATGGTAACCTTCGCACTTATAAAGGCAAAGATGGTAATGATTTTCAGCTGTTCATACACAACGGCGGGCACGAGTATCCTAAAAGTGCAAACCAACCTATTATAGATTTCTTCAAGAAATACATTAAAAAGTAGCTATCAAAAGAGATAGCTAATGAGCCAAAAAAACAAACTAAATCTTAACTTTAGGGTTTAGTAAATATGGCAAAAAACATTCTCATCGCAGGTGCCACAGGTGTTGTTGGCGAACAACTCGTTTCAAAATTACTGGCAGAGGGGCATCAAGTTTCTATCTTGGCAAGGAAGCCGATTTCCACAGCAAACGTAAGAGTTTTCCAATGGGATGTCTATCAACAAACTATCGATAACAGCGCCTTCGAAGGAATTGACACCATCATCAACTTAACAGGCGAAGGAATTGCTGATAAACCTTGGACTGCAGAACGCAAACAGCAGATTATTGACAGTAGGGTTAAATCTGCCGAATTGATCTTTAAAGCAATAAGAGAAACTAACGCTAATGTAGAAAGTTATATTTCGGCGTCGGCAGTTGGCATTTACGGAGACAGGGCAGATGAGGTGTTAGATGAAGAAAGCTTAGCGGGAACTGGCTTCATGGCAGATTGTTGCCTAGCTTGGGAAAAAGCAGCCGACCGTGGAATTGCACTCGGAATTAGAGTAGTAAAAATTCGGATCGGGATTGTACTCAGCGAAACAGGAGGTGCTTTAGGTTCTATGGAAAAACCAATTAAGTATTTTGCAGGTGCCGCATTAGGTTCTGGAAAACAGTGGATGCCTTGGATACATATAGACGATTTGGTGAATATCTTTATTCATTCTCTTAAGGATAAAAATATGTTCGATGCTTACAATGCCACAGCACCATCTCCGGTAACGAATAAAACTTTTACCCAAGTTTTAGGCAGTGTATTGCGCCGACCAATTTGGCCTTTTAATGTTCCGAAATTTGTATTGAAGACCATTTTAGGAGAAATGAGTATCCTACCTTTAATTAGCAATAATACTTCTGCACAAAAATTATTGAATACAGGTTTCCAATTCAGATATTTGAACCTTGAAGATGCCCTAAAAGCCATTTATGAGCGAAAAAAATAAAAAACCTAAAATTAACATCTGTTGGTTAAGGAGAGATCTGAGATTAGACGACAATGCTGCGCTACACCATGCACTAAAAGCAGATAACCCTGTTCTAATGGTTTTCATTTTTGATAGAAATATCTTAAATCAACTAGAAAACAAAGCTGATGCCCGAGTAGATTTCATTCATCAGCAACTTTCGAAAATCAATGATCAACTGGTAAAAAAGGGGTCGTCTTTACTGGTAAAGTTTGATACTCCTGAAAAAGCCTGGAAAGATATAATTACGGAATTTGATGTTGAAGCAGTTTATGCTAATCACGATTACGAGCCCTACGCTAATCAGCGAGACAAAACTATAACCGTTTTTTTAAAGCAGCACAACATAGCATTACATACTTTTAAGGATCAAGTAATTTTTGAAAAAGATGAAGTGCGAAAAGCGGATGGCACACCATATACAGTTTTCACTCCTTACTATAAGCAGTGGCAACAAAAGCTCAATCCATTTTACTTAAAATCGTATCCAGTTAACAAGTACCTCAAAAACTTATATCAGACTTCCGCTTTTAAATTCTCCTCATTAACAGATTTAGGATTTACTGTTACTGATATAAAATTTCCATCTGCAAATTTTGAAGATAAGCTGGAAGGCTACGAAAAGGAAAGAGATTTTCCCGCAAAAAATGCGACTACCCACATCGGTCTTCATTTGCGATTTGGGACGGTAAGCATTAGAAAAGTTGCTAGTGAGGCTTTGACCCAAAAGGCAGACAAATGGCTTTCCGAATTAGCTTGGCGAGAGTTCTACATGATGATTTTATGGCACTTTCCACATACGGTGAACAAAGCATTCAAACCAAATTACGATCACATTCAATGGCGTAACAACGAGAAAGAATTCGAACTTTGGTGCAAAGGTGAAACTGGATATCCTTTGGTTGATGCAGGAATGAGACAGCTTAATGAAACTGGGTTCATGCACAATCGGGTGCGCATGGTAGTGGCAAGTTTTTTATGTAAGCACTTATTAATTGACTGGCGTTGGGGTGAAGCTTACTTCGCAGAAAAACTGCTCGACTACGAACAAGCCAGTAACGTTGGTGGCTGGCAATGGGCCTGTGGAAGCGGTAACGATGCTGCACCTTATTTCAGGGTGTTTAACCCGGAGCTACAGTTGAAGAAATTCGACCCGAAAATGGAGTACGTTTTTAAATGGGCACCCGAATACAAAAAGGCAATTGCTCCAATCCCAATTATAAATCATGAATTTGCTAGAAAGAGAGTTTTGGAGTCTTACAAAAAAGCTTTAAACGAAAAAATCCCGAGTTAATCGGGACTTTTTTATGTTAATTATTGGTAACTGTAGTTACCTCAATATCAAAATCTAGTGGTCTAGCACCGTAGGCTAAATGCGATGGAATAATAATTCTAATTTTTCCACCAGCAGTAATTCGATCAGGTAAAATCAATTGCCATCCTTTAACTAGTTGATCTAAACGAAAAGTTACGCCTGTACCAGAATCGAAAACTGTTCCATCTAAATATCTGCCAGTATAGTTTACAACTAAAGTAGAAAATTCGCTAATCATATCCGTGCCTGTACCCGGATTAATTATATTATAACGAATTCCAGAAACATCTGTGTTGAAAGTTAAGTTGTTTCTACTTATAAAGGTTGGAATTTCATAAGCATCAACCTCATGTCTCTTTTCATAAGTATACAAACCTAAATCAACTACAATTACTTCGTTAGAGCCTATACCAAAATTCGACAATCCATTTTTACCAAATGCCATTCTAGAAGGTAAAACGAGAGTAGCCTTGCCACCTCTATTTAATTTCGCAAGAACTTCACGTACCGGCTTAAACGAGTAAGCAGAATTACCAACTGCAAATTGATCTGTATAACCTAAAAAAGTTCCCGGTATCATTAAATCACTTGTTTGGTTATAAACTTTACCAGAGGTAGATTTGAAAGTATAAGAGTAATAAACTGAATCCGAATTAAGCACCGTATTTCCTGTACCAACATCTATGATACGGTATTTGTAACCACCTTCTCCATCAGAAAAAGTTTGCCCCGTGCTAGCTACATAAGCACTAATATTCTTGTTATCCAGCTCTTCCATGGTTTCATATTCCTTTTTACAAGAAGAAAAAAGAACAATTACACTAAAAAGTGCAATGATATATGTGGTTATTTTACGCATTAAATTTTATTGTGCTTGAAGTAAATCAATAGTGAAATCTAAAACTGAATTTTTGGCTATTGGCCCTTGTGACCTATTTCCATACGCCAAACCAGAAGGGATAATTAACCTGATACGTCCGCCAACTTTAACTAAGGGAACACCGATAGTCCAGCCTTGTATCACACCAGTTAATGGAAAGGTGATCATTTTTGTAGACTTGTCGAAAGTTGTTCCATCTAACAATTTACCTTCATAATTAACGCCTACTGTAGATGCAGCTGTAACATTAGCTCCAGTTCCTTGTGTAATAACTTGATAATATAAACCAGAACTGTGTTTTGTAGCTGGAATATTATTTTTTGCAATAAACTCGACAATTAGGGCATCATCTTTCGCAGCCTGCTTCTCCGCATCGTAATCATCTTTACTGCATGAACTTACTGCTGTAACAACCACAGCTAGCATCAGTAAAAACTTTGTTTTCAACTTCATTCAGCAAAAATAAACTTTTAAACCCGTTGCTACAATATTTAACCAAATTTAACATTACAAGGTTGAGGGCTGGAAGTTGGTATGCATAAGGTTTTAACTCAAAAAGGTGGAAGAATTGAGTATGCACCCAAACCTTCCACCTTTAAACCCTTAACCTTCTACCTCACTAAAAAGTATACTTGTTCGCTTCTATAATCTCAGCAGCAACATTCTGACGAGCTTGTTTCACATTAAATGGTTCCATTTTCGTAAAACGACGCAAGCCAACCAACATCATACGCAGTTCATCCCCTTCTCCAAAAGCCCAAAGTGCTTCTTTACCTGCTTTAGCCACGCCATCAACCGCTTCTACAAAATAGATACGCATTAAATCTAATTGGCCTTTTGCAGCTTCTTCGCCTTTTAAGCTCACTAGTTTTTCGGTTCTAAGCATCGCTGATTCAGCTACATAAACATAACTTGCCATATCGGCGATATTCATCAAAATCTCCTGCTCTTTGCTTAGGCTCATCATCAGGTTTTGCACCGCAGCACCAGCCACCATTAAAGTTGCTTTCTTTAAGTTTTGCAATGTCTTTTTCTCTGTGGCAAATAGAGTATCATCTTCCTCTCCAAAATCTGGGATAGACATTAATTCATTTGCTACAGCTGTTGCTGGCCCCATTAAATCTAGCTCGCCTTTCATTGCACGTTTCAACATCATATCAACTGTCAACAAACGATTAATCTCGTTCGTACCTTCGAAAATCCTGTTGATACGGGCATCACGGTAAGCTCTATCCATTGGTGCATCGGCACTGTAGCCCATACCACCGTAAATCTGCACACCTTCGTCTACTACATAATCTAAAGCTTCTGAACCCCAAACTTTCAAAATCGCACATTCTACAGCAAACTGCTCTACAGATTTCAGCTTTGCTTTTCCAGGCTCCATTCCATCTGCCACTAAAGCATCGTAAGTATCATCAATGTTTTGTCCGGCACGGTAGTTTGCTGCATCTACTGCATAAACTTTTGCTGCCATCTCGGCGATTTTATAACGAATAGCACCGTATTTAGAAATAGACCTACCAAACTGCTGACGCTCATTCGCGTAATTTACCGCTGTGCTAATCGTAGCCTTTGAAGCACCAATTGCCGCAGCCGAAAGTTTGATACGACCAATATTTAAGATGTTCACTGCAATCTTGAAACCATTCTGACGGTCGCTCAGCATATTTTCTACAGGCACAGGGCAATCGTTAAAAAACACCTGACGCGTAGACGAACCTTTGATACCCATTTTATGTTCTTCTGGGTTCATGGTAATGCCGCCGAAATCACGCTCTACAATAAAAGCAGTTAGGTTTTCATCATCATCAATTTTGGCAAAAACGATTAAGATATCTGCAAATCCACCATTGGTAATCCACATTTTTTGACCGTTGATGATATAGTTTTTACCATCTTCGCTGAGCTTTGCTTTTGTCTTTCCAGAGTTGGCATCAGAACCTGAGTTTGGTTCGGTTAAGCAGTAAGCTGCCTTCCATTCCCCCGTTCCCAACTTCGGAATATATTTCGCTTTTTGCTCTTCATTTCCGTAGTACAAAATTGGCAAAGTACCAATTCCAGTATGTGCCGATAAAGCCACGGCAAATGAATGTCCGGCGCCAACTACATCAGCTACCAACATCGATGTGTTGAAGTTTTTACCAAAACCTCCGTATTCTTCAGGTACTGAAACACCTAAAATACCCAATTCGCCTGCTTTGGTTAAAAGCGTTGGCATCAGTTCCGGGTCTGCGTGACTGTCTAATTTTTCTAAGTTTGGATAGACCTCAGCTGCTAAAAAATCGCGACAAGTCTGCGCAATCATTTGCTGCTCTTCATCAAACTCTTCTGGAATAAATACATCATGATAAGAAGTTTCCTTAATTAGGAATTCTCCACCTTTGATAGCTTTTTTGTCTGTTGTTTCCATTTTAAATTGGATTTTGGAGTGAAAAACTAGATTCCACTCGATATTTTATTTGAAAATCAATTTCAGTATTTCTATTTATGTAAGTCCCGCTATTCGTTTCAAGTCCTCGGCTTCGTTAACTCAGCCTACGGGCTTTTCACTTCTATCGGGTTTAACTGGCAATTACACTACAAAATTTCGAAGATCCCTGCAGCCCCCTGCCCTGTTCCTACACACATCGTAACCATGCCATATTTAGCGTTTCTTCTCTTTGCTTCGTTAAACAACTGCACCGAAAGTTTAGCTCCGGTACAACCTAGCGGATGTCCCAAAGCGATTGCTCCACCGTTAACATTGATTTTGCTCTGGTCTAAGTCTAAAGTTCTGATGATAGCCAAAGATTGCGATGCAAAAGCTTCGTTCAGCTCAATTAAGTCGATTTGGTTTTGCTCCATTCCTGCCATTTTCAAGGCTTTTGGAATTGCTTCAATTGGACCAATCCCCATAATTCTTGGCGGAACGCCCGCTACTCCATAACTTACCAAACGGGCAATTGGCTCTGCACCTAGTTCCTTCATTTTCTTTTCAGAAACTACCAATACAAAAGCAGCACCATCTGAGGTTTGAGACGAATTACCTGCCGTAATGCAACCATTCGCAGCAAACACAGGTTTCAACTTTGCTAAACGCTCAATCGTCGTATCCGCTCTCGGACCTTCATCCGTATCTACCACGTAAGATTTGGTTTTCTTTTTCAAAGCCGCATCCAAATAAGTTTCATTGACTGTAATTGGCGCAACACCTGCATTTAAATGACCGTTATTAATGGCCTCAATCGCTTTCATGTGCGATTTAAAGGCAAACTCATCTTGGTCTTCCCTGCTCACGTTGTATTCTTTTGCCACCGCTTCTGCTGTTAAGCCCATTCCCCAATACCAATCTGGGTTGGCTTTTGCTACATCTGGGTTTGGCACTAATTTCCATCCACCAAATGGCATTCCCGACATCACCTCTACACCGCCAGCAATGATACAATCAGCCATACCCGCTTTGATTTTAGCAACTGCCGTAGCAATTGTTTCTAAACCCGAAGCACAATATCGGTTTACGGTTACACCTGGTACTTTATCGGTATCCAAGCCCATCAAACTAATCATACGACCAATATTTAGTCCCTGTTCCGCTTCTGGCGTTGCGTTACCCACAATCACATCATCAATCTGCTCCTTATCTAAATTAGGTACCGACGCCACCAATTGTTTAATCACATCGGCTGCCAAATCATCAGCTCTGGTAAAACGAAATACTCCACGAGGTGCTTTACCTACGGCGGTACGCAATCCAGCAATTATATAAGCATCATTCATTTTCTTATTATTTAAGATTTGAGCCGTGACACAAATCGTTAATACTATTTCATTTTATTATCCGCATTATTTTATTCTTGCCGTCATTGCGAGGCACGAAGCAATCTTAATGCGATAGAAACACTTCTGTTATAAAGAGATTGCTTCGTACCTCGCAATGACGAGGTGGTTAGCAAGCTCCAAATTAATTACGTAGTGGCTTACCTTTAGTAACTATCGATTGTATCCTTTCCAACGTCTTCCTTTCTCCGCAAAGCGATAAAAATGCTTCCCTTTCTAAATCCAACAAATATTGTTCTGTCACTTCTGTCGGAGCCGATAAATCGCCACCGCACATTACCCAGCCTAGTTTTTCGGATATCTTCTTATCGTGTTCCGAGATATAGTTACCCGAGTACATGGTATTTGCTCCGGCGTAAACAATACCTAAACCTTGCTTACCTAAAACCTTGATATTTTTACGTTGAACTGGTTTCGTGTAACCTGCATCCGCCAGTTCGATTGCTTTAGCTTTGGCATCTGCAATTAAACGGCTCTTGTTCATACTAATTGAGTATTTATCTTTTTGCAAGTAACCCAATTCGAATGCCTCAACGGCAGATGTAGAAACTTTTGCCATACCAATAGTTAGGAAGCGGTTTTTCAACGCATTTTGTACAATCTGGTCGTCAGCAAACTCGTCAGATGCTCTTAAAGCAAACTCCTTCGTTCCTCCACCACCTGGAATTACACCCACCCCAAACTCTACCAAGCCCATATAAGTTTCCGCACTCAATTGTACGTGGTCGGCATGTAAGCTGAACTCGCAACCCCCACCTAAAGTTAAATTATGTGGCGCAACTACCACCGGAATTGAAGAATAGCGAATACGCATCGATGTATTTTGGAACATTTTAACTGCCATGTTCAACTCATCCCATTCCTGCTCTACCGCCATCATGAAAATCATTCCCACGTTCGCACCAGCAGAGAAATTAGCGCCATCATTTCCAATCACCACACCTCTGTAATCCTTCTCCGCCATGTCAATCGCTTTGTTGATAGCTGTTAAAGTATCGCCACCAATAGTGTTCATTTTCGAGTGGAATTCCACATTCAAAATACCATCGCCTAAATCAATAATTGACGCACCAGCATTTTTATAGAGTACTTTATTGTCAGCTTTTAAATTCTCAAGGATGATAAAATCGGCTGTGCCCGGAATAGCTTTATAACTTTTAGAAGGAATATCATAGAATTTCTTCACGCCATCTTCCACTTTATAGAACGAAGTATGACCTGCCGCCAACATCTCGGTTACCCAAGCCGCTGGTTCATTGCCATATTTTTTCATTCCTTCAATGGCATCGGCTACGCCAACAGCATCCCAAACCTCAAACGGACCAAGCTCCCAAGCAAAACCTGCTCGCATCGCATCGTCAATTTTATAAAGTTCATCTGCAATTTCAGGAATACGGTCAGATACATATTCGAACAACCCAAAGAAAGAAGTACGGAACAGTTCGCCTGCTTTATCTTTTCCAGCAGCAAAAACTTTCATTCTATCCGCAACTTTTTCAATGCTTTTAGTCATCTCTAAAGTAGCCGATTTGATTTTTTGCTGAGGTTTATATTCTAGCGTCTTCAGGTCGAGCGCTAAAATTTCACTCTTACCATCCGCATTTTTAATCTTTTTATAGAAACCTTGTTTGGTTTTATCTCCCAACCAATTATTCTCCGCCATTTTTTCTACGTAGGTAGGCAGCTTGAATAAATCGTGAGCTTTATCGTTTGGCACATTATCGTACAAACCTTTGGCCACCTTCATCATGGTATCTAAACCCACCACATCCGATGTACGGAACGTAGCCGATTTCGGTCTACCCAAAGCTGGACCAGTGAATTTATCCACTTCCTCAACCGTTAAATCCAGTTTTTCTACCGAATGTAATAGCGCCATGATGGAATAAACTCCAACTCTGTTGGCAATAAATGCTGGTGTATCTTTACAAAGCACTGTAGTTTTGCCTAAGAATTTATCGCCGTAGTGCATTAAAAAATCTACCACTTCTGGCTTGGTGTGCGGCGTTGGGATAATCTCCAACAATCTCAAATAACGTGGCGGATTGAAAAAGTGAGTTCCGCAGAAGTTAGCCTTAAAATCTTCGCTTCTACCCTCGGCCATTAAATGAATTGGAATACCCGAAGTGTTAGAAGTAATTAAAGTACCAGGTTTACGGTATTGCTCCACTTGCTCAAACACCTTTTTCTTGATGTCCAAGTTTTCTACCACCACTTCTATCACCCAATCGTAAGCAGCAATTTTCGACATATCATCATCGAAATTACCCGTACTAATTTTCTGTACAACTTTTTGCGAATAGATAGGTGAAGGATTACTTTTCACCGCAGCCTGCAAAGCTTCGTTTACGATTTTATTTTTCTGCTGAGGACTTTGTTGCTCGCCCTCGTTAGCCTTAGCTGCAATATCTAACAATAAGACTTCTACTCCAATATTGGCAAAGTGGCAGGCAATACGAGAACCCATAATACCCGACCCTAAAACCGCAACTTTAGTTATGTTCCTGTTCATTATTATTTTTTTGCTGGCGGATAAGCCAATGTTAACTGGTTAATTTTTTCTAAAGTGGAAATCAGTTGTTCCCTTTCCCTCACACTCAATCTTTCGTTCAAATATTCATTAAAAGAAACGACCACATCACGAGCAAGCTTTCGTTTTTCGATACCAAAAGGTGTTAAATAAACCTTTACCGAACGCTTATCTCCCTCAGAGGTTTCCCTATAAATCAACCCCGATTCTTCCATATTGTTTAGCATTCTTGATAAACTTGTAGCTTTAACACCGAGCAGTCCCGCCAAAGCAGAAACAGCAGTACCCTCGGCCTCAATGTTGATTAACATGTAGCCAATAGCTTGCGTAATGCCAAATCCGGCCGCAACTTGGTTGTAAGTGTTCGACACATTTTGCCAAACTATCTTAAGAAAATAATCTACGGTTTCTTTCTGCTTCATTAAATTACTATGCTTGCATAACAAATTTATAGAATTGATTTTTATTATGCAAGCAGAATATTAATTTTTATTCCGGATTGTTCTAGAGGCTAAGTTTCCCGCTGATGGACGCAGATAAGAACCGCAGATTTAGCAGATACCGATTTGCGTAATTTGCGTAAGTATCAGCGAAAATCTGCGGGAAAGATTTTTTTTGAAAAGCAATTGTTGTGGTGCTATCTTCCGAAAGTCCGGCTGTACGTTACAAGTCCGCACTCGTTTCTCTCGCTTGCGGGCTTTCCACTACCATCCGGTTTAGTTGGCAGTTACAAAAGTTATCCCGTCACTAAAGAATGTCGAATATCAAGGTAATTCCCGCTTTAACTTCGTTATCAGTTCACCATCCATATTCTTTTCTGAGAGCGATGATATAATAAAATCAGAGTCTAAAGTAAAATCAACAATTGGCATTGGGGTATAACCTCTGACGAGCAACATATCATCTTGTGAATAAAACAGTAATACATTTTCGTTTTCTATATTCTCACGTATCTTTATTCCTAAATTATCTCTTTCAACATTCCAAATAGGCGTCTCGCTATCATTATCCGATTCAATGTAATAACTGTCTCCTAAAACTTCAATCTTTGTAATCAAGAACTGATTAGGAAGCTCATATCTTAGGACAGGAAACTTTCCTATCACCTTCTCAAAACATTCAATTTCATTGACTTTACTTATTTTAAAAGTAATAAAGTCATCCCCAAAACTAGTTTCATCAAATTCTGCCAGTATTTTTACAAAACTATCATCACCCTTAAAAGACAAGAAAATAGCTTCAATACAATTAGTCAGACCGTGAGCATCTAACTCTTTATAATGATGATGACTGTGTATAGAAATCAAAGTTTTGCCTATTAAGTCTTGCAAAAGGCTATTTTCTTCATTCGAAAAACTGTGAACTTTATCAATTACTTTCATATCATTTCACCTCCCCAACAAACTTCCACTTTGTGGTAAAATCTTCTGTTAAAGCTTGGTTCGTTAACAGAGCTCTCACCATTTCTACAGGCATGCAGTTTTCCTTCAAAATACGGTCGTGGAAAGTAATGTTACTCATTTTACCACTTTGCACTACTTCTTTATGCAATGCTCTAAACTGCAAGCCACCCAACATATACCCAATTTGATACAGCGGACCATAATTTCCAGTAAATGACCTGCGCACTTCTGCTTCGGCATTGGCTCGCTCAAAACCTACACGTTCTACCAAGAAATCGATGCACTGCTTTGGTGTCCATTCGCCTAAATGGTATTTGGTAGAAAAAATGATACGAGCACAACGGTGCATACGCCAAAAAAGCATTCCAATTTTATCTTCTGGAGTTTTTGCGAAGTTGTTATCCCAAAGCAGCATTTCCCAATACAGCGACCAACCTTCGGTCCAAAATGGGGTACTAAAAGCCCTACGATAAGGTTTGTATCTGCTTTGCATATAATATTGTAAGTTATGTCCCGGTATCAGTTCATGAAAAACCACGGCTCTTGAGAAATGTCTGTTGTTCCCTCTCAAAGTCATCATCTTCGCTTCCTCGCTCATATCTTCTGTTGGATAAGCAATCAACACAGACTCCCCGCCTAAAAAGAAAGGTGCAAAACGTTGCTCTTCTGGTGTCAACATGCGCATGCGCCAACCTTCCTTTGCCATTGCAGGCACGGTTATCAATTTATTTTGTTCAACAAAGTTGATGGCTTCATTCGCCAACTCGTAAACTAATTCGGGCTGTTTACCTAACGGTGGATAAGCTGTTTTAACTTTTTCTAGCGCAGCTCTCCAATCGTTACCGAACCCCATTTCACGTGTAGCTTTTGCCATTTCTGCATCGCACCAAGCAAATTCTCTTTGGGCAATGGCAGCAAGCTGTTCGGGTGTGTAGGCTATCATTTCATCCTTTAACCCATCAATTAAAGCCGCCCTTCCTATTGGATTACCAACGATCCCAGTTCCATCATCTACTGAAGCACTTTGCTTTGCAATCTTCTCCAAATCTGCAGCATAGTTTTTCAATGAAGCTATTACTTCTGGATATATGTTCTTTGTTGCCTTAGTAAAAACAGGGTCATAGCCATCATAAAATTTATACGCCTCCGTAAATACAGCCAGATACTGATTAACTGTTTGTTGCGCCCATTTTGCTTGTACCGAACTAAGGGAAAGTTCCTTTTTGTCAATTGCCTTTTTCGTAGCTTCAATTTGTGATTTCAACCTTTCAAACGCCGAAGCAACTTCCACTCCGTCTTGCTGTTTTCCAATCCTTCTTTTTTGTTCAAAATCGATAATGATATTTGCGAATGGCAACAAATAATTGTTCTTGCTAAATTCTTCTGAAGCTATTTGCAAATTTCTCGCATCTGCCTTTATATCTCTCTTCAATAAAATATAATCTACCTTTTCATTTTGTGATAGCTTAGCAAAAGGCAAATTCATCACTTTTTTCTCCCATTCGGCGTAAAAACGGTGCATCCTCAAATAATATTCTTCAGTTTGCTTTAGTGCATACTTTCTATTAAGCATATTTTCATCAGCCTGATATTGATTAATGTATGGTTGTAAAACGCTGGCTTCGTTATTTGGAAGAGATACCGAATTTTGTGCATTAGCTATTAAAACAAAGCTCAGAACAATGGACAGAAGAACTTTTTTCATCATTAAGTGTTAAGGAAATCCCAATATAAGCAATGATTAGCCTAATCCACAGAAATTCATTTACTTTGTAACCGATGAAAAAATTAGCACTTACGGTTTTAATCTTTTGCTGTGCCAACCTTGCTTCGGCACAACTAGGATTTGTAAAACGTATTTTCTCGAACGAAAAAGACACTACCCGCAAGGCTAGTTTTATGCCCATCCCAGTATTCGGCTATGCCCAAGAAACAGGGTTTGAGTTTGGTATAGGAAGCATTTATTCGTTTTATGTGGATAAGTCAGACACACTTAACCGAAGCTCTAACTTTTTCGGCGCTGCTTCTTATTCTACTACCAAGACCTACAACGTAACACTACGCGGCGATGCTTGGACTAAGCGAAACGAATGGCATTTTATTGGCGAAATTCGGTTTAGAAATATGCCTTTTAACTTCTACGGTATTGGCAACAATACTTCGCACGTTGATGAAGATAAGTTGGTACAAAGAATGGCTAAAGTACAGTTTGATGCAGAGAAAGCCTTCGTCAAAAATGTTTATACTGGCATTTCGCTAGGCTTCGAAAATTACAAGTTTACCGATAAAGAAGCTGGTGGCATTTTTAGCGTTGGAAATGGCTTGCGTGACAGAGACGGAGGTTCGGTACTTTTCGTTGGTGTATCACAAAGTTACGACACCCGCAACTCTAACAACTATCCTACAAAAGGCTTTTTTGGGCGTGTGAGCTACCAATACGCCCCTCCTATATTTGGTGGAGAAAATTTCTCTGGCAGCCAAATTAGGGTTAACATACGTAATTTTTGGTCTTTAGCGCCAAAAGTTGTTTTAGGTGTGCAGGGAATGTACCACACTGTACAAAGCAATAGCACTTCATTTTATATGTTACCTCAAATGGGCAACGACGAAATGATGCGTGGCTATTATGGTGGCCGCTATCGCGATGAAAACTTTTTAGCAGCGCAGGCAGAAATCAGATATCGTTTTATGGAAAGGCTAGGAATGATTGTTTTTGGCGGTGCGGGAAAAGTTTTCGCAAATGAAGAAAATCAATTGTTAAAGAATTTTAAGCCTAATTATGGTATTGGCGGGCGTTATTTCTTTGACCCAGCAAAAGGTTTAAGTTTACGCTTAGATTATGGAGTTGGCGAAAAAAGACCAAACGAAAAGCGTCAAAGCGGGTTTTATATCAGCTTTGCTGAGGCGTTTTAACACTATTATCACCACCTAAGAAACCTAAGTACATTTTAGTTTCTTGTTTTAATTGAATACAATATTTGGCTGATGAAAAATTTACTATTTTCTCTTTTACTTCTACCTTTTTTCGTATTTGCACAAGAACCTAGTTCTAAAGAAATAGGCGATTGGGTAAAACAAGCACAGCAGATAGAAATTATTAGAGATAAATGGGGCATTGCACATATTTACGGTAAAACCGATGCTGATGCTGTTTTTGGAATGTTGTACGCCCAATGTGAAGATGATTTTAAGCGAATTGAACTCAATTACATCGAAAAACTTGGCCGATTATCAGAAATTGAGGGAGAAAAAACGCTGTACAATGATTTGCAAATTCGTTTGCTGATAGACAGCACACAGGCCATTAACGATTATAAAAAAGCAGAACCTTGGATGAAGAAATTGCTAGACGCTTATGCGGATGGCATCAATTTCTATTTGTATAAAAACCCAAGTGTTAAACCTGCTCTGCTTACCAAATTCAAGCCCTGGTATCCTTTCCTTTGGACTGACGGAAGTATTGGCGCCATTAGTACGGGCAATTTGACCATAGCAGAGCTGAAAAAATTCTATACCAATGACCATTCGCCTACTGGCTACATTCCACAAATAAAAGATCAGTTTAGCGGTTCTAATGGATTTGCATTTGCACCGAAAATGAGTAAAACTGGTAATGCAATGCTGTATATCAATCCGCATACAACATTTTATTTTAGGCCAGAAATACACATGCAAAGCCAAGAAGGATTGAATACTTATGGTGCCGTAACTTGGGGGCAGTTTTTTGTTTATCAAGGCTTTAATGAGTTTTGCGGTTGGATGCACACCTCTAATAACGTTGATGTTGCAGATATGTATGCAGAGAAAATCACGAAGCTTAAGGATACCTATTATTATACTTTCGATAAAAAATTATATCCCATAGGGAAGAAAAATATAGAGATTAAATATTTGGAGAATGGTGTTTTAAAGACAAAGAAATTTGAAACTTACTTTACCCACAACGGACCAATTATGGCTAACAGAGATGGCAAGTGGATTAGTTTGAAACATCAAAATCAAAACCCGCAAAGTTTGGTTCAAAGTTGGGTGCGCACCAAATCTAAAAGCTTCGAGGATTATCAAAAAGCAATGGATTTGACAGCAAATGCATCTAACAATACAGTTTATGCAGATGCCAAAGGAAATATCGCCTATTGGCATGGCAATTTCATCCCAAAACGTGATACGGCCTACAATTGGAGCGAGCCTGTAGATGCGACTACATCAGCAACTGCTTGGAAAGGTTTGCACCCCGTGAGTGAAAGTGTACATGTTTACAACCCAACAAATGGCTGGCTACAGAACTGTAATTCTACACCATTTACTGCGGCTGGGGTAAACAGTCCTAAAAAAGCAGATTATCCTCCTTACATGGCGCCAGATGGCGAAAACTTTAGAGGTGTAGCAGCATTAAGGTTATTGAACAAACCTAACAAGTACGATTTAGATGCTGTTATTGCCATGGGTTACGACACTTATTTGCCTGCCTTCGAGGTTTTGTTACCAGCATTGATTAAAGCTTACGAACAATTGCCTGCTGAAAATCCTTTAAAAGCGAGTTTAAAAGAAACTATTGCAGAGCTAAAAAAGTGGGATTATTATTCTTCGACCACATCTATTGCAGCAACTTTGGCTATGGAGTGGGCACAAAGGGTTAATCGCGATATCCAGAACGTTTACATTAACCAAGGTGAGAAAGATCAAGTAACCAAAACCATTGAATTTGCTAAAACCGCAAAAGCAGAAACGCTATTGCAGCCTTTAAAAACAACTATCGATGATTTAACCAAACGCTTCGGCAAATGGCAAATGCCTTGGGGCGAAGTCAATCGCTTCCAAAGATTAACTGGTGCAATGAACGAGAAATATGATGATTCTGCCCCTAGTTTTCCTGTAGCATTTGGCTCTGCTTTGTGGGGACAACTGCCATCCTACCGCAGCAATCAATTTGGCACCAACAAACGCTACGGGTATAGTGGCAATAGTTTTGTATGTGCAGTAGAATTTGGCACAAAGATTAAAGCTAAATCTATTTTGGCAGGTGGAAACAGTGGCAATCCTAAGTCGAAACACTTTAACGACCAAGCAGAAATGTACAGCAAAGGCGAGTTTAAGGATGTATTGTTTTACAGAGAAGATGTAATGAGCAATATGGAAAAAAGTTATAAACCTGGTGAGTTGTAAAGCCTTGAAGAGCTTGCAAAGTTATGGTGGGTGAGGACACCCGCCAATATATAATGTTTGAAATCAAGTTAAGCAGCTATTTTATTTCAGGTAATTTTTAGTTTTATAGCTGCTATTTGCTAAATCTATCTCGATTACCTCAGCTTCTATTTTTAAATTATTTTCGTCTTTCACAGAGCCGAGGTAAACGGTTACCATTTTCTTTAAGTTATCTAAGTGAATAACTTTACCTTTCGCTTTGTACTTCTCTATATCGAGTTCGGCTTTACCTGACAATAACATACTTTCTAAAACTCTATTTATTTTTACTGAATCTGAAGCTTGATAACGCATTTTAGCAATAGACACATTTTTACTAAGTTCTAAATTGCCCTCTTTACCTGGACCAGAAACTAATCTTTCTTTAACTTTTTCTACACTTTGCTGATTAAAGTCTCGGCTTTGCAGTATATCATCATTTACATTGGCTCCTAATGCTTGCGCAGGTTGCTTTGGCCATCTATCAAATAACAACTTTCCATCCTTCATTAACTTATAGCTTGTTAACATCGGAATCTCTACATTAGGCCAGTAACTTGCATTATAAATTTTAATACTGATTTTATCGCCTTTGTTAATCATGGCTTTAACTTGCTGAGCAAACTTTGCTTCAACATTTGCTTTTAATACCTGATGATTAGGAGTTTTAACTAAAAAGCCATCCATAGCTTTAGTTGTTGGCGAAAATGTAATTGCAGTCACCTCTCCCGTCACAGTTTTTCCATTGTAACTTTGCGCATATTCTATGTCTTTGGTCTTAGCAAAAGACAATTTTGGCTCTTGGCCAAACCAAAACACTACTGCCTCATTTTTATCATTAATCTCAGGAAAATCAAAATCGTTAACAAAAGAAAAACCTCTATTTGTTGATAATTTAGAAATGAAATCTTTATCGAATTTTAAACTTTCTTGTTCATTGAACAGCTTGCCATTTACGTAAATATAGATTTTTGCAGGCTTATGATTTTGTCCAGCGAAAACCATTTTGGCAGAAAGTATTTTACCACTGTAAGTGTTTAATGTAATTCTTTCCTCTCTGTAATCATTTCCTTTTAAGATTGAAGTTTTCGATATAAATGGTTTTTGTTCGTTTTTAAGCTCATACAAAAGTTCGCCACTAAATGACCTAATTTCAGATGCTGTTATGCAAGACGCTTCGAGGTTCTTAATAACATTTCCTTTTGCGTCAGAAACTACGATGTTATGAACTGTCCCGCTAACTTTCATGCTAAGTTCATCTCCAATTTTGACTTTTCCTTTTATTGGATTAAAAACTCTAACTACACCTTTATCATAAGCAAAGTTTAATACTTCCCCGACTTCCGTAAACAAAATGGTTTTTACCTTTCCCTTGATAGTTTTGCCAAATAATTCTTTGCCAGTTTTTTCTGTTAGTCGGTTTAACTCACTCGTAATACCACCATCAATTAGTTTATCGTCTTTAGTAGTGTTATTTATCGTCTTTAAATCTGGTAAGTTCTTATACGCAATCACCGCGTCAATAATAGATTTTGCCAATTCTTGTTGTTTCTCTTTGTTAGTAATGAATTGGAAATCGCTCTTATTAGTTAAGTAACCTAGTTCCAAGATTACAGAAGGTATTTTGCTCTCTCTAAGTAGCAGCAGGTTTTTATTTTTAGGATTACTATCGGCATCAATTCCGTTTAAGTTTTGAAATGCCTTCAGCATTTGACTTGCCAACTTGCCTGTTAAACGATTTTTTTCATTGCCCTCATCTCCAATGGCTGTAAAAATTTCTATACCGTTTGATTGTTTCGCTTTTGAGGTTGGTTCTGAATTTACATGTAGAGAAACCAAAACAGCTCCTTCTTTTGCCAAACGCTCTTTAAAACTCACATCTTCATCCGCATTTCTAGTCATTACCACTTTAATACCTTTAGACTTAGCAATAGCATTAACTTTCTGCGCAATAGCTAAAGTCAATTCTTTTTCTGTAATACCATTTACTTCGGCACCTTTTTGCTTTCCGCCGTGACCAGCATCTAGAACTAGTACGAAATCGCTTTGCTCCGTTTCGTTTGGAAAAACCTCTATCACCTTCACCGTAAATCCCCAGATTAAGCCTAAAACTATAGGCGCAACCAGTAAATACATTAATTTTTTCATATTTGTTGATTTTGAGTTGAACAACATTTTGATACGCTCTTTCACTGGGCTTTTCACGAAATTGTGTACAAGCGGAGCTCTACTTTGCTCTACCGCAAGTTTAAGTAACAGGGAAGCATATTCCTTCGAACCAAAATTATTTGAGGTGGCTTCGTCGGCTTCGTATTCGTGCACTTGCTCCAAAGCTTTATCCCACAAATAAACTATTGGGTTGAACCATAAAGCTGCCTTTGCTAACATCATCACTATTTTATCGACAGAATGATATTGTTTGGCGTGAACACTTTCGTGCTGTAGTAAAATGTTTAGCTCGGTTTTGGTTAAGCTTTGTTCGTTGATAAATACGTAGTTGAAAAAAGAGCAATTGGTAAATCCATCAGCTTTGCTTACCAATTTAAGTCCATTTACAGCTATTGCTTTTTGCTTGGTATGTTTAAGGAGCAGTGCTAATTTCTTGAGGCTAAACAATAAAATCAGCGATGCGACAATGATGTAGGCATAGGGAATTAAGGATAGCCAATCTATCGACGTTACTTCTGCTACTGTACTTTCTGCAGCAACAAAATGCGGTGCCGTTTCCATAGAATGGATTTCAGTTGCTGAAAATTTGACTGGCTCTTCTAAAACTATTGGCGCTTGCTCCACTACCCTTTCTACAGTGATTTGCAGCGATGGAATTACGAAACTCAAGAGCAACGTAGCGAGTAAATAAAACCTGTTGAATTTAAAGAAAGTAAGCTTTTTAAGCACCAACAGATAGAAGGCGAAAAACAGTACCAAACATGCACTTACTTTTAATAGGTAGTAGAACAATTCCATGTTATGAGTTTTTGTTGATGAGCGATTTTAGTTCTTCGATGTCGGCTTCACTTAATTTCTCTTGCTTTACCATAAAAGAGAGTAAACTTTTTGGTGAGTTATCGAAGTAAGCAGAAAACAGTTTGGAAAAACTAGTTTTTGCATATTCTTCTTTGCTGATCGCAGGAAAATATTCGTAGGTTTTACCGTAAGCTTTGTAGTTTACATAGCCTTTCTTCTCCAATAATCTCACAATAGACGAAATTGTATTGTAAGGTGGCTTAGGTTCATCGTCTATTTGTTCGATGATATCTTTTACAAATGCATGCTCTAATTTCCATAGAATTTGCATGATACGTTCTTCGGCTTTGGTTAATTCTTCCATAACCTAAAGTTATAACTGATTTTTCAGTTATACAACTAAAAAATCAGTTATTAATAACAAATAATTGAAAATCAATAAGATAATTTTGAATACACTTTAACTGATTAAATTGAAATGGTTGAAACCATTAATAAACAATATCAATTTAAACCCTACTTATTTAGTTTCGGAAGTTTGTCATATATAGCGTGCCGAACGATTTACGAGCGTATAAAATAGATGCCTCGAAACTCGACATGACAGGTAGCCAAAAAGAGCAAGTGCTTTATTTTATTACCCCTAAAGGGAAAAAATGACGTTAGTCGAAGATTTGGAACAATTAGTACTTCAATTTGAAATGCTCTTTGGCTTGTCCTTTTTTGAAGTACACCAAACCAATCCAAAATAGATCTACAGTTACGGTTACATCGGGATGATTTTTAATTTCCTCCCAAGCCTGCTTCATACCTTCGCTCCAGTAGATGTCGTCGAAAATAAGTAGCGAGTTTTCTGTGATTTTTGGCAGACACCAGTTGAAATAGTTGAGCGTTGCTTCTTTGGTGTGATTACCATCGATGTAAACGAAATCTAACTGTGCTCGTTCTTCGATCGCTTTTGGCAGCAAATCGTTGAAGTTACCAACCTGCAATTCCACATTCTTTAAGTTAAGCTCTTGAAAATTTTGATAAGCAACTTCGGCAGTTTGCGGACAACCTTCGATGGTTAAAACATTGGCTTCGGGCTGTGCTTTTGATAAATATGCAGAGGTAATACCTAAACAAGTGCCCAATTCTATTATGTTAGCTGGCTTATGGTTGGCCGCCAAACGATAAATTAGTTGTGCTAAACGAGGAGATTTTAATGCATTCTTTGCAATTTGCGAAACTTTCTTCGTTCTGCTTTTGTTGAGATGAGAGCCTGCGCCTAAGTCGGTTACGGTAATGAGATGTTGGTCATTCAAAAGTTTTTTTCGCTGTGCTTCGATTTCTTTGTATTCACTTTTTATGGAAAAATCGTAAATTACCTCATCTGCTAGCTTGTAGACAAATGGCGAATGTGTACCATGACGGGTTTTAGCGGTAAACTGATGTTTAAGGTAATCGGCGAAGAATTGTAAGACCATGGGACAAATTAAGGGAAAAAAGATGAAAGGTGGAAGAGGGGTGTGAAGGTGGAGGGTGTGAAGACTAAAGACCAAAGACTAAAGTTTGAAGGCTGAAGTTGGGATGAGCCGGGTGTTAAACCTTTAGCAGCGGGCATTTGTTTTGGTGTAGAAGTGGATGTGAAATAAACCCGATTGAAACGGCGTACTTTTTTGCTGCAGATGCTTCGACAAGTTCAGCATTACATGGCAACAAAAAAGACAAAGTTGAAAGCGGGACAGGTGGAAACGATGAAAAACTGACTTTGATTTTCTAAAAAAGAACACAATAATTGATAGAAAGGTATTACAGATGAAAGAGCGTGGTAATGTGACTGAAATAGATGCTTTAGTAAAGTTGCTGGACGACCCAGATGAGGAGGTGTTTTTGAATGTGCAAGAAAAATTGTTGGAATATGGCAACGATGCGATTTCACATTTAGAAACTGCTTGGGAAAAATCGTTGGATACGATGATGCAGGAGCGCATTGAGAATATTGTGCACACTATTCAGTTTACGAATGTGAAGCAAGATTTGAATTTGTGGTATCAGAGTGGTGCCTTTGATCTGCTGCAGGGCGCTTTAATTATTAATCGTTATCAGTTTCCAGATTTAGACGAACAGTTGATTATTAACCAGATTGAAGATATTAAACGTGAAATTTGGGTTGGTTTGCAGTACGAGATGAGCTCGATTGAGAAGATTAAGCTGATTAATCATGTGTTCTACAATCAGTTTGGCTTTAGCGGCAATACAAAAAATCACCACGACCCGCAAAACTCATATTTAAACCAAGTACTTGAGAGCAAAAAAGGCAACCAAATTTCGTTGGCAATTATTTACTCAACCATTGCACAGAAATTGGATATTCCTGTTTACGGCGTGAATTTACCACAGCATTTTATTCTAGGATATATTGACGAAAGTAACCCTGACAGAGAGCAGGCGGTGTTATTTTATATCAATGCTTTTAACAAGGGAGCTATTTTTGGCAAGCACGATGTTGACCAGTTCTTGCGCCAGCTGAATTTAGAACCGCAGCCTGGCTTTTATGCGCCTTGTAGCAATGCGGAAATTGTTCGTCGTATCATTAGAAATTTGATTTCGGCCTACGAAAATTTGGGAGCTGCAGAAAAGGTGACAGAGTTAAAGCAGATGCAAGATATTCTATCGGACACTAATAATTAACGATTATTTATAGCGTCGAAAGAAATCAATTTACTTCGACGCTATAAAATCACCAAGATAACTGCATTCGTAAGCTGCTTTTTTGAAGTAGGCTGTACCACTATAACGCTGTTTCAACTCTGCAAAGTAGCGATTTTGTCTATTTACATCAGCTAACATATTATCGGCTTCTTTATAGCCAAGGTCGTACCAATTATGCTGATTAAATAATTTGTTCGACTCGCTTTTTTGTTCGCATTTAGCCAGCATAAATGTACATTTTGCTTTAAACTCTGGGTCGTTACTTAAACTGCGTGCCTTTAAATACCACTGTTTCGCTTTTGCCGCCAACTTAAAGTCTTGATCAAACACATATCTAGCTGGCTCGTAAACAGAATAAGAACTCCAATTATAACTGATTAACGACCAAGCGTTGCCATAGTAACCAGTTTGATAAACACCATTAGCCATTTTAAAGTAGTGCTGAGCCGCATTTTTCTTATCTGTAATACTGAGCTTTTGTAGTCGCAACATCTCTTTGGCGAACGATTGCTTATCGTACTTTTTAGTAGCGTTGGTATATTTTTTCGGATAATCGTTTATGGTAGTTTCAAATGGATTTGCATAAAGTTTCTCGTCTTCATACCAGTCGCTTGGGGTTAAAAACTCGTAATTAGCAGGTAACTTTTCGAAACACTTTAAAGCTTTCTCATACTGATGCTCACGTAGGTAAGCAGTGCCGAAAAGTTCATAAAACCCTGTTCTGTCTATTTTAGATAAGGCATCGTTCAAATAAGCGTCGAAACTGCTCGTTGCTTTTCCTTCAAATCTTCTTTCTAATTTTGCCAAGGTAGATGAACTCAAATAATTTCTCCAAAATTCTAGTGTAGTCCAACTCATAGCGTTGGCCAAGCTACCTTGATTTGCAGTTTCAGTATTGTAATCGCCTTTCATCATCAGCAACGCGGCTGTAGCTGTATCTCCTAATTTGATATAAGTTGGTACCAACAACTCCTGATAGAAATTTCTGGTGGTTGCCAAATATCTATTCTCTCTACTCTGAGCAAAATAATCATCTTCCACAGTTGGAACATTTTTCTTACGCTTCTCATCAAGCCATTTCAAGGTTGGCACCAATTCGTCTGGGTTAATTTTTCCTTGCTTAATTTTTCTTGCGTTTAGCAGTAAATTGATGATCTGAAATTGACTTTTGTATCGATCTTTTAACTTTGAAGGATC
This sequence comes from Pedobacter sp. T50_32, assembly GCF_057652195.1. Taxonomy (NCBI): domain Bacteria; kingdom Pseudomonadati; phylum Bacteroidota; class Sphingobacteriia; order Sphingobacteriales; family Sphingobacteriaceae; genus Pedobacter; species Pedobacter sp. T50_32. Next base: position 30,712 of record NZ_JBYFBY010000005.1, on the reverse strand, counting down.
TAACTTTTGCAACAGAGCCGCTGCCGCAACATCATCTCTTTTTAACCAATTGATATAAGCAGCGCTGATAGTTCCCAACTCGGATTCTGGATATTTTTTGTCATCCGCCAGTTTTAAAGCAAAGTTTTTGGTGAGTTCCAATTGCATTAAGCTAGCATTGTTTACAGTATCGCCTTTTGCATTTGTTTCGAAATAGTTTCTTGAAAATCCTCCAGGCTTATTGAAATCTTTCTCTAGCTTATTGATTTGCCTTATCAACAATGTTCCATTCATTAAGCTGTTTGGCATATAGCTATAAACTTTGTGCAGTGCATCGAGGTCGTAATCTGGGTTACCGAAACTTTTAATTGCAATGATGTTTGCTTTCTCTTCATCGCTTTTAGCAAATGGCAACACATCTTCTACTGCGGTAGAAGTATAATGGAAATTCTTATAAGCCTGTACTTTTCGTTCTGGATTGCTACTAAAAACCTTCGAGAATAGATATGCAGCTTCCGTTGGATTTCCTGCGTAACGAACCGAACCAGCATACACTGACATTGCCCAACCTTTGGCTAAATCTGTAGAAGAAATTGGCTCGATGTACTTTTTGTAAACAGTTTTGCAGGCTTCGTAACTTTCTGCATAATGATACATTCTAGCTGCTTGGTAAGCATAGCGAAGTTTTAGGAAATTGTCCTTTTTCACCTCGCTCAGTAGCTGTATGGCTTCTTGTGCCTTATGGATCATTTGCGAGCTATCTCGTTCAACCGGATTCCAAAGATCAAACGCTACCGTTGCAAATGGCTCACAAGTTTTGGCAAAGTCAAAATATTTTAAGGCATGTTTATTTTTACCCAGCGCTTGAAGGAATGTATTTTGCTGCAAATCTTGTGGCAAATGTTTTAAGTTCTTCTTGGTTAAACCTGCCAAAAGCACGTTCGTGGCACTATCACTTTCGTACATTACCCTACGTACGTCTTCCTTTTTCACGCTTAAATATTTAGCCCACTCTGCACTGTTCAAATCATACTCATCTACCTTTTCTTCATCGTGGTAAAGGTATTCCCACTCACTAAAATTGAATTGATCGTAATCTTTTCCCTGCACATCGTTATGAAAGTATGAGATGTAATAATCGTAGGGATCTATTTCTCCGCCACAGGCGATATTGACTACAATTTCACCAAAAAATACCGTTAAAAAACTAACGCAAAATATGAGTAATTTCTTCCAGTTCATGAGTGTTAAAATTTTTCAATGTGGTTTCATCTAAATGATAAAATAAAAGAGTAAACGGCTTATTGGATAAGTATTCGGATAAGTAAACGGCACTTTCTTTTATGTCTTCAAATTTACTTTCTTCAAATCTAATTTCATCATTTTTATAGAGTCCAAAATCAGGCAAATCTGTTTTGATTAAATACAAACCATTAGCTTGTTTCAAAAACATCGAGCTGTTAGCCAAATCTATACTTTTTAAGCGCTTAGAGATGCCAGTGTAGTTTCCATTTCTAAATACAACCGCCCAAGAAAACAGTGGCAAAGCAATATCTATCTGCATTGGATAATAACCTAAGTTTTTCCCTGCGTACTTCTCCAATTCTTTTAGGTCTAAGATGGAGTTTTGTGTACCATACTTACGAAGGTTTCCCATGTTGTAGCACATCAGCAATACCTTGTCAACGGGCGGAATACCACTTTTTTCTTGATTTTTTAGTTGATGTAGACGCAGCGTCGATGAAATTATTTTACCGTCTAATAACTTTCTGATTTCTTCTAACAGCAAAAAATAATTGGCTCTGGTGGTAGCCGTCCAATCGCAATCTATTTGTAGTTCAGTATAGCTGGATTTTCCCGACTGTTTAACCTTTCCATCCACAAATTTTACAATGTTTGCCGCCAGTTTTTTAAGCTGATTTTCGCTGATCTCTTTAAGAACATCATTAACCACAAAAACTACTGGAACCAATTCTAAGTTGGCAGGAATTTGATCTTTAAACTTGATGGGAGCTACAGGAGCAATTTCTCCATTGAGATTTCTATCTACATCTAAAATTCTAACAAATATTTTTTTGCTCTTGAAGTGCTGCAAATAGCTTTGTTCAACTGTGTTGGTTTGATAGACCGTTTTCCAAAAGTAAAAACTAGTTTCTACTGCTCGTTTTTGTTGGCAGCTTATTAATAGAATAAGAAACAATAACCCCCATCCCCCTAAAGGGGGCTTTACTAGTTTGAATTTCATTGTGACTATAAAAGTACTTAAATTGGCCGTAGAAACATCCTCAACAAGAATTAACAGAATATATTATTTGAATTTTAGAAAAAACATTCCCCTTTAGGGGACATAGGGGTATGAGAGCAGTTATACAAAGAGTAACCGAAGCAAGTTGTAAAGTAGATGGAGCAATTACGGGGGCAATTACAAATGGCTTTTTGGTTTTGTTAGGAATTGAGGATGCAGATACGCAGGAAGACCTAGAATGGTTGTCGCAAAAAATCGCCAATATGCGTGTTTTTGGAGATGAAAATGGGTTGATGAATAAAGCCTTAGCTGATATCGATGGAAATATCTTATTGATTAGTCAGTTTACTTTGTTTGCGGCTACGAAAAAAGGCAACAGACCAGGTTTTACGCGGGCAGCAAGACCAGATAAAGCCATCCCTCTTTATGAGGAAATGAAAAAGAAGTTAAGCCAGCTAATTGGAAAAGAAGTGGCTTGCGGAGTTTTTGGTGCGGATATGAAAATAAGCTTACTGAATGATGGTCCGGTTACGATTGTGATGGACACGAAGAATAAAGAGTAAAAGCCCCAAACCACTAGTGGTGCTTTTTTAAAATAAAAAAACGTCCCGAATTAACATCGGGACGTTTTACTTTTAGAGAGTGTTAATTTAGCCCTTTAAGGGTTGGAATTTAGTAAGCGCCTATGTAGCGATTACCTGCTGCATTTTTCAGTTTAGCTCCTACAGTCATAGCGCCTGTTTTTCTATTAAAGATGTATAGATTTCCATCAGTACCTATTCCTGTAACTGGAATATAAACATAATCTCCATGAACAGCTATTCCTTGGTGTTGACCAAAATCTAAAGTTGCCTCTCCAGGAATAGAGTATTTGGTGATTTTTTTATTATTTAAATCAACACGTGCAATGTAACCTCCGTCTCCGTTTACACTATAAATTACGAATCCAATACCATCTCCAGCATATCTCCAAGTTTCGATATAACTATTAGTTACGCCTAACTCCGTGTCAAGACTTAACACGTAGCTATTATCATATTGATTGTTTGTTCCTATTTTAAGGATTTTAGAACCTCCGGTACCAGCAATTTCTCTGTGAGTGGCTTGGTAAACTGCTCCGTCGGTACCAACGTAAGACATTGGGCTACGGTAACCACTGTTGTCGCCCGTAGCTTGTGTAGAAGTAATAAATCTAGGATTCTCTAAAGACGGATAATCGACCACTAGTGTGCGGGTCGCTAGCCTTGGAAGAGTACCTGTAGCGTAAACTGGTGTACCAGAAGCATTATAAGTTACAAAGGCATTCATATTGTACTGACGCATCCAAGTGCCAATATATAATTTATCGCCTGCTTTGTTTAATACAGGAGCATCAAAACGGAAAACATGATATCCTTTGGCAATTTCATCAGCACTTAATGCTGGCAACTCAAAATACTCTTTGTTAACATTGCTGATACGAGGGTTATTTAGGTCTAACGTAAGGATGATACCTGAGCTTTTAATAGTATTAATCGTTTCGTTTGGTGCAGTACCTTTTCTAGTTACATCCACTTTTACATCCACAGCTACACCAACGCCTTCTGCTGCTTTTACCCAACGAGGTGAAGTACCAACATACACAGACGTATTGATAGCAGAGCCTACTTCTTTGTAAACGTTACCTCCACCTACTTCATATTTATTAAATACTCCTCCATCAGCGCCAGTATATTGTATATTATATAGATATTTACCATCAGCTGAAGCCTGTAGTCTTGCTGTACGCGAAGATTTCACGCCAAAACCAATATCATTTCCGTTAGCACTTTTTCCAAAAACATCTATTGTAAAATTTGAGTTGTGGGCATCTTCCAAATTAACGCTGTACACTTTAGTTCCGCCATCACCATCGCCAGGATTAGTTCTCATTAATGCTCCCGATAGCGTAATCCAGCGATCTGCCTGACCTGATTCATCAGGTCCAGCACTACTTTTTTTACAACTGCTTAGAGATACTGCTGTTGCTACAGTACCCATCAAAACCATTTTAAAAAGGTTCTTTTTCATATTTGTTGAATTAAAATTTATCTATAATGTAATTTAATTTGAAGTAAATGGCACGGCCTGGTTTCTGTACCGCAAAGTTGTCGTACACTTCTGCATTGAAAGCATTTTTAAGGTCTAAACTTGCTACTAATTTGCGGTTTGGGAAACGGTAGCTGGCTCCAAAATCGTGTGCCAATTGTGTTGGAGTAGTTCCGTAATCAGTTTTGATCCAGCCAGTGCTAAAAGGAGCTACATAACCAAAGTTGTAATATAAGCTCAAAATAGATAACTTTTGAATCACGTTATTTAACCTATATTGTGCATTTCCATTAATTGTAAAAAATGGCTCATTAGGGATTTGTTGGTTATAATATTCCAAGCGCAAACCAGAATTAGGATCAACCTCTTGTTTAAATAAAGAGTTGAATTTTGAAAAGTTGAGCATGAAATTGAAATTGTTATTATACCTATAAGACACTTCACCCTCAAAGCCTAAAGATTGTGCAAGCCCTAAGTTGACGAATGGCGCAAACTCGAGGTCGTCTTCTATACGTCGAATATTGGTTTGGCGCATGATTTTATCGGTTACGTTACGCCAAAAGGCATTTGAGGAAATTGATAGCTTATGTTTGCCAAAATCAAACGTCCCTAACCTAAATCCAATATTGAGGTTATTGCTTAACTCTGGTCTAATACCTACATTGGCAGTTACATTTTCATCTGGGCTACCAAAAATTTCTGTTTCGGACGGCATACGTACCGCTTTTTCTGCTGATGCAATTAATACATATTTTGGTGTAATGGAGTAAGAAACAGCTAAGCCGTAACCAGTGATGCTTTTGCTACTTTTAATTTCTTCACGAAAAAATGTATTCTGACCATTTATCAATTTTCGTGTAGGATTTAGCATAGTCATATCTTGCATGTATCGCTTTCCAAACAAATTTGTCTTTAAACGACCTTCAAAGAAGCCAGCCTCGTAATTAAGTGATAGCACATTTTTTTGCAAATCATTCTCTGCCCTATACATTCTATCTACAACCACCTTAAGAATATCCTCGTCAAATCTATCTACAGTGTAATAAACATGATTAAGAGACAATCGATGTCCGTTGATGATGGTATAACCAAGATTAGATCTTACTGTACTAATTGTTCTGTCGATGGTATTCATTGTAGGTTCACCCTGCTGTCCTCCCAATCTAGTTTTTACAGGTGTGCCATGAAAACCGATCATCTTTTCTCCACTCCAATTGTATACCCAGCTTACCGTATCCTGCACATAGGTTTCTCTTTTACTATAATTGGCATTTACCGTCAAATCCAAACCTTCGGTAAAAAGATTGCTTTTGTTATAATTTAAGCTGAACACATTTGAACGAGCTTCAGTAAACCTTCCCATATAAGGCTGCGACATGGTTTGTCCGTGCTGTAATTCACGATAGGTGTCTCCACCGTTAAAACCTATAAAAAACTGATCGGCCCATTTTACATTAGTAAAACCTGCTTCAAATCTACCCCCAACCGAACGATATCCATCCCAAAATCTTTTGGCAGTTACATATTCCATTGTTCCGTCTGGCCTGGTGTTACGAGCAAATTTGCCCCAAATTTTGTAGCTATTATCGGTATGGGTATAGAAACCTGACGCCCTTACTGTTAAACCTGTTTTATCATGGCGGTACATCGCCGAAGCATCACTTTGGAAGGTGTTAAAAGATCCGTAAGATGCAGCTACCGTAATGTTATTATGTGAAAATCCTTTCTTCAATACCACGTTAATTGCGCCTCCAAGCAAATCTCCGGTTAAATGCGCTGGCAATACTCCTTTGTAAACCTCTATCCGTTCAATCATTGCCGGAGGGATATTATTTAAGTTGAAAGATGACCCATAGGTAGAAATTTCTATTCCATCAATAAAAATCCCTACGGCTCTACCCGACATACCATTCAAGTTATACTCCACATTAGATCCCAACCCCCCGTTTTGTCTAATCCTTACCCCTACGCTTCTATCTAATAATTCGTTCGTTTGTAAATTCCTTAAGGAAGCTTCCTTAGTATCAATCACATTTACGGCAAAGCCTTGGGTTTCGATCTGGCGTTTTTCGGTTTTCCCAGTAATGGCAACTTCATTTAACACACTATTATCTTTCGCCTTTGTAGTGATATTGAAGGTCTGCTCTGGTTTATTTACAGTAATTTCTTGTCTTTTAGATACGATCTCCATAGAGCCGATTTCTAAAGTATAGCTACCGTATGGGATGCTTTTTAAAACGTAATTTCCTTTTTCGTCGGTTAAAGTGTGTTTGTTTAATGATTTAATATTCACTACAGCGCCTACAACGGGCTCTCTGTTGTCCATCACAATTTTCCCAGAAATACTGCCATTTTGTGCATTAACAATAGAATTAAACGTAAACGCAAATAATAGCGATAGTAAAAAGTGCTTCATCTTTCCAAATAATTTCACATTTTAATTTAGAAGAAGTCTAAATAAACGTAAATTGCGGCAAATATAGCCGCCAGCATTTTTTAAGATATGACCGCATCCGAAAATTTAGTAACGCAAAAAGAAAAAGCAGCCCAAGCAAAAGCGACGTTGACCATCACCGAGCAAAGCCATCAATCGCAGCAATTGGCTACTGAACTAACACTCGATAAATTTTTGGTGAAAGAATTTTCCACAGCTGAAAATGGCAAAAATCCTATTGTAATTGCTGTAAAGCAAGATACCCTGCTACTGCAATACTGCATTCAAGGGCAAGCTAGCATTAAAAACATTGAAAAACCAAAATCAATATTGTTTAAGCAGGCAGAGTACAATGTGCTATCACTAAAGGCAGGCGAATGGTCTATCAATTTAGATGATGAAGATGCCAAATTGATTCATATCTACCTTAGTGAAGATTTTTTCCATCGTTACACCCCTAACGACTATAGTGCTCCTCTTCATAATTTGGTGGCTTTAGGTAAATTATTTCCAAGAAACCTGTATTTGGGACCTCGGTTAAAAAGCGTTTTACACGAAATAGACCAATGTGAGTTTAGCGATCATTTAAAACAACTCTACATTAAGGCAAAAATTATAGAACTACTTACGCTCCAATTGGCGCAATACGAGGAAGAAAAGCTTATCCCATCTGCACTAAAACCGCAGGAAGTAGAAAAAATGATCGTAGTTAAAGAACTAATCGAAAACGACCTCAGTAATTCACCAACTATTTCTGCCTTGGCAAGAGCCGCTGGAACCAATGAACAGTACTTAAAAAAACACTTCAAATTGCTATTCGGAAATACAGTTTTTGGGTACATCACTTCTTGTAAAATGGAAAAAGCAAAAGAACTCTTGCTAAGCGAAAAATACCGTATCACCGAAATTTCTGAAATTGTGGGCTATAAGCATGCTACCCATTTTACCACTGCATTCAAGAAATTCTTTGGCTATCTACCTCAGTCTCTAAAAACAACACTGATATTTGGAAGCTACGTTTCTTTTGTTGAAAAGCTGCAAACCATAGAGATGGTGATGTTGGTTCACTAATTTTTGGTTAATTGTTTGAATTGGTTAACTATTTAATTGCTTTATTGCTGTTTAACTGGAAACTGTGAACTATTCAATCATTTACTCATTCAATCATTATATTTGCTCATGACCATTACCGAAGCACAAGAAACCATAGACCGCTGGATCAACACCACTGGTATCCGCTATTTTAACGAACTAACCAATACTGCCATTTTAATGGAAGAAGTAGGCGAAGTTGCCCGTATCATGGCCCGTAAATATGGTGAACAATCTTTTAAGAAAAGCGATGAAGAAATAAATTTAGCCGATGAAATGGCCGATGTACTTTTTGTATTGATGTGCTTGGCTAATCAAACAGGTATCAACCTAGATGAAGCATTGGTAAAAAACTTGGAGAAAAAGTCCATCCGTGATGCGGAAAGGCATCAAAATAACGAGAAATTAAAAGGTTAGATTGTCATTCCGAACATAGTTAGGAATCTAAGAATAGATTTCTCGTCCCTCGAAATAACATAAGAGAAACCTACAGCTGCGCCTTAATCTTCGCAGCAACCTCAGCCAATTGCTCTTGGCTCAGTTTCAATTTTGCATTGGCAAAGTTCATATCGTTCATGGTGTTAATTGGAATTAAATGCACATGCGCATGTGGCACTTCCAAACCAATTACAGCCACACCTACCCTATCACACGGATAAGCTTTTTTAATACCAGCAGCTACCTTTTTAGCAAACAACATCAAATCTTGGTACAACTTATCTTCAATATCAAAAATATAGTCAACCTCTTTTTTAGGTATTACCAAAACGTGTCCGTAAACCAACGGACTGATATCCAGAAAGGCCAGAAATTCATCCGTTTCGGCTACTTTATGCGCCGGAATATCACCTGCTATTATTTTAGAGAAAATGCTGCTCATGATGTGGGGTATAAGAAAAACGTTTGGCATTAAGCGTTTATCGCTCTACGCCAAACATCTATTCGCTTAACGCGAAATTTCCAAAATTTCGAATTCAATTTTGCCTGCTGGCACTTCAATTTCCGTTTTATCACCTACAGATTTACCCAACAAGCCTTGGGCAATAGGAGATTTCACAGAAATTTTTCCCGATTTTAAATCAGCTTCACTTTCTGCCACCAATTGATAGGTCATCGTAGCACCGTTTTTTATATTTTTAATTTTTACGATAGACAGCGCCAATACTTTCGTTAAATCCAATTTCGACTCATCCAACAATCTAGAATTAGCCAAAACTGTCTCTAATTTTGCAATTTTTGCTTCATGTAAACCTTGCGCCTCTTTCGCCGCATCATATTCTGCATTTTCAGATAAATCGCCTTTATCGCGAGCTTCTGCAATTGCTTTTGCTATCGAAGATCTACCCTCAGTCTTCAACTGATGTAGTTCTTCCTTTAATTTATCTAATCCTTCTTTAGTGTAATAGGTAATTTCTGCCATAGCGCTATTTCTTTTCTTTAATCCTATAAAAAACAAACAAGACTACATAGGTAATTACCCTACATAGTCTTGCTTTGTGTAAAAACGAAGATATAAGCCTTAAACCAAAAAAGCAAATAAATGCTTCAAAATTTAGCTCAAATTGGCAAGGCCGTGACCAAAATCACTAGTCCATTTTTTTGAAAAGCAAAACCTGCATTCCATTGGTCCCGATAGCCCTGCTTTCAACTTTGTCTTTTTTGTTTTCGGTTCATTGTCATTTCGAACGATAGTGAGAAATCTTTAAACTAGTAGCTGTAACTAACAGATTTCTCAGTCGTACCTCCTTCGAAATGACGGAACAAAAAAGTACGCCGTTTCAATCAAGTTTAGGCAACTCCTTTTTTCCCGCAGATCTCACAGATTTTACTGCAGATTAAAGAAGATGCAGATCAGCGAATATCTACGGTTTCTTATCTGCGAACATCAGCGGGAAATTAGGTTACCCAATAATTACCATACAAACCGCCTTATGATAAGAGAGTTGTCATCCAAAGCGTAGCGAAGGAATTTAGGAAAAATTTAAAAATAGATGCTTCATAAACTCAGCATGACAAGGGAGCTTAAAATAAATTCCAACTTCACAAATTATCTGCGCAACACTAGCCACCAATTGCAGTACAAACTGCCTTATGCTTCACCGGAAAGTTCAGCGAACTTGCTATAAAACACATTCTATTAGCTTCTGCATGTAAAGAGTTTGCCCAAGAAATATCTTCAGGCTTAGAAATTACCACTTCTGGACGTAAAAGTATCTCGGTAAACTTACCGCTTCCGTCAGGATTTTCGGTCATGGTTCCTTTAGCTCTATCCTTATATTCAATTACCACAATTCCGTTTTTAGAGCACAGGTGCAAATACCACAACATGTGGCACGAAGAAACAGAACTCAACATCATATCTTCTGGATTGTACTTCGATTTATCGCCCAAGAAAATAGAATCCGATGAGCCAGAAAGAGATTCCTTGCCATCAATTTCTACTGTAAAATCTCTATCGTAAGAACGGTAGTCCATCGTACCCGAACCTTTGTTACCAGTCCAAACCAAATTGGTTTCGTAAATATGTTGCTTTGCCATAAATTAGATATTTAGTCCCAATAGTTATCGGGATAAGATATGATCTCCGATAGTTATCAGAATGAGACTAGGCTCATATTCATATCTTTTGCCTTAAAATTGTTTTGTTTATAGCAGCAATTTAGAAATTTATCTGCTGATTTCAGCCAGTTTATCAGCTAAAACCTCAGAAATTTTACGGTACGAATCGAAAGTCCAGCCAGCCACATGAGGAGTTAAAATCACTTTCTCATTGATTTTCAGCGAATCATACCAATCTTGCTCTGCCAACACTGGAAATTTTTCGGCCTCCAAAACATCTAATCCAGCACCTAATATTCTGCCATTAGCAATATTATTCAGCACTGCTTTTACACTTACAATTTCACCACGAGCAGTATTGATAAAGAAAATAGGTCTCTTGAAATGAAAGAAATATTCATCATCCACCATTTGCTTGGTTTCTTTGGTTAAAGGAATATGTAAGCTGAGCACATCACTATGCTTCACAATTTCTTCCATACTTACTTCCCTAGCAAAATCATCGCTAAAGCCCGTTTTATATTTATCGTAGGCAATTACGTTCACGCCAAACCCCGAAAGTTTACGAGCAAAACTCTGGCCCATAAAACCATAACCGATAATACCAACTGTCTTGCCTGTCAACTCGTAGCCACGGTTTGCTTCCCTATCCCAAATACCGTTTCTAATTTCTACATCCGCTTTGCGAAAATTATTCATTAACGATAACAGTAAACCAACAGCATGTTCACCTACTGCATCCATATTACCTTCATTAGCTGCCAAAAGCGCAATACCTTTTTCCTTTGCAATGTCGATATCGATATTATCCAAGCCAGCACCAGCTCTGGCTACAAACTTTAATTTCGGAGCAACATCAAAAATTTCTTTATCTATCCTAAATTTGGTACGTACCGCAATGCCCTCATAATCCTTAACCATAGCCAAAGTTTCTGCTCTGGTAATCTCAGGTCTGTCATCAACTTGGTAACCTAAAGCTTCTGCCCTTTCTTTAAAAATGAGATGTAAATCGTCAACTATTAATATCTTTTTGCTCATGCTTTTAAGGTTTCTTTTTAATGTATTCCAGAGCTTGTGTAATCCAATCACCTTTAAAAACATCTAGCGCAACATCTGGATCAACACCTTTACTTTCGTAAACCAGCTCTTTGGCTAAACCATTCATATCTGTTGGTGAGAAAACAAACCTGCCGCTAGGCAAATCTATTTTTTTGCCATAATTACTACCATAAGTAACAGTTCCTTTAGTGGTTTCTCCTAGGGTTGTGATATTCTTTCTACCTTTTAGGTTAATTAGAAATTGTTCGGCGTTACTAACACTAAAACCGTTCTGAAGAATATAAACATGACCTTTATAACTCTTCAAGAAATTGATGAACTGTTTAGATGTTTTATAACCTCCGCCACCGTTATTTCTAACATCAACAATTAAATGCTGCGCTGTAATTAATGGCTTTGTTTCATTGAAGAACTCAGTAGCTTTCTTTATGTTGGCAGGTCTTGCAGAGAAATTACTCAGCCTCAAATAATCAACTCCCTCTTCTAGTTTTTTATACTCAAAATTCTCGCTGCCCTTTACTAGTTCGTTATACGGAGTTTTTTGTGTCTTGATGTATCCTAAATCATCTATCCTGCCGTTTCTAAATCTCACATTTCTGTACAATACGTAAGGTACAGGTGGATTTAAAAAGCGAATAACATCAAAACTATCCGAACTGGTGCGATGTAAGATACTTTCGACGACGTTGGTGTTCAAATTCTGCAAATAAAAAACGTTTGGCGATTGCTCGTACACTACAACTTTGGTTTTCCCGTTAGGAGAAGAATAAAAGCCTGTAATATCGTTCAGTTCAGTGTTGGCATACTTCCTTTCCAATTCGCTCTTATCTAAAGCGGGTCTTAGGTAATTAAATTTATAAGTCGAATCTGATTTACGAGAAAAACTTAAATGATTGTCTTTTAAAGGATAGATCAGTTTCAACAACTGCTGATAAATCACAAAATCATCTTCAGATTTTAAATCTTTTCTAATCGTCTGGTAAAACTGGACGTAGCTTTTATCGCTTTTCAGCTGATCTTTATAAGACGGCGTTTGTTTAATCGCTTGATATAAAAAGTCTAAATCGGCGATATTTTTTTCCTCTTGTGCCTTTACAAAAAGGACAGCCAAACTAAGGATTGCGGTTAATAAGATTTTCTTCATACCTAGAAGACGTGTAAAAAACGGTTATAGTTGCATCACCTTGTTGCTACAAAATTTGTAAGTTCCACAAAATCTTGCACACTTAGGGTTTCTGCCCTTTTTTCATAAAATGGATGTTCGCCTAATCTATCTTTCGGCACCACTGCAGAAAGTGCATTTCTTAAAGTTTTTCTACGTTGGTTAAAACCTGCCTTAACCACCCTCCAGAACAGCTTTTCATCGCAATCTAGTTCTTCAACTTCGTTTCTAGTTAAGCGAATAACGCCAGAATTAACCTTTGGTGGAGGATTAAAAGTTCCAGGTTTTACCGTAAACAAATACTCGATATTGTAGTAAGCTTGGATAAACACACTTAAAATACCATACTCCTTAGTACCAGGTTTAGAAGCACAACGTTCTGCAACTTCTTTCTGAAACATACCAACCATCTCTACAATATTTTGGCGGTTTTCTAAAATCTTGAACAAAATCTGTGATGAAATATTGTAGGGGAAATTACCAATCACAGCGAACTTTCCAGGAAAGATATCGGCGAAGTTTAACTTTAAAAAATCACCATTAATTAGCCTATCACCCAGTTGGGGATATTTTTCTTTCAAGAAATGAAAAGATTCAACGTCAATATCAATGAGAAAAGTTTCTAAATCTTCGCGTTGCAGCAAAATATCAGACAAAATTCCCATTCCCGGACCAACCTCTAATACTTGGTTGTATTTATCGGTATGGATCAAACCATCCACAATTCGCTGTGCAATGTTTTTATCCGTTAGAAAATGTTGTCCTAAATGTTTCTTCGCTTTAACTAAACTCATGTGGCAAAGGTACGTTTTTATGAATTACGATTTTAGATTTACGAATTACGATTGGCCATATAAAAGCTCAATTTATTTATCAATAAACACTTTGTGTTCTTCGTGTCTTTGTGGTTAAACTTAATAATCCTTATTTTGCGCTAAATTTTAAACATCAACATGAGCAACAAAGTTAAGATAGGCATTAGTATAGGCGACGTAAATGGTATTGGTTTAGAGGTAATTTTAAAAACACTTGCCGAAAGCAAGATTTTAGATTACTGCACTCCAATTGTTTACGGACACACTAAAGTTGCGTCTTTTCATCGCAAGGCTTTACATCTTAGCGATTTCACGTTCAATGTAATCCCAAATGCAGAAGCTGCGGCAGCACATAAGCCAAATATGATTAACTGCTGGGAAGAAGATGTTAAAATTGAATTAGGTGAGGCCAACGAAACAGGTGGCAAATACGCTTTTATTTCGTTGCAAAAAGCTACCGACGATCTAGTTCGTGGAGCTATTGATGCTTTGGTAACTGCCCCAATTAACAAAAACAATATCCAGTCTGCAGATTTTAAATTCCCGGGACATACAGAATATTTGCAAGAAAGAAGCGGTAGCAACGATGTGCTGATGTTCTTGGTAAGTGATACATTGCGTGTTGGTGTAGTAACTGGTCATATCCCCGTAACGGAAGTAGCAAAAAGCATTACCAAAGAGAAAATCGTTAAAAAACTACAATTGATTAACGAGAGCTTGAAAAAGGATTTTTGGATTGAAAAACCAAAAATTGCAGTGTTGGGTTTAAATCCACATGCTAGCGACAATGGTTTATTGGGCAACGAAGAAGCTGAGATTATCTCTCCGGCAATTCAAGAAGCTTTCGACAAAGGTATCATCAGTTTTGGTCCGTATTCTGCTGATGGCTTTTTTGGAAATGGCACCTACAAACAGTTCGATGCTGTTTTAGCGATGTACCACGATCAAGGCTTAATTCCTTTTAAAACCATTGCTTTTGAAACTGGTGTAAATTACACCGCTGGTTTAAAATTTGTACGCACTTCTCCAGATCATGGCACGGGTTACGGCATTGCTGGTAAAAACCAAGCAGATCCAACTTCTTTTATGGAGGCGCTTTTCTCAGCTATCCACATTGTAAAAAACCGTAGAGAACAAGAAGGTTTGCTACGTAATCAGCTAAGAAGCGGCGGTAAAATCATTGAAACTGCTGGCGATATTAAGGATGATGCGAATTAGTTTTAATATTAAGCACTTTACTAGCAACCAACATAGTAGTCGCTGAATTTTATATAGGTTTGCCGTCATGCTGAATTTATTTCAGCATCGGCTTGCAAGGCTAAAGCTACAGTTTACTTACACTTCTCTTTCTGATAAGCTACATACTCGGCATACAAAGGTTCATTTACCATACGCTTTAAAGCTCGCACATGCGGATCGCCTACCTCATCGCTTTTACTACGCTGTAACATAAAATGCAAACCGGCTTTTAAGGGCAGGCAGTCTTTGTTGACCGCCATTTCCTTCGTTCTTTGTAACGAATACTCGAACGCGGCTTTCTCACTGTCTTCAGGGTTTCTTTTGCCTTTTGGTGTAGCATTAAAATAATGCAGATGCCCAATTTCATGGTAAAGCACAACAACCAAACGGTCATCATCGAAACGGGGCTTCTTATTAACGAAGTAATCTAGGTTTAAAGTTACAGTTCCGTTTGGATGGGCAAAGCCTGGTCCTTTTGCCTTTTGGTTAATGAAAACGATTTGTTTGAGCAAAGTATCATTTTCCAACAGCTGGTGAAAAAGTTGATGAAACTTGGGAAATGTTTTTTGATTGTCTTTGATAATACGATAACCTGCAGTATCCGGAACTTTTGGATGTTGGGCTTTAGCACCAAAACTTGCAGTGCATAATAAAACAATAACTATTAATATTTTCATTTTTGTTTGGCTTGTTAATTGACGTATGGACAAGCTAATGTCTGTATGGTTTAATGGCAGAATGATTTATTTAATCTGTGCAGGTCTTTCTTTGCCAAGGACTCATAATTTTGTTACTTAAACCTTATTGAAGCGAACACGCAGCGAAGTGCAACGAGCGCAGTAAAGCGGAAAGAAGGGCTGGTTTTGCCAAAATACACTAACATTGTTTTTCAAATCATTATCCAACTTTATATGATGTAAAAAATCCATTCCTCATTTTTCTAAAAATATTTTCATATCAAAAAATAATTCATACCTTTGCAGGCTAAAATTTAGTTACAATTGAAAGCATTAAAACAATTTTCTATCCCCTTTACAGGTTTAAAATTGGGAAAGCACTCTTTCGATTTTGAGATCGATAAAAGCTTTTTTGATGCGTTTGAGCACTCATTGGTAAAAGATGGAACGCTTAAAGCCGTAGTTGAACTAGATAAACAAGAAACTATGTTGATTTTAGGTATCCATATTGATGGAACGATAAAATTAAACTGCGACACATGTTTATCTGATTTTGACCAGCAGATTGAACTGAATGAGAGGCAGATTGTGAAATTTGCTGAAGAGGTAGATGAAGATGAACCCGAAGATTTGGAAATCATCGTATTACCTAGAAAGGAAACCGCAATTGACGTTTCTGAATTGATTTATGAATTCATTACCGTTGCAGTACCTTTTATTAACAAGTGCGAGCAAGCAGGACAAAATTGTGACGAGCAAATGCTTAGCACATTAGAAAAACTGTCGGCAGGCAGCGACAACGAAGAAGAAGAACAAAGTAGCGACCCACGCTGGGAAGCTTTAAAAAAATTAAAATAGCAATTAAAAAAATCAAGCAATGGCACATCCAAAACGCAAGGTTTCTAAACAAAGAAGAGATAAAAGAAGAACTCACTACAAAGCTGTAGCTCCTTCATTAACTACTTGCCAAACTACTGGTGCGATACACGTACCTCATACAGCTTACAACGTTGATGGTAACCTTTACTACAACGGTAAATTAGTAATAGAAAACACTTCGATAGGTTAATTTTCTGAAAAATTTTTGTGTTTTCCGTTAGTTTAAGATTAACTTAGCCTAATAGAAACAGAGCCTTTGGCTTTAACACAAAAGATTTTTTACTATGAAAATAGGTCTCGATATTATGGGTGGAGACTATGCTCCCAAAGCAATTGTTTTGGGAGCAATAGCTGCCCATCAATCACTGTCTGCTAATGAGCACTTGGTGTTAATTGGCGATACACAGCAGATTAAACCTCTTCTTTCTGAGCAAGGATTCAACCCGGATCACTTCGAATATGTACATACCGAGGAAGTTATTGGTATGGGCGAACATGCAACGAAAGCAATTCTTCAAAAACCAAATTCTAGCATTTCTGTAGGCTTCCAATTATTGAAGGAAGGCAAGATAGATTCATTTGCCAGCGCAGGTAATTCTGGCGCTATGTTGGTAGGTGCTGTTTTTAGCGTAAAGCCAATTGCAGGCATTTCTAGACCTTGCTTATGCACTATTGTACCTAAATTAAAGGGCGGTGTTGGCTTGCTTCTAGACGTTGGCGCCAATGCAGATTGCAAACCAGACAATTTACTGGAGTTTGGCGTTTTAGGCAGTTTGTACGCAGAGCACATTATGCAGATAAACAACCCAAAAGTTGCTTTAATGAACATTGGAGAAGAAGATGAAAAAGGCAATATGCTTACTTTAGCTAGTCACCGTTTGATGAAAGAAAAAGCAACTTTCAATTTTGTGGGAAACGTAGAAGGTAGAGATTTGTTCAATGATAAAGCTGATGTAATTGTTTGCGATGGTTCTACTGGAAATATTATGCTGAAATTGGCAGAATCTTTCTACGTATTGACCATTAAAAAAGGATTGAAAGATGAATTTTTTGACCGTTTCAATTATGAAAACTATGGTGGAAGCCCTGTTTTAGGGGTAAATGCGCCAGTTTTAATTGGACACGGCATATCGAGCCCAGAAGCTGTGAAGAATATGATCTTCCAATCTAGGGACATGATTAATACTGGATTGGTCGGAAAAATACAAGCCGCATTCCAACAATAAACTAACAAAGAAAATGAGTAAAATTCACGCTGCTATTACCGCAGTTAATGGTTACGTTCCTGATTATGTGTTAACCAACAAGGAACTAGAAACAATCGTTGATACTAACGACGAATGGATTACTACCAGAACGGGTATTAAAGAGCGAAGAATACTAAAAGGCGAAGGCTTAGGCACGTCAGACATGGCTGTACCAGCCGTAAATGGCCTTTTAAAGAAAAGGGGAATTGACGCTAAAGAGATTGACCTTATCATTTTTTGTACTACTACCCCAGATTTTACTTTCCCAGCCACTGCAAATGTACTTGCCGATAAAATTGGTGCGGTAAATGCTTGGGGTTACGACCTACAAGCTGCTTGTTCTGGTTTTGTGTTCGGTTTAACTACAGGTGCACAATTCATCGAATCGGGCAAACACAAAAAAGTACTGGTAGTTGGTGGCGATAAAATGTCATCAATCATAAACTATGAAGACCGTGCCACTTGTATCATTTTTGGTGATGGATGTGGTTGCGCATTATTAGAACCAAACGAGGAAGGCTTGGGTGTACAAGATTCGATTTTAAGGAGTGATGGTTCTGGCGGAAAATATTTAGGTATGAAAGCGGGTGGTTCTGTTAGACCTGCTACGCACGAGAGTATTGATGCCAAAGAACATTTCGCCTATCAAGAAGGGCAAACCGTATTTAAATTTGCGGTAACCAACATGGCAGATGTAGCTGCAGAAATCATGGAGAGAAATAGTCTTTCTGCTGACGATGTGGCTTGGTTAGTTCCTCATCAAGCTAATAAACGTATTATAGACGCTACTGCCTCTAGAATGGGTGTTAGCAGCGAAAAGGTAATGGTAAACATAGAACGTTACGGAAATACAACCAATGGTACCATTCCACTTTGTTTATGGGAGTGGGAAAAAGATCTCAAAAAAGGCGACAACATTATCATTGCTGCTTTTGGAGGTGGTTTTACCTGGGGTTCTGTTTATCTTAAATGGGCTTATAATAGTTAATTTGCTCATTAGTTTATTAGTTCATTTGGCTAGGAGCCTATATAAATGAGCCAATGAACAAGTGAACTTATGAACCATTGAACAAGCAGAAAAAATCCTTACCTTCGCTAATTCAAACAAGACACAACAATTATTTAACATAACCAAAAGAGAATGGATATTAAACAAATTCAGGAACTTATAAAATTTGTTTCTCGGTCGGGAGTAAATGAAGTTTCGTTGGAACAAGAAAACTTCAAAATTACCATCAAAACTAACCAAAATCCAGTTTATGTAAATGCAGCAGTACCTGCGCCAGCACCAGTTGCAGCGGCTCCGGTAGCACCAGCGGCGGCACCTGCTACAACAGCAGCGCCTGCAGCACCAGCGGCGGCTTCAGCTACAGAAGACACATCTAAATATATTACGATAAAATCTCCAATGATCGGTACTTTTTACCGCTCTGCTAGCCCTGAAAAACCTTCGTTTGTAAACGTTGGTGATGAAATAGGTACTGGCAAAGTAGTATGTATCATCGAAGCAATGAAATTATTCAACGAAATTGAAAGCGAAGTTTCTGGCCGTATCGTTAAAATCTTGGTAGACAATGCGTCGCCAGTAGAGTACGACCAACCGTTATTCTTAGTTGAACCTATGTAATTGTACTTGATTACACAGATTTAAAGATTACACAGATTAATCGGTGAAATCAAAAAATCGGTGAAATCAAAAAATCAAAGCTATGTTTAAAAAAATATTAATTGCCAACAGGGGCGAAATCGCTTTGCGTATTATCCGTACCTGTAAGGAGATGGGTATTAAAACCGTGGCGGTTTACTCTACAGCTGATAGAGAAAGCTTACACGTACGTTTTGCTGATGAGGCTGTATGTATTGGCCCGCCACCAAGCAAAGACTCTTATTTAAGTATCCCAAACATTATATCTGCAGCTGAATTAACTAATGCAGATGCGATACACCCAGGTTACGGTTTCTTGTCAGAAAATGCTAAATTTTCTTCAGTTTGCCGCGATTACGGGATTAAATTTATTGGTGCTACACCAGAGCAAATCAACGACATGGGCGATAAATCATCGGCCAAAGAAACGATGAAAAAAGCCGGTGTACCAACTATTCCAGGCTCTGAAGGCTTATTGGAAAGCGTAAAAGATGGCATTGTAATGGCCAACGAAATGGGCTATCCAGTAATATTAAAAGCTACTGCTGGCGGTGGTGGCCGTGGTATGCGTGTAGTTTGGAAAGATGAAGAATTCGAAAATGCTTGGGACAGTGCCCGTCAGGAATCTGGTGCTGCTTTTGGTAACGATGGTCTTTATTTAGAGAAATACATCGAAGATCCACGTCACATTGAAATCCAAATCATTGGTGATCAGTTTGGCAAGGCTTGTCACTTATCAGAAAGAGATTGTTCGATTCAACGTCGTCACCAAAAATTAGTAGAAGAGGCTCCTTCTCCTTTCATGACTGAGGAATTACGTCAGCAAATGGGCGAAGCTGCTATTAAAGGTGCCTTAGCAGTTAACTACGAAGGCGCTGGAACAGTAGAGTTCTTGGTAGACAAACACCGTAATTTCTACTTCATGGAAATGAATACTCGTATCCAAGTAGAGCACCCGGTTACCGAAGAAGTAATTAACTTTGATTTGATTAAAGAACAGATTAAAGTAGCTGCAGGTATTCCAATTTCTGGCAAAAACTATACACCAGATATGCACGCTATCGAGTGCCGTATCAATGCAGAAGATCCGTTCAATAACTTCCGTCCTTCACCGGGAAAAATTACTAATTTCCATTCACCAGGTGGTCATGGTGTACGTGTAGATACACACGTTTATGCAGGTTATCAAATTCCACCTAACTACGATTCGATGATTGCAAAGCTGATTTGTGTTGCACAAACTAGAGAAGAGGCAATTTGTACAATGGAACGTGCTTTAAGCGAATTCGTAATTGAAGGCATTAAAACAACAATTCCATTCCATTTGAAATTAATGAAAGACCCTAACTTTAGAGCTGGTAATTTTACCACTAAGTTTATGGAAACTTTCGATTTCGCGGATTAAGAAGTAATAGAATTTTAGAAGATGCCTCGACAAATTGTTGAGGCATTTTTATTTATCCCCTCTCTGCCCTTTGGGCATCTCTCCCTAAGAGGGAGAGAATAGCGTATAGTAAAAGGCAATACTACTTTGAACTTTTTACTTTTCACTTTCAACTTTTAGTTACCTTTACCCAGAATATGCAGGGCTTAGTCATTAAATCTACAGGAAGTTGGTACCAAGTATTTGCCGAAGATGGCAACACCTATTCATGCCGAATTAAAGGCAAATTTAGAATTAAGGGCATACAAACTACCAACCCTATTGCTGTGGGCGACCAAGTAAATTTTGAATTGGAACCCAATGCAGATACTGGTGTAATAGACAAGTTGCACGATCGCAAAAACTACATTATCCGCAAGTCGATTAACCTGAGCAAGCAATCGCAAATTATTGCAGCCAATTTAGATCAGGCTTTCCTTATAGTAACACTAGCTTCTCCCCGCACCTCTTTGGGTTTTATCGACCGATTTTTGGTGGTTGCCGAAGCTTATGATATTCCAACTTCATTGGTATTTAACAAACTAGATTTATACAGTGAAGATGGTTTGGAAATATTAGCAGATTATAAATCTATCTACGAAAATATTGGCTACCCTTGTTACGAAGTTTCCGCTTTGGAAGGCACCAATATTCCACAAATTGAAGCACTGCTTAAAGATAAAACTACTTTGTTTTCCGGCCACTCTGGTGTAGGAAAATCCAGCCTAATTAACGCAATTCTCCCAGATTTCGAATTAAAAACTGGCGAGGTAAGCGAATGGAGCGACAAAGGTCAGCATACTACAACTTTTGCCGAAATGCACCATTTACCTTTTGGCGGTTATTTGGTAGACACACCTGGCATTAGAGAACTGGGTATTGTTGACATCGAAAAAGAAGAGCTGAGCCACTTTTTTGTGGAAATGAGAGAAAGGCTTAACCAATGCCGATTTAACAACTGCAGGCATATTAACGAGCCTGGTTGCGCCGTTGTTAAAGCTGTAGAAGAAGGAGAAATTGAACCTTCTCGCTACGACAGCTACCAAAGCATCTATTTCGGCAACGATACGAGAGCGTAGGCAATTGGCAATGTTCAGTTAACCGATTAACCAGTTCAAACAGTTAACCTTAAATTTTTATCTCAAACAAGTTCAAAGTTATTCCTTCGTAGTGCTTAGGCAAGCCGCTGTTAGGCGCTATCTTAATTCCGCCAACGTGGTTAAAACCACAACTGGTATAGTATTTCAACAAGCGCTCATTATCTGCCCAAGTATCCATGCGTATATAATCTAGCGGCTTGGTTTTACTGTATTCTTTTGCCCAATCTATAATTATCTTCACAAAGCCATAGCCACGATAGTCTGGATGGGTAACAATACGATGGATGTACACCGCAGCTTCGTCATCTTTACCCAACCAAATTTGCGGATCGCTATAAGTTACTGCAAAAATTGCTGCAACCTTTCCATCTACCAAGATTTTATATTGTCTACCATCGGCAATTTCTTCCTTTACCAATTCTCTATCAAAACCCTGCCATTGCTTAGGCGAAACCTTCTTTTGGTGTTCAATCGCCATATCATAAAACTCAAAAATGATATCGATATCGTTTGGCAGACTGTTGAGGACTTGGATAGAATTTTGCATAGCGTAAAATTAGTAAAGTTATTTTTTTGAAGCGAAGCTGCAGTAGTAATATTTGTGTCAGTCCTTTTTTTCGCTTTATTTCAAGCTCGTTTGAAGATGCCGCTGCAATAAGGGCTAGTTAACTTAGGCTTGCGCAAAGGAAAACCCCTCATAGTAGTAAAGGCCTGAGTAAAATAAACCTGATGGCAGCGGATATATTTTTGTTGAGCCACCATACATCGGCTTGTCATGCTGAGTTTACGAAGCATCTGTAGCCATGAAAAACCCTTCGAAAAGCTCAGGATGACAGGAGTTATCAACAAAAATATTAGAGCATACAGCAGGGCTGATGTAGCAAATTAGCAATGAAATTGCTTTTCTACTTTTCTAACAAGATAGATAGAGATTGCTTCGTCGTACCTCCTCGCAATGACGGTAAATCTACTTCTGTCTGAAGAAAATTTGAATTGGCACTCCAGAAAAATCGAAATTTTCACGGAGTTTATTTTCTAAGAAACGCTTATATGGATCTTTAATATACTGCGGCAGGTTACAGAAAAATGCAAACATTGGCGCCACACCATTAATTTGGGTAATATACTTGATCTTGATAAACTTACCTTTAAGTGCAGGCGGCGGAAAAGCCTCGATAATTGGCAATAACACGTCGTTCAGCTTAGAAGTTGGTATTTTCTTTCCTCTGTTTTTTTGAACCTCTAGCGCAGTTTCAATGGCTTTGAAAATACGTTGTTTGTTCAGTACAGATACGAAAAGAATTGGCACATCTGTAAATGGCTGTAATTTGTGCTTAATCTGCTCTTCGAAAGCTTTCATGGTTTTGTCGTTCTTTTCGATCAAATCCCACTTATTCACTAAAATGACTACACCCTTTTTATTTTTCTCTGCCAAGTGGAAGATATTGATATCCTGCGATTCTAAACCTTCCTGAGCATCTAGCATTAAAATTACAACGTCAGAATCTTCTAAGGCTTTAATGGTACGCATTACCGAATAAAACTCAATGTTCTCTTTTACCTTGGTTTTTTTACGCAAACCAGCAGTATCGATAAACATAAATTCGTGACCAAATTGGTTGTAATGAATATGGATCGAATCTCTTGTAGTACCTGCAATTGGCGTTACAATGTTTCTGTCTTTACCAATTAAAGCGTTTATTAGCGAAGATTTACCTACGTTTGGTCTACCTACAATGGTAATTTTAGGCAATGTGTTTTCTTCTTCAACAACGTCTTCGAAGTTCTTAACTACATCATCCAACAAATCTCCAGTTCCAGAACCTGTCATAGAAGAAATGGTATAGATTTCACCTAAACCGAAGCTGTAAAATACAGATGCTTCGTTTTCTAGCGCCGTGTTATCAACCTTATTTACAACTACGAAAACAGGTTTTTTACCTTTACGCAGTAAATTTGCAATTTCATCATCTAAATCGGTGATACCAGTGGTAACATCAACCATGAATATGATTACAGTAGCTTCTTCTATGGCAATTACTACTTGCTCGCGAATAGCAACTTCAAACAAATCTTCTGAATTTGCAACGTAACCACCTGTATCAATTACCGTAAATTCTTTATCGGTCCACTCGGCTTTACCGTAATGTCTATCTCTGGTTACACCACTAAAATCATCTACAATAGCCTTACGACTTTCGGTTAAGCGGTTAAAAAGTGTTGATTTGCCTACGTTTGGTCTACCTACTATGGCTATTATGTTACTCATGTGAAATACGATTTTTGAATTACGATTTTAGATTTGATTGCCATTGCCAAAAAACTTAAAACCGTAAACAGGTGCACCCATACTTGGGTTTGAACTCGCAAAGGTACGCTTTATTTTTTGATTAAAGGGCAATGAACTAGAATGTGTGCTTCAGTTATTTAGCAGATGCTTAACCGTCGTAACCGAAATTCTTTAAATAATTTTTCTTGCTTCTCCAATCAGGAATTACTTTCACGAAAGTTTCTAGGAATACTTTGCCATCAATAAATTTCTCGATGTCTTTACGAGCTTCCATTCCAACTTTCTTTAAGCTTGCGCCGCCTTTTCCTATCAGGATATTTTTTTGAGAGTCGCGTTCAACAATAATCTCTGCACTAATTCTCGTAATGTTATCTTCTTCCTTAAAAGCGGTAATAATTACTTCGGTACTGTAAGGAATTTCCTTTTGATAGTTATTGAAGATTTTCTCGCGAATAATTTCTGAAGCAAAGAAACGAACATGTCTATCAGTTAAGTCTTCTTTATCATAATAAGCTGGATGTTCTGGTATAACATCTAAAATTAAAGGCAGTAAACCTGCTAAGTTATATCCGTGCAATGCAGAAATAGCAAAAACTTGCATCGGATTTAATTTCTCTTGCCAATATTTTGTCTTCTCCAACACTTCTTCCTGTTTGGCATTATCTACTTTATTAATTAGAACTATTACAGGAATTTTAGTGTTCACTATTTTTTCGAGCACATCATTTTCATCATGGCGCTCGTGAATATCTGTCACAAAAAAGATCAAATCTGCATCTTGTAGGGCTCCACCTACTGCTGTCATCATCGAATCTTGCAAACCATATTTCGGTTTAATTACCCCTGGCGTATCAGAAAATACGATCTGAAAATCCTCTTCATTTACGATGCCCAATATACGGTGGCGGGTAGTTTGTGCCTTTGGAGTGATGATAGAGAGCTTTTCTCCTACTAATGCATTCATCAATGTAGACTTGCCAACATTAGGCTTTCCAATAATACTAACGAAACCTGCTTTGTGTGCCATAAAATATTTTTTAAAAAAAATTTGCGTTACAAAGAAACGAATTATATCTTTGCATTCCAATTCGGAAACAGTGTTAAGGATTTAACCAAAGAAAAAACGAATTGTTTAGAGTGCGGGGTGGAGCAGTTGGTAGCTCGTCGGGCTCATAACCCGAAGGTCGCACGTTCGAGTCGTGTCCCCGCTACCCAAGTAGATCTACATAGTAGATTGAAAATGGTCCATTCGTCTAGGGGTGAGGACGCCAGATTTTCATTCTGGAAACAGGGGTTCGATTCCCCTATGGACTACAAGAGGGGAAAGGTTCTTAAAAGAGAACTTTTCCCCTTTTTTTATGCTCGATAATCACTTTATCAACAAGATAAGAACAAGTGGTTCGCTCATACGAGGAAAGGTGGTGGTTACTTCTGACGAAATCTACAAGCTATACCCAACTCTTCATCCAGGAATTTTTCCAATCTATTTGGCATCCATGACTCCGAAACAGAAATTGGAAATGCAGTATGACCGCCTCTTTTGGGCATTTCAAGAAAAATATAATCAGATGTGTTTGCTACACCTATGGGGTAAGAAGTATCGGACAAAAAAGGATCATTTTGAGCATTCACCACTAAGGTAGGGATGCAGATCTTTGATAGGGAATTTAAGCAGCTGCCTGATGAATAGAAATCATCTAGTGAGTTAAATCCAGAAAATGGGGCCGTGAAATTTTCAGAGAAATCTCTAATAGATATAATTTGATCCAAAGTATCCACATCGAATATTCCGGGATGGTTTATTTCCAGCTTTCGCACTTTGTTCTTTAGTTTGCTCAAGAATTTTTGGGCGAAGACGCGGTTAATAAATCGATCAATTTTTTGCTCAGACTTGCGTAAATCACAAGGCACAGAAAAGGCAGCAATAGCCCTTAAGTTAGGTGGCGTGCTATGCCTAGCAGCAAAATTTAGTAACATGTTGGCACCTAACGAAAACCCAACCAGCACTAGCGAATCGTATTGGTTGGCATATGCAGATGTTACTGCCGCGATGTCGCTGGTTGATCCACCATGGTAAAGCACTGGTAAACGGTTCATTTCTCGCCCACAACTCCGGGCATGCATAGCCAAGATATCCCAGCCCAAACTACTAAAGTATTGTGCCATTTGCTGTACATAATGACTTCTCGAATTACCTTCTAGCCCATGACAGATCATCATAAGTCTATGATTACCACCTCGAACCCAATCAAGCTCCAGAAAATCCCTATCCGGCAATTCCAACTTTTCAGTTTTGTAAAGCGCATTATCACGTTTTACGCCAAAAAAGGGGGCAATGGTCTGTAATTGTCCGTTAAAAAGATATGCTGGAGAGCGATAGTTTGATGGTATGATAGGCATAGTTGCGAAAATGGCGAAAAAATATCTGCTGAACAACAGTGATGAAAATATTGTAACCAATATGGTAAAACAAATATCAGTTGTAAAGGAGATAATCGTTGATCGTTTTGGCAGACTACAGGAAAGAACTATCTTTATCCTATATAGCTCCGAAGCCATGAATTAGCGAATCATTTATTTAAGGCTTTACGGTGCTAGTAGTGTTGATGCTTATGATTAAAGACAGGTCTAATAAATTCTTGAAATGGATCGCTAGAGGAATTGGAGAGCGATGGGTTTTACGTCATTTTTCTGCTGTGAAATTTATTGGAGAGTTGTCAGTAGACCAAGACCGTTCTTGCTTGATGTTAATGAACCATTACAGCTTTAATGATGGGGCAATTCTGCATCGGCTATGTCGAACCATCTTGAAAAAGCAATTGAGGGCAATGGTGGTCGATTCACAATTAAAGGCATTTCCGATGTTGAAATATGTGGGTTGCTTTTCAGTCGACAAAAAGTCGAGAAAAATGATTGAATCACTAAATTATGCTGCCGACTTGTTGCAAGACCCAACGATCATGTTGGGTATTTATCCGCAAGGAGGATTATTCTCGATGCATTTAAACAAAATCCATTTTGTAAGTGGGTTTGACTATATCTTTAAGCGCACTCATACCACACCATTTCAGATTTTTTTCGGGGTAACCTTGCTAGACTATCTGGAAAGTTTCAAGCCAATAGCACGCGTATATTTATGCGAATATCATGGCGAACGAAGTACAGCGCAGATGGAAGAAGCCTACAACCTATTTTATAACGAGTGCAAACAAAAGCATCAACGCTTATACCATCCTCCTGAAAGAGTAATCGACTCGAACAATAGCTTTTTTTTGAAAGCTGCTAAAAAACATTTTTTCTAAAGGGTATTTTGTTGATTTATTTATTGCTTAATACTGAAAATAATGGTTGCTATTAATATTAACAAGAACAGCATCCTATATAAATCGCATCTATTTTCCGTTTCAATAATTTTCATTTTTAAAGATTTAGGTGAGATTAATTTTATTCTAACTAGTTTTTAGACTTTTATTATCAATCACATAGGAAACTATTTTTGAAATTTTATCGTCATTAAAATAGTAAACATCGCAGAAATAGCCTATGTATTCGGTTCCATCCTTTCCATTGCCCGTACTTTTTCCTTGCACAGAAGCAATGTCTCCCTCTATTACAACGTTGTTAAATTCGAAACTAGTATGCTCTGGCATATCACTGCCATCCATATTTTCTACTTCACTTTTTCCGTTCATTACCATATTGCCAGATGAAGTATACATTTCCCATACCACATCATCTGTTAGGTAATCCATAAAGCGCTCCATATCTCCGTCTACAAAAAGCTTATTAATTTCTTCTATTTTTTCTTTTGTACTTTTCATAGCTAATAAACAACTGTACGGAGAAGATTGTTCTTATTCTAAATTTCTTATGGCGTTAAAAAACTTTCTGTGCAAAATCAATATTACTATTGACAAAATAAACTGAAACTCCTACCTTTGCAGACCATTCGGTCAAAAGATCGTTAAAATGGCCCGTTCGTCTAGGGGTTAGGACGCCAGATTTTCATTCTGGAAACAGGGGTTCGATTCCCCTACGGGCTACAGATTTCAATATCAAAACGTTCAAAAGGCTGTAAATTCAAGATTTACGGCCTTTTTTGTTTTATGGGCATGATAAAAGGTTCAAGAATTCTCATAAAATCAGTGAGTCATTCAGTGAGTACCTCTAACCAAAATAGGTACTCACTGAAAAGGGGATAAACAACTGATTTACAACAGGTCCAGTATTTGGACATCTTGATTACGTTTGACCGCATTGCTAGTTTTGTTTCACCTTAAAACGACTAGATTATGAGTCAAAATTATTCTCTTCACTTTTTTTTGAAGAAACCAAAGTATTACAAAGGCGGTGCTAAAGCTGTTTATATGCGTATTACAGTTAACAACAGTATTGCAAAAGAAGCGTCCGTTGGCAGAATGTGTGAGCCAAAAGGCTGGATTTCTAGCGTAAACCGCGCTAAAGGAACATCCGAACCTGCACGTACGTTGAACAGCTATTTGGATGCCATTGACAGAAAAGTGGAACAGATCCACACCCACCTCAAAAAGATGGGAATGGAAATTACCGCCGAAACCATCATGAACAAATATCTCGGCAAAGAAGAAAAGCCAAAATTTCTGATGGAGATATTTGCAGACCACAATCATAAAATGGAAACATTGATTGGAAAAGGATTTAAGGCAAATACATTAAAGGGGTATAAATCTTCGGTAATCCACCTTACAGCTTATCTAGTAAAGGATCACAAGACAACGGACATTGATATCAGAAAAATTGACCATGCTTTTATCACCGGCTATGAATTCTTTCTGCGTACCGAAAAGGCAATTAGTGAAATATCAGTGGCGAAATACATGAAGCATTTCAGAAAGATTGTCAACTTGTCTCTTGCTCATCGCTGGATAGAATACAATCCTTTCGTTTTCTACAAGAATAAAGCGAAGGCGAAGGACAAAGAGTTTCTGTCAAAGGATGAATTGTCTCGTATTGCTGATAAAGAATTCGGGATTGAAAGACTGGATCGGGTAAAGGATATCTTTCTGTTCAGCTGTTACACGGGTCTATCCTATGCTGATGTGAAGAAGCTGACACGCTCAGAAATCAAAAAAGGTAACGATGGCAAGCTTTGGATTTTTACCAATCGGGAAAAGAATGAAATCGCATCCAACGTACCGCTGTTAGCTATACCAAAAAAATTGATGGAAAAGTATGAGGATCACCCAAGCTGCAGGTTGAAAGGCATGGTTCTTCCTGTATTGAGCAACCAGAAAATGAATAGTTATTTAAAGGAGATTGCGGATCACTGCGGCATTAAGAAAACACTTACATTTCACATTGCTAGGCACACTTTTGCGACAACGGTAACACTGAACAACAATGTACCCATTGAGACTGTTTCGAAGATGCTTGGGCATAGAGATCTGAAAACTACACAGCATTATGCGAAGGTACTAGATGCTAAAGTTGGCAGGGATATGGCTGAACTAGAGGAAAAATTGCGATAGTGCTTCAGCCCACTCCGGACCGCTACTTAGAGTAGCAAAATTTACAAAACCCTGTTTTTCTAAAGAAAACAGGGTTTTTTGTTTTCTAGACAATCCAAAACATCCACGAATTCCCATATTTCCAGTGAGTAATTCGTGAGTTCATGCTCTTGTACAACATGACTCACTGGAAAGGTGCTAGTTTGTTGATTGACAGCTAGTTTGCTTATTGAACATCTTGACCATAATGGCCATCAAAGCTAAATTTGTTTAATCTTTAATTGAGTGATTATGGACACTAGCTTGAGCCTGCTCTTCTATCTGAAGAAGCCAAAAAATTATTTATCCGGCCCTCAGCCCATCTACATGCGTATTACGGTCGCTGGACCGCCTAAGGAACTTTCTATAGGGAGGGACTGTGAACCCTTGAAATGGAACAGGATCCTTGGAAAAATGAACGGACGGGACGAGGCCGTTAAAACCCTGAACAATTATATCGATACCCTTAGGATCAAGATCGAGGATATCCACCTGAAACTGTTGCGTTCGGAAAGTGAGGTTACTGCGGAAGCAATCCGAAATATGTTCTTGGGCGTGAAAACCGAGACCAAGAAACTAATGGAAGTCTTTGGCGAGCATAATGATAAGCTTGAGGCCCTGATTGGAAATGGTTTCACTAAGGGTACGCTTACCAAATACAAGACGACGGAAAAGCATTTGGTAGCATTTATGCGTACCACCTATAGATTTTCAGATATTGATATCAGGAAAATAGAATATAGCTTTATCACTGACTTTGATTTTTATCTGCGAAGCAAGTGTGGTTGTGCCAATAATTCTGCGATCAAGCATCTCAAATGTTTGAGTAAGATCATGCGGGAATGCCTAGCCAAAAAATGGATTGTCTTCAATCCATTTGAAGGGCATAAGAACAGGTTGCAAAAGGTCGAGAGGGTCAAGCTGTCAGAAAGCGAGCTTTCGTTGCTCTACGCGAAGGAGATTGCCAATCCGCGTATCGAGCAGGTCAGGGATGTGTTTCTTTTTTGCTGCTTTACTGGATTATCCTTTATCGACGTGCAGAAGTTGTCTCCCTCGCATATTCGAATTGGAGCTGATGGTCATAAGTGGATCATCACGAAAAGAGAAAAGACTTCCGTTGCCGCACATATTCCCTTGCTTCCTACAGCTTTGGAGATTTTGGATAAATATGATGGTCATCCTGTTTGTGAGGATAAGGGTGGAGATTTCGCTGAAATTGACCATCTGATTTCGGTTTAAGCTGACCACCTATTCCGCGGCAAACTGACCACCTCA